>NZ_JAGPXT010000020.1 GCF_018070465.1 Micromonospora sp. C95
GGGGAGGAGGGGGAGGAGGGGGAGGAGTGGGAGGAGGGGGGAGGATGGGGTGGCTTAGGGCAGGGGGGTGTGGGTGGGGGTTACGCGCTCGGTGGGGGTGGGGGGTTCGGGTGGGGTGCCGGTGCCGAAGGGGTGGCCGCCGAGGGACTCGCGGTCGTGGGGCTCCAGCCAGTTCGACAGGTCGGGGCCGAGCGGTACCACTCCGGTCGGGTTGATGTCCCGGTGCACCTCGTAGTAGTGCCGCTTGATGTGGTCGAAGTCGATCGTGTCACCGAAGCCGGGCGTGGTGAACAGGTCCCGGGCGTACGCCCACAGCACCGGCATCTCGCTGAGCTTCTGCCGGTTGCACTTGAAGTGGCCGTGGTAGACCGGGTCGAAGCGGACCAGCGTGGTGAACAGCCGCACGTCGGCCTCGGTGATCGTGTCGCCCACCAGGTAGCGCTGCCCGGCCAGTCGCTCACTGAGCCAGTCCAGCCGGTCGAACAGCCGCCGGTACGCCCGCTCGTACGCCCCCTGGCTGCCGGCGAAGCCGCACCGGTAGACGCCGTTGTTGACGTCGGCGAAAACCACCGCGTTCACCTCGTCGATCTCGGCGCGCAGGTGTTCCGGATAGAGCTGCGGCGCACCGGAACGGTGGTACGCGGTCCATTCGGTGGACAGGTCGAGGCTCATCTGGGCGTAGTCGTTCGTCACCACCTGACCGGTGGGCACGTCCACGATGGCCGGCACGGTGATGCCCCGGGGATAGTCCGGGTAGCGCGCGAAGTAGGCCTCCTGGATGCGCTCGATGCCGAGCACCGGGTCCCGCCCGTCCGGGTCGAGATCGAAGGTCCAGCTCCGCGCGTCGTGCGTCGGCCCGGCGACCCCCATCGAGATGGCGTCCTCCAGGCCCAGCAGCCGGCGCACGATGATCAGCCGGTTCGCCCACGGGCAGGCGCGGCTGACCACCAACCGATAGCGCCCCGGCTCGACCGGATAGCCGTCCTCCCCGTCGGCGGTGATCCGGGTGGTGATGTAGTTCTGGTCCCGCTTGAACTCACCCGGCTCGACGTACCTGCCGCCGGTGCCCTTACCGTCCTCGCCCATGTCGCCCCCCAGGGTGTTGCCCGACTCGTCCTCACCCCCATCATGGCGGATCTTCCTCCGACCGGCCCGGTGACCAGGCGGCGGGCCAGAGCCGGGCCGGCGCGGCCCGCTCAGCGTGACCGAGGGGTGATCCGGTCGAGTGGGATGTCCATCTCCCACGGGTCGGCCAGCAGGATGCCGTCGCTCATCCGGGCGTGCTCGACGTAGACGCGCTTGACCGGGTCGAGCCGGTGGGCGTGCACCACGATCCCCGCCTCGGTCTCGATCCGCCAGAAGAAGGGAATGTCCGCCTCGGCGTAGAGCGCCGGCTTGAGCACCCGGTCGATGCTGCGCGTCCGCTCCGAGACGATCTCCACCACCAGCAGAACCTCCTGCGGCAGATACGACGAGGGGTTGCGGGCGGCGGCGTCCAGCTCGGTGACCAGCAGGTCGGGAATGAAGGATCGGGTGCGGGACATCCGCACCGACACCCCCTGGGTGACGTCGAATTCGACGGGGCAGGTCTCCAGCAAGGCGGCGCCGAGCAGCAGCGCGATGGACTGGTGCAGTCGCGTGGGGGAGGGCGACACGATCAGTTGTCCGTCCAGGAGTTCACGGCGGCGGCCGTCGTCGGGCAGGCGGTCGAGGGCGTCCGTCGTCCACTCGCCCGGCGCCGGGTTGTCGTCGTGCAGCGCGGCGGTCATTGACGGGTCCTTTCCGGTGCGTCGTTTCTCCCCGTGGCCACGGTACTACCGGCTACCTCCGGGGGGTGGTCGCGCGCGCCGGGCCCACAGGGCAGGATGTTCGGCATGAGCGAGCGCGAGCGAAGCGAGGCGACCGGCGTGCCCGGCAGCGGCCTGGTCAAGGGGCTCGCCGTCACGTTGAAGACGATGACGAAACGCTCCACCACCCAGCAGTACCCGGACGTCGCCCCGGAGCTGCCGCCCCGCTCGCGTGGGGTGATCGCGCTGCTGGAGGAGAACTGCACGGTCTGCATGCTCTGCGCCCGCGAGTGTCCGGACTGGTGCATCTACATCGACTCGCACAAGGAGGAGGTGTCGGTGCCGGGGGCCGCCCGGGCCCGGCAGCGCAACGTGCTCGACCGGTTCGACATCGACTTCTCGCTCTGCATGTACTGCGGCATCTGCATCGAGGTCTGCCCCTTCGATGCCCTCTACTGGTCGCCCGAGTTCGAGTACGCCGAGTACGACATCAAGGACCTGCTGCACGACAAGGAGCACCTGGGCGAGTGGATGGCCACGGTGCCGCCGCCGCCGGCGCACGACCCGAACGGTGAGCCGGCCAAGGAGGAGACCGCCGCCGCGCGCAAGGCCGCCGTCCCGGCCGCGCCCGCCGCCCGCCCGACCACCGAGGCGGTACGCCCCGAGCGCCGGCCCGCGCCATCGCGCGCCGCCGACGACGAAGGTACGCCCGCGTGACCGGGGTGGACGTGCTGCTGCTCGCCCTCGGCGCGGTGGCGGTCGGCTCGGCGGCGCTCGTGGTGGCCACCCGGCACCTGGTCCGCGCGGGGCTCTACCTGGTGGTCTGCCTCGGCGCGGTGGCCGGCATGTACCTCGTCCTGACCGCCGAACTGGTCGCCTGGGTGCAGGTGCTGATCTACGTCGGCGCGGTGGTGGTGCTGCTGTTGTTCGCCGTGATGCTCACCCGCGCGCCGATCGGCGCCTCCGACGACCTGGACCGCCCCGGCTGGCCGGCCGCGCTGATCGGCGGCGGGGCCGGGCTCGGGCTGGCGGCGCTGCTCGTCGACGCGTACCGCTGGACGGCGGTGGAACTGCCCGAGGCGGGCACCGCCGAGCGTCTCGGTGCGCAGGTCTTCGGCAGCTGGGTGCTGCCCTTCGAGGTGCTGTCGGTGCTGCTGCTCTCGGCGCTGGTGGGCGCCATCGTGCTGTCCCGCCCCGACATCGGCGCCACCGGGGCCGCCGCGACAGGTGATCGGGGGCGGTCGCGGTGAGACCTGTCATCCCGTACGTCACCGCCGCGCTCCTGTTCGGCCTCGGCGGGTACGGCGTGCTGCGGCGGCGCAACGCGGTGCTGGTGCTGATGGCCGTCGAGCTGATGCTCAACGCGGTGAACCTGATCCTGGTCACCGCCGACACCACGGCGAAGGCGGTGCTGCCGCACGGCGGGCAGGTCTTCGCGCTGTTCGTGATCGTGCTGGCCGCCGCCGAGATCGGGGTGGGCCTGGCGATCGTGCTCCAGCTCTACCGGATGCGGGCCAGCGTCACCGTCGACGAGATCCCCCTGGCCGAGCGTCCGGCCGACGAGCCCGTGCCGGTCGCTGCCGGCCCGATCGCCGCCACCGGAGCCGGCCCGATCGCTGTCGGCCCGGACGGTCCACACGTCCCCGGTGACGGGCCGGAGGGCCAGCGGTGAACACCACGACGCTGCTGGGCGCGCTGCTGCCGCTCGTACCGATGACCGCGGGTCTGGTCGGTCTGCTGCTGCCACCAGCGCCGCGCGGCTCGGCCATCGGCGAGGCGACCGCCCGGCGCATCGCCGCAGCCCTCGGGGTGGCCGGCGCGTTCGGGGCCCTCGCCCTGGCGGTGGCCCTGCTGGTCACCCTGGACCGCCCGGCCGAGTCCTCGACCACCTGGATCGAGCTGGGCGGGCTCACCGTCACCCTCGGGGTACGTCTCGATGGCGCCGCCGCCCTGGTCGCCGTCGCGGTCACCACGGTGGCCCTGGCCGTGCAGATCTACTCGACCGGCTACCTCCGGCAGGGACCACCGGGCGAACCCGACCACCGTTACCCGCCGTACGCGGCGCAGGTGAGCCTCTTCACCGCCGCGATGCTGTTGGTGGTGGTCTCCGGGGACCTGATCCTGCTGCTGGTCGGCTGGGAGGTGATGGGGCTCTGCTCGTACCTGCTCATCGCCCACGACCGGCGGCTGCCGGAGGCGCCGGCCGCCGCGATGAAGGCGTTCCTGGTGACCCGGGTCGGCGACGTCGGATTCCTGCTCGGCATCGCGCTGCTCGGCGTCTCGGCGGGCAGCTTCCGGATCGCCGACGTGCTCGCCCACGAGCACGGCACCACCACCCTCACCGCGGCCTGCCTGCTGCTGCTCGCCGGGGTGGCCGGCAAGAGCGCCCAGTTCCCGCTGCACACCTGGCTGCCCGACGCGATGGCCGGCCCGACCCCGATCTCCGCGCTGATCCACGCCGCGACAATGGTCGCCGCCGGCGTGTACGCGATCACCCGGCTGTGGCCGCTGTTCGAGGCCACCCCGACCGCGCTCGTCGTGCTCGGCGTGCTGGCCTCGGTGACCCTGCTGCTCGGCGCGCTGGCCGCCACCGCACAGGACGACATCAAGCGGGTGCTCGCCTGGTCGACGGTCTCGCAGCTCGGCTACATGACCGGCGCGCTCGCCGTCGGTTCCCCGCCGGCCGCGCTGTTCCACCTGCTCACCCACGCGGCGTTCAAGGCGTTGCTGTTCCTCGCCGCCGGCGCGGTGATCCATTCGGTCGGCACCACGCTGATGTCCCGGATGGGCGGGCTGCGGCGCAGCATGCCGGTGACCTTCTGGTGCACGCTGATCGGGCTCGGTGCGCTGGCCGGCGTACCACCCCTGTCCGGTTTCTGGAGCAAGGAGGGGGTGCTGGCCGCCGCCGAGCAGGCCGCCCTGCACGGCGACGGCCCGGCACCGGCCTGGCTGGGCTGGCTGGTCTGGCTCGCCGGGCTGGTAGGCGTCTTCGTCACCGCCTGGTACGCCACCCGCCTGCTGCTGCGCACCTTCTTCGGCCCACCCGGCACCCCACTGGGGCAGCCGCCGCACGACCCGCCGGCGGTGCTCCGCTGGCCGGTGCTGGCGCTGGCTGTACCGGCGGCCCTGCTCGGCCTGGCCGGCTTTCCGGGCTGGTTCTCCCGCCAACTGCAACCCACCCCGCCGGCCGCTTCCGACGCCGTCTCGGATCTGCTGCCACCGGACGGGTTGATCCACCTCACCCCGACCGTGCTGCTGCCGCTGGCACTGCTCGTGCTCGGCGCCGGACTGGCGTGGGCCGGCTGGCGACGGGGTGCCGGTGCAGATCCGGCGACGGCGCTCGGTCCGCTGCGGCCGGTCTTCGCCCGCGCGTTCCGGCTCGACGACGTGCAGCACACCCTGGTCGTACGCCCGACAGTCGCGATGGCACGGACGGCGCGTGCCGCCGACGAACGGGTGGTGGACGGCGCGGTCACCGGCACCGGGCGCGCCGTTCGCGCCCTCGGCGGCGGGCTCGGTGTCCTGCACCGGGCGGCCCTGCCCCGGGCCGCCGCCGCGGTGCTGGCCGGCGCATTGCTGATCGGACTGGCCGCCGCCGTGATCGGAGCCACCGCATGAGTGAGCGCCAGCGAGCGAATCACAAGCTCGGCGAGCAAACCGGCGGCACCGGCCCGGTGGCGCCGCACGGTGGCCGCGGGGGCACCCGCAGCACCGGCCGGGCCCACCGGGACCAATCGGTGACGCGGACCGGGGTGAGGGCATGACGTCCGGGGAGTTTCTGCTGCTCGCGGTGCTCGCGTTGCCGGCACTCGGTGCGCTTGCGGTGGCGGCCACGCCACGCGATCGGGCCGCCCGGCTGGTGGGCACGATCGCCGCCGCCCTGACGCTGGTCGCGGCGGTGGCGTTGGTCGCCGGCCGGAGCCCGGGCTGGACGGCGACCGCCCCGGCGGTGCGTCCCTGGCACGCGGTCGACCTGCCCTGGGTGCCGGGGCTGGATCTGCGCTTCCACCTGGGCGTGGATGGCATCTCCTGGCCGCTTGTCGTACTCACCGCCCTGCTCACCCTGCTCTGCTGTGGCTACTGCCTCTGGCGGGTGCCGGGTGGCGGCAGCGGCCGGGCCCTGGTGGCGCTGCTGCTGGTCGTCGAGGTCGGCATCCTGGGTACCTTCCTCGCCCTCGACCTGGTGTTGTTCTTCCTCTTCTTCGAGGTCGTCCTGCTGCCGATGTACGCGATCATCGTCGGCTGGGGCGGCGATGGCACCGATCCGGTGGCGCTGGACGCGCGACGGCGGGCGGGGCGCAAGTTCGCCCTCTACACCCTGTTCGGCTCGGTGCTGCTGCTGGTCGGCGTGTACGTAGTGGTGGCCGCCGCCGGCACTGCCGACATCGGGGCGCTGACCGGCGGCACGGAGTTGTCCCGCAGCACCCAGCTCGCCGCCTTCACCCTGCTCGCGTTGGCCTTCGCGGTGAAGAGTCCGCTGTGGCCGCTGCACTCGTGGCTGCCCGACGCGCACACCCAGGCACCCACCGTCGGTAGCGTGCTGCTCGCCGGGGTGCTGCTCAAGATGGGCACGTACGGCCTGATCAGGGTCGCCGTCGGGGTGGCCCCCGAGGGCGCACGGTGGGCCGCGCCGGTGCTCGGTGTGCTCGCCGTCGCCGCCATCCTGATCGGCTCGCTGGTCTGCCTGGCCCAGACCGAGTTGAAGCGGCTGATCGCGTACTCAAGCGTCGGGCACATGGGCTTCGTCCTGCTGGGCGTCGCCACCCTGACCGCCACCGGCATCCAGGCGGCGCTGATCGGCAACGTCGCCCACGGCATCATCACCGGTCTGCTGTTCTTCCTGGCCGGTGCGATCAAGGACCGTACCCACACCGGCGCGCTCAGCGACCTGTCCGGGCTGCGGGAGACCGCCCCGCGCCTGTCCGGGCTGCTCGCGTTCGCGGCGGTCGCCTCGCTGGGGCTGCCCGGGCTGGCGGGCTTCTGGGGTGAGGCGTTCGCCGTGGTCGCCGCCGTCGAGTCCGGTGGTGCGCTGTGGACCACGCTTGCGGTGCTGGCCGCGATCGGCGGGGCGCTCACGGCGGCGTACCTGCTGCGGTTGTTACGGCGGGTGACCCACGGCGAACCCAGCCCGGCGGTCGCCGCGCTCGGGCCGAAGCTGGCCGGGGCCGAACTGGTCGCCTGGACGCCTCTGGTGCTGCTCGCGCTGGCCGTCGGGCTGGTCCCGACGCTGGTGCTGGGTGTCGCCGAAGCACCGGTCGAGGCCCTGGTGGGGGTGGTGGCGCGATGAGCGAGCGCAGCGAGCGAATCATGCGGCGCAGTGCGGTGGTGGCTCGTCGTGACGCCGAGCGCAGCGAGGTGGCGCGATGAGCGAGTCGAGTCTGGTGCAGGCCGTCGACCACGTGGCGCTGCTGCCGGCGTACCTGGCGGCCGGGACGGCGGTGCTGGTGCTGCTGGTGGACCTGCTGGCCGCCCGGCCGCGGGCCACCGTGGTCACGGCGGTCACCGGCGCGGTCGCCACCGCGGTCGGCGCGGCGGCGGTCGGTTCGGGAGCCGAACGACGTACGTTCTGCGTCGGTACCGACTGCTCGTACGTCTTCGGCGGTCGGGCCGCCCTGGTCGCCGCGCTGGTGGCGCTGCTCGTCCTCGGGGTGCTGGCGTTGTCCGGGCCGCTGCTGCGGGCCGGGAACACCCCGGTGGGGGAGTACTCCTTCCTGCTCGCCTGCTCGATGACCGGCGGTGTGGTGCTCGGCGCGGCCGGTGATCTGATCACCCTGATCGTGGCGGTGGAGGTGCTCACCCTGCCGCTGTACGTGCTGGTCGGCCTGCGCCGGGGCAGCCTGGCGAGTGCCGAGGCGGCGGTGACCTTCTTCGTGGTGAGCGTGGTGGCCACCACGCTCACCCTGCTCGGCGCCGCGCTGCTCTACGCCGTCACCGGCGGGCTGCACCTGGAACGGCTGGGCACCCTGCTCACCGACGAGGCGCTGCTCGACCTGCCGCTGACCACCGTCGCGGTGACGCTTGTGGTGGCGGGCCTGGCGTTCAAGGTGGCCGCGGTGCCGTTCCACGCCTGGGCGCCGGCCACCTACGACGGGGCACCACTGCCGGTGGCCGCGTACCTGTCCACCGCGTCGAAGCTCGGCGGGGTGATCGCCCTGCTGGCGGTGGTGCGGCACGCGCTGCCGCCGGAGGTGACCGGGCCGGTGCTGGCGGTGGTCGCCGCGCTGACCATGACCGTCGGCAACCTGGTGGCACTACGCCAGCGGCGTACGGTGCGGTTGCTCGCCTGGTCCTCGGTGGCCCAGGCGGGCTACATTCTCGCCCCGCTCGGCGCACTGGCCCTGACCGCCGAGGCGGACGCCCGCACCGCCGCCTACGCCGCCGCCCTGGCGTACGCGGTCTTCTTCGTGCTGCTGGAACTGGCGGCCTTCGCCGGCGTGGTGGCGCTGCGCCCGGCCGGCGCGGACGGCGGCAGTCTCGACGACCTGCGCGGCGCGGCACGCCGGCACCCGTGGGTCGGTGCCGGGCTGGCGTTCGCGCTGATCGGCCTCGCCGGTCTGCCGCCCGGCCTGGCCGGGCTGTTCGCCAAGGTGACGGTGGTCCGGTCGCTGCTCGGTGGCGACGCCGGCTGGCTCGCCCTGGTGGTGGCGGTGAACGCGGTCATCGGCCTGGCCTACTACCTGCGGGCCGCCGCGCTGCTCTACGCCCCCGCCGGAGAGGTCACGGCCCCTGCCGCCCGACCTGCCCGCGCGGTGGCTGCCGCGCTCGCGGTGGCGACCGTGGTGGCGCTGGTCGTCGGATTCGCGCCGCAGGTCGTGCTCGATCTCGCCGGAGGCTGAGACCCGACCTCCGGCGTCACTCAGGTAACTCTCAGTCATGAGACGGATGGTTGGCGGGTACCGGTGTGTTGTACCGGTCAGCGGATCCCGGCATCCGTGCACCGAAGGAGTGATCGTGCACCACAACCGTCTGAAGACCGCCGCGCTGCTCGGCCTGCTCACCTCGCTGATCCTGGCGGTGGGCTACTGGTTCGGCGGCAGCGGTGGTCTGGTCATCGCCGTACTCGTGTCGCTGGTGATGAACGGCATCACGTACTTCTACTCCGACAAGCTCGCACTCCGCTCGATGCGGGCGCAACCGGTCAGCGAGGCACAGTTCCCCGAGCTGTACCACATGGTCCGGGAGTTGGCCGCCGAGGCCCGGCAGCCCATGCCCCGGCTCTACGTGAGCCCGACCGCCCAGCCGAACGCGTTCGCCACCGGGCGCAACCCGCAGAACGCGGCCGTCTGCGTCACCCAGGGGATCGTCGAACTGCTCGACTATCGCGAGCTGCGGGGCGTCATCGGTCACGAACTGTCACACGTCTACAACCGGGACATCCTCATCTCCAGCGTGGCCGCCGGCCTGGCCGGCATCATCACCATGCTGGCGAACCTCGCCCTGTTCATCCCGCTGGGCGGAAACAGCGACGAGGACGGCCCGAACCCACTGGTCCTGCTGCTCACCATCATCCTGGGGCCGATCGCGGCCACCGTCATCCAACTGGCGATCAGCCGCAGTCGCGAGTTCCAGGCGGACGCCTCCGGTGCCGAACTGACCGGCGACCCGCTGGCTCTGGCCAGCGCCCTTCGCAAGATCCACATGGGGGCCCAGCGGCGGCCGTTGCCGGCCGAGGGGCAGCTCACCAGCACCGCACACCTCATGATCGCCAACCCGTTCCGGGGTGGCGGGGTGGCCGCGCTCTTCGCCACCCACCCGCCGATGGAGCAGCGGGTCGCCCGACTTGAGCAGTTGGCGAGCCAGACGGGCCCGGTGCGCCACCAGCGCTGACCGGCGGCCTGGGTGCAGGGCCCCGCGAGTTGCGGCATGTCGGCCGATCGGAGGCGGCCCGAGAGCGCAGATTGCGGCATCCCGGGAGGCGCTGGGTGGCAGGCGGCGGGTATGCGCGGGGGTGGGCGGGTGAGCGCCGCCACAGCGTCGGGCCGGGTGGTTCGTCGGATGTGGGACGTTAGGGTCTAATCGAGTCTCGCCCATTACATCTCGTGGAGGTCCGCTGTGGCTGGGCTGCGCCGGTATCTGGCCGTCTGGCAGATTCCGGGTGCACCGACCCTGCTGGTCACCGGCATCATCGGACGACTCGGGATCGGCATGACGCCACTCGCGCTGCTGCTCGTCGTCGAAGGGGTGACCGGACGCTACTCGTTGGCCGCCGCGGCCGGTGGCTGCTACGCCCTCTCCGGTGCCACGCTGAGCCCGGTGGCCGGTCGGATCGCCGACCGGATCGGACCCACCCCGGTGCTGCTCGGCACCGCGATCGCCCACCCGCTCGCCCTGGTCGGCCTGCTCTGGGCGGCCCGCGCCGACGCCGCCCCCTTCGCGCTGGTGCTGCTCGCCTCGGCGGTGGCCGGTGGGACGTACCCGCCGATGACCGCCGCGATCCGGGGCGCGTGGAACGGCCTGACGAACGTCGACTCCGGCCGGTACCACCTGCGCAACACCGCGCTCGCCGCCGAGACCACCCTGTTCGAGATCGTCTTCGTGCTCGGTCCACTGCTGGTGGCCGGGTTCGTGCTGGTCGCCGACGCCGGTGCGGCACTGATCGGTGCCGCGGTGGTGACCCTGGTCGGCACCCTGTCGGTGGCGCTCGGTCAGGCCATGCGTGGCTGGCGTCCGCACTCCCGGGAGCACCACGCCCGGGGCCTCGGGCCGCTCCGGGTCGCCGGCTTTCCGGCCCTGCTGCTCTGCGTGGCCAGCATCGGCATCGCCTTCGGGGCGGCCGGCGTGACCGTTCCGGCGTTCGCCACCCGCTACAACTCCGACGACCCGAACGGCCTCGCCGGCCTGCTGCTGGCCGTCTGGGGGATCGGCAGCGCGATAGGCGGGTTCTGGTTCGGCGTCCGCCGGCCGGCCCGCAACATGACCCGCCTGTTCGCCTGGCTGCTCGCCGTGCTCGCCGGCAGCTTCGCCGTCTTCGCCGTGATGCCCACGCCGGGCGCGCTGGGTGCCGCCCTGCTGCTCGGTGGAGCCGCCATCGCTCCCGCGCTGACCCTGGAGAACACCCTGGTCGGGCGGATATCGCCGACCGGCATGCTGAACGAGGCGTACACCTGGGTGGTGACCATGTCGGTCGGCGCGAGCGCGGTCGGCGGCGCCGTCTCCGGTCTGATCGTCGACCATGCCGGCGGTGTGCCCTGGGCCTTCCTGTTCGCCGGGGCCGCGGTCGCCGTCGGAGCGGCGGTCGCGGCGCTGCCGGCGGGTCCCATCGCCCGCGCGGAGGCCACCGCCGTCCGGGCCGAGCAGCCCGCTGCGGCCTGACCCACGCCATCACGGGTACGACGGCAGGATGTTCCTCTTCTTCTCCAACCGGATCGGCTGTCTCGGCTCGATCCTGGTCAGCGCGATCCTCACGGTCGTCCTGCTGCTGATCTTCACTCGTTGACCCGGGCCGCCGCGTGCTCTGCGTGTCGTCCCGCCGGCCCGGCCTGCGGCGAAACCCGGTTTGCCCGGCCGCCGGCCGGCGGTAGCCTCGCGCGCCGAGGAGGCGAGTCATGAGGTTGACCACGTTGGGCCCGACCCACCCGGACGTCGTGGCGAGCTGGGCGACGTCTCCGGACGAGTGCCGTCGCTGGTGCTCCCAGGACTGGGTGACGCCGGGGGAGGTGCTGCGCTGGGGAACCGAAACCGAGGTGCTCGCGTACCTCGCCCTCGTCGACGGAGAGCCGGCCGGCTACGGCGAGCTGTGGCTCGACGACGAGGAGGCCGAGGTGGAGTTGGCGCGCATCATCGTGGCCCCGGCGCTGCGTGGCCGGGGCCTGGGCCGTCGGATGGTCACCATGCTCACCGCCCTCGCCCGGGACCACCACCCGGCGGTGCTGATGCGAGTGCATCCCGGCAACACCGCGGCGCTGCGGTGCTACGCCACCGCCGGCTTCCAACCGGTGCCGCCCGAGCAGGCGGAGGGGTGGAACCGCGACCAGCCCGTGTCGTACACCTGGCTGCGGCACCGCGGCGACGCCTGAACCCCGACCGCCGTACGAGTCGTGAAGGCCGTCTTGACGTGGCGGGCCCGGCTCCCGGCGGGGCCGGTCGACGGGCGCGTGCTGGTCCACCACCAGGACAGGCCGGCGAGCACGGCCATGGCGACGGCGACGCCAGGCATGAACCGGTTGACCGCAGCCCAGCCGGCACCGCCGAGGATCCCGGCGGCGAGCAGCGCCGGCAGCACACAGCATGCGGCGCAGGCCGCTCCGGCGAGTCGGGTCATGCCGGAGGGGAGCAGGCGGCGCAGCCGGTCAGCCGGTGTCGGCACGATCGTTTCTTCCGGCGAGTTCAGCAAACGGCAGGGGGCAGCAGGAGCTACCGGCGCAGGCGACCAGGTCGTCACAGCCGGCGGAGATTGCTGCGCGGAGGGTGTCCCGGATGACGGTCAGGTCGGAAAGCTTCTGTTCCACCTCGACGAGCTTTTCTCGGGCTCGTGCCTGCAGGCCGCCATCCGGTTGGCCGCTGTGCTGGTGTCGACCGGCGGCGAGCAGGTCGGCAACCTCGTTGAGGGTGAAGCCGAGGCGTTGCGCAGTCTTGATGACCCGCAGCAGCGTGACCGTGTCGGACGGGTAGAGCCGGTGGCCGCCCGGTGACCGCTGCGGGGAGGCGAGCAGTCCCCGGCGCTCGTAGTAGCGCAGCGTTTGCAGGTTGATCCCGGCCGCGTTGGCGAGCTGGCCGCTGCGCAGTCCTGGTCCGCTCATCGCGGGCCTGATCCGCTCATCGCGAGCCTGCCGCTGACGCGGCACGATCGGCGAGGCCATCGAGCACCTCGACGTGGGCCGCCGGCACGCGCACGTCCAACGTCAGTGCGTCCGGGCCGGATCGGGAGATGTCGAAAGCGAAGAACGAGCAGCAAAGCGACTCCCGGGCGGCTAGGTCCCGGGCCGTCTCCTCAACCTGTACGCCTCCGGCGAGCCGCAGGCGCAGATGCTGCGCCGACAGACGGTCGGCACCCCGGACCGCGTCGAGGAAGAACTTGTCGAACTCAGCGAGGCGCAGCGGGCGTTCCGCCGTCGGCAGGGTGCACGCATCCGACACCCAGGAGTCATCGGTGGTGACGTGTCGGTCGCTCATACTCCGACGGTAAGCCTGTACCTAGCTATCAGATGCAAGCCCAAGGTCGGTGGAGGTTTCCAGGCCGTCGCCAGGCCGTCCGAGGTCGGACAACGCCGACCAACGACGACCATCGGCGACGACGGGCGCGCGGGTGACACCGGGTGAGCCAGACGGGAACCTGCGCCGCAGCAACCGGCCTACCTGTAATTGGTGAACTGGAGGGCCACCCCGAAGTCCTCGGCCTTGAGTAGCGCGATGACCGCCTGCAGGTCGTCGCGCTTCTTGCCGGTGACGCGCAGCTGGTCACCCTGGATCTGCGCCTGGACGCCCTTGGGGCCCTCGTCGCGGATCTTCTTGCTGATCGCCTTCGCCTTGTCCTGGTCGATGCCCTGGATCACCTTGGCGTCCAGCTTGAAAACCTTGCCGGAAGGACGAGGGTCGCCCGCGTCCAGCGACTTCAGCGAGATGTTCCGCTTGACCAGCTTCTCCTTGAACACGTCCAACGCGGCCCGGACCCGCTCCTCGGTCTCCGCCTGGAGACTGATCGCCTCCTCACCCGACCAGGAGATCTCCGCGCCCGTGCCCCGAAAGTCGAACCGCGTCCCGAGCTCCTTCTCCGCCTGCCGGAGGGCGTTGTCGACCTCCTGACGGTCGACCTTGCTCACGATGTCGAACGACGGGTTCGCTGCCATACTCATGCTCCTGCTGTCCGGCTGGTTTGTGATCCTTTGGCCCTGGTTGCCCAGGGGTGCGACCCCCCGACGGTACCCGGTTGCGGCAGCAGCGGGTGGAGCCGCTATCCTTGCTTCCGCCGCCGCGCCACGGTGCGGTGGTACGCCCTGGCGGGTTGCCCGAGCGGCCAATGGGAGCGGACTGTAAATCCGTCGCGAAAGCTACAGAGGTTCGAATCCTCTACCCGCCACCAGGTGCGACAACGGCCCCTGACCAGCAGAGATGTTGATCGGGGGCCGTCGTCGTTCGTCCGGCCGAGTCCGGCTGGGTCCAGCCGTCTACGACCGGTTGTGGGCAGATGATGGCAAATCGATCCTGCCGTCCAGGGCTCTTCTGCGGCTGCGAACGCTGGGGTTGGTGCCTGCCGCGCCCGGCCCGCCGGAGTCCATGCGTGTAGCGATCGGCTGAGGGGTCCGTGGTCAGGTGCCGCCGGCTGCCGGACCGGGACCAGGGCACGCCAGTACCGAGGTTGGACTGGCGCGGCAGTCGGAAGTCCTGATCGTCGACGAGGCCGACCGGTTCGGCTTCCGTACCGCCTGGCCGTGGTAGCGTCGCTGGCCGGATCAGCAGACTCGGGCGCCTTGATCCAGAACAGAGGAAATCGGCAGCATGTGAGAGTTCTTCTGCTCGCAGCAGGGTGGCCCGCGGTAATCAAGCCGAGCCAGGGGCCCCACCGGCAAACCGCCGCCGCAACTCAAACCCTATTGGAATAACCAAAAGCCCCCCAATCCGGGCTTGTTGGCGTCCGAGAGGCTCGATGGGCGTGGGTGTACGGAGGTTGCCGAAGCCTTGCCGTAGGCTCCCATCCCATGGCGTTGAGCACTGCGGAGCGGGACGGGCTGTACCGAGAGATCTTGCTCGCGCCACTTCGCACTTCGGCGGATTACCTCCCCAAGATGGGAGGTGGCGACGAAGTCGATCTTGCTGGCTTTACCGCATTGTACGGCGCTGACCCGCTGTATCACTGGATGGGCTTTGACTCGCCCCTAATGTTCGCTGCGCACAAAGCCGCAGGCGGCATGACATCGGTATATCGGCAGCTCGGCATCGGCTGCGAGCGCATGTTCCGACAAGTACTCAAGGATGAGCTCGCACTGTCTGAGGATCAGGTCAAGTGGTCTTACGAGATCCTTCCAGAGACGGAGGACGAGACCAAGAAGGCGCGGGTCCTGTCGCTCGATGGGCGGGTCGAAGTCGGAGACATTCCCGACCCGGAGGCAAGCAATCGCGTTGACGACTGGATCGAGCAGCAGCGTGCCGCGCTTGGTATTTCCGTCTCGTTGAAGGGTGCGGTCTTCGAGGTCCGACAGGGCTACAAGAGCGCCGACTCCAAGCGGCAGAACGCCGACCTCGCCAACGCCGCGCAGGCACTAGGCCACGGCTATCTGCCCGTCCTTGCAATCATGAGTACCCAGATCAACATGATTGTCCGTGCACGGTACCTTACGGGCAACTGGAGTGTCCTCATGGGCTCCGTGGGCGCGAATGACCCCCTACACAGCACCTTCGACTTCCTGCGGGACGTTGTCGGCTACGACCTCGCTGGCTTCTTCCAGCGGAACACCACTGAGCTGCGCGCGGGCGTAGAGAGCATTCTACGGCGACTCTTGGAGGCGAAATGACGGCGATCATCCAGCGGGCGGCGCACAGCCGCAACGAGCATATGACGTTCCGCGCCAATATGGGTGTAGGGCGGCACGGCTGGTTGCGCCTTACGCCTGCCTACGGGGTGCGTCTCGTCCGTGATCGCATCTCGCACATGCCGAGCGGCAGCATCATCACGGACCCCTTCTCGGGCACAGGCACGACGCCTCTCGCGGCTGCCGAACTCGGCCACCGGGGACAGTCGGTAGATATCAACCCGTTCCTCGTCTGGCTCGGCACGGTCAAGACGACGAACTACACGGAGGACACACTCCTCGCAGTCGCTGACGCTGCGAAGAGTGTGCTCGATGCGGCGCGAGCCCACGAGAAGGAAAGCGACCTTTGGCAGCCGAGCCTATTCAAGATTGAGAAGTGGTGGTCGCCGGGCGCCCTCCACGCACTCAAGGCACTCCGGAACGAGATCGACCGCTTCGATGGGCAGGTCCGCGATCTGCTCGAAATTGGTCTATGCCGATCGCTGATCTCTTGCTCCAACGCGGCGTTCAATCATCAGTCGATGTCCTTCAAGGAAGCGTCGGCAGAGCAGGTGCTGTTCGCGATGGATGACATCGAGCAGGCGCTTGGCGCTTATGCCACGGAGATGGCGACAATCATCGAGTCCGCGCGGTTTGATCTCGCCGGCACGGCGGTCATTCGGAATGGCGATTCTCGGACGGGTTTGGACGACCTGGAGCCTGCGGACTTCGTATTGACCTCACCGCCATATGTAAATCGGATGAGCTACATTCGCGAGCTTCGGCCGTACATGTATTGGCTCCGCTACCTCGACGTGGCCAGCGATGCTGGCGAACTTGACTGGCATGCCATCGGCGGTACGTGGGGCACCGCCACGAGCAAGCTCAACACATGGAAGCCAGAGGTCGAGACGCCGGTGGACGAGGCGATGAAGGTGGTTCGCGAGCACATTGCGGCAGACGGCGGCAAGAACGGTCCACTGCTTGCCAACTATGTCCACAAGTACCACCACGACATGTGGCTCCACTTCCAGAGCATCACAAAGCACCTGAAGCCCGGCGGCAGCGTCTCCTACATCGTCGGAAACTCCACCTTCTACAAGCACGAGGTGCCTGCGCACACTTGGTATGCCGTAATGCTACGCGAACTCGGCTACTCGGATGTCAAGGTGGAGACCATCCGCAAGCGGAACTCCAACAAGGCGCTGTTCGAGTACGACGTCACTGGTATAAAGACTGCGTGAACGTGTTGCGTAAAAACCTCAAGTCCGGTGTCCGCCTCGTGCGCCTGGACACCGGCAAGCTCGCGGTGCTCGCGGGCGACGAGGTACTGGTCGAGACGGGGGTTGAGACTTTGGCAACTCTCATCTATGACGAAGCAGTAGCCGACCGCAATCCGGCCAAGGAGATGCGCGCACGAGAGCGAGCCCATTACGAGATGCAGGCGGTGCGTTCAGAGTCGTTCGCTCGCCGAACCGACAAGTCTCGGAAGAAGGGCGGCAAGGGTGGTCGCGGGGGCGTCTAGGGTGCCGCCACCGGCTCGCGCTCGGCGAGAGCTGCACCGAGGGCATCTCCTGCTTCGTCGGGGATGTGTACCAGACCGAACCGCAGCGAGTTCGATGAGATGCCAGTAATCTCCTGGCGATCTCGGACGAACGGCAGTTTGTAGCTTTCGGAAACTTCGCGTACGACGCGAATCGGAAAAATGGAACGCCAGTGGCCGAGCCCGCCCGGCCAAGGCACTTCGTTCCGGTCCTCGGGAACTCTGGCGGGACCGGTTACGACGACCTCGGCGACGAAGCCAGCACGCCCTCTCCAAATGAACAAGCGATCGCCAGGCGCCACCTTCGGCGCCGGGCGACTCAGTCCGGGCACGCCCCAGAGCCCAGCCTCCTTGCACCGCTCCCAGTTCCGGGGCTCGCGAGCAGGCACGGCGTTCGACGCGCTCGTGCCTGATCGCGTTGGCTGGCGGCCCAACGTCCACCTTCCGGCGGTCTCTGGCGCCGTTCGGCTCACCAGCCACGTCGGGTGGCCATCTAGTGGCCGCGGCTCAACGGCGTACCTGAGGGCGCCGAAGGTTCCCCCGCAGCGGGAGAACCAGCCCGTACGCAGGTGATCAGGGGTTGTCCGCTAGATCCGCTACGGTAGGTAAGGAAAGTATTGGCTGGTTGGTGTGTTCTTCCAGCCCAGCTGTCGAGTTGCCGGCACTGACCTGCCCGGACGTACATCTCGAAGCTACGCTTGTCCCTCGCGGGCGCGACGAGTGGTCTGACATGGGTCGCGTGAACTTTCCTCCGGCCGAGCGGCTGTGGCACTATCGGGGGACTCCAACACGATTGTGATCGCCCCTACCAGGAGCACCACATGTCTGCTCAACGTTTGGGCCGGCGACTCGGCTCCCTCGCCCTGCTCCTTGGCTTGGTGTTTGCTTCGAGTGCCGTCAGCGAAGTCGAGTTCAGGTCCAACGGCATCGACTGGCAGTTGCCACCCCTCAACTCGGTGGTGCGTTGACCGACGACTCGCTGGTGTAGCTGCGGCACCGGCTGAGACCGACCTTGCGAGGGAGCCCCGTGACGTCCCGTCTACGCGCGCCTCGCCGACGGACGGAGAACGCCTGGCTCATCACGGGGCCGTTGGCGCTCTGTGCGGTCGTCGTCTCACTGCTGATCTGGTTGACGGTCGATCCTGCCTTCGGCGAACTGTCGCTCACGGTGCTCCTCACGGTGGCGATGGTCGTCGCCACCATGCCGACCATCAACATCGTGGTGCGCCGGCAGGCGGTCGGCATCCTCTTCACCGAGATTCCACTGGTCGTCGCCCTGCACCTGCTTCCGCCGCTGTCGGTGGTGGTGGCCTTCACGGTGGCCACCCTCGTGGTGCAGGTTCGGCGGCGGCTCCTACCGGCCAAGTTCTGGTTCAACGTCGCCCTGGCGGCTGCCTCGACATCGCTGGCCACCGCCGTCTACCACATGCTGCCCCAGACGGGCGGCGTCGGGCCGGCTACCTGGGCCCTGCTGCTGGCCGCGATCACTACCCACATCGGCGTCGCTCTCGTGGCGATGGTGGCGGTCTTCACCGTCGTTCAGGGCTGGCCCGCCGGGCAGGAGGTGATCCGGGCCGCCCCGTCGATGCTGCTCGCCGTCGCGGTGAACCTCTGCATCGGTCTGCTGGTCATTATCGCGCTGGAGATCACCCCGTGGGCGGTTCTCCTGTTCGCCGGGCTGGCCGGGGCGTTCGCCCTGGTCTACGGCACGTACACGCAGTTCCTTCGGCAGCACCGCACCCTCACGGACATGTACGACCTGACCAGAGCGATCAGCGAGAGCGGGCCGGACGGAAATCTCATCGATGCGCTGCTGGTCCGGATCCGAAGCCTGATGCAGGCGGAGTACGCCACCCTCTGGTTGCCCGCACAGGGGCGGCACCCCGAGGTGCTGCTCACCGCTCAGGAGGGCAAACCGGGGCTGCTGGACTCCACGCCCAACCCAAGCGCGTTGCGCGAGGTTGCGTCGGCCCGTCAGGAGACGGTGGTGGTGAGCCAACGGCTCGGTGATGATCTGGAACTGCGTGGGGCGCTGAAGCCGACGGCGGTCAAGGATGTGATCGTCGTACCGCTGCGCTCGGGTAAGGCGGTCATCGGCACCCTGGAGGTGGCCAACCGGCTCGGCGACACCAATTCCTTCGGCACCGCCGATGTCACGGTCTTCGAGACCGTGGCGGCGCACGCGGCGGTGGCACTGGAGAATTCCCGCCTGGTCGACCGCCTGCGACACGACGCGTACCACGACGGCCTGACCAAGCTTCCCAACCGTCGCCGGATTCTCGGCGCGTTGGCTGAGGCGGTTCGGATCCGGGCTCCGGGTGAAGTGGTCGCGCTGCTGCTCTTCGACGTCGACCGGCTGCGTCAGGTCAACGTGTCTCTCGGTCACGCTGCGGGCGACAAGGTATTGGTGGAGGTCGCTGACCGGCTGCGGGGCTGCGTGCCGTCGGCCGCGTTGGTGGGCCGGGTCGGCGGTGACGAGTTTCTGGTCACCCTGCGGCTGGAAAGCGTCGATGCCGCGGTCGAACTCGCCGGCCAGTTACGGGAGCAGATCCGTGACGAGTTGATCTTCGACGCGTTGACGCTGGACGTCGACACCGCCGTCGGGATCGTCGTCCATCCGGATCACGGCAGCGATCCGGCGACCCTGCTGCAACGCGTGGACGTGGCCGCGGTGACGGCGAAGGCGGTTCCGGGCAGTGTGCAGCTGTACACGCCGGCGCTGGAGTCGCGGTCGCTGCACCGGCTCGGTCTCGCCGGTGACCTGCGCAACGCCCTCGACAACGGCGAGCTGGAGGTCTACTACCAGCCCAAGGTGACGTTGCGGGACCGGCGGCTCATCGGGGTCGAGTGCCTGGCCCGGTGGGAGAACCCGACGCACGGCTCGGTCGCTCCGGTGGACTTCGTCGCCGTGGCCGAGCACACCGGTCAGCTCGGCCGGCTCACCGAGTTCGTGCTTCGGGAAGGGCTGCGGCACAGCCGGGACTGGGCAAACGGCGGTCAGTCGCTCGCCGTCGCGGTCAACCTCTCCGCGCGTACGCTTCTCGACCAGCACTTCCCGGAGCAGGTCCGGGAGCTGCTTGACGAGTACGGTGTGCCGGCGCAGCTGCTGACCCTGGAGATTCCGGAGGCCGGCGTGCTGGACGGCACCGAGCGCCCGATCCCGACCCTGCGTCGCCTGCGGGACCTGGGCGTACGGCTCTCGGTGGACGACTTCGGCACCGGCAGTTCCTCGCTGGCCCACCTGCGTCGCCTGCCGGTGCACGAGGTGAAGGTCGACCACTCCTTCGTGCAGGGTATGGCCACCGATCCGGGAGACCTGGCGATCGTCAACGCCGTGGTCACCCTGTCCCAACAGTTCGGTCTCACCGTGGTGGCCGAGGGCGTGGAGAGCGAGCTGACCCTGGAGTTGCTCCAGGACATCGGGTGCGAGGTCGGCCAGGGGTTCCTGTTCAGCCGCCCGCTGCCGTTCGAGCGTCTGGAGGCGTGGTTCGGTGCCCAGATCGACCCGGAGTCGATCTCCAGCAACGAGCTTCCGAGGCTGCGCGTGGTGCCCTGAGCTGGGCGTACAGCATCCCTGGGGATCCGATTTCACCAGCACGACCGGGCCGTGTACTCTTACCTCTGCGCGAACACCGAGTGATCGCGCAGGCCCCCTTAGCTCAGTCGGCAGAGCGTCTCCATGGTAAGGAGAAGGTCTACGGTTCGATTCCGTAAGGGGGCTCAGAGGGTCCGGCTGGGCCCACCGCGGCGGTGTAGCTCAGATGGCAGAGCAAGCGGCTCATAATCGCTGTGTCGCCGGTTCAAGTCCGGCCACCGCTACTCTCGTCCGCCCCGGATTCTTCCGGTGGCCGGTGGGACGGGCGCCACAGGCGCCCGCTTTGCGTGTCCGCCCAGGTGGCGCGTAGGCTTTAGCGCCGTAGTTGTATCCGTTATCGAGGAAGGCACTCCGCCGTGGCGAAGGCGACCGATGTCCGGCCGAAGATCACTTTGGCGTGTGTGGAGTGCAAGGAGCGCAACTACATCACGCGCAAGAACCGCCGTAACGACCCGGACCGCATCGAGATGAAGAAGTTCTGCCCCCGGGACGGGCGACACACCCTGCACCGCGAGACGCGCTGAACCCGTCCGGGCCGATCGGCCCGGCTCCACAGACGTCATGATCGCCGGTTCGTACGGACGGCGCGGCCTGAGCCGACGCCGACCGGTCGGATCGGCGATCGTGTTCTGCGTGTAGGTTCGCGGCATGCCCCTGGACCAGTCCTTCGTCGGTCGGACCTATCCGCCGACCGCCCCCTATCAGGTGGGCCGAGAGAAGATCCGCGAGTTCGCGACGGCGATCGGCGCCACCGATCCCGCGCACCACGATCCGCCGGCCGCCCGCGCGTCGGGCCACTCGGACGTGGTCGCGCCGCCGACGTTCCCAGTGGTGATCACGATGGCTGCCAGCCGTCAGCTGATCGAGGATCCCGCGCTCGGCATCGACTACAGCCGGGTGGTCCACGGCGACCAGCGGTTCGCGTACACCCGGCCGGTGGTGGCCGGCGACGAGCTGGTCTGTGTCAACACCGTCGAGGACATCACCAGTCGGGGCGGCCACGAGTTCCTGACCACCCGGACGGACGTCAGCACGACCGCCGGGGAACCGGTGGTCGCGGTCTGGTCCAAGCTCGTCGTACGCGGGGAGGCCTGACGTGGAACTGCCCACCCAGACGTTCCGGGTGACCCGGGCGGACCTGGTCCGTTACGCCGGTGCTTCGGGTGACTTCAACCCGATCCACTGGAGCGACCGGTTCGCCACCAAGGTGGGTCTGCCAGGTGTGATCGCCCACGGCATGTTCACCATGGCGCTCGTCGGTCGGGCGGTCACCACCTGGGCCGGCTCGCCCGACGCGGTGGTCGACTTCGGCGTGCGGTTCACCCGCCCGGTGGTGGTTCCCGACGACGACGCCGGCACCGAGATCGTGGTGACCGCGGTCGTGCGCGAGGTGACCGACGCGGGCCTGACCAGGCTGGACGTGACCGCCACCTGCCTCGGCGAGAAGGTGCTCTCGCAGGCGCGGGCCACCGTGCGTACGGCTGGTTGACCGGCACCGGGCGGCGCGTCGGGTAGACCGGTTGGGAAACTCGGGTCGGTACCCGTACACTGGTCCGCCGTGGGGCAAGTGACCCCTGCCTGGTCGTGTGGCCAGGTGGGGCGAGCGTTGCCGCACAGGGGTGTAGCTCAATTGGCAGAGCAGCGGTCTCCAAAACCGCAGGCTGCAGGTTCAAGTCCTGTCACCCCTGCGCCTCAGGCCTGACCGTTCCGTGGGTCGCGCCGCCTTTCTGGTGGCGTCCGGCCCGTGGTGGTGGCATCGGCGGGGAGGTTCCGAGGCATCGGGCCCTTCCGGTTGATCCGCCGGCCGCGGCCCGTCCCGGGACGGTTGGTCCGGCTGGCGTGACCAAGCGCCGCGCACGCGCCCCGCGTGCGACACCGACATCCCGCGACGGAGGGCGAAGTGGCCGACAACAAGCGGCGCGGCGAGGACGCCGACGACGAGCGCCTGAACGACGAGGTCGTCAACGACAGCGCCGAGGATGACGCCACCGACGCGGACGAGCCGGTTTCGCGAGGTGGCACCGCCACCCGCTCGCGAGCTGTGGCGGATTCCGCCGACGGTCGCAAGACGCGTACCGACGCCGACAAGGTGGGCCTGTTCGGTCGCATCGCGCGTTTCATCCGCGAGGTCGTGGCTGAACTGCGTAAGGTCATCTGGCCGACCCGCAAGGAACTACTGACCTACACGGCGGTGGTGATCGCGTTCGTCACGGTGATGCTGACGATCGTGGCTGTCCTGGACTACGGCTTCGCCAAGGGCGTGTTGTGGGTCTTCGGCAACCCCAGCTGACCGGCTGAACGTGCGATAGTGACGGAAGTGAGCAAGCGTGCCTGAGTACGACGAGACCGCCGAGACCACGGACGAGCAGTCCGCGGTGGCGACGGCGGCTGGTGACGAGTCGGTCGAGGCCGCCAACGAGCCGGAGTTCGCCATGACCGAGCCCGCTCCCGAGGAGGACTTCGACCCGGTCGCGGAGCTGCGGCAGAAGCTGCGCTACGCACCGGGTGACTGGTACGTGGTGCACTCGTACGCCGGTTACGAGAACAAGGTCAAGACCAACCTCGAGACCCGGATCACGTCCCTCGACATGGAGGACTACATCTACCAGGTCGAGGTGCCGACCCGGGAAGAGGTCGAGGTCAAGAACGGCAAGCGCTCCCAGGTGCAGGCCAAGGTCTTCCCCGGCTACATCCTCGTGCGGATGGAGTTGACCGCGGAGTCGTACTCCTGTGTGCGGAACACTCCCGGGGTCACCGGTTTCGTCGGCGCCACGGACCGGGCCGACCGTCCGGCGCCGCTGAGCCTCGACGAGGTGCTCAAGTGGCTGGCACCAGCCGTCGAGACCGAGCAGAAGAAGGCCAAGCCGGAGGTCAAGGTCCTCGACTTCGAGGTCGGCGACTCGGTCACGGTCACCGACGGTGCCTTCGCCTCCCTGCCGGCCACGATCAGTGAGATCAACGCCGACCAGCAGAAGCTCAAGGTGCTGGTGTCGATCTTCGGCCGGGAGACGCCGGTGGAGCTGAACTTCAACCAGGTCGCCAAGATCTGAGCCGTCGATCGCCGGTGGCGGGTGACCCGCCACCGGCTGTCGTCGTCCGTCCGTTACCCCGCCCGGCCCACCTCGTGGCTGCCGGTATCCAGGTCTGCGCTACCCTAGAACGTCGCCGCCGTCGCATGCGCGCTGACCGTGCGCGCACCGACGGCGGTGTCGTGTGAACCTTTCCCAGTTCCAAGCCCCAGGAAGAGACATGCCTCCGAAGAAGAAGCTCGTCAAGACGTTCACGCTTCAGCTGCCGGCGGGCCAGGCCACTCCGGCGCCGCCGGTCGGTCCCGCGCTCGGCCAGCACGGCGTGAACATCATGGAGTTCTGCAAGTCGTACAACGCGCAGACCGAGTCGCAGCGGGGCGACATCGTCCCCGCCGAGATCAGCGTGTACGAGGACCGGTCCTTCACCTTCGTGCTGAAGACCCCGCCCGCCGCCCGGCTGCTGATCAAGGCTGCTGGTGTGCAGAAGGGCTCGGGCGTCCCGCACACGCAGAAGGTCGGGTCGGTGACCCGTGCCCAGCTGCGGGAGATCGCCGAGAAGAAGATGGCCGACCTCAACGCCAACGACCTCGACCAGGCTGAGAAGATCATCGCCGGCACCGCCCGGTCGATGGGCCTGAACGTCACCGACTGACGTCGGCCAACCGAACCGTACGGATCGTGGGAGGGCACGCGAGCATCGCGGCCCGCCAGAGACCACAGGAGTAGACAGCAGATGCAGCGCAGCAAGAGCTACCGCAAGGCCGCCGAGGTCATCGACCGGTCCAAGCTCTACACCCCCGTCGAGGCCGTCAAGCTGGCCAAGGAAACCACCGCCGTCAAGTTCGACGCCACGGTCGAGGTCGCGATGCGCCTCGGCGTCGACCCCCGCAAGGCGGACCAGATGGTCCGCGGCACGGTCAATCTGCCGCACGGCACCGGCAAGACCGCCCGCGTGATCGTCTTCGCCGCCGGCGCGAAGGCCGAGGAGGCCGTCGCCGCCGGTGCCGACGAGGTGGGCACCGACGAGCTGGTCGCCCGGATCCAGGGCGGCTGGCTGGACTTCGACGCGGCGATCGCCACGCCCGACCAGATGGCCAAGATCGGCCGGATCGCGCGGATCCTGGGCCCGCGCGGCCTGATGCCGAACCCGAAGACCGGCACGGTGACCATGGACGTCACCAAGGCCGTCTCGGACATCAAGGGCGGGAAGATCACCTTCCGGGTGGACAAGCACTCGAACCTGCACCTGATCATCGGCAAGGCCTCGTTCTCCGAGGCCCAGCTGGTCGACAACTACGCGGCCGTCCTCGACGAGGTGCTGCGGGCCAAGCCGTCGGCCGCGAAGGGCAAGTACCTCAAGAAGGTCACCCTCACCACCACGATGGGACCGGGCGTGCCGATCGACCCGAACGTGGTGAAGAACCTGCAGGAGGGCTCGGCCGACAGCTGAGCACGACGCACCGACGCGGCCCCGCCACTCGTGGCGGGGCCGCGTCCGTCCGTCCGCTGTGGCAGGCTCGCGGGCATGTGGCTGGAGGACATCGGGCTGCGGTATCACCGGCGCGGTCCGTGGGTGCTGCGGCAGGTGACGGCGCGTGTGGCGGCGGGCGAGGCGGTGGTGGTGCGGGGCCGCAACGGGGCTGGGAAGTCGACGCTGCTCCAGCTCGCCGCCGGAGTTCTGCGGCCGTCCCGGGGGCGGGTGCTCGACCGGCCGGCGGTGGTGGGCTGGGTGCCGGAGCGCTTCCCGGCCGACCAGCCGTTCACGGTCGACGGCTATCTCGCCGCGATGGCCCGGATCGCCAGCCTGTCCCCGGCCACCACGGAGCGGACGGTGCAACGCTGGGTCGACCGACTCGGCCTCGGGCCGTTCCGCACGGTCCGGCTGGCTCAGCTGTCGAAGGGCACCGCCCAGAAGGTCGGCCTGGCCCAGGCTGTGCTGCGTCCGCCCGGCCTGCTCGTCCTCGACGAGCCCTGGGAGGGCCTGGACGCCGCAGCGCGTGAGCTGGTCCCGCAGGTGATCGACGAGGTGCTGGCCGACGGCGGGTCGGTGCTGGTCAGCGATCACCGGGGGGAGACGGTCCGGCTGCCCGGAGCGCGGGAGTGGTCGGTGGCCGACGGGGCGGTGGTCGAGCGGGCACCGTCGGGCGAGGCGGCGGTCGCGGTGGTGGAGCTGGAGGTCCCGGTCGGGCAGCTGCCGACCACCGTCGCCCGCCTGCGCGCCGAGGGCCATCACATCCTTCGGGTACGCGGCCCGGGCGCACCGCCCGAGGCCACCGGGCCGGGAGCGGAATCGGCGTCCGAGGTGGCCCGGTGACCGCGCTGGTGCGATTCCGGCTCGCCGGCTTTCTGCGTACCGGACGGGCGTTGGCGCCGGTCATGGCCGGCCTGCTCACCCTCGGCATCCTGTACGGCGGCGGTCGGGCCCAGCCGGCGGAGGCGTACGGCGTGTCGGCCGTGGTGCTCTTCCCGGTGCTGGCCTGGCAGACCAAGATCCTGCTGGACGTGGAGCCGGACGTGCAGCGCCGCCTGGCCCTGGTCGCGGTCGGCCCGGCACGGGAGCAGGCGGCCGGGCTGGTCGCCGCGGTGGTGGCTGGCCTTGGTCTGGTGGCGGTCGCCCTGGTCTTTCCCTGGTTGGTCGGCGGGGTCGCCGGTCCCAGCCTGCCCGGTGACCTGTCGGTTCCCGCAGGTGTGGCGCTCGGTCTCTGGGCGCACCTGCTCGCCCTGCCGGCGGCCGTGGCGCTGGGCGCGCTGGCCAGCCGGGTGATCACCCGAAGTGCCGGCTACGGTGTGGCGGTGCTCACTCTCGGTACGGTCGGCGTACTTGCGCTCGGCTTCTCGGGGGCCGTCGCGCCGTGGCTGGCGCCACCGCTGCTTCCCACCGCCAGGGCGCTGGTCGGCCCACTGCCCGGATCGACGGCGCTGCTGCTGACGGTGTGGGCACTGGCCTGGGCGGCGGTGGTACTGACCGGCTACGCCCGCGTCCGCACCCGGCGCGCTTAGCCCGTGCCCGAGGAGGCGAGTGGAGTAACCCGCTGGCCGGGATGACGTCGTCGCCGTTCCCGGCCGCCGGTTGGGGACGCACCGGGGGCGATTTGGTGGTCACCGGGGGTGTCGCGTAGCCTTGTGCGCGAAGTTCCACCCAGAGACCGCTGGTCACCGTGCTCCGGCACGGTCGAAGGTTCCGCGAAGACGGGCGACCCGCGCAGGGCGGCAAGCGACATCGGCAGCATCCTGTGGTCCGCCGACCACCTGATTGCCGCCGTCCTCGCCCCGTGCGCCCTGCGCCGGGGCTTTTCTGTTGCCGCGACACCTCCGCCCCGTCACAGGCCCCGCCTGCGACGGTGACCGGCCTCGAGCAACGAGAGAGGAGGGACATGGCGGACAAGCCGATCCGGGCCGACAAGGCCACGGCCGTCGCAGAGCTGACCGAGAGCTTCCGGAGCGCGGGTGCCACCGTGCTGACCGAGTACCGCGGTCTGACGGTTTCCCAGCTCACCCAGCTGCGGCGCTCACTCGGCAAGGAGACCAGCTACACGGTCGCCAAGAACACGCTGGCGAAGCGTGCCGCGGCGGACGCGGGCATCTCCGGCCTTGACGAGCTGTTCACCGGTCCTACCGCGCTGACTTTCGTTTCGGGCGACGTCGTCGAGGCGGCGAAGGGCCTTCGCGACTTCGCGAAGGCCAACCCGAAGCTCGTCATCAAGGGCGGTGTCTTCGAGGGCAAGGCCATTTCCGCGGCCGAGGTCACGAAGCTCGCCGACCTGGAGTCCCGCGAGGTGCTGCTGGCCAAGCTGGCCGGCGCGATGAAGGGCAACCTGAGCAAGGCCGCGGCCCTGTTCCAGGCCCCGCTGTCGAAGACCGCCCGCCTGGCGGCCGCCCTGCAGGACAAGCGCGAGAAGGAAGGCGCCGAGGCGGCCTGAGACCGCGCCGGCGCACCACGTTCTTAGTTTGAACCATTAGGAAAGGACGCCAGACATGGCGAAGCTCAGCACCGACGAGCTGCTCGACGCGTTCAAGGAGATGACGCTGATCGAGCTCTCCGAGTTCGTGAAGCAGTTCGAGGAGACCTTCGAGGTCACCGCCGCCGCCCCGGCCGCGATGATGATGGCGGGTCCGGCCACCGGTGGCGCCGCTGCCGAGGCCGAGCCGGAGAAGGACGAGTTCGACGTCATCCTCGACGCCGACGGCGGCAAGAAGATCCAGGTCATCAAGGTCGTGCGTGAGCTGACCGGCCTGGGCCTCAAGGAGGCCAAGGACCTGGTCGAGGCCGCCCCGAAGCCGGTCCTGGAGAAGGTCAACAAGGAGACCGCGGACAAGGCCAAGGCCAAGCTCGAGGGTGAGGGCGCCAAGGTCACCCTCAAGTGACCTGAGTCCCACCTGGCCGTTCCGGCTCGCGTGAGCCGGGCACCGCACGTCGCGGCGGGCGGCGATCCGACAGTGGATCGCCGCCCGCCGTGTTCCTGGAGCGCCCACAACCGGTATGAGCAGGGCGTCGAACCAGGTCCGCGCGTGGCGCCCGGTGCCGGCGGGCTCGCCCGTGGGTGGGAAAGAGCGCCCGATGCCGACCGGGGCCCTTGACGCGGCCCTGGACTGCCAGGCACGCTGACATCTGCAAGACCTTCCGCGCTTGCGACGGCCACCGCGCGGGTAATGCAGCGGCAGCACCACTCGCCACGCACACCCGAGCGGCCCGGCAGGGATGTTGCGTTCCGAGCGGCCCGGTTCGACCCGTTCGAGGGGTCCCGAGGCACGTTCCGCAACAACCTGCGGGGTGGGCTGGACAGCGGTTAGCCTCTCGGCTACACTGCTAGTTTGCGCTGCCTTCCGACTTGACCCCTGCTCGGAAATGTCCGTTTGTGGATATTTTCTGGTGGGGTCATTGGAGTGCACGCGTACCAGCCGTTCTGCAGCACCGGTCCTCGGAAGGACGCATCTTGGCAGCTTCCCGCCCTGCGAAGACCAGTCGTACGTCGAGCGCATTCGCTCCCCGCCGAGTTTCCTTCGGTCGGATCACCGAACACCTCGAGGTCCCCAACCTCCTCGCCATTCAAAACGAGTCCTTCGACTGGCTCGTCGGCAACGAGGCTTGGCAGGGCCGGTCGGCGAACGACCCGCACGCACGCTCGGGTCTCGCGGAAATCCTCGACGAGATCAGTCCCATTGAGGACTTCTCCGGCACCATGTCGCTCTCCTTCTCGGCGCCTCGCTTCGACGAGGTCAAGGCCTCGATCGAGGAGTGCAAGGAGAAGGACCTCACCTACTGCGCGCCACTGTTCGTGACCGCGGAGTTCACCAACAACACCACCGGCGAGATCAAGAGCCAGACGGTGTTCATGGGTGACTTCCCGATGATGACGCCGAAGGGCACCTTCATCATCAACGGCACCGAGCGCGTGGTGGTCAGCCAGCTCGTCCGTTCGCCGGGCGTGTACTTCGACAAGCAGCCGGACAAGACCTCCGACCGCGACCTCTCCAGCGTCAAGGTGATCCCGAGTCGGGGTGCCTGGCTGGAGTTCGACATCGACAAGCGCGACACGGTCGGCGTTCGCATCGACCGTAAGCGTCGGCAGGCCGTCACGGTGCTGCTCAAGGCCATCGGATGGTCGGCCGAGCAGATCCGTGAGAAGTTCGGCTGGTCCGAGCTGATGATGACCACGCTCGAGAAGGACCACATCGCCGGCCAGGACGAGGCGCTGCTAGACATCTACCGCAAGCTGCGCCCTGGCGAGCCGCCGACCCGCGAGAACGCCCAGACCCTGCTCGACAACCTCTTCTTCAACCCGAAGCGGTACGACGTAGCCAAGGTCGGGCGGTACAAGTTCAACAAGAAGCTCGAGCTGGACGTGCCGATCACCACCGGCACGCTGACCGAGGACGACATCGTCGCCACCGTGGAGTACCTCTGCCGGCTGCACGCCGGTGAGGAGGGCTACGAGGCCGACGACATCGACCACTTCGGCAACCGGCGGCTGCGTACCGTGGGCGAGCTGATCCAGAACCAGGTTCGGGTCGGCCTGTCCCGGATGGAGCGGGTCGTCCGGGAGCGGATGACCACCCAGGACGTCGAGGCGATCACGCCGCAGACCCTGATCAACATCCGTCCGGTCGTCGCCGCGATCCGGGAGTTCTTCGGCACCTCGCAGCTGTCCCAGTTCATGGACCAGACCAACCCGCTGGCGGGCCTGACCCACCGGCGACGGCTGAGCGCGCTCGGCCCGGGTGGTCTGTCCCGGGAGCGGGCCGGCTTCGAGGTCCGCGACGTGCACCCGTCCCACTACGGCCGGATGTGCCCGATCGAGACGCCGGAAGGCCCGAACATCGGTCTGATCGGCGCGCTGTCCACCTTCGCCCGGGTCAACCCGTTCGGCTTCATCGAGACGCCGTACCGGAAGGTCATCGACGGTCGGGTCACCGACCAGATCGACTACCTGACCGCGGACGAGGAGGACCGGTTCGTCAAGGCGCAGGCCAACGCCCCGCTGCGGGCCGACGGCTCGTTCGCCGAGGACCGCGTCCTGGTCCGGCGTAAGGGCGGCGAGACCGAGGACGTCACGCCGGCCGCCGTGGACTACATGGACGTGTCGCCGCGGCAGATGACCTCGGTCGCCACCGCGATGATCCCGTTCCTGGAGCACGACGACGCGAACCGGGCCCTGATGGGCGCGAACATGCAGCGTCAGGCGGTGCCGCTGGTCAAGGCCGAGTCCCCGCTGGTCGGCACCGGCATGGAGTACCGTGCCGCGGTCGACGCCGGTGACGTGGTCGTGGCCGAGGTCGGTGGCGTGGTCGAGGACCTCTGCGCCGACTACATCACCGTTCACCAGGACGACGGCCACCGCCGGACGTACCTCCTGCACAAGTTCCGTCGCTCCAACGCCGGCTCCTGCGTGAACCAGAAGCCGGTCGTCTTCGAGGGTGACCGGGTCGAGGCCGGCCAGGTCATCGCGGACGGTCCGTGCACCGACGAGGGCGAGATGGCGCTCGGGCGAAACCTGCTCGTGGCGTTCATGACCTGGGAGGGGCACAACTACGAGGACGCGATCATCCTGTCGCAGCGCCTCGTGCAGCAGGACGTGCTCACCTCGATCCACATCGAGGAGCACGAGGTCGACGCGCGGGACACCAAGCTCGGCCCGGAGGAGATCACCCGCGACATTCCGAACGTCAGCGAGGAGATGCTCGCCGACCTGGACGAGCGCGGGATCATCCGGATCGGCGCCGAGGTCGTCCCCGGCGACATCCTGGTCGGCAAGGTCACGCCCAAGGGTGAGACCGAGCTGACCCCGGAGGAGCGGCTGCTTCGCGCGATCTTCGGCGAGAAGGCGCGCGAGGTCCGGGACACCTCCCTGAAGGTGCCGCACGGCGAGACCGGCACGGTCATCGGCGTGCGTACCTTCTCCCGGGAGGACGGCGACGAGTTGCCGCCGGGCGTGAACGAGCTGGTCCGGGTCTACGTCGCCCAGAAGCGGAAGATCCAGGACGGTGACAAGCTCGCCGGCCGCCACGGCAACAAGGGCGTCATCTCCAAGATCCTGCCGGTCGAGGACATGCCGTTCCTGGAGGACGGCACCCCGGTCGACATCGTGCTCAACCCGCTGGGTGTGCCGAGCCGGATGAACATCGGCCAGGTGCTGGAGACGCACCTGGGCTGGGTGGCCAAGACGGGTTGGCAGGTCGAGGGGGACGACGCCGAGTGGAAGCGCCAGCTCCAGGGCATCGGCGCCGACTCCTCCGAGCCGGACACCAACGTGGCCACCCCGGTCTTCGACGGTGCCCGCGAGGAGGAGATCTCCGGTCTGCTCGCCTCGACCCTGCCCAACCGGGACGGTCGGCAGCTGATCGGTTCCTCCGGCAAGGCGCAGTTGTTCGACGGTCGCTCCGGTGAGCCGCTGCCCGACCCGATCGCGGTCGGCTACATCTACATCCTGAAGCTCAACCACCTGGTCGACGACAAGATCCACGCTCGGTCGACCGGTCCGTACTCGATGATCACGCAGCAGCCGCTGGGTGGTAAGGCGCAGTTCGGTGGCCAGCGCTTCGGTGAGATGGAGTGCTGGGCGATGCAGGCCTACGGTGCCGCGTACGCCCTGCAGGAGCTGCTGACGATCAAGTCCGACGACGTTCTCGGCCGGGTGAAGGTCTACGAGGCCATCGTCAAGGGCGAGAACATCCCGGAGCCGGGCATCCCGGAGTCGTTCAAGGTGCTGCTCAAGGAGCTGCAGTCGCTGTGCCTCAACGTCGAGGTGCTGTCCAGCGACGGCGTGGCCCTGGAGATGCGCGAGACCGACGACGAGGTGTTCCGGGCTGCGGAGGAACTGGGTATCGACCTGTCCCGGCGCGAGCCGAGCTCGGTCGAGGAAGTGTGACGTTGGGGTTTCGGGGCGGGGCGACCCACTCCGGGCGGTCAGGCTTGATCCCTTCGTGGGTCACCCCGCCCCGAAACCAAAACCCGGTGAGCTGCTGACGCACCAAGCGACGTGTGAGGGATTTGAACGTGCTCGACGTCAACTTTTTCGACGAGTTGCGAATTGGGCTGGCGACCGCGGACGACATTCGTCAGTGGTCGCACGGCGAGGTCAAGAAGCCCGAGACGATCAACTACCGCACCCTCAAGCCGGAGAAGGACGGGCTCTTCTGCGAGAAGATCTTCGGTCCGCAGCGGGACTGGGAGTGCTACTGCGGTAAGTACAAGCGGGTCCGGTTCAAGGGCATCATCTGTGAGCGCTGCGGCGTCGAGGTGACCCGCTCGAAGGTCCGCCGTGAGCGGATGGGCCACATCGAGCTGGCTGCCCCGGTGACCCACATCTGGTACTTCAAGGGCGTGCCGAGCCGGCTGGGTTACCTGCTGGACCTCGCCCCGAAGGACCTCGAAAAGATCATTTACTTCGCCTCGTACGTCGTGACGAGCGTTGACGCCGAAGCGCGTCACCGTGACCTCTCGACCATCGAGAACGAGATCCTGGCCGAGAAGCGGCAGTCGGAGAACAGCCGCGACTCGGAGATCGAGAAGCGGGCGGCCAAGCTCGAGGCCGACCTGGCCGAGCTGGAGGCCGAGGGCGCGAAGGCGGACGTCCGGCGCAAGGTCAAGGAGGGCGGAGAGCGCGAGATGCGCCAGATCCGCGACCGGGCCCAGCGCGAGATCGACCGTCTGGACGAGGTGCTGGACACCTTCCGCAAGCTGGATCCGAAGCAGCTGGTCACCGACGAGCTGCTCTACCGCGAGCTGCGCGACCGCTTCGGTGAGTACTTCACCGGTGGCATGGGTGCCGAGGCGATCAAGGCCCTGGTGCAGAACATGGACCTTGAGGCCGAGGCCGAGAACCTGCGGGAGACCATCCGCACCGGCAAGGGGCAGCGGAAGATCCGGGCGCTCAAGCGGCTCAAGGTCGTCGCGGCGTTCCAGAACACCCGCAACTCGCCGCTCGGCATGGTGCTGGACTGCGTACCGGTCATCCCGCCGGACCTGCGCCCGATGGTGCAGCTCGACGGTGGCCGCTTCGCCACCAGCGACCTGAACGACCTCTACCGCCGGGTGATCAACCGGAACAACCGGCTCAAGCGGCTGATCGACCTCGGCGCGCCCGAGATCATCGTCAACAACGAGAAGCGGATGCTGCAGGAGGCCGTCGACGCGCTGTTCGACAACGGCCGCCGCGGCCGGCCGGTCACCGGCCCGGGTAACCGTCCGCTCAAGTCGCTGTCCGACATGCTCAAGGGCAAGCAGGGCCGGTTCCGGCAGAACCTGCTGGGCAAGCGCGTCGACTACTCCGGCCGGTCGGTCATCGTGGTCGGCCCGAAGCTCAAGCTGCACCAGTGCGGCCTGCCCAAGCAGATGGCGCTGGAGCTGTTCAAGCCGTTCGTGATGAAGCGGCTGGTCGACCTCAACCACGCACAGAACATCAAGTCCGCCAAGCGGATGGTCGAGCGGCAGCGGCCGGTCGTGTGGGACGTGCTGGAAGAGGTCATCGGCGAGCACCCGGTGCTGCTCAACCGGGCACCGACCCTGCACCGACTCGGCATCCAGGCCTTCGAGCCGCAGCTGGTCGAGGGCAAGGCCATCCAGATCCACCCGCTGGTCTGCACCGCGTTCAACGCCGACTTCGACGGTGACCAGATGGCGGTGCACGTGCCGCTGTCCGCCGAGGCCCAGGCCGAGGCGCGGATCCTGATGCTGTCGTCGAACAACATCCTCAAGCCGGCCGACGGCAAGCCGGTCACCATGCCCACCCAGGACATGGTCATCGGGCTCTACCACCTGACCCACCTCACCGCCGGTGAGCGCGGGGAGGGCCGGGCGTTCAGCTCGGACGCCGAGGCTCGGATGGCGTACGACAACGGTGAGCTGCACCTGCAGGCGCCGGTGAAGATCCGGCTGCGGGACGTCGTCGAGGTGGACAACGGCACCGGTGGTCAGCCGTGGACGGCGCCCGAGGGCTGGGTGCCGGGCGAGCCGCTGACGGTGGAGACCACCCTCGGCCGGGTGCTGTTCAACGAGACCCTGCCGCAGGGCTACCGGTTCGTGAACTACGAGATCCGCAAGGGTCAGCTCTCCGCGATCGTCAACGACCTCGCCGAGCGGTTCCCGAAGGTGGCGCTGGCGGCCACCCTGGACGGGCTCAAGGAGGCCGGCTTCCACTGGGCCACCTGGTCCGGCGTGACCATCGGCATGGAGGACGTCATCGCTCCGCCGCGCAAGCGGGAGATCCTGGAGCGGTACGAGAAGGAAGCCGACCGGATCGACAAGCAGTACCAGCGTGGTCTGATGACCGCCGAGGAGCGTCGCGGCGAGCTCATCGAGATCTGGACCAAGGCGACGAACGAGGTCGCCAAGGAGATGGACACCGCGCTGCCGCAGGAGAACCCGCTGTGGAAGATGATCAACTCGGGCGCTCGCGGTAACCTGCTCCAGCTCCGGCAGATCGCGGCGATCCGTGGTCTGGTGGCCAACCCGAAGGGCGAGATCATCCCGCGGCCGATCAAGGCCAGCTACCGGGAGGGTCTGTCCGTGCTGGAGTACTTCATCTCCACGCACGGTGCCCGTAAGGGCCTCGCGGACACCGCCCTGCGTACCGCCGACTCGGGTTACCTGACCCGGCGTCTGGTGGACGTCTCGCAGGACGTCATCATCCGCGAGGAGGACTGCGGCACCGACCGGGCCATCCCGATGCAGGTGGGTCAGAGGATCGACGTCAGCAGTCCGGTGGCCGCCGACGGCGGCACCCTCGTGGTGCACGAGCACGCGGAGACCAGCGTGCACGCTCGTACCCTCGCCGACGACATCAAGGGGCCGGACGGCACCGTCGTCGCCGAGCGGGGCGCGGACATCAACTCGATCCTGGTCGACCGGATCGTCGCCGCCGGGGTCGAGACGGTCCGGGTACGCAGCGTGCTCACCTGCGAGTCGAAGCTGGGCGTCTGCGGTGCGTGCTACGGCCGCTCGCTGCCGACCGGCAAGATCGTCGACGTCGGCGAGGCGGTCGGCATCATCGCCGCCCAGTCCATCGGTGAGCCGGGTACGCAGCTGACGATGCGTACCTTCCACACCGGTGGTGTCGCGGGTGAGGACATCACCCAGGGTCTGCCGCGTGTCCAGGAGATCTTCGAGGCCCGGATCCCGAAGGGCAAGGCGCCCATCGCCGACACCCCCGGCCGGATCCGGATCGAGGACGGCGAGCGGTCGCGCAAGATCGTGGTCATCCCGGACGACGGCAGCGACGAGATCGTCTACGACAAGATCTCGAAGCGGGTCCGGCTGCGGGCCCACGACGGCGACCACGTCGAGGTCGGCGAGAAGCTCACCGAGGGCACCATCGACCCGCACGAGCTGCTGCGCATCCTCGGCCCGCGGGCGGTCCAGGTCCACCTGACCCAGGAGGTCCAGGAGGTCTACCGCTCGCAGGGTGTGCTCATCCACGACAAGCACATCGAGATCATCATCCGTCAGATGCTCAAGCGGGTGACGGTCATCGACTCCGGCTCGACCGAGTTCCTGCCGGGCGTGCTTGTCGACCGGGCGCTGTTCGAGTCGGAGAACCGCCGGCTCGTCGGCGAGGGCGGCGAGCCCGCCGCCGGTCGCCCGGTGCTGATGGGCATCACCAAGGCCTCGCTGGCCACCGACTCCTGGCTCTCGGCGGCCTCCTTCCAGGAGACCACCCGGGTGCTGACCGACGCGGCGATCCACGCCCGTAGCGACTCGCTCATCGGTCTCAAGGAGAACGTGATCATCGGTAAGCTCATCCCGGCCGGTACCGGCATCAGCAAGTACCGCAACGTCCGGGTCGAGCCGACCGAGGAGGCGAAGGCCAAGGTCTACTCGATGACCGGCTACCCGGAGACCGACTACGGCTTCGGACCGGCCAGTGGCCAGGCGGTTCCGCTGGACGACTTCGATTTCGGGTCGTACCGCTAGACCGTGCGGTGACATGGGAGGCCCCGGCGTTTCCGCGCCGGGGCCTCTTCGTGTTTCCCCGGGGGTGTCCGTGGGCGCGGTATGTCGTGCTGCGGGTACGACGCGGACACCTGCCGACGGAGGCATCATGTGGTCATGACGATCGCACCTGGCTCGGCGCCCCTCGCGCCGGCACCACGTCACCCGCTCGACCCGGATCCGGTCCGGGCGACCAAGGCCCGGGCGGTCTTCGCCCTCGGTCTGATGGCGGCTATGACGGGGCTGCTGATCGGTGGTGTGGTGCCGGCCACGGTGGCCCTGCACCTGGCTCGACAAGCGCGCCGCGAAGCGTACGCCTCGGCGGGTTTCCTGACCGGTGCGGCCTGGCTGCGCCGGGGCGAGCGGCTGGCCTGGACGGGCCTGGTGCTGGTCGCGGTCAGCCTGGTGGTGGCGTTGGTGATCGGGATCATCCAGCTCGCCGAGGCGCCGTACGGGCAGGACTTCGCGCCGAACGTCGACTGACAGGGCGCGACCACGGTCCCCGCGCCCGGCATCGAAGGGCTGACCGCCGACGGTAGCCTGACCGGTGTCGTCGCGCGGTGCGGGGACGCTGCCCGACAAGGAGGATCCCGTGACGGAACCGGCGCGTCCCGACGGCGGCGAAGCCGCTCAGTCCTCCGCAGGGCGCCCCGAGGCCGACCTGACGGGATGGGCCCGGCCCGAGCCGGAGCAGACCGTCCCGCCGACCTCCCCGCCTGCGACGGGCGCCACGCCTGCTCACCCGCCTCCCGGCCAGCCGACCGCTGGCGCTCCCACCGTCGGACCGGTGCCGGGGACGCCGGTGGCTCCAGCGTGGCCCGCCGGCGGTTCGGGCTGGATGCCGCCACCACCACCCGCGCAGGAACGTCCCCGACCGCCGAAGCGGGTCGAACCGGTGCCGGGGACTCCGTTCGCGGTGGTGCATCTCGACGTGCCCCCGGTCGCGTCGGGCCTGGCGGTCGGCTCGTTGGTGGCGGGCATCACCTCGATCCTGGTCTCGGTCCTGGTCATCTGCTTCGGCGCGATCGGGGGAGGGGCGAACGGCGCCTGGGCGGCGGGTGCCTTCGCCGCACTGGGTGGCCTCACCGGCGCGGGCGCCGTGGTGGCGGGCCTGCTCGGAATGCGGCAGATCCGGCGTCCGGCGCCCCCGCCGGCGGTCCGCTTCAGCGGCCGTGGCCTGGCCATCGCGGGGATCAGTTGTGGCGGGGCCGGAGTGCTGCTCTGCCTGGTGGGGGTGGGACTGGCGCTGTTGCTGGCGCTTACCTAGCCGGCGGCGAGGCGGGCCGGCTCGGGGGCTCGCGGGCCGGTTTCCGGCAGAGCCGGTACACTTGTGTTCGTAGGTGCCCATCACGGGCGGGCGGTTGACAGAAACCAGCCGGCAGGCGGTGCGACGTCGGCAGGTCTTTCGTTTTGACCTGCGCGGCTGTGGTAGGTACTCTTTCCCCTTGTGCCCGGGCCCGCCCGGGCAACTCGTGCGTGCGCTGGAGCCGGTGAGCCGGCATCCGGGTCGCACCACGACTGAGCCAGAAGATCCGGCCTGCGGCGATCCGTGTGCCGGTGACAAACCCCCGGACTGCGCGTGAGCGCCGGACGGGAACCGTGAGTTTGGCGACACGCCCGACCGCGGGTGCCGGGACCGCCGTGAGGTGGCCCTGGTCGGAATGTAGGAGAGCCGGTCACGAGATCGGCTACGGCAGACGGCGCGGCCGCGAGCAGCGGCCGAAGGGAGCGGAGAAACCCGGTGCCCACCATTCAGCAGTTGGTCCGAAAGGGCCGTCAGGCGAAGACCACCAAGACCAAGACCCCCGCGCTCAAGGGATCCCCCCAGCGTCGGGGCGTGTGCACCCGGGTGTACACCACCACCCCGAAGAAGCCGAACTCGGCGCTGCGCAAGGTCGCTCGGGTCAAGCTCAGCAGCCAGGTCGAGGTGACCGCCTACATCCCCGGTGTCGGGCACAACCTGCAGGAGCACTCGATCGTGCTCGTGCGTGGTGGCCGGGTGAAGGACCTCCCCGGTGTGCGTTACAAGATCGTTCGCGGTTCGCTGGACACCCAGGGTGTCCGTAACCGCAAGCAGGCGCGCAGCCGTTACGGCGCGAAGAAGGAGAAGAGCTGACATGCCGCGTAAGGGACCTGCTCCGCGGCGACCGCTGGTCGCTGACCCGGTGTACAACTCGCCGCTGGTCACGCAGCTGGTGAACAAGATCCTGCTGCGCGGCAAGCGTCAGCTCGCCGAGCGCGTCGTCTACGCCGCCCTGGAGGGCTGCCGGGAGAAGTCCGGCACCGACCCGGTCGTCACCCTCAAGCGCGCCATGGACAACGTCAAGCCGACCCTCGAGGTACGCAGCCGCCGTGTCGGTGGCGCGACCTACCAGGTTCCGGTCGAGGTGCGGCCGGCCCGGGCCACCACGCTGGGCCTGCGCTGGCTGGTGACCTACGCCCGCGCCCGGCGTGAGAAGACGATGATCGAGCGGCTGATGAACGAGCTGCTGGACGCGAGCAACGGCCTCGGTGCCGCCGTCAAGCGGCGCGAGGACACGCACAAGATGGCCGAGTCCAACAAGGCCTTCGCGCACTACCGCTGGTAACACCCTGGTCCCGGCGCCATCCGGTGCCGGGACCGCCACCAGTTGTGTCGAGACGACGATAAGTAGGGATTGAAGTGGCCGCCGCAGACGCGCTCGCCAACGTACGCAACATCGGCATCATGGCGCACATCGATGCCGGTAAGACCACTACCACCGAGCGAATCCTGTTCTACACCGGCATCACGTACAAGATCGGTGAGGTCCACGAGGGCGCCGCCGTCATGGACTGGATGGAGCAGGAGCAGGAGCGCGGTATCACCATCACTTCCGCCGCCACGAAGTGCGAGTGGAAGGGCCACACGATCCAGATCATCGACACGCCCGGCCACGTCGACTTCACGGTCGAGGTGGAGCGGTCGTTGCGGGTCCTGGACGGTGCGGTCGCGGTCTACGACGGCGTGGCCGGCGTGGAGCCGCAGACGGAGAACGTCTGGCGTCAGGCGGACAAGTACAACGTCCCGCGGATGTGCTTCGTCAACAAGCTCGACCGGACCGGTGCCGACTTCTTCCGCTGCGTGCAGATGATGATCGACCGGCTGAACGCCACCCCGCTGGTGCTCCAGATCCCGATCGGGCTCGAGGGCGACCACATCGGCGTCGTCGACCTGGTCGAGATGCGCGCCCTCACCTGGCGCGGGGAGACCCAGAAGGGTGAGGACTACGCGATCGAGGAGATCCCGGCCGACCTGGCCGACTCCGCGGCCGAGTGGCGCGAGAAGCTGATGGAGACCCTGGCCGACGTCGACGACTCGGTGATGGAGAAGTACCTGGAGGGCGAGGAGATCTCCGTCGCGGAGATCAAGGCCGCCATCCGGCGGGCCACCATCGCCAGCAAGGCGAACCCGGTGCTCTGCGGCTCGGCGTTCAAGAACAAGGGCGTGCAGCCCATGCTCGACGCCGTCATCGACTACCTGCCGTCGCCGCTGGACATCCCGGCGATCGAGGGTACGGCGACCGACGGCGAGACGCCGATGCAGCGGAAGCCGTCCACCTCGGAGCCCTTCTCCGGTCTGGCGTTCAAGATCCAGACCGACAAGCACCTCGGCAAGCTCACCTACGTCCGGGTCTACTCCGGCGTGGTCGAGTCCGGGTCCCAGGTGGTCAACTCCACCAAGGACCGCAAGGAGCGGGTCGGCAAGATCTACCAGATGCACGCCAACAAGCGGGAGGAGCGCAGCTCCGCCAAGGCTGGCGACATCATCGCGGTGCAGGGTCTGAAGCAGACCACCACCGGTGACACCCTGTGTGACCCGGCGAACCCGGTCATCCTGGAGTCGATGACCTTCCCGGAGCCGGTCATCGAGGTGGCCATCGAGCCGAAGACCAAGGCTGACCAGGAGAAGCTCAGCACCGCCATCCAGCGGCTGGCCGAGGAGGACCCGACCTTCCGCGTCAAGCTGGACGACCAGACCGGCCAGACGGTCATCTCCGGCATGGGCGAGCTGCACCTGGACATCCTGGTCGACCGGATGCGCCGCGAGTTCAACGTCGAGGCGAACATCGGTAAGCCGCAGGTGGCGTACCGCGAGACCATCCGCCGCGCGGTGGAGAAGGTCGAGTACACCCACAAGAAGCAGACCGGTGGTTCCGGCCAGTACGCCCGGGTGATCGTCAGCCTGGAGCCGCTACCGCTGGGCAACGACTCGCCGACCTACGAGTTCGCCAACGCCGTCACCGGTGGCCGTATCCCCCGGGAGTTCATCCCGTCGGTGGACGCGGGCGCCCAGGACGCGATGCAGTACGGCATTCTCGCCGGCTTCCCGCTGGTGGGTGTCAAGCTGACGCTGCTGGACGGCCAGTACCACGAGGTCGACTCGTCCGAGATGGCGTTCAAGATCGCTGGTTCGATGGTGATGAAGGACGCGGCCCGCAGGGCCGATCCCGCGCTGCTCGAGCCGATGATGGCTGTTGAGGTCACCACTCCCGAGGAGAACATGGGTGACGTCATCGGCGACCTCAACTCCCGACGCGGCATCATCCAGGCGATGGAGGAGCGCAGCGGCGCCCGTGTCGTCCGCGCCCTGGTGCCGTTGTCGGAGATGTTCGGCTACGTCGGCGACCTGCGGTCGAAGACCCAGGGCCGGGCTAGCTACAGCATGCAGTTCGACTCCTACGCCGAAGTGCCGCAGAGCGTGGCGAAGGAGATCATCGCCAAGGCGACGGGTGAGTGACGCTCACCTGACGTGATCGGATGATCCGACGGTGGTCGCGGGAGGAGTTCCCCGACCGCGACCACCTCGGTCGGATTGTGTGAATTCCGGGCCTGTAGGCTTCATCGCCGCAGAACCCACAAAAGCTCTCCGGCCGCCAGGCCGGAAAGGCTGTCGACAGAGTCCTAAGCGCCGTTCCTGGCGTGCCGGGGCGAACGAACCAAGAAGTCCACAGGAGGACACCAGTGGCGAAGGCGAAGTTCGAGCGGACTAAGCCGCACGTCAACATCGGCACCATTGGTCACATCGACCACGGTAAGACGACGCTGACGGCGGCCATCACCAAGGTCCTGCACGACCAGTACCCGGACCTGAACCCGTACACGCCGTTCGACGAGATCGACAAGGCGCCCGAGGAGAAGGCTCGCGGCATCACGATCTCGATCGCGCACGTCGAGTACCAGACCGAGGCGCGGCACTACGCGCACGTCGACTGCCCCGGTCACGCCGACTACATCAAGAACATGATCACCGGTGCCGCCCAGATGGACGGCGCGATCCTGGTGGTCGCGGCGACCGACGGCCCGATGCCGCAGACCCGCGAGCACGTCCTGCTGGCCCGCCAGGTCGGCGTGCCGTACATCGTCGTGGCGCTGAACAAGAGCGACATGGTCGACGACGAGGAGCTCCTGGAGCTCGTCGAGCTCGAGGTCCGTGAGCTGCTCTCGGCCCAGGAGTACCCGGGCGACGACCTGCCGGTCGTGCGCGTCTCGGCGCTCAAGGCCCTGGAGGGCGACCCGGAGTGGACCGGTCGCCTGCTGGAGCTGATGAACGCGGTCGACACCGCGATCCCGCAGCCCGAGCGCGAGACCGAGAAGCCGTTCCTGATGCCGATCGAGGACGTCTTCACGATCACCGGTCGTGGCACGGTCGTCACCGGTCGCGCGGAGCGCGGCGTGCTCAAGCCGAACGAGGAGGTGGAGATCGTCGGTATCCGCGAGAAGTCGCAGAAGACGGTCTGCACCGGCATCGAGATGTTCCGCAAGCTGCTCGACGAGGCCCGCGCGGGTGAGAACGTCGGTCTGCTGCTGCGGGGCATCAAGCGCGAGGACGTCGAGCGCGGCATGGTGGTCGTCAAGCCGGGCACCAGCACCCCGCACACGGAGTTCGAGGCGACGGTCTACATCCTCTCCAAGGAGGAGGGCGGCCGGCACACCCCGTTCTTCCAGAACTACCGTCCGCAGTTCTACTTCCGGACCACGGACGTCACCGGTGTCGTCACCCTCCCCGAGGGCACCGAGATGGTCATGCCGGGCGACAACACCACGATGACCGTGAAGCTGATCCAGCCCATCGCGATGGAGGACAACCTCAAGTTCGCGATCCGGGAGGGTGGCCGTACGGTCGGCGCTGGTCGCGTCACCAAGATCATCAAGTGAGCTGGGTAACCCCGATTAGACCCGCCGCCGGTCGTGCGGCATACTAGTCAGGTTGCGTAACGACAGTTCGCCGCCCGTGTTCGGCTTCCGCTGAACCTCCGGGTAGGCAGAACAGTCGGGCGTGGGGTGGTTGGCGGCCCGTCCGTCAACCACCCTCGCACGGCGTTCAGGTCGCCACAGTGCGATCCGGCGCCTGGACCCACCGCGGTCAGGATCGCTCCGGTCTCCCGGGGCGGAGCCTGGCCCCAGGGCGCGACACGCCCGACCGCGGGGGTGGGCGAAGAGGGCCTGTGCCAGCCGGTACAGACACCCGCAACACAGCGGCATCGAGAGAAGGAACAGAAGCCACCATGGCGGGACAGAAGATCCGCATCCGGCTCAAGGCCTATGACCACGAGGTCGTCGACTCCTCGGCTCGGAAGATCGTCGAGACGGTGACGCGTACCGGGGCGCAGGTCGCGGGCCCGGTGCCGCTGCCCACGGAGATCAACCGTTTCTGCGTCATCCGCTCGCCGCACAAGTACAAGGACTCGCGCGAGCACTTCGAGATGCGTACGCACAAGCGACTGATCGACATCATCGACCCGACCCCGAAGACGGTCGACTCGCTCATGCGCCTCGACCTGCCGGCTGGCGTCGACATCGAGATCAAGCTGTAGGGACCGGACACATGGACAGGCAAGTTAAGGGATCCTGGGCGCGAAGCTCGGCATGACCCAGGTCTGGGACAACAACCGCGTTGTCCCGGTGACCGTGGTTCAGGCCGGCCCCTGCGTCATCACCCAGGTTCGTGACGCCGGCAAGGACGGTTACTCCGCGGTCCAGCTGGCGTACGGGACGATCGACCCGCGCAAGGCCAAGAAGCCGTTGCGGGGTCACTACGCCAAGGCCGACGTGGCGCCCCGCCGGCACATCGTCGAGCTGCGCACCAGCGACGCCGCGGACTACTCGCTCGGCCAGGAGGTCACGGTCGAGGAGTTCCCGGCCGGTGTCTCGATCGACGTGACCGGCAAGACCAAGGGCAAGGGCTACGCCGGCCCGATGAAGCGGCACGGCTTCCACGGTCTGCGCGCCAGCCACGGTGTCGAGCGCAAGCACCGTTCGCCGGGCTCGATCGGCGCCTGCGCCACCCCGGGTCGCGTCTTCAAGGGCACCCGGATGGCCGGCCGCATGGGCGGCGTGCGCTACACCGTGCAGAACCTGACCGTCCAGGCGGTCGACACTGAGAACAATCTCCTGCTCGTCCGTGGCGCCATCCCCGGCCCCAAGGGCGCGCTGGTCCTGGTCCGTACCGCGGCCAAGGCCAAGGCGAAGAAGGGCGGTGTGGGCAAGTGACCACCGTTGACGTCCTCAACTCAGAGGGCACCAAGACCGGCTCGGTCGACCTGCCCGCCGACATCTTCGACGCGCAGGCCAACATCGCGCTGATGCACCAGGTCGTCGTGGCACAGCTCGCCGCCGCTCGGCAGGGCACCCACAAGACCAAGACCCGGGGCGAGGTCGCCGGCGGCGGCAAGAAGCCCTACAAGCAGAAGGGCACCGGTCGGGCCCGGCAGGGCTCGATCCGCGCGCCGCAGTTCGCCGGCGGTGGCGTCGTCCACGGCCCGGTGCCGCGCGACTACAGCCAGCGCACCCCGAAGAAGATGAAGGCTGCCGCACTGCGCGGTGCCCTGTCGGACCGGGCGCGCGCCGGGCAGGTGCACGTCGTCGAGGCGTTCGTCTCGGGCGAGAAGCCGTCGACCAAGGCCGCGCTGGCCGCGCTCGCCAAGCTGACCACCGCCCGGCGGGTGCTGGTCGTGCTGAGCAGCACCGACGAGCTGAACTGGGTGTCGCTGCGCAACGAGCCGCGGGTGCACCTGATCGAGGCCGGCCAGCTCAACACGTACGACGTGCTGGTGGCCGACGATGTGGTCTTCACCAAGGAGGCCCTGGACGAGTTCCTGGGCGTTCCGGCCGAGACCACCGAGGAGGGTGGCAAGTGAGCACGATCGCCGATCCGCGCGACATCATCGTCGCGCCGGTCGTCTCGGAGAAGAGCTACAGCGAGCTGAACCGCAACTGGTACACCTTCCTGGTGCACCCGGACGCGAACAAGACGGCGATCAAGATCGCTATCGAGCAGATCTTCAACGTCCGTGTCCTGACGGTCAACACGCTCAACCGCGAGGGCAAGCGCAAGCGGACCCGTACCGGGTTCGGCAAGCGCAAGGACACCAAGCGGGCGATGGTGAAGCTGGCTGAGGGCGACCGCATCGAGGCCTTCGGCGGCCCGGTCAGCTGAGGGGTGTAGACAATGGCTATCCGTAAGTACAAGCCGACGACGCCGGGCCGGCGTGGCTCAAGCGTCGCCGACTTCGCCGAGATCACCCGGTCGACTCCCGAGAAGTCGCTGCTGGTCCCGCTGCCCAAGAAGGGCGGCCGGAACGTGCACGGCCGGATCACCGCTCGCCACCAGGGTGGCGGCCACAAGCGGCAGTACCGGCTGATCGACTTCAAGCGGGTCGACAAGGACGGCGTGCCGGCCAAGGTCGCGCACATCGAGTACGACCCGAACCGCACCGCGCGGATCGCGCTGCTGCACTACGCCGACGGCGAGAAGCGTTACATCATCGCGCCGAAGGACCTGAAGCAGGGCGACACGGTCGAGTCGGGTCCGAGTGCCGACATCAAGCCGGGCAACAACCTGCCGCTGCGCAACATCCCGGTCGGTACCACGATCCACAACGTGGAACTGCGCCCGGGCGGTGGCGCCAAGCTGGCCCGCTCGGCCGGCGTCGGCATCCAGCTGCTCGGCCGGGAGGGCGCGTACGCGACCCTGCGTATGCCGTCCGGCGAGATCCGGCGGGTGGACGTCCGCTGCCGCGCCAGCGTCGGTGAGATCGGCAACGCCGACCAGTCGAACATCAACTGGGGTAAGGCCGGCCGGATGCGGTGGAAGGGCAAGCGCCCGACCGTCCGTGGTGTCGCCATGAACCCGGTCGACCACCCGCACGGTGGTGGTGAGGGCAAGACCTCCGGTGGTCGCCACCCGGTCAACCCGCAGGGTAAGCCCGAGGGCCGCACCCGTCGTAAGGGCCAGCCGAGTGACCGGCTGATCGTCCGCCGCCGCTACGCCACGCGTAAGCGCGGCTGAGGGAGATAAGACATGCCTCGCAGCCTGAAGAAGGGCCCGTTCATCGACGACCACCTGCTCAAGAAGGTGGAGACGCAGAACGAGAAGGGCTCGAAGAACGTCATCAAGACCTGGTCGCGCCGCTCGACGATCATCCCGGAGATGCTCGGGCACACGATCGCCGTGCACGACGGACGCAAGCACGTCCCGGTGTTCGTGACCGAGGCGATGGTCGGGCACAAGCTCGGCGAGTTCGCGCTGACCCGCACGTTCAAGGGTCACGAAAAGGACGACCGGAAGAGCCGCCGGCGCTGACGCCGCGGGCATACGGATAGAGGATCAAGGGGTTACAGCGATGCCAGGAAAGGGCGACGCTCCGGTGCTTCCGGGCGCGCGGGCGGTTGCGCGGTACGTGCGCATCTCGCCGATGAAGGCGCGCCGGGTGGTCAACCTCGTCCGCGGCCTGCCCGCGAAGGAGGCGCTCACGGTGCTGCAGTTCGCGCCGCAGGCTGCGAGCGAGCAGGTGTACAAGGTGCTCGCGAGCGCGATCGCCAACGCGGAGAACAACGAGCGGCTGGACCCCGACGCGCTGCTCGTCAGCGAGGCGTTCGTGGACGAGGGCCCGACGATGAAGCGGTTCCAGCCACGGGCGCAGGGCCGGGCGTACCGGATCCGTAAGCGCACCTGCCACATCACCGTGGCGGTCGAGGCGGTCGCGCCGGCCGCGCCGAGGAAGTCGGCGAACAAGGCGGCTCCGGCGAAGCAGACCGCGCCGGCCGAGACGCAGAGCAACACGGAGGGCGCCGAGTAATGGGTCAGAAGGTTCACCCGCACGGGTTCCGGCTCGGCATCTCGACCGACTGGAAGTCCCGCTGGTTCGCGGACAAGCTCTACAAGGACTACATCGGCGAGGATGTCAAGATCCGCCGGATGATGTCCAAGGGGCTGGAGCGCGCCGGCATTTCCAAGGTCGACATCGAGCGCACCCGGGACCGGGTCCGGGTCGACATCCACACCGCGCGGCCGGGCATCGTCATCGGCCGTAAGGGCGCCGAGGCCGACCGGATCCGCGGCGAGCTGGAGAAGCTCACCGGCAAGCAGGTGCAGCTGAACATCATCGAGGTGAAGAACCCCGAGTCGGACGCGCAGCTGGTCGCCCAGGGCGTCGCCGAGCAGCTCTCCAGCCGGGTCAGCTTCCGTCGCGCGATGCGCAAGGCGATGCAGTCGGCGATGAAGAACCCGATGTGCAAGGGCATCCGGGTGCAGGTCTCGGGTCGCCTCGGCGGCGCCGAGATGAGCCGGACGGAGTTCTACCGCGAGGGTCGGGTTCCGCTGCACACGCTGCGCGCCAACATCGAGTACGGCTTCTTCGAGGCGCGTACCACCTTCGGCCGCATCGGCGTGAAGGTCTGGATCTACAAGGGCGACGCGGTGCCGGGTCGGGAGGCTCCGGCCGAGGCTCCGTCGCGCCCGCGCCGGGAGCGCGGTGACCGGCCCGAGCGGCCGCGCCGTGGTCGGTCGGGTTCGTCCGGCACGACCTCCGGTGGCACCGAGGCCGGCCGGGCTGCCGCGACGACCGTCGCGCAGCAGGCCGAGACGCCGAGTGGCGAGCCGGTCGACAGCGCTGCTGTCGCGGCCGCGGCTTCGGCTCCGGCAGAAACGCAGCAGGAGGGCTGACAGATGCTGATGCCGCGCAAGCCCCCGAAGGGCTTCCGCAAGCCGCACCACCCGGACCGCAGCGGCGCGTCCAAGGGCGGCAACCGGGTGGTGTTCGGCGAGTTCGGGATCCAGGCTCTGGAACCGGCGTACGTGACCAACCGGCAGATCGAGTCGGCGCGTATCGCGATGACCCGCCACATCAAGCGTGGCGGCAAGGTCTGGATCACCATCTTCCCGGACCAGGCCCTCACCAAGAAGCCGGCGGAAACCCGGATGGGTTCCGGTAAGGGCTCGCCCGAGTGGTGGGTCGCGAACGTCAAGCCCGGGCGGGTTCTCTTCGAGATGTCCTTCCCGAACGAGCAGATCGCGCGAGAGGCGATGCGTCGCGCGATCCACAAGCTCCCGATGAAGTGCCGCATTGTTACGCGCGAAGTGGGTGAATCCTGATGGCAGCGGGCGTTAAGGCCTCCGAGCTGCGTGAGCTCTCCGAGGAGGAGCTGGTCACGAAGCTGCGCGAGGCCAAGGCGGAGCTGTTCAACCTCCGCGTGCAGGCCGCAACCGGGCAGCTGGACAACAACCGGCGGCTGCAGGTCATCCGTCGGGAGATCGCCCGGATCTACACGATCATGCGTGAGCGTGAGCTGGGGCTCTCGGCCGCGCCGACTGAGGTGACTGCTTCATGAGCGAGAACACGACTCCCACCAAGCCGCGCGGCCGGCGCAAGGTCCGTGAGGGCCTCGTGGTCAGCGACAAGATGGAAAAGACCGTCGTGGTCGAGGTCGAGGACCGGGTCAAGCACGCGCTGTACGGCAAGATCATGCGCCGGACCAGCAAGCTCAAGGTCCACGACGAGCAGAACTCGGCCGGCATCGGCGACCGCGTCCTGATCATGGAGACCCGGCCGCTCTCCGCCACCAAGCGGTGGCGGCTCGTGGAGATCCTCGAGAAGGCCAAGTAGCGAAGGCTCGAGCTCGGCCCTGACGGTCGGGCGCAGGTTCCGCCAGGCTCCGGCCGCCCAGGCGGCCGGAGAACCGGCAGACATAGGAGATAGACGTGATTCAGCAGGAGTCGCGACTGCGCGTCGCCGACAACACGGGTGCCCGGGAGATCCTGTGCATCCGGGTTCTCGGTGGCTCCGGTCGGCGCTACGCGAGCATCGGCGACGTCATCGTGGCCACCGTCAAGGACGCGATCCCGGGTGCCGGTGTGAAGAAGGGCGACGTGGTCAAGGCCGTCGTCGTCCGCACCGCCAAGGAGAAGCGGCGGCCGGACGGTTCGTACATCCGCTTCGACGAGAACGCCGCCGTCATCATCAAGGACGGTGGCGACCCGCGCGGTACCCGCATCTTCGGCCCGGTCGGCCGTGAGCTGCGGGACAAGCGGTTCATGAAGATCATCTCTCTCGCGCCGGAGGTGTTGTGACCGTGAAGGTCAAGAAGGGCGACACGGTCGTCGTCATCGCCGGCAAGGACAAGGGTGCCAAGGGCAAGGTCATCATGGCCTACCCGCGGCAGGACAAGGTCCTGGTCGAGGGCGTGAACCGGATCAAGAAGCACACTCGCATCAGCACCACCCAGCGTGGCGCCAAGACCGGTGGCATCGTCACCCAGGAGGCCCCGATCCACGTCTCGAACGTGATGGTCGTGGACTCCGACGGCAAGCCGACCCGCGTCGGTTACCGGATCGACGAGAACGGCCAGAAGGTCCGCATCGCGCGTAGCACCGGTAAGGACCTGTGATGACCACGGCTACCGAAACCAAGACCATGCCGCGCCTCAAGGAGCGGTACCGCAACGAGATCATCGCTCAGCTGCGCGAGCAGTACGAGTACGGCAACCCGATGCAGGTGCCGCGGCTGGTCAAGATCGTCGTGAACATGGGTGTGGGCGAGGCCGCCCGGGACGCCAAGCTCATCGACGGTGCGGTCCGCGATCTGGCCACCATCACCGGCCAGAAGCCGCAGGTCCGCCGGGCGACGAAGTCCATCGCGCAGTTCAAGCTGCGGGAAGGCATGCCGATCGGCGCTAAGGTGACCCTGCGCGGCGACCGGATGTGGGAGTTCCTGGACCGGCTGCTGTCCATCGCGCTGCCGCGTATCCGTGACTTCCGCGGCCTCGACGGGCGCAAGCTCGACGGGCACGGCAACTACACGTTCGGTCTGACCGAGCAGTCGGTGTTCCACGAGATCGACCAGGACAAGATCGATCGCCAGCGGGGCATGGACATCACGGTGGTCACGACCGCCACGACCGACGACGAGGGCCGGGCGCTGCTGAAGCTCCTGGGCTTCCCGTTCAAGGAGAACTGAGATGGCCAAGAAGGCGCTGATCCTCAAGGCGGCCGCGAAGCCGAAGTTCTCGGTTCGCGCGTACACCCGCTGCCAGCGGTGCGGGCGTCCCAAGGCGGTCTACCGCAAGTTCGGGCTCTGCCGGGTGTGTATCCGGGAGATGGCCCACCGCGGTGAGCTGCCCGGCGTGTCCAAGGCTTCCTGGTAATAGCCCGGCGCGCTGCGGCGCGTCAGCTGGACTGTCTCTTCGCCGTAGGCCTGCGACGTGTCGCGGGAACCCCGGCGAGAAAGGTTGACGAGTTTTCATGACGATGACCGACCCGATCGCAGACATGCTCACGCGTCTGCGTAACGCCAACCAGGCGTACCACGACCGGGTGACGATGCCGTACTCGAAGATCAAGGCGAACATCGCCGAGGTCCTCAAGTCCGAGGGCTACATCGCCACCTGGGCAGTCGAGGAGCCCGAGGAGGGTGCCGTCGGCAAGCGACTGGTCGTCGAGCTGAAGTACGGCCAGAACCGGGAGCGGAGCCTGGCCGGTATCAAGCGCGTCTCCAAGCCCGGTCTGCGGGTTTACGCCAAGTCGGACGGGCTCCCCCGGGTGCTCGGTGGGCTGGGCGTGGCGATCATTTCGACGTCCCAGGGGCTGCTCACCGACCGGCAGGCCCGCAAGCGGAGCGTTGGCGGGGAAGTCCTCGCCTTCGTCTGGTAACGGGAGACAGGTAGAAATGTCGCGTATTGGACGTAAGTCGATCCCGGTGCCATCCGGAGTCGACGTGACGATCGACGGCCGGACCGTCAAGGTCAAGGGCCCCAAGGGCGAGCTGTCGCACACCCTGGCCGAGCCGATCACCATCGAGCGGGCCGAGGACGGGCAGCTGAACGTCAACCGCCCGAACGACGAGCGCAAGGCCAAGGAGCTGCACGGCCTGAGCCGTACCCTGGTCGCCAACATGATCGTCGGGGTCACCGAGGGCTACCGTAAGAGCCTGGAGATCGCCGGCACCGGTTACCGGGTCACCGCCAAGGGCAAGGACCTGGAGTTCGCGCTCGGGTTCTCGCACCCGGTGCAGGTGCAGGCGCCCGAGGGCATCACCTTCACGGTGGAGCGGCCGACGCTGTTCCACGTGGCCGGCATCGACAAGCAACTCGTCGGTGAGGTCGCCGCCAACATCCGGAAGATCCGCCCGCCGGAGCCCTACAAGGGCAAGGGCGTGAAGTACCAGGGCGAAGTCATCCGACGCAAGGCCGGAAAGGCAGGTAAGAAGTGAGCGCCACGCTGCTCAAGCGCCGCCGCGGCGTCGCCGCCAAGCGTGCCGTCGGGCGGGCACGGCGGCACTTCCGAGTGCGCAAGAACGTCAGCGGCACCGCCGCGCGTCCCCGCCTGGTGGTCACCCGTTCGCTGCGGCACATCGTCGCCCAGATCGTGGACGACACCAAGGGTCACACCTTGGCGTCGGCCTCGACCCTGGACGCCTCGGTGCGCGGCACGGAGGGCGACAAGAGCGCCCTGGCTGGCAAGGTCGGCACCCTGCTGGCCGAGCGGGCCAAGGCCGCAGGCATTTCCAAGGTCGTCTTCGACCGCGGCGGCAACCGGTACGCGGGGCGGGTCGCCGCGCTCGCCGACGCCGCCCGCGAAGCCGGGCTCGAGTTCTGACAATCCCCGTCACGAGAGAGAAGGAAGGCTGCTGATGCCAGGTCAACAGCGCCGTGGCGGCGGGTCCGGTGGCAACGAGGGTGGTCGCCGCGACAACCGCCGTGAGGGCGGCCGCGGAAACGCGCCCGCCGAGAAGACCCCGCACCTCGAGCGGGTCGTCGCGATCAACCGCGTCGCCAAGGTCGTGAAGGGTGGTCGTCGCTTCAGCTTCACCGCCCTGGTGATCGTGGGCGACGGCGACGGCACCGTCGGCGTGGGCTACGGAAAGGCCAAGGAGGTGCCCGCGGCCATCGCCAAGGGCGTCGAGGAGGCCAAGAAGCACTTCTTCAAGGTGCCGCGGATCGCCGCCTCGATCCCGCACCCGGTCACGGGCGAGGACGCCGCCGGGGTGGTGCTGCTCAAGCCGGCCTCCGCCGGTACGGGTGTCATCGCCGGTGGTCCGGTCCGTGCCGTGCTGGAGTGCGCGGGCATCCACGACGTGCTCTCCAAGAGCCTGGGCTCGTCGAACCCGATCAACATCGTGCACGCCACCGTGGCCGCGCTGAAGGGGCTGGAGTCCCCGGAGGCCGTTGCCGCGCGGCGGGGCCTGCCGGTGGAGGACGTCGCGCCGGCGGCGATGCTCGCCTCGCGGGCGGAGGTGGCGTCCTGATGGCACGTCTCAAGGTCACCCAGGTCCGTTCCGAGATCGGAACCAAGCGCAACCAGCGGGAGTCGCTGCGTTCGCTCGGTCTCAAGCGGATCAATGACGTGGTGGTCAAGGAGGACCGGCCCGAGATTCGCGGCATGATCTTCACGGTCAACCACCTCGTGAAGGTCGAGGAGGTCGAGTAATGACGATCAAGGTCCATCACCTGCGTCCGGCGCCGGGTGCCAAGACCGCGAAGACCCGAGTGGGTCGCGGTGAAGGCTCCAAGGGCAAGACCGCCGGTCGCGGTACCAAGGGTTCGAAGGCCCGGAAGAACATCTCGGCGGCGTTCGAGGGTGGGCAGATGCCCATTCACATGCGCCTGCCGAAGCTGAAGGGCTTCAAGAACAAGTTCAAGGTGGTCTTCCAGGTCGTGAACCTGGACCGCCTGGCCGAGCTGTTCCCCAACGGTGGTCAGGTCGGCCCGACCGAACTGGTCGAGGCCGGTGCGGTCCGCAAGGGACAGCCGGTGAAGGTTCTCGGCACCGGGGACCTCGGCGGGGTGGCGCTTCAGGTGTCGGCGCACGCGTTCAGCGCGTCGGCCAAGGAGAAGATCACGGCCGCCGGTGGCTCGGTCACCGAGCTGTAGGGCTGTTTCACCCATGGCGCCCGCCAGTTGATCCCAGCTGGCGGGCGCCATGGTCTACAACGGGCCCTCGCGCCCGGTAACATCGGATTCGGTTTATGTGGCCGGGCACATCTGCCCGGACCGGGATCGGGCTGTTAGAGTCCCTTCCCAGCCATGGATACCGGGCACTTGCCCGGATCCCACCCCGACCCGCCAGGGACGACCGGCGGCCCGCCTCGCGCAGGAGGAAGAAGTTGCTGTCCGCCTTTCTCAGTGCGTTCCGTACGCCTGACCTGCGCAAGAAGCTGCTGTTCACAGTCGGCATCATCGCGATCTACCGGCTCGGCGCCACGGTGCCCAGCCCAGGTGTCTCGTACGGCAACGTGCAGAAGTGCCTGGAGGCCATCGAGGGCTCCACGGGCGTACTGAACCTGCTCGATCTCTTCTCCGGCGGCGCGCTGCTGCAGCTGTCGATCTTCGCGCTGGGCATCATGCCCTACATCACCGCGTCGATCATCCTGCAGCTGCTGACCGTGGTCATTCCCCGGCTGGAGCAGCTCCGCAAGGAGGGCCAGGCCGGCCAGGCGAAGATCACCCAGTACACCCGCTACCTGACGCTGGGCCTGGGTGTCCTCCAGGCCTCGGCGTTCGTGGCGCTGGCCCGCTCCGGGCAGCTGTTCAACAACCAGTGCAACGAGGAGATCATCCCGACCGGCACCGGCATCCCGGACTGGCTGACCCTGTCCATCCTGGTGATGACGATGACCGCCGGTACCGGCATGGTCATGTGGCTCGGCGAGCTGATCACCGACCGGGGCGTCGGCAACGGCATGTCGGTGCTGATCTTCACCTCGATCGCGGCGCGCCTGCCCAGCGAGGGCTGGCGGATCAAGGAGAGCCAGGGCTGGTGGAAGTTCCTGCTCGTCATCGCCCTGGTGCTGGTGGTCATCACCGCGGTCACCTTCATCGAGCAGGCGCAGCGCCGCATCCCGGTGCAGTACGCCAAGCGCATGATCGGCCGGCGGATGTACGGCGGCACCTCGACCTACATCCCGCTCAAGGTCAACCAGGCGGGTGTGATCCCGGTCATCTTCGGTTCGTCGCTGCTCTACCTGCCGCAGCTGGCGTTGCAGTTCTTCGATCAGAATGACCCGGGCAAGACCCAGGCGTGGATCCAGAACAACCTGGTCGACCCGACCAGCCCGATCTACATCGTGGTCTACTTCCTGCTGATCATCTTCTTCACGTACTTCTACGTCTCGATCACGTTCAACCCGACCGAGGTCGCGGACAACATGAAGAAGTACGGCGGCTTCGTGCCGGGCATCCGCCCCGGCAAGCCGACCGCCGACTACCTGGACTTCATCCTCAGCCGCATCACCCTGCCGGGTGCGCTGTATCTCGCGATCATCTCGATCCTGCCGAACTTCTTCTTCATCTGGCTCGACCGGCAGCAGTACCTCAACTTCCCGTTCGGTGGTACCGCTGTGCTGATCATGGTCGGCGTCGCTCTGGAGACGAGCAAGCAGATCGAGAGTCAACTGATGCAGCGGAACTACGAAGGGTTCCTGCGGTAGATGAGACTGGTTCTGGTTGGCCCGCCGGGTGCGGGTAAGGGCACACAGGCGGAGTTCATCGCCGCGCACCTGTCCGTGCCGAAGATCTCGACCGGCGACATCTTCCGGGCCAACGTGTCCCAGGGCACTCCGCTCGGCGTCGAGGCCAAGCGGTACATGGACGCCGGCAAGCTGGTGCCGGACGAGGTCACCATCAACATGGTGCGCGACCGACTCGCTGAGCCCGACGCCGCCGACGGTTTCCTGCTCGACGGGTTCCCGCGGACCACCCCGCAGGCCGCCGCACTGGACAAGCTCCTCGCCGATCTCGGAACCGCGCTGGACATCGTGCTCGAACTGGTCGTCGACGACGACGAGGTGATCCGGCGGCTCTCCGGCCGGCGTACCTGCCGGGGCTGCGGCAAGATCTGGCACGTCGAGTTCGACCCGACCAGCCGGGAAGGCAACTGCGACCGCTGTGGTGCGGAGCTGTTCCAGCGGGACGACGACAAGCCGGAGACCATCGCCGCCCGGCTGCGGGAGTACGCCGAGAAGACCGCGCCGCTCGTGGACTACTACGGCGCGCAGGGCAAGCTGGTCGGCATCGACGCCACCGGCCCGGTGGAGGACGTCACGGTCCGCGCCATCGACGCCCTCCGCTCGTACGGGGGCTGAGGTCGCCCGGCTACCAGCCGGATAGAGTGCTGACAGCGGGGTACGCCGGTCGTGCCCCGCTGCGTCGGCAACGAAAGGTAGCTCCTCCATGCGTCGTCCCCAGCTGGACATCCAGCTGAAGACCCCTGAGCAGATCGAGAAGATGCGTGCCGCCGGCCTCGTGGTCGCGGAGGCGCTTCGCCGGATGCGGGAGGCGGTTGCTCCAGGCGTGAGCACCGCCGACCTGGATGCGATCGCGGAGACGACGATTCGTGCGGCGGGAGCGGTTCCGTCGTTCAAGGGCTACCACGGCTTCCCGGCGTCGATCTGTTCCTCGGTGAACGAGCAGATCGTGCACGCCATCCCGTCGCCGAAACAGGTGCTCGTCGACGGTGACCTGATCTCGATCGACTGCGGCGCGGTGCTCGACGGGTGGCACGGCGATGCGGCGATCACGGTCGGGGTGGGCGAGGTCGACCCGGCGCTGCTGCGGATGGCCAAGGTCGCCGAGGACGCGATGTGGGCCGGCATCGCCGCGGCCGCGCGCGGTGCCGCCAGCGGCAAGGGCCGGCTGACCGACATCTCGCACGCGGTGGAGCGCGCGGTACGCAAGGCGGGGCGTTACGGCATCGTCGACGGCTACGGCGGTCACGGCATCGGCACCGAGATGCACCAGGACCCGCACGTGCTCAACCACGGACGGCCGGGCAAGGGGCCACGGTTGGTGCCGGGGCTGGCGCTGGCCATCGAGCCGATGATCACCATGGGTTCGCCGCGTACCGCGGAACTCGCCGACGGCTGGACCGTCGTCACCCGTGACGGCTCGCGTGCCGCGCACGTCGAGCACAGCATGGCCCTGCTGCCCGACGGCGTGTGGGTGCTGACCGCGTTCGACGGCGGCCGGGCCCGCCTGGGCGATCTGGTCACCGCTCGCCAACCGAGCGCCACCCGGGCCGGGTGACGGGCGGCGACAGCGGCCCCGAAACCGTTGCCGGGGGCGGTGCCGGAGCGGCCGCCAGGGCAGCGCTGGCACAGCGGTGGCATCCTTGCCGACATGGACGAGCGGGACGCTATGCGAGCAGCGGACGCCGACCGCCAGGCGGTCGCCGAACGACTGCGGGTGGCTCTCGACGAGGGGCGACTCGACCTGCACGAGTACGACGAGCGGTTGCAGCGGGCCTACGGCGCCCGGACCTACGCCGAACTCGATGCCCTCGTCAGTGACCTGCCGGTGCCCGGCGGCGCGGTGCTGCCGGTGCCCGGCGGCGCGGTGCTGCCGACGCCTCGGCAGCCGAGCGTCCCGGTGCCGGCCGAGGCCGGACGCGGGCCTACCGCTCGCTGGCTGGCCGAGGTATGGGAGCCCTGGCTGAAGGTGGTCGGGATCGTGGTGGCGATCTGGGCCATCAGCTCGCTGGCGGCCGGTGAGGTGCTCTACTTCTGGCCGGGTTGGGTCGCGGGTCCGTGGGGTGCGGTGGTGATGGTGCGTACTGTCACCGGGCTGACCAGCGGTGAGCCAGCGCGTTGGGCGGCCGAGCGGGAGCGCCGCCGGCAGCGGAAGGCGGAGAAGCGGGCGCTCAAGCGTGAGCGTGAGGCCGTCGACCAGCAACAGCCCGGCATCGCTGGAGCCCCTGAGTCTGGTGCGGCGGCCCACGGCGTCACCGAGGCCGCACCGGCGGCCGAGAGCGGCCGCACCGAAGGCGGGCGGCCGACCGGCGACGCCGCCGGGGCACCGGTGATTGAGCCGACGCGGCGACCCAACCGGGGCGATGTGGGCTGAACGTCCCGTTTGCTGGACCTGGTCGAGCCCAGCTGGCAGGTCGGTTTGGCGACGGCGTGCAGGCGGGCGTACACTTTCTGATCGGCGCGCAGCGTCCACTCCGTCATGCCCACCAGCGCTTCGGTGGGTCGCGGAGCCGCGGCTGGCGCGGGAAGCCTGATCTTGGTCAAGCACCCGTGTAAGACGTTGTGAGCCGTCCGGAGTAACCGACGTCAGGACAGCGGAGGACATGCCGAAAAAAGACGGAGCCATCGAGATCGAAGGTCGGGTCATCGAGCCCCTGCCGAACGCCATGTTCCGGGTGGAGCTCGCCAACGGCCACAAGGTGCTGGCTCACATCAGCGGCAAGATGCGGCAGCACTACATCCGCATCCTGCCGGAGGATCGGGTCGTCGTCGAGTTGTCGCCGTACGACCTGACCCGCGGGCGCATCGTCTACCGCTACAAGTAAGCCTGACGGCGGCCGGGAAACGTCCCGTGTCCGTCTTCGACGTCCGGTGTCGCGCCTCGCGACGCCGGGCCAGATGGGAAGTAAGGCAACCGTGAAGGTCAAGCCGAGCGTCAAGAGGATCTGCAACAAGTGCCGGGTGATCCGCCGGCACGGCCGGGTCATGGTCATCTGCACCGACCCGCGCCACAAGCAGCGCCAGGGCTAACCAGCCCACACATCACACATGCTCGTCCCAGCCGCGAGCGGTACGCAGCGCGTACTCAATCGTGGTTGACCCCCGGTCGAAGGCCGGGGCCCGCTCGGGCAGCGACCGATCCCGGTCGCCGGTGCCATTGGCGCCGGAGGGACAGGGACGGCCGGTAGCGGGGTGGGACGGGTCCACACCTTCGCCAGCACACCACGAGGAGTACGCCCGCACATGGCACGTCTAGTCGGCGTCGATCTTCCCCGCGAGAAGCGGATGGAGATCGCGCTCACCTACATCTTCGGCGTGGGCCGCACCCGCGCCCTGGCGACGCTCAGCGCTACCGGCATCTCGCCGGACAAGCGCGTCCGGGACCTCACGGACGAGGAGCTGGTCCAGCTCCGCAACCACATCGAGGCCAACTACAAGGTTGAAGGCGACCTGCGCCGCGAGGTCGCCGCTGACATCCGCCGCAAGGTCGAGATCGGCTGCTACGCCGGCATCCGGCACCGCCGGGGCCTGCCCGTGCGTGGCCAGCGGACCAAGACCAACGCGCGGACCCGCAAGGGCCCGAAGCGGACCGTGGCCGGCAAGAAGAAGCCCGGCAAGAAGTAGTTCTTTCAACCGGAATTCTGGTCGTTCTCCGTCGAGGTAGGCCGGACTCCTACCGGAACCGGTGTCTACGAAATCAACGGGGCGAGAAGCCAGAACCCATTCAGGAGCGCACAGACTTATGCCACCGAAGGCTCGTGCCGGGGCCGCCGTCAAGAAGGTCCGGCGCAAGGAACGCAAGAACGTCGCCCACGGGCAGGCGCACATCAAGAGCACCTTCAACAACACCATCGTCTCGATCACCGATCCGACTGGTGCCGTCATCTCCTGGGCCTCCTCCGGCCAGGTGGGCTTCAAGGGCTCCCGCAAGTCGACTCCGTTCGCCGCGCAGCTCGCCGCCGAGGCCGCCGCGCGTCGGGCCATGGAGCACGGCATGCGCAAGGTCGACGTGTTCGTCAAGGGCCCCGGCTCCGGCCGGGAGACCGCCATCCGTTCGCTGCAGGCCGTGGGCCTTGAGGTCGGGCAGATCTCCGACGTCACCCCGCAGCCGCACAACGGGTGCCGTCCGCCGAAGCGTCGTCGGGTCTGAGAGGTAGAGAGAGATGGCTCGTTACACCGGTGCTGACTGCCGCCGTTGCCGGCGGGAGAAGATGAAGCTGTTCCTCAAGGGCAGCAAGTGCGATGGTCCGAAGTGCCCGTTCGAGTCCCGGCCGTTCCCGCCCGGGCAGCACGGCCGCGGCCGCACGAAGGAGACGGAGTACCTGCTCCAGCTCCGTGAGAAGCAGAAGGCCCGCCGTGTCTACGGGGTGCTTGAGAAGCAGTTCCGCGGCTACTACGAGGAAGCCGTGAGCAAGAAGGCCAAGACGGGCGAGGTGCTGCTGCAGATCCTCGAGTCGCGGCTGGACAACGTGGTCTACCGGGCCGGCTACGCCAAGTCCCGGGACATGGCCCGTCAGCTGGTCAAGCACGGCCACTTCACGGTGAACGGCAAGAAGGTCGACATCCCGTCGTACCGCATCAAGGAGCACGACATCGTCGAGGTCCGGGTCAAGAGCAAGGAGCTCACCCCGTTCATCGTGGCCCAGGCCGAGGCCGGCTCCAAGACCGTTCCGGCCTGGCTGGAGGCGATCCCCAGCCAGATGAAGATCCTGGTGCACTCGCTCCCGGCCCGACAGGTGATCGACACCCAGGTCCAGGAGCAGTTGATCGTCGAGCTCTACTCCAAGTAGGGCTCGTTGCGGTGGCCCGCCCGGTCGGGCGGGCCACCGGAACAGTTTGTGTCGTGGGCGTCATATGGCGGGCGCCCCGGAAGAGAAGAGAAGACATGCTCATCAGCCAGCGACCGACCCTCTCCGAGGAGTCGATCAACGAGACCCGGTCCCGGTTCACCATCGAGCCGCTGGAGCCGGGCTTTGGCTACACCCTGGGCAACTCGCTGCGGCGTACGCTGCTGTCGTCGATCCCGGGTGCGGCTGTCACCTCGATCAAGATCGACGGTGTGCTGCACGAGTTCACCACGATCCCCGGGGTCAAGGAGGACGTGGTCGAGCTTGTCATGAACATCAAGGAGCTCTGCGTCAGCTCCGAGCACGACGAGCCGGTCAGCATGTACCTGCGTAAGCAGGGGCCGGGCGACGTGACCGCCGGCGACATCCAGCCGCCGGCCGGTGTCTCCGTGCACAACCCGGACCTGAAGCTGGCCACCCTCAACGGCAAGGGCCGGCTCGACATGGAGCTGACCGTCGAGCGGGGGCGTGGCTACGTCACGGCGGCGCAGAACAAGCAGGCGGGCGCGGAGATCGGCCGGATCCCGGTCGACTCGATCTACTCCCCGGTGCTCAAGGTGACCTACCGCGTCGAGGCGACCCGGGTCGAGCAGCGGACGGACTTCGACCGGCTGATCATCGACGTCGAGACCAAGCCGTCGATGGGGCCGCGTACCGCACTGGCCTCGGCCGGTTCGACGCTTGTGGAGCTGTTCGGGCTGGCCCGTGAGCTGGACGAGACCGCTGAGGGCATCGACATCGGCCCGTCTCCGCAGGACGCGCAGCTGGCGGCGGACCTGGCCCTGCCGATCGAGGAGCTGGACCTGACCGTCCGCTCCTACAACTGCCTCAAGCGCGAGGGCATCAACTCCGTTGGTGAGCTCATCGGGCGTACCGAGGCCGACCTCCTCGATATAAGGAACTTCGGTCAGAAGTCGATCGACGAGGTCAAGATGAAGCTCGCCGGGATGGGTCTCGGGCTGAAGGACTCGGCTCCGAACTTCGACCCGGCGCACGTCGTGGACGCCTTCGGCGAGGCCGACTACGACACCGACGACTACCGCGAGACCGAGCAGCTCTAGTCCGCGCTGCCGCCACACCTGAGGAGCACCAAGCATGCCCACGCCCACCAAGGGCCCCCGCCTCGGCGGCAGCCCCGCGCACGAGCGGCTGATGCTGGCCAACCTGGCCACCGCGCTGTTCCAGCACGGCAAAATCCAGACCACCGAGACCAAGGCCCGGCGGCTGCGTCCGCTCGCCGAGCAGCTGATCACCAAGGCGAAGCGGGGCGACCTCGCGTCGCGCCGACGGGTGCTGACCGTGGTCAAGGACAAGGACGTGGTGTACGCCCTGTTCGACCAGATCGCGCCGCGGTACGCCACCCGCAACGGCGGCTACACCCGGATCGTGAAGACCGGTCCGCGCAAGGGCGACGCCGCGCCGATGGCGATCATCGAGCTGGTCGAGGAGCTTCAGGTCGCCGAGCCGAAGGCGAACAAGAAGACCGCCGGTCGCAAGGCCGCCCAGCAGGACAAGGTCGAGGCGCTGGCGCCGGCCGACGAGGCCCCGGCGGCCCGGTCGGCCGACCAGGACGCCGAGCCGCCGCAGTCGGCCTCCGGTGACACCGCCGCCGCCCGCGAGGACAGCGACCTGGCCACCGAGGAAGACAAGGCCTGATCCAGGCCGGCTGGACAGGCTCTGAGGCCGTTGTCGGGCCCGGCATCCCCACGGGGGTGCCGGGCCCGACTCGTCGAGGAGGTACCACGTGGACGAGCGCACCCGGGTGCGACTGGACGTCGCGTACGACGGCACGGCCTTCTCCGGCTGGGCCGCGCAGCCGGGGCGACGCACGGTCGCGGGAGTGCTCGTCGAGACGCTGGATCTGGTGCTCGGCGCCGGCATCGCTACCGGCTTGACCGTTGCCGGTCGTACCGACGCGGGGGTACATGCCAGCGGGCAGGTCTGCCACCTTGACCTGCCCGGCGATGTCTGGCGGGCGTACGAGGAGCGGCTGTTGCGCCGGCTGGCCCGGCTGCTCCCGACGGATGTGCGGGTGCGGGCGATGGTTGCGGTGCCGGACAGCTTCGACGCCCGTTTCTCGGCGACCTTCCGCCGCTACGAGTACCGGGTGACCGACGCGCCGTGGGGGTGCGATCCACTGCGCCGGCACGAGATCCTGGCCTGGCCCCGGGCACTCGACCTGGACCTGCTCACCACCGCGGCGGCCGGACTGGTCGGCGAGCACGACTTCGCCGCGTACTGCCGGCGCAAGGAGAACGCCACCACGCTGCGGGAGGTGACCAGGTTGGACTGGCGGCGGGACGCCGACGGGATCCTGGTCGCCACCGTGCAGGCCGACGCGTTCTGTCAGGCGATGGTCCGCAGCCTGGTCGGCGCCATGCTGGTCGCCGGCGACGGTCGCCGACCGGTACGGTGGCCGGCCGACCTGCTGGCCCGTCGGGAACGGGCCAGCGAGGTGACCGTGGCACCGGCGCACGGGCTGACCCTGGTGGCAGTCGGCTACCCGGACGATCCCGCCGGGTACGCGCGCCGGGCCGAGGCGACCCGACGGCTACGGGTGCCCGCCGAGAGTTGAACCATCGGCCGCGTCACCCGTCGTCGACGGTCGGTCAGTCCTCGGTGGACTCGTCCTGGTTGCCGGTGTCGTCGGTGGGTTCCTCGGTCGGCTGACCTGCCGTCCCGCCGTTGGCACGCCGCTCCAGCACGCCCTGGTTGAGGTGCTGTTCGAGCATGTCGAAGAGGATCTCGCGGACCCCGGTGTCACCGGAGCGGATGGTGGCACCGTCGGTGCGGGCGACCACCGCATAGGCGATGTAGTGGCCGCGTACCTGCCAGCCGACCCGGGCCGGTGCGGTGGCGACGACCTCGGTGCCGTCGCCCGCCGACATGCCGCGGAAGCGGCCCTGCCGCTCGTCGAGCAACTGGCGGATCCGGTCCCGGGCCCGCTCGGCACTGGACCGGTCGGTGAGGTTGAACAGCCCCGTGGTGACCAGGTGGTCGCCGTCCGGTGCGCGGAGGGTGGCCCGGACGACCTGGTTGCAGCCGAGCCGGACCAGCAGGTCCGAGACCTCCCCGGTGGCGGCCACCGGGCAACTGGCGCTGGACTGGGTGCGGAGCACCTCGTAGCCGTTCCCGCCGTCGCCAACGGTGAGCGTGCTGGCGGGGAAGACCTCGCGGGCGGTGAGCGGCGCCTGGTCGGTGTCCCGCGAATCGAGGTCGCTGGCCTCGGCGGGCACCGTGCCGCGGGTGGTGTCCGGTGCGGCGCTGGGTCCGGCCTGCTGTCCGATCAGGGTCCGACCGTCCAGCAGGGTGGCGGCGGTGAGACCGCAGAGAGCGAGCAGCACCAGCGCCGCGGCGCCGCCGACCAGCACCTGCCACGCGCGACCGCCACCTCGGCGGGGCGGCGGCGCGACGGTCGTCGTGCCCGGCTCCGGCGGTGCCGCCGCCACGCCGACCGGCGTCGGTTCGTCGGGCGCGGCCGGCGCCGGGTCGTACCGTGGTGCCGGTTCCTGCTGTGTGTCGGGAAACGCCGCCCGTGGCGGCGCCGACGACGGCAGCATGATCTGGTTCGGGCGGGCCAGCGACGGGGTGGGGAAGCGCGACGGGGACGGCCCGGCCGGGGGCGGCGGGCCGGGCTGGGGCAGAGCGCCCTCGGGCTCGTCGTCCCGGTACGGGACGTATGCGTCCTCATCGGAGTCGTACCGATACACCATGTCGTCCAGAGTAGGGATTTTTATCCCTTTAGTAGGTATTTCGCGCAAATGCAGTTGATGACCGTGTCGGCGCGACCACGGCGGCCGTACCTTCGGCCCGATCCGCACGCGGTGCGAGAATGTCCGGCGTGACCGGGGAGCACTACTTCACCGCCGAGCCGAACGCGCCTGCCCAGGCGCGCGAGGTGCAGTTCACCGTCGCCGGCCGCGACTACACCCTCGCCTCGGCGTCCGGGGTCTTCTCGGCCACCCGCCTCGACCCGGGCACCGCGGTGCTGCTGCGCAAGGCCGAGCTACCCGGCATCGCCACCACCGGCGACCTGCTCGACCTCGGTTGCGGGTTCGGCCCGATCACCTGCGTACTCGCCACCGTCGCGGCCACGGCGACGACCTGGGCGGTGGACGTGAACGAGCGGGCGCGCCAGCTGACAGCCGAGAACGCCGCCCGGCTCGGGCTGTCCGACCGGGTACGGGTGACGGCACCCGAGGAGGTGCCCGCCGACCTCCGCTTCGCCCAGATCTGGTCCAACCCGCCGATCCGGATCGGTAAGGACGAGCTGCACCAGATGCTGCTGCGCTGGCTGCCCCGGCTCGCCCCGGCCGGGGTGGCCTGGCTCGTGGTGGCCCGCCACCTCGGCGGTGACTCGTTGCAGTCCTGGCTGGTCGAGCAGGGCTGGCAGGTGGCTCGACACGCCAGCCAGAAGGGTTTCCGGGTGTTGCGCGTCACCCGTTGACCGGGTAATCGGTTGGCCCGCCGCGCCGGCTCAGGCAGGATGCCCGCGTGGGATACGTGGACGTGGCGGCGGTCGGGCATGTCCTGCCGGACGGGCGGGAACTCTTCGCCGACGTGTCGTTCCGGGTCGGTGAGGGCGCCAAGGTGGCGCTGGTCGGGCCGAACGGTGCGGGCAAGACGACGTTGCTGCGGATGGTCGCCGGTGACCTGCCGGTGTCCACCGGCGCGATCGCGCGTACCGGCGGGCTGGGCGTCATGCGCCAGTTCATCGGCATGATCGGCGACGAGTCGACGCTGGCCGACCTGGCCCTGTCGCTCGCGCCGCCGCCGCTGCGCGACGCCGGGCGCCGGCTGGCCGAGACCGAGGCGGCCATGCGCGACGCCGAACTGCGCGGCAAGTACAGCACCGCCGCCGGCAAGGCCCAACTGGCGTACGCCGACGCGCTGGCGGCCTGGGGGGAGACCGGCGGGTACGACGCCGAGGTGCTCTTCGACACCGTCGCCACAATCGTCCTCGATCTGCCCTGGGACACCGCCCGGCAGCGCCTGGTCCGGACCCTCTCCGGCGGGCAGCAGAAGCGCTTCGCGCTGGAGTTGTTGCTGCGTGGCCCCGACGAGGTGCTGCTGCTCGACGAGCCGGACAACTTCCTCGACGTGCCCGGTAAGCGTTGGCTGGAGGCGCGGCTGCGGGAGTCGGCCAAGTCGGTGCTCTACGTCTCGCACGACCGGGAGCTGCTGGCGCACACCGCCGACCGGGTGGTAGCGGTGGAGGGCGGCAGCGCCTGGGTGCATCCCGGCGGCTTCGCCAGCTGGCACGCGGCACGAGTGTCCCGGCACGACCGCCTCGACGAGCAGCGCAAGCGGTGGGACGAGGAGCACCAGAAGCTGCGCGAGCTGATGCTGATGTACAAGCAGAAGGCCGCGTACAACTCCGGGATGGCCTCGCGCTACCAGGCGGCGCAGACCCGGTTGCGCAAGTTCGAGGAGGCCGGGCCGCCGCCCGTACCCCCGAAGGAGCAGGACATCCGGATGCGGCTGGCCGGCGGACGGACCGGCAAGCGCGCCCTGGTCTGCGAGCAGCTGGAGCTGGACGGCCTTACCTATCCGTTCGACCTGGAGCTGTGGTACGGCGACCGGCTCGCGGTGCTCGGCGCCAACGGCACCGGCAAGTCGCACTTCCTGCGGCTGCTGGCCCGGGGTGGCACGGACCCGGACCCGGCGAACGGCCCGGTCGACGGTGCGGCGGCGCTCGCCCCGGTGGCGCACGACGGCATGGCCCGGCTCGGCGCGCGGGTCCGACCCGGTCACTTCTCCCAGACCCACGACCGGCCCGAGTTGATGGCGCGGACGCTCGTGGAGATCCTCTGGCGGGGCGACGAACACCGGGCTGGCATGGACCGGCACGCGGCCATGGCGGCGCTGTCCCGGTACGAGCTGGCGGGGCAGGGGGATCAGCGCTTCGGCACCCTCTCCGGCGGGCAGCAGGCCCGCTTTCTGGTGCTGCTGCTGGAGCTGTCCGGCGCGACCATGCTGCTGCTCGACGAGCCCACCGACAACCTCGACCTGGCCTCGGCCGAGGCGCTGGAGGCCGGACTCACCGCGTTTGCCGGCACGGTGGTGGCGGTCACCCACGACCGCTGGTTCACCCGCACTTTCGACCGCTTCCTGCTGTTCCGCGGCGACGGCGAGGTGGTCGAGACCGACGAGCCGGTCTGGGACGTGGCCTGACCCGTAGCCGGCCGCGGTCGGCCCTGCGACCAGCCGACGAGGCGACATATGGTGATCTGGTGAGTGAGATGACCTATCGCCGGTTGGGCGACTCCGGGCTCGTGGTGTCCGTCGTGGGGATCGGCTGCAACAACTTCGGCCGCAAACTCGACCCGGACGGCACGCGCGCGGTGGTCGACGCGGCCCTCGACGCCGGGATCAATTTCTTCGACACCGCCGACATCTACGGCGAGCCGCACGGCGCGTCGGAGGCGCAGCTCGGCGCGGCCCTCAAGGGCCGCCGGGACGACGTGGTGCTGGCGACCAAGTTCGGCATGTCGATGGCCGGCAGCAACGGCCGCGACTTCGGGGTACGCGGCTCGCGTCGCTACGTGATCCGGGCGGTCGAGGCGTCGCTGCGTCGGTTGGGCACCGACTACATCGACCTGTACCAGTTCCATGAGCCGGACCCGGGTACCCCGATCGACGAGACGCTGTCCGCGCTGGACGACCTGGTCCGCGCCGGCAAGGTGCGGTACCTCGGCAACTCCAACTTCGCCGGCTGGCAGATCGCCGACGCCGACTGGACGGCGAAGACCCGGGGATTCGCCCGGTTCGTCAGTGCGCAGAACCACTACAGCCTGCTCAACCGGGACGCCGAGATCGAGGTGCTGCCGGCCTGCGACCGGTTCGGGCTGGGCATGCTGCCGTTCTTCCCGCTGGCCAACGGGCTGCTCACCGGCAAGTACAAGCGGGATGAGGCGCCGCCGGCCGGCAGTCGCCTGGCCGGGGGCGGGCGGTACGCCCAGCGGCTCGCCGCCGCCGACTGGGACACCATCGAGGGCATCGAGGCGTACGCCGCGCAGCGGGGTGTGCCGATGCTGCACGTGGCGATCGGTGGGCTGGCCGCCCAACCGGCGGTCACCTCGGTCATCGCCGGAGCCACCACACCCGAGCAGGTACGCGCCAACGCCGAAGCCGGCACCTGGCACCCCACCGAGGAGGACCTGAAGGCGCTCCGCACGGTCCTCGACAGCTGACCCCGTGCCTTGCCCCTTGCGTTGATCATGAGGTTGACGGCGAAGTCGATCTTCGAAGTTGCCGCCAACCTCATGATCAACGGGGCTGTGTGGAGGGGCCCCGCCCGGCAGGTGCCGGGCGGGGCCGTGGGGTTACAGGTTGCGGTTGGGGGCCAGGCGGGTGGGGTCGCCGCCGAGGCGGCCGGCGCCCTTGACGGACTCGCCGTCGTTGGCCTTGACGCCCGTCTTGCTGGCCGTGCCACCGAGCCGGACGATCATGGCGTCGGCGTCCCGGATCAGCACGTCCCGGATCTCCGCCTCGCCGACCAGTTCGGCGTCACCGGCCAACGTCCGGAACGCGGTGAGCTGTTTGATCGCCCGCTTGTCGTTGCCGCTCGCCTCCGCCGTACGGGCGTTGGAGAGCCGCTTCGACAACTGGTTGTACGCCTTGTTGCCGAGTCGGCCCGTCGCCTTGAACCGGTCCAGCAGGTTCTGCATGTCCCGGAACGAGGTGGTGACGAAGAAGCGGACCGTGGTGGTGGTGTCGTTGCCCGCCTTGTCGGTCGCCGTGACGGTCAGCTCGTGCATGCCCAGCGGCAGCTCGTACATCGCCTGGAGGGTGCCGCTGAGGTAGGGACGGTCGTCGAGCCGGCCGACCACGGTCGCGATGCCCGAGGTCGGGTCGACCGCCTGCCAGGACACCCGGACGTCCTGGCTGTCGCCGTAGAGCTGGCCGTCGGCGATGCCGGAGACCAACAGGGTCGGCTTGGTGCCGTCGATGCGTACCACCGCCGCCTTCAGCGTCTCGGCGTTGCCGGCGGTGTCGGTGGCCCGGTAGAGCAACTCGTGGTCCCCGTCGCCACTGATCTCGACCGGCTCGGTGTACGGTGTCCAGTCGCCGCCGTCCAGCGACCACTCCAGCAGCGCCACCCCGGAACCGGCGTCGGTCGAGGTGAGCACCACCGGGACGGTGCCGTCGTGCCAGCCCTCGTCGTTCGCCGGGGCGAACGTCGCGGTGCTGACCGGCGCGGTGGCGTCGATCCGGACGGTGACCGCCTTCGTCTCCTCCACGTTGCCGGCCTCGTCGACGGAGCGGAACCGCAGCTCGTGCTCGCCGTCCCCGGCCACCGCCACCGGTGCGGTGTAGGCGGTCCACTCGGTGGCGTCATCGAGCTGGTACTCGGTGCGCGCCACCCCGCTGCCGCCGTCCTCGTCGGCGGCGGTCAGGGTGACCGTCGCCGGGCCGGTGAGCCAACCCTCGACCGGGGTGCCGGACACCTCGGCCGTGGTGACCGGCGCGGTGTCGTCGTCCGGTCCGGTCTCGGTGGAGAACCGGAAGTAGTCGAACGACGCCGACTTCGAGGCGGTCTGGTTGCCACTGAGGGTGAACAGGCCCACCTTCGGGGTAGCCCCGACGGCCGCGTTGGTCAGTTCGGTCAGGGCCGTCCAGGTGGTGCCGTCGGCCGAGTACGACCCGGTGTAGGTGTCACCGGTGCGGACCAGCCGCAGATACCACTCGGCCGAGGTCAGGTTCTCCGCACCCGGCTGTGGATCCTGGATCGTCCCGTCGATCTCGCTGCGCAGCTCGATCCGTCGGGACACCGGCTGGCCGGCCTGGTTGTCCACCACGAAGTCGAACTTCACGTAGTTGTCGTCGTCGCCGTACACGATCAGGCCGGCCTGCTGGTACTGCTCGTCCAGCAGACTGCCGTCGATCTTGGTCTCCATCGTCCAGTCGCCGCTCGGCGTGTTCTGGAGGATGAAGTTCGTCGGATCGGTGTTGTTGGTGCCGTAGATGTCACCGTTGGGCACGTCGATGTGCAACGAGCCACCGCTGACCCGGTAGGCGCTCAGGTCCTCCCGGAGGATCGCGTTCCACCGGCACTTGTCCAGCGAGATGCCGGTGAACTCGTCGGACGGGTCGACCGGGCCGGCCGGCTCGTCCGGAATCACCTGGAACCAGTCGAACGCGGCCTCCACCACGGGTGCGTCGGTGCCCCCGTTGAGTGCGAACAGGCCGATCCGCGGGTTCTCGATGCCCTCCAACGCGGCGGAGCGACCGACCGGGGTGAAGGTCTGGCCGTCGGCCGAGAGCGCGGCGGTCAGGCTGGTGCCGTCGCTGCTCACCCGCAGGTAGACGGTGTCACCCGCCGGTGCGTCGGTGCTGTCGTCACCCTCGTTGCGCGGGGTGCCGGCGGTCTCCCGGATGAACTCCACCCGGCGGCTGCCGTTGTAGAGCAGGTCCAGCTTGGCGTAGTTCTCGTCGTCGCCGTAGACCAGCAGGCCGGCCTGCTGGTAGTTGGCCGTCACCGGCAGGGTGACCTTCGTGGTCGCCTGCCAGGCTCCCGACGGTGCCGGCTGGAGCACCAGGTTGGTGGCGTCGTTACGGCTGCCGTAGAGGTCACCGGCCTCGGTGGGCAGTCGCAGCGCGCCGTCGGAGACGGACAGGAGCTGGTTCTCCCGCACCACGCTGGTCCACCGGTCGCGGTCGAGCGTGTCGTCGTCGAAGTTGTCCGAACGTGCCCCGAGGCACGACGTGTTCGGCGAGTCGACCCGGACCGGCACGGTCGCGTACGACCGGGCACCACGGCTGTCGGTCACCGTCAGGGTGGCGGTGAAGTTGCCGGGTGCGGTGTACGTGTGCTCGGCCTGGAGCGTGTCCGCCGTGCCGCCGTCACCGAACTCCCACTCGTACGTCAGCGGCGTGTCGCCCTCGGGATCGGTGGCGGTGCCGCCGAACGCGATGGTGAGCGGCGCGGTGCCGGTGGCCGGAGTGGCGGTGGCGGTGACCGCCGGCGGTGCGTTGTCGGTGACGCCCTTGCCGACGAAGTCCGCCCAGTTGACGTTGAACAGCGATCCCTCGCCGCCCGCCGGGTCCTGGGCGACGAAGTACAGCGAACCGCTCGCCGCACCGGTCACCGGTGCGGTGACGTCGGTGTAGGTCTGCCAGTCGCCGGTACCCGGCACGGTCGCCGAGGCGACCACCGGGCCGTCGACCGCGCCGGCCCGCACCTCGATCACGCCGCCGCTGGTCGCCGAGGCGACCCGGAAGCGGATCTCGTCGATCTCGGTCAGGTCGGCCGGTACCACCGACCACCAGTCGCCGTCCTCGATGGCACCGATGTTCTGGCCGCCGCCGGCGGAGTCGCCGGTGGTCTCACGCACCACCCCGGCGTCACCGCCGCCGGTGCCGTCCTCGGTCCGGCCGGTCGCGGTGAAGTATTCGGCCTGCTTGCGCTTGGGCTGGAGGATCTCGATCGCCCGGCCGGTCAGCGGGTCGGCCCCACCGGAGCCGCCCTGGTCGGTGTAGGTCGCCTCGAAGACGGTGAAGACGTTCGCCTCGGCACCGTGTCCGGCGGCGAGCTGGGTCTGCACCGTGCCGGTGCAGCCGGTGTGCTGCTCCAGCGGGTGGGCGTGCTCGTCGTGGCCGAGCAGCACCTGGAGCTGGACGTCGTCGCAGTCGACCTCCCCGTCCTCCGGGTCGGTCACCGTGATCGTGTACTTGACCTGGTCGCCCCAGTCGAAGAAGCCGCCGTCCGGCGGGAACTCGATGGTCACGGTCGGTGCGGTGTTGCCCACCGTGATCGGCACGTTCGCCACCGCCGTACGACCCTTGGGGTTGGTGACGGTGAGCTGGGCGGTGTAGTTGCCCGCCTCGGCGTACGTGTGGGTGGGGTTGGCCTCGGTGGAGGTGCCACCGTCGCCGAACGTCCAGGCGTAGGTGAGCGTGCCCCCGTCGGGGTCGCGCGAACCGGCGCTGGAGAAGGTGACCTCCAGCGGTGCCTGCCCAGAGGTGGGCTCGGCGTTGGCCACCGCGATCGGCGCCCGGTCACCGGCAATGTAGTCGATCCGGTAGACACCGGAGTTGTCGTTGTTGCCGCCGAAGCCGCTGCCCCACTCGATCAGGTACATCGCACCGTCCGGACCGAACTCGAAGTCCATCGGGCGGATGAAGGACATCCCGGTGAGCAACTGGTTGATGTCGACCAGTTCGGTGCCGTCCGCGGAGACCTGCATCGTGTACATCTTCGACTGGTTCCACTCGCCGAGCAGCGCCTTGCCGTCGTAGTACGCCGGCCACTTACGGTCCGAGTCGAGGTCGGCGTCGTACCGGTAGACCGGGCCGCCCATCGGCGCGCCGCCGCCCCCGATCTCCGGGTAGCGCGGGTCACCGCCGTAGCCGTAGTCGACGGTGGCCGGGATGGCCGGCGGGAGGTTGGTCAGGCCGGTGTTGTTCGGCGAGTTGTTCACCACGGCGGCGCAGTCGAACTTCGGTCCACTCGGGCCGGAGGGGAACTGGTAGTCGTTGTAGGCCTCGTTGGTGCCCGTGCAGTACGGCCAGCCGTAGTTGCCCGGTTCGGCGACGATGTTCCACTCCACCAGGCCCTCGGGGCCACGGTCCGGGTTGTCCGACGAGGCGTCCGGGCCGTAGTCGGCGACGTAGAGGGTGTCGGTGGCCGGGTCGATGCCGATCCGGAACGGGTTACGGAAGCCCATCGCGTAGATCTCGGGCCGGGTCTGCTCCGTGCCCGGCGGGAAGAGGTTGCCCTCCGGGATGGTGTACGTCCCGTCGTCCTCCGGGTGGATCCGGATCACCTTGCCGCGCAGGTCGTTGGTGTTGCCGGAGGTGCGCTGCGCGTCGTAGTCGGCGCGTCCGGGCCGCTCGTCGATCGGGGTGTAAGCGTCCGAGGAGAACGGGTTCGTGTTGTCCCCGGTGGCCAGGTAGAGGTTGCCATCGGAGTCGAACGTCATGGTGCCGCCGGCGTGGCAGCAGGTGTTGCGTTGGGTGTCGACCTGGAGCACGACCTCCTCGGTGGCCGCGTCGATCGAGTCACCGCTCACCGTGAACCGGGAGAGCAGGTTGCGTGCCACCCCGTCGTTCGGGGCGTAGTAGAGGTAGACCCAGTTGTTGGTGGCGAAGTCCGGGTCGAGCCGGATGCCGATCAGGCCGTCCTCGTTGCCGGTGAACACGTCGAGGTCGATCGCGGTGACCGTGTTGCCGGTGTCCGGCTTGACGATCTGCACCCGGCCGTCGCGCTCGATGTAGAAGACCCGGCCGTCGGGCGCGATGTCCAGCTCCATCGGGTTGCTGGTGTTGCTGTCCAGCGTCACCTTCTCGAAGCTGGCGGTCAGCGACGCCCCGCAGTCGGCACCCTGGATCCCGGCCGCGGTGCGGATGCCGCCGAGCAGGTGGGTGCGGAAGCCCGGTTCGGCGTACGACTCGTCGGTGTGGCCGCCGCCGGTGTACCAGGCCCGGCCGCCGTCGTAGTCCTGGCACCAGGCGATCGGGTGGTCGTGCCCCATCGCGCCGGAACCCGCGTTGTAGCTGGTCTCGTCCAGGGTGGCCAGCACGTGCACCGAACCGCGCGGGTTGGTGCGGTAGTTGTACCACTCGTCGAACCGGGACCATTGCCCCGGCAGGTGGGCGGTGGAGGGGTGAGCCGGGTCCTCCACCTTGACCGTGGCCTGCTGGTTGGCCGGGTGGCTGTTGAAGTACGCCCCCACCAGTTCGCCGTACCAGGCCCAGCTGTACTCGGTGTCGGCGGCGGCGTGGATGCCGGCGTAGCCGCCACCGGCCTGGATGTAGCGCTCGAACGCCGCCTGCTGGTCGGCGGTCAGCACGTCTCCGGTGGTGGAGAGCCAGATGACCGCCCGGTACTGAGCGAGGTTCGCGTCGGTGAAGGCGGCGCCGTCCTCAGTGGTGTCGACGGTGAAACCGTGCTCGACGCCGAGCTCCTGGATGGCGGCGATGCCGGTGGGGATGGAGGCGTGCCGGAAGCCGGCGGTCTTGGAGAAGACCAGCACCGAGAACGTCTCGGCGGCGGCCTCCGGAACCGCCTGGGCGACGGGGGCGGGCGCGGCTTGGGCGGCTGGGGCCGCGAAAAGCATGCTCGCGGCAAGGCCGAGCGAGAGAATTGCAGCTGTCAGGGGTACGCGGGCACGAGGTGGTCGGGGCACTCCGGTCTCCTTTGTCCTTGCTGGACAGGGGGCGCGGGGTCGGCCCGCCGAAGACCGTCCCGGATGGAGCCGAGCGGAAGTGCCGTGCCAGGGCCTTCGTTTCGGCATTATGACGAGTCGCTGAACAAATTAGTTCCGGTGCAACGATTGATGGCAAGGCTTCAATAGATAACGTTTCGGTAAATCGAGGTGACATTCCCGCACAGTCCTCCCAAACCACCACGAGCGCCGGCCCGCACCTCCGGGCGGAGGTGCGGGCCGGCATCTGTGGTTGGCTCGGCCGGCCGACTACCCGGGGGTGAGCCGGAAGTAGTCGAACGCGGCCGTCTTCGAGGCGGTCTGGTTGGCGCCGAGAGTGAACAGGCCCACCCTCGGGGTCGCCCCGACCGCGGTGCTCGTCAACGTCTGCAGGGTCGTCCAACTCGTGCCGTCGGCCGAGTACGCGGCGGTGAAGGTGTTTCCGCTGCGTGCCAGCCGCAGGTGCCAGATGCCCTGGGTCAGGCCGGTCGCCTGCGGCTGTGTACTCTGCACCGCCCCGCCGACCTCGCTGCGGAACTCGATCCGTCGCGAGACCGTCTGACCTGCCGCGTTGTCCGTCACATAGTCGAACTTGAGATAGTTGTCGTCGTCGGCGTACACCAGCAGACCCGCCTGCTGGTACTGCTCGTTGAACAGACTGCCGTCGACCCGGGTCTGCATGGTCCAGTTCCCGGTCGGGCTGTTCTGGAGGATGAAGTTCGTCGGCCCGGTGTTGCCGGTGCCGTAGATGTCACCGTTCGGCACGTCGATGCGCAGCGCGCCGTCGGTGATCCGGTACCGGGTCGAGTCCTCCCGTACGACGGCGTTCCACCGGCACTTCTCCAGGCTGTCGCCGGTGAACTCGTCCGAGGGCGCGACGACCCCCGTGGTGACATCCGGGGTGATCCGGAACCAGTCGAACTGAGCGTTGATCACCGGCGCGGTGGTGCCCCCGTTGAGCGCGAAGAGGCCGATCCGGGGGTTGCTGATCCCGGCCAGCGCGGCGGACCGGCCGACCGCGGTGAAGGTCTGGCCGTCGGTCGAGTAGGCGGCGGTCAGGTTCGTCCCGTCGCTTGTCAGTCGAAGATGGATGGTGTCGCCGGTGGGAGCAGCGGTGGAGTCCGTGCTCTCGTTGCGGGGCGTCCCGGCGCTCTCCCTGATGAACTCGACCCGGCGGCCGCCGCCGTAGAGCAGGTCCAGCTTGGCGTAGTTGTCGTCGTCGCCGTAGATGAGCAGACCGGCCTGCTGATAGTCGGCCCGGGCCGCCAGGGTGACCCGGGTGGTCGCCTGCCAGGCACCGCTGGGTGCGGGCTGGAGCACCAGGTTGGTGGCGTCGTTACGGGTGCCGTACAGGTCACCCGCCGCGGTGGGCAGCCGCAGCGATCCGTCGGCGAGGGAGTACGACTCGGTCCCGCGCACCACGCCGGTCCACCGCTGACGATCCAGCGAGCTGCCGGTGAACTCGTCGGACCGCTGTGCTCCCGGCTCGGCCTGGCAGGGGTTGCCCGCCCCGTCGACCCGGATCGGCACGCTGGCCTGCCCGCGCGCACCCCGGCTGTCGGTGACCGTCAGGGTGGCGGTGTAGCTGCCCGGCGTGGTGTAGGTGTGGCTGGCGTTGAGCGTGTTCGCGGTCGCTCCGTCACCGAAGTCCCAGGCGTACGTCAGGGGGGTGTCCCCGTCCGGGTCGGTCGCCGTACCGGTGAAGGTGACCGCCAACGGCCCGGTCCCGCTGGTCGGGGTGGCCGAGGCGGTGACCGTCGGCGGGGCGTTGCCGCTCACGCCGGGGCCGACGAAGTCCATCCAGTTGACGTTGAACAGGGTGCCGGAGCCGCCGTTCGGATCCCGGGCCACGAAGTACAACGCGCCCTCCGCCGCGGCGCCGTTGGGGATCTGCGCGGTGACGTCGGTGTACGTCTGCCACCCTCCGGTGCCGGTCACGGCGGCGGTGGTGATCAGTGGTCCGTCCGCGGCTCCGGCGCGTACCTCGATCCGGCCACCGGAGGTGGCCGAGGCGACCCGGAACCGGATCGAGGTGAGGCCGGTCAGGCTGGCCGGACTGACCGACCACCAGTCGCCGTCCTCGATGAAGCCGATGTTCTGTCCACCGCCGGCGGTGTCACCGGTGGTCTCCCGCTCCACCCCGGCGGTGCCGCCCCCGGTGGCACCCGCCACCCGTCCGGTGGCGGAGTAGTACTCGGCCTCCTTGCGTTTCGGCTGTAGGACCACGAGCGCCCGGCCGGTCTGTGGCTCGGCCCCGTCGGCTCCGCCCTGGTCGGTGTAGGTCGCCTCCAGCACGGTGAAGACGTTCGCCTCCGCCCCGTGGCCGTCGGCGAGCTGGGTCTGCACCGTGCCGGTGCAGCCGGTGTGCCGCTCCAGCGGGTGGGCGTGCTCGTCGTGGCCGAGCAGGACCTGGAGTTCGACCTCGTCGCAGTCGATCGTCCCGTCCTCCGGGTCGGTGACCTTGATGGTGTAGGCGACCTGGTCACCCCAGGCGAAGAAGCCACCGTCCGGCGGGAACTCGATGGTCACCGTCGGTGCCGTGTTGCCGACGGTGATCGGCACGTTCGCCACCGCGCTCCGCCCCGCCGGATTGGTCACCCGCAGTTGCGCGGTGTAGCTGCCCGACTGGGCGTACGTGTGGGTCGGGTTGGCCTGGGTGGAGGTGCCGCCGTCGCCGAACGTCCAGGCGTAGGTGAGTGCTCCGCCGTCGGGGTCGCGTGAGCCGGCGCTGGAGAAGGTGACGGCCAGCGGCGGCGCTCCGGAGGTGGGGTTCGCCGAGGCGACCGCGACGGGGGCGCGGGCACCTGCGGTGTAGTCGATGCGGTAGACGCCGGAGTTGTCGTTGTTGCCGCCGAAGCCGCTGCCCCACTCGATCAGGTACAGCGCGCCGTCGGGGCCGAACTCGAAGTCCATCGGCCGGACGAAGGTCATCTGGTCGAGGATCCGGTTGATGTCGACAAGGGACTTGCCGTCCCGGGTGACCTGCATGGTGTACATCCGCGACTGGTTCCACTCGCCGAACATGGCCTTGCCGTCGAAGTACGCCGGCCACTGGCGGCTCGACGAGATCGTCGGGTCGAACCGGTAGACCGGGCCGGCCATTGGCGCGCCGCCGCCGCCGATCTCCGGGAAACGGCTGTTGCCGCCGTAGCCGTAGTCGACCGTGGCCGGGATGGCCGCCGGCAGGTTGGTCAGACCTGTGTTGTTGGGGGAGTTGTTCACCGGCGCGGAGCAGTTGAACTTCGCCCCGCTCGGACCGGACGGGAACTGGTAGTCGTTGTACGCCTGATTGTTGCCGTGGCAGTACGGCCAGCCGAAGTTGCCGGGCCGGTCGACGATGTTCCACTCCACCAGGCCCTCCGGGCCCCGGTTCGCGTTCGTGGTGGTGGCGTCCGGGCCGTAGTCGGCGACGTAGAGCACGTTGGTGACCGGGTCGATGCCGATCCGGAACGGGTTGCGCAGGCCCATCGCGTAGATCTCCGGCCGGGTCCGCGCGGTGCCCGGTGCGAAGAGGTTTCCGGCCGGGATGGTGTACGTGCCGTCGGCCTGCGGCCGGATCCGGAGCACCTTGCCGCGCAGGTCGTTGGTGTTGCCGGCGGTGCGCTGCGAGTCGTAGTCCGACCGGCCGGAGCGCTCGTCCAACGGGCTGTAGCCACCGGACTCGAAGGGGTTGGTGTTGTCCCCGGTGGCCAGGTACAGGTTGCCGGCCGAGTCGAAGGTCATCGTGCCGCCCATGTGGCAGCAGGTGTTGCGCTGGGTGGGCACCTCCAGCACGACCCGCTCGCTCGACGGGCCGATCGTGTCCCCGGTGACGGTGAACCGGGACAGGTGGTTGCGGGAGCCGCCCGCGCTCGGGGCGTAGTAGAGCCAGACCCACCCGTTGCTGGCGAAGTCGGGGTCGAGTCGGATGCCCAGCAGGCCGTCCTCGTTGCCGGCGAAGACGCTCAGCCGTAGCGCGGTGACCGTCTGGCCGGTGTCCGGCTTGATGATCTGCACGCGACCGTCGCGCTCGATGTAGAACACCCGGCCGTCGGGCGCGATGTCCATCTCCATCGGGTTGCTGGTGTTGCTGTCCAGCGTCACCTTCTCGAAGCTGGCCGCCCGGCCGGCACCGCAGTCGGCGTGCACGGCTCCGGCCGCGGTCTGGATACCACCGAGGAGGTGTTGCCGGAACTCGGCGTTGGTGAAGGACTCCTGGGTGTGCCCGCCACCGGTGTACCAGGACCGCCCGCCGTCGAAGTTCTGGCACCAGGCGATCGGGTGGTCCTGTCCCATCGCCCCGCTACCCGGGCTGTAGCTGCGCTCGTCCAGCGAGGCCAGCACCTGCACCTGACGGGCCCGGGGGTTGGTGCGGAAGTTGTACCACTCGTCGTAGCGGGACCACCGCTCCGGCAGGTGCCGGGTCGACTCGTGGGTGGTGTCCTCCACCTTCACCGTGGCCGTCTGGTTGGCGGGGTGGTTGTTGAAGTAGGCGCCGACCAACTGGCCGTACCAGGCCCAGTCGTATTCGGTGTCGGATGCGGCGTGCACGCCGACGTATCCGCCACCGGCGCGGATGTAGCGCTCGAAGGCCGCCTGCTGGCTGGCGTTGAGCACGTCACCGGTGGTGGACAACCAGATGACCGCCTGGAACCTGGCGAGGTTGGTGTCGGTGAAGGCGGCGCCGTCCTCGGTGGTGGTGACGGTGAACCCGTTCGCCGTGCCGAGTTGCTGGATCGCACTGATGCCGGCCGGGATCGAGTCGTGCCGGAATCCGGCGGTCTTGGAGAAGACCAGGACGGAGAACGGCTCCGCCGCCGCCGCGGCGACGGTGGGGCGGGCGGCCCGCGCGGCGGCGGGACCGATGATCGGGGTGGGTGCGGCGGTCAGGATGAGTACGAAGGCGAGTAGCGCCACGGTCACTGCGGCGAGCGGCGCTCGCCGCCGACTGGGTCGGGGCACGAGGATCTCCTCTGTCCGTGGGACGGTTCGGAGTGGACGGCGGTGTCACTCCCGTCGGTCCGACCGCCCATACCTGACGAGTGAGGTCTGGGTGCCGACTAGCCGATCCGATCACTCAATTTGCGTTAGTGAATCTAGTTTCGAGCAAGGTGAACCCTTGTAACGTTTTGGTAACGAGGTCATTTTCTATTGGTGTGAGTCGCTGCATATCGGGGCCTTTTCCGGCCGCCGTGCTGCCGCGAGTCCGTTCAGCAGGCCGTGGCGGAGTCGGCATGACCGGGTGGCCCTCGCCGCCACCGGCGGCGCAGGACGGGCTTGGCGGAACCGGCGAAACGACGTACGGTGACACCCAACGAACCCACGGGAGCCCGGTGTACCGGGCTGAGAGGGGGGCTGTGAGCCCCCGACCGTCGAACCTGATCCGGGTAATGCCGGCGCAGGGAGGAGTGTTGCCGTGCCGTCCCTGGGACGACTGCATCTGATCACCGACACCCGACCCGGGCGGGATGCACTCGCCGTGCTGCGTGCCGTGCTGCCGGTGGCCCACGCCGAACTCGTGGTGCAGGTCCGGGTCGCGGACACCGCGACCGACCGGCAGGCGTACGAACTGACCCGGCAGGTTCTTGCCCACTGCGCACCGTACGGGGTGCCCTGCCTGGTCAACGACCGACTGCACGTGGCACTGGCCACCGACGCCGCCGGTGGTCACGTCGGTGCCGACGATCTACCCGTGGCGGCTGCCCGGCAGGTGCTCGGCCCGGCGGCGGTGCTGGGTGCCACCGCGCGGGAGCCGGCAACCGCGCTGGCCGCGGTCACCGCGGGGGCGAGCTACCTGGGCGTGGGGCCGTGCCGCGTCACCGCCACGAAGGACGGGCTGCCACCGCCGATCGGTGTCGCCGGTGTCCGGGCGGTGGTCGAGGCGGTCGAGGTACCGGTGATCGCCATCGGTGGGGTGACGGCGGCGGACGTGCCCGAGTTGCGGGCCGCCGGTGCGTACGGGGTGGCGGTGGTTGGTGCGCTCTCCGGAGCCACCGATCCCGCCCGCGCCGCCGGCGAACTGGTTCGGGCGCTGACATGTTGACCGGTAGCCCCGCCACCACCGGGGTGGTACCGCAGCGCCGGCCCGAGGTGGCCGTCGTGGGGGGCGGGCCGATCGGGTGGGCGGTCGCCTGGCGGTGCGCGGCGCGCGGGTTGCGGGTGGTCGTGCACGATCCGGCGCCCGGGTCGGGTGCCTCGCACGTGGCCGCCGGGATGCTGGCGCCGGTCGCCGAGGCGTACTTCGGCGAGCGGGAACTGACCGGCCTGCTGACCGAGTCGGCCGGGCGTTGGCCCGGGTTCGCCGCCGAACTGGCCGAGGCGACCGGCACCGACATCGGCTACCGGACCGAGGGCACCCTGATGGTCGGGCTGACCGCCGACGACCTCGCCGAGGCGCGCCGGCTCTGGGCGTACCAGCAGGGGCTGGGGTTGCCGGTGACACCGCTGCGCCCGTCGCAGTTGCGCGCGCGCGAGCGGGCGCTGGCGCCCCGGGTGCGCGGCGGCGCGCTCGCCGCCACCGACCACCAGGTCGACCCGCGCCGGCTGGTGCCGGCGCTGCGGCTGGCGGCGGAACGCGCGGGCGCGGTGCTGGTCGCCGAGCCGGTGCGCCGGTTGTCCGACGTCGACGCGGGCGTGACAGTGGTCGCCGCCGGCTGCGGCAGCGCGGCCCTGACCGGCCTGCCGGTCCGTCCGGTGAAGGGAGAGGTGCTGCGGCTGCGTGCGCCGGATGGCGGGCCGCCAGGCTTTCGGCACGTCATCCGGGGGTACGCCGACGGCGAGCACGTCTACCTGGTGCCACGGGACAACGGCGAGGTGGTCGTCGGCGCGACCGTCGAGGAGCGCTCCGACCTGAGCGTCTGCGCCGGAGCGGTGCTGCGGCTGCTGCGGGCCGCCGTCGACCTGCTACCCGAGATCGCCGAGTACGACCTGGTGGAGACCTTGGCGGGGCTGCGCCCCGGCACGCCGGACAACGCCCCGATCCTGGGGCCGTTGCCGGGGCACCCGGATGTGCTGGTGGCCACCGGTCACCACCGGCACGGCATCGTGCTGACCCCGGTCACCGCGGACCTGATCACCGATCTGATCACCGGCGGCGGCAGCCCGCATGCCCTGCTCTCTCCCTTCCGGCCGGACCGGTTCGCCGACCCGTCGGCCGTCGTTAGCTCGGCTGCCGCCGCTGGCAACCTTTCGCATCCGACGGAGGACGACTCGTGGAACTGACGGTGAACGGTGCCGGGCGCAGCCTGCCGGACGGGTTGACGGTGGCCGAACTGGTCCGCGACGTCACCGGCCAGCAGCGCGGTGTGGCGGTGGCGGTCAACGGCGAGGTGGTGCCGCGTACCGGCTGGCCGGCGACGGTGCTGCGCGGCGGTGACCGGGTCGAGGTGCTCAGCGCCGCCCAGGGCGGGTGAACGGGATGGACGACCAGGCGACCGGCTTCGAGCTGGGCGGTGTGCGGTTCACCTCCCGACTGATCCTCGGTACCGGCGGGGCGGCCAACCTGCACGTGCTGGAGCAGGCGATCCGGGCGTCCGGCACCGAGCTGGTAACCCTGGCGCTGCGCCGGGTGGAGACGGTGCCCGGCGGGCCCGGCGGTCTGCTGGAGCTGCTCGACCGGTGCGGCGTACGGCTGCTGCCCAACACGGCCGGCTGCTACACGGCGGGCGAGGCGGTCAAGGTGGCTCGGCTGGCCCGGGATGCGTTCGAGACCGACTGGGTCAAGCTGGAGGTGATCGGCGACGAGCGGACGCTGCTGCCCGACGGGGTGGAACTGCTGCGGGCCGCCGAGGAACTCGTCGACGACGGGTTCACCGTGCTGCCGTACACCTCCGACGATCCGGTGCTGGCGCGGCGGCTGGCCGACGTCGGCTGCGCGGCGGTGATGCCGGCCGGCGCGCCGATCGGCTCCGGCCTGGGGATCAACAATCCGCACCACATCCGGCTCATCCGGCAGGACGTCGGCGTGCCGGTGATCCTGGACGCGGGCATCGGCACCGCCTCGGACGCGGCGCTGGCCATGGAGCTGGGCTGCGACGCGGTGCTGCTCGCCAGCGCGGTGACCCGGGCCGCCGACCCGGTGGCCATGGCCACCGCGATGCGGTACGCGATCGCCGCCGGCCACCTCGCCCGCAGCGCCGGCCGCATCCCCCGCCGCTTCCACGCCCTGCCTTCCACCCCCGACGAAGGCCGCCCCGACCTATGACCGGGCGGACTGATCTTGTGAATCTTGGCCCGGGAGCGCCCCTCCAGGGGCCGGTTCGTACCAAGATCCAAGTGCCTTCGGGGGTTGTGCTGCTTACCGATCGGCGGGTGGCTCGGGGTGGGCTGGTGGAGGTGGTGGCGGCGGCCGTGGCGGGGGGAGTGCGGTGGGTGGTGCTACGGGAGAAGGATCTGCCGCGCGTCGAGCGCCTCGCCCTCGCCGCCGAGCTGCGATCGATCCTCACCGAGGCCGGCGGAACCCTTGTCGTCGGCGGCCCCGACCCGCTGGTGGCCGGCGATCAGGGCCGCACTCCGATCGCGCTGCACCTGCCGGCGGCCGGCCCGTACCCGCCGCCCGCCGCCGACCTGATCGGCCGCTCCTGCCACGATGCGTCGGAACTACGCCGCCTCACCACCGAGGACTACGTCACCCTCTCGCCGATCTTCCCCACCCGGACCAAGCCGGGCTACGGCCCACCCCTGCTTCCCGCAGGTCTGGCCGAGCTGATCCGGCGGAGCCCCGTGCCGGCGCTGGCCCTCGGCGGCATCGAGACCCCCGCCCAGGTGCACGCCTGCGTCCAGGCCGGAGCCTGCGGAGTGGCCGTCCTCGGCACCATCATGCGCGCCCAGGACCCACACCAGACCACCGCCACCCTCACCGCCGCCTTCCACGCCACACCCCCTCCGACCCCCTCAAGCCGGCACGTTCCGGTGGGGGATGACCACGACGGGGCTGCGGCCGACCGTGCCCACGCAGGGATCAAGCCTGACCGCCCGGAGTGGGCCCGGACGACCCTGAGCCCTCCAAGCCGGCACGTTCCGGTGGGGGATGACCACGACGGGGCTGCGGCCGACCGTGCCCACGCAGGGATCAAGCCTGACCGCCCGGAGTGGGCACGGTCGGCCGCAGCCCTAAACCGCAACCACAACCACAACCACAACCACAAGACAACCCCAGACCAAGAGGAACTGCCGTGACCCCCACCACCGTGCTCACCGTCGCCGGTTCCGACTCCGGCGGCGGCGCCGGCATCCAGGCCGACCTGAAGGTCTTCGCCGCGCTCGGCGCGTACGGCACGAGCGTGCTGACGGCGGTCACCGCGCAGAACACCCGGGGCGTCGACGCGGTGCTGCCGCTGCCCCCGCGACTGGTCACCGATCAGCTCGACAGCGTGCTGTCGGACTTCGCGGTACGGGCGGTCAAGACCGGGATGCTGGGCAGCCCGGCCGTGGCGGCCGCGATCGCCGACGCGGCGGCGGCCGGCCGGCTGCCGCAGCTGGTCGTCGACCCGGTCCTGGTGGCCACCAGCGGGCACCAGCTCGGCGTGGTGGAGGCGGTGGAGCGGTTGCTGCCGTACGCCCGGGTGGCCACACCGAACAGCGCGGAGGCCGCCGCGCTCACCGGGACGGCGGTGACCGACGTGGCGGAGATGACTGCGGCGGCGCGGGCGCTGGCGGCCGGTGGACCGGAGTGGGTGATCGTCACCGGCGGCGACGTGGACACCGGCGCGGAGGCGGTTGACGTGCTGCACGGCCCGCAGGGGACGACGCTGCTGCGTGCCCCACGGGTGCCGACCAGGCACACCCACGGCACCGGTTGCTCGTTCTCGGCGGCCGTGACGGTGCGGCTGGCGCTTGGCGATTCGGTGCCGGCGGCGGTCGGGGCCGCCAAGGAGTACGTCACCCGGGCGCTGACCGGCGCGCGGGACTGGGAACTGGGCGCGGGCCGTGGACCGATGGACCACTTCGGCTGGTCCGCCTGATCAGGGAGGCTGTCATGCAGGCATGTCGTCACAAGGTGTACGTCGAGGGATCACGGCCGGACATCCGGGTGCCATTCGCGGAGGTGGAGCTGACCGGGGACAACCCACCGGTACGGCTCTACGACACCTCGGGTCCGGGCTCTGATCCGGAGGTGGGGCTGGCACCGCTGCGGGGACCGTGGATCGCCGAGCGGGCCGACGTGGCGCCGGTACGCGGTGCCGGAACCCCACTGGCCGGCTCGGACGGTAAGCGGCCGACGCAGCTCGGGTACGCCCGCGCCGGTGTCGTCACGCCGGAGATGGAGTTCGTGGCGATCCGGGAGGGGATGGCGCCGGAGTTCGTCCGGGACGAGATCGCGGCCGGTCGGGCCGTGTTGCCGCTGAACATCAACCATCCGGAGTGCGAGCCGGCGATCATCGGCAAGGCGTTCCTGGTCAAGGTCAACGCGAACATCGGCACCTCGGCGGTGAGTTCCTCGGTGGCCGAGGAGGTGGAGAAGCTCACCTGGGCCACCCGGTGGGGCGCGGACACCGTGATGGATCTGTCCACCGGCAAGCGGATCCACGAGACCCGCGAGGCGATCGTGCGCAACTCGCCGGTGCCGATCGGCACCGTGCCGATCTACCAGGCGCTGGAGAAGGTCGGCGGTGATCCGGTCAAGCTGAGCTGGGAGGTGTTCCGGGACACGGTGATCGAGCAGGCCGAGCAGGGCGTGGACTACATGACGGTGCACGCCGGGGTGCTGCTGCCGTACGTCCCGCTGGCGGTGGACCGGGTGACCGGGATCGTGTCGCGCGGTGGCTCGATCATGGCGGCCTGGTGCCTGGCGCACCACGAGGAGAACTTCCTCTACACCAACTTCCGTGAGCTGTGCGAGATCCTGGCCCGCTACGACGTGACGTTCTCCCTCGGTGACGGCCTGCGGCCCGGGTCGATCGCGGACGCCAACGACGAGGCACAGTTCGCTGAGCTGCGAACCCTCGGCGAGCTGACGAAGATCGCCTGGGAGTACGACGTGCAGGTGATGATCGAGGGTCCGGGGCACGTGCCGATGCACAAGATCAAGGAGAACGTCGATCTTCAGCAGGAGTGGTGCCACGAGGCACCCTTCTACACGCTCGGTCCGCTGACCACCGACATCGCGCCCGCGTACGACCACATCACCTCGGCCATCGGAGCCGCGATGATCGGCATGTTCGGCACCGCGATGCTCTGTTACGTCACGCCGAAGGAGCACCTCGGGCTGCCGGACCGCGACGATGTGAAGGCCGGGGTGATCGCGTACAAGATCGCGGCGCACGCGGCCGACCTGGCGAAGGGACATCCGGGAGCGCAGGCCTGGGACGACGCGCTGTCGAAGGCACGGTTCGAGTTCCGCTGGGAGGACCAGTTCAACCTCTCGCTGGACCCGGAGACCGCACGGTCGTACCACGACGCGACGCTGCCCGCCGAGCCGGCGAAGACGGCGCACTTCTGCTCGATGTGCGGGCCGAAGTTCTGCTCCATGAAGATCACTCAGGACCTGAAGGAGTACGCCGCCCGCGGCATGCAGGACAAGTCCGACGAGTTCCTCGCCTCCGGCGGACGGGTCTACCTGCCGCTGGCCTGACCGGTCGGGACGGGCGGAGCGAGTGAGCCTTGAGCGCCTCATGTCACTCGGACATGAGGCGCTCGACCCTTGCCGCTCGCGGCAGTTGACGACGGTGAAGACCCCGGACGAGGGCGCGGTGGAACCGACGAATCCTGGTGCGCGGGTGGCGCCTCGACGTCGGTGGCCTCAGCGTCGGTGGTGCCGCCCGGTCGAGCGCAGGGAGCGGCGTGTTCCCTTCGGCGGGGTGGGTTCGTCGTCGTCGAGCGGTCGGCTGAGCCCGGCGACCCAGTCGACGTACTCCTCGTCCTGTGCCGGCAGCGGTTCGTCCTGCTCGGTCGCGGCATTCTCCGCCGACCGGGACCTGCCGCGTCGGAACAGTCCACGTCGGCCCTTCTCCGCCTCGCCGTCCGGTTGGACGTCCTCGGCCCGGGCGGCGGGCGGCTTCGTGAACGCGGCGGTGAGGTCACGGGCGGTGGCCGCCGGCTCGATGGAGACTTCCGAGGTCTCGGGGAGGGCCGCTGAGCTGCCAGGAGTCGATGGCGCGTCGGGCCCGACCGTGGCCCGGGTGAGATCGGGCAACATGAACCGCTGCCGCGGCGGTGCCTCCGGCGACATTCCCTCCGCCGATCGGCCTCCGGCATCATGCGTTGGCGTTGGCGTTGGCGTTGGCGTTGGCGTTGGCGTGGCCTGCGGCGTGGTGGGCGGCGGGTCCGCCGACGGGTTCGGGGACCGGGGCGTGGGGGCACGGCGGGGCGTCGGAGTCCTGTCGCCGGAAGCGACCGGCGCCTCGGTCTCCACCGTGGTGGGTGCCGCCTGAGGCAGGTCGCTGCCGTCGCCCACCGGTGCCGGCTCGGTCGATGCCCCGGGCTGCCCGTCGCTCCCCGCCCCCGGCTGCTCGTCGAATTCCGAGCCGGCGGTCTCACCCGTCGGCTCGCCGTTCTGCGCCCGCTCGCCGGTGTGGCTGTCCTCGTTGGTCGACAACACCGAAGCGGCCCCGGTTCGCCGCCCGGCTTCGGCCGCTGGCTCGGCGGTGTCGGTTCGTCGCGCGGCGTCGCCCGCTGGCTCGGGAGCATCGGCTCGGCTCCCGGCGTCGTCGAGCCGTGCGGCACCGGCGTCGACCGGGCCGGTGCGGTCGGCACCGTTGCCATCGCCTGCGCTGTCGGCGGAGCGTACGCCGCCGGGCGGCTGCCCACCGACGCCGGTCCTCGCTGCGGCTGTCGTCGGTGCGGTGCCGGCGGCGGCCGGGCCGCGGGTAACCGCACCGCCGGTGGTCGGCGTGGCCGTGGCGGCGGACGGGTTGGTGTGTGCGATCGGCCAGTGCCAGTGTGGCGGTGAGCCGTCCGACGTGACGACGGCCCGGGGACCGTCGTCGGAGCGGGTTCCTGCGGTGGACCGGTCGGTCTCGGTGCCGTCGTCGACCACCACGACCGGGCGCGCCGAGGTGGCTGCCGGGTCGGCCGGTGCGCCGGCCGACCCGGGCAGCGCGGGGGTCGTCGGCAACGGTTGCAGAATTGCGGTCGGTTCGATGGCGGTGCCGCTGGTGGGCGTGGCGGCCCGGTGGGTGAGCCGGCCGGTTACCGGCCAGGGCAGCAGTGCTGCCGCGGCCGACCCGAGCGCGCCGACCACCACCGCGATCAGCGCGGCGTAGTAGGGGGTCAACTGGTACCGATCGCCGGTGTCACCGGGGCCGGCGGCCAGGTAGGCGAACGCCACCAGCACCGGTCCGGCGATCCCACTGGGCCCGCTGACCAGTGCGGGATGGCCGCGCCACCGGGCCACCGTCGCGGTCGCCGCGCCGGCCAGCAGCGTCACCATCGGCAGGATCAGCAGCGCCAGTCGCTGCGCGGTGTCGGCGGCGAGCCAGGCCGGCTCCAGCACGCCGAGGCGTACCGGGGCCAGCGGTCCACTCGCCCCCAGCGACGGGATCACGGACAGTAACGCGAGGAACCAGACCGTCGCGGCCACCGCCGCCATGTTCCAGGCGAACGGCGGTCGGACCAGGACGGCCAGCGCGGCGCCGGCACCGACCACCGCGCCGAGCCCGGCGCAGATGGCCACGGCCCACACCGGGTCGACCGAGACGAGTTCGGCGTTGCGGGCCGGCTGCATGCACAGCGGTGCCACCACCGTGGCACCCAGCGCGGCGCTGCCCGCGACCGCCAGTTGCCGGCCGGTGCCGGTGAGCTGCCCACCGTGGCGGGCCAGCCGCTCGGTGAGCACCGCGCCGATCACCGCGGCGTTCGTGGCGAACCAGCCGGCCCAGACGAGCTGGGCCGGCCACTGGTTGATGCTCGCGCCGGTGAAGCTTCCGGTGAGTCGGACGATGCCGAAGCCGAAGGCGAGGCCGAGCTGACCGGCGCCGGCAAGCAGGCTGACGCCGAACGCGGTGAACAGTAGTCGGCTCGATGTCCGATGGGCCATGACCGGCACGTTACGGTCCGTCGCCACCGATCGCCACCGGCACGCCGTGGACGGACGTACGACCTGCTCGCGGCGGGTCTACTTGAGCTCGACCAGCCGGGCCAGGTATGTCGTGTCGCCGACGTTTGTGAGCATGTGCACCGCCCCCGGATCGCGATAGACCACCCCACCGGTCGGCTCGTCCGCGTCGATCTTGACACCGTCGACCGTCTGCACGACGTTCTTCGCGCCCTGGACGGCCACCACCAGATAGGGGTGGTCGTGCCGGTGCAGCGGCTGGCGCTCACCGGGCTCCAGCCGAATGTGCCAGACCCGTACCCGGTCGTTCTCGAAGACGATCTCCTGCCCCACCGGGCCGAGCACGGGTGCGGAGCCGGGCGTGACAGCGTCCGCTGGCGTTTCGGTCATCGGGTTCCGTCCACGTGGGGGAGCACCTCGGCGGCGATCAGCTCCAGGTGCTCCAGGTCGGTGAGGTCGATCAGGCGTAGATGCACCCGGGTGGCGCCGATCGCCGCGAACTCGCCGATCCGGTCGACCAGTTGCTGCGGTGAGCCGACCACCGGGTCCTCCGGCGGTAGGGCGCTCTTGACGTGCAGCGGCGCCGCTCTCCGTCGGGCCTCGCTGTCGGTACGCCCGATCGCCACCACGATGCCGGCGGAGAGCGTCAACGGCCGACGCCCGCTGCCGGCGCGGTCGACCCGCTGACTCGCCTCCTGGACCCGCTCGTACGCCTCGCGGGCCTGTTCGACGCTGGTGAAGGGAACGTTGAACTCGTCGGCGTACCGGGCGGCCAGCTCCGGGGTGCGCTTGGGACCGCGCCCTCCGACGATCACCGGCGGGCCCGGAATCTGCACCGGTTTGGGCAGCGCCGGCGAATCAGTGAGCCGGTAGTGGTCCCCGACGTAGCTGAACGTCCCGCCGGACGGGGTGCGCCACAGCCCGGTGATCACTTCGAGCTGTTCGGCGAGCCGGTCGAATCGTTCGCTGGTGCCGGGGAACGGGATGCCGTACGAGATGTGCTCCCGGGCGTACCAGCCGGTGCCGATGCCCAGCTCGACCCGACCGCCGCTCATCTGGTCGACCTGCGCCACCATCACCGCGAGCGGGCCGGGCAGCCGGAACGTCGCCGAGGTGACCAGGGTGCCCAGCCGGATCCGGCTGGTTTCCCGAGCGAGCGCCGCCAGGGTCAGCCAGGCGTCGGTCGGGCCGGGTAGGGCCGGTTCGTCGCCCATGGCCTGGTAGTGGTCGGCGCGGAGGAAGGCGTCGAAGCCGCCCTGTTCGGCGAGCCGGGCGAAGCGGAGCTGGTCGTCGTAGGTGGCACCCCGGTGCGGCTCGGTGAAGACAGCCACCCGCATGTTCATCGTCCCTCCGTACCGGCTGCTGCCGGCTGGTCGCGTTCCATCAGCAGTTCGTGCAGGTCGGCACTGACCCGGGCGACGTCGGCCAGGTGGGCGTTGCGACCCAGCGTGCGCGGACGCGGAATGGTCACGTCGACGACCTTGCGGACCCGGCCGGGGCGTGGGCTGAGCACCACCACCCGATCGGCGAGGAGCACCGCCTCGTCGATGGAGTGGGTGACGAAGACGACGGTCGCGCCGTTGCGCATGTGGACCCGCTGGAGTTCGCCGGCGAGTTCCTCGCGGGTGAGCGCGTCGAGCGCGGAGAAGGGCTCGTCCATCAGCATGACCCGGGGGTCGCCGATCAGCGACCGGCACAGCGCGACCCGTTGCTGCATGCCACCGGAGAGTTCGTGCGGCAGTCGCTTCTCGAAGCCGGACAGCCCGGCCACGTCGAGCAGGTCCCGGGCCCGGTCGCGGTGCGCGGCCCGCTTCCAGCCGAAGACCTCCACCGGCAGCAGGACGTTGTCCAACACGCTGCGCCAGGGCAGCAGGGCCGGCCGCTGGAACAGCATGGCGATGTCCCGGCGCGGTCCGGTGACCGGCTTGCCGTCCACGGTGACCTCGCCGGAGGTGACCGGGATCAGACCGGAGATCAGCCGCAGCAGAGTGGACTTGCCGCATCCGGAGCGGCCGAGTACCGCGACGAACTCACCCTCGGCGACGTCGAGGTCGATGCCCCGCAACGCCTCGACCCGGCCGGCGCGGCCGTCGAAGGTGCGCGACACCTCGGAGAGTCGGATCATCGCCGACGGGCCTCCCCCTGAGTGGAAAGTCAGGAACTGGCAAAGGCTATCGGCCTCGGTCCCGTATCGCACCGTCCGGGGTGGACATCACTTTGTATCCGTTCCGCAACCCGGTACGCCTGGCGTCGCAAAGGTGGGGTTCTCGTACGCTGTGCCCGCGAGAGTCCCCCTCGATACGCGGTGTCGGCTTCCATCCGGCTGCCGGTGCCGCACCGACAACTCCCTTCCGGCGGCCCGACGCCCCGGTTGGAAAGGACAAGGTGCACTGATGAGAAGGCTGACCCGTACGGTCGCCGCGGCCACGATGGCCACCGCGCTCGCCCTGGTCTCCGCGTGCAGCAGCGGCTCGGACGACGCAGACGGCAACGACGTCGGCTCGTCCCTGGAGCAGGTGACGTACCTCACCTCGTTCGGCAACTTCGGGCGCGACGCCTACGCCTGGGTGGCCAAGGAGAAGGGCTACTTCAAGGACGCCGGCTTCGACGTCGAGATCAAGCCGGGGCAGGGCACCGGCTCCGTGATCCAGACGGTCGTCGGCGGTCAGGCGCATTTCGGCCCGATCGACCTGACCGGTGGGCTGCTCCAGCTCGGCAACGGTGACGCCAAGGACTTCGTCGCGGTGGCCGCGATCCAGCAGCGCACCATGGCGGCCATCGCCACCGTCGACGGCACGGGCATCACCACCCCGAAGGACCTGGAGGGCAAGACTCTCGCCGACACCCCCGGCTCGGTGGTCCGCAACCTCTTCCCGACGTACGCCCGGATGGCCGGCATCGACTACACCAAGGTGAAGTGGGTCAACGGCGAGGCGCAGACCCTGATGGGCACGCTGGCCTCCGGTTCCGTCGACGGCATCGGCCAGTTCGTGGTCGGCCAGCCGACCATCGAGGCGGTGACCAAGAAGAAGGCCGTGCTGCTGCCGTACAGCAACGTGATGCAGGACCTCTACGGCAACGTGCTGATCACCTCGAAGCAGTACGCCACCGAGAAGCCCGAGCAGGTCAAGAAGTTCACCGAGGCGCTACTCAAGGGCCTGGAGTACGCCCTGGCGAACCCGCAGGAAGCGGCCGAGATCCTGGCCAAGAACGCCGAGGCGGTCGTTCCCGCCGCAGCCGCCGCCGAGCTGCAGTTGATGGCCGGATACGTCCGCTCCAGCAACTCCGGCACCGCGCTGGGCACGCTGGACAGCGGCCGGGTCGCCAAGAGCATCGCGATCCTGCGTGGCGCCGGCGCCCTGAAGTCGGATCTCACCCCCGACCAGATCATCGACTTCAACCTGGCGCCGAAGGCCTGAGGCCGTTCGGTACCGCACGGAGTACGCCGCACCGCGTTCGCCGGTGCGGCGTACTCCACTCCCCGCCCGTGACGATTCGCCGAACCGCAGGAGGATCCGATGACCGACGTCCGTCCACGGCAGCCGGAGGCGACGCTCGCGCCCGAGCAGTCCCCGGCCGCACCGCGTGGTCGACGCCTGCGAGCCGGTGGTCTGCGCTCGGGCACGACGGCCGCGCTGCTACCGGCCGCCGGGCTGCTGGTCGCGCTCGGCCTCTGGTGGCTGGTGGCCCGGCTGGAGCTGATCCATCCGGCCGCCCTGCCGCCGCCCGGTGACGTGCTCGCGGCGTTCGCCGACCGGCCGGCCCGGCTGCTGGAGCACACCGCCGCCACCACCGGCGAGATCCTGCTCGGCTTCGCGCTCTCCGCGGTGGCCGGGGTGCTGATCGGCCTGGCGCTGGCGGCCTCCCGGACGGTCGAGCGGATGTTCACCCCGCTGCTGGTCGCGGTCAACGCCGTGCCGAAGATCACCCTGGGCCCGCTGCTGGTGGTGGCGCTCGGCTGGGGTCAGAAGCCGATCCTCACCATGGTCTTCCTGCTCTGCTTCTTCCCGATCGTGTTGTCCACCGCGACCGGGCTGACCACCACTCCGGCCGAACTCGCCGAACTGGTGCGGTCCTGGAACGCCTCCCGTTGGCAGGCGTTCCGCAAGGTCCGCTTCCCCGCCGCGCTTCCGCAGATCTTCGTCGGCCTCAAGGTCGCCATGCCGCTCGCCGCGATCGGTGCCGTGATCGGTGAGTTCCAGGCCGGTGAGGGCGGCCTCGGCTACGTGATCCAGCAGTACGCCGGCATCGGCGACACCGCGACCGCGTGGGCCGCCATCATCCTGGTCGCCCTGGTCAGCATCGTGCTCTACGCCGCGCTGGTGCTCGTCGAGCGGCGCAGCCTGCCCTGGCTGCGGGAGACCACCTCCAGCCGCTGACCACACCAGCCACCCAAGAGATCACACCCAACGATGACGGTCAGTCGTCCCCCCGTTCGCAGGTGTGGCCGCACCGCGACCGGCGGAGGGATCAAGCCTGACCGCCCGGAGCCGGTCGCGGTGCGGCCACACCCACCGCAGCCGGCGACGACCGATCAGCCGGCCAGACGCCACCGGCCGTTGCGGGCGATCAGGGTCGTCAGCGCCTGCGGCATCAGCCCGGAGTGGTTGTCCGGCGTCATCCGGATCGGACCGGTCAGGCCGTCCAGCTGGGACGTCTCCAGCACGTCGCGGAGGCGGTCCCGGTCGACCTCGCCGACGGGGCCGCCGGCCCGCAGCTCCGCGTCGGCGATGAGCTGGATCGCGTCTGCGGCGAACGAGGCGGAGCCGTGGTAGCCGCCGTACCGGGCGGTGTAGTCCTGGAACCATTGACGGCGGGCGGCCTTCGCGGGGGTGGTGGCGATGACGTCGTCGATCACCATCGTCTGGGTGAAGACCAGGGTGGCCCGTTCGGCCGACCGGGCGGCCGAGCCGAGGAAGAGGTCGCCGGCGGCCGAGGCGTCGAGGAACAGGGCACCTGTGTAGTCGGCCCGCTCCACCGCGCTGGCGGCGAGCATCGCCTGTTCCGGCGGGGTCCAGATGACCAGGGCGTCGGGATCGGCCCCGGTCAGTCTGCCGGCCTGCCCGTCCAGTTCCGTGTCGGTGCCACGGACGGACGCCTCGGCCAGCACCCGGATGTCGACCTTGTCGAACTCGCGGCGCAGCGCGGCGGCGCCCTCCTGGCCGTAGGCGTCGTCGCTGCGCAGGAGCCCGACCGTGTCGATGTTGCGGCGGCGCAGTTCGACGGTGAGGGCCGCGGCGTTGTCGGCGGCGTTCGGGGCCAGTTTGAACATGTAGCGGCGTTCCGCGACGGGGTTCACCACGGCGCCGGCCGCAGCGAGTGCCACGGTCGGGATCCGGTTCTCATCGACCGTGCGCACCGCACCGACTGCGCATTCGTTGCAGCCGCCCATGATGATGGCGGTCACTCGCTTATCGTTGCTGAAGTCGACGATGTTCCGCAGTGACTCACTGGCGTCGGAGCGGTTGTCCTTGAACAATAGTTCGACCGTACGGCCGTTGAGTGCGCCCGAGGCGTTCAACTGATCGCGCTTCAGTTCCAGGGCCTGCCGGTACGCCTTGCCGACCCCGGCCGAGGCACCGGAGAGTTCCAGGTCGGCAGCGATCACGATCGGGCTCGTGTCCTGCTCGTCCCCGCCGAACTGGCAGCCTGCGAGGGTGGTGGCGAGCAGGGTCGACACGAGCGCCGTGGCGGTCGCGGAGCGGAAGGGGGTCAACTGGGTCCTCCTGATGCGGCACGGGCGGGGCCCGGTCACCGGCGGCTCGTCCGTCCACTGTGGATAATGAGACGGCCCTGCCGTACCGTGTGTGCGAAGCCTGCAAAACCTTGCCAATGCCGGGCGCTGCGGTCAAGCGGGTCAGCGAGAACGTTTCGGGACACCGATCCCACATGTTGGTGTAACCAAATGTTTTCAAATGCTCACTGTGGCGACACGTGTGGCCACTCTGGAGTTACATGCCCTGTTCAGGGGCGCTGTGGAAATGTAGGTATTAGTTGACCGGATCACGGGTTGCGTGCCGTCCGACCGTTTCCTGCCCTCCTGCGGCTTCCCAAACACGATCTCGTCTGATGAAATCGCGGCCGTGCCGCGCGTGGCGCCGGCTGTCGCTCGGCGCCCGGGTCGGCGGTTCTGGCGGGAAGAAAACGACGGAGGCGATGTCGTGAGCACCGGACCGACGGCCCTGCCCGCCAGTGGTGACGCCGCGCAGAGGAACGGCGGTCGACTGCCCCGGCTGCGCGACGCCCGGATCCGGTCCAAGCTGGCGCTGATTCTCGTGGTTCCGGTGGCGGCGGTCATCGCCCTGGCCACGGTCCGACTGGTCTCCGTCGGCGAGGGTGCCTACGACGCGAGTCAGTCCCGCGCACTCACGGCGCTGTCCATCGACGTCTCCGCGCTGACCAACGACCTGCACGCCGAACGGATGGCGGCGGCGGCCTACCTCGCCGCACCGCAACAGCGGGCCGACGCGTACAACCTGCGGGTCCGCGAGACCCAGCAGCGGATCGACGAGTACCGCGCGGAGCGGGCCCGGGTCGGCGATGCGCCCCCGGCGATCCGCGACCGGCTCACGGCCATCGACGCGCACCTGGACACCCTCGACGGCACCCGGCAGGAGGTGCTCGCCCGCGAGCAGATGGAGGTCGCCGAGGCAGTGCTGCGCTACGGCGTGGTTCTCGACGACCTGGTCGCCTACGGCGACGGGCTGGCCCAGTTGCCCGGCGGCGAGGAGGTCGGTGACACCCGCCGGGCGGTCGCCGCCTTCGCCCGGGCGAAGGCGGCCGTCGCCGAGGAAGAGGCGGTCGCGTTCACGGCACTCAGCGCCGGCCGGCTGGACAACGAGCAGTTCTCCACCTTCGTGGCCACCCTCACCGGGCAGCAGGAGGCGCTGGTGGCCTTCTCGCTCGCCGCCGACCCGGTGCAGCGCGCCTTGGTCGAGAGCACCGTCTCCGGTGACGCGGTGGTGCTGGCCGACCGGATCGCCACCGACCTCAGCCGCTCGGTGAACCAGCGTGCGCCGTTCACCGCGCAGGAGGCCACGGCTGCGATCGGCGCGGTGAACGAGCTGATGCGGTGGGCCGAGATCGAGCTGGAGAACCGCCTGCTGGCCCAGGCCGAGCAGGCCCGCTCGGACGTCATCCGGCAGGCCGTGGTCGAGACCACATTGGTGCTGCTCACCCTGATCATCGCGGTGACCCTGGCCGTGGTGCTGGCCCGCTCGCTCAACCACTCCCTGCGCCGGCTGCGGGAGGGCGCGCTCTCGGTGGCCAACCGCGACCTGCCCGAGGCGGTGCGTCGGCTCCAGGGAATGGGCAACGTCAGCGACGGCAGCGTCGACGAGATCGTTCGCGAGGTACGTGACCCGATTCAGCTCAACAACCGCGACGAGGTGGGACAGGTCGCCCTGGCCTTCAACGTCGTGCACCGGGAGGCGGTCCGGGTCGCGGCCGAACAGGCGGCCCTGCGGACCAGTGTCTCGGCGATGTTCCTCAACCTGGCCCGCCGCAGTCAGACCCTGGTCGACCGCATGATCGGCGAGCTGGACGCGATCGAGCGCGGTGAGGAGGACCCGAAGCGGCTCGCGCAGCTCTTCGAACTCGACCACCTCGCCACCCGGATGCGCCGGAACGACGAGAACCTGCTCGTGCTGGCGGGGGCCGACTCGGCCGTGCCGCGCCGCGACGACGCCCTGCTCGTGGACGTGTTGCGGGCCGCACAATCCGAGGTGGAGCTCTACAACCGGATCGAGTTCGGCACCGTCGACACCGACGTGTCCGTGGCGGCCCACGCGGTGAACGACGTGGTGCGGCTGGTGGCCGAGCTGCTCGACAACGCCACCCGCTTCTCGCCGCCCAACACCACGGTGGTGGCCGACGGACGGCGCATTCGGGACTACGTGCTCATCCAGATCGAGGACCGTGGTCTCGGCCTCTCCGACGAGCAGTTGGACTCGCTCAACCGCCGACTCGCCGCGCCCTCCGCGGTCGACGTCGCGGCATTCCGCCTGATGGGTCTGGCGGTGGTGAGCCGGCTCGCGGCCCGCTACGGCATTCGGGTCGAGCTGCGTCGCAACGTCGAGGGCGGCACTGTCGCGCAGGTCACCCTGCCCGCCGCCACCGTGGTGCTGCCCAGCCTGCGCGGCCGCGACCAGGCGATCACCCGACCCCGGCAGCCGCTCGCGGTCGAGCAGAACCCGCTCGCGTCGGTCGGCCACGGCGACCCGGCCGGGGGGACGGGGCGCGGCAACACCGCGACCCTCGTCGACCGGTGGCACAACGGCACGTCCCCCGGTACGCCCTGGCCGGGAGCGGAGGCGGCCCCTGCCGACCCGCCGCCGCCCCGGACGCCGCCGCCGGCCTTCAACGGGTTCAACGCGGGTTCGCCCACGGTCGCGCAACCCACCCTCGACCCGCTACCGCCCCGAGGCACCGGAAACCACGGCCAGCACGCCGATCCCGGCCTGCCGGTGGGACCGGTCGCCGGTGCGGGCGGCACGGCACCGGCGGGATTCGCCCCGGCCGCCGGCCAGCACGCCGGTGGCGACGATCTCGACGGCTCCGGGTTCCGTGGGCTGGGCGCCAGCCTGGCCGCCACCGCACCACCCCCGACCCGTCCGATCACCGTGCCACCCGAACAGTCCTCCGATTCGCCGATCTTCCGCGAGATGGAGGCGGTCTGGTTCCGCTCGCACGGCAACGACGTCACCACGATCTTCAGCCGACCGCAGTTCGACGAGCCGGCCCCGCAGGCGGTCGCCACCCCACCGGCACCCCCTGTCGAGCCCACCAGGGGACGGAGTCCGTTGCCAACCCGCACGCCGGGTGCGGCCGCCGCCGCGACACCTGAGCCGCCACCGTCGTACACTTTCTCGTCCGCCAGCACGGCTGGTCCGGCGCCGAGCGCGCCGCCGACCTCGCCCGCGCCGCCACCGCCGTCCACGTCACCGCCGTCCACCCGGCAGCCCGAAACCGGCCAGCCGGAGGACGACGCCTGGCGGACGGCGGCCGACGAGGGCTGGTCTCGGGCCAGCCGGGCGGCCGAGCCCACTCCCGCCGGCACGACCCGGTCGGGGCTGCCCAAGCGGGTACCCCAGGCACAGCTCGTGCCCGGTGGCATCGAGCCGCGCGGCGGGCGTGAGCACGGCCGCCGGACCCCCGACGAAGTACGCGGACTGCTGTCGGCATACCACCGTGGTGTCCAGCGCGGTCGGACGGCTGGAGTGAGTCAGAACAGCACCTCGATCAAGGAGACGAGCCGATGAACAGGCCAGCGGCCATACAGGACATGGGTTGGCTGCTCAGCAACTTCGCCGACAGCGTGGCAGGCATCGCCCACGTCGTGGCGGTGTCCGCGGACGGGCTGTTGCTCGCCTCCTCCCGGGACCTGCCGGCGGACCGGGCGGATCAGCTCGCCGCGATCACCTCCGGCGTGGTGAGCCTGACCGAGGGCGCCGCGCGGATGTTCAGCGCCGGCGGCGTCTTGCAGACAGTTATCGAGATGGACAGCGGCTACCTGTTCCTGATGTCCATCAGCGACGGATCGTCGATGGCGGTGCTCGCGGCGCGTAGCTGCGACGTCGGCCAGGTGGGCTACGAGATGGCACTGCTTGTGGAACGGGTCGGTGCGGCGTTGGTACCGCTGCCCCGGGACGCGGTGCGGTCGTAACCGGTGCACCGGACCGGCGGAAGGCGGAGGAGGTGATCGCGGATGGATCGGCAGCGTGACCCACGGGGTGCGCTGGTGCGGCCGTACGCGGTCACCCGGGGCAGGACCGAGCCGTTGCAGGACATCGCCCTGGAAGCGGTGTTGGTGGCCAGCCCCACGCAGATCGCCGAGTCACGTTTCGCCGGGCACGACAAGCATCGCATCGCCATGGTCTGCGAGGGGCGACCCGAGTCGCTGGCGGAGATCGCCGCGTACACCCGGCTACCGCTGGGTGTCGCCCGGGTGCTGGTCGCCGACATGGTGGCCGAAGGCCTACTGACGCTACAGACGGCCGCTCCCGCCACAGGTTACGAGGAGCGGATGGAAATGCTGGGAAGGGTGCTGAGTGGACTTCGCGAGCTATGACCCCGCCGGGGCCCGCCAGAGCCGGGGAATCATCTCCGCGAAGATCGTCGTCGCGGGTGGCTTCGGTGTCGGCAAGACCACGCTTGTCGGTGCGATCTCCGAGATCACACCGCTGACCACCGAGGCGGTGATGACCTCGGCCGGCGTCGGCATCGACGACCCGTCCAAGGTGCCGGGCAAGGAGACCACCACGGTCGCCATGGACTTCGGCCGGATCACCATGGCGCAGGATCTGATCCTGTACCTCTTCGGCACGCCTGGGCAGACCCGGTTCTGGTTCATGTGGGACGAGATCATCCGAGGCGCGGTGGGCGCCGCGGTGCTGGTGGACACCCGCCGGATCACCGACGCGTTCGCCCCGCTCGACTACTTCGAGAACCGCAACCTGCCGTACGTGGTGGCGCTCAACCGGTTCGACGGCGCACCCCAGTACGAGCTGGACGAGGTGCGCGAGGCGTTGGCCATCTCGCCGGACGTGCCGTTGGTGATGACCGACGCGCGGCAGCGTGAGCCGGTCAAGCAGGTCCTGGTGACCGTCGTCGAGCACGCCATGGCGCGCCTGCAGGCCGAGCACGACCGCGGCTTCCCGACCCCGGTCGGGTAGGCGGTGTCCCGCCGGCCCGGTCGCGGCCGGGCCGGCGGGCTCAGTCGACGCGCAGCCGGTAGCCGCGTTTGACCACCGTCTGCACGACACGTGGCGCCTTCAGGCCGGCCCGTAGCCGGGCCACCGCCATCTCCACCGCGTGCTCGTCGGCGCCGCGCGGCAGCGTCCGCAACAGGGCGGTACGCGACAGCACCCGGCCCGGCGTCTGCGCCAGCGCCCGCAGCACCGCCATCGGCGCCGGGGCCAGCGGTCGCAGCTCGCCGTCGACCACCGCCGCGTGGCCGCGCAGGGTGAGCAGGTGTCCGGCGACCTTGATGGTCACGGTGCGGCGGGGCAGTTCGTCGACGATGGTGCGGACCAGCGCGCCGAGCCGGGCCCGGCTCGGCGCGCTCACCGGCACCCCGCGTCGGACCAGCGGCTCGGCGGTGACCTGTCCGACGCAACTGGCCAGCACGTCGGTGCGCAGCGCGTCCAGCACCGCCTCCGTGCGATCGCCGGAGGCGCGCAGCAGCGCCTCCACCGCCGGTGCCGAGGTGAAGGTGACCGCGTCGACAAGCCGCCCCGCCACCAGGTCGACCAGCCGGTGCAGCGGCGCGGGATCGGTCGGTGGGGCCCAGCGGTAGACCGGGATCTCGATGACCGTGGCGCCGGCCTCCTCCAGCGCGCGGGTGCACTCCGGTTGCCGCTCGCCGTGCAACTGCATGGCGATCACCTGACCGGACACGCCCCGCTGACGCAGGTGGTCGACCACCTCGTCGCAGCTCTCCGAGGCGGGTGACCACTGGTCGAACAGACCCGCGGCCCGGATCGCCCCCCGGGCCTTCGGGCCCCGGGCCACCACGTACGCGTCACCGAGGATCCCGCGCAGCGGCTCGGCGAGCCCCCAACCCTCGGCGGCCTCCAGCCAGCCGCGCATCCCGATGCCGGTGTTCGCCATCAGGATGTCGGGCGGCCGTTCCAGGCAGGCACGGGTGGCCTCGCGCAGCTCGGTGTCGTCCGCGAGCGGCACGATCCGCAGGGCGGGGGCGAGCACCACCCGGGCGCCCCGCCGTTGGAGCAGCGCGGCGAGTTCGTCCCGCCGCCGGTCGGCGGTCACCCCGATGGTGAAGCCGGCCAGTTCCTCGCGCATCAGCCCTCCTGTCGCAGCCGCACCTCGACCATGCCGTTGTGGCAACGGATCTGGTGCCGAGCGACCGAAACGCCCGGCAGGTCGAGACAGTCCCCCGTGCGCAGGTCGTACACCTGCTTGTGCAGCGGCGACGCGACCGTCGGCACCTCGCCCCGGCTGCCCACGATGCCGCGGGAGAGCACGTACGCCCCGGAGACCGGGTCGAGGTTGTCGATCGCGTACAGCCCGTCCGCGGTCCGGAAGATCGCCACCTGCACCCCGGCGACGAGGGCGGCGACGCCCCGGTCCGGGTCCAGGCGATCAAACGGGCAGACGGTGACCCAGCTCAGTGCCGTCGCGGCGGTCATCGACGCACCTCCGGCAGGCCGAGCGCGACCGGTTGACGGCCCTGCGCGCCGGACGGATGCCCACCGACGGGTACCGGTTGTCCGCGTTCGGTGACGAAGGTGATCGACGGGTCGGGCACCTCCGGCGCGTTGACGAAGGAGGTGAACCGGCGCAGCCGGTCCGCGTCGGCCAGGACGTCGCGCCACTCGTCCGAGTAGGACACCACGTGCCGGGCCATCGCGGCGTCGAGTTCGGCGCAGAGGCCGAGCGAGTCGTCCACGATCACCGCCCGGAGATGGTCCAGGCCACCGTCCATCGCTTCGATCCAGGCGGCGGTGCGTTGCAGCCGGTCGGCGGTGCGGATGTAGTACATCAGGAACCTGTCGATCAGCGTGACCAGCGCCTCCGTGGACAGGTCGGTGGCGAACAGGTCGGCGTGCCGGGGCCGGAAGCCACCGTTGCCGCCGACGTAGAGGTTCCATCCCGTCTCGGTGGCGATCACACCGAAGTCCTTGCTGCGCGCCTCGGCGCATTCCCGGGCGCAGCCGGAGACCGCCGACTTGATCTTGTGTGGGGCGCGCAGGCCCCGGTAGCGCAGCTCCAGGGCGACGGCCAGGCCGACCGAGTCCTGCACCCCGTAGCGGCACCAGGTGGAGCCGACGCACGACTTCACCGTGCGCAGCGCCTTGCCGTACGCGTGCCCGGACTCGAACCCGGCATCCACCAGCCGGCGCCAGATCTGCGGGAGCTGGTCGACGCGGGCGCCGAACAGGTCGATCCGCTGCCCGCCGGTGATCTTCGTGTAGAGGTTGAAGTCGCGGGCCACCTCGCCGATGACGATCAGCTTCTCCGGGGTGATCTCCCCGCCCGGTATCCGGGGCACCACCGAGTAGCTGCCGTCGCGTTGCAGATTCGCCAGGAAGTGGTCGTTGGTGTCCTGCAACGAGGCCTGCTCGCCGTCGAGGATGTGGCCGTTGCCGAGCGAGGCGAGGATCGAGGCGACGACCGGTTTGCAGATGTCGCAGCCGCGGCCCCGGCCGTGCTCGGCGATCAGCCGGGAGAACGTCCGGATGCCGCGTACCCGGACGATGTCGAACAGCTCCTGCCGGCTGACGTCGAAGTGCTCGCAGAGCGCCTTCGACTGGACCACGCCGGCCGCGTCGAGCAACTGCTTCAGCATTGGTACGCAGGAACCGCAGCTCGTACCGGCCCGGGTGCACGCCTTCAGGGCGGCCACGTCGGCGCAGCCGTCCGCGATCGCCGTGTCGATGTCCCCCCGGGTCACCGCGTTGCAGGAGCAGACCTGGGCGGTCGCGGGCAAGGCACCAGCCGTGGCGCCCACCGCTTCGTCGCCGGCCAGCAGGGCCAGCGGTGCGGCCGGCAGCGGCCCGCCGACGCTTGCGCGCAGCGTCGGGTACGCGCTGGCGTCGCCGACCAGCACCCCGCCGAGCAGCGTCGCGGCGTCGTCGGAGAGGACCAGCTTGGCGTACACCCGGGCGGCGGGGTCGGTCCAGGTGACGTCCAGGCACCCGGGCGTCGCACCGTGCGCGTCGCCGAACGAGGCGACGTCGACGCCGAGCAGCTTGAGCTTGGTGGCGGTGTCCGCGCCCGGGAAGGTCGCCTCGCCGCCGACCAGCCGGTCGGCCACCACCTCGGCCATCGCGTAGCCGGGGGCGACCAGGCCGTAGCAGGTGCCGTCGACCGCCGCGCACTCGCCGACCGCGTAGATCCGCTCGTCCGTGCTCCGGCAGGCGGAGTCGACCAGGACCCCGCCGCGTGGACCGATGTCGAGCCCGGCCGCCCGGGCCAGCTCGTCGCGCGGTCGGATGCCGGCGGCCACCACCACCAGGTCGGCGTCGAGCACCGCGCCGTCGGCGAGTTCCAGGGCGGCCACCGCTCCGTCCGCGTCGGGCCGCAGCGCGGTGGTCGCCACGCCCAGGTGGCAGGCCACGTCCAGGTCCTCGACGTAGCGGCGGAGCATCGCGCCACCGGCGGTGTCCACCTGCACCGGCATCAGCCGCGGAGCGAACTCCACCACGCTGGTGGTCAGCCCGAGCAGGCGCAGCGCGTTCGCCGCCTCCAGGCCGAGCAGCCCGCCGCCGATCACCGCGCCGGTGCGGCGGTCCTTCGCGTACCGGCGGATGGCGGCGAGGTCGTCAAGGGTCCGGTAGACGAAGACACCGGCCAGGTCCGCCCCCGGCACCGGCGGCACGAACGGGTACGACCCGGTGGCGAACACCAGGACGTCGTACGGGTGCTCGCCGGTGGTCGTGGTCACCACCCGGCGGTCCCGGTCCACGCCGGTGACCGGCTCGCCGAGGCGCAACTCCACGCCGTCGTGTGCGGTGTGCAGGTTCAGGTCCTGCTCGTCGGCACCGTCGAAGTACGCCGAGAGCCGCACCCGGTCGTACGCGGGCCGGCTCTCCTCGGCGAGCACCGTGACCCGCCAGCGTTGCTGTGGGTCGCGGGCCCGCAGCGCGTCCACGAACCGCTGGCCGACCATGCCGTTGCCGATGACGACCACGTTGCCGCCGGTCATCGCCCCACCTCCACGGGATCCGTTCTGGACAACCAGTCGACGATGCCGGCGACCGCGTCGCGGCAGCTGCCGCAACCGGTGCTGGCCCGGGTCGCCGCGACGACGGCGTCGACCGTGCGGGCTCCGTCCCGCCAGCAGCGCACGAGGGCACCCTTGCTCACCGTGTTGCACTGGCAGACCGTGGCCGCGTCCGGCATCAGCGCCGGTGACGCGGCGGGTGCCGCGACGGCCCCGCCGACGGCCCGGCCGAGCAGTAGCGCCCGCCGGTCGGTGGGCACCGGGTGGCCACGGTCGAACAGCTGGATCACCGTGCCCACCGAGGGGTTGTCGCCGAGCAGGATCGCGGCGGCCAACCGATCGTCGTGAATGCGCAGCCGGGCGTACGTGCCTCGGGCCGGGTCGGCGAAAGTCAACTCCTCGCCGGGGCCCTCCGTCGGGTCGCCCATCGCGGCGAGGTCGATGCCGGCCGCCTTGAGTCGGGTGACCACCGGTCGCGGCCGGTACCGGGCCTGTGGATCCTGCCCGGTCACCAGTTGGGCCACCACCCGCGCCTGCGCCCAGGCCGGCGCCACCAGCCCGGTGAGCGTGCCGTCGTGCTGCGCGCAGTCACCGATCGCGGAGATCCGCTCGTCGCTGGTGCGCAACCGGTCGTCGACCAGCACCCCCCGTTGCACGGCCAGACCGGCTGCGGTGGCGAGGGCGGTGTCGGGGCGTACGCCGCAGGTGAGCACCAGCAGGTCGGCGTCGAGCGACCGACCGTCGGACAACTCCAGCCGTACCCCTGCGACGTCGGCGCGTACTGCGGTCGGCTCCACCGCGACATGGGTGGTCACACCGAGATCGGCGAGCGTACCGGCGAGCATCGCCCCGGCGGCCGGGTCGAGTTGACGGTCCATCAGGTACGGCACCCGGTGCACCACACCCACGTCGAGCCCGCGCAGCGCCAGCCCCCGGGCCGCCTCCAGGCCGAGCAGCCCGCCGCCGAGCACCAGCGCGCGCCGGGCGGTGCCGGCGACGGCGAGGATGCGTCGGCAGTCGTCCAGGGTGCGGAACGGGATCACCCGCTCCGGCAGGTGTGCCGGGTCGAGCCCGGGCAGCGCGGGCACCACGGCCCGGCTGCCGGTGGCGAGGACCAGGTGGTCGTAGGGGATCCGGTCGCCGTCGTCGGTGCGTACCTGACCGGTGGCCCGGTCGATCGCGCTCACGGTCACCCCGGTACGCAGGTCGACACCGCGTCCGGCGACCTCCGCCAGCTCCACATCCGACTCGCCGATCTTGCCGGTGAGCAGGGTGGACAGCATGATCCGGTTGTACGCGGGGTGCGGTTCCGCGCCGAGCACGGTGACCTTCAGGTCCTCGCCACGGGCGTGCAGCTCCGCCGCGACCCGGGCACCGGCCATTCCGTTGCCGACCACCACGACCCGCTCGCTGTGCCCGGTCATGCCCGCTCCACCCGTACCGCGCAGATCTTGAACTCCGGCATCCCGGATACCGGGTCGACGGCGTCGTTGGTGACGGAGTTCGCCCGCGCCGGCCCACCCCAGTGGAACGGTGCGAAGACGGTGTCCGCCCGGATGCCCGGGCTCAGCCGGGCCGGTGCCTGGAACTCGCCCCGCCGCGAGAGCACCCGTACCGGCTCGCCGTCGCTGACGCCCAGCCGCTCGGCGAGATCCGGGTGCAGCTCCACGAACGCCTCGGGCGCGGCCCGGCGCAGCGCGGCCACCCGGCGCGTCTGGGTTCCGGACTGGTACTGCGCGAGCACCCGGCCGGTGGTGAAGTGCAGCGGGTAGTCGGCGCAGACCTCCTCGGCCGCCGGCCGGTGCTCCACCGGGTGGAACCGGGCCAGCCCGTCGGGAGTGGCGAAGCGCTCGGTGAAGAGTCGGGGCGAGTCGGGCCCGTCGTCGTCGGGGCACGGCCAGAAGACGCCGTCGGTGGCGTCGATCCGGTCCCAGCTGATCCCGGCGTAGTCGGCGAGGCCGCCGGCCGAGGCCCGGCGCAGCTCGGCGAAGACCACGCGCGGGTCCGCCGCCTCCGCTTCGCCCGGTCGGCCGCTTTCCGCCTCGCCCGGTCGGCCGCCCGCCGTCGAGCCGGTGCACCGCTCGCGCACCGGGCGGTCAGCAGATGTCGTTCCTCGCATCCGCACGGAGAGATCGGCCAGGATCTCCAGGTCGGTGCGGACGCCCGCCGGAGGCGGACGGAGTGCCCGACGGCGCAGCACCCGCCCTTCCAGGTTCGTCATCGTGCCGTCCTCCTCGGCCCACTGGGCGGTGGGCAGCACCACGTCGGCCAGCGCTGCCGTCTCGGAGAGCAGGAAGTCGGCGACGACAAGCAGGTCCAGGTCGCGCAGGCGACCCTCGACCCGGGCGGCGCGGGGCGCGGAGACCACCGGGTTCGAGCCGAACACCAACAACGCCCGGGGCCCCTGGTCAGTGCCGAGCGAGTCGAGCAACTGGTACGCCGGCACGCCCGGCCCGGGCAGCTCGTCGGCCGGCACCCCCCAGACCCGCGCGACGTGGGCCCGGGCCTCGAGGTCGTCGATCTTGCGGTACCCGGGGAGCTGGTCGGCCTTCTGCCCGTGCTCCCGGCCGCCCTGGCCGTTGCCCTGCCCGGTCAGGCAGCCGTAGCCGGAGCCGGCGCGGCCGGGCAGACCGAGCGCGAGGGCGAGGTTGACGAAACCGGTGACGGTGTCGACACCCTTGGCGTGCTGCTCGGCGCCGCGGGCGGTGAGGATGATCGCCCGTTCGGCGGTGCCGAGGGCTCGCGCGGTTTCCTCCAGGTCGGCCACGGGCACGCCGGAGAGTGCCTCGGCCCGCGCCGGCCACCAGCCCGCCACGGTGCGGCGCACCGCGGTGAATCCGGTGGTACGGGTGGCGACGTAGTCACCGTCGACGTATCCCTCGGTCAGGGCGATGTGCAGCAGGGCGTTGGCCACCGCCAGGTCGGTGCCGGGCAGCGGTTGCAGGTGCAGGTCGGCCTGCCGGGCGGTGGCGGTCACCCTGGGGTCGATCACGATCAGCTTGCCGCCCCGCTCCCGGTGCTCGGTCAGCCAGCGCACCAGTGGCGGCATGGTCTCCGCCGGGTTCGCGCCGACCAGCAGCAGGGTGTCCGCCCGACCCAGGTCGGACAGCGGGAACGGCAGCCCCCGGTCCACGCCGAAGGCCCGCATGCCGGCGGCTGCCGCCGAGGACATGCAGAACCGTCCGTTGTAGTCGATGTGCCGGGTGCCCAGCGCCACCCGGGCGAACCGGCCCAACGCGTACGCCTTCTCGTTGGTGAGCCCGCCGCCGCCGAAGACGGCGACCGCGTCGCGGCCGTGCCGCTCCTGCACGTCGCGAAGGCCGGTGGTGATCCGGTCCAGCGCGGCTTCCCAGGTGGCCGGGCGCAGCTCGCCGGTGGCCGGGTCGCGCAGCAGGGGAGTGGTCAACCGTTCCGGGTGGCTGAGCAGCTCGGCCGAGGTCCAGCCCTTCTGGCAGAGGCCGCCCCGGTTGGTGGGAAACTGGCGAGGTAGCACGCTCACCGCGTCGTCCTCCTCGCGCAGGACCATCCCACACTGGAGGGCGCAGTACGGGCAGTGGGTCGCCACCTCCCGGGGCTCGCGCCCCGGTCGCGTCGCCGGCCGTGCACCGTCTGTCATGTCGGCAAAGCGTGCCGTTGGGCAGTTTCCGGTCCGCGTCCCGTTTGTTTCGGTCCTGTCAAGAGCCGCTCACACCGCACCTCGGCTGGGGGATGGCTCGCGAGGTCTACAATGTGGAACGGATATCCTGGATTGTGGGAGGCTGGCATGAGCGTTGCTCAGGCGTTCGACGCGGCGGCGGGTGGCTACGACGCCGCCCGCCGCAGGCTCGTGCCCTGCTTCGACGCGTTCTACAGCACGGCCGTCGAGGTGGCCGCGCCACCGTTGCGGGCCGCCCTGGCAGCGGGGCGTACGCCCGAGGTGCTCGATCTCGGCGCCGGGACCGGCCTCCTGTCGTCGCTGCTCTCCGCCGCCGTGCCCGGCGTGCGGCTGACCCTGGTGGACGCCGCGCCGCAGATGCTGGCCGTCGCCGCCGAGCGGTTGGCCGGTCGGGGCGTCGCGCACCGGGTGGTGGTGGCCGACCTGGTTGATCCGTTGCCCGCCGGGCGGTACGACGCCGTGGTCAGCGCGCTGGCCATTCACCACCTGGACGACTCCGCCAAGCGCGACCTCTACCGTCGGGCGGCCGCGGCGTTGGTGCCCGGCGGAGTCTTCGTCAACGCCGAACAGGTCGCCGGCCCGACGCCGGAACTGGACCGGCGTTACCACGACGTCTGGCTGGCACAGGTCGCGGCGCTCGGTTCCGATTCCGCCGAGATCGCGGCTGCCGAACAACGGATGGCCTACGACCGCCCGGCACCTGTGTCGGAGCAGTGCCGTTGGCTGACCGAGGTGGGCCTGGTGAACGTGGACTGCTACTTCAAGGCGTGGCGCTTCGCCGTCATCGGCGGCCACCTGCCGGGCTGAACCGGCGCCCCGAGGTCGCAGCCGCCTGCCAGCGGGTCTGCTGCCTGTCATGCCGAGCCGTCGGGTGCCGTATCGATCTGTTGTACGCCCTGTCGAGCTGAATCGTTTGTGCTCTCGCAGCCCCGGCCCCCGGCCCCCGGCCCCCTCGGCCCCCGGCCCTCGGCCCCCGGCCCGGACAGGACCAGTCGAGGGCGGATGCGAGGTTGGGTGCCGGCGCTGCCGTCGTCGCCGATCGCAGGGGCAGTGCGGCGGCCGGTGGCGATCCGTCGGCGCTATCAGCTCGACAGCACCGCCAGGGGAATCTTCGGGCTGGGCTGCGGTGGTCCGGCGGGCGAGGCACACTTCGGGGATGACTGGGAGTCATACCAGCGGGTAGTCTGCCGGTATGACAGCCAAGGTGACTCTGTCGTTCGCCGACGACACGATCGCGGATGCCCGGCGGTTCGCCAAGCGGGAAGGGCTCTCGCTCTCCGCCTGGATGGACCAGGCGGCCCGGGAGAAGGCGCTGCGCGAGGTCTTCGCCGCGCACGCCGCGGCGGTCGGCCGGGCCGGGCTGGATCTGGAATCCGCCTCGCTGGCCGATGCCCAGGAGGTCGGCATGGTCGACGACCTGCTCTTCGGTGGTCCACCACGTGCTGCGTAGGGGCGAGGTCTGGCGGATCGAAGGGGCCCGGGAGCGCCTCGGTCTGGTGGTCAGTTCCGATGTCTACAACTCCACGGCGGTGCCCATCGTGATCGTGACCGAGGTGGTGGAGGCAGCGCTGCTGCGCGACTCGCCACTTGCGGTGTCGATGGGCGACCGGGTGGTGATGCCGGACCGGATCTCCTCGCCGATGAAAAAGTGGTTCACCGAGTGCGTGGACGTCGCCGACGCGGAGACGATGCGGCGGGTGGACCGGGCGTTGCGCATTCTTCAGCAGCTCTGAGCCGCCCCGTTCCTCACCGCCGTCGTCGGCACGTGGTGCGATCCCCGTTGCCGGGCCGACCCGAACGGCGAACGCCGCGGTAACGGCGGCTCCCTAGCTTCTGCGGCATGACCACCACGAGCGAGCAGCCAACGGTAATCGAAGAGGAGAGCCTGGACCGCCGACCGGGTCGGTGGATCGGGCACTGGGCACCGGAGGATCCGGCCTTCTGGCGGCGGATCGGTCGCGGGGTCGCCCAACGCAACCTGATCTGGTCGATCTTCGCGGAGCACATCGGCTTCTCCGTGTGGTTGCTCTGGAGCATCGTCGTCGTCCGGCTCGGCGACGCCGGATGGCAGCTGACCACCAGTCAGGCGCTCTGGTTGACCGCCGTGCCCAGCGGGGTCGGCGCACTGCTGCGACTGCCGTACACCTTTGCCGTGCCGGTCTTCGGCGGTCGCAACTGGACCGTCATCTCCGCGCTACTGCTGATCGTGCCCTGCGCCGGACTGGCCTGGGCGGTCGAGCATCCGGAGATCGGCTTCGTGTCGTTGCTGCTGATCGCCGCCACGGCCGGCTTCGGCGGTGGCAACTTCGCCTCCAGCATGGCCAACATCTCCTTCTTCTATCCGGAGCGGGAGAAGGGGTGGGCATTGGGGCTCAACGCGGCCGGCGGCAACATCGGGGTGGCCGTCGTGCAGTTCGTGGTCCCCCAGGTGATCGTGCTGGGCGGCGGGCTCGCGCTGGCCCGGGCCGGTCTGATGTACATCCCGCTGGCGGTGATCGCCGCCGTCTGCGCGTACCTGTTCATGGACAACCTGGTCGAGGCGAAGGCCGACGTGGGGCCGGTCTGGTCGTCGCTGCGACACCGCGACACCTGGATCATGTCGCTGCTGTACATCGGTACCTTCGGCTCGTTCATCGGCTACTCGGCGGCCTTCCCCACCCTGCTCAACTCGGTGTTCGGCCGGCCGGACGTCGCACTGGCCTGGGCGTTCCTCGGTGCGGGAGTGGGCTCGCTCTGCCGGCCCTTCGGCGGCCGCCTGTCCGACCTCGTCGGCGGGGCCCGGGTCACGGTGGCCAGCTTCGTGCTGATGGCGCTCGGTGCCCTGGGCGCGCTCTGGTCGGTCGAACAACGCAGCATGGGCCTGTTCTTCGTGGCGTTCCTGCTGCTCTTCGTGGCCACCGGGGTGGGCAACGGCTCGACCTACCGGATGATCAGCAGGATCTTCCAGGTCAAGGGCGAGGAACAGGGCGGCACGCCGGAGATGATGCTGGCGATGCGCCGGCAGGCCGCCGGTGCCCTGGGCATCATCTCCGCGGTCGGTGCCTTCGGCGGTTTCCTGGTGCCGATCTGTTACGCCTGGGCCCGGTCGACCTACGGGGGCATCCAGCCAGCGCTGCGCTTCTACGTGGGATTCTTCCTGGTGCTGCTCGTGATCACCTGGGTCGCGTACCTGCGCCCCGGCAGTCGGATGGCCCGCGCCGGGGTGTGACGGCCGTCATGTCGACCTCCGCGCGCCCCGCCGGCCGGACCCCGTTTTGACCGGCCGGCGGGGCTGCGGGTATCGTTGCCTGCTGTTGTACGACATCTGTGGGCGTGCCGCCTGAGGTACGCTTGGTCGTTCGTGCGCGCTGGTCCGGCTGGGATGTCCTGGTCACCTCGGCGCGCTACCCCAGACCGACGACGAGACAAGGTAGACCTGTGCGTACGTACAGCCCGAAGCCGGGTGAGATCGAGCGTCAGTGGCACGTCATCGACGCCTCTGATGTCGTGCTGGGCCGCCTGGCCACCCACGCCGCCACGCTGCTGCGGGGCAAGCACAAGCCGACTTTCGCGCCGCACGTCGACACGGGCGACTTCGTCGTCGTCGTGAACGCGGGCAAGGTCGCGCTGACCGGCAACAAGCGCCAGCAGAAGATCGCTTACCGGCACTCCGGTTACCCGGGTGGCCTGAAGCAGGTCGGCTACGAGGAGCTGCTGGCCAAGCGTCCCGAGCGGGCCATCGAGCTGGCGGTGAAGGGGATGCTCCCGCACAACAAGCTCGGCCGTCAGCTCATCAAGAAGCTGAAGGTCTACGCCGGTGCCGAGCACCCGCACGGCGCGCAGCAGCCGGTGCCGTTCGAGATCAAGCAGATCGCGCAGTGAGCGCGGGCGAAGGAAGCAGCATGACCGACATCACCGCCACCGAGGTCGCCCCTGAGGCCACCGAGGCGCCGGCGCCCGTCGCGCGCGCGCCTCGTGGTGACCGCCCGATCCAGACCGTGGGTCGGCGCAAGGAGGCCATCGTCCGGGTGCGCATCGTGCCGGGCACCGGCAAGATCACCTGCAACGGGCGTGACCTGGAGGCGTACTTCCCGAGCAAGGTGCACCAGCAGCTGATCAAGGATCCGCTGGTGACCGCCGAGAAGCCCGAGGCGTTCGACGTCATCGCCAACCTGCGTGGCGGCGGCACCACCGGCCAGGCCGGTGCGCTGCGGCTCGCCATCGCCCGGGCGCTGATCGTCAGCGAGCCCGACGACCGCCCGGCGCTGAAGAAGGCCGGCTTCCTGACCCGGGACGCCCGGGTCAAGGAGAGCAAGAAGTACGGCCTCAAGAAGGCCCGTAAGGCTCCCCAGTACTCGAAGCGCTGATCTCCAGCCGCACCTTGTACTTCTGACGGACGGCCGGTCCGCCTCCCCGACGGGGAGGTGGGCCGGCCGTTTCCGTTGCCGCACGACAGGGCATTTCTCCTAGCATCGGCATTTCATCGGAGGTTTGTGGGTATGGGCCGGTTGTTCGGCACGGACGGCGTACGCGGGCGGGCGAACGCCGACCTCACTCCGGAGTTGGCGCTCTCGGTGGCCGTCGCGGCCGCCCACACCCTCGCCGAGTCGGATCGTGGCCGCGCTCCACTTGCCGTGGTGGGCCGGGACACCCGGGCCAGCGGCGAGATGCTGGAGGCCGCCGTGGTGGCCGGCCTGACCAGTGCGGGCGCGACGGTGATCAGGGTCGGCGTGCTACCCACCCCGGCGGTGGCGTTCCTCACCGCGGAGGCCAAGGCGGACCTCGGCGTGATGCTGTCGGCCTCCCACAACCCGATGCCGGACAACGGGATCAAGCTGTTCGCCGCGGGCGGGCACAAGCTGCCCGACGAGATCGAGATGCGGATCGAGGCGGCGATCGAGGCCAACGCCACCACCGCCTGGCAGCGCCCGGTCGGCGCGGGGGTGGGCCGGGTGCACGACCTGCTCGACGGCGCGAGCCACTACGTGCAGCACGTCGCCGGAACGGCGCCCCACCGCCTCGACGGGATCAAGGTCGTGGTCGACTGCGCCAACGGCGCCGCCGCCGAGGTGGCCCCGGCGGTCTACCGGGAGGCCGGTGCCGAGGTCATCGCGATAAACGCCGAGCCGGACGGGCTCAACATCAACGACGAGTGCGGCTCCAACCACATCGCGGCGCTGCGCCAGGCGGTGGTGGAGCACGGGGCGCATCTCGGCATCGCGCACGACGGTGACGCCGACCGGTGCGTGGCGGTCAGCGCCGACGGCGAGGAGGTCGACGGCGACCAGGTGATGGCGATCCTGGCGCTGGCCATGCGGGAAGCCGGCACGCTGACCGGGGACACCCTGGTCGCCACCGTGATGAGCAACCTCGGTCTGCGCCTGGCCATGTCCGCGGCGGGCATCCGGCTGGTCGAGACCAAGGTCGGTGACCGGTACGTGCTTGAGGAACTGCGGGCCTCCGGGCTCGCCCTCGGCGGAGAGCAGAGCGGGCACATCGTCATGCCGGCGTACGCGACCACCGGCGACGGCGTCCTCACCGGGCTGCACCTGATGGCCCGGATGGCGGCCACCGGTCGCTCCCTGGCCGACCTCGCCAGCGTGGTCACCAAGCTTCCCCAGGTGCTGATCAACGTGCCGGTCGGTGACCGCACCGTCGGTGCCGCCGCACCGGCGGTACGCGCCGAGGTCGAGCGGGCCGAGGTCGAGCTGGGCGAGACCGGCCGGGTACTGCTGCGCCCGTCGGGTACCGAACCACTGGTCCGGGTGATGGTCGAGGCCGCCACCGAGCAGACTGCCCGTGAGGTCGCCGAGCGCATCGCCGCCCACGTCCGCACCGCCAGCCCGGCCTGATCCGCCACGGGGCCTCCCCCCATGAGGTCGCGCGCCGTGGAACGATAGCGCCCGGCCGCCAAAGGGCGGATGCGTGTCCCACGGGGGTGAGTGTGTCCTATCCGGATTCGCCTGATGCCGTCAGCCAGGCCGCCGGCGGCGCGCCGGCGGTGACGCCGCAGAGCTGGCTCGGAGCTCGCTGGGGTCGCCTGATCGCGATCATGATCGCGGTGGGGTTGGCCGTCGGTTCCGTGGCGGCGCCGTGGTCCGAGGTGACGCTCAGAGTGCTGGGTCGCACCAGAGACAACACGCTCGTCCACCAGGAGTCGACCACCGGGCTGGCCGTCACCGAGATCGACGGGTGGGGCTGGGCGTACCTGCTCGTGCTGGTGCCGCTGGTGCTGCTGGCAATTGCCTCGGTGGTGTTGCCCGGGTACGTGGGACGGGCCGCCGCCGTCGCGGCCGGCGCCGCCCTGCTGGCCATGTCCACGGTTCTGGTCGGCGCCGCCTACCACCTGTCGTCGGGACCGGACGAGGGTGCCGCCCGCTGGGCCGACGTCGTCCGCCGGCTGGCGCCGATCCTGGATCCGGACTACGGGTCCATCTGGTTCGGTTACGACAGCCCCGGCCTGGCGTGCGCGGTGCTCGCCGTCGCGACCCTCGCCGCGGTCGTGCTGACCAGCTGGTGGCCGGGCTCCGGCCGGGTCGCCGTCGCGTCGGCCGCCACCATCGCGCTGCTCGCCGGCATCGCACTGCCCTGGGTCACCGTGTACGGTGCCACCGCGAACGAGGTGGACCGGCGCAACGCCTGGTGGCCCACCTTCGGTGCCACATCGGTGCTCGTCGTGGTCGGCACCGTGGCCCTGGCCGCCCTGACCTGGTGGGTGGCGCTGCGCCGGTCGACCCGGGGGCGGCTGCCACTGGTGCTGGTCGGGGTGCCGGCGGCCTTCGCGCTCTTCCTCGCCTACGACTACGTCGGAATGGATCCGGAGGATTGGCAGGACGCCGCCGAACGCGCCCGCTACCTCGCGGTCATCCACGATGTCCGGTCCGCCGCCGAACTGGCGCAGATGGCGCCCGCGCTGTTCCTCATCGCGATGGTGCTCGCCTGGTCGGCGGCGCGGCGGCGGGCCCGGGCCGCACGGTCACCGGTGGTCGCGGTGCCGGCCGAAACCGGCCCGGCCCCCGGTCCGGGCTGACGGCGCGTCGGTCACCGGACCTCGGGCAGCCGGCGCAGCCGGGTCACCGCCTCGGCCAGCACCTCGTGGCGTTTGCAGAAGGCGAACCGGATCAGCCGCCGACCGGCCTCGGGATCGTCGTAGAAGACCTGGGTGGGTACCGCCACCACGCCGGAGCGCTCGGGCAGCGTGCGGCAGAAGTCGACGCCGTCGGTGCCGCCGAGAGCGGTGATGTCGGCGGTGACGAAGTAGGTGCCCTCCGGGGTGTACACGTCGAACCCGGCCGCGGTCAGCCCGTCGATCAGTTGGTCGCGGCGGGCCTGTAGGTCGGCCCGGAAGGCGGTGAAGTAGTCGTCGGGCAGGGCGAGGGCCACCGCCACCGCGGGTTGCAGGGGCGCGGCGTTGACGTAGGTGAGGAACTGTTTGACCCGCAGTACCGCCGAGACCAACGTTGCCGGCCCGCTGGCCCAGCCCACCTTCCAGCCGGTGCAGGAGAAGGTCTTGCCGGCCGAGGAGATCCGCAGGGTGCGCTCGCGCATCCCGGGCAGCGTGGCCAGCGGTACGTGCCCGCTGGCGGCGTCGGTGAAGGCCAGGTGCTCGTACACCTCGTCGGTGACCGCGTACGTGTCGTGCTCCTGGCAGAGTTCGGCGACCAGGGCCAGCTCGTCCGGGGTGAACACCTTGCCGGTCGGGTTGTGCGGCGAGTTCACCAGCACGAGTCGGGTACGCGCGCCGAACGCCGCCCGCAGTTCGGCCGGGTCGAAGGCGTACCGCCCGTCGGTCTCGGGACGCAGGGTGACCGGTCGCCGGATCGCGCCGGCCAGGGCGATCGAGGCGGCGTACGAGTCGTAGTAGGGCTCGAAACAGATCACCTCGTCGCCGGGCTCGCACAGGGCGAGGATGGCCGAGGCGACGGCCTCGGTGGCTCCGGCGGTCACCACCACCTCGCCGTCCGGGTCGTAGTCCAGCCCCCAGAAGCGGCGCTGGTGCGCCGCCACGGCCGCCCGTAGTTCGGGGACGCCGGGGCCGGGCGGGTACTGGTTGCGGCCGGCGGCCAGGGCCTGCGCCGCGGCGGCGAGCATCTCGGGCGGGCCGTCGGTGTCCGGGAAACCCTGCCCGAGGTTCACCGCGCCGGTACGCAGCGCGAGAGCGGACATCTCGGCGAAGATCGTCGTCCCGAACGGGCGCATCCGGGCCACCAGCGGGTCGACATCGCGGCTCGTCACGCCCGTCAGGGTACGGGGGTGATCTGCCCGCCCGCC
>NZ_JAGPXT010000021.1 GCF_018070465.1 Micromonospora sp. C95
CCCCCACCCCCACCCCCGCCCTCTCGCGTCGATCATGAAGTTGTTGCACCGGGCGAGCGTTTTCCCAGACAACAACCTCATGATCAACACGGTGGGCTGTTAGGTGGGGGAGACTGCGGGCCAGGGGAGGGTTAGGCGGCCGTGGCGCCAGTGGCGGGGGCGGTCGAGGACGGGCCAGCCCTGGGCGCGGACGGCCGAGACGGTGTGCAGCCAGCGCTGGCGGGGGCCGAAGGGGGCGTAGCCGGCGGCGGCGTGCCAGGCGTCGTCCAGGGACCGGATCAGGTCGTGGATCCGCTCACCCGGCACGTTGCGGTGGATCAACGCCTTCGGTAGACGCTCGGCCAACTCGGCCGGGGAGCGCAGCGTCGCCAGCCGGGCGGCCAGGGTCAGCGAGCGTGGTCCGTCGCCATCGAGCAGCACCCAGCCGGCGAGGCGTCCCAACTCGTCACAGGTGCCCTCCACCAGCAGGCCGTCCGGGGCCAGGCCGGCGCACATCGTGCCCCACGCGCCGGCCACCTCGCTCTCGTCGTACTGACGTAGCACGTTCAACGCGCGGACCAGGGTGGGACGCAGACCGGCCAGCTCGAAGCCGCCACGGGCGAAGGTGAGCCCGGGTGGGTCGGCGGCGGGCTGCGCGTCGGCGACACGTACCGGATCGATCTCCAGCCCGACCACCCGCACGTCGGCGCGGACGCGGGCGGCGAGCCGGGCCCGCAGTTCCATCGCCGTCACCGGAGTCGCACCGTAGCCGAGGTCCACCACCAGCGGGTCCGGTGTGGCGCGTAGCGGGTCGGCGCAGCTCTCCACGATCCAGTTGTCCACCCGCCGCAGCCGGTTGGGGCCGGTGGTGCCCCGGGTGACCACGCCGAGCGGCCGGGACGCCGGCACCGCCCTCACCCCGTCCGGTGGACCTTGTGCTGGGCGGCCTGAGCCAGCGGTCGGACCACGAGACGGTCCACGTTCACGTGCTGCGGTCGGGTGGCGCACCAGGCGATGCAGTCGGCGACGTCCTCGGCGAGCAGCGGCTCGGCGACACCGGTGTAGACCGCCTCCGCCCGTTCGACGTCCCCGCCGAAGCGGGTCAGCGAGAACTCGTCGGTCTTCACCATGCCCGGGTCGATCTCGATCACCCGCACCGGGCGCCCGCACAGCTCCAGCCGTAGCGTGCCGGCGATCGCGGTCTGCGCGTGCTTCGCCGCGGTGTAGCCGCCCCCACCCTCGTACACGGTGAAGCCGGCGGTCGACGAGACGACGACGATCGTGCCCGCACCCGAGTCCGCCAGCATCGGCAGCAGCGCCTGGGTGACCCGCAGCGTGCCGAGCACGTTGACGTCGTACATCCACTGCCAGTCACCGACCGCGCCGGTCTCCACCGGATCCAGCCCACGCGCGCCACCGGCGTTGTTGACCAGAAGGGTCACCGGCCCGCCAACCTGCTGCGCGGCCCGGGCGAGGCCGGCCACCGACTCGTCGGAGGTGACGTCACAGCTCACCGCGGTGGCGGAGCCGCCGGCGGCGGTGATCTCCGCGACCAGGTCGTCAAGCCGGTCGGTGCGCCGCGCCGCGGCGAGCACGTGGAAACCCTCGCCCGCGAGCCGCCGCGCGGTGGCGGCGCCGATCCCGCTGGACGCTCCGGTGACGATCGCAACACGACTCATCCGGCCATTCTCGCTCCCCCGCACCGGCCCGCCGCCGGCACGGTCGCCATGAGGTCGGTCACGCCCGAGGCCCTGCCCGACGTATTTCCCGCCGCCGATCGGGAAGATGACATCCGGCGTGGAGCGTTTACGCAGGAGCGCCGGTCGTGCGGGGACGGCATCAACCGTGGCAAAGGGAGCGGACGTGGCGGAAGAGCACACCGGTGTCGGGCGTCAGCGAGGTTCCCTGCCGTGGCCACGGCCTCGCCGGATCGCGACCCTGTCGGTACACACCTCACCGCTGCATCAGCCGGGCACCGGGGACGCGGGCGGCATGAACGTCTACATCCTTGAGGTCTCGCGGCGGTTGGCCGAGGCGAACGTCGAGGTCGAGATCTTCACCCGGGCCACCTCGGGCGATCTGCCGCCGGTGGTGGAGGTGGCTCCCGGGGTGCACGTCCGGCACGTGATGGCCGGCCCGCTGGAGGGTCTGACCAAGGAGGAACTGCCCGGCCAGCTGTGCGCGTTCACCGCGGGCGTGCTGCGCGCCGAAGCGGCCCGTCCGCCGGGCCACTACGACCTCATCCACTCCCATTACTGGCTCTCCGGGCAGGTCGGCTGGCTGGCCAAGGACCGTTGGGGAGTGCCGCTGGTGCACACCGCGCACACCCTGGCCAAGGTGAAGAACGCGCAGCTGGCCGCCGGTGACCGGCCGGAGCCCAAGGCACGAGTGATCGGCGAGGAACAGGTGATCGCGGAGGCCGACCGGTTGGTCGCGAACACCCGGGTCGAGGCGCAGGACCTGATCGGTCGGTACGACGCGGACCCCACGAGGGTCACCGTGGTCGAGCCCGGTGTGGACCTGGAACGGTTCCGTCCCGCAGCCGGCGACCAGGAGGCCGCCAGGACCGCCGCCCGGGTTCGGCTGGGCCTGCCGACCCGTGGCCACCTGGTCGCGTTCGTCGGCCGGATCCAGCCGCTGAAGGCACCCGACGTGCTCATCCGGGCGATCGCCGCCCTACGGGCCCGGGATCCCGAGCTGGCCCGTGAGGTCGGGGTGGTGATCTGCGGTGGCCCCAGCGGCACCGGGCTGGACCGGCCCACCGCGTTGATCGAGCTGGCCGCCTCGCTCGGCGTCACCGACCGGGTGCACTTCCTGCCACCGCGTACCGGAGCGGAACTACCCCTGCTGTACCAGGCGGCCGACCTGGTCGCGGTGCCGTCGTACAACGAATCCTTCGGCCTGGTCGCGCTGGAGGCCCAGGCCTGCGGCACGCCCGTGGTGGCTGCCGCCGTCGGCGGCCTGGTCACCACGGTGCGCGACCAGGTCAGCGGGGTGCTGGTGCGCGGACACGACCCGGCGGACTGGGCGGGTACGCTGGCCCGCCTGCTGCCCGACCGGGTCCGACGGGCCGAGTTGTCCGTCGGCGCCGCCCGGCACGCCCGGGACTTCTCCTGGCACCGCACCGCCGCCGGCCTGCTCACCGTCTACGGTGAGGCGGTCGCCGACCACCGGGCCGGCCTCACCGCCGCGCTCACCGCCTCCAGCTGTTGACGCCGGCACCAGGCCCGGTGACACCGGGCCTCGTGCCACCGGCCAGCGCCGGACCGAGCCGGTCACCCGCCGGCGCCCGGGCGGCGCGGTGCTGGTCGCCGTAGAGTTGGCCGGATGAGCGACCTCGGTGCACTTATCGAGTCCGTCTGCACGGAGCGGGAACTCGCCTGCGAATCCACCGGCCCCGGGTCGTATGCGGTGACCCTGCCCGGTACGCACAAGCTCAAGACGATCTGCAACCTGATCGTCGGCGAGCACGCGCTGCGGATCGAGGCGTTCGTGATGCGCCAGCCGGACGAGCGGCGCGAGGAGCTGTGGGCCTGGTTGTTGCAGCGCAACGCCAAGATGTACGCCGTGTCGTTCTCCATCGACGCGGTCGGCGACGTCTACCTCACCGGCCGGGTGAATCCGGACGCCGTCGACGCCGACGAGCTGGACCGGCTGCTCGGCGCGGTGCTGACCTACGCCGACGAGTCCTTCGACACGATGCTGGAGATCGGCTTCGGCAGTTCGATCCGCCGAGAGTGGGAGTGGCGGGTGAAGCGGGGTGAGTCGACCGCCAACCTGGCGGCCTTCGCGCACCTGTTCGAGCCGTCGACCGCGGCCCGGTCGGCCCCACCGGCCGCCGGAGGTTCGGACCGCTCCTGACGGGTAAGCCGCAGCGCGCGGTGCGGCGTTGGGACCCGCCGCGCCGATACGGCGAGTGGCGAGGAGCGTGAGCGTCAATGGCTCAGCGAAGCAGCTCGGGTCGCGGCGGGACCGCGACCAGGACCAGGCGGCAGGGTGGCAACCAGACCCCGAACACGCCGCGGATCTCCGAGTCGGAGATCTCCCGGATGCGGGTGGACGACATTCGGGGACAACTGCGGCGACACGGGGTCTCCGGCATCTCGGCGCTGCGGAAGCCGGAACTGGTGAAGACACTTGTGAAGACGCTGCGGTCCGGCGGTGCCGGGCGGCGCAGCAGCGGTCCGGCCGGCCGGGCCAGCGCCACGAAGGCGTCCGGCACGAGATCGGCGGCGGCCGGCCGGACCGCGCCGGGACGCGCCAAGGCGGCACCGGCGAAACGGACCCCGGCTCGCAAGGCGACCGGCGCGGCGGGCAGATCGATCGCCGGCAGCGCCCGCAAGACGACAAGCGCGGCGCGCAGGTCCACGACGGGTACGGCGCGCAAGAGCACGACGGGTACGGCGCGGAAGAGCACGGCGGGGGCCAGCAGGTCGGCCCCACGGAAGTCGGCCACGGGCGGCACGACGGCCGGTGGGGCGACCCGCGCCCGCAAGGCGGCACCCACCCGCCGGCCGGCCGAGGCCCGGCCGGCCCGGGGTGGCGCGGTGCGGACCGGGCGCTCGACGTCCCGGTCGGTCCGGTCGTCGCAGCTGATCTCGTCGCCGCAGGACCGGCCGGAGCGCCCCGGCCGGAGCCTGGTCACCACCAACCACGACGTGATCCGCCGGTGGGCCCGGGAGCGGGGGGCCAAGCCGGCGACGATCAGCGGCACCGAGCGTCCTGGCCGGGCCGGGGTGCTGACGTTCAACATTCCGGGATACCGGGAGAGCAGCCGGATCCGCGAGATCACCTGGGACGAGTGGTTCGACACGTTCGACAGGCGTCGGTTGAACCTGATCTACCAGGAGCAGCTGCGCGACGGCCGACAGAGCAGTTTCTTCCGGACCGAATCACCCGATCGGGAGGACGGGTGAGAGGTTTGCGGGAATAGCACCCGGGTATGCGCAGTTGGCCTTGACCGAGGGCCTAGGCGCCGTTCCGAAGGGGCCGGTCGCTGTGACGGGCGAGACAGTCGCTCAGGTTGAATCGCGAGGTCGGGCCGCACTAACTTTATTGCACCGTGCCACGCTCGGAACCGTTCGGGGGAGCGGCGGATCGATCAGATCTGTGCAACCGGGCGAGGCGCGGGGGACGGGTGGACCAACACCGTTGGGGGACGGTGGCCCACCTGTTTGGACCGGCGGCGCGAGCGGGCGTCGCTTACGGGGGTGAGTGTCGCCCGCCGCCGCCGGTCGTACGACGTGAAATGCCCGGCACGATTCCGTGCCGGGCATTACGCGCGTGTTCACACCTGCCCGGCCAGCGACGCCTCGGCCGGTTCCCCCTGGTGACGCAGGGTGGCTACGCGGCGTTCCCGCGACGGCCCGGCGAGCAGGTGCACACCGGCGGCCAGCAGACCCAACGCGCCGACCAGCAGCCAGTGCCCGTCGCCCCACCGTTGCAGGCTGAAGCCGCCGAGCGTCGGCGCGATGAACGATGCCGCCGGGAACGCCAGGTAGAACACCGACTGGTAACGGGCCCGCAGCGCTGGTGGGGCCAGGTCCGCGTTGATCTGTGCGTTGGGCGGCGCGGCCAGCATCGAGCCGACCGTCCAGACCACGCAGGCGCCCAGGTAGAACACGAGGTGGTCGGCGATGGCGAGCGCGCCGAAGCCGACCGCGAGCAACGCCGTCGACAGGGCCAGCACGTGGGCCTTGCGGTGGCGGTCGATGAGCCCGGGTACGAACAGCTGCCCGAGCACGATCAGGACGCCGCCGAGGGCCACCACCGCGCCGTACGACGACGGGCCCAACCCGTCGGCCCGCATCGCCAGCGGCATCATCGTCGACGCCTGCATGGTCAGTACGGCCAGCACGAAGGTCAGTCCGACGAAGACCAGGAAGTGCCGGTCGGTCAACGCGGTGTGCAGGCCGGGGCGACGCGGACCTCGGGTGCCGGCGGCCGAACTCGCCCGGGTGTGCCGACGGGCCAGGGTCTCCGGGACCTTCCAGGCGATGAGCGCGGCGGTGGCCACCGTGGCGACGGCGTCGACCAGGAAGAGGGCCACGTAGCTGGCCTCCGCCAGCAGGCCGGCCAGCACCGAGGCGACGGCCATGCCCAGGTTGAACGCCCAGAACTGCAGGTTGAAGGCGCGGGACCGGCGATGCTCCGGCACCACGTCGACGATCGCCGCGACGAAGGCGGGGCTCGGCATGGAGTGCGTCACCCCGACCAGCAGGGCGAGCGCCGCGATCACGCCGAGGTGCTGGCTGAGCGCCAGGGCGACCATCAAGCCGGCGGTGACCAGGTGCGCCGCCACCAGGGTCGAACGCCGGCCCCACCGGTCGGCCAGCACCCCGCCGAGCAGCACCCCGGCCGCACCACCCGCGCCGTACGCACCGACCACCACGCCGGCCAGCGACTCGCTGGCGCCCCGGGCTGCGGTCAGGTAGAGCGACAGGAAGAGCATCGCGAACGCGCCGGCCCGGTTGATCAGCAGGCCGGCCCAGAGGTACCAGAAGGTGGCGGGTAGCCCACCCGCGGTGTCGGTCAGCCAGCGACGAAGCGCCCCGGCGGACGGCGGGTCGCGCTGTTCGGCCTTCCCCATCTGTTCGGACACCTAACAGATCTTGCCCGGGCCGACGGACGGGAGCGGCGCCGGGTGGCGGAGCTCATTCCCGGGAGGTGGCCACCGGCTCCGCGGCCTGCGGAGCGGCGGGCTGCGGTGCGGTCGACTGCACCGTCACCACGGGGGCGGCACCGGCGGTGCGCAGCGCGACGGCACGCCGCTCCCTCGCGGGCCCGGAGAGCAGATGACCCACCGCCATCACCAGACCGATCACGGCGCAGCCGGCCCAGAGGGTGGCGTTGCCGGCCTGCTCCCGCACCAGTCCGCCGAGGATCGGCGCCGCCGCTCCGGCCAGTTGCCAGGAGAGCGAGAAGACGCCCTGGTAGCGACCACGTAGTTCGGCGGGGGAGAGCTCGGCGATGAGGGTGGCGTTGGACGGCGAGTTGAGCATCTCACCGAGGGTCCAGATCAGCACCGTAAGCGCGTAGAACCAGGCGACCTCGGCGAACGCGGTCAGCCCGAAGCCCACGCCCATCACCACCGCGGCCAGGGCGAGCACGTGTGACCGGCTGCGTCCCTTGATCAGCCGGGGCACGAAGAGTTGACCGGCCACGATCAGCACGCCGTTGAGTGCGATCACCGACCCGTACGTGGCGGGGCTCAGACCGGAGTCGGCCATTGCGATCGGCAGCATCGAGATGTGCTGGAGGAAGACCAGTGCCCCGAGGAGGTTGAGGGCGACGAAGCCGAGGTATACCCGGTCGGTCAGGATGGTCCGCAGGGCTCCGGCCGGTGCGCCGCCGCGCGGCATGCCGACGGTGATCGTCCGGGTTTCCTTGACCTTCACGTAGATGATCAGTGCGGTGACCACGGTGGTGGCCGCGTTGACCACGAAGAGCAGCAGGTAGCCGGCCTGCGCGGCGAAACCGGCGAGCACCGCGGCGCAGGCGAAGCCGAGGTTGATCGCCCAGTAGTTCAGCGAGAAGGCGCGCAGCCGGTCCCGCTCCGACACCACGTCGATCATCATGGCGCCGAACGCCGGGCGGGCCGCCTCGGCGAAGAGGCCGAGCAGCAACGCGCCTGCCGCGACCGTCCACAGGTCACGGGCGAAACCCAGGGCGAGCATCATCGTCGCGGCGCCGAGATGGGCGGTGAGCAGCGTCGGCCGGCGACCCCACCGGTCGGTCAAGGTGCCGCCGGCGGTGGTGCCGACCGCACCGCCGACGCCCCAGGCGCCGAGCACCAGGCCGGCCTGGGAGGCGGAGAAGCCGCGTTCCTGGGTCAGGTAGATGGCGAGGAAGACCAGGACGAACGAGCCGAGTCGATTGATCAGCGTGCCGGTCCAGAGGTACCAGAAGGTCCTCGGTAGCCCTCCCGTGGTGTCCCGGAACCAACCCCGCATCGCGCGCACGCCGGCGCCCCCCGTTCCCCGTAATGCCTGATGATCTGTTGAATCCTTACCAACCTAGTGGTGTGCCGGAATCAAGGTCACCTCCATTTCCACGTGGTGGTCGTCACCACCCTTCCCGCGCGTCCCCCAGCGGGTTGCGGCAGGATGATCGGCATGACAGCTAGCGAGGGACCCACCGTCGGGACGCTGGTCCTGCTGCGCCACGGCGAGAGCGACTGGAACGCCAAGAACCTCTTCACCGGCTGGGTCGACGTCGACCTGACCGCGAAGGGGGAGAACGAGGCGCGCCGCGGCGGTGAGCTGCTGCGCGAGCACGGCCTGCTGCCGGACGTGGTGCACACGAGCGTGATGCGCCGCGCCATCCGGACCGCCGAGTTGGCACTGAACGCCGCCGACCGGCACTGGATCGCGGTGCGCCGGTCGTGGCGGCTCAACGAGCGCCACTACGGCGCGCTGCAGGGCAAGAACAAGAAGCAGACCCTGGAGGAGTACGGCGAGGAGCAGTTCATGCTCTGGCGCCGCTCGTACGACACCCCGCCGCCGCCGATCGCGGACGACGACGAGTGGTCGCAGGTCGGCGACCCCCGGTACGCGCTGCTGCCGACCGAGCTGATGCCGCGCACGGAGTGTCTCAAGGACGTCGTCGAGCGGATGCTGCCGTACTGGTACGACTCGATCGTGCCGGACATCCTGGCCGGTCGTACGGTGCTGGTGGCCGCGCACGGCAACTCGCTGCGGGCGCTGGTCAAGCATCTGGACCAGATCAGTGACGAGGCGATCGCGAAGCTCAACATCCCCACCGGGATTCCGCTCCGCTACGACCTGGACCCGCTGCTGCGTCCGCAGATGCTGGGCGGCACCTACCTGGACCCGGAGGCCGCCAAGGAGGCCGCCGCCGCCGTGGCCAACCAGGGCCGCTGAGCCGGCCGAACCCGATTGGCGGAAGGGCCCCCTGCGTTGACAGGGGGCCCTTCCTCGCGCCTCAGGGGGAGGTGACGGGTTCGCCGGTGATCAGGTAGACCACGTGTTCGGCGCTGTTGACCGCATGGTCGGCGAAGCGTTCGTAGAAGCGACCGAGCAGGGTGGCGTCGATGGCGGTCTCCACGCCGTACGGCCAGTCCGCGCCGAGCAGCACCCCGAACAACCCCTTGTGCAGCTCGTCCATGGCGTCGTCGTCGCTGTCCAGTTCGGCGGCGAGGTTGGCGTCGGGGTGCGCAAGTACCGAGGCGATCTTCTCGGCCATCCGGTCGGCGATGCCGGCCATGTCCGTGAAGACCGGGCGCAGCTCGGCCGGCACGGCCGGCGACGGGTGCCGGCGCAACGCGGTCTTGGCGACGTGGTCGGCCAGGTCACCCATCCGCTCCAGATCGGCGGCCACGTGCAGCGCGGTGATCATGGCGCGTAGGTCGGAGGCGACCGGTGCCTGGCGGGCCAGCAGGTCGCAGACGCGCTCCTCCACCTGGCGGTACAGCCCGTCGATCTCCGCGTCCCGCTCGATGACGGACTCGGCTGCCCGGCGGTCGGCGGTGAGCAGGGCCCGGGTCGCCTGGCGCAGCGCCGCCCGAACTCCCTCGGCCATCTCGACAAGCAGTTGGCTGACGGCCTGAAGTTCGGCCCGGAACTCGTCGCGCATGCTCACGTCCTGTCCGTCGGCGCCGGCGATCCCGCCGGCGGGGATTTGCGCAGGTACGCCCGCCAAGCTATGTCTCCCGGGCGGACCGGAGGTGAACGCCGATGAACTAAGCCGGACGCACGGGTGAACTTTCCCGGAAGCGAGAGTGCTTCGTCCTGTTCTGGGCGATAGCCAGGTTAACAATGACCCTACGATCGCCGAGTGGCGTGGGCGGTGACGGTGGGTGTGGCGGCGGCCCTGGTGATCGGGGCGGTCGCCGGCCTGTGGCTGTCCCGCATGATCCCGTTCGGTAAGGGGAGGCTCGCGATCGTCGACGAAGTGCAGGTCGGGCTCGGCCGCCGCGCGATCGATTCGCTGCGCGCGGGGGTCGTGGTGCTCGACGCGGACGATGTGCCCGTCCTCGTCAATCCGGCGGCGCGGGCGATGGGGCTGCTGCGGACCGGTGGGCGGCCAGGTTCGATCACGGCGCATCCGCTGATCCGTACCCTGGCCGGGCAGGTTCGGCGCACCGGTGTGCGGCGCGAGATCGAGCTCGACCTGCCCCGGGGCCGCGACAACGCCGGAGAGAACCCGCTCGGCGTGCACCTGCGGGCGATGGGACTGGGCAACGGCTACATCGCGGTGGAAGCGGCCGACGTGACCGAGTCGCACCGGTTGGCCCGGGTGCGCCGCGACTTCGTGGCCAACGTCAGCCACGAACTGAAGACCCCGATCGGTGCGTTGCAACTGCTCGCCGAGGCGCTGCTGGACGCCACCGAGCCGGCCGACGAGGGTCGCCCGGATCTCTCCGAGGACCTGGTCGCCGCCCGGCGGTTCGCCGAGCGCATCCAGCACGAATCGACCCGGTTGGGGCGGCTGGTGCAGGAACTGTTGGAACTGACCCGGCTTCAGGGCGCCGAACCGCAGCCGGCCCCCGAGCCGGTCGCGGTGGACTGGGTGATCTCCGAGGTGGTCGATCGCACCCGGACCGCCGCCGCGGCCCGCCGGATCGACGTCACCGTCGAAGCCGAGCGGGGCCTGACGGTGTACGGCAGCGACAACCAGCTCGCCACGGCGGTGGCGAATCTGGTGGAGAACGCCCTGAACTACTCCGGCGAGGACACGACGGTCCGGATCGCCGCCCGAGCCGCCGGGGAGCAGGTGGAGATCGCCGTCACCGACCAGGGCATCGGCATCGCCCCCACCGACGTCGACCGCATCTTCGAAAGGTTCTACCGGGCCGATCAGGCGCGCTCGCGGGCGACCGGCGGCACCGGCCTCGGGCTGGCGATCGTCAAGCACATCGCGAGCAACCATGGCGGCCGGGTGGAGGTGGCGAGCACTCTTGGTGGTGGGTCGACGTTCACCCTCCGGCTGCCCGCCCGTCCGCCGGACGACCTGCTGGCGACACTGCCACCTGCTGGGATCGAGGCCGGTCCGGCCGAGCTCCGGCAGGTCTGAACCACACCTGGATCAGGCTGGGCGCCGCCCGGTCCGACCGATGAAAGGAAACGCCGTTGAGTCGCGTTCTGGTGGTCGAGGACGAGGAGTCGTTCTCGGACGCACTGTCGTACATGCTCCGCAAGGAGGGGTTCGAGGTCTCCGTGGCCGCCACGGGGACGTCGGCTCTCACCGAGTTCGACCGGACCGGCGCCGACATCGTCCTGCTCGACCTGATGCTGCCGGAGATGTCGGGTACCGAGGTCTGCCGGCAGCTGCGGCAGCGCTCGCACGTGCCGATCATCATGGTCACCGCTCGGGACAGTGAGATCGACAAGGTGGTCGGCCTGGAGATCGGTGCCGACGACTACGTGACCAAGCCGTACTCGCCCCGGGAACTGGTCGCCCGGATCCGCGCGGTGCTGCGCCGGCAGAGCCCGGAGGCGCCCGAGTCAGGGGCGCCGACGCTGGCCGCCGGTCCGGTCCGGATGGACATCGAGCGGCATGTGGTGACCGTGGACGGCGGCGCCGTGCAGCTGCCGCTCAAGGAGTTCGAGCTGCTCGAACTGCTGCTGCGCAACGCGGGTCGGGTGCTCACCCGGGGTCAGTTGATCGACCGCGTCTGGGGTGCCGACTACGTCGGCGACACGAAGACGCTCGACGTGCATGTGAAGCGGCTGCGCTCCAAGATCGAGCCGGAGCCCTCCACCCCGCGGCACATCGTCACCGTGCGCGGTCTCGGCTACAAGTTCGAGCCCTGATCGGGCCGACCCGCACCGGTTCCTGACCGCCATCATTGATGACGGATTGCTACCGACCTGTCGTAGTTGCGCTGCGTAACGCCGCAGCCGCCTACCCAGTGCGCTGTTCCGCTCCTTTGCTCTGCTTACGTATACGCACAACTCACCGACCAGGACTTATGCGGTCGCTCTCGCGGCTGACGGGCGCAACGCCGACCACGCAGAGCTACCTGTGCGTATAGGTAAGCAGAGCAAAGGCGGCGAGGTGGTTGGTCGGGTCGGATGCGGATGGTTACCCGGTGTGAGCCTGCTTGCTTCGGTGCGCGGCCAGACCGGCCGGCGGGGCGAACTCCGCGTGACGCCCGCGTCAGACGCTGTCGGCGGGGTGGGGGGCGACCAGACCCTGCCGGGTCCGCGCCGCGCACAGCTCGGCCAGTTTCGCGTACGCGGACTCGCCGATGAGCGCGGTCAGCTCCGGGGCGTACGACAGGTACATCGGGTCGGCACCGACGTGCGCGTCGGTGGAGGAGGTGCACCACCAGTCGAGGTCGTGCCCGCCGGCACCCCAGCCGCGCCGGTCGAACTCGGCAAGCGTGGACACCAGCACCTTCGTGTTGTCCGGTCGCTTCACCCACTCCTGATCACGGCGGACCGGCAGCTGCCAGCACACGTCCGGCTTGTACTCCAGCGGATGCGCCCCGTCGCGCAGCGCCTGGGCGTGCAGGGCGCAACCGCCCCCGCCCGGGAAGTCCGCGTCGTTGAGGAAGACGCAGGGCCCGTCCGCCTCCTGGGTGGCGGTCCGCCGGGCCGGGGTCTTGCCGTCGACGGTGTCGTTCTCGGTCCAGTTCTTGAATCCACGCCGATAGTGCTGCCAGGTCTGCGGGGTCAGCCGCTTCACCGCGGCGCGTACCCGCGACTCGTCGTCGGAGTCGGTGAAGAACGCACCGTGCGAGCAGCAGCCGTCGGCCGACCGTCCGGCGATGATGCCGTGGCAGCCCTTGCCGAAGATGCAGGTCCACCGGGACAGCAACCAGGTGAGGTCGGCCCGGATCAGGTGCTGTTCGTCCGCCGGGTCGACGAACTCGATCCACTCCCGGGGGAAGTCCAGCGGCACCTCCCGGCTGCGCGGGTCGGCCGGGTCGTCCACCAGCACGCGAAGTTCGATCTGCCCTGTCACCCGGCCAGCGTACGCGGGGTGCGGCGGGCAGGTCGCCGAGTGGCGGGAACCGGGTGGGCCTAGGGTTCTCCCATGCGAATGGGTGTCCTCGACGTCGGTTCCAACACGGTGCACCTGCTGGTGGTCGACGCGCACCGTGGCGCGCACCCGTGGCCGGCGCACTCGGAGAAGACGGTGCTGCGTCTCGCCGAGCAGATCGGTCCGGACGGCGCGCTTCGCGAGTCCGGTGCCGACGCCCTGGTCACGGCGGTGGAGGCGGCGCGGACGTCGGCCGCCGATCTGGAGGTCGACGACCTGATCGCCTTCGCCACCTCCGCGGTCCGCGACGCCACGAACGCGGCGGAGGTGCTGACCCGGGTGCGGGACTCCACCGGCGTACGACTGGAGGTGCTCTCCGGTGCCGACGAGGCGCGGATGACCTTCCTCGCGGTCCGGCGGTGGTTCGGTTGGTCCGCCGGGCGCCTGCTGGTGCTGGACATCGGTGGCGGCTCGCTGGAGATCGCGGCCGGTATCGACGAGGATCCGGACGTCGCGGTGTCGCTGCCGCTGGGTGCCGGCCGGCTGACCCGGGATCGGCTCGACGTGGATCCGGACAGCACCGTCCCGCCCGCGCCCGAGAGGGTGGAGGAATTGCGGCAGTACGTCGATGCCCACCTCGATCCGGTGGTCGAGCGGATGACCGAGGTGGGGTGGGAACGGTCGGTGGCGACCTCCAAGACGTTCCGTACGCTGGCTCGGCTCGCCGGTGCGGCACCCAGCGGGGCCGGGCTCTGGGCCCGACGCCGGCTCACCCGGTCCGGGCTGCGACAGGTGCTCGGCTTCATCCGGCACATCCCGCCCGCGCAGCTTGTCGAGTTGGAGGGGGTCAGCGCGGGGCGCGCCCACCAACTGCTGGCCGGTGCCGTCGTCGCCGAGTCGGTGATGCGTCGACTCGGGGTCGACGCCCTGGACGTCTGTCCGTGGGCACTGCGGGAGGGTGTGATCCTCAGTCGACTGGATCGACTGACTCCGGTGTGATGCGGATCGTCCCGGCTGTCCGTTTTGCCGGTTCTCGTCATGATGTCCGACGGCATCCCGGCTACCCTCGATGGCGTGACTTCCCGCGTCCCGGTGCTCCTGTCCAGTTCCTCGGTCTTCCCTGAGCGGACCGCGGCGGCGTTTCAGCTGGCCGCCACGCACGGTTACGACGGCCTTGAGGTGATGGTGTGGACCGACGCGGTCAGCCAGGACGCGGGGGCGCTGCGCGGGCTGTCCGATCACTACGGAGTGCCGGTGCGCTCCGTGCACGCACCGTGTCTGCTTGTCACGCAGCGGGTGTGGAGCCCCGACCCGTGGGAGCGGCTGCGCCGGGCGGCGGTGCTGGCCGAGACGTTGGAGGCGCCGACCGTCGTGGTGCACCCGCCGTTCACCTGGCAGCGGGAGTACGCGCGGGGCTTCGCCGAGGGGCTCGACCGGGTGGCCGGCGAGTTCGGCGGCCTGCGGTTCGCGGTGGAGAACATGTATCCGGTACGGATGGCCGGTCGCCAGTTCGTCCCGTACGTGCCCGGTTGGGATCCCACCGAGGCCGGTTACGCCTCGTACACCCTCGACCTGTCACACTGCGCGGCCTCGCACAGCGACGCGTTGGCGATGGCCGACCGGATGGGCGACGGTCTGGCCCACGTGCATCTCGGCGACGGCACCGGCGAGGGACGCGACGAGCACCTGGTGCCGGGGCGCGGCAACCAGCCCTGCGCCGAGCTGCTGCGCTCGCTGGCCGGGCGGGGCTTCACCGGGTCGGTGGCAGTCGAGGTGACCACCCGGGGCGCGAAGAGCCGGCAGGTCCGTGAGGCGGATCTGCGCGAGGCGCTGGCCTTCGCCCGACAGCACCTCGGCACGCCGTCACCGGTCGACGTCTGAGGGCCGGTCCCGACGCCGGGTGATCGCGGGTCAGGAGACCGGCGCCAGCGGGTCCGGCTGGCTGGGCACGGCGGCCCGCTTGCGGGCCCGGTGCGCGGCCACGTGTGAGCGGGTGGCGCAGCGTTCCGAGCAGAACCGCCGGCAGCAGTTCGACGAGGTGTCCAGGTAGACGTTGCCGCATCGGTCGTCGGCGCAGACGCCGAATCGGGCGCTGCCGTACTCGCAGAGCCACACCGACAGGCCCCAGACCGCGCCGGCCAGATATTCCGAACTGACCGAGGCGCCCCGGCTGGTCACGTGCATGTGCCAGTCACTGGAGTCGTGGCCCGAGATGCGCGGCTGCACCGGGAACGCCTCCAGCAGGGAGTTCAGCTCGCTCACCGCCTCGACGTCGCGCCCCGAGGTGCCGTACTCGAAGACGTCACGCAGCCGCTTCTGCGCGCGCCGGAAGGTCGGCAGGTCCCGTTCCGCGACCTCGTCGCGCATCCACTCCTGGTCGTCGCAGAAGATGGCGCGCAGATCGTCGAGATCGTCCAGGCGCGCGTTGACGAGGTCAACCCCGGTCCGGGCGTACGCGTCGAAGTTCACGCCCCAACGGTAGACGACTCATCCCGGGCGTGGCGCGTCGATGTAGTGCGGCAGGAACCGCGCGTAGCCGTCGGTGATCAGGCTGGCGCTCTCCCGCAGCCCGGCACCCGCCGACTCGCCGTCGACCGTCCAGCTGCCCAGCACCAGGCGGCTGCCGGCGAACTCGGGCAACGCCCGGAACTCCTGGTAGCAGTAGCCCTCGTCGCCGTAGTCGCCCGGATTGTTGATCTCGCCACCGGGGGTGACGATCCGCACCGCGGCGCCCTCCCGACCGAGCAGCGGCTTGGCGACGTACTCGGACATGCCACGTGGCGAGTCGAGGTACGCCGGGAGCAGCAACTCGTGCCCCGGGTACAGCTCCCACAGCACGGCCAGCAGCGCCTTGTTCGACAACAGCAGCTTCCAGGCCGGCTCGATCCAGGTGGTCGGGGTGCCCGGCCGCAGCGCCAGCGGGCCGTACGGCTCGGCGAGCATCCACTCCCACGGGTAGAGCTTGAAACAGGTGGTGACCGGGCGGTCGGCGGTGTCGATGAAACGCCGGCCGTCCCAGCCGAGATCCTGGATCGGCAGCAGCTCGACGTCCAGCCCCGCCTGGCGGGCGGTCTCGGCCAGGTAGCCGGCGGTCATGTGGTCCTCGCCGGTCTCCTCCTCGTTCGACCAGACCACGTGCACCCGCCGGTCGTACAGCTCGGCGCCGATCTTCGCCCAGCTGCCTACGAGCCGTTCGTGCAGGCTGTTCCACTGGTCCAGGTCCGGCCGGGTGTGCTCCAGCCAGTACCACTGGATGATGCTCGCCTCGACCAGGGCGGTCGGGGTGTCGGCGTTGTACTCCAGCAGCTTCGGCGGCCAGCTGCCGTCGTACCAGAGATCGAAGCGGCCGTAGAGGGTCGGCGGCGTCTCCCGCAGCGAGCGGGCGACCGCCTCGGCCGCCCACGCCGGGATGCCGAAATCGGCGTACCGGTTGCGCGCCACCACGTGTTCGGCGGCGGCCACCGACATCCGGTGCAGTTCCTCGGTGGCCTCCTCCAGCCGCAGCACCTCGTCCAGCTCGAAGGCGTACGCGGCGGTCTCGTCCCAGTACGACATCACCCCGCCGTCGGGCAGTTCCGTGTCGACGTAGACCAGGCCCTGCTCCCGGATGGTGGTGTCCCAGTCGGGGCGGGGTGTCGTCGTCTCGCGACGCACGCTCAGCCGCCGCAGGAGGCGAGATGGGTGCCGAAGCCGCCGCGCTCGGGCACTGCCGCGCCGACCGGCTCGGGCGCGGCACGGCCGGTCTCGGCGGCGGGGGCCGGCACCCGCAGGGCCAGGGCCACCGTCTCCCCGCCGCCGGCCGGGCCGAGGGCGCAGTCGTCATCGTCGTCGTCGGAGGTCATGTTGCAGCCGGAGAGGGCGAGCGCCAGCGCGGTGATGGCGCCAAGCTGCACGGAGGCCGATCGGAGTCGGCGGCTAGGGCGTTGTTCCACGACATGGTTGTAACCGATGAACGCCATCCCGTCCGCCCCGGGCCGGGGGCGACGGGGGAAGGTACCTGGCGGTCGGGTGGGCGTTACGCTCGGCTCATGCTCCGTTCCGTCATCCTCGCCGCCTCCCGGTCATCCCGGGTCGAGCGGCTCGTCGCGACGGCCCCGTTCTCCCGGGACGTCGTCCGCCGGTTCGTCGCCGGCGCCAAGACCGACGACGCGTTGCGCGCGACCCGCGAACTCGTCGACGACGGTCTCGCGGTCACCCTCGACAATCTCGGCGAGGACACCGTCACCGGTGAACAGGCCACCGCGACCCGGGACGAGTACCTCACGCTGCTGCGGATGCTCGCCGAGGCGAAGCTGACGCCCGCCGCCGAGGTGAGTGTGAAGCTCTCCGCGCTCGGCCAGGCGTTCGACGAGCAACTCGCGTACGACAACGCCCGGGCGATCTGCGCCGCCGCCGAGGCGGCGGGCACCACGGTCACCCTGGACATGGAGGACCACACCACCACCGACTCGACCCTGGACATCCTGACCAAGCTCCGGAAGGACCACCCGTCGACCGGCGCGGTGCTGCAGGCCTACCTGCGGCGTACCGAGTCCGACTGTCGCGACCTGGCGTCGGCCGGGTCGCGGGTGCGGCTGTGCAAGGGCGCGTACCGGGAGCCGGAGTCGGTGGCGTACCAGTCGGCCCGCGAGGTCGACAAGTCCTACGTCCGGTGCCTCAACATCCTGATGTCCGGCGACGGCTATCCGATGCTGGCCACCCACGACCCACGTCTGATCGCCATCGGTGAGGACCGGGCGCGTTGGTTCGACCGTGACCCCGACCGCTTCGAGTTCCAGATGCTGTACGGCATCCGGCCGGAGGAGCAGGCCCGCCTGGTCGGCGAGGGTTACACGGTGCGCACCTACGTGCCCTACGGCGACGACTGGTACGGCTATCTGATGCGCCGGCTCGCCGAGCGTCCCGCCAACCTGGCGTTCTTCGCCCGCGCGCTCACCTCCAAGAAGTAACCCGCGTCCGCGGCCGTAGCGCCGATCGACCCGGTCGGCGCTGCGCGGCACAGCCTTGACGGCATCGGCTAATGGCATTAGCCTAGGGGCTATGACAGCTAGCTTCGTGGAGCGTGCCGAGGGTCGGATCGCGTACGAGGTGCACGGGCAGGGGCAGCTGGTGGTGCTCTCGCACGGCATGGGGGAGAACCGCCGCTCCTACCGGCACCTGATTCCGCTGCTGGTGGCGGCGGGCTACCAGGTCGCCTCGGTCGACGTACGTGGGCACGGCGACTCCAGCGCCGGCTGGCCCTCGTACGCACCGGTGGAGGTGGGCGGCGACCTGCTCGCGGTGGTCCGTGACCTGGGCGGCGGCCCGGCTGTCCTGGTCGGCAGCTCGTCAAGCGCCGCGGCCGTGGTCTTCGCCGCCGCCGACGCGCCGGAGCTGGTCAACGGGGTCGTGCTGGTCGGCGCGTTCGTCAACCAGCCGAAACTCAACCCCTTCCTGCGGCTGGCGCAGACCGTGGTGCTGCGCAGTCCACGGCTGTTCGGCCTGTTCCATCGCACGCTCTTTCCCGTGCACCGCCCGGCCGACGACGCGCAGTACCGTCGGGAGTTGGTGGCGGCGCTGCGCCGCCCCGGCCGGATGGCGCCCGTGCGCGGAGTGATCCATCCGGTGCAGCCGCACTGGACCGCCCGCGCCCCGCAGGTGCGTCAGCCGGTGCTGGTGCTGATGGGCACCAAGGACCCCGACTTTCCGGACCCGGGTGCCGAGGCGCGGGCCGCCCGGCGACTGTTCCCGGTCGCCGAGGCGCGGATGATCACCGACGCCGGGCACTACCCGCACGCCGACCGCCCGGAGGCGATGGCAAACGAGCTGGTCGGCTTCCTGGCGGCGGCGAATCGTGCCTAGGGCCGGGCTCAACGCGCAGGTCGTGGTGCAGGAGGCGGCCCGGCTCGTCGACGAGGTCGGATACCACCGGCTCACCCTCGCCGCGCTGGCGAACCGGCTCGGCGTGGCGCTGCCGAGCCTCTACAAGCACATCAAGGGGGCGGAGGCGCTCGCGCAGCAACTGTCCGCGCTGGCCACCGCCGAGATCGCCGACCAGATGACCACGGCCGCCGCCGGCCGTAGCGGCGCGGACGCGCTGCGGGCCGTTGCCGCCGCCTACCGCTCGTACGCCCGGCGGCATCCCGGCCGCTATCCGGCGACCCAGCGGGTACCGGATCCGGCCGACCCGGCGCACCTGGCCGCCGGGGAGCGGGCGGTCGGCGTCGTCTACGCGATCCTGCGGGGGTACGGCATCCACGGCGACGCCGCGGTGGACGGGGTCCGGATGTTCCGGGCGGCCGTGCACGGCTTCGTCGCGCTGGAGGCGGCCGGCGACTTCGGGTTGCCCCGCGAACTCGACCGTTCCTTCGACCAGATGATCGCCGCGCTGGGCGTGGCGTTCTCGTCCTGGCCCGAACCGATGGCTCCCGGCCCTGGCTGACGGTACGGACCGGGACAGCGGCCGGTTGATCACCCTTCCGTCGACACCACCCCAGGCCGTACCCTTCGCCGGTGAACGACGGGGGCCTTCAGGGCGACGAACAGCCGGCGTCGACCAGTGCGACACCGACTGAGGCGACGACGGAGCTGGCACCTTCGCCGGCGGTGGAAGGTGCGCTCGCCGGTCCGGTTCCGGAAAACCGGCGGCGTCGGCGGTGGCCACTGTGGACCGCGATGCTGGCGGTGCTGCTGACGCTGAGCATCGGCGTTCCGGTGGTGCTGCTGACCGGCGGGGCGTCCGATGTCGAGGTAGGCGAGCCGGCGACCGCCGCCTCGCCGACGGAGAACCCGACCACCGTCGCCGCCCGACAGATCGCCGAGCGGATCACCGCGCAACTCGACAAACAGGCCGCCGCGCTGCTCGGCGGCGACCGGTCCGGGTTCGCCGCGATCGCATCCTCAGCCGTACGCCCGGATCTGCGCCGTCGGTTCGACGCGCTCAAGGCGCTGCGGGTCATGCACTGGCAGGGGCGGCCGATCGGCCTGCCCACCTCCGCCGGCCGGGCGGGGGAGTGGCGGGTGTCGATCGAGTTCCAGTACTGCTTCGTCGTACGGAACTGCCAGCCGAGCCCGATGGCGGTCGAGACCCGGTGGCGGGACGGCGCGGAACCTCAGCTGCTGACCTTTCCGAAGTCGAAGTCCTCGGCGTATGTCAACGGCCGCTACAACGGCCAGCCCGGCGCCCTGCCCTGGGAGGTCAGCAAGCTGGCCGTCCGGGTCGGCAAGCGGGTGATGGTGGCCAGTACCCCGGCGCACCGCGACCGGTTGCCGGGCCTGTTGAAGCGGGCCGAGGAGGCGGCGAAGGTGGCGGACAGCTACGTGGTGACCGGTGCGCCACCCGACCTGTACCGCGTCTTCTACGCCGGGCCGAAGGAGTGGGACCGTTGGTACGGCGGTGACCAACCGGAATGGGGCGCGGGGTACGCGGTGAACGTCGGCGGCGGCCATCACGAGGTGGTGCTGGCGCCCGAGACGCTCGGCTACGGCCCCGGGCTGGACGAGCTGCTCCGCCACGAGCTGGCCCACACCGCCTCGCTGCCCGACAAGAACTACTGGGACGACTCGGCCTGGTGGCTGATCGAGGGGTTGGCCGAGCACGCCGGTGCCGAAGGTCGGCCGGTCGGACGGTACGAGGGGCTGGTGCCCACCCGACGGCTGGTGCGGGGCGACTGGGACGGCAAGCTGGACAAGCTCATACCCGCCGACGACGCGCCCTACGAGGAGGTGGCGGGCAACTACGGGATCGCGTACCTCGCCTTCCGGCATCTGGTCGACCGCTTCGGCGAGGAACGGGCCTTCGCCTTCTTCAAGGCGGTGGTGTACGACCTGCGGCTACCGGCGCAGACCAGCGAGGAAATCTTCGGTCAGTCCTGGTCGAGCCTACGCAAGGAGTGCGTCGCGTACGTCCGCAAGGCCGTGCGGTGACCGGCATGACAGGTTCAGACGTGCCTGCCGATCCGTCGGTTCCGGCACCCGGGCAACCTCGGCGGCGTTGGGGACTGTGGGCCGCGCTGCTTGTGGTCGTGTTGCTTGTGGCTTGCAGCCTGCCGGCGGTGACGGTACTGATGATCGAGTCCGGTCGTGAGGGTGACGACGGAGCATCGAGCGAGTCGGCCAACCCGACCGAGAACCCGACCACCGCGGCAGCCCGGCAGCTCGCCGAGCGGATCGGCGCACAGCTGAACCGCCAGGCGGCCGCCCTGCTCGACGGGGACCGGGCCGGGTTTCTGGCGATCGCTGAAACCGGAGCCGCGCGCACCGAGCTGCGCCGCCGGTACGACTCGCTCAGAGCGCTGCGGGTGGCCCGTTGGGTGGCCAGCCCGAGCGGCCTGCCCACCAGGGCGGGCGAGGTGGGCGAGTGGCGACTGCGCGTCTCGATCAACTACTGCTTCGTGACCGCTTCGTGCCAGCTGAGCCCGATGGTTGTCGACACCAGGTGGAGCGACGGACCGGAGCCGCGGCTGCTGGAGATCGAGAGGTCGAAGTCCTCCCCGGACGTGCTCGGCCAAGCCAGCGGTCAGCCCGGCAACGTGCCCTGGGAGATCAGCGAGTTGACAGTGGTGGTGGGCAAACGAACACTCGTGGCGACCGTACGGGAGCATCGCGAGTTGCTTCCGATCCTGCTGCTGCAGGCCGAGGCGGCAGCCAGGGTGGCCGATCGGTACGCGGTGGACGGTACGCCGCCGGACCGGTATCGGATCTTCTATGCCGGCAAGGAGGAATGGCAGAGCTGGTACGGCGGCGGACAACCCGAATGGGGGATCGGTACGGCGATAAGCATCGGCGGCGGTCACCACGAGGTTGTACTCGGGCCGGACAGCCTGTACTACGGACCCTACCTCGACCAGGTGCTCCGGCACGAGTTCACCCACGCGGCGACGATGCACGACGGCTACTGGGAGGATTCGGCCTGGTGGCTGGTTGACGGGTTGGCCGAGTACGTGGCGGCGAACGGTCAACCGATCGCCCGTTACCCGGCGCTCGCCGAAACCCGGCGGCTGGTGCGCGGCGACTGGGACGGCAGGTTCGACGACCTCTACCCCACTGCCGAATTCTCCGACGAAGAGGTGAACGGAACCTACGGCATCGCGTATCTCGCCGTGGGGTACTTCATCGAGCGGTTCGGTGCCGACCGGTTGCTCCCCTTCTTCAAAGCTGTGGTGCATCAGGGCCGTCGACCAGCCCAGACCTCGGAGGAACTGCTTGGCGTGCCCTGGTCCGAGCTGCACGAGGAGTGCGTCGCGTACATCCGCGCGGCGGTGCGCTGACCTGGTGCCCTGGCAGGGCCGACATCGACAGCGACTCGTAGCATGTGTCGCGTGCGCCGCTCCGACTCGCCGCGGCTGCCAGCCATGCGGCTCCGCCTGCTCACCGTCCTGCTCGCCGTCACCGTGCTGACCGTCACCACCGCCGCCTCCTGCGGTGGCGACGAACCGTCGATCACGCTCGCCGCCGCGGCCCGAGCGGCCGTGGCGGAGGAGATCGACGCCCCCGCCACCGTCGTGGCGCGGGCGGCGGCCACCCTCACCGCCCCGGCGGACGGCACGCTGGCCCGTCTTCGGGTCAAGCCGGGCCAGCAGGTCAAGCGAGGCCAGGTGCTCGCCGTGATCAGCTCACCGCCGGCCCGGGAACGGCTCCGCCAGGCGCGGGACGCGCTGAACGCGGCGAAGCGCGCCGGTGGGGGCGGTGGCGGCGGTGACCTCGCCGGTTCCCTGCGCGGCACCGACCGGGCCGCCGAGCAGACGCACGCCGCCGCCCGCGCGGCCGCCGCGAAGATCAGTGACCCGAAGCTCCGGAAGGCGCTGCTCACCCAGGTCGAGGCGGCACAGCGACGGTACGACGCGGCGGCCCGGGCCGCCGACCGGGCGGTCCGGGAGGTGCAACGCGGCGTCCGCAACCTGAACTCCGCCGTCAGCGCGCTCGCCACCGCCCAGCGACTCCAGGCCCAGCAGGCGTACGACCTGGCCAAGGCGAACGTCGACGCGTTGACCCTGCGCGCCCCGATCGCCGGGGTGGTGCAACCGGGCGGCGCCAGCAGCGGCGGCGGCTCGGCGGGGGCGCTCGCCGGGTTGCTGGAGTCGGGCGGAGTGCCGCCGGGGATCGACCCGGGGGCCCTCGGCGCACCGGCCGGCCCGCCGCCCGGGGTGGACACCGCCATACCGGTGGGTGGTCGGGTCACCGCCGGCACCGCGGTGCTGACCGTTGTCGACACCCGCGATCTGGGTCTGCTCGCCGAGGTCGACGAGACCGACGTGCTGCTGGTCCGGCCCGGGCTGACCGGCACCGTCGAACTGGACGCCGTCACCGGTGCCAGCTACCCGGCGACGGTCCGCTCGATCGACGTGCTGCCCAGCACCTCGGCCCGAGGTGGGGTGAGTTACCGGGTACGACTCGCGCTCGGCGCCGGCAGCTTCGGCGAGGCGGAGCCGGCACCCACCCCGCGCCCCGGGATGAACGCGGTGCTGCGACTGCGGGTACGGGAGGAGGCGGACGCGGTGACCGTGCCCGCGTCGGCGCTCTTCTCGGTCGACGGTCGGGACACCGTCTGGCTGGTCCGCGACGGCCGTGCCGACCGGGCGGTGGTCACCGTGGGCGTGCAGGGTCAGGACCTGGTGCAGATCGTCGACGGGGTGCAGCCCGGCGACCGGATCGTCGTCCGGGGCACCGACCAGGTCCGCGAGGGCCAGGAGGTCGGGTGAGCCAGGGTCCGGCCATCGAGGCGTTCGACGTGTCCCGGACGTACGAGTTGGACGGCGTCTCGGTGCCCGCCCTGCGGGGTGTGTCGTTGACCGTCGGAGCCGGCGACTACGTGGCGCTGGTCGGGCCCTCCGGCTCCGGCAAGTCCACGCTGATGCACCTGCTCGGCGGCCTGGACCGGCCCAGCGGCGGCCGGCTGGTGATCGGTGGCCGGGAGGTGGGCAGCCTGTCCGCACCGGAGCTGGCCCGGCTGCGCAACGAGACGATCGGCTTCGTGTTCCAGGCGTTCCATCTGCTGCCGCGTACCTCGGCGGTGGACAACGTGGCGCTGCCGCTGGTGTACCGGGGGGTGGGCGCGCGCCAGCGGCGGGAGCGCGCCGCCGCGATGCTCGGCCGGGTCGGCCTGGAGCACCGGCTGCACCACCGGCCCAACCAGCTCTCCGGCGGCGAGCAGCAGCGGGTGGCGATCGCCCGGGCCCTGGTCACCGACCCGACCGTGCTGCTGGCCGACGAGCCGACCGGCAACCTGGACAGCACCACCGGCGCGGCCGTGCTGGAACTGCTGGAACGGCTCAACGTCGAGTCCGGGGTGGCGCTGGTGATGGTCACCCACGACGCCGAGGTGGCGGCCCGGGCCCGGCGGCGCATCGCCATGCGGGACGGCGTGGTCGTCGCCGACAGCGCGGTGGACGGCGGGGCCGGCGCGTGAGACTGGCCGAGGCGTGGCGGGTGGCGTGGGACGCGCTGCGGGCGAACCGGATGCGCAGCGCGCTGACCATGCTCGGGGTGGTCATCGGGGTGGCCTCCGTGGTGCTGCTGGTGGCCATCGGCACCGGCACCAAGCAGCGGGTGGAACAGCAGGTGGAGGGGCTCGGCTCCAATCTGCTGCTGGTCGTGCCGGGGCGACTGGACGTGGGTAGCGCGCCGGCGCTCTCCCCGCTCACCCTGAAGGACGTGGACGCGGTCGGGCGGGTGGTCGGTGATCCGAGTCGGGTGGCCGTGACGGTCGCCTCGGGTGCGACCGTGCGGGCCGGCAACCGGGAGGACTTCACGACCGTCCAGGGGGTGCTGGAGACGACCCCGACGGTCTTCGCCCGGGAACTGGGCCGGGGTCGTTACCTGACCCGTGCCGATGTGGACACCAGCCGGCGGGTGGCGGTGCTCGGCGACTCGGTCGCCCGCTCCCTCTTCCCGGACCGGGAGGCGGTCGGCCAGCAGATAAACGTGGCCGGCGTCCGCTTCCGGGTGATCGGCGTCTTCACCCCGCTCGGGCAGAGTCTCGGGGTCGACCGGGACGACGAGGTGCACGTGCCGGTGACGGCGGCGCAGCGGCTCTACGGCATCCAGCGGGTCGACGCCATCGCGGTGAAGGCGCCGGACCGGGAACGGATCGACGAGCTGGGTGACCGGATCGTGGCCGAACTCAACGACCGGCACCCGGGTACCGAGTTCAGCGCCGTCACCCAGGAGCAGATCCTCGGGGTGCTGGGTGACATCCTCGGCATCCTGACCGGCGTGCTGGCCGCCATCGCGGGCATCTCGCTGCTGGTCGGCGGGGTCGGCGTCTCCAACATCATGCTCGTCTCGGTCCGGGAGCGGACCCGGGAGATCGGGCTGCGCAAGGCGGTCGGCGCCCGGCCCCGGGACATCGGCGTGCAGTTCCTGCTGGAGGCGGTGCTGCTGACCTCGGTCGGTGGGCTCACCGGGATGGCCCTCGGGGTGGGCGGCGCACTGCTGGTGGCCGCTGTCTCACCCATCCCAGCGGCGGTGACCTGGTGGTCGCTGGCACTGGCCTTCGGCGTCTCGGCGGCGGTCGGCATCGTCTTCGGCGTGGTACCCGCGCAGCGCGCCGGTCGGCTCGATCCGGTGGTGGCCCTGCGCGCCGAGTGACGTCCCCGATACCCGCGGCCGAGGTTGATCGTCGCCAAAATTCCAAGGATGGTACTCGACCAGGGGTTTTTCGCCGCCACGCCGGCACCCATCCATGATCAGTTGCAGGAAGGGATCGCGCCGGTCACAGCCGTCCCGCTACCGTACTGGTAACACGCGCGTCGCCGGCCGCGCGGGAGGACCCGTGTGGCGGCACGCGCCGGGCATGGGATGGGTCGGGTGAGCCATGGCCGGGTCGCAGTCCGACGGTCGGCTGTCGGAGGTCAAGTTCCTGACCGTCGCCGAGGTGGCGACGGTCATGCGGGTGTCGAAGATGACGGTCTACCGCCTGGTGCACAGCGGCGAGCTGACCGCGGTGCGGGTGGGCAGGTCGTTCCGGGTGCCGGAGCACGCGGTGCACGAATACCTGCGCGGCGCCTTCCAGGAGACCGCCTGACCCTGGTGCGGCCGGGTCACGCGGACCCGGTGGAACGGGCATCGAGCGGGGGCGCGTTGGTCCTGCTGACGCAGTCCCGCTACGCTGGACTCCGATCGTGACCGCTGGTGCGCTCCGCCGCCCACCCCGCCGGTCCGGTCCCTGTCCGCAAGCGGTCGCTGACGCCACGGGTTCGTGGTGTCCTCCCGGTCGCGCCGCACGTTGCATCGAAAGGCTGTCGTATGGGCTCGGTGGTCAAGAAGCGCCGCAAGCGCATGGCTAAGAAGAAGCACCGCAAGCTGCTGCGCAAGACCCGCGTCCAGCGTCGCCGTCTCGGCAAGTGACCGACGCCGGGCCTGGTCCGGCGTCCGTCCCTTGCCAACTGTCGACCCTCGGAGGCTCAGGTGATCAGGCCGTGGCTGTTCCGGCTCGGTCCCACCTGCCGGGGTAGGTGCGAGACATGACCCCCGGTGGCTCCCAGAGCCCTCCGGGGGTCGTCGTCGTGACCGGGGTCAGTCGCTATCTCGGCGCGCACGTCGCTGCCCGGCTCGCCGCCGACCCGCGGATCGATCGGGTGATCGGCATCGACCTGCCGGAGCCGGGGCCCGAGGTCGACGCACTGCTCGACCAGGTGGAGCGGATCCGGGTCGACGCCGGCTCGGTGGGTGGCCTCCTCGCCGACCTCGACGTGGACACCGTGGTGCATCTGGCGCTGGTCAGCTCCCCTGACCCACAGCACGGTGGCCGGGCGGCGATGAAGGAGCAGAACGTCATCGGCACCATGCAGCTGCTCGCCGCGTGCCAACGGGCACCACGGCTACGCAAGATCGTGGTCCGCTCCTCCACCGCTGCGTACGGTGCGTCGTTCCGCGACCCGGCGGTCTTCACCGAGGAGACCGAGCCGCGCGAGGTGCCGCGGGGCGGTTTCGGCCGCGACATCCTCGACATCGAGGGGTACGTCCGTGGCTTCCGTCGCCGACGCGGCGACGTCACCGCCACCGTGCTGCGCTTCGCACCGTTCATCGGCTCGACGGCGGACACCACGCTCACCCGCTACTTCGCCCAGCCGGTGGTGCCGACCATCTTCGGCCGGGACGCCCGGTTGCAGTTCCTGCACTTCGACGACGCGCTTGAGGTGCTGCACCGGTCGGTCGTCGGTGATCATTCCGGCACCTTCAACGTCGCCGGGCCCGGGGTGCTCGCGCTGTCGCAGGCGATCCGTCGAGCCGGCCGGGTCGCCGTGCCGGTGCTGGAGCCGGGCCTGTCCGGAGCCGCCGCGTTGGCCCGGGTCATGGGCTTCGGTCGCTACGGCCTCGACCAGGTCGACCTCTTCGTGCACGGCCGGGTGGTGGACATCTCCCGACTGGAGCGGGAGTACGCTTTCACGCCCCGCTCGACCGCCGCCGCCTTCGACGACTTCGTCCGGGCACACCACGGACGTGCGGTGGTGACCCGGGAGCAGTTGGCCGCCGCCGAGCAGTTGGTGCTCGACCAGATCCGACAGGTTCGGGCCGCCGTCCGGGAGCGGTCGTGACCGGGCCCGAGGAACGGCACGACGAGGCACGCCTCGACGGCCGGTACGCCGTGCCGGCGCCGGTGGCCCCCGACGTGACGCGACGTAACGGGCACCGCCCGAGCGCGCCGGACCAGGCGGGCGACGTCTGGGACCGCCGGGTCGCCGCCGGCCTGGCCTTCCTGCGCCGACGGCTGGCGGGCGACTACGAGGTGGACGAGTTCGGCTTCGACCGCGACCTGACCGGGGCGGTCTTTCATCCCCTGCTGCGTCGGCTCTACCGCGACTGGTTCCGTACCGAGGTCACCGGCCTGGAGAACGTACCCGCGGACGGGGCGGGGCTGATCGTCGGCAACCACTCCGGCACCGTGGCACTGGACGCCTTGATCCTCTCCACCGCGCTGCACCACGAGCATCCCGATCACCGCAACCTGCGGCTGCTCGGCGCGGACCTGATCTTCCGGATGCCGGTGGTCTCCGAGATCGCCCGCAAGACCGGCGGCACGATGGCTTGCAACCCGGACGCCGAGCGGCTGATGCGCAACGGCGAGCTGGTGGGTGTCTTCCCGGAGGGCTTCAAGGGCGTCGGCAAGCTGTACGCGCAACGCTACAAGCTGCAACGCTTCGGTCGGGGTGGCTTCGTCTCGGCGGCGCTGCGCACCGGCACTCCGATCGTCCCGGTGGCCATCGTCGGTGGCGAGGAGATCTATCCGATGCTCGCCGACATCAAGCCACTGGCCCGACTGCTCAAGCTGCCGTACTTCCCGGTGACACCGACCTTCCCCTGGCTCGGGCCGCTGGGCATGGTGCCGTTGCCGAGCAAGTGGCTTATCGAGTTCTGTCCGCCGATCCCGACGGAGCACCTGATGGACTCCGCGGACGATCCGCTTGTCGTGTTCAACCTCGCCGACCAGGTACGCGAGACCATCCAGCAGACCCTGCACCAGCTGCTGGAGCGCCGGCCTGACCCGTTCGGTCCCTGACCGATGCGACAGTGACCGGCTGCCCGGCGTGCCCGGCTGATCCGCCGGCCAGCTCGCAGCGCCCGCCCGGTCAGGAGCAGGCGGTGGGGATCGGACCGAGCGTGTCGCTGGTGACGGTGAATTCCTGGCCGCAGGCGATGGCGGCGCGCACGGCCTCGGCCCGCTCGGCGACGGATTCGAGCAGGGCCAGCGATGCGGTGGTGCGTACCCGGTCGACCCGGGATCCCCGGTTCTGCAGTGCGCCAAGCGATCGCCGCTGGTCGGTGAGGAACGCGTCGACCGCGGCCAGCGCCGCGGGATCCGAGCGCTGCACGGCCGCCCCGGTGAGCAGACGTACGCCCTGCCGGGTGTCCGCGTCCATGTCGTCGAGCACCGTGCGGTATCCGCCGGGGCTGCCACCCAACGTGGTCGCCTCGGCCAGCCGGGTGCGGGCGAAGTCGAGGAAGAGCTGACCCCGGCTGATGTCGGAGCTGGTGAGCGCGAGCTGCGCCCGTTCGGTGCTGCGTTTCATCCCGTACAGCGCGTCACCGGGCACCGCGTCCTCGCTGGCGGCCGAGATGCCGGAAACGGCCACGGCACCGGCGGCGATGCCGATCAGGATGGCACCGCGAGCGCGGGCTCGGCGGGCGGTCACCGGGGGCAGGAGCGTCCCACGACCGGAAGACGTCTTCTCGGCCGGTCGGGCGGGGACCGGCGCGCCGACCCCCTCGCGAGCGGCGGTGGCCAGCAACATCGCCCGGAGGCCGGTGCGAAATTCCGGGTCGACCTCGGCGTCCGGCGGGTTGGCACCGAGGTGCCGGCCGAGCGCGACGAGCGGCGCGAGCCGGTCGTCGTCGGTGGATCGCACGTGATGACGCCGGCCGCCGTTGGCTTCGTCGAGAAGCTGCGCGAAGCGCTCGGCGCGCCGACGGGAGAAGAGGGCGTTGTCCACCGTGGCACCTCCTCTCGCTGGTCACGGCCGGTCGGCCGCGTTCACCGCCAGCGACCGATGACCCCGCGACACCACAGCGGATGGCCGTTGTCGGCACCGTCGTAGGTCATCCGGAGGCCCCCGAGGGCTCCCAGCCTGTCACCGGTCGCACCCGGAGAAACGCGCCGTGCCGGGGGCGGGTTACGGCCCGGCCGGTGCCGAAATTACGCAAAGTGATCGTGGTGAGGCCGGCGCGCGCGGCGGCCGGCCGGTGCGGACGGCCATCGTGGTGGTGCGGGGAGATCACGGCTGGAAGCCGTCCGGAAGCAGCCGCGCCAGGGCCCGGACCGCCCGGTACTGCAACGCCTTGATCGCACCCTCGTTCTTGCCCATCGCCCGAGCGGTCTCGGCCACCGAGAAGCCCTGGAGAAAGCGGAGCACGATGCACTCCTGCTGCTCGGGGTTGAGGCGTTTCACCGCGCTCAACAGGGCGACGTTCGTGATGTGTTCCACCACCGCGGCCTCCGGGCTGCCCTCCGGACCCCGATCCTCCCGGTCGGCGTCCAGGACGTCGCCGGTGGTCACCTCCAGCCGGTACCGGCCGGACTTGAAGTGGTCGGCGACCAGGTTGCGGGCGATGGTGACCAGCCAGGCCCCGAGGTCGCGGCCCTGCCAGGTGAAGCTGCCGATCCGCTTGAGGGCGCGCAGGAAGGTGTCCGAGGTGAGGTCCTCGGCGAGTTGCCGATTGCCGACCCGGAAGTAGACGAAGCGGAACACCGTGTCCACGTAGCGGTCGTAGATCAGCCCGAAGGCCTCGGCCTCGCCCGCCTGGGCGCGCTCGACGAGAGCCCAGACCTCGGTCGCCGGATCGGACGGATCCGGCCGGCTCGGGAACCCGGTCGAGGTGCCGGTCGGTTCGGCCACTGCCGGGATCACCGCGGTCTCGGTGGTGGACACCTCGGCGACCGGTGCGTCCCCACTGCGCCGAGCCTGGGCCGGCATCGTGGGGCGGTTCGGGGAGGCTACCCGACCGCCGGCGGATTTGGCGTTTCCACCGGGTACGGGTGGTCGATGCGGCGGCTCGTTCTGATGAGGCCGACTGCCCACCCGGCGAGCGGCACCGTCACCTCGGGTGGTGACGTTGGCCGACGCGTCCGGTGCGCCGTGAACGCCGCCGCGTTCGTTGATCGGAGCGCGGGCGGCCGGACCGGTCAGGCCGACCGGACGTTCGGCGAATCCGAAGGTGGTCATCGCCCCGCCTCCGTTCCGCCGGTGGCCGCCGGGTCGGCAACGACCGGTCGACCGGTCGTTGCCCCGCCGGGCAGGGTGGCTCCGGGGTGTGCCGGCGGGCGGCAGATCCCCTTGAGGTGCTGGTCCAATGCGCTCAACGGCACGGGGGCCTCCTCGGGCTGAGGGGTGTCGACTCACGGCAAATGGGGTGAGCCGACCCGAGTGATGATAGGGCCAACGTCACCCGCGCGTGGCAAGTCCGTTACACAGGGCCGAAGTATTTCCCGACGTGTCGCCGACCCGGCGGACCGGTTGTCCGTCGGGTGTGGTTGACAACTGGGGACCCACCTGATCCCCATTGGAGTCACTGTTCGTGCAGGTGACGGGCGGGATCAGCGTGGGGTGCCGAGGTCCGGCGGAAACCGGCTACCGTACCGGGCCGGGCACCCCCGGTCCGTCGCCGTCGCACCTGTACCGCACCGTCGGTGACATGGTCTGGTTCCGTGAACGGGACTCGCGGACGTGGCCGTACGGATCGGGCTGTGCCAGACTCAGCCACCGTGCAGGATCCTGACTCGGTCTCCGGTCCCAACCTCGCCGACCGTCTTCGCCGGGCGGCGCAGCTGCACGCCGGCAAACCCGCACTGCACTGGCGGCAGCGGACGATCACCTGGTCCGAACTGGACGAGGCGGTGAGCGGTGCGGCCCGGGCACTGGCCGCAGCCGTGCCGGTGGCCGACGCCTCCCGGCCAGGGGCAAGGGTCGCCGTGGCGCTGCCGAACGTGCCGGATTTCGTGGTCAGCCTGCTCGGCGCGCTGCGCGCCGGGCTGATCGCGGTACCGGTGAATCCCGGGCTGACCGCCCGGGAACTGCGGCATGTCCTGGCGGACTCGGGCGCGTCGGTGCTGATCGGTACCGAGCGGATCCGGGATCTGGTGGCGGAGCTGGACCTGCCTGCGCTGGTGGCGGTGCACACCGGCGCGCCGGCTGCCGGTGGCGACCGCACGTTTCCGGCCCGAGGCGCCGACGACCTGGCGGTGCTGCTCTACACCTCGGGCACCTCGGGCTGGCCGAAGGGAGCCATGCTCTCCCACGGGGCGTTGGCGGCCAACCACGAACAGATCGGGCGGATCGAGCCGCCGGTGGTCGGCCCGGACGACACCGTGCTGCTGGCCCTGCCGCTGTTCCACGCCTACGGGCTGAACGCCGGGCTGGGTGCGGTGCTCCACCATGGTGCGACCGGGGTGCTGGTCGACGATGCCGGTGCCGACGCGGCGCTCGCCGAGATCGCCCGGCACCGGGTGAGCGTCCTGGTGGGCGTACCGTCGATGGTGCAGGCTTGGGCCCGGGCGGGCGCCGACAGCCTCGCCGGGGCGATGGCCGGGGTGCGGCTCGTGGTGTGCGGCGCGGCACCGCTGGAGCCGGCCGACGCGGCGCGCTTCAGCGAGGCCGCCGGACCTCCGGTGCACGTCGGGTACGGCCTGACCGAGACCGCCCCGGTGCTCACCTCGACCCTGGTCGGCGGCGAACCCCGGCCCGGCTCGATCGGCCGTCCGTTGCCCGGCGTGCAGGTGCGGCTGGTCGGGGCGGACGGTACGGAACTGTGGCGCGACGGAGTGGCCGCGCCCGACGACGATCCGGACGAGATGGACCTCACCGACCCGGCCTCGGGTACCGATCCGGGACAGCTCGTGGTGCGTGGCCCGAACCTGTTCTCCGGGTACTGGCCGGACGGCGCCGGCGGACCGGACACCGACGGTTGGTGGGCCACCGGCGACGTGGCGTACGCCGACGCCGACGGCGACCTCTTCCTGGTCGACCGGATCGGCGAGCTGATCCTGGTCAACGGCTTCAACGTGTATCCGCACGAGGTCGAGCTGGTGTTGTCGGCCCATCCGGCGGTGGCGGAGTCCGCCGTAGTGGGTGTGCCGCACCCGAGGACCGGGGAGACTGTCCGGGCGTACGTGGTGCCGAGGCCGCAGGCCGCGGTGGCACGTACCGAGCTGATCGCGCACTGCACACGTAACCTGGCCAGATTCAAGTGCCCGACCGAGGTCGAGTTCGTCGACGTGCTGCCACGCTCGGTGATCGGGAAGGTACGCAAGACCCTGCTCGGTACGACGGAGGAGACCGATGCGTGAACCCCGCCTGACGCTGATCACCCGTCCCGGCTGTCACCTCTGTGCGGACGCCAAGGCGGCGCTCGACCGGGTGGTCGCGGTCACCGGCGACCGGTGGACCGAACGGGACGTCAGCGGCGACGTGGAGCTGGAACGCGAGTACGGCGACCGGCTGCCGGTGGTGCTGCTCGACGGCAGGGAACACGGCTACTGGCGGGTGGAGGAGGAACGGCTGCTGCGTGACCTGACCACCCCGCAGCTCTGAGGCCGCCGCACCGGGGTACGGCCGGATAAGGTGCGGCGATGACCCCTGCGAGCACTCATCTGGTGTGGGACTGGAACGGCACCCTGCTCAACGACCTCAGCCTCGTGGTGGCCTGTACCAACGCGGTGTTCGCCAGCGAGGGCGGGCCGAGCGTCACCCCTGACGAGCACCGGGTGCGCTTCCGCCGACCGATCGCCGACTACTACGCGGAGATCCTCGGTCGCGCGGTGGACGATGACGCCTTCGGTCGGCTGGACAAGATCTTCCACGACGCGTACCGGATGGGGCTGACCACGTGTGAGCTGGCGCACGATGCCGTGGACGCGATGGCGGCCTGGTCGGGCAGCCAGTCCCTGTTGTCGATGTGGTTCCACGACGAGCTGGTGCCCGCCGTGGAGACGTACGGCCTGACCACTCGGTTCGCCCGGGTCGACGGGCTGCGGGCACAGATCGGCGGCGACCGCAAGGCGGAGTCCCTGGCGCGGCATCTCGACGCGCTGGGCATCGACGGCCGGTCGGTGGTGCTGATCGGCGACTCGCTCGACGATGCCGACGCGGCCCGGTCCGTGGGTGCCCGCGCCGTCCTCTACAGCGGTGGCTTCACCGACCGCGCCCGGCTGCTCGGCTCCGGCCACCCCGTCGCCGACACGCTCACCGAGGCCGTGACCCTCGCCACCAGTTCCACCGACCCACCGCGCCGTTCCTGACGGTTTCGCGCGCGAAATTCGGCGTGTCGGGGCGATAACTTCATGATCGGCGAATTTGAATGAGGGCCGGGGGCTACGTGTGATTGGTCAGAGAAGTCGGGATTGAGGGATAATCGCGCGGGCAGTGATGGCGAGGTGATGATCGATCTTGTGGGATGGAGGGGCCGGTGGGTACGCGGGCCGGGCCAGCAAGATCGCGATTTGTGCACGTCTTCACAAGCGCCTACTCTGTAATTCCGACGCGCCCCGCTAGCACAGCCGGCAACATCGGTCGCCAGCGGGAGTCCCGAAACGGCCGACCGGTGGAGTTGGTCGAGGATCGCACCGCACGGAGTCTCATGAGTCAGCACCGTCACCCTGGCGCGCCCGGTCGCGCAGGTGCCGTACCGGCGCTCCCGGACCTGCCCGAGGCGACGGTGGCCCGGCTCCCCGAATACCTCCGAGCCCTGCACAACCTCGCGGAAACCGGTCACGAGACGGTTTCCAGCGAGGGGCTGGCCAATGCCGCCGGGGTGAACTCGGCCAAGCTCCGTAAGGATCTGTCCCAGCTCGGCTCGTACGGCACCCGGGGCGTGGGCTACGACGTCGGGCTGCTGATCGATCAGATCGAGTACGTGCTCGGGCTCACCCAGCGCCGGGCGGTGGCCCTGGTGGGGGTGGGTAACCTCGGTCACGCCCTGGCCGGCTACGACGGCTTCGCCAGTCGTGGGTTCCGGATCGCCGCCCTCCTCGACGCCGACCAGGAGCGGGTCGGCGAGGAGATCAACGGCCTGGTCGTCCAGCACATCGACGAGCTGCCCCGGGTGGCCGCCGAGGAATCCATCGCGATCGGTGTCATCGCCACCCCGGCCGCCGCCGCGCAACGGGTGGCGGACCAGTTGGTCGCCGTCGGCGTGACGAGCATCCTGAACTTCGCGCCGTGCGTACTCTCGGTTCCCGAAGGGGTCGACGTGCGCAAGGTCGACCTGGCGATCGAGTTGCAGATCCTGTCGTTCCACGAGCACCGCAAGGCATCCCTGACCGCGCTGCCCGCCGCCGGTGGGTCCGCCCTCACCGCCCTGCCCGGTGGTCTCGCGGTCACCGAGAGCCAGGAGGCGATCGGCACGTGAAACTCCTCGTCGTGGGCGCGTCCTACCGCACCGCACCGGTGGCCACCCTGGAACGGCTCGCGGTGTCACCAAGCGGGCTCGACCGCACCCTGGAGCGTCTGGTCGCGCAGCCGTACGTGAGCGAGGCCGTCCTCGTCTCCACCTGCAACCGGGTGGAGGTCTACGCGGCGGTCTCCGGTTTCCACGGCGGCCTCGGCGACATCTGTGCCGTGCTCGCCGAGCAGGCGGGTTGCCAGCCGGCCGCGCTGGCCAACCACCTCTACGTGCACTTCGACTCGGCCGCGGTGGATCACGTCTTCCGGGTGGCCACCGGCCTGGACTCGATGGTGATCGGCGAGGCGCAGATCCTCGGGCAACTGCGTGACGCCTACCACTGGGCCAGTGCGGCCGACACCGCCGGCCGGCTGCTGCACGAGCTGATGCAGCAGGCGCTGCGGGTCGGCAAGCGGGCCCACTCGGAGACCGGGATCGACCGCGCCGGCCAGAGCGTGGTGACCGCCGCGCTGGGACTCGCCGCCGGTCACCTCGACGACGACCTCAGCGGTCGCCCCGCACTGATCGTCGGTGCCGGGGCGATGGGGTCACTGGGGGTGGCGACGCTGTCCCGGCTCGGTGCCGGGCCGCTGACCGTGACGAACCGGAGCACCGACCGCGCCGTCCGGCTGGCCGAGTCCTACGGAGCCGGCGCGCGACCGATGGCCGAGTTGGCCGACACCCTCCGCACGGTGGATGTCGTGGTGGCCGCCACCGCCTCGCCCGAGCCGGTCCTCTCCCGCGAGGTGGTCGCCGCCGCGACCGCCGACCGCGCTCCCGGGCGTGGCCCACTGGTCCTGCTCGACCTCGCGGTGCCGCGAGACGTCGGCCCCGGCGTCGCCGAGCTACCCGGCGTCGAGGTGATCGACATCGACCGGATGGCGGCGCTGCTCGCCGACGGCCCGGTCGCCGCCGACGCCGCCGCCGTCGAGCGGATCGTGGCCGGCGAGGTCGAGTCCTTCCTCTGCTGGCTGCGCGGTGCCGACGTGGCACCGACCGTCGCCGCCCTGCGCGGCCGGGCCGACGACGTGGTCACCGCCGAGCTGCGCCGGCTCGCGCAACGCCGTCCCGACCTCAGCGACGACCAGCGTGCCGAGGTGGCGCGTACCGTGCACCGGGTGGTCCAGCGGCTGCTGCACCAGCCGACCGTCCGGGTCCGTCAGCTCGCCGCCGAACCCGGCGGCGACCAGTACACGGCCCTGCTGCGTGAACTGTTCGACCTCCAGGTCCCGCAGACCTCGCCGGTGGACACCGTGCCCGACATCACCCCACCCGCCGGAGGCGAGCGATGAACGAGGCCCCGCTGCGCCTCGGTACCCGGGGCAGCAAGCTGGCGATGGCCCAGTCGGGGCAGGTCGCCGAGGCGTTGACGGCGCGTACCGGACGTGCCGTCGAACTGGTCGAGGTGGTGACCGCCGGCGACCGGTCCAGCGCGCCGGTGCACCGCCTCGGGGTGGGCGTGTTCGTCTCCGCGCTGCGTGACGCGCTGGTCGCCGGGACGATCGACTTCGCGGTCCACTCGTACAAGGACCTGCCCACCGCGACCGCGGCGGGGCTGCACATCGCCGCGGTGCCGCCGCGACAGGATCCGCGTGACGCGCTCGTCGCCCGCGACGGCAGGACGCTTGCCGAACTTCCGCCCGGCGCGGTCGTCGGCACCGGAGCGCTGCGCCGGATCGCCCAGCTGCACGCGCTGGGCATGCCACTGTCGGTCACCCCGATCCGGGGCAACATCGACACCCGGCTGGCCCGGGTGCTCGGCCCGGACGCCGACCTGGACGCCGTCGTCCTGGCCCGGGCGGGCCTTACCCGCATCGACCGCGCCGACGCCGTCACCGAGACGCTCGACCCGATGCTGATGCTGCCGGCCCCGGCTCAGGGGGCGCTGGCGGTGGAGTGCCGGCTCGACGACACCGACCTGGTCGAGTTGCTCGCCATGCTCGACCACGCACCGTCCCGCGCCGCGGTCACCGCGGAGCGGGCGATGCTGGCCACCCTGGAGGCCGGATGCTCCGCTCCGGTCGCCGCCCACGCCGAACTCGCGGAAGGCGAGCACGGCGATGAGATCTACCTGCGCGGGGCGGTGATCAGCCCGGACGGTACGCACGAGGTCCGGCTGTCCCGCACCGGTACGCCCGCCGACGCGGCGGAGATCGGCAAGGCACTCGCCGCCGAACTCCTCGACCTCGGCGCCGACTCGATCCTCGGCCCGCAAGGACACCACGGCCCGGGGACCCAGCAATTTGGGAGCACAGAATGACCCGCACCCGTAAGCCCGTAGGCCGCATCGCGTTCGTCGGAGCAGGGCCCGGCGACCCGGGCCTGCTGACCCGCCGGGCGCACGACGCCCTGGTCGGCGCCGACCAGGTGGTGTACGACCGGGGCGTCCCCGAGTCGTTGCTCGACGTCGTCCGGGCCGAGGCCAGCTCCGACGCCCAGTTCACCCCGGCCGAGGGCGCGCCGGGCGACGTGGCCAAGATCCTGATCTCGGCGGCCCGCTCCGGGCAGAACGCGGTGCACCTGGTGGCCGGCGATCCGTTCGGTCACGACTCGGTGGTCAAGGAGGTGCAGGCGGTGGCGCGTACCGCCGCCCACTTCGAGGTGGTTCCCGGAGTCGGCCAGGCCGAGGGAGTGGCCACCTACGCGGGCGTGCCGCTGCCGGGCGTACGCACCGCCGCCGACGTCGAGGACGTCAGCGGCCTGGATTTCGACGCGCTGGCGGCGGCCGTGCAGCGCGGTTCGTTGGCGCTGGCGGTCGACGCCGGTGACCTGGCCGCGGTCCGTGACGGGCTGCTGGCCGCCGGCGTGAACGGCGCCACCGACGTCGGGGTGACCGGGGACGGCACCGGGGAGACGCAGTACACCACCACGTCGACCGTGGACTCCTTCGTCGCGGCGGCACTCGGTTTCACCGGCCGGGTCGTGCTGACCGTCGGCGACGGTGTCGGCCAGCGGGACAAGCTCAGCTGGTGGGAGAACCGTCCGCTGTACGGCTGGAAGGTGCTGGTGCCCCGTACCAAGGAGCAGGCCGGCGCGATGAGTGCCCGGCTGCGTGCGTACGGGGCGATCCCCTGCGAGGTGCCGACCATCGCGGTGGAGCCGCCGCGTACCCCCGCCCAGATGGAGCGGGCGGTCAAGGGTCTGGTCGACGGCAGGTACGCCTGGGTGATCTTCACGTCGGTGAACGCGGTGCGGGCGGTCTGGGAGAAGTTCGCCGAGCACGGGCTGGACGCCCGGCACTTCGGCGGCGTCAAGATCGCCTGTATCGGCGACGCGACCGCCGACGCGGTCCGCGCCTTCGGCATCCAGCCGGAGCTGGTGCCCTCCGGTGAGCAGTCCTCCGAGGGCCTGCTGGCCGAGTTCTCGCCGCACGACGAGGTGCTCGACCCGGTCGGCCGGGTGTTGCTGCCGCGTGCCGACATCGCCACCGAGACGCTGGCCGCCGGGCTCACCGAGCGCGGCTGGGAGGTCGACGACGTGACCGCGTACCGGACGGTCCGGGCCGCTCCGCCGCCCGCCGAGATCCGGGACGCGATCAAGTCGGGCGGGTTCGACGCGGTGCTGTTCACCTCGTCCTCCACGGTCCGGAACCTGGTCGGCATCGCCGGCAAGCCGCACACGCGTACCGTTGTCGCTGTGATCGGGCCCAAGACGGCGGAGACCGCGACGGAGTTCGGCCTGCGGGTCGACGTCCAACCGCCGCACGCGTCGGTGCCCGATCTGGTGGAGGCGCTCGCCGGCTACGCCGTCGAGCTGCGGGAAAAGCTCGCCGCGATGCCGGCGAAGCAGCGCCGTGGTTCGAAGGTCCAGGGGCCGACGGCGTTGAGGTTCCGGTAGCCGTTCCGGCTCCGGCTGGTCGTCAGGGAGGGTTCATGCCGTACCCAGAGATGCGGCCCCGTCGGCTGCGCCGCACGGCAGCGATGCGTCGGTTGGTCTCCGAGACCCGCGTCGACCCGGCCGAGCTGGTCGTGCCGATGTTCGTCAAGGAGGGGCTGACCGAGCCGCGCGCCATCGCCTCGCTGCCGGGAGTGCTCCAGCACTCGCGCGACTCGCTGCGTAAGGCGGCGGTGGAGGCGGTGCAGGCCGGCGTCGGCGGGATCATGCTGTTCGGCGTGCCCGCGTCACGCGACGAACGTGGCTCCGGCGGCATCGACCCGAACGGCATTTTGAACGTCGCGATCCGGGACGTGGTCGCCGAGGTGGGCGACGCCACGGTGGTGATGAGTGACCTCTGCCTGGACGAGTTCACCTCGCACGGGCACTGCGGGCAGCTCACCCCGGCCGGCGAGGTCGACAACGACGCCACCCTCGCCGCATACGCCGAGATGGCCGTGGCCCAGGCCGCCGCCGGGGTCGGGGTGGTCGGCCCGTCCGGCATGATGGACGGCCAGGTCGCGGCGGTACGCGCGGCACTCGATGCGGCCGGTCACACCGACGTGGCCGTCCTCGCGTACGCCGTGAAGTACGCCTCGGCCTTCTTCGGCCCCTTCCGGGACGCGGTGGAGTCGGCGCTGGACGGGGACCGGCGGGCCTACCAGCAGGATCCGGCGAACCTGCGCGAGTCGCTGCGCGAGGTCGCGCTGGACGTCGCCGAGGGTGCCGACATGGTGATGGTCAAGCCGGCGCTGCCGTACCTCGACGTGGTGGCCGCGGTCCGCGCCGCCGTGGACGTGCCCGTGGCGGCCTACCAGGTCTCCGGCGAGTACGCGATGGTCGAGGCGGCCGCCGCGAACGGCTGGATCGACCGGGAGCGGGTGATGCTGGAAACCCTCACCTCGATCCGCCGCGCCGGTGCCCAGATCATCCTCACCTACTGGGCCGTCGAGGCCGCCCAACTGCTCCGCGAACGCTACTGACCCGGCTCGACGGCCCTGCTCGCCTCCCCGCACGCCGCAATGCTGACGGCTGACGGCTGACCGCTGAGGCGACGGGCCTGTGCACGCCGACACCCGTCAGCACTGGTCGACCAGCGCCTCGGCCACAGCTGTCACTCTGAGTGTTTCTCCTCCACCCCCACGGTTGTCCCTGCCCATCCTTTGCTCTGCTTCAACCCACGCACAGCTTGCGGAGGGTAGTTGTCGGCGGATGGCGCGTTGAGGACTCGGCCTCGCTCAACTGCTGGTCAGAGAGGGTTGCGTGGGTTGAAGCAGAGCAAAGGGCGTGCAGGTGTTTATCGGGAAGGGCGGAGGGAGGAGGCCTCCCCGTCACTCAAGGTGATAGTCGCTCAAGGTAGCGGTCGTCCGCCTGGTGCGGTGTCAATGGATGCCGCGAGGCCGGATATCCACAGGTTTTTCCACAGGGGTTGCTGCCCTGTCTTGTGCAGCGGCAAGGTCGGGGCATGTCCACCGTCTTCGAGCCGCCGGACCTTGGCCCCACCGTCGGTCCCTTCCCCATCGCCGGTCTGGTGCGACGTGCCCGCCGGATCGTCGGGCTCAGCCAGTTGCGGATGGCCCGGTTCGCCAAGGTCGCCCCGTCGACCGTCGCGCGGGTCGAGGCGGGCAGCCTGACGCCGAGCTTGGCGGTGCTGGAGCGGCTGCTGGGTGCGGCCGGGCTCTACCTCGTGGCCGTCGACCAGGAGGGGCGGGTCGTGCTGCCGATGGAGGTCTGGGACGATACCCGGGACGGGGCCGATCGTCGCTACCCGGCTCACCTGAACACCATTCTCGATCCGGAGCCGGGCGAGTGGTGGGCGGACATCTACGGGCTGGCCCGCCCGCCGGAGACCTACCACCGTTCCCGGGCCGACCGGGAGGCGCGGCGACGCCGCAGTCAGTGGGAGGTGCGGGTGGCCAAGTACCGCAACGTGCCGCCTCCGCCGGACCCGGGTACCTGGTACCGGGACTGACGGGCGGGCAGCCGACGGTCAGCGGGTGGCGTCGAGGCGATGGACCAGCTCGGCGACGTCGACGCTGTATTCGCACCAGTCCCGGTCGGTGCGGTAGCCCAGCTCGGCGTTGACCTTGAGCATGGTCTCGTTTGCCTGCGCGTTCCAGGTCTGTACCTCGGTCAGCTGCGGCTCGGCCGAGCGCAGCTCCAGCAGCATCCGAGCCTTCATCGCCCGGTCGATGCCGTAACCCCGGTGATCCTGAACGACAATGGTGTCGTACTGGTCGGCGCGGGTCGGGTGCTGGGCTGGCACCACCACCTCGGTCAGGCCGGCCACCTCACCGGTCTGCTCGTGCAGGGCGAGCACGATGTACGGCTTCATGCCCCGCCGGTGCAGGCAGTCGAGGCTGTCCCGGAGCCGCTGCGGATCGTACGAACTGGGTCGTAGCTCGCCGTCCTCGATGTCCCGGATCTCGGCCTTGGCCCGCGCGTACGCCTCGATCAGCTCGTCCGGTGGGCCGCCGGGGTGGAACTGGACGCGGTAGCCCGCCCCGAGGCCGGTGGACATCTCCGCCAACTCGGCCCAGTCGACGCCGGAGAGGTCGAGGACGCTGCGGGTCTCCACGTACTCCCGGCTGAAGCCGAGCGATTCGTAGAAGGCGACGGCGGGAGTGTCGCCGACCACCTCCACCCCGATCGACTCGAAACCTTCCTGGTAGACGCGGCGGGCGGCGCGCAGGACGAGATCACGGCCCAGACCACTGCGCCGCGCGGACGGGTGGACCAGGACCTCCAGCACACCGATGTTGCCGAGCAGCAGCACGTGAACCTGACCGAGGATGGCTCCCGGAACGCCGTCGACGTCTGGCTCCTCCTCGGCGATCCAGGAGATCCGTCGTTCGCCCGGCATCACCTCGGCGAGGTACTCCCGCAGGGAACTCTCCCGCCACGGCGGATCCTGCGGGAGATCGGCCGCCAGGACCGCGTTCAGCGTGTCCAGCAGCGACGCGATCTCGGCGGACGACGCGGTCCTGGGGTCCCACTCGCGCACCATCACCCGTCTAGCTTGCCGTTAACCGCAGCCGGGGGGAAGTGTCCAGTTCTCCAATGTATGCGGACGATCACTTCACGTGCGACTGGCCTGTCCGTACCGGTTGGCGGCGTCGAAGACGTCCTGGGCGTACCTTCGGACATCGTTGTACGACAGGATCGCGTTCCACCAGTCACCCGGAATGGTGAGGTTCCGGCCGCCCTTGCACAGGTACATCCCGGCCGCGAGGGCGGCGTCGTGGATGTTGTGCGGGTCCTCACGGCCGTCGTTGTCCGCATCGGCGCCGATCTCCTCCCAGGTGGTCGGGATGAACTGCATCGGCCCGATCGCCCGATCGTAGGTGGTGTCGCGGTCCAGCTCGCCCCGGTCGGTGTCGGCGATCCGCATCCGGTTGCCCTGCCCGTCCAGCGGCAGACCGATGATCTCCGGGACCGCCCGGCCGTCGGCACCGAGTTGGGCGTTGTTGGCCTGTCCGTGGCGGGATTCGACCAGACCGATCGCGGCCAACGTGGTCCAGCTCAGGCCGCAGCTGCGATCGGTCTCGGCGAGCACCAGCTCGGCGTAGCCGTACGCCTGCATGGCGATCGGGTCGATGCCGACCTTGGTGCCCGTGTCGCGGGCCCAGCCGGCCAGGGCGTCGGACGGGCGGCCACCGGCCGGCGCGGCGGTGCCCGGCCCGGTCACGCCCGGCGGAAGGGTCGCGGTGGGTGGCGGGAACTGCCCGGGCGGCGGCACCTGAGCGGTCGGCGGCAGGTCGCTGGGCAGCGCGCCGGGTGCGTCGTCGGTGGCGTCGGCCGCCACCGGACGTGGAGCGCCCAGGGTGGCGGGCACCACCAGCGCGCCGGCCGTGGCGGTCGCGGCGACCAGGACGAGCAGGAAGACCCCGGGCAGGGTCAGCCGGCCGCTCGGCCGGCGCGACCAGGCGCGGGTCGCCCGGGCGGCGGCCCGAGGCCCCGGGAGACGTACGGCGTGCCCGAAGCGCACCCGGCGGCGCCGGGCTGCCGGTGCGCCGGACTCCGGAGTGGACTTCTCGACAGTGGTCTTCGGCGTCGATTCCGCCGCGGCACGATCCGTCCTGTCGGGAGCCGTAGCGCCGCTCGTGGTGCCGGCGGCGTTGTCGATGGCCTCCGCCGGAACCGGTTCGGTGGTGGGTGGCTCCGGTGCCGCGTCGGCGGCCGGCCTGCCGGAACTCAGCCAGGGTCGACGGGGCCGGGGCAGCCTGGTTGCCGGCCCGTCCGGGCCGGCGCCGGAGTCGGCGCGCGGCGTGGCCGGTCGCAGGGGCCGCAGGGTGGTGCGCTCTTCGCCGTCTGCCACCCGTCGAGTATCACCCATGTCCCCGCCGACGTCAGGTCCGGTCGTAGGCTGACGGCATGCCCCGGTACGAGTTCCGTTGTCGCGCCTGCGGCGCCACCTTCGAGGTCAACCGTCCGATGGCGCGGGCCGGTGAGCCGGCGCCCTGCCCGCAGGGGCACGGCGACACGGTGAAACTGCTCTCCACGGTCGCGATCACCGGTCGCGGTGGCAGCGGGTCCGGTGCCTCGTCCGCGCCCGCCGGTGGTGGCTGCTGCGGTGGCGGCTGCGGCTGCTGATCACGCCGGCACGATTGGCCGAAGGGTGGTACGGGTGGCTGCCGGCCTTGCCCGGACGCCGGGTCCGATGGCACCTTGGGTCGGAGTCTCGGCCGGCCGTTCTCACGATGCGTGATGATCTGGTGTCGGGAAGTATGGTGCCGAGACCAGGGGGGAGGTGCCACGCATGCCGCCACGGATCCACCTCCCGACCGGCTGGGTGACGTTCGTCTTCACCGACATCGAGGGCTCCACCCGGTTGGCCCAGCTGCTCGGGTCCGGCTACCGGCCGGTGCTGGCCGAGCACCGGCGGCTGCTGCGCCGGACGATCGCGGCGACCGAGGGCGCTGAACTGCTGACCGAGGGCGACTCGTTCTTCCTGGCCTTCGATGACGCGGGCGCGGCGTTGACCGCCTGTCTGACCGCGCAGCGGGCGCTCGGTGAGCACGACTGGCCGACGCCGGAGGCGGCCCCCCGGGTCCGGATGGGACTGCACACCGGTTGGGCGGAGCCACGCGACGGCGAGTACGCCAGCCCCGAGGTGCACCGGGCGGCCCGCGTCGCCGCCGCCGCGCACGGCGGGCAGATCCTCTGCTCCGGTGCCACCGCCCGCCGGGCCCGGCCACTGCCGGCCGGCGCCTCCCTGCTCGACCTCGGGCTGCACCGGCTGCGTGGTTTCGATGATCGGGAACGGCTCTTCCAGCTCGTCGCGCCCGGCCTGGAGCGGCAGTTCCCGCGACCGCGTACCGCCGACGCGGTGGCGCACAACCTGCCGATCCAGGTGACCACGTTCGTCGGTCGGCAGACCGAGCGCGCCGAGTTGGGGCGACTCGTGAGCCGGCACCGGTTGGTCACCGTGCTCGGCGCGGGTGGCAGCGGCAAGACGCGGCTGGCCGTGGAGTTCGCCACCGACCTGGTGGACGAGTACCCGGACGGGGTCTGGTTCGTCGACATCGCCGCGGTAACCGACCCCGGACTTGTCGCCTTCGCCGTCGCCGCTGTGCTCGGGCTGCGTCCGGAGCCGGGCCGCCCGATGGTCGACACGCTTGTGGAGTACGCCGCCGGCCGCCGGATGCTGATCGTGCTCGACACCTGCGACGCCCAGCCGGCGGCCTGCGCCGACGCGGTCTCCCGGCTGCTGGCCGGTGGTGGTGGGGTGCGGGTGCTGGCGACCACCCGGGAGCCGCTGGGCTTGCCGGGCGAGGTGGTGTGGCGGATCCCGCCGTTGACCGTCGATCCGGCGCCCGACGGCACCGAGAGCGACGCGGTGGCGCTGCTGTTGGACCGAACGGCGGCGGCGCGGGGCGGGCGCCAGCCCGATCCGTCCGAGTCGGCCGACGTACGACGGGTGGTGCGGCGACTCGACGGTCTGCCGCTCGCCATCGAGTTGGCCGCGGCCCGGCTGCGGGTGCTCTCGGTGGGTCAGCTCGCTGAGCGACTCGACGACGTGCTCGGCACGCTCGACGCTGGCCGCGAGGATCCGCTACCGCCGCCGACCGATCGGGGCAACACCGGTAACCAGCGGGACACCGTCGACCTGGCCGCAGCGGCCACCGGCGTCAGTCGCTCGACCCCGGCCAGCCGGGCGGCAGTCCGCTCGGCGGCCGAACGGCACCTGACCATGCAGGCGACCGTGACGTGGTCGTACCGGACGCTTGGGCCACGCGCCACGCGACTGCTGCGCTGGCTGGCGGTCTTCGCCGGCCCGGTCGACCTGCCGACGGTGGAGTGGCTGCTCGACGACGACCCGCTCGACCCGCTGTCGGTGCTTATCGACAAGTCGCTGGTGCTTGCGGAACCGCACGTGGCCGGCTGCACCTACCGGATGCTCGACCCCATCCGGGCGTACGCGGCGCGGCGGCTCGCCGAGGCCGGGGAGGAGCAGGCCGCCCGCGACCGGCACGTGGCCTGGTCGGCGCACGCCCTCAAGCGGGCTCACCTCGGCCCGGACGGGCAGCCGGTGACGCTGTCGCTGTACGCGCTTGATCCACTCGCCGGTGAGCTGCGCGCCGCGCTGCGTTGGTGTGCCACGGGTGGGAGTGCCCGGGCCGGCCTGCGGCTGGCCGGCGGGCTGGACCAGTGGTGGCGTGAGCGCGGACTGGCCCGGGAGGGGCGGCTCTGGCTGTTCCGGCTGTACGGCCGACTGGCCGAGACCGGCGAGGTGGTCCCGGAGGACGAACTGGCGGCGGCCTACCACATGCATTCCCTGCACGCCGGTGGCGACGGTGAGTTCGGCGAGGAACTGCGCTACTCGCAGCGGGCCGAGGCGGCGGCCCGTCAGGCCGGCGATGCCGGTCTGCTGGCCCGGGTGCTCGCCGGCCGCGCCGCCCCGCTTGTCGACATGGGACAGTTCGCCGAGGCGGAGCGGGTCTGTCGGGAGGTCATCGACTGGGCGCAGGACCAGGGGGTCGAGTCGGAGGCGCTGTTCGCCGTGCTCCGGTTGGCCGAGCTGCTGTGGCGGCGGGGCGCGCTGGACGAGGCGGCGGAACTGCTCGGTGCGGCCCGGCCGGTGGAGGCGGCCCGACCGCGCGACCGGGGGCGTCGCTCGGTGGACATGCTGCTCGGCATGGTCGCGCTGGCTCGGGGCGACCTGGTGGCCGCGCACGAGCACCTGCTGGTGGCGCTCCGGTCCCGGATGAATCACGGCTTCCACGGACGGGCCTGCGACACGTTGAACGCGGTTGCGGTGCGCTGTGCGCTCGGTGACCAGCCGCTGACCGCGGCGCGGCTCTTCGGTGCCGCTCAGGCGACCCGGGCGGGGCTGCGGTCGACGCCGGGCATCTACGAGGCGTACTGGACGCAGCGGCAGGCCGCGCTGCGGCGGGCGCTTGGCGACGCCGCCTTCGACGAGGCGTACGGCGAGGGCGCCGATCTGGGGTTGGACGAGGCGGTCGCGTTGGCGCTCGGGGTCGAGCATCCAGACCTGGCCGCCGATTCGGGGCGGTTCGCCACCGGCGCAGGTCGCCCCGCCCCGCGTCAGCCCAGCACTGTCGACCGCCACACCGAGCACGCCTGAGACCGTCGGGAACCTCGCGGCAGCTGCGCCTCGCTCGCACCCGGGGTTCCCGACGGTCCCTGACCGACGGACGCCCGGCCGTGGTGGCAGCCGGGCGTCCGCCAAGCGGTCAGGCCCGGGCGCGGCGCTCGGCGTCGGCCTTCATCCGGGCGGCCCGGTCGATGTCGGACTGCTGCACGGCGGCCACCGAACCGAAGATGGCGACCGCCTGGTAGTAGGTCCACGCCAGGCTCAGGCAGGCCGGCCGGACGATGGAGTTGTACGTGGCGCAGGATCGCTTGAGATCCTCGTAGAAGGCACTGTCGAGGCGCGGCTTGTTGGCACCGAACTGGCCGACCGCTTTGTAGTTGCGGTAGCCGAAGTCGTGGCGGGCGCAGGAGAGGCTGAACTTGAATCCGAGCGGGTTGTCCGGACTGGACGAGCAGTAGTCGGTGGACCAGTCGAAGTTGTACTCGGCCCAGGGTGCGCGATTCTGGCGGGCGGAGTACCAGGCGTTGTAGCTGCTGACGCTGGTCTGGGTCCAGCTGGACAGTACCGACAACTTCTGCTGTGGAGTGACGGCCGCCGTGGCGGGAGAGGCCACGGCGAGGGCGGTGAGCAGCGCGAGCAGGGCCGAGGCGAGGGTGGTGGCGAGACGTCTGGGCACGGTCATACCTCCGCGGGGGTGTGCGGCAGAGCACGTTGTTACCGGCGAGTTACCGGGGTTCGACAAGTCTCGATCAATAGCGCGGCCTGCCGGTGTTACCCGCGAGAAATATTGGTGACCGGTGCCGAAACAGACGAATGCCCTGGACACCAGCGGTGTCCAGGGCGCTGGCCGGGCGGCTAGTCGAAGAAGCGGGCCAGGTGGGTGGCGGAGGGGCCGTCGTCGTCCGGTCCCAGCGGGGTCAGGTCAGCGAAGATGGAGGCGCCGTCGCTGCCGGCGTGCAGGGGGTACCAGCGCGGGGTGCCCGGCGGTCGCATGACGCAGATGCCCTTGACGGTCTGCACGTCAAGCAGCCGCACATGGGTCGGGTCGGCGACCGCGTTCACGTGCCCCCACCAGGGGCTCATCACGTGCAGTACGCCTCCTGGGCGGAGTACCCGGTGGCACTCGTCCAGCAGGGGGAGGAAGTCGATCAGGTGTTCCAGGATGTGCACCGCGAACAGCACGTCGACCGAGTCGTCGGCCAGCGGCAGAGAGCCGGACAGGTCGGCGACGGCGTCCACCCCCGGGGCCGGGAAGATGTCGAGCCCGAGATTGCCCGGCCACTGCTTGGTGGCGCCGCAACCCAGGTCGACCACCACCGGGTCGCGTCCGCCGACCCGTACCCGGCACCAGACGCCGAAGACCCCGGCCAGCCGACCGACCTGCTCGCGGACCAGTCGCAGTTGGGCCTGCTCGTCGACCTCGCCGGTCAGGTGGGCGACGCCCCGGTCGAAGCGGACCTCGACACCCAGCGGGCGCAGCCGCTCGTCGTGACGGACCTGGTCCGTCCACGCCTCGGTGAGGAACCCGTCCACCGCCCGCAGTCGCTCGGCGGAGGACGGAGTGTGTGCCAACGCGACCATGCCGGGCCACCTCCGGCCGGCCCGTTACCCGGATAGCTGCCCGGTATGCGCTGGTTGTCCCTGAAATTCGCGCCGGGTCAGCGCGGGATGGGCCGCCGGGGGCGTCCCGCGCGCATCCGCTGCCGCGGCGCGGCAGCCGTCCGAGGCCGCTTCAGGTGATAGCGGTGCAACTCGTTGTTGCCCGGCAGGGACGGGTCCTCGCTCATCGCGACCAACTCCCAGCCCTGGTCGCCGGCCCGGTTGAGATGGGCCAGCGCGGTGTCGCCGTACGGCGTGACGTCGATCATGGAACCGTCCGGGCCGTACCAGGAAAAGATCACCTCGAAGCCGAGGTCGTTGGCGGCGGCCTGGCGGCGCCGCACCAACAGGGCGTACTCCCACCTGAGCATGGGGTCATTGTCGCCCCGCCGCCCGGATTCCGCCGGGATCAGAACTCGGTGATCCGCCCGGCGTCCACCCGCAACCGCCGGTCCAGGCGTACCGCCTCCAGCATCCGCCGGTCGTGGGTCACCAGCAGCAGCGTGCCCGGGAAACTGGCAAGTGCGGATTCCAACTGCTCGATGGCCGGCAGGTCGAGGTGGTTCGTCGGCTCGTCCAGCACCAGCAGGTTGACGCCGCGCCCCTGCAACAGGGCCAACGCGGCCCGGGTCCGTTCGCCGGGGGAGAGCGTCGCGGCCGGGCGCAACACGTGCTGCGCGCGCAGGCCGAACTTGGCCAGCAGCGTACGCGCGTCCGCCGGAGACACGTCCGGCACCGCGGCCCGGAACGCGTCCAGCAACGGCGCGTCACCGAGGAAGAGCCCACGGGCCTGGTCCACCTCGCCGACCACCACGCCCGGCCCGAGCGCGGCCTGGCCGGCGTCCAGCGGCAGCCGGCCGAGCAGGGCGGCCAGCAGGGTCGACTTGCCGGATCCGTTCGCCCCGGTCACCGCCACCCGGTCCGCCCAGTCGATCTGGAGGTTCACCGGGCCGAGGGTGAACTCGCCCCGGCGTACCACGGCATCGCGGAGCGTGGCCACGACGGCGCCGGCGCGCGGCGCGGCGGCGATCTCCATCCGCAGCTCCCACTCCTTGCGCGGCTCCTCCACCACCTCCAGGCGTTCGATCAGCCGCTCGGTCTGCCGGGCCTTCGCCGCCTGCTTCTCGGACGCCTCGGACCGGAACCTGCGGCCGATCTTGTCGTTGTCGGTGGCCTTGCGCCGGGCGTTGCGGACCCCCTTCTCCATCCAGGCCCGCTGGGTACGCGCCCGTGCCTGGAGCCCGGCCCGGGTGTCGGCGTACTCCTCGTAGTCCGCGCGCGCCTGGCGGCGGGCCACCTCCCGCTCCTCCAGGTACGCCGTGTAGCCACCGCCGAAGTGGTTCACCTGCTGCTGGTGCAGGTCCAACTCCAGCACCGAGGTCACCGTGCGGGCCAGGAACTCCCGGTCGTGGCTGACCAGCACCGTGCCGGCGCGCAACCCGGTGACGAAGTTCTCCAGCCGGTCCAGCCCGGCCAGGTCGAGATCGTTCGTCGGCTCGTCGAGCAGGAACACGTCGTACCGGCTGAGCAGCAGCGACGCCAGGCCGGCGCGGGCGGCCTGGCCGCCGGAGAGGCTTGTCATCTCCTGGTCGAGATCGACGGCGAGGCCCAGTTCGGCGGCCACCTCCTCGGCCCGCTCGTCCAGGTCGGCCCCGCCCAGCCCGAGCCAGCTCTCCAACGCGGCGGCGTACCCGTCGTCCGCACCCGGTGCGCCGGCGGTCAGCGCCTCCGTCGCCGCGTCGAGAGCGGACTGCGCCCGGGTCACGCCGGTGCGGCGGGCCAGGAACGCCCGCACCGTCTCCCCGGGCCGGCGCTCCGGCTCCTGAGGCAGGTGCCCGACGCTCGCGCCGGGCGGGCTCACCGCGACACTGCCGGCCTCGACCGGCAACAGACCGGCGAGCGTACGCAGCAGTGTCGACTTGCCGGCCCCGTTGGCACCGACCAGGCCGACCACGTCGCCGGGCGCGACCACGAGGTCCAGACCGGTGAAGAGAGTCCGCTCCCCATGCCCGGCGGCGAGGTCCTTGGCGATCAGCGTGGCGCTCACAAGCAGCCGAGCCTACCCGTCGCCGCGCGGCCGACCCCCGGGACGAGGCAGACTCACGTGCGTGTTGACCACACTGGCGATCGACTGCGGGGGCGGCGGGATCAAGGCGTCCGTCCTCGACGGCGCGGGCACCATGCGGGCCCAGCCGATGCGGGTGCCGACGCCGTACCCGCTGCCGCCGGACCTGTTCGTCCGGACGCTCGTGGAACTCGGCGGGCGGTTGCCGGCGGCCGGTCGGGTGACGGTGGGGATGCCGGGCATGATCCGGCACGGCGTGGTGGTGGCCACCCCGCACTACGTCACCCGGTCGGGCCCGCGCAGCCGGGTCGACCCGGCACTGCTCGCCGAGTGGTCCGGGTTCGACGCCCGCAGCGCACTCTCGGCCGCGTTCGGCCTGCCGGCGCTGGTGCTCAACGACGCCGAGGTGCACGGTGCCGGGGTGGTCGCCGGCACCGGCTGCGAACTGGTGCTGACCCTCGGCACCGGGCTGGGCAGCGCCCTCTTCGACGGTGGGGTGCTCGCCCCGCACCTCGAACTGTCCCACGCCCCGGTCCGCTGGGGCACGACGTACGACACGTACGTCGGTGAGCCCGAGCGCCGCCGGCTGGGCGACGCGTTCTGGTCCCGGCGGATCCGCCAGGTGGTGGAGGGCCTGCGCCCGGTGTTCCGTTGGGACCGGCTCTACCTGGGCGGCGGCAACTCGCGGCGGATCCGCCCCGAGCAGCTCACCCGGATGGGTGACGACGTGGTGGTGGTGCCCAACAGCGCCGGCATCGTCGGTGGCGTCCGCGCCTGGGATCTCGCCACCGTGTAGGAGGGTCTCTCGGGCAGGGAAAGCCGCCGGGAACAGTCGCGGTACGGCCGGTGTTGTGCCAGCGTCGGAGCAGTGGTGCGAGACGGAGGGGGTGGCGGCATGGATCTGCTGGCCGAGTACCGGCGGGCGACCCTGTTCTTCGAGGCGGGCGACCCCAGCGGTGCGGCCCGGCTGCTCGAACCGATCATCGAGGCGGAGCCGGACAACGCTGCCGTCCGACAGTTGCTGGCCCGCGCCTACTTCCAGTCGGCTCAGCTCAGCCGGGCCGAGGAGCAGCTGCGGGAGCTGGTCGACCGTAACCCGAGCGACCACTACGCCCACCACGTGCTGGGTCGGACGCTGGAGCGGCTGAACCGCTACCCCGACGCGCTGCGTCACCTGCGCATCGCGGCGGCCATGTATGCGTCCAACGACGACTACACCGCCGCCCTGCGCCGGGTCGAGACCCGGGTCGGCAGCGGTCGCTGACTCCGGACACGTGTCGAGAGGGCAGCCCGAGTGGCTGCCCTCTCGACGTGTGCGGGGTCCAGCAGCCGGCCGTGCCCACGATGGCCTGGCCGGCGCCCGGGGTGCCTACGATGGCCGGATGGGAGCCGACCGGGCGGTGGACGTGGCATGAAGCTGAAGCTGGACCTGCACGACATCTTCAACAAGGGCCACGACATCGACCGGGCACTGCGCGGGATCATGGACGAGGCGGTGGCCAAGAAGGCCACCCTCGTCGAGATCATCCCGGGCAAGGGCTCCGGCCAGCTCAAGAAGCGGGTGCTGCGCTTCCTCGACCAGAAGGACGTCAAGCAGCTCTACCACCGGGTCGAGAAGGACTCCAAGAACTTCGGCCGCCTCTTCGTCCACTTCCGCTGGAAGTAGCCGCACCTCCCTCTCTCCCTCCCTCCCATCTCGTCGATCTTGCACTTTTGGTCACCCTTATGGTTGCTACGTCCCGTTTTGTAGGGACGGAAAGTGCAAGATCGCGGGGCGCGGATCAGAGGGGGTAGGTGCGGGCTACGGCGAGCATCTCGGAGCTGTGGGAGCCGGCGACGCCGACGTCCGGTGGGCGGGGGCGGAAGCCGGGCAGCGCGTCGAGGCCGTCGCTGGCGTCCATCGCGCGCAGCGCGATCTGGTCCGCCTTCGGCGTGACGGTGAGCGTGACCTCGATCCCCTCGGGCGGTGGGGCGTGGAAGACCACCCCGAACCCCCAGCGGCCGTCGCGGGTCTCCACCGGGACCGGGCGGCCGGCAACTTCGACCCGTCGCACTTCGGCGGTGGTCGTGTCGACGTGCAGGGTGGTCAGGCGTACCTGGCGCTGTGGGGTGAGGCGCAGGGTGAGTGTGCGCTCACCGGCGGTGGTGGTGTCGGCCAGCATGTCCAGTCGGGGCGGGGGCAGGTCGGCGGGCTGTGCCGGGCCGCCGAGGAGTTCGTCGCCGCCGATGCCGGGGAACTCGTCGGCGACCTCGACCGGGCCGTCCACGTACTCGTCGGTCCAGGGCTGCGGCTTGCTCTCGTGGCTGAGCCAGCGGGCCTGGCCGGTGCCGGCGTCCAGCGCGTACATCAGGTGGGTGGGCGCGGGGTGCGCGGCGTCGAACCGGTCGACGGCGATGCCGGTCCCGGCGAGGACCACGGTCGCCAGCGCGGCGGCCCCGGCCGGCAGGGCGCCGAGTCGGCGGGCCCGCAGCGCCACCATGCCCCGCTGGCCGCCGGCCTGCGGGTGCAGCAGGTCGATCACGGGTAGCGCGGCGAGACCGAGCAGCACCGCGAAGAGCGCCGCGACACCGCCCATCGCCATGCCGAGCGCCGGAAAGAGCAGCACCACGGTGGGGAGCAGCAGGATCACCGCGACCGCGGCGGCGACGGTCACCGCGATCACCGGAACCGGACCGTCGATGCGAGTGGTGAGCGCCACGAGCCCGCCGATCGCCCCGGCCAGGGCGGGCAGGGTCGCCAGATATGCCCCACCGGGGGCCAGGAACGCCAGCAGCACGCCGAACAGCGCCAGCCAGCCGAGCCCGCCGAACGCCAGCGCGGCCGGGCCGACCCGGCGTCGGCTCAGCGCGTACCAGGCGAACACGACGGCGGCGGCCAGCGACAGTACGGCCAGCCGGTACCAGGTCGGCCGGTACGGATCGAGCAGCTCGGCGTAGCCCGGTCGGAGGGCGGCGATCGCCGCCCACAGGAGCTGGGCGCCCACCGGTGCCACCACTATCGGCACCAGGGCCAGCCCGAAGCCGGCGGCGAGCCGACCGGTGGTGACCCGATCCCGGCGCCGGGCCAGCCAGCCGAGCGTGACCACGCCGGCCAGCGCCAGCAGCGCCAACGGCAGCACCAGCCAGCCGGGGTAGCGGGCGAGACCGCCGGGGACGGGGAAGTAGGTGGCGTCGTGGCCGGCACGCAGGTCGGCAAGATCGATCCGACCGAACTCCCGGGCCAGGCCGAGGGTGTTGTCGCCGTGGTGCTGGAGGCTGGCCCGGTCCATCGACGCCGGGGTGTCCAGCGGAGTGTGGTAGATCGCACCCCCGTCCAGGTACGCCGAGTTCAGCCCGAGGAACCCCTCGTCGAGGAAGGCGGTGAAGTCGGTGTCGTTGGGCAGCGCGCGGTACACCTCCACCGCGAACGAGGTGCCCACCGGGTGCGGTGCGGCCCGGCCGAAGATCTCGACCAGGCGAGCGTTCTCCGGTGACGTCTCGAACATGATCACCGGCCCGGTGCGGCCCCGTGCCTCCAGGTTGAGCACCACCCCCTTGCCGGTGGCCAGCGGGTGCTCGGAGGCGAACGCCGAGGCTCCGCAGAGGCACGCCTCCTCGGCGTCGGTGAGGACGAGGACGACGTCGTTGCGGGGCGCCGGGCCGTCGGTCAGCGCGCGGGCCACCTCCAGGATCGTCGCCACCCCGGCGGCGTCGTCGTTGCCGCCCGGCCCGGTCTGCACCGCGTCGTAGTGCGCGACCAGGAACACGGTGCCGGTGGGGTCGGTGCCGGGCAGCCGCGCCACCACGTTGCGGACCCGGGCCAGGGTGGCGCCGCCCGCCGCGCCGCTGAGCTGCCCGGCCTCCTCGGCGACGGTGTCCTGCACCTGCGTCTGGAGCCCGAGGTCACGCAGGACGCCTTCCAGGTAGCCGCGGACCTCGTCGTTGGCCGGGCTGCCCGCGACGTGCGGCCGCCCGGCGACCTGCGTCACGTGCGGGTACGCCCGTGCCGCGCTGAACTCGCCGGCCGGCGTGTCGGCCGGCCGGGGCGCCGGAGGACGCAGGTCGAGCAGGGCGCTCGCGCCGACGGCGACGAGCGCGACGAGTGCCGCCAGCGCGGCGAGTGCACGTCGACGTGGCCGGGCGAGGGCGCGGTCGGCGGCGGGGCTGGGGTGTTCGCCCACGGTGGCTCCTTGCGAGGGGTGGTCCTGGGGTGGACATCATCCTCCATGCCACCTGAGGGTGCTCCGTCGTGTTGTGTGCGAACGTTGTCTAATACAGGATCAGCAGGGCACTCGGAAGGAGCCCGACATCACCAGCGATCTTCCGCCAGTCGCGGCGGTGACCCGGCCGGCCCGGGGGCCCGGGATGACCGGTCCCTCCGTCGTGTCGTGGCCGTACCCGCAGGGCGGGCTGGGGGGCAACCCGAACCTGCCCCCCGGAGAGCGGCTGCGGGTGCTGCTGGTCGAGGACGACGAGGGTGACGCCTTCCTGGTCGGCGAGTTGCTGGCCGAGACGAACTCCGGGATCGACCTGCTGGTGGCGACCAGCCTGAGCGAGGCTCGCCGGCGGATCGCGGGTGTCGACTGCGTCCTGCTCGACCTGGGTCTGCCCGACGCGCAAGGGCTGGACGGGCTGCGGCAGGTGCTGGAGATGTCCGGCAGCGCGGCCGTCTGTGTGCTGACCGGTCGCACCGACGAGCACCTGGGCATCGTGGCGGTTGCCGAGGGGGCACAGGACTACCTGGTCAAGGGTCAGGTGGACGGGATCCTACTGACCCGGGCGCTGCGCTACGCGGTGGAGCGCAAGCGAGCCGACGAGAACGCCCGGCGGCTGCGTGAGGTGGAGCTGCGCCAGGCCGAGTCGGCCCGGTTGGAACGCGGCCTGCTGCCCCAGCCGCTGATGTCGACCGACCAGATCGCGGTACACACCTTCTACCGGCCCGGCCGGCACGCCGCCCTGATCGGCGGGGACTTCTACGACGTGGTGCAGACCCGCCCCGACCGGGTCGATCTGATCATCGGCGACGTCTGCGGTCACGGCGTGGACGAGGCGGCACTCGGCGTCGAACTGCGGGTGGCCTGGCGGGCGCTGATTCTCGCCGGGGTGCCGGACGACGAGGTGCTCCCCGCGCTGGAACAGGTGCTGATGAGTGAGCGCCGGCTGCAGGAGATCTTCGCGACCGTGGCGACGGCCCGGCTGGACCTCAACGCCGGCCGGGCGACGGTGCGGCTGGCCGGCCATCCGCCACCGGTGCTGCTCGCCGAGGGCCGGGTGACTCCGGTGCCGGCACCGGGTGGTCTGCTGCTCGGCGTACGGCCGCGCCGGCCGGTCGCGTTCGACCTGAAGTTCGACACCGAGGACTGGTCTCTGCTGATGTACACCGATGGTCTGATCGAGGGCCGGGTCGGCGCTGGCGACGAACGCCTCGACGTCCCCGGCCTGACCCGCCTGCTGGCCGAGCCGGCCAGCCGGGCGGTTCCGCTGTCCGACCTGCCGGCTTGGCTGGTCGGTCGGGCGGAGCAGCTCAACGACGGTCCGTTCGCCGACGACGTGGCGATGCTGCTTGTCACGCGGGGTGGTGGCCGGTGACCACCACGGGTGCCGGCTGGAGCCTGCGCGGCCGGCTGGCCGTGCTCGTCGTGGTCGTCGGGTTGCTGTTGATCGGAGTGGCCGCCGCAGAGGCAGTGGTCGCCACCCGTAACCGGGCACACATCGACGCGGTGCTCAACCAGACCGGTCCGCTGCGGGCCCAGTCCCAGGAACTGCTCGCGGTCCTGGTCGACCAGGAGACCGCGATCCGCGGGTACGCGCTGACCGGCGAGCGGGAGGACCTCGTTCCGTTCGACACCGGCCGAGAGCGCGAGCAGGAACTGAGCGCCTCGATGGATCGGCTGTTGGCCGGCTACCCGGAGCTGCACGACGAGTTCGGCACGGTGCGGCAGCGGGCGGAGCAGTGGCGGCAGGCGGTCGCGCTGCCGGTCATCGGAGCCATCGAGACCGGCGGAACTGTCGCCGGCCAGCAGCTGCTCACCGATCGGTCGCGGCAGCAGTTCGACCAGATCCGGATCGCCGTCGACGTGCTGCAGAACGGAATCCTCGAGGTCCGCGACGAGGCCGCCGCGGACGTACGCAGTACCAGCAACCTGCTGGTACTGCTGCTGGTCATCGCGGCGCTCGTGGTGCTCGTCGCCGGGGTGGTGCTGCTCACCTCGCTGGAGCGGATGGTGATCCGTCCGCTGACCAGCCTGGCCGGGCAGGTCCGGGAGGTCGCGGTCGGCGACTACGGCCACGGCATCACCGGCACCGGTCCGCCGGAGTTCCAGCGTCTCGGCGAGGACGTGGACGCCATGCGGCAGAAGATCGCCGCCGACCTGGCCGAGGTGCGGGAGGCACGGGAGCGGATCGAGTGGGTCAACACCCAGTTGCAGAAGCAGGCCGAGGAGCTGACCCGGTCCAACCGTGACCTGGAACAGTTCGCCTACGTCGCCTCGCACGACCTGCAGGAGCCGCTGCGCAAGGTGGCGAGCTTCTGCCAGCTGCTCCAGCGGCGCTACGCCGGCAAGCTCGACGAGCGGGCCGACCAGTACATCGCCTTCGCGGTGGACGGCGCGCAGCGGATGCAGCGGCTGATCAACGACCTGCTGGCGTTCTCCCGGATCGGCCGGCTCACCACCGGCTTCACCGATGTCGACCTGAACCGCCTGATGGCGGAGGTGGCGGCACAGACCGAGCCGGCCCGGCAGTACGCCGACGCCGAGCTGACCTGGGGCGAGCTGCCGGTGATCCGCGGTGAGGAGCCGCTGTTGACCAATCTGCTGGTCAACCTGGTCAGCAACTCGGTGAAGTTCCGTCGGGCGGACGTTCCGCCGAAGGTGCACGTCTCGGCGCGGTTGATCGGCGAGGATTGGGAGATCACCTGCCAGGACAACGGCATCGGGATCGAGCCGGAGTTCGCCGACAAGATCTTCGTCATCTTCCAGCGGCTGCACGCCAAGGACGCGTACCCGGGTACCGGGATCGGGTTGGCGATCGTCAAGAAGATCGTGGAGTACCACGGTGGCCGGGTCTGGGTGGACACCGACGTGCCCGAGGGGACGGCGATCCGTTTCACCCTGCCCGCGCTGCCCGCCGATGTCGAGGCTGCCGAGAGCACCACCGGCGCGGACGGGACCGCTGCGGGCCTGGACGCGGCGGACGGATCCGAGCCGGCGGAAGCCGGGGCGGACGCGGCACCGGGCCGGGCCGATGACGCCGTCCGGGCAGGTGACGGTACCGTCGGCGCCGAGGCCGGCGGCGGATCGCAACGCCCCTCGGCCGTCGCCGGTTCGTCACAGGCCGGCGGTGGGACAGGTGGCATGAAGGAGGCGGTGGGATGACCGCGCCGGCGGACGGCAACAGCCCGATCGAGGTGCTCCTGGTCGAGGACGACCCGGGCGACGTGTTGATGACCCAGGAAGCGTTCGAGGAGCACAAGCTGCGCAACCGGCTCAACGTCGTCTCCGACGGTGCCGAGGCGCTGGCCTACCTGCGACGCGAGGGCCAGTACGCGGACGCGGAGCTGCCGGACCTGATCCTGCTCGACCTGAACCTGCCCCGTCGGGACGGCCGGGAGGTGCTGGAGGAGATCAAGAAGGACGAGCAGCTCCGCCGGATCCCGGTGGTGGTGTTGACCACCTCCCAGGCCGACGAGGACATTCTGCGCAGCTACCAGCTGCACGCGAACGCATACGTGACAAAGCCGGTCGACTTCGAGCAGTTCATCTCGGTGGTTCGGCAGATCGACGAGTTCTTCGTCAGCGTGGTGAAGCTGCCGCCGCGTGGCTGACACCCTGCTCGACGACGTCGCCGGGCTGTTGCGGGAGACCGCCGACCGCGTCGTGCTGCCCCTGTTCCGCCATCTCGACGTCGCCGACGTGAGCGAGAAGGCCCCGGGTGAGCTGGTCACGGTCGCCGACCGCCGGGCCGAGGAAATGATCAGTGCCGGGTTGCTCCGGCTGCGCCCCGGTTCGGTGGTGGTGGGCGAGGAGGCGGTGGCCGACGATCCCGATCTGCTGCGTCACCTTCGGGCCTCGGGAGACGTATGGCTTGTCGACCCGGTCGACGGCACCGCGAACTTCGCGGCGGGTCGCCGTCCGTTCGCCTTGATGGTCTCGCTGCTCACCGACGGTCAGCAGGTGGCCGCGTGGGTGTTCGACCCGCTCGCCGACGCGCTGGCGACCGCCCGCACCGGCGAGGGCACGTACCTGGATGGCCAGCCGTTGCAGCTGCCCGACGGGGCGCCACCCATGGGTGAGCTGCGCGGCACCGCGATGACGAAGTTCCTGCCGGGGCCATCCCGACGCACGGTGGAGGCGGGTAGTGCGCGGCTCGGGGAGCTGCTGCCGGGGCAGCACTGCGCCGGTCGCGAGTATCTCGACGTGCTCACCGGGCAGCAGCAGTTCGTGTTGTTCTGGCGGACCCTGCCCTGGGACCACGGCCCGGGCACCTTGCTGGTGCAGGCCGCAGGCGGCGTGGCCCGCCGACTCGACGGCACCGACTACCACCCCGCCGACACGGAACACGGCCTACTGGTAGCCGTCAACGCCGAGGTCTGGACCGAAGTCCACACCACCCTCCTCCCCACCTGACCCCCCTTTCCCTCGTTGATCATGAGGTTGGCGGCAGCTTCAGAGATCGAACTTGCCGCTAACCTCATGATCAACGCGGCGAATGGGTGCGGAGGGTGAGGGAGTGGGTGCGCTGGGGTGAGGGTTGGTGGGGGGTGGGGGTTGGTGGGGTGGTTGATGGGGCTGGTTCCGGTATCCTGACCGGCGGCCTTCCGCCAGCAGGCCGCCGACCGGCGCCGGCGGAGGCCGCCGCCGCGCAGTGGTGCTCTTCGGGGGCCGGCGGCCGACGAAAGGATGCTTTCGTGCGCAGGTCCATGTCCGTCCGGCGGAACGTTCGCCGGCCGCTGATCGCCCTGCTCGCCGGCGTGGCGCTGCTGCTCGGCGTGGGTGCCGTGCCGGCGTACGCCGAGCCCAACGAGGGTGGCAGCAAGAAGCTGCGGGACGCCCTGGAGGCCACCGCCAAGGCGCACATCGACGCCAAGCGCAAGCTGGACGGCTCCAAGAAGCGGCAGAAGCAGATGGCCAAGGAGCTGTCCGAGATGGAGGGCCGGCTGGACGAGCTGACCGCCATGGTCGGTGAGGTGGCCGCGCAGTCGTACCGGGTCGGGCGGCTCAGCCCGGCAGCCGTACTGCTGGACAGCGCGACCCCGGAGGCGTTCGTGCAGCGGGCCGCCAACCTCGACATGATGGCCCAGCGGGACGGCCGGCGGATCCGGGAGCTGACCGAGGCGCGTGAGCAGGCCCGGCAGGCCAAGTTGGCGATAAACGCCGAGGTGCGCGAGCAGACCAAGCAGCTGGCCGTGATGGCGAAGAAGAAGAAGGAGGCCGAGGCGGCCCTGGCCGCGGTCAGCTCGGGCAGCGGGGGTGGGTTCAGCGGCGGCAGTTCCACCTCGGCGAAGCCGGCGCCCCGCAACTCCGACGGTTCCTGGCCCGGCGAGTCGTGCTCGGTGAACGACCCGACCACCTCGGGCTGCATCACGCCACGCACCCTGCACGCGCTGAAGCAGACCCAGGCGGCCGGATACAAGCGGCACGTCTCCTGCTACCGCAGCGGCGGCTCGGGCGAGCACCCCAAGGGGCGGGCCTGCGACTTCTCCGCCGCCACGAACGGCTTCGAGGACCGCACGGCCACCGGTGGCGACAAGTCGTACGGCGACAGCCTGGCCGCCTGGCACGTCCGCAACGCCGACCGGCTCGGCGTGCTCTACGTCATCTGGTACCGCCAGATCTGGCACCCGGGCACCGGCTGGCGGGCGTACAGCGGTAGCGGCAGCCCGGCCGCCGACCACACGAACCACGTTCATCTCTCGATGTACTGACCCGCCGGGCCGGGGCCGCTGCGTACCATCGCCACGATGAACTCTCCATCGCCTGACGTGGCGGCCCCGTCCGCGCCATCCTCACCGGTGGTGCCCCGGGCCCTGCCCAACGGGCTCGCCGCGTTCCTGGTCTTCTACTCCAGTGGTGCCGTGCTGGTCCTGGAGACCGCCGCGTTGCGCCTGGTCGGGCCGTACGTCGGGGTCACCCTCCAGGTGACCAGTTCGGTCATCGGCATCGCGCTGGCGGCGATCGCGTACGGGGCGTGGGCGGGCGGCTGGCTGGCGGACCGGCGCAACCCGCGTACGCTGCTGGCCCCGGCGCTGGTGCTCTCCGGCATCGCCACCGCGATCACCCTGCCGGCGGTGCGGTACGCCGGTGAGGTGCTGCGCGGCGGTGCGGCCAGCGCCGTGCTGCTGCTGGTCGCGGTCGCCGTCTTCGCACCCGCAATGCTGCTCTCGGCGGTCAGCCCCCTGGTGATCAAGCTTCAACTCGCCGACCTGCGCCGCACCGGCCAGGTCGTCGGCCGGCTCTCCGGCATCGGCACGCTCGGTGCCGTCACGGCCACCCTGGTCACCGGCTTCGTGCTGGTGGCCGCCCTGCCCAGCACGGTGATCCTGTTCGGGTTGGCCGCCTCCCTCGGCATCACCGGCATCGCGCTCGGGGTGTACCTGCACCGAGAGGACCGGGCGGCACTGCCCGGACCGGCCCGGGTAAAGGCCGCCCTGGCGGTGCTCGGCCTGGCCGGAGCCGGGCTGACGATGGTCGCCCCCAACCCCTGCGATGTCGAGACGGCTTACCACTGTGCCCGCGTACAGGCCGATCCGGGTCGGTCCAGCGGACGGACGCTGCTGCTCAACTCGGCCCAGCACTCGTACGTGGATCTCGCTGACCCGACCCACCTGGAGTACGCGTACACCCGCTGGATCGGGGCGGTGGCCGACGTGCTCGCCCCGTCGGGCCAGCAACTCGACGCACTGCACCTGGGTGGCGGTGGGTTCACCGTGCCGCGTTACCTGACCGCCACCCGGCCCGGCACCGACAATCTGGTGTTCGAGATCGACGGCGGGCTCGTCGAGCTGGGGGAGCGGCGGCTCGGCGTACGCCAGGGGCCGGATCTGCGGGCGGTGGTGGGCGACGCCCGGATGCTGGTCGCCGACGAGGCGACCGACAGCCGCGACTTCGTGGTGGGTGACGCCTTCGGACACCTGGTGGTGCCCTGGCACCTGGCGACCCGGGAGATGGCCGCCGAGATCCGCCGGGTGACCCGCCCAGGTGGCGTGTACGTGCAGAACGTCATCGACTACCCGCCGCTGCGGTTCATCCGTAGCGAGGTGGCCACCGTCGCCGCCGAGTTCGCGCACGTCGCCCTGATCGCTCCGCCGGAAGCGCTGGCCGGTGAGCGGGGTGCCAACTTCCTGATCGTCGCCTCCGACACACCGCTGCCGCTGGCCGCGGTACGGGCCCGTCTCGACGACGCCAACGAACCGGCGAGCCTGCTCAGCGGCGGTGAGCTGACGGACTTCGTCGGCGACGCGCTGGTGCTCACCGACGACTACGCCCCGGTGGACCAACTGCTCGCCACCGCCTGATCGGGTGACATCCGTGACCGAATCAGACCAGAAAGGTGTAGGCGGCCGCACGTCGGGCAACAACGCCAACCATGGGTGGTGCGGTGAGCAGGGGAGCGCAACTGCTCGGTGAGCGGTACCGGCTCATCGAGCAGCTCGGCGCGGGCGGCATGTCGGTGGTCTGGCGCGGCTACGACGAGGTGCTCGGCCGGCAGGTGGCGGTCAAGGTGCTCGCGTCCCGGCTGGCCAGCGACCGGGCGTTCCGGCACCGGATCCGGATCGAGGCCCAGGCCGCCGCCCGGCTCTGCCACCCCAACATCACGAACGTGTACGACTACGGCGAGTCCGTTCAGGTCGGGTTGACCGTGCCGTACGTGGTGATGGAGTTGATCGACGGCGGTCCGCTGACCGCGCGGTTGGCCCGCGACCGACGCCTGCCGTGGCGGGAGGCGGTGACGGTGGCCGCCGAGGTCTCCTCCGCACTTGCCACCGCGCACGCCCGGGGTGTGGTGCACCGCGACGTCACCCCCGGCAACGTGATGCTCACCGCGACCGGCGTGAAGGTGGTCGACTTCGGCATCTCCGCGCTGGTCGGCGAGAGCGAGAAGGGGCCCGACGGCAACCTGCTCGGCACCCCGGCGTACCTCGCTCCGGAACGGCTCGACAACGGCCAGGTCAGCCCGGCCACCGACGTGTACGCGGTCGGGCTGCTGCTGTACCGGATGCTCACCGGCCGGCTGCCGTGGCAGGCCGACACCACCACCCAGATGCTGCGCGCCCACATGTACCGCGAGCCGGAGCCGATGCCCGACGTGCCGGGCCTGCCCGACGGCGTCGCCGACCTCGTTCACCGTTGCCTGGCGAAGCGACCGGCGGACCGGCCGGCCACCGCCGAGCTGTCCCGGGTCCTCGCCGGGGCGGCCGGCAAGGTGCCGACGGTGCCGGTGGGTGCCGGCACCGGCGACGCTGGCCCTGCGTCGCTGGCCGACGCCGGTACCACGATCCTGCCTTGGTCCGCGGCGACCGACGCGCTGCCGCTGGCCGGCCCGCGTACCCGTCGCCGGCTGAACCGTCGGCGCCGGATCGAGGCGGTGACGGCCGCCGCCGGACTGATGGCCGTCACGGCGGCGGTCTGGGGCGTCACGTCGCACAGCTCCGCCAGCGGCGGCATCGACCAACCGACCCAGGCCCGCATCGGCGGCGAACAGAAGATCCCCTGCCAGGTCACGTACGCCCTCCGCAAGGACTCCGGCAAGGACTTCACCGCGGAGCTGAGCCTGACCAACACCGGGGATCGCGAGCTGCGCGACTGGACCATGAGCTTCGCGTTCCCCGGCGAGCAGCAGGTGACCGCCGCGACCCCGGTGCCGGTACGGCAGCAGGGCCGGTCGGTGGCGGTGCAGCCGGTCCCGCAGCGGCCCGCCCTGGCACCGGGTGCCACGGAGAAGCTGAACCTGACCGGGCGATACACCGGGACGAACCCGCTACCGGTGGAGTTCCGGCTCGGCACGGCGGTCTGCGGGGTCCAGGTCTCCGGCGTGGCGGGCACCGCGCCCAGCACCAAGCCGGCACCCACCCGGTCGGCTCCGGCGAAGACGGTGAAGGCATCGGCCGGCAAGGCCGGTTCTGGCGACAGCAAACCCAAGACCAAGAAGCCCAAGGCCGAGAAGGCCAAGCCGGACGACGGCAAGGCGAAGGGCAAGGGCGGGGGAAAGCCGCAGCCGGCCAAGCCCGGCAAGGGCCCCGGCCGGTGAGCCGACCGGTCAGGACAGCGTGGCGAAACGCTGAACCTGTTCGATGGTCCCCTCAACGATGAGAATCGTGTCATCGACGAGTTGCATCTCGTCCGAGACGTACCGGTACCGCTGCTCGCCGGACCGCTTGATGCCGATCACCCGTACGCCGTAGCGTTTCAGCAGTTGGATCTCGCTGGTCGGGCGACCCGCGAGCGACCGGGGAACGCGGACCCGCGCCACTGCGAAGGCCTCGTCGAACTCCACGAAGTCGAGCGTCCGGCTGATGATCAGATGGGCGAGTCGCTCGCCGGTCTCCGCCTCGGGGAAGAGCACGCGGTGCGCCCCGACCGAGGAGAGGATCTTCGCGTGCTGCCCCGACGTCGCCCGGGCCCAGATCTGCGGGATGCCCAACTCCACCAGGGCGAGCACGGTGAGCACGCTGGCCTCGACGGAGGCGCCGATGGCCACCACCACCCGTTGCACGTCGGTCAGGCCGATTTGGCGCAGGGCCTCCTCGTCGGTGGTGTCGGCCTGCGTCACCTGATCGAGCATCGACGACCACTTCTGCACCTGCTGGGCGTCCCGGTCGATGGCCAGCACCTCGCGGCCGAGGGCGGCGAGCGACTCGGCCAGATGGCTGCCGAACCGGCCGAGGCCGATCACGGCGATGCCGCCCGCGTCCGATCTTCTATCCGACAATTGGTTGCTCCTCTGGGTATCGGTAGAGCCGGCGTCGGGTGTTCAGCGCGATCGCCGAGCCGAAGGTGAGCGGCCCGACCCGGCCGACGTACATGAGCACGGTCAGCACCAACTGACCACCGTCCGACAGGGACGGCAGGACGCCCACCGAGAGTCCGGTGGTGCTGAACGCCGACGTGACCTCGAACAGCGCGGCGTAGAACGGAAGCTTGTCGGTCATCGCGATCAGCGCGGCGGTCCCGGCGGCCACGATCGCGACGCTGAGCAGCGCGACGGTGAGGGCCTGCCGCTGGCTGGCGGTGGCGATCCGGCGGTGCCCGACCGTGACGTCCGGCTCGCCGCGGACCTCCGCCCAGATGACGAAGGCGAGCAGGAAGAAGGTGGAGACCTTGATACCACCGGCCGTGCTGGCGCTGCCGCCACCGATGAACATCAAGCCGGTCAGCAGGGGGTAGCTCTCCTCCCGCAGCACCTCGGTCGGCACCACTTCGAAGCCGCCGGTGCGGGCCAGCGCGATCTGCGCGAACGCGGCGACCACCTTGCCGGGCACGTCGTACTGGCCGACCGTCCACGGGTTGGCCCACTCGGCGGCCAGGAACGCGACCGCACCGAAGGCGACGAGCGCCGCGCTGCCCCAGATGGTCAGCTTGGTGGCGACCGCCCAGCGGGCCGGCTGCCGCCATTCCCGGATCGCCTCGAACATGGCCGGGAACCCGAGCCCGCCGATGATCGCGCCGAGGGCCAACGGCAGGCTGACCCACGGGTCGCGGGAGAAGGCCAGCAACCCGTCACGGTAGAGCGAGAATCCGCAGTTGTTGAACGCCTGGATGGAGTGGAACGCACCGGACCAGAGGGCCTCCGACAAGGGTTGGTCGTAGGCCAGCCAGAGCCGCCCGGTGACGATGACGGTCATCGCCAGCTCGCAGGCGAAGACCGTGGTGGCGATGCGCAGCAGCAGCCGGCGCACGTCGCCGAGCCCGTACTCCGCGGTCTCGGCCTGCAACAGCAGCCGGTTGTGCAGCCCCAGCCGCCGGGACACGGTGAGGATCACGAGTGCGGCACCGGTCAGGATGCCGAGCCCGCCCAGCTGGGTGAGCACGGTGATGAGCACCAGCCCGGAGCCGGACCAGTAGTTGGGGGTGTCGGTGACGGTCAGGCCGGTGACCGAGATGGCCGAGGTGGCGGTGAACAGCGCGGTCATGAAGGGGGCGTGCTGGTACTCGATGGTCATCGGGCGCAGCATCAGCAGGCCGGTGCCGATCAGGATCGCCACCAGGAAGACCAGCGGCACGAGCCGCACCGGGTGACGAAGAAACCGACGCACCAGACAATCTTCCGATTCCGTCCGAGGTTCCGGGCCGGAACCGACATCCCGAATCCCGTGTCGCCGGCTCTGCCTTGCTCTGCTTCAACGGACGCAACGGCGGAGGATTCACCGGATGGTCAGGCGCGGACCAACTGCCGGTCAGCCCGGGCAGGTCTGCTGAGGCGGTCCCCCGACGAGTCAAGGAGACCGCGTTGCGACGTACCCTTTCCGCCCTCGGTGTGTCGGTGACCCTGCTCGCCGCCGCCGTGGCCACGCCCATGGTCGCCACGGCGAAGCCGGCCGCCGGCCCGGACCCGGCCCGCGTCGGTGACCAGCCCATCGTCATCGGCCACCGGGGCGCCAGCGGCTACCGGCCGGAGCACACCCTGGAGGCGTACCGGCTGGCGATCCGGATGGGTGCCGACTACATCGAACCGGATCTCGTCGCGACGGCCGACGGCGTGCTCGTCGCGCGGCACGAGAACGAGATCAGCGGTACGACCGACGTGGCGGCCAGGACGGAGTTCGCCGACCGTCGGACCACGAAGACCATCGACGGGGTGTCGGTGACCGGCTGGTTCACCGAGGACTTCACCCTCGCCGAACTGCGGACGCTGCGGGCCAAGGAGCGGCTGCCCCAGGTGCGGGTGACGAACACCGCGTTCGACGGCCAGTTCCAGGTGCCCACCTTCCAAGAGGTGATCGACCTGGCCCGGGTCGAGGGCCGGGCGCGCGGCCGGGTGATCGGTGTCTACCCGGAGACCAAGCACCCGACGTACTTCGCCTCGATCGGCCTGCCGCTGGAGGAGCCGCTCGTCGAGGTGTTGCGCCGGAACAGGATGACCAAGCGTCACGCTCCGGTGATCATCCAGTCGTTCGAGACGGCGAACCTGCGGCGGCTGGACCGAATGATCGACGTCAAGTTGGCCCAGTTGCTCAACGCCGCCGGCCAGCCCTACGACTTCACCCTGGCCGGCGACGGCCGCACGTACCGCGACCTGGCGACCCCCGCCGGCCTGCGCTGGATCTCCCGCTACGCCGACGGCGTCGGAGTGCACAAGGACCTGATCGTGCCGCGGAACTCCGCCGGTGGCCTGCTCACCCCGACCACCCTGGTCAGGGACGCGCACCGGGAGAAGCTGATCGTGCACGCCTGGACCTTCCGAGCCGAGAACCAGTTCCTCCCGGCCGACTTCCGGATCGGCACCGACCCGAACGCCCGCGGCGACATCCAGTCCGAGTACGAGCTGTTCTACCGCCTCGGCCTCGACGGCGTCTTCACCGACCACCCCGACACCGCAGTCGCCGCCCGCGCCGCCCTACCCCGCCCCTGACCCCGACCGTCACACCCCACACCCGCACCGATCGACCCGCCGTCCACCCCGGCCGGCGGGCCACCCCACCTCCACCCCCGCCCCACCCCGCCCCCGGTCTAACCTGCAACTTCGGGGATACTGCTGCCTCGGGCGCTGGCGACCCTGCAACTTCGGGGATGTTGCTGCCTGCTCCGGCGACCACCACCGTTCCCGGGGTGCCGATGTCGGTGGCGAGTCTGTATCCGTCGTTGCACCTCAACCTCGCTGAGTGCTACCGCGAACGGAGATCTCGAACGGGCCCGCGAGCATCTTCACCATGCGCAGGCGGGAATCGGCTGTTGTCATCCGAGCAGGCGAGCGCTGCCGCAGACCTACCCGCCGGGGCCGCCGTGCGCAGGATGCCGCAACTCGCGCCGTCAAGCGGGCGGGATACCCCGACATGCCGCAACCGGTGTACGACGGGTCCGGGTCGGGCGTTGTGCGGCCGACGACTCGGGTGACGTCGACCGGGCGGCGGGTGGACCCGTTGCGGGTGCTCCCCGACCGTCGACTGGTGCTACTCGGCCGCCGGATCGGCGACGTAGGTCCCGCGCCCAGGCTGCCCGACGATCAGATCGCGATCGTGCAGAAGGGACATCGCTCGGTACGCGGTGTTGACGCTGACGTCGTACATGTCGGCGATCTGGCTGGTTGACGGCAGCTTGTCACCGGGCTTCAACTCGCCGCTCTTGATCTTTGCGGTGAAGTCGTTGGCGATGACCTTGTAGGGCGCGGGTGCTGTAGGCATGGCGAAGACTCCGGTTGGTTCGGCGTCTTCGATCCTGCCCCACCTACACAAGTAACTGCAACAGGTTGTGCGCAACGCCGTTACTCAGGGCTCGACTAGCTCCAGATACTGGTGTAGGTTTCCATCTGTCCGGCTCCGGTTGGTTCGGCAAACCCTCGGAGGCGGACCTGAAGTGGGCTCCGGGGCCGTACCGCCGACAAGGGCTGCGGTCACGGGGTCGGCGGCCCGGCCGGCGTTCCCCCTTTCCGGCGGCCGGGCCGCCTCCAGCCATGCGGCCGGCGTGACCCGGCGTTGAGGAGGTTCAGGTGCGCAACGTGATCGACCTGTTTCGCCCAAGGAGAGACCGACGAACCCCGAACGACGGAGCGTCCACGGCAATTTTTCGATCACCGAACGGCGCAACACCGTCGGGGGGTGGACCTTCACCGATAGGCAGGTTGGTGCCGCGTGGCGGGCCTCCGCCAAACGGCGTGCCGCCATCGAGCGGCGGTCGGCCGCAGAGGGGCGGGCCGTCACCGAGTAGCGGTCGCTTGCCGAACGGCGGCTGGTATCGGTCGGCGTCGTGCCGGTCGTTGACCGTGGGGCAGATTCGGGACCGGCAGTTCCGGTCGGTACGACGGGGATGCGATCCGGAGGAGGTGCACGCCTTCCTGAGTCGGGTCGCCGGTGAGCTGGCCGCCGCCCGGCGGGAACTGGTGCTGGTCGCCGAGGAGAACGCGCGGATCAAGCGGGCGCTACGCAGCTGGCAGGCGCGGTTCACGCCGGGGATGCGGCGGTGAGCGCCGACCGCTTCGTGGTGCATCTGCCGGTGCGGGTCCGGGACGTCGCCGCCGCGAAACGGTTCGCCCGGACGGTCACCCCGGCGCTGAGTTCCTTCGGGAACATCGAGACGGCCGGGACGACCGTCTCGGCGGAGGACAAACAGGGCGTACGCCATTGGGTCTGCTGTGACCAGCCGCTAGACGGCGGCAGGCGGTGTGCCCGCGACGCCGATCACGACGGACCCTGCCGCCCGCGCTGAGCGGGGCCCGGGAGATCGGTCCCGGCTGGCCGACCCGAGCGTGGGGGTGGGCGACACATCGTCAGGGAGGGAGCTCCTGTCGCATCGGCCGGCCGGCACCACGTGGCCGTCGATGCTGTAACCCGAGCCCACCCGACCCCTGTTACTTGTGTGTTTCAACCACATGGCCCGTGGGTGACGTCACTTCTAGCGTGAGCCGACACATAAGGTTCCTTCCTCTGAGTCCTCACGTGGAGTCGCAATGACGGTCCGGACGACACGGCGGGTGTTCATCTCCGCCGCCACGATGATGGCCGCGGCGATCGCCGCCACGGCCTGTGGCAGCCCCCAGGACACCGCCAACGGTGGCGGCGACAGCGCCGCGCCGGTGAAGGTTGGTCTGGTCTACTCCCAGTCGGGAGCGCTGGCCAGTTACGGAAAGCAGTACATCGAGGGGTTCAGGGCCGGCCTGGACTTCGCCACCAACGGCACCAACAAGGTCGGTGACCGGGCGATCGAGATCACCGAGGTCGACGACGCGGGTGACCCGGCGAAGGCGGTCTCCGCGGCCAAGGACCTGATCGGCAAGGGCAACAAGATCATCGCCGGATCGACGGCCTCGGGAGTGGCGCTCCAGGTGGCCCCGATCGCCGCGCAGAACAAGGTGCTGTTCATCTCCGGCCCGGCCGCCACCGACGCGGTGACCGGCGCGAACAAGTACACGTTCCGCTCCGGCCGGCAGTCGTACCAGGACGTGGTGACCGCGAAGTCGTTCATCGGCGACCCGGCCGGCAAGAAGGTCGTGGTGTTCGCCCAGGACGGCGCCTTCGGTGACGCCAACGAGGCCGCGGTCAAGGCCGTCATCGGCGGAGCCGGCGCGAGCGTCAGCGCCGTCCGGGCACCGGCCAGCGCGACCGAGTTCACCCCGTTCGCCAGCCAGATCAAGTCCGCCAAGCCGGACCTGCTCTTCGTCGCCTGGGCCGGCACCACCGCCCCGGCCATGTGGCAGACCCTGGACCAGCAGGGCGTGCTGAGTTCCACCACGGTCGTCACCGGTCTGGACATCCGCGCCTCCTGGCCGACCTTCGGCGCGGCCGGCAGCAAGATCTCCTTCCTGTCGCACTACTTCGACGGCGCCAGCGACACCGAGGCGGCCAAGGCCGCCAAGGCGAAGGTCCCCGGCGGCACGCTCGACCTGTTCCACCCGGACGGCTTCGCCGCCGCCCAGATGGTGGTCCGCGCCGTGGCCGAGGGTGGCGACGACGTCGAGAAGATGGTCACCGCGCTGGAGGGCTGGAGCTTCGAGAGCGTCAAGGGCAGCATGACCATCCGCGCCGAGGACCACGCGCTGCTCCAGCCGATGTACCAGGCGAGCCTGACCGGCAGCGGCGACACCTTCACCGCGACCGCTCAGAAGGCGCTCACCGCCGACGAGACCGCACCGCCGGTCCAGGCGATGAAGGGCTGACCAAAGATGCTCGCCACCCGCGGTCTGACCTGGCGGATCGGTGAGGTCTCCATCGTCGACTCCGTCTACCTGGACCTGGCACCCGGGGAGTTCCTCGGCGTGATCGGCCCCAACGGCGCCGGCAAGACCTCGCTGTTCAACCTGATCACCGGCCTGCGCCGGGCCACCGAAGGTCGGGTGACCCTGGACGGACAGGACATCTCCGACCTGCCGCCGTATCGGCGGGCCCGCCTGGGCCTGGGCCGTACCTTCCAGGCGTCCTCGGTGTTCGGCTCGCTGAGCGTGCGGGAGAACGTCCGGCTCGCCGTGCAGGCACACCGCGGGGGTTCGCTCAAGTTGTGGCGGCGGGCGGCGGCCGACCGGGAGGTCGCCGCCGCCGCCGACGCGGCACTCGACCGGGTCGGCCTGGCCCACCGGGGTACGGCGCTGGCGGGCACCCTCGCCCACGGCGAGAAGCGGAAGCTGGAGATCGCCCTGCTGCTGGCCGGTGAGCCACGGGTCATGCTGCTCGACGAACCGATGGCCGGGGTCAGCGCCGAGGACGTGCCGGAACTGGTCCAGGTGATCCGTTCGTTGACCGGCGACAGCGGCCGGGCGGTGCTGATGGTGGAGCACCACATGGACGTGATCCTCGAACTGGCCGACCGGATCGCCGTGATGCACCACGGCGCGCTGCTGGCCTGCGACACACCGGAGACGGTGATGGCCAACCCGACCGTACAAGAGGCCTACCTCGGGGAGTCGCTGTGAGCGAACCCGTATTGACCGTGGAGAACCTGTCGGTCCGGATCGCCGGGCTGCACATCCTCCAGGGCGTGTCGTTCACGGTCGCGCCGACCGGGGTCACCGTGCTGCTCGGCCGCAACGGGGTCGGCAAGACCACCACGCTGCGCGCCGTCGTGGGGCTGACCCCACGTAACGGGGAGGTGCGCGGCACCGTCCGGATGGGTGCCCAGAGCCTGCTGTCCCAGCGGACCCACCGCCTGGTCCGCGGCGGGCTCGGCTATGTGCCGGAGGACCGCTGCGTCTTCGCCGGACTCACCGTCGCGGAGAACCTGCGGCTCGCCGAGCGGCGCGGTACCCGCCCGGCGTACGACCGGGTGTTCGCGCTCTTTCCCGAGCTGGACCGGCGTTCCCGGCAGCGGGCCGGCTCGCTCTCCGGCGGGCAGCAGCAGATGCTCGCCATCGGCCGGGTGCTGCTCAACGACAACCGACTGCTGCTTGTCGACGAGCCGACCAAGGGGCTGGCGCCGAAGGTGGTGACCGAGGTGGCCGAGGTACTGGAACGGGTCGCGGAGTCCGTGCCGGTGCTGCTGGTCGAGCAGAACCTCGCGGTGGTCCGGCGGCTGGCCCGCGACGCGGTGGTGCTCGCCGCCGGCCGGGTCGCCTGGGCCGGTGACGCCCAGGAGTTGCTGTTGGAGACCGCGCTGACCCGGTCCCTGCTCGGCGTCGGCTCGGCCGAGGGCCACCAGCCCGCCGGGCCGGCGACCGACCAGCCCGTTGGATCGGCCACCGACCGCGTCGCCGGTCGTCGGGCCGCCGCCGCGTCGGCCCCGGAGGACGGTAGCTGATGGACGCGATCATTCTGTTGACGCTCACCGGTCTCGGCCTGGCCGCTCTGTACTTCCTGGTCGCCTCCGGACTGTCGCTGGTCTTCGGCCTGGCCGACGTGCTCAACTTCGCCCACGGGCTCTTCCTCGGCGTCGGCGCGTACGCCACCTGGTGGGCGGCGGGGAACCTGCCCGGCGCCGGGCCGGACGGCCTCGGCTTCGTGGTCGCGGTCGCCTTCGGGGTGGCCGCCGGCACGCTGATGGCGGTGCTCGTCGAGCTGGTGCTGATCCGGCCGCTCTACTCGCGCACCATCGAGCAGGTGCTGGTCACCGTCGGTCTCTCGCTGGCCGGCGTGGCGTTGTTGCAGGCCACCTGGGGTGCCGACGCCCGACCGTTCCCGCGCCCGGCCTGGACCCGCGAGGTGACCTCGATATTCGGTGCGCAGGTGCCCAACGGGGGGCTGCTGCTCATCGTCGCGGCGACGCTGGTACTCGGCGCGATCCTCGCCTTCCTCCGCTGGACCCGCTACGGCCTGATCATCCGGGCCGGGGTGGAGAACCGGGAGATGGTGACCGCGCTGGGCATCGACGTACGCAAGGCGTTCACCCTGGTCTTCGCCATCGGCGGGGCCGCGGCGGCGTTGGCCGGGGCGCTGGGCAGCGTCTACTTCGGCACCGTCTCGCCGCAGCAGGGCGGCTCGCTGCTGATCTTCGCGTTCATCGTGGTGGTCATCGGCGGCATGGGCTCGGTCGTCGGGTCCGCGTACGCGGCGGTCGCGGTCGGGCTGCTGCAACAGTTCGTCAACTACTACGGCACCTCCGGGCTGGGTGACATCTGCGTGGTGGCGCTGCTGGCCGTGGTGCTGCTGCTGCGCCCGCAGGGCATCGCCGGGAAGGCGGTTACGGCATGACCGAGGTCAAGAGTCCCGAGGTTTCGGCACCTCCGGCGGCGGTGCCCGACGAGTTGACCGAGCAACCGGGCCGTTGGGGCCGGCTCCGCCCGTTCCTGCCGCTTGTCGCACTGGTGGTGGCGCTGATCCTGCCGTACTCGACGCTGCACCTGCCGGGCATCTTCGAGGGCGCGCTGAACTCGCCGGGCACCCTGCAACTGCTCGCCGTGTGTCTGGTCTTCGGCGGTCTGGCGGCCGGTTACGACCTGCTGTTCGGGCGCACCGGGATGCTCTCCTTCGGCCACGCCCTCTACTTCGCCGCCGGTGTCTACGGCACCGACATCCTGATCACCCGGGCCGGGCTGCCGCTGTGGCAGGCCGCGCCGCTGGCCATCGTCGGCGGCACGATTCTCGCCGGGCTGCTCGGTGCGGTGGCGCTGCGTACGGTCGGCATCGCCTTCGCCATGGTGACGCTGGCGTTCGCGCAGGTCGGGGCGATCCTGGTGGCCCGGGACTTCGGTGGGCTCACCGGTGGTGAGGAGGGGCTGCCGCTGGACGTGGCCGGGCTGCCGGACGGGCTGGTGGGGGTCACCAACACGGTGAACCTGTACTGGTTGGCGCTGGCCTATCTCGTGGTGGTGGTGTTCGTGGTGCACCGGGTCAGCGGCTCGCCGACCGGCCGGGTGCTGGCCGGGCTGCGCGACGACGAGCGCCGCATCGGTGTGCTCGGGTTGGATCCGTACCGGTTCAAGCTTGTCGCCTTCACCCTGGCCGGAGGTCTGGCGTCGGCCGGCGGGGTGGTCTACTGCCTGATCGTCGGCGGTGCCTCGCCGCACATCACCAGCAGCGAGCTGACCCTGTCCCTGCTGGTGATGGTGGTCCTCGGCGGGCCGGGCACCCGGTGGGGCCCGGTGCTGGGCGGCATCCTCTACATGTACCTCGACCACCGACTGGTGTCCTTCGGCACCTCCGACGCGGTGAACGCGCTGCCGGCGTTCCTCAGCCGGCCGCTGTCCCAGCCGCTGTTCGTGCTCGGCACGGTCTTCATCCTGGCCGTCTACTTCTTCCCCGGCGGCCTGGCCAGCCTCGCGCCCCGGCTGGCCCTGCTCCGCGACTCCCTGCGCCCCGGCTCCCGGCAGCAAGGTTGATCACCAGGTCGGCGGGACGGCACGGACGGCGTGCCGTCCCCCCGCGCTAGCCTCATGATCGGTGGCCGGACCGGCGCTCTTGGTCCGGCCAGCCGCGCATCCGGCTGGTCACCGCTACGGCACAGCGGTGGCGGGTCCGGCCGGGCACGTGCGGGACAAGCAGCGACGGGAAGGATGTCATGAGCGAGCGGTTGGCCGTGGTCAGCGGCGGCGGTACGGGGATCGGGGCGGCGGTGGCACGGGCGCTCGTCCTGGACGGGTGTTCGGTGCTGGTTCTGGGCCGGCGCGCGGCGGTGCTCAGGGCGACGGTCGAGCGGATCGGCGCCGAATCCGGCCGTCCCGAGGCGATCCGTGCCGTGACGGCGGACCTCACCGATCCCGACCAGGTGGTCAAGGTGGTCGAGGCGGTCGGTGGGCGGCCGGTCGACGTGCTTGTCAACAACGCCGGCGGCTACCACAGCGCGGACAGTGACACGTTGGCCGGGATCGCCGCGAACTGGCGGGCCACCCTGGACACCAACGTGCTCACCGCGGTACTGCTCACCGAGGCGCTGCGACCGGCGCTGCGCCGGCCCGGCGGGCGGGTGATCCTGGTCAGCTCCATCGCCGCGCAGCGCGGTGGCGGCGACGCGTACTCGGCGGCGAAGGCGGCGCTGCACGGCTGGGCGTACAGCCTCGCGGCGCAGCTCGGGCCGGACCAGATCACGGTGAACGTGGTCAGCCCGGGCTACGTGGCGGAGACCGAGTTCTTCGCCGGCCGGATGACCCCGGAGGGCCACGCGCAGCGGGTGGCCGCGACCCTGGTCGGCCGGGCCGGGGTGCCGGACGACGTCGCCGAGTCGGTGCGCTACCTGGCCAGTCCCGCCGCCGGCTACGTCACCGGCCAGGTGCTCGGGGTCAACGGCGGGTCGGTGCTCGGCCGCTGACCGGTCAGTCGTTGAGCATGTCGTACGCGGCGGAAGGGGCTGACTGGGCCTGCTCCTCGGTGAACGCGACGACCGCCGGCGCCGTACCGAAGTCGAAGTACTCGACCACGTACTCGGACGCCTTCTTCTTGCCGGCGGCCGGAATCTCCAGCGTCAGCGAGGACAGGTTGCCGTCCGCGCCGACCACCGCGCTGAGCGGAAGCTGCCCGTCGGCGTCGCCGAGCGCGGCCAGGGCGTCCGCCAGCTCCGGCACGGCGGACAGATCCACCACGCCGGTGTACGTCCCGGGCTCACCGGCCTGGACGTCGGTGGCCGCGCGGATGATCGCGTCGGCGTTGCCCGGGTCGGTGCCCTCGTAGGTGGGCAGCGAGTCCGGCCCCTCGATCTTCGCCGGGTCCAGCTCCATCCACTTGGTGGGCAGCTTCATCAGCTTCTGGATGTCCTTGGCGCCCTTGAAGTTGACCTTCATCCAGGTGCGCGACTCGACCATTCGGAAGGACATCTCCAGCGTGAAGTCCTTGTCCTTGGTGACGGTGTCGATGTCCATGCCCCGGTTCGCCGGATCGACCACGCCGGAAACGTCGCCCGAGGAGTCGCTTGTGGTGAAGCGGAAGGCCGGGTCCTGCTCACCGGGTACGGCCGCCAGCAACTCCTGCTTCGGGTCCGGGGGTGGGGGAGCCGCCTCCGGGTTGGCCTCGTCGTCGCAGCCGGCAACCAGGGTCGCGGCCATCAGGGCGGCGGCCACGGCCGCGAGACGGCGGGTCGTGGCGGTGGTGCCGGTTCGCTGAGTCATCTCGTCTCTTTCTCGGGGGATCGAACGGGAATGGTAGAACACACTCCCGGCCGCGGTGCGGCTCCGCCGCCGCACCGCTGGTAGAAACGTCGGATGGGCCAGGAACGGACGGCGGTACGGCAGCGGGCCGAGGCGGTGCTGCGGCGGCTGGCCGGCGCGCAGGCCCGGCTCCGCGAGGACCAGTGGCGGGCGATCGAGGCGCTGGTGGTGGACCGGCGCCGGGTGCTCTGCGTGCAGCGCACCGGGTGGGGCAAGTCGGCCGTGTACTTCGTGGCGACGGCGTTGCTGCGCGACCGCGACGGTCAGGGCGCTGGCACCGAACCCACCGGCCCGACGGTAATCGTCTCGCCGTTGCTGGCCCTGATGCGTAACCAGGTCGACGCCGCGGCCCGCGCCGGCATCCGGGCCCGCACCATCAACTCGGCGAACCTGGACGAGTGGGACGCCATCACCGCCGAGATCCACGCCGGCACGGTCGACGTGCTGCTGATCAGCCCGGAACGGCTCAACAACCCGGACTTCCGGGACACCGTGCTGCCGAAACTGGCCGCCACCACCGGTCTGCTGGTCGTCGACGAGGCGCACTGCGTGTCGGACTGGGGGCACGACTTCCGGCCGGACTACCGCCGGCTGCGCACCTTCCTCGGCAACCTGCCCGAGCGCACCCCGGTGCTCGCGACGACCGCCACCGCCAACGCCCGGGTGACCCGGGACGTGGCCGAGCAACTGGGCACCGAACCGACCACGGCGGCCGGGCCGCGACCGGACGTCCTGGTGCTGCGCGGCAGCCTGGACCGGGAGTCGCTGCGGTTGGGCGTGCTCGACCTGCCGAGCCCGGCGCACCGGCTCGGTTGGCTCGCCGACCACCTCGATCAGCTTCCCGGCTCCGGCATCGTCTACACGTTGACGGTGGCCTCGGCGACCGAGACCGCCGAGTTCCTCCGCTCACGCGGCTGGGCGGTGGCCGCGTACACCGGGCAGGCCGAGGACGCCGACCGCCGCGCCGCCGAGCAGGACCTGCTGGACAACAAGATCAAAGCCCTGGTGGCCACCAGCGCGCTCGGCATGGGCTTCGACAAACCGGATCTCGGCTTCGTCGTGCACCTCGGCGCACCGCCGTCACCCATCGCGTACTACCAGCAGGTCGGCCGGGCCGGGCGGGCCGTCGAACACGCCGAGGTGCTGTTGCTGCCCGGTGCCGAGGACGCGGCGATCTGGCGGTACTTCGCCTCACTGGCCTTCCCGCCCGAGGAGCAGGTCCGCGCGGTGCTGGCCGCGCTGCACACCGACCGGCCGCTGTCCACGCAGGCCCTGGAGCCTCTGGTGGATCTGCGCCGGGCCCGGTTGGAGTTGATGCTCAAGGTGCTCGACGTGGACGGCGCGGTCCGCCGGGTCCGCGGCGGCTGGCTCGCCACCGGAGAGCCCTGGACCTACGACGAGGTCCGGTTGCGTCGCGTCGCCGCCGCCCGCACCGCCGAACAACAAGCCATGGTCGAGTACGCGGCGACGACCGGCTGTCGGATGCGCTACCTGCGGGAATGCCTTGACGATGCGGAGGCGGTGGATTGCGGCCGGTGCGACCGGTGCGCCCCGGCGCTGTTCCCGCCCGAGGTGTCGACGGCCGCGCTGACCGCCGCGCAGACCTTCCTCGGCCGTCCCGGGGTGCAGCTCGCGCCGAAGAAGCTCTGGCCGACCGGGTTGGAGTCGGTCGGCGTACCGCTGAAGGGGCGCATCGCCCCGGCGGAGCAGGCGCTGCCGGGCCGGGCTGTCGGGCGGCTGTCGGACCTGGGCTGGGGTGGTCGGCTGCGCGGGCTGGTCGGGCCGGACGCGCTTGACGGCCCGGTGCCCGACGACGTGGCCGCCGCCGTTGTCGAGGTACTCAAGGCGTGGGCGCACGGCGACGACCCCTGGCCGGACCGCCCGGCCGGGGTGGTCTCGGTCGGCTCCCGGACCCGCCCGGCGCTTGTCGGTTCGCTGGCCGAGCGGATCGCCGCCGTCGGCCGGCTGCCGCTGCTGGGCCAGGTGATCCCCGCCGGGTCGGTGGCCGCCGACGGTCCCCGTGGCAACAGCGCGCAGCGGGTACGCGCCCTGCACGGCACCCTCACCGTCCCCGCCGATCTTGCCGCCGCCGTCGCCGACCTGGACGGCCCGGTGCTGCTGGTGGACGACCTGGTCGACTCCGGTTGGACGATCACGATGGCGGCCCGGGAACTCCGCCGTGCCGGCGCCACCGGCGTGCTGCCGCTGGCGCTCGCCGTCGCCGCCTGAGGGTGCGACCGGAACCACGATCGCTTCGGCTCGCCGGGCGCCCGATCGGCTCGGCGGTACGGTGGGCGCATGGCTGACCAGGCACCCGACGCGCCCGCGCTCGGGTCGGTGCGCACCGCCGAGCGACACGTCGCCGGCCAGGACACCGGCCCGACTCCGGCCGGCCCGGCGCCTGCTGCGGCCTCGGCCGTACCGGATCGGGCCACGCTGCGGTTGGCCCTGGTGGTCGGCGGGGTAGTGCTGGCGGTGCTGCTCGGATTCGGGCTCGGGCGGAGCAACGGTGGCAGTGGTCCCACGGCGGCGGCCGGCACCGGTAGCGCCTTGGCCGAACACACCCACGCTCCGGGTGCCGGCGCGCACGCGCACGGTGCCGAGCAGGACGCGGCGGCCGAGGCCGGCGGTCTGGCGGTCAGCCGCGACGGGTACACGCTGCACCCACTGGCCGCCGAGTTCACCGCCGGGCAGGCCGGTGAGCTGCGGTTTCAGATCCGGGACGGGCAGCGCCGGACGGTCACCCGGTTCGCTGTCGTGCATGACAAGCCGATGCACGTGATCGTGGTGCGTCGGGACCTGTCCGGTTACCAGCACCTGCACCCGAGCATGGCGGTGGACGGCACCTGGTCGGTGCCGCTGACGCTGCCGTCGCCCGGCGTCTGGCGTGCGTACGCCGACTTCACCGCCGTCGCCGACGACGGCCGGCAGACGGCGACGACGCTCGGGGTGGATCTGGTCGCGCCGGGCGACTACGCGCCCCGGGACCTGCCCGGCCCGGCGACCACGACCAGGGTCGACGAGTTCACCGTCGAATACCAGGGTGCCCCCCAACCCGGGCTCACCGTGCCGGTCGACTTCCGGATCACCGGGGTGGACGGCGTGGGCCCGACGCTGGAGCGCTACCTCGGTGCGTACGGCCACCTCGTCGCCTTGCGCGAGGGGGACCTCGGCTACCTGCACGTGCACCCCGAGGCGGGACTTGTCGACGGCGCGATCCGGTTCTGGCTCACCACACCCGCGCCCGGGCGGTACCGGCTCTACCTGGACTTCGCGACCGGAGGAGAGGTGCGTACGGCGGAGTTCACCGTTTCGGTGCCCTGACGGTCAGCCAGCCGTCCGACGCATCGGGGTGGTGGTGGGATCCGAGGGCCGACGGATCGGCCGTCGGGCGAGGTAGCGCAGCAGGTCGCGGATGTGGTGCTTCTCCTCCGCCGGCACCGCCGGATCCGCCAACCGTTGCAGGATCACCCGCACGTCGGCCTCCACCGGGCCGTCGTCGCCACGTCGCCACGGCCCGGAGCCCGCGTCGGGCAGACCGAGGGCGCGGAAGGCCGCCGCGACCGGCAGATCGAGCGCCGCGCAGAAGCTGCGAACCTTGGCCAGTTCGGGATAGTCCTGCCAGTCGCCGGCGAGCCAGCGGAAGACGGTCGAGCGCCCGACGCCGGTGTGGGCGGCCAGGTCGGTGACGGTCCAGCCGCGCTCCTCGCGGGCGTCGTCGATGGCACGGCGCACGAAACGCGCGAAGGCCATCTGCGGCGAAACCTCTGCCGAACCCATCCGGTGGGTCTTCCCTCCCGACCGGCACCCGTCGGTGCGCTCTTCGAGAGTAGTACGGGAACGTTGCCGGACGATTGACTGATCGACCAGACGATTTCGGTGGCGGCCGGCGAATCCGTCACACCGTTGACGGCAGCTGCGTGAGCAGCGTCTCCAGCCGAGGGTTGAGCTGCCACCGGGCGACCAGGTCCCGGTACTCCGCGTGCTGGTCGGCGGTCGGTTCGGCACCGGTCCGGCGGGCCCGGATGAGCAGGTTCCGCGGGGTGTGCGCGGAGTCGACGAACTCGACCACCTCGGCCCGGTAGCCGTGCAGGCGCAGCAGCCCGGCACGCAGCGCGTCGGTGAGGACGTCCGCGAAGCGCTCCCGCAGGATGCCCTGCCGGGTCAGCAGATCGTACGGGGTCGGGGCCGGCCGGTTGCGCAACTGCGCCGCGACGTCGTGGTGGCAGCACGGCGCGGCGAGCACCCAGCGGGCGCGCCAGCCCACCGCCCGGGCCAGCGCCTCGTCGGTGGCGGTGTCGCAGGCGTGTAGCGCGAGCACCAGGTCGGGGGGCGGTTCGACGGTCGCGTCGGCGATCGTGCCGGCGACGAACCGCACCCGGCCGGCCCAGCCCAGCCGCTCTGCCAGCTCGGTGTTGCGGTGGCGCTGATCGTCGCGCACGTCCACTCCCACCAGTTCGACGTCGAGGCCCGCCCGGGACAGGTAGCGGTACGCGGCAAAGGTCAGGTACGCATTGCCGCAGCCCAGGTCCACCACCCGCAGCGGGCGGTCCAACTGTCCGGCCAGCCTCTCGGGGAGAGTGGCGGTCAGTGCCCGGAGGAACGCGTCCACCTGCCGCCGTTTGGCCGCCGAGCCGCCGATCGCGGCGAAGAGCGGATCGCCCGGGTCGAGCAGGTACTCCTTGTCCCGGTCGTGCCCGGCGGCCGGGAAGGCCGACCGGCTCGCCGTGCTGCGGTGCACCTGGGCCTCGCCCGACTTGGTGACCCGCAGTTGCAGGGTGGCGTCGGTGGTCTCCACGTGCCAGTTGCCGAACGGCTCGGCCAGCAGCGCCTCGACCGCCGCCTCCGCCTCCGGCCCGAGGCTCAGGTTCCGGGTGTGCGGCCGGGCTCCGTCCGAGGTGGAGATCTGTAGCCGCTGACCGGCCTTGAGCGCGACCGGGCGCAGTTCGGCCCGGACCATCGAGGGACGCTGGCCGCGCCGCCGTCCGGCCGCCACGGCCCTGGTGAGGGCCGGCCCGAGCAGCATCGAGCGGATCTCGGTCAGGGCGGAGTCAAGTGGTTCGGGCATCGCTCCATCTTTCGGGGGACGATTCGGCGGCATCGTCAGCTGGCAGGCGGCCCACGACCCCCCGGCACTGCCCATCCGCCAGCTCTGCTTCAACGGACGCACGGGTTCCGGCGGGTAGCCGGTGCGTGGAGTGAAGCAGAGCAAAGGAAGCGGACAGGAAGTACCGCCCGGGCGGCGACGGGTCGGCCAGCAGCACTGGCCGTGCTCCGTCGCCTCGGGCGGTACGTCGTCAGTCGGTGGTCGCCTCGGCCGGCGTACCGCTGTCGGCTGCGGCACCACGGCGGCGTCGGCGGCGGCGCGGGCGCGGGGCGGCGTCGGCTCCGTCCTCGCTGCGGTCGGTGGCTGCCTCGGCGGGGGTGCCGTCGACGGCCGTCGAGGCGGTCTCGGTGCCCGCCACCGCATCGCCGGCCCGGCGGCGCCGGCGACGCCGGGGGGTGCGGGTGCCTTCCTCGGCGTCACTCGCGGTGGCGTCGGTCGGCGTGGTGTCGGCACCGTCCTGCCGGCGACCGCTGCCGCCGCGTCCACGGCCGCCCTCACCACGGCCGCCCTCGCCACGGCCGCCCTCGCCGCGACCGCGGCGGCGGGTGCCGCGCGGCTCGCCCCGCCGGGAGCGGCCACCGCCCAGATCCTCCTCGACCTCGGCGGCCAACCCGGCGCGGGTGCGTTCCGCAGTGGGCAGGGTGCCGGTCATCTCCGTGGAGATGTGCAGGTCGGTGTAGAGGTGCGGCGAGGTGTGGTACGTCTCCGGCGGTTCGGGCATGTCCAGCCCGAGCGTCTTGTCGATGATGCGCCAACGGGGCATGTCGTCCCAGTCGACGAAGGTCACCGCGACCCCGCTCGCGCCGGCCCGGCCGGTTCGGCCGATCCGGTGGGTGTAGGTGTCCTGGTCCTCCGGGCAGTCGTAGTTGATCACGTGGGTGACGCCGGTGACGTCGATGCCCCGGGCCGCCACATCGGTGGCGACCAGAGTGTCGATCTTTCCGGCCCGGAATGCCCGCAGGGCCCGCTCGCGAGCACCCTGCCCGAGGTCGCCGTGCACCGCCGCGACCGCGAAGCCCCGGAAGTCCAGGTCCTCGGCGACCCGGTCGGCGGCCCGCTTGGTCCGGGTGAAGATGATGGTCAGCCCACGGCTCTCCGCCTGGAGGATCCGGGCCACGATCTCGATCTTGTTCATCGAGTGGGTGCGGTAGACGAGTTGCTCCGTCTGCGGCGAGGGGCCGGTCTCGGCGGTGTGCCCGGCGTGGATCGTGATCGGGTGGCGCAGGAAGCGTCGGGACAGCGTCACGATCGGGTCCGGCATGGTCGCGGAGAAGAGCATGGTCTGCCGGTCCTCCGGCAGCATCGCCAGGATCCGCTCGACGTCGTCCAGGAAGCCGAGGTCGAGCATCCGGTCGGCCTCGTCCAGCACCAGCGCGCGCACCCCGTGCAGGCGCAGATGCTTCTGCTTGGCCAGGTCGAGCAGGCGGCCCGGCGTGCCGACGAGGATCTCCACACCCTTGCGCAACGCCTCGATCTGCGGCTCGTACGCGACACCGCCGTAGATCGGCAGCACGCGCACGCCCCGGGTACGGCTGGCGGCGGCGATGTCCTTGGCGACCTGGATGCCCAGTTCGCGGGTCGGTACGACGACCAGGGCCTGCGGCAGCCCGTCGCCGCCCTCGTCGGGGGCGAAGACCCGCTCCAGCAACGGCACGCCGAAGCCCAGGGTCTTGCCGGTGCCGGTCGGTGCCTGCCCGATCAGGTCGGCGCCGCGCAGCGCGATCGGCAGCGCGTACTCCTGGATGGCGAAGGCGCGGGTGATGCCGGCCGCGGCCAGCGCGTCGACGGTCTCGGCGCGCGCGCCGAGCTCGGCGAAGGTCGGTGCCTCCGGTCGGACCGGGGCGGTCGGGGCCAGTTCCTGGCCGTCGATGATGTCTTGAATCGGCTCACTCATGTGGATTTGGGGGTGCCCTCTCGTGGGTGCGCCCCGTCATGTCCTCAGGGCGCGTTCGGTATGACGCGGGCCACACGGTCGGCGGCAGAAAGCCGAGCGGACCGGGCCGCACGCGCGCCGTGGGTCGGACTTCGACCGGATCGGAGTTGACTCCGGCCGGGATCGGCACCTACGGCAACTCCTCCATGCTACCTGAACGGGCCAAACAGCGTCCCGATTCCGTAGGGGAGGGCGCCGGCGCAAAGGTTTGTAGGTGACCTGTATCACAAATGCTGGGGTGGTTGGCGGATCCGCGCGGGTCTGCGACGCCCCGGCCGGACGGTAGCCTGCGCACGTGTCCGCCCCCATTCCGCCGGGCCACGCCGTCCCTGCCGCGCCCGGTGACGCCCCTGTCCCGCCCGGTGACGCCGTCACCGACCTGCTCGGTCTGGTGGCCCTCGGTGAACTGCTCGCTTTCGACCGGATGGCCGCCGACGCCCGGCTCGCCCCCGACCTGCGCCGCCGGGCCGCCCTGAGCGAGATGGCCGCTGCCGAGATCGCCAACTACCGGCGGGTGGCCGACCGACTCACCGCGCTCGGCGTGCGGCCCGACGACGCGATGGCGGCGTACGTCACGCCGTTGCAGGCGTACCACGACTCGACCGAGCCCCGTGACTGGGCCGAGGCGGTCACCAAGGCGTACGTCGGTGACGCCATCACCGACGACTTCCTCCGGGAGATCGCCGTCGCGCTTGCGGAACCCGAGCGCCAACTGGTCCTCGACGTGCTGCACGAGTCACGGTACGCGGAATTCGCGGCCGCCGAGATCCGGCTCGCCATCGTGGCCGATCCGACCGTGGCGGGCCGGCTGTCGATGTGGGCCCGACGCCTGGTCGGCGAGGCGCTGTCCCAGGCGGGACGGGTCGCCGCCGCAGACCACGGGGCCCTGACCGCGCTGATCGCTGCGAGCGGACAGGTCGAGGTGGCGGGATTGTTCCGGCGGCTGACCGCCGCGCACACGGCGCGGATGGTCGCCGCCGGGCTCAACAACTGAGACCGGCAACAGGACGGTGCGGCGAGGAACCCCGATCCGTTTCTCCTGTCGCCGGTCTGCCGGAACGTCAGCGAACGGTGAAACCGACCGCCCGAGGGGACGCCTCGGCGATCTCGACGTAGGCGACCTTGCCGACCGGCACGATGATGCGCCGCCCCTTCTCGTCGGTCAGGGAGAGAGTGCCCTCGCCCCTGGCGACGGCGTCGGTCACGATCCGCTCGATCTCGGCCGGCGACTGCGCGCTCTCCAGGACCAGCTCGCGCGGCGCGTACTGCACGCCGATCTTGACCTCCACTGTGCCTCCTCCATCGGGCGAAATGGCCGCCCTGCGAAGGCTATCCGATCACAAGGTCGAAGGTCAGGCTGACTCACCTTGCAGCGGAAAGCTGGCGATGCCCCGCCAGGACAGTGCCGCCACCAACGCCTCGGCCTCGGCCTTCGGCACCTGGCGGCCGCCGGCCAGCCAGAACTGTGCGGCGGTCTCGGCCGCACCCACCAGGCCCGAGGCGAGCAGTTCGGCGTGCGCCCGGCTGACCCCGGTGTCCGAGATGATCGTGTCGGTGATTGCCGCGATGCAGCCCTGCTCGACCCGCTCCACGCGTTGCCGCACGGCCGGCTCGTTGCGCAGATCCGACTCGAAGACCAGGCGGAAGGCCTCGCTCTCGTGATCGACGAAGTCGAAGTACGCCCGCACCGACGCGCTGACCCGCTCCTTGTTGTCGGTGGTGCTCGCCATGGCGTCGTGCACCTTGGCGACGATCGCGTCACAGTGCGTGTCGAGCAGTGCGAGGTAGAGCTCCATCTTGCCCGGGAAGTGCTGGTACAGCACCGGCTTGGAGACCCCGGCCCGCTCGGCGATGTCGTCCATGGCCGCAGCGTGGTAGCCCTGCGCGACGAACACCTCCTGAGCAGCGGCGAGTAGCTGCTTGCGGCGCGCCGAACGGGGCAGGCGCGTGGGTCGGCCGGCGGTCTGGGCGCCGTTCCCCACAGCGGTCATGGGAACCTCCGAGGTTGTCGTACGGGCCGGCATATCACCCGAACCGGTCGGAGCCGCTCGGCTCCTCGCGGAATTGGCCCGCCGCTGTAACTTATCGCCACTGTCGCCACACGGTAGCCTCAGCGGGGGCGACCAAGGAGCGCGCGGTGAGTGAAACAGGGCAACCCGGTGCCGCCACCCCGGGAGAGCACGGCGACGGGACGGGTCAGCGCGATGACCTGGCCCGTTCCGGCAACGGGTGGTCGGCGCCCCCGGTCGACTGGTCGTGGGGCCCCGAGGTCGTGCCTGGACCCGAGGTGACCGGTCCGCGGCCGGAGTCTCCGTCCGGTTGGGCCACCGCCTCGTCACGCCACGCCGACCTGCCGGCTCCCGTCGGTGAGCAGGCGGAGCCCGAACGGCCCGTCCGGATCAACGGCAACCACGTCAACGGCCACCAGCCGAACGGCACGCCCGTCGCCGACCAGTCCACCGCCAGCCGGCACGTCCCGGTCAGCGCGCCGCCCGGCCTACGCGGGCCGGCTCAGGACCCGGGCCAGGACCGCCTCGTCGTACCGGCGCCCCGTCCGGTGCCCTCCGGGGAGCAGCCGGGCACCGCCGGCTCCGGTCGGCCGACCTCGTCACCTCCGGCCGTGCAGGTGCCGCCGGTCGGCACCGCCCCCTCCGGCTTCGAGATGCCACCCGGCCTGCACGCGCCCACCGCCGAACGGTCCGCCGAGGGCCCGGCCGGCGGCTGGCAGCCCGGCTGGGACGACGGTCGTCCGCCGGAGCCGGCCGGTGCGCCCTGGCCGGGCCCACCCGCCGCCGATCCGGCCGTCGGGCCGGCTGACAGCCCTGCGGTCGACGGCACCAGTCAGCCCGCCGGCTGGCCGGCCGCGTCGGGCGGCACCGATCAGCCAGCCGGCTGGTCGCTTGCCGAACGACCCGCCGGTGGCCCGGACCGGCCCAGCTGGGCCCAGCCCGACCCGGCCCGCAACTGGGCGCCGCCGTGGGCGCGCGACGAGGATGCGCCCACCGACCGTCGGTCCCGTGAGGCGTCGGCTCGGAACTGGGCCAGCGAGCCCAGCCGTCCGTACGAGCCGCTCCGCGCCGAGCCGACCCGTCCGTACGAGCCGGTTCGGGCAGAGCAGCCCCGGCCGTACGAACCCCGCCGGGATGCCGAAGCCGCGCCGGAAGGGCAGCCACCTCTTGCGCCCGACCCGGCTGACCAGCCGGCCGCCGTCGATCCGACCAGCGCGCCCCCGGCCCCGCCGCGTCCCGCGTGGGCGCGGTCGGCCGATCTGCCGCCGGCCACGGAGCGCGCGTCCTGGGCGCTGCCCTCGGCCAGCGACGATCCGACAAGCGCACCGCCGGTCCCGCAACGCCCGTCATGGGCGCGCTCGGCCGACCTGCCGCCGGCCACGGAGCGTCCGTCGTGGGCGTTGCCGCCGGTAAGCGGTGCACCGGCGAACGATGGCCTGCCCTGGGCTGACCGGAACGAGGAGGCGCCACCGTGGGGCAGCCGGGCCGGCGGGCAGCCGGCCGACGAGCGGTTGCCCTGGGCGCTGCATCCGGCCAGTTCCCCGCCGGCCGGTACGCCGTCCGGCGCCGTCGATCCGACAAGCGCCCCACCGGCCGGGACCCGGCCGCCGGCCCCCACCTCCAGCGCAACGCAGCCTGCCGATTCGAGCCGGCGGGAGACATCCGGGCCCGGCTCGGCGCCGTCGGTCGCCGAGGCCCGGTCGGTCAGCGATCCTCCCGGGTATCGACCGTTCCGGCTGCGGCCGGTTCCGGACGAGCCGACATCCGCGTCCGCCCCGGTTCCCGCGCCGCCGGATCCGACCACCGGGACCGCCGCGCCCGGCCAGGTCCCGGCCGTGTCCGATCGCCGCGAACGCACCCCCTCTGCGCCCGTCCCGACGAGTGCAGCCCCCTATGCGGCCCGCCGGTCCGCGCCCGATCCGGTCCCGCCGACCGAGCCGGCCGGCGACCGTTCGGGAGACCGCACCACGGCGGTGTTGCCGCAGCGCGTCCCCGCCGAACCGGACGTGCCCGTCGTGCCGGAGCCGCCAGCTGTGGAGCCACCCGCCGAAACCCCGGAACTCGCCCGGATCGCCACTCATCTGCGCCGTGACGACGAGCCGGCCCCGCTGCGGGACCGGCCGGAAGGCTTCGACGTCAACGCGATCCTCGCTGCCGTTCGCGGTGTCGAGGGCGTACGCGATGCCGCCCTGCGGCGTACCCCCGCCGGAGCTCACAGCCTGCGCCTCGACCTCGCCGACGGGGCCGACCCGGCCGAGGTGAGCCGACATGTCGCCCGGTTGTTGCAGGAGCGGATGGGGCTGGCTGCGGCACCGCGCGGCCTACCCGCAGTCCCCGCCGTGCCGGTGCGTCGGCGCGCCAACGAGAGCCGGAACGAGGCCGGTGAGACGCGCCCGTCCGCGGAGCCACGGCGCCCGTCCGCCAGACCCGGCGGTACCCGGACGGAGACCCCGCCGAGCCGGCCGGAGACCGTGCCGGAGACCACCCGGCGGCGCCGGCAGTCACCGGCCCCGAACCGGGGTCGGGCGGTCGTCGACGAGCCGGGTGCGCCGGGCAGTCCGGTGACCCTCGGTGCGTCCTACTCCGGCGGGCAACTCACCACGACCGAGTCCGCGCCGTCGAGACCGCTGGACACCGGTGGGGTGCCGGGCCCCCGGGTGGTGCTCGACCACGTCCAGGTGAGCACGTTCGGCCTCGACGCCAACGTCGAGGTCCGGCTGGTCGCGGGCGACCAGAACGCCTCGGGGCATGCCACCGGGCCGGCCGTGGACGGCTTCGTGCTGCGGTTGTGCGGGGTCGCGGCGGCGGCGGCGATCGACGAGCTGCTCTACGCCGCCGGTCCCACGGCGGAACGTGGACGGTGCTTCGTGGAGCACGCCGCGGTGGTGCCGTTCGGCAACTGCGAGGTGGCCACCGTGGTGGTGCTGCTGGTCTGCGACGGGTGGGTCGAGCAGTTGGCCGGGTCCGCCCTGGTCGCCGGCGATCCCCGGCAGGCGGTGGTACGAGCGACCCTGGCCGCGGTCAATCGTCGACTGGAGGCGCTGCTGGCGTGAGCCGTTCCAGGCAGACTGGAACGGTGAAGCCTGCCACCCTCTGGCCCGAACGGCTGTTGCCCGCTCACTCGGTTCCGCCGCCCTGGCCGGGGCGGGAGGTGCGCCTGGACGGGGCCGTCACCTACGTCCGGGAGACCCCGGCGACCGGCCCGGACGCCGAACCGGCGTTGTACGTGCACGGTCTGGGCGGCTCGTCGCAGAACTGGACCGACCTGGCCGGCCTGCTCGCCGATCGGCTGGACGGTCAGGCGATCGACCTGCCCGGCTTCGGTCGCAGCGAGCCGGGCCGGCGCTACACCGTGCCGGTCTTCGCGGACCGGGTGATCCGCTGGATCGAGTATGCCGGCCGCGGACCGGTGCACCTGTTCGGCAACTCGCTCGGCGGCGCGATCTCGGTACGGGTGGCGGCCCTCCGGCCGGATCTGGTCCGGACGCTGACCCTGGTGTCACCGGCCCTGCCGTTTCTCGACTTCCGCCGGTCGTTGCAGGGACGGATGCTGCCGCTGCTGGCGATCCCCCGGGGCGAACGGGTGGCCGCCTGGCGGCTGGCCCAACTCGCGCCGGAGGTGATGGCGCAGCAGGTGATGGAGGCGTGCGTGGCCGATCTCAGCCGGATCTGCGACCAGCGTCGACGCGAGGCGCTGGAGGAGATCCGGGTCCGCTACGAGGCGGAGCACTACGCGGCGGCGTACGTGCGTACCTTTCGGGGTCTGGTGTCCAGCTTCGTGCGGTCGTACCTGCCGGGGTCGGGCTCGCTGTGGCGGATGGCCGGTACGGTTCGGGCGCCCTCGCTGGTCATCGGGGGACGGCAGGACCGGCTGGTCGACGTTCGGGTGGCGCCGCAGGCCGCGCGGGTGATCCCGGACAGCCGACTCCTGATGATCAACGGTGTCGGGCACGTGGCCCAGCTGGAGGTGCCGCGCCTGGTGGCCCGGGCGGTGCTGGGCCTGCTCGCCGAGACGGGGGAACCCGCCCGCCGGGCGGACCTGGCAGGATGACCGGGTGCACAGCCCTGGTAGCCGTCGTCGGTCGGCTCGTTCCGCTGGTCGTCACGGTGTCCGGCGAGGGTCTTTCCACCGTGGTCGAGCGGTGGCCCCGACCGCTTCCGCCGCCCTTGGCGGACGGCGGAGGCTCGGAGCGGGTGCGCTGATCCGGGTGGCGGTGCTGGTGGCCGCCGTCGGTGCCGCGGTGGCGATGGTTGCCGGCGGTACCGGTGTGGGCTCGGGGGCGGCCGACGAGGTCGACCCGGTGGTCTCCGGGCCGGCCGTGGCCCTGGCACCGGTGGCGACGCCGTCGCCGGTGTCCCCGTCGCCTGCGGAGAGGTCCCCGTCGCCGACGGCACCCGTCCTACAGGAGCCCGGTTCGATTCCGTCGACCGGTCCGGGGCGGTTCGGCTACGACGACCGGACCGGTCCGGTGCTGGGTGCGGCGGGTGAGCTGCGGCGCTACCGGGTGGCGGTGGAGTCCGGCTCCGGCGTGGACGCGGGTGAGTTCGCCTCGGCGGTGCGGACGTCGCTGGCCGGCCCGGGCAGCTGGGTGGACAGTGGTCGGCTGCGGCTGCGGCAGGTCGAGCGCACCGCTCGGTACGACTTCACGGTCTACCTGGCCACGGCCGGGACCGCAGGCCGGATGTGCGCCGCCGGGGGTGTCGACATCCGGGTCGGTGGCCGGCCGTACACCTCCTGCCGCGCGCCGGGAAAAGTGATCATCAACCTGGACCGGTGGCGGCTGTCGGTGCCGCACTTCGTCGAGGCCGACGTGCCGCTGTCGCTCTACCGGACGTACGTGGTCAATCACGAGGTCGGGCACGAGTTGGGCAACCGGCACGAGCGCTGTCCGGGGCGTGGCGAGCCGGCGCCGGTGATGATGCAGCAGACGCTCTTCCTCAAGGGGTGCGTCGCGAACCCGTGGCCGTACCTGGACGGCCGGCGGTACCAGGGGCCGCCACTCTGAGCAGCATCCGGACCGGCAAAATGCGGTGATGTGCCGGAATTGGATGCGAAGATGGCTCCATGCCCTCTTCACCCCTTTGGCGCAATCACGGCCGCTTGGCTCGACCCCCGGAGCCGGGGGATCGGCACCGTAAGCCGGTGCTACCGCGCCGGGTGGCCGTGACCCTCGGCATGGTGCTGGTGCTGGCCGCCACCGCGGCGGTGCTGTTGGTCCGAACCGGTCAGCGGGTGGCCGCGCCGGAGCAGGGCTTCGGTGACCGGGTCGCCGCCTCCGGGGCTGGCGGCGACGAGCGGACCGGGCCGAGCCGGTATCCGTGGGTGGGTGACGGCAGCTTCACGGTGGCCCGCGACCACTCGCCGGTGCACGGCGAGGGCGGTCCGGTGGTCCGTTACCGGGTCGCCGTCGAGCAGGGCACCGGCCAGGATCCGGGCGCCTTCGCCGCCGCGGTCGACGGGGTGCTGGCCGACCGGCGTAGCTGGATCGGCACCGGGGAGCTGCGGGTACAGCGGATCGCCGAGGCGGAGTCGGCCGACTTCACCATCTACCTGGCCACCCCGCGTACCTCGGAGGCGATGTGCGCCGAGGGGGGACTGAGTACCGAGGGCTACACCTCCTGCCGGCTGCCCGGGCAGGTCATCATCAATCTGGCCCGCTGGCTGGAGGCGGTGCCGGACTACGGCGCTCCGCTCGAGGTCTACCGGGCCTACGTGATCAACCATGAGGTCGGGCACGAGTTCGGGGAGGGGCACGAGGCGTGCCCGGCACCGGGAGGCCCGGCGCCGGTCATGCAGCAACAGACGTACGGCCTGGATGGCTGCCTGCCGAACGCCTGGCCGATCCTGCACGGTCGCCGGCACGCCGGTATTCCCGCTCCCGCATAGCGGGCGACGTGTCCCTGCTCATGGTCGATGGGCGCGTCGGCGAGCGACAATGGCCCGGTTGTCCGCCACATCGATCCCGGGGAGTCCACCGTGTCGTTGCCCCCGCTCGTCGAACCCGCCGCCGAGCTGACCGTTGACGAGATCCGCCGCTACTCGCGCCACCTGATCATCCCCGACGTCGGGGTCACCGGGCAGAAGCGGCTGAAGAACGCCCGGGTGCTCTGTGTCGGCGCGGGTGGCCTCGGTTCGCCCGCCCTGATGTACCTGGCCGCCGCCGGTGTCGGCACGCTGGGCATCATCGACTTCGACACCGTGGACGAGTCCAACCTCCAGCGCCAGATCATCCACGGCGTCTCCGACGTCGGCCGCGCCAAGGCCGAGTCGGCCGCGGCGAGCATCCGCGAGATCAACCCGCTGGTGAACGTCGAGATCCACAACACCGCGCTGGACCGGGACAACGTCCGCGAGATCTTCGCCCAGTACGACCTGATCGTCGACGGCACGGACAACTTCGCCACCCGGTACATGGTCAACGACGCGGCGGTGCTGCTCGGCAAGCCGTACGTCTGGGGGTCGATCTACCGGTTCGACGGCCAGGCCTCGGTGTTCTGGGCCGAGCACGGTCCCTGCTACCGCTGCCTCTACCCGGAGCCGCCGCCGCCGGGCATGGTGCCCTCCTGCGCCGAGGGCGGCGTGCTCGGTGTGCTCTGCGCCTCGATCGGCTCGATCCAGGTCAACGAGGCGATCAAGCTGCTCGCCGGTATCGGCGAGCCGCTGGTCGGCCGGTTGATGGTCTACGACGCCCTGGAGATGAGCTACCGCAAGATCAAGGTCCGGAAGGATCCGAACTGCGTGCTCTGCGGTGAGAACCCGACGCTCACCGATCTGATGGAGGACTACGAGGACTTCTGCGGCGCGGTGTCGGTGGAGGCTCAGGAGGCGGTGGTCGACGCGACCATCACCGCGTCCGAGCTGAAGGAGTGGCAGGACGCCGGCAAGGACATCTTCCTCGTCGACGTCCGGGAGCCGGCCGAGTACGAGATCGTCCGCATCCCCGGCGCCACCCTGATCCCCAAGGGCGAGATCCTCTCCGGTGAGGCGCTGGCCAAGCTTCCGCAGGACCGGCAGATCGTGCTGCACTGCAAGTCCGGTGTCCGCTCCGCCGAGGCGTTGGCCGCGCTGAAGGCGGCCGGTTTCCGCGACGCGGTGCACGTGCAGGGCGGGGTGCTCTCCTGGATCAAGCAGATCGATCCGTCGCTGCCCGCCTACTGATCCGCAGCCGAGGGGCCCCTCCGCCATGTCCGATGGGGCAGGGGCTCCTCGCCGCCACCCTGCCGTCGGTCGGATCTCACCTACCCGTCCTCCTGAGGCGGGATCACGTTCGCGTGGGTAGCGTGGCCGCCGTGGTCGACATCGACGCCGCGATCGGGTTCGTGGTGGCTCACGGGGACGCGGTGGAGCGTGCCCGCCTGTCCTGGTTGCGTAGCGGCACGCAGCCACCGCCGGAGGTGCTCGACAGCGCCGAGGTCGGGCAGACACTTGGCGGCGGCTGGCCGGCGTCGTGGGGCGACGAGGTCGCCTCGGTCGACGCGACCTGCTTCCGTCTCGCGGAGTTGGACGACCTCGGGGCGCTCGGCCGGCCGAGCGCGCGTCGGGCGCTGGACTGGCTCGCCGCCGGCCAGCAACCCGACGGCTGCTGGGAGGAGGACCAGGCTCTCGCGGACTCCGCGCCCGAGTGGGCCCGTCCGGGTGATCCGGAGGCGCGGCTGTACCTGACTGCCAACGCCGCGTTCTGGCTGACGGTGGCGGGCCTGGACGCGCGGGCCGCCGGTCCGTTGGACCACCGGGTCGGCGGGGCGTACGCCGGTGTGGTGTACGCGGCCAGCCAGGCGCTCGCCGCCCAACTGCGCCCGGACGGCAGTTGGCCGTCCTTCCTGGCCGCCGGTTGGCTCAGCGCGGCCGTCCTGCACCGGCAGCAGATGTTCTACGAGTCGGCGCAGATCAAGGCGGTGCTGGCGGAGCGGTTGCCGCAGGCGTCGCCGGCGGACGCCGCCTGGCTCGCCGTGACGCTGCGCCGGGTGGGCGTCGACCATCAGGAGTGGACGCTTGTCGCCGCCCGACGCCGCCTCACCGAGACCCAGCGCAGCGACGGCGGCTGGACCAGCGACGACGGCCACCAGTTCGACGTACACGCCACCCTCGCCGTCATCCGCGCCTTCCGCTGACCCCCACACACACCCACCCGCGATCTTGCAGTTTTTGCCTCGACAAAGTGGGGCAATCTGCGCGTGTCGCCGACCAAAAGTGCAAGATCGCGGAAAGCAGCGGTGGGTGGGTCAGGGGCGGAGGTGGCCGGTGCCGGTTACCACGTACTTGGTGCTTGTCAGCTCGGGGAGGCCCATGGGGCCGCGGGCGTGCAGCTTCTGGGTGGAGATGCCGATCTCGGCGCCGAAGCCGAACTCGCCGCCGTCGGTGAACCGGGTCGAGGCGTTCACCATCACGGCCGCCGCGTCGACCCGGGCCACGAACTCCCGGGCGGTCGACTGCGAGTCGGTGACGATCGCCTCGGTGTGGCCGCTGCCGTAGCGCCGGATGTGCGCGACCGCCGCGTCCAGTGAGTCGACGACGGCGGCGGAGATGTCCGCGCTGAGGTATTCGGTGCCGAAGTCCTCGTCGGTGGCCGGGACCACGGCGTCGGAGTACCCCGCGACCCGGGCGTCGCCGTGCACGGTCACCCCGGCCTCGGCGAACGCGGCAAGCGCCGCCGGCAGGAAAGCGTCGGCGATGTCGGCGTGCACCAGCAGCGACTCGGCGGTGTTACAGGTGGACAGCCGCTGCGTCTTGGCGTTGAGCACGATCGACACCGCCATCGACAGGTCGGCGGCGGCGTCGACGTAGACGTGGCAGTTACCCACCCCGGTCTCGATCACCGGCACGGTCGACTCCTCGACCACCGTCCGGATCAGCGATGCGCCGCCGCGCGGGATCAGCACGTCGACCAGGCCCCGGGCCCGCATCAGCTCCTTGACCGAGTCGCGCGAGCTGGCGTCGACCAGCTGCACCGTGTCCGCCGGCAGGCCGGCACCGCCGATCGCGTCGCGCAGCACCGCCACCAGCGCCTTGTTGGAGTGCGCGGCCGAGGAGGAACCGCGCAGCAGCGCGGCGTTGCCGGCTTTCAGGCAGATGCCGGCGGCGTCCACCGTCACGTTGGGCCGCCCCTCGTAGATGATGCCGACCACCCCGAACGGCACCCGGATCTGCCGCAGCTCCAGCCCGTTGGGCAGGGTCGAACCGCGGACCACCTCGCCCACCGGGTCGGGCAGCGCGGCCATCTGGCGCAGCGCGTCGGCGATGCCGGCCACCCGCCCCTCGTCGAGGGCGAGCCGGTCCAGCACGGCCGCACTCAGCCCGGCGTCGCGCCCGGCCGCCAGGTCCGCGGCGTTCGCGGCCAGGATCTCCGGCGTACCCGCCACCAGCGCGTCGGCCATCGCGTGCAGCGCGGCGTCCTTGGCGGTTCGCGTCGCCACGGCAAGCGTCTCCGCCGCCGTGCGCGCCCGGCGGGCCTGCTCGCTCACGCTCATGTCCTACTCCTCAGATGTCGGCCCTGGTCGGGCGATTCACAGCAGCACCAGGTCGTCCCGGTGCACGACCTCTCGTTCGTACGCGGGGCCGAGCGCCGCGGCGAGGTCGGCGGTGGACCGCCCGAGCAGGCCAGGCAGCTCGATCGCGTCGTAGTTGACCAGCCCTCGGGCCACCGGTGCGCCCGAGGTGTCGACGAGGTCGACCGGGTCGCCGGCGGTGAAGGCGCCGTCCACGGCGGTGATCCCGGCCGGCAGCAGCGACTTGCGCCGGCCCACCACGGCGGCCACCGCGCCCGGGTCGAGGTGCAGCCGCCCCCGGGGCGCCGTGGCGTGGGCGAGCCAGAACAGCCGGGCGGCGGGTCGCCGGAGGCTGGGGTGGAAGAACGTGCCGACCGGCTCACCGGCCAGCGCGGGGACCGCCTGGGTGGCGGAGGTGAGCACCACCGGGATGCCGAAACCGGTGGCGATCCGGGCCGCCTCGACCTTTGTCACCATGCCACCGGTGCCGACCCCCGCCCGCCCGCTGCCGCCGATCTCGACCCCGGTCAGGTCCGCCTCGTCGCGTACCTCCGCGATGCGGCGGGAGCCGGGTCGGGTGGGCTCACCGGTCCACAGCGCGTCGACGTCGGAGAGGAGCACCAGCAGGTCGGCGTCGACGAGCGCGGCCACCAGCGCGGCCAGCCGGTCGTTGTCGCCGAACCGGATCTCCTCGGTGGCGACCGTGTCGTTCTCGTTGACGATCGGCACCGCCCGCAGGTCGAGCAGCTTGCGCAGGGTGCGGTACGCGTTGCGGTAGTGGGCCCGTCGGGTCACGTCGTCGACGGTGAGCAGCACCTGGCCGACGGTGCGGCCGTGCCGGGCGAAGGCGGCCGCGTACCGCCCGATCAGCAGGCCCTGGCCCACGCTGGCGGCGGCCTGCTGGGTGGCCAGGTCGCGCGGTCGCCGGGGCAGCCCGAGTGGAGCGAGGCCGGCGGCGATCGCGCCGGAGGAGACCAGCACCACCTCGCGGCCGTCGGCGGCCCGTAGCCCGAGGGCGTCGACAAGCGCGTCCACCCGCCCGTCGTCCAAGCCGCCGGTGGCGGTGGTCAACGAGGAGGACCCGATCTTGACAACGACCCGCCGGGCCGCCGTGACTGCGTCGCGCACCCGCCCATTCTGCGCTGTCGTCGCGGCGTGCCCCGCCGCCGTTCCCATAGTCTGGCCGCTTGTGACACCTGACGAGTACGTCGAGGCGGTGCTGGAACTTGTCGACCGGATCCCGCCCGGCCGGGTGATGTCGTACGGGGCGGTGGCCGACGCGTTGGCCGAGCGCTCCGGGCGGGCGTCGGCCCGGCTGGTCGGGGCGATCATGGCCCGCCACGGTGGTGGTGCCCCGTGGCACCGGGTGGTGAACGCCTCTGGCGGACTGCCGCCCCGGCTGGCCCGCGAGGCGCGGGCGCGGTGGCTCGCCGAGGGGACGCCGCTGCGCGGTACGGGGGTGGACATGCGGTCGGCCGGGTGGTGGCCCGGGCAGGGGATGTGACCGCCGCCATAACGTGAGTAATATTCGGCCTCATGATCGCGCCGCCGGGTGGCTCCGGCCCAACGCCCACCTCCGGCCGGCTCGCGCAGAGCCCAGCCCCACCGGCTGCGCTGCCCCGGCAGGTGCACGCCGGCTACGCGCTCGGCTCTCTGGCGACCGGGGCCTTCGGCACCGTGCCGGGTCTGCTGCTGCTGCCCTACCTCACCGACACGCTCGGGGTGACCGCTGGTGTGGCCGCCCTGCTGGTGCTGCTGCCAAAGGCGTGGGACGTGCTGGTCAACCCGGTCGCCGGGCGAATTTCCGACCGCACCCGGTCGCGTTGGGGCGCCCGTCGTCCGTACCTGCTCTTCGGTGGGCTGGCCCTTGCCATCCTCTTCGGGGCCATCTTCGCCGCGCCGTTCGGAGCCGGTCCCGCATCGGGGGCGTACGTCGCCGTCGCGTTCCTGGCCACGGCGACCGCGTTCGCCTTCTTCCAGGTGCCGTACGTGGCGATGCCGGCCGAGCTGACCAGCGACTACGCCGAACGTACCCGGATGATGACCTGGCGGATCGCGGTGCTGGCACTGGCCATCCTGGTCGCCGGTGCGGTGGCGCCGTTGGTGCGCGACGCGGCCGGCGGTGGTGTTCCCGGGCACCGGTGGATGGGTGTCTTCGTGGCCGCCCTCATCGCGCTCGGTGCCGTCGGCGCCTTCCTCGGCACCCGTTCCGCCCCGCAGGGCGCGGTCGGCGAGAGCGAGCCGAGTCTGCGCGCCCAACTCACCGTCGCCGCCCGTAACCGGCCCTTCCGGGCGCTGCTGCTCTGCTTCGTGGTGCAGTCCGCCGGGGTGGCCACCATCCTCGCCGGGGTCCAGTACTTCGCCGACCACGTGCTGGAAGATCCGACGACCGGCCCGACCGTGCTGTTCGTCTGCTTCGTCGGCCCGGCGCTGGTGGTCATGCCGCTCTGGTCCCGGGTGGGTGCCCGGGTGGGCAAGCTCGCCGCCCTGGTGGCGGCGTCGCTGATCCTGGCGGCCGGTGGACTGGCGCTGGTCGCCGCGCCGGTGCTGCCGGCCGCCGTGGTCTACCTGCTCGTCGCGTTGCTCGGGGTCGGGTACGCCGGACAGCAGGTGTTCGCGCTGGCCATGCTCCCGGACTGCATCGCGTACGACACCGCGCGAACCGGGCGTCGGCAGGCCGGGGTCTTCACCGGAGTGTGGACGGCCGGTGAGACGTTCGGTCTGGCCCTCGGCCCCGGCATCTACGGGCTGGTGCTCGCCGTCACCGGTTACGTCTCCTCCACCACCGGCACCTCCGCCACCCAGTCCGACACCGCCCGCCTCGGCGTCCTGCTCGGCTTCACGGTCCTCCCCGCCCTCCTCATCGGCCTGGCCACCCTCCTGCTCCGCCCCTACGACCTCACCCCCGCCCGCCTGTCGCCCGCCACCCTGCCCCCAGCCAGCGCCGATCATGCAGTTGTGGCAGAAACAAGAGCCGCTGAGAACCACGGAAAGGGCACCACAACTTCATGATCGACGAGAACCGGCCGGGCGGGATCCCGGCGGAGCAGGTATTGGCGGAGATCCGCGAGCTGCGGGCGATGGACCGGCCGACGCACGGCGGGCGGCTGTTCGCGTACGTCTACGACCCGGCGGTGCCCGGGCTGGACGCGCTCGCCGCCGCCGCGTACGCCGAGAGCGCCCACGTCAACGGGCTCGACCCGACCGCCTTCCCGTCCCTGCTGGCCATGGAGAACACGCTTGTCGCGGCGGCGGCGCGGCTGCTCGGCGGCGGACCGGGCACCACCGCTGCGGACGTCGTGGGCAGTGTGACCAGCGGCGGCACCGAATCGCTCATCCTGGCCGTGAAGACCGCCCGGGACGCCCGGCCGGACATCGCGGCACCCCGGATCGTGGTACCGGCCAGCGCCCACGCCGCCTTCGCCAAGGCGGCCCACTACCTGCGGGTGGAACTCGACACCGTGCCGGTCGACCCGACCACCCTGCGGCCGGTGGTCGCCGACGTGGCCGCCGCGCTCCGGCCGGAGACGGTGCTGGTGGCCTGCTCCGCCCCCTCGTACGCGCACGGCGTCGTGGACCCGGTCGAACAGATCGCCGAGGTGGCCGCCACCGCCGGGGTCCGCTGTCACGTGGACGCCTGCTTCGGCGGCTGGACGCTGCCGTACCTGCGGCGCCTCGGCCTGCCGGTGCCCCCGTTCGACCTGGGCGTGCCCGGCGTCACCTCGATCTCGGTGGACCTGCACAAGTACGCGTACGCGCCGAAGGGCGTCTCGGTGCTGCTGCACCGCGATCCGCAGCTGCGTGCCCCGCAGTACTTCGCGTACGCCGACTGGCCCGGGTACACCATGATCAACCCGGTGATCTCCTCCACCCGCTCCGGTGGGCCGATCGCCGCCGCGTACGCCACCCTGCGGCACCTCGGTGACGACGGCTACCTGGAGCTGACCCGCCGCACCTGGGCGGCGGTGGGCGCCCTGGCCGACGCGGTACGCGGCACCGACGGGCTGCGGCTGGTCGCCGAGCCGGAGTCGACGGTGGTCTGTTTCACCGCCGACGACACCGGGCCGGACCTGTTCGTGCTGGTCGACGAGTTGGCCGCGCGGGGCTGGCACACCCAGCCCCAGCTGTCGTACGCCGGCCTGCCGCCAAGCGTGCACCTGACGGTGACCGCCGCGGTGGCGCCCCGGGCGGCGGAGTTCGGCCCCGACCTGGCCGCCGCGGTCGCCGCCGCCCGCGCGGCGGGCCCGGTCGGGTTGCCGCCGGAGCTGCGGGCCCTGGCCGGCACGCTGGCGCCGGAGGCCCTCACCGGCGAGCTGGTCGCCGGGCTCGCCGCCGGCCTCGGGCTGGGCCCGGGTGGTGGGCTGCCGGAGCGGATGGCCCCGGTCAACACGCTGCTCGACGCCGCCCCACCGGCGCTGCGTGAACGGCTGCTCGTCGAGTTCGTCAGCCTGCTGCAACGTCCGGCGTGGTAGCGCCCACCGCCGGGCGGCGCCTGCCAGCGACCGCCTGGTAGCGGCGACCACCCACCTCGGGTCGCTGTGGTTGACTGTCGGGGACGGGAGGGGGAGCGGTCGTGCAGCTGCCTGCGGTGCTCGGTGAGCCGATCCGGTTCGTGCTCAACTGGGGCCGGCGCTACTCGCTCTGGGTCTTCAACTTCGGCCTGGCCTGCTGCGCCATCGAGTTCATCGCGACGAGCATGTCGCGGCACGACTTCATGCGGCTGGGCGTGATCCCGTTCGCGCACGGCCCCCGGCAGGCCGACCTGATGGTGGTCTCCGGCACCGTCACCGACAAGATGGCTCCGGCGATCAAGCGGCTCTACGACCAGATGCCCGAGCCGAAGTACGTGATCTCGTTCGGTGCCTGCTCCAACTGCGGCGGCCCGTACTGGGACTCGTACTCGGTGACCAAGGGAGTCGACCAGCTCATCCCGGTCGACGTCTACGTGCCCGGCTGCCCGCCCCGGCCGGAGGCGCTGCTGCACGGCATCCTCCGGCTACAGGAGAAGATCGCCGCCGAGCAGTCCGGCATCGGCGGGGTGCCCCGCCCCGATCCGCTCGCCCCGCCGGTCGACGCCCCACCCAGTGACGGCGCCCCGGCCCGCTCGGTCGCCTCCCTGACCGCACCGCCGGTGCGTCCACCGAATTCCTGACCGGCGGAGGTGCCCGGCCGGGTGTGGACCGCGGTCCGGTCGGTCCGGCGAGACCGGTCGCTCGGCTGGCCGTCCGGGTGGTGTGGCTTCGCTAGCGTACGGATCATGACCGATGTCGCCGAGCAGCGTTCCGCCTTCATCGTCGAGGTGCTGACCGAGGAGTTCGGCACCCTGATGGCGCTCGACCCGGCCGCCTTCCGGCGCAAGTTCCGCAAGATGGCCGCGTCGCCGTTCGCCTTCTACCGGGGCAGTGCCAGCCTCTTCTACGCCGACCAGCGTGGCGACTTCGCCGACGACCGTTTCCTGGACGCGCGGACCAGCCGGGTGTGGATCCACGGCGACCTGCACGCGGAGAACTTCGGCACCTACATGAACGGCTCCGGCCAGCTCGTCTTCAACGTCAACGATTTCGACGAGGCGTACGTCGGGCCGTTCACCTGGGACCTGCGGCGGTTCGTCGCCAGCGTCGCGTTGATCGGCTACACCAAGGCGCTCTCCGACCGGATCATCAGCGACCTGGTCACCTGCTTCGCGAACGCGTACCTGGTGGAACTGCGGGCCATCGCCGCCGGTGGGGACGACGCCATCGGGTCGATCACCCTGGACAACGCCGACGGTGTGCTGCGCCGGGTGCTCCAGCAGGCGCGGCTGAACACCCGGGTGGACCTGCTGCGCGGACAGACCACGATCGACAACTACGAGCGGCGCTTCTCCGTCGGTGACGGGGTGTACGAGGTCGACGGGGACGTGCGGGCGCGGGTGTGCGCGGCGTTCGAGGCGTACCTGGACACGTTGCCGGCCACCACGGCACAGGCCCGGCCGCTCGCCGCCCAGATCAAGGACGTGGTGCTGCGCAAGGGGGTGGGCATCGGCTCGGCCGGCCTGCCGTCGTACAACCTCCTGCTGGAGGGGCACACCCAGGCGTTGGAGAACGACGTCGTGATCTACATGAAGCAGGCTCAGGTGCCGGCGGTGGCCCGTTACGTCGACGACGAGCGGGTCCGTGGCTACTTCCGGCACCAGGGGCACCGTACCGCCGAGTCGCAGCGCGCCCTCCAGGCGCACGCGGATCCGTGGCTGGGCTTCACCGAACTCGACGGCGTGGGTCAACTCGTCGCCGAGGTCTCCCCGTACGCGGCCGACCTCGACTGGTCGGACGTCAACGAGCCGGAGGAACTGGCCGGGGTACTGGCCGACCTGGGGCGGGCGGTCGCCCGGATGCACTCGGTGGCCGATGACGAGTCCAGCCACGACCTGGTCGACTACTCGACCGAGGAGGCCGTCGTCGCCGTCGTGGACGCCGACACCGCCGGCTTCGTCGGGCACCTGGTCGACTTCGCCCATGCGTACGGGGTACGCGCCCGCCACGATCACCAGCTCTTCGTCGACCTGTTCCGCAACGGTCGGCTGCCCGGCATCTGACCCCGGCCCTCCGGGACGGTCAGCCGGCGAAGTCGAGGACCACCTTGATGTCCTGCGGCCCCGGCGAGTAGGCGGTGGCGTACTGGGCCAGCGGCACCCGCCGCGTGATCAGCGAGGCGAGCCAGGCCGGGTCGGCTTTCGACAGGGCCTCGGCGGCACCCTCCCAGTGCCGCCGGTTGGCGTTCACCGAGCCGAAGACGACGTTGTTCTCCAGCACGAGGGTCCGGTTCAGCGCGCCCGCGTCGAAGTCGATCGTCCGGCCGCCGCTGGAGACCCCGGCCAGGCAGACGATCCCGTTGGGACCGACCTTGCACATCGCCTCCAGCACCACCACCGGCGCGCCGGTGCACTCGACGATGACGTCCGGTTCCAGGTCGAGCTGGTCGAGCGGTCCGGAGTGGTACGTGGCACCGAGCGCGGTGGCGAGCGCCGGCTTGGGCCCCTCGGTGGCCAGGTCGAGCACGTGCACGGAGAGGCCCCGCTGGCTGGCCAGCAGCGCGGCGAGCAGGCCGATCGGTCCGGCACCGGTGATCAGCGCGGTACGTGGCTGCCACTCCGCCCGCAGGCCGATCCGGTCGACGTGGTCCCACGCCTTGACCATCACGCTCGTCGGTTCGAGCAGCATGCCCACCTCGATAAGCGAGGGATCGAGTCCCACCGCGAAGCGGGGCTGCAACCGCCACCGCTCGCGGGCGAAGCCCGGCAGCGCCTTGATGCCGTGCTCGGTGAACAGGCCGTTGCGGCACATGTCCCACTCGCCGACCGCGCAGTTCGGGCAGGGCATCGGGTCGGGATGCCGGACGATCCCGGCCACCAGGTCGCCCGGCTGCCGGGTGCCGGTCGGATCCTCCAGCACCCGACCGAGCGACTCGTGACCGAGCACCAGGTGATCGGTGCCGGGCGGCGCCTCGCCGTACTGCCCCTCGATGATCTCGATGTCGGTTCCGCAGACGCCCACCGAGAGGGCCTCCACCAGGATCGGTCCCTCCTCGGGGGCCGGTTCCGGGTAGTCGTCGAGCAGCCGCAGCGAGCCGGGTACTCCGGGGATGACGGTCACAGCGCGCACAGGACCATCCTGGTGGTCACCGACGGGCGGCACCGGCGAAGCGCACCGGAGTCACCCGCCCGCGTGCACCGGGCCGCCCGGCGGGTACCGGGCCGGTCGGTGGGGGTACCGGGCCGGTCGCCGTCCGGTGCCGCCTCCGCTCGGCCGAGGACTCCGGCCACAGGGCCTAGGATCAGCGGCATGACACCGGAAGAGGTCGGCCAACGGCTCGTCGCGCTGATCGCGCCCGTCGAGGCCACCGCGACGGTCTCCGGCGGTCAGGTCCATGCCCGGGCCACCGTCGACGTACCCCCGCACGCCTGGCGGGCCGCGCTGCTGGCCGCCCGGGACGACACCGAGCTGGCCTGCGACTACTTCGACTGGCTGTCGGCCGTCGACGAGTTGACCGACGGGTTCGACGTGGTGGCCCACCTCTGGTCGACCGCGCACCGGCACGGAGTGCTGCTGCGGGCCCGGGTGTCCCGCGACACACCAACTGTGGACTCCGTGGTGGCGGTCTACCCGGGTGCCGCCTGGCACGAACGGGAGACCCACGAGATGTTCGGCATCGACTTCGCCGGGCACGCCGACCTGCTCCCGCTGCTGCTGCCACCGGAGTTCGAGGGGCATCCGCTGCGCAAGGAGTTCGTGCTGGCATCCCGGGTGGCGAAGCCCTGGCCGGGCGCGAAGGAACCGGGTGAGTCGGAGGCCGGCGGTGGACGCCGCCCGATCCGACCCCCGGGCGTACCCGCGCCGGGCGAGTGGGGAGTCGTGCCGACCCCCGCCGGTGCCGGTGGCGTGGGAGAGGGCCCGCGCGGCGGCACCCCGGCCCGCCCGGCCCGGGAGCGCCCGGCCCGCCCGGCACCGGGTGCCCGCGGGCCGCGTACCCCTGGGGAGGCCGGCTCCACCGGGGAGTCGGCGGCCCCCGGCGGCCCGACGGCTGAGGACCGGCCGGCGTCCGAGGGCGGTCCGGCACCGGATGACGGAGGTAGGGCCTGATGCCGCTCTGGCTGGAACTGGTGGTGCGGATCGGTGGCGTGCTGGCCGCCTTCCTCGTCCTGCCGCTGCTGGTGGGCCAGGCGGAACACAAGGTGATGGCGCACATGCAGGGCCGGCTCGGCCCGATGTACGCGGGCGGGTTCCACGGCTGGGCGCAGTTGATCGCCGATGGGGTGAAGTTCGTCCAGAAGGAGGACGTCACCCCGCGCGCGGCCGACCGACCGGTGTTCCGGCTGGCTCCGGCGGTGGCGCTGGTGCCGTACCTGCTGGCCCTGCTGGTGATCCCGCTCGGCCCGAACGACCTGGTCGGGCAGCCGCTCGACGTCGGGCTGTTCTTCGTACTGGCGGTGGTCGGGGTGGGCGTGCTGGCCGTGCTCATGTCCGCGTGGGCGTCGGCCAACAAGTACAGCCTGCTCGGTGGGTTGCGCGGTGCGGCCCAACTGCTCGGGTACGAGCTGCCGCTGGTGCTGGCCGCCGCGTCGGTGGCGATGGCCGCCGGGACGCTGAGCCTCTCCGGCATCGTCGAGGCGTGGCAGCCGTGGTGGCTGCTATGGCAGGCACCGGCGATGGTGATCTTCTTTGTGGCCGGCCTGGCCGAGATCCGCCGGCCGCCCTTCGACATGCCGGTCGCCGACTCGGAGCTGGTCTTCGGCTACCTGACCGAGTACACCGGCCTGCGCTTCGCGTTCCTGCTGCTGGCCGAGTACGTCGGCATCGTGGTGATCGCCGCACTCACCACCGTGCTGTTCCTCGGCGGCTGGCAGGGCCCGTTCGCCGACGCCCAGCTCGGCTGGCTCTGGACCCTGCTCAAGGTCGCCGCCGTCAGCTTCGTGATCATCTGGCTCCGGGTCTCCTACCCCCGCCTTCGCGAAGACCAACTCCAACGCCTCTGCTGGCTGGTCCTGGTCCCCGCCGCCCTGGCCCAACTGGTCCTAACCGCCACCATCCGCCTAACCCTCTAACAGCCCCACCCCACCCGCGCCCTCCGCCCC
>NZ_JAGPXT010000022.1 GCF_018070465.1 Micromonospora sp. C95
GCTCGAGTACCCCGAAGGGCCTTTCCGCTCGACTTGCATGTGTTAAGCACGCCGCCAGCGTTCGTCCTGAGCCAGGATCAAACTCTCCAACAAAAACCTGTCGAAAAATCCATCCCAGCAACAAAAATGTTGCCAAAGGAATCCAAACCAACCAGAAAAACTGGCCAGCCCGGGAAAAAACAAATTTGGCACTGGCTTATCAAGCACCCTGTTGAGTTCTCAAAGAACAACCACACACCATCAGACAACCCCCACAAGGGCCACCATCCGGGGCACCACACCCAACACAACCGCGCCGGGCACTCTTACTACGTTACCCGGTTGTTTCGGTCGTGTCAAACCGGCTTGCACCGGTCTGTCGCAACTTCCACCCATTTCTCCGGGCACCACGATCAAGCCGGCTTCCGCCGTTCCTGTCGTGGTTGTGGCAGGCCAGCCGCTGCGGTCTCCCGCGAGCGCGCCTGGGGCCCTGCCGGTCGTAAACCTTACCCGGTCGGTTTCGCCCCGCCAAATCCGCCTCCCGACGAATCTGGGGCACCGCCCGGTTCGCGCACTTGACCGTTGGCCACTTGCCCGAATGGTCCAGCTACGCTCCGGCCTGAGGCTTTCGCCCCGTTTCATCCGTTCCGCGCTGGCAGAGAGAAAGTTACGCGCCCGGCCGATTGATCGTCAAATCCGCCGGGCGCGTCCCGCGTCACACCTGTCGTTCGGCGGTCAGGACGTCGACCTCCACCCCGGCGAAGGAACGCTTTCCCCGACGTAGCACGAGGTACCTGCCGTGCAGCAACTCCGCCGGCGAGACCCCGGCGTCCGCCTCGACGACGCGGGTGTTGTTGACGTAGGCGCCGCCCTCGGCGATCACCCGCCGAGCCTCCTTCATGCTCGGCACCAGGCCGGACTCCTTGAACAGGGTGGCCACGTCGTCCGGCAGTTCGTCGAGGCGTACCAGGCCGGCCTCGGTGAGTGCGGCGCGCAGCGTCACCGCCGACAGCTCGTCGAGTGAGCCCCGGCCGAAGAGTGCCTGGCTGGCGGCGACCACCTGGGCCATCTCCCGCTCGCCGTGCACCAGGGTGGTCAGTTCCTCGGCGAGAGCGCGCTGGGCGGCCCGGGACGCCGGCCGCTCTGCTGTCTCCTTCTCCAGTTCCTCCAGCTCCTCGCGGGAGCGGAAGCTGAAGTAGCGCAGGTAACGGCCCACGTCCCGATCATCGACGTTGATCCAGAACTGGTAGAAGGCGTACGGGCTGGTCATCTCGGGATCGAGCCAGATCGCGCCGCCCTCGGTCTTGCCGAACTTCGAGCCGTCCGACTTGGTCACCAGCGGGGTGGTGAACGCCTGAACCGGCCCGAGCCCGCGTCGCCGGACGTAGTCGACTCCGGCGGTGATGTTGCCCCACTGGTCCGAGCCACCGAACTGAAGCTGGCAGCCGTGCCGCCGGTGCAGCTCGAAGAAGTCGTTGGCCTGTAGCAGCTGGTAGCTGAACTCGGTGAAGCTGATGCCGCTCTCCAGCCGGGCCCGGACCACCTCGCGAGCCAGCATCCGGTTGACCGGGAAGTGCTTGCCCACGTCGCGCAGAAACTCCACCACCGACATCTCGCCGGTCCAGTCCAGGTTGTTGACCAGGCGGGCGGCATGATTCCCGGTGTACGAGAGGAACGGTGCGAGCTGGTCACGGATGCGCTGGACCCAGCTCGCCACCACCTCCGGCGGGTTGAGGGTCCGTTCCGCGCTCTCCTTCGGATCACCGATCTGCCCGGTCGCGCCACCGACCAGCAGCAATGGGCGGTGCCCGGCGAGTTGGAGGCGACGAGCGGTGGTGACCTGCATCAGGTGGCCGACGTGCAGGCTCGGCGCGGTCGGGTCGAAGCCCACATAGAAAGCGGCTCCCGGGCCGTCGAGCAGCGAGCGCAACTCGTCCGGGTCGGTGGAGTCCTGGAGCAGACCCCGCCAGCGCAGGTCATCGGTCAGGGAGTCCCGCCGGACCGGCGGGAAGGTGCTGTCGGTCACGGTCACCGATTGTCCCCTATCAGCACCGACCTGCCCTACCGGGTTCCGGCGACCGGCATCGGCACTAGGCTGGCGAGTCCAAGATCATGGAGGTGGCCGTGGACGTGTCGACGATGTCGGGTGGCTTCTTCGCCCTGCTCGGGCTGGAGTTGGACGAGATCAGCGGGGACCGGGTCACGATCCGCTGGCGGGTCCGCCCGGAGCTGCACCAGCCGTACGGCATCCTGCACGGCGGGGTCCACTGCTCGGTGGTGGAGACGGCGGCGAGCCTGGGCGCCGGTGTCTGGCTGGGTGAGCGCGGGCGGGTGGTCGGGGTGTCCAACCAGACCGACTTCCTGCGGGCCGTGGACGAGGGTGAGTTGGTCGCGGTCGGCACCCCGGTGCATCGGGGGCGGAGCCAGCAGCTGTGGCAGGTGGAGATCACGGACGCGGACCGGCGGCTGGTCGCCCGTGGCCAGGTCCGCCTACAGAACCTCTATCCGGCCGCCGGCTGACAAGGCTCAGCGAACCGACAAGGCTCAGCGAACCGACGACGCTCGCCGAGCGGCAGCACACCCTCGACTCGGTGTTGGGCCCGGCCGGACCGCCACTCGTCGTCGTGCTCCCATTCCGGAGCAGGGATGAGAGACGTTTTGCGTAGATAGCGTTACCGGTGGGGTTATCGTCGCGTCGATGACCGAGCCCGCACCGCCGACGTGAGGAAGCTCCTCGCCGCCACGCTCGGCATCCTGTCCGCGGTCGGCGGCTTCGTCGACATCGGCGACCTGGTCGCCGCCGGTCAGGCCGGTGCCCGCTTCGGCATGGCGCACGCCTGGGTGCTGCTGCTCGGGGTCGTCGCCATCTGCGCGTACGCGGAGATGGCCGGACGGATCGCGGCGGTGACCGGCCGGGCGGTGTTCGACCTGGTCCGGGAGCGGCTCGGCGCGCGGATGGCGCTGCTCAACCTGGTGGCGTCGTACCTGGTCACGGTGATCACCCTGGCCGCTGAGCTGGGCGGGGTGGCGCTGGCGTTGCGGCTGGCGACCGGCGTGCCCTACCTGCTCTGGGTGCCGGTCGCCGGGATCGTGGTCTGGTTGGTGCTGTGGCGGATGCGGTTTCCGGTGATGGAACGGGTCTTCGGCCTGGCCGGGCTCGCCCTGGTGGTGTTCGCCGTGGCCCTGTTCTGGCTGCCGACCGACTGGGCGGCGCTCGGCCGCGGCGCGGTGACGCCCGACGACTCCGGTCAGGGGTGGGGGGCGTACTGGTTCGTCGCGGTGGCGCTGTTCGCCTCGACGGTCAGCCCGTACGAGGTCTTCTTCTTCTCCTCGGGCGGGGTCGAGGAACGGTGGAGCGCCGCAGACCTGGCCGACGCCCGCTTCAGCGTGCTTGTCGGCTTTCCGGTCGGCGGCTTCCTCGCCCTGTCCCTGATCGCCACGGCGGCGGTGGTGCTGCGCCCCGCCGGCCTGTCGGTGGACAGCCTCGACCAGGTCGCGCATCCGGTGGTGCTGGCCTTCGGCGCGGCCGGCCTGGCCGTGGCGGCACTTGCGTTCTTCGCGGTCACCTTCGGCGCCGCCCTGGAGACCGGGCTGTCCGCCGCGTACGCCGCCGCGCAGTACTTCGGCTGGCAGTGGGGCAAACGGGTGAGCCCGCACGAGGCGGCCCGCTTCCACACCGTGTTGCTGGTCAGCGTGCTGCTCGGGGTGCTGATGCTGCTCACCACGGTCGACCCGGTGACCCTCACCGAATACATGCTGATCATCAGTGCGGTGGCGCTGCCGCTGACCTACCTGCCGATCCTGGTGGTCGCCAACGACCGCACCTACCTGGGTGACCGGGTCAACGGCCGGGCCCTCAACCTGCTGGGCGCGGTGCTGTTGCTGGTCATCCTCGCCGCCTCGATCGTCGCCGTACCGCTGGCGATCGGTACGAGGATGGGCCAGTGAGGATCCAGGTCAGCCAGGAGCTGCTCGACCGGCAGCTCGTCGACCGGGACGGGCGGCTGGTCGGCAAGGTCGACGACGTGGAGTTCGGGCTCGACGCGGACGGGGTGCCGTACCTGCGGTCGTTGCTCAGCGGGCCGGGCGCGCTCGGGCAGCGGGTCGGCGGTCGGCTGGGCCGGATGCTGGTGCTGACCGCCGAGCGGTTCGTCACGGACCGGCCGATGGCGCCGCTGCGCATCCCGTACGCGCTTGTCGACCGGGTCGACAGCGCGGTGTGGCTGCGGGTGCGCGCCGACGAACTACCCACCTCGCCGGTGGAGGAGTGGTTACGCCGGCACGTGATCGATCGGATTCCGGGGGCACACCGTGCGAGCGGGTGAACTGTTGGGACGGACCGCGTACGACCCTCAGGGCCGTCGCCTGGGTCGGGTGGTGGACCTGGTGCTGCGCGGCCCCGCCGACGGCCCACTGCGGCTGACCGACCTGGTCGTCACCCGGCACTGGTACGGCCGGTTGAGCGGGCGGCTCATCGGTCCGCAGCGGCATCCGTCGGGCCCGTGGGCGATCCGGACGCTGGCCCGGTTGCTCGGTCGGAGCACCTGGCAGGTGCCGGTGCACCGGGTGCGGTTGGACCCGCCGCTGCCCGACCCGCCCGATCCGGGTCGGGCGGCGCGGAGCTGACTCGGAACGTGTCCGAGCGGGCCATGCCCGGCCTGGCCGGCGGGCCCGCTCGCACAGCTCTCAGCGTCGGGTGCCGTCCAGCACCGACGGGGCGTCGGCCCGGGGGTCCACCGCGTCGTCCGGCTGCGCCTCTGGCGTGTCCGGTTCCGCCGACGCGGCCGTCTCGGCGGCGTCCGCGGATGCCGCCGCCACCCGACGCAGCCGGACACCGGAGACCGCCCGGTCGTCGGCGAGGGTCACCTCCAGCCGCCAGCCGTCGACGGTGAACTGCTCCCCGACGCGGGGGATCCGGCCGAGACCGGCCAGCAGCAGCCCGGCCACGGTGGTGTAGTCGCCGTCCGGCCGTCCGGGCAGCTCCACGCCGATGTCGGGCAGGTCGTGGACGGGAAAGGTGCCCGGCAGCAGCAGTGCCCCGTCGTCATCGGTGCGCACCGTACCGACATCCCGGTCGGTCTCGTCGTAGATCTCCCCGACGATCTCCTCGAGGATGTCCTCCAGGGTGACGATGCCCTCGACGGCACCGCGCTCGTCGACGACCAGCGCCATGTGCTGGCGTTCGGCCTTGAACCGGCGCAGCGCGTCGACCACCGGCACCGAGTCCGGTAGCAGCAGCGGCGGGCGCGCGTACTCGTCCACCGGTTGGTCGTCACCGACGCCGACCAGATCCCGCAGGTGGATGACGCCCACCGAGTCGTCCAGGCCGCCGTGGCGGACCACCGGCGCGCGGGAGTGCCCGGAGGCGGCCAGCACGAGTCGGGCGGCCTCCGCGGTGGTGCCGCTGTCCAGGCAGAAGACCCGCAACCTCGGCACCAGCACGGCCCGCAGCCGCCGCTCGGCGATCTCCACCGCGCCGGCGATGATGGTCTGCTGCTCCTTGGTGAAGCCGTGGTGGCCGGCCACGATGTCCCGCAGCTCGTCCGGGCTGATCTCGTCCCGCTCGGGCTTCGGGTCCAGCCCGAACAGCCGTACCACCAGGTCGCTGGTGGCACCGAGCACCCAGACGACCGGCCGGGTGAAAGCGGCGAGCAGATCCAGCGGGCGGGCGACGAGCAGCGCCCACCGCTCCGGAACCTGCATGGCGATCCGCTTCGGGGCCAACTCACCGAAGACCAGGGTGACGAAGGTCAGCACCAACGTGACCAGCACCACGGAGATCGGGCCGGCGGCCCGGCCGAAGACGCCGTCCAGCAGCGGAACCAGCGGCTGGGCCAGCGACACCGCGGCGGCGGCCGAGGCGAGGAACCCGGCGAGCGTGATGCCGATCTGGATGGTGGCCAGGAAACGGTTGGGGTCGCGGGCCAGCCGGGCCAGCACCCGGCCGGTGCGTCCGCTGCGTTCCAGCCGCTGGAGCTGGCTGTCGCGCAACGACACCAGGGCCAGCTCGCTGCCAGCGAAGATCGCGTTCACCACGATCAGGACTGCGACCAGGGCCAGCTGGCTCCAGTAGCTCTGCACGCCTGGTTCTCCTTCGCTGGACCGCGCCCCGTGGCGCCGCCGGTGGTGGCCCCGCCGGCGTAGCGGTGCCTATGCCCACTCGCCCCGACGGTGAATCATCACCCGCCGCGGCCAGGGGCGCTCAGCCCTGCGGCAGCGCCGGTGCCGGCAGGTCCAGTACGTACGACTGCCCCGCGCGGCGGAACCCGAGGCGGTGGTAGTACGGGGCGATCATGCCCGGCGGGCTCAGCACCTGGCGAAACCCGCGGTCGGTGAACAGGCTGCTGCGCCGGTAGACGAACTCGCCGGGGGTGAAGTCACGAAACGGCGGGGTGACGTAGTCCAGGTCGACCTGGGCCACTCCGTCTCCGGCGTCGCGGACCAGTACCACACCGACGACCTCGTCGGCGCGTACGACGAGGAAGGCGGAACGGCCGGTCAGCCGGTCCCGACGGAAACCCGGGTTGAACCGGGCGATGTCGGCGGCGTGCACCCGCAGCGTGTGGGCCAGGAACGCGTCGTCGGCACCCACCTCCACCACCTGGTAGGTCTGCTCGTCGTGGCGGGTGCTGAGCAGCCGCCGCAGGTACCAGATGTTGATCACGGCCAGCACCACGTTCAGCCCGACCATGGGCCACACCCGGATCGTGGCGTTGTAGCCGATCAGGACGGCGCAGCCGACCAGGTTCAGGGCGCGCAACCGCAGGATGCGCGTCTGCAGCAGCGACCAGACCAGCAACGCGGAGCCGGCCCAGCCGACCAGTTCCAGCCAGTTCACCCCGCGAGGGTAGTCGCTGCCCTGGTCAGCCCGGGTGCCAGGGGCGGATCACGCCGGATCGGTGCGAGGTGCGGCCGGCAACTCCAGGACGTACTCGTCGATCTCGTGACCGCGGCCCGGGGCGTACGCCCGGTCGGTGCCGCGCACGACGAAGCCGCAGCGGCGCAGCACCGTCAGCGACGCGGCGTTGTCAACGGCCGTCCGCGCGAACAGTGGCCGGCGGGTGACCTCCCGCAGCAGCGCGGTCAGCGCGCGAGTGGCGTACCCACGGCCCCAGTGCGCCCGGTCGATCCAGTAGCTGACCTCGAACTCGTCGCCGACCGGGAAGGCCAGCACGTGACCGACCACCGTGCCGTCGACGGTCACCGTGCGGGCCAGGTTGTCCGGGCCGGTGAGGATGCGGACCCAGTGCGCGGCGAACGCCCGCCGGTCCGTCGGATCCGCGGCACCGAACGCGGCCATCCGGCTGGCCTCCGGGTCGAGCTGGTGCGTGAAGAACTCCACCAGGTCGTCCTCGCGTACCGGGCGTAGCCGCAGGTCATCGGTCACCGGCCGACGATACGCGGTCCGGTTGGGGACCAGCGGCCCGGTTCGGATCGGCTTTCGGCCCTGACCCCGCCAGGGCCGGTGTTGCTACCAACGAGGCAGAGGCATCGACGGCGAAGTGGAGGCCGGGTCATGACCAGGTACGTGTACGACTTCATCGAAGGCGGTCGGGGCATGGCCGGCCTGCTCGGCGGCAAGGGCGCCAACCTCGCCGAGATGACCCGGCTCGGGCTGCCGGTGCCGCCCGGCTTCACCGTCAGCACCGACGCCTGCCGGGCGTACCTCGCCGACAAGACCGTGCCCGAAGGGCTCTTCGACGAGGTGAACGCTCATCTGCGAGAGGTCGAGGGACGGCTGGGCCGGCGGCTCGGCGACCCGGCCGAGCCGCTGCTGCTGGCCGTCCGTTCCGGCGGACGCTACTCGATGCCCGGGATGATGGAGACGATCCTGGACATCGGGCTCAACGATGCCACCGTGACCGGGCTGGCCCGGATCAGCGGCGACGAGCGTTTCGCCTGGGACTCGTACCGACGGTTGATCCAGATGTTCGGTCGTACGGTGCACGGCGTGCCGGCCGAGGAGTTCGACCGGGAACTGAACGCGCTGCGGGCCACCGCCGGGCCGGACGGCCCCACGGCGGAGCAGTTGCACGGGCTGGTCGAGACGTACAAGAAGGTGTTCGCCGACCGGGTTGGTCACGACTTCCCGCAGGCCCCGCACGAGCAGCTGTACCTGGCGATCCGGGCGGTCTTCGAGTCGTGGAACGCCTCCCGGGCGGTGCTCTACCGACGCCGCGAGCACATTCCCGACGATCTGGGCACGGCGGTCAACGTGATGGCGATGGTCTTCGGCAACCGGGGCCCGGACTCGGGTACCGGGGTGGCGTTCACCCGTGATCCGGCCACCGGCGCACCCGGGGTGTACGGCGACTACCTGTCCGACGCCCAGGGCGAGGACGTGGTGGCCGGGGTCCGCAACACGGTGGGGCTGGACGAGTTGTCCCGGCTCGACCCGGCCAGCTACCGGCGGCTGACCGGGATCATGACGACGTTGGAACGGCACTACCGGGACCTGTGCGACGTGGAGTTCACCATCGAACGGGGCCGGTTGTGGATGTTGCAGACCCGGGTCGGAAAGCGCACCGCGGCGGCGGCGTTCGTGATCGCCGCCCAGCTGGCCGACGAGGGTCTGATCAGCTGGGACGAGGCGTTGACCCGGGTCAGCGGGGCGCAACTGGCCCAGCTGATGTTCCCCACCTTCGACCCGGAGGCCACGCCGGAGCCGGTGGCCACCGGCGTCGGCGCCTCGCCCGGAGCCGCCGCCGGCCGGGTGGTCTTCGACAACGCCGCCGCGACCGCGGCGGACGGACCGGTGATCCTGGTCCGTCGGGAAACCAACCCGGACGATCTGCCCGGCATGATCGCCGCCGCCGGGATTCTCACCGCCCGGGGCGGCAAGACCTCGCACGCCGCCGTGGTCGCCCGGGGCATGGGACGCACCTGCGTCTGCGGGGCGGAGGCTCTGGAGATCGACCCGGATCGCGGTGAGTTCCGCGTCGACGGGCGGACTGTCCGGGCCGGTGACCTGATCTCCATCGACGGCACCACCGGGCGGATCTACCTCGGCGAGGTGCCGGTGCGTCCGTCCCCGGTGACCCGCTACCTCGCCGGTGAGCTGGCGCCGGAGTCCGACCGGCTGGTGTCGGCGGTGGACCGGCTGCTGCGGCACGCCGACTCGGTGCGGCAGCTCGGCGTACGGGCCAATGCCGACACTCCCGCCGACGCGACGCGGGCCCGGACGCTCGGCGCGGACGGGGTCGGGCTGTGCCGTACCGAGCACATGTTCCTCGGTGACCGCCGGACCCTGGTGGAGCGGCTGATCCTGGCCGACGGGCTGGACGAGGTCCACGCCGCGCTGGCGGAGCTGCTGCCGTTGCAGCGGGAGGACTTCGTCGCGATCCTCGCGGCGATGGACGGCCTGCCGGTGACCATCCGGCTGCTCGACCCGCCGCTGCACGAGTTCCTGCCCGCGTTGCCCGAACTGGTCGCGCGGGTGGCCCGGGCGGAGGCGCTCGGGCAGAACCCGGGTCACGACGCGGTTCTGCTGACCGCCGTCCGCCGGATGCAGGAGAGCAACCCGATGCTGGGCCTGCGCGGCGTCCGCCTGGGTCTGGTGGTGCCGGGCCTGTTCGCGATGCAGGTCCGGGCCGTGGCGGAGGCGGCGGCACGGCGGGTGGCCGAGGGCGGCGACCCGCGCCCGGAGATCATGGTGCCGCTCGTCGTCGACGCGCACGAGCTGGCCGTGGTGCGGGCCGAGGTGGCCGACGTGCTGGCCACCGTGCCGGGTGCGCCGCCGATCCCGGTCGGCACGATGGTGGAGACGCCGCGTGCGGCGCTGACCGCCGGGGCGATCGCGGGTGAGGCGGAGTTCTTCTCCCTCGGCACCAACGACCTGACCCAGACCACCTGGGCGTTCTCCCGCGATGACGGGGAGGGCTCGTTCCTCGGCGACTACCTGGAGCGGGGCATCGTCGAGGCGTCGCCGTTCGAGACCGTCGACGTCGCCGGGGTGGGTCGGCTGGTCCGCCTGGCGGTGGCCGAGGGCCGCGCGGCGCGACCCGGGCTGGCGGTGGGGGTCTGCGGTGAGCACGGCGGTGACCCGGAATCGATCGAGTTCTTCGCCGAGGCCGGACTCGACTACGTCTCCTGCTCGCCGTACCGGGTGCCGATCGCCCGCCTGGCCGCCGGCCGGGCCGCGGTGGCGCAGGACTGCGTCGGCTCCGACGCCCGATAGGAGGTACCCGAGATGACTGCCATCTTCAACGCCACCGGGCCGGTGCCGCTGGCCCAGCCCCGACCGGCCCCGGAACCGGCGCCGCAGCCGGTGGCGCCGTTGTCGGTCGGGCCGGTGCAGGAACTGCCCGGCACGCCGCCGGCCGCTCTGGTGCCGGTGACCCGCGACGGGCGTCCGATCGGCGTGTTCGTCGCCACCGGCGGGCGCGTCCGGTACCGGCCGCTGCCCGATCCGGACCGGCTGCTGGTCGCCACCGCCGGGGTGCTGGCCGTCGGGCTGGTCACCGCCGGGGTGACGGTGCTGGGTCGGCGCAGGCCACCCGCGGTCGCGCGGTTGACCATGGGCCCGGGCGGCTGGGTCAGCTTCCGAGGGGTACGCGCTCCGGGCCCCCGGGCTGCCCGCCCCTGGTGGGCCCGCTTGTTGCGGGCCCGCCGCCTGGTCGCCGAACGCTGAGCCCCGCGACGAGGTGCCGCCAGCGGGCGAGCACTTCCGGTGATGTTGCTGCCTCGGCCGGAGGCAGCAACGTCACCGATGTTGCTGCGGTCACGACCACGTCGACGCACACCGAGCGGCAGGGCCGTTGGTCCCGGGGCGCGCGGGCGGATCGCCCCTGCCGGGCGGCGCCGGTCCCGGCGAGGCTGGTGTCGAAGGGGCGTGCCGTCCGTGGTACGCCCGATGCACAGGGCGGAGCGGACGGTGGCCGGACAGGTCCAGGTCGCGGACGGCAACGTACGCACGGAGAGCATCGTCGCGGCGGCACCCGACAGCGGGCTCAGCTCGACCGAGGCCGCCCGGCGGCTGCGGGTCGACGGACCCAACGCCGCCGCGACACCGCCCCGCCGGCACCTGGCTGCCCGGGTCGTGCATCAGCTCTCCGATCCCCTGGTCGCACTGCTGCTCGCCGCCGCCGTGGTCACCACGGTGCTGCGGGACTACCCCGACACCGTGGTGATCCTGCTGGTGGTCGCCGTGAACACGGCGATCGGGGTGATGCAGGAGGTCCGCGCCGACCGGGCCATCGCCGCGCTCGACCAGCTCGCCGCGCCGACCGCTCGGGTGGTCCGCGACGGCCGGGATGCGGTGCTGCCCGCCACCGAGCTGGTCCGGGGCGACCTGGTCCGGGTCGAGGCCGGCGACGTGGTACCGGCCGATCTGCTGCTGCACGATGCGAGCCGGCTGCACCTGGACGAATCGGCGTTGACCGGCGAGTCGGTGCCGGTGTCCCGGGCGGCGGGCGAGGAGGCCAGCGCCGGCACGGTGGTGACCACCGGTCGGGCCGCCGGCACCGTGGTACGCACCGGCGCGGCCAGCGCGCTGGGCCGGATCGCCACCCTGGCGGCCACCACCCGACCGACGGCCACGCCGCTGCAACGGCGGCTCGCCGCGCTCGGCCGGATCCTCGGCCTCGCCGCCGTGGCGTTGTCCGGCCTGGTCTTCGCCATCGGTGTGCTCAGCGGTCGGTCCCTGGTGGACATGGCGGTCACCGCGGTGAGCCTGGTGGTGGCCGCGGTGCCGGAGTCGCTGCCGGCGGTGGTGACACTGGCGCTGGCACTGGGGGCCCGTCGGATGGCGGCGGCCCGGGCGATCCCCCGCCGGCTGCACGCGGTGGAGACGCTCGGCTCGGTCACCGTGATCGCCTCGGACAAGACCGGCACCCTGACCGAGGGACGGATGGCCGTGCAGCAGGCGGTCACCGGCGACGGTGCTCGGTTCGGTGTCACCGGCAGCGGGTACGCCCCGCACGGCACCGTGCACCGCGACGGCGCGCCGGTCGCGGTGCCGGACGAGCTGCGCCGGCTGGCCCGGGCCGGGCTGCTCTGCAACGACGCGACCCTCGCCCCGCCCACCGAGGAGCGACCCCGCTGGGGCGCGGTGGGCGATCCGCTGGAGGCGGCCCTGGTGGCCTTCGCGGCCCGCTGCGGCCTGGATCCACAGACCACCCGCGACGCCTGGCCCCGGGTCGCCGAGCACCCCTTCGACCAGCAGCTACGCCGCATGACCACGGTGCACCGCTCCTGCGACCGTCGCTACCTGGTGGTGTGCAAGGGCGCACCGGAGAACGTGCTCACCACGCCGCTGCTCGACGCCGACGCCGACGAGTTGGCCGCCCTGACCGCCGCCGCGCACCGGCTGGCCGGTGCCGGGCTGCGGGTGCTGGCGCTGGCCGCCGCCCTGGTGGACACCCCACCGGCCGACCCCGCCCACCCCGAAGGGTTGCGCCCGGTGGGGCTGGTCGCCGTCGGCGACCCGCTGCGCGCCGCAGCGCCGGACATCGCCGACGGTTTCGCCGACGCGGGCGTACGGCTCGTGCTGGTCACCGGGGACCATCCGGCGACCGCAGCGGTCATCGCCGGCCAGCTGGGCCTGTGGGCCGAGGGCGACCCGGTGGTACGCGGCGACGACGGTGATCCCGCCGCGGCACCACCGGCCACCCGGGTGTACGCGCGCACGCAGCCGGAGCAGAAGCTCGACATCATCGCCGGGTTGCAGTCCCGGGGGCATGTGGTGGCGATGACCGGCGACGGCGTCAACGACGCCCCGGCGTTGCGCCGGGCCGACATCGGGGTGGCGATGGGCGGTGGCACCGAGGTGGCCCGGCAGGCGGCCGACCTGGTGCTGGTGGACGACGACCTGTCCACCGTGACGGCCGCGATCGGTGAGGGTCGCCGGATCTACGACAACATCCGCCGGTTCCTGCGCTACGCCCTCTCCGGTGGGGTGGCCGAGATCGCGGTGATGCTGCTCGGACCGCTGTTCGGCCTGCCCGTGCCGCTGCTGCCGGCCCAGATCCTCTGGATCAACCTGCTCACCCACGGGGTGCCCGGGGTGGCGCTGGGCGCCGAACCGGCCGAACCCGGCTCCCTGCGCCGGGTGCCACGCTCGCCGCAGGAGTCGGTGCTCGGCGCGGGGCTCGGGCGGCAGATCCTGGTCGGCGGCGCCCTGATCTCGGCGGTGACCCTGGGCGCGGGCGTGCTCGCCGCCCACTGGGACCGGCCGTGGCAGTCGGTCATCTTCACCGTTCTCGGCCTGGCCCAACTCGGGGTCGCCCTGGCGGTACGCGCACCACGGCCGCCCGGACAGCGGCGGGGCAACCTGGCGTTGCCGCTCGCGGTCGCCGCCTCCGCGCTGCTTCAGGTGGCCGGGGTGCTGCTGCCGCCGCTGCGGGAGCTGCTCGGCACCGAGGTGCTCGACAGCACCGAGCTGCTGGCCTGCGCCGCGGTGAGCGTCCTGCCCGGTCTGGTGCTGCGGCTGACCCGGCGGAGGCCGGGCGCCGATCTGTCCACCCTGACGCCGTCGGTGCGCGAGGCTGACAGCGGAGTCGAGAAGGAGATGTGATGACCAGCAACACCGGCGCCCCCGTCGTGGTGGGCGTGGATGGTTCCGAGATCGCCCTGGACGCGGTGCGCGCCGCCGCGCGGGAGGCCGCGTACCGGCACCGTCCGCTGCGGATCGTGCATGCGTTCATCTGGCCGCTGATGGGCGTGCCGCTGGGCCCCGCGCCCGGGGCACCGGCCGATGGTGGGCTGCGCAACCAGGCAGAACGGCACCTTGCCGACGCCGTCGCCGAGGCCGGCAAGGTCGCCCCGGAGGTGACGGTGACCGCTGCGGTGGTCGACGGGTCGGCGAGCACCGTCCTGCTCGCCGAGGCCCGGGACGCGGCGCTCGTCGTACACGGCAACCGAGGCCTGGGCGGCTTCGCCGGCCTGCTGCTCGGTTCGGTGGCCGTGCAGGTCAGCGCCCACGCGGACGGCCCGGTACTGGTGGTGCGCGGCGAAGCGCGGGCGGACGGGCCGGTGGTGGTCGGCGTCGACGGTTCGGAGCTGTCCCAGGAGGCCGTCCGGTTCGCCTTCGAGGAGGCGGCGTGGCGTGGCACCGAGCTGGTCGCGGTGCACGCCTGGCTCTATCCGACCCCGGCCGGTCCCGGCGACATCCTGCCTCTGGTCTACGACCTGGACGCCTTCCGGGACGAGGAGGAGCGCGTCCTCGCCGAGGCGGTGGCCGGCTGGTCCGAGCGCTATCCAGAGGTGCCGGTGCGGCGGCGGTTGGTGCGCGGTTCCCCGGGTCGGGCACTGGTGGAGGAGTCCCGCACCGCCCAACTGGTGGTGGTCGGCGCGCGGGGGCGTGGTGCGCTGGGCGGGCTGCTGCTCGGCTCGGTCAGTCACGCCGTGCTGCACCACGCCCACTGCCCGCTGGCGATCGTCCAGAAGCTGCGTACGGTCGAGGGGACCTGACCGGTGGTGTGTCGACGCGACCCGGCGGCGGGACCGCCTCGACAATGAACCCCGACCGACCCATGGAGTGACGATGAACCGACCTGTCGTGGTGGGGGTGGACGGATCACCGCCGAGCCTGGTGGCCGCGGAGCACGCGGCACAGGCGGCGGTGTGGCGATCCCGCCCGCTGCATCTGGTGCACGGCTACCTGCACCCGCTCGGCTACGGCGTGCCGATCAACCCGTACGAGGTGGGCGTGCCGGCGGCGTCGGAGGACGGCCGCAAGATGCTGGAACAGACCGCCGCCGAACTGGTCGACCGGTGGCCGGGGCTGGCGGTCGAGGTGCGTCAGGTGGCCGGCGGGCCGGGTGCGACGCTCGTCGAGGAGTCCCGCCGGGCCGAGCTGCTGGTGGTGGGCAGCCGGGGCCTGGGCGGCTTCGCCGGGTTGCTGCTGGGCTCGGTCGGCACCCAGGTCGCCGCGCACGGCCACTGCCCGGTGCTGGTGATCCGTCCGCCCGATCGGCCGCTGCCCACCGAGGGGCCGGTGCTGGTTGGGGTGGACGGTTCGGAGTCGGCCGAACTGGCCGTCGGCTATGGCGCCGAGGAGGCCGGCCGGCGCGGTGGGACGCTGGTGCTGGTGCACGTGGCCGGTGAAGGCGACGACGCCGGGGAGGCGAAGGCCCTGCTCGCCACCGCCGGTGCGGCGGCGCGCGGCAGCCGCCCGGGGCTGACCGTGCAGGAGCGGCTGATCACCGCGCCAAAGGCGGACCAGGCGCTTATCGAGGCGACCGGGGACGCGGCGCTGGTGGTGGCCGGATCGCGCGGTCGGGGCGGTTTCGCCGGGCTGCTGCTCGGCTCGGTCAGCCAGACGCTCGTGCACCACGCCCGCTGCCCGGTGCTCATCGCCCACCCGTACCAGCCGGAGCCGTGACTGCCGGTCGACCGGGCCGGCGACGTCGGCGGCCCGGTCGACCTGGGTGCGGGGTCCGGGAACGCACCGGTGGGCCGGTCGGGCCGACGACCGGCGGCGTTCCCTCAGCGGCGCGGTCAGGCGTCGCGGCCGTGGAGCAGTTGGTCGAAGCTGGTGGTGAGGGCGAACGGGTCGGCGGGTCCGCTGGACGGTGCGCTGCGCCGTACCAGGTCGGCAAGTTCCCGGCCGGCGCGATCGATCCGGGCGCGCAGCGCACCGTCGACGGCCCCACCGGACCAGTCCTCCGGTGCGGCGAAGACGGCGGTCGGTGCCACCACCGCGCGCAGGTAGGTGAACATCGGACGGAGCGCGTGCTCCAGCGCCAGGGAGTGCCGTGCGGTACCGCCGGTCGCGCCGAGCAGGACGGCACGGCCGCCGAGCGCGTCGGCGTCGACCAGGTCGAAGAACGACTTGAACAGACCGTTGTACGAGGCGTTGAAGATCGGACTGACGGCGATCAGCCCGTCGGCGCCGGTGACCTCGTCCAGTACCTGCCGCAGCGGCTCCGACGGGAAGCCGGTGAGCAGATGGTTGACGATGTCGTGGGCGTGTTCGCGCAGTTCGACCGGGCGCAGTTCGACCTGCTCGCCGTGCCGGACCAACTCGTCGCGGGTGGCCGCGGCGAGCTGGTCGGCGAGCAACCGGGTCGACGAGGGCTGGCTGAGACCGGCCGAGACCACGGCGAGGGTACGCACGCTCATCGGGCGGCCTCCGGTGCCCGGCCGGTGACGTCGTCGACGGCGTGCACGGTGCTGTCGCCGCCACCACCGGCGGCGGCCAGCAGCGAGGCGTGGGTCGGTGCCAGCGGCACGTGCGCCGGCCGCAGCGACTCGAACTCCTTGCGCAGCACCGGCACCACCTCCTCGCCGAGCAGATCGAGCTGCTCCAGGACGGTCTTCAACGGCAGCCCGGCGTGGTCGACGAGGAACAGCTGCCGCTGGTAGTCACCCACGTAGTCGCGGAAGCCGAGCGTACGGTCGATGACCTGCTGCGGGCTGCCCACGGTCAGCGGGGTCTGGGCGGTGAACTCCTCAAGCGAGGGGCCGTGACCGTAGACCGGCGCGTTGTCGAAGTAGGGACGGAACTCACGCACCGCGTCCTGGGAGTTGCGTCGCATGAACACCTGGCCACCCAGGCCCACGATCGCCTGGTCGGCGGAGCCATGGCCGTAGTGTTCGAAGCGCTGCCGGTACAGGCCGACCATCCGTCGGGTGTGCTCGGCGGGCCAGAAGATGTGGTTGGCGAAGAAGCCGTCGCCGTAGTACGCGGCCTGCTCGGCGATCTCCGGGCTGCGGATGGAGCCGTGCCACACGAACGGGGGTACGCCGTCGAGCGGGCGCGGCGTCGAGGTGAACGACTGCAACGGGGTGCGGAACTTGCCCTTCCAGTCGACCACGTCCTCGCGCCACAACCGGCGCAGCAGGTCGTAGTTCTCGATCGCGAGGGGGATGCCGTTGCGGATGTCCTGGCCGAACCACGGGTAGACCGGCCCGGTGTTGCCCCGGCCCATCATCAGGTCGACCCGACCGTCGGCGAGGTGTTGCAGCATCGCGTAGTCCTCGGCGATCTTCACCGGGTCGTTGGTGGTGATCAGCGTGGTCGCGGTGGACAGCAGCAGCCGCTCGGTGCGGGCGGCGATCCAGCCCAGCATGGTGGTCGGCGACGAGGGCACGAACGGCGGGTTGTGGTGCTCGCCGGTGGCGAAGACGTCGAGGCCGACCTCCTCGGCCTTCAGCGCGATGGTCACCATCGCCTTGATCCGTTCGGCCTCGGTGGGCTCCCGGCCGTTCGTCGGGTCGACCGTGACGTCGCCGACGGTGAAGACTCCGAACTGCATGACCGCTCCCTCGTGTCGTCCGACCGGGCGGTGGTGCCCGACGCCCCCGACAACATATTTGACGAGTCAACTATTCCGCGAGCCCGCCTCGCACCAGTGTCCCCCGTCACGCCGATCCCATCCCGGCCGCGACCGGCAACGTCGCCGACGGGACCGGACAACAGGGTCAGGTTCGGCGGCGCGGCGCGTGCCGCCGGTACGGACTGACGGTCGGGTCGCCGGTGATCCAGAACCGCCAGGCAACGTCGTGCGCGGCGGCCACGCCGACGCGCGGGCCGGCCGAGACGGCCGACGGCACGACCGGGCGGGTCGGTGGCGTCAGCAGCAACGGCCCGGTCCCGTCGAGCATGCAGGTGCCGTTGGCCGAGGCGTCGACGCCGAGCGCGACCACCAGCCGGGCCGGCCCCCGGGCCAGGTCCCGGTCGGCCACCTCGCCACGCCGCTTGCGGGCCAGGTCCATACCGTCGACCACCTCACCGGCGCGCAGCAGGACCGCCGCCGCCTCCCCCTCCTCACCGCAGACGACGTTGAGGCACCAGTGCATGCCGAAGACGAAGTAGGTGTACGCGTGCCCCGCCGGCCCGAACATCACCGTCGTGCGGGGCGTCGGCCCGCGATGCGCGTGCGAGGCGGGATCCGCACCGGTGCCGGCGTACGCCTCGACCTCGGTCAGCCTGACCCGTACCCCGTTGGCCGACAGCTCCCAGCCCAGCAGGCCCCGCGCCGTCCGCGCGACGTCGGCGGCCGGGGCGCTCAGCCAGGGGTGGTGCACGCCTCCAGGTAACCCGGCCGGGACCCAACCGGCAAGCCGCGCTCGCACGCTGGTCCGACCGGGCCACGCCCGCCGACATGCGGCAGCGGAACGCGAAGATCACGCAGAGGATCGAGGTGCGACGAGATCGTTCTCGTAGGCGGCGATGACGAGCTGGGCTCGATCACGGGCGTCGAGCTTGGCGAGCAGGTTGCCGACGTGCGTCTTGACGGTCTTGACCGAGATGGTGAGTGTCCGGGCGATCTCGTCGTTGGACAGGCCGCGGGCCACGAGAGACAGCACCTCGGTCTCGCGGCCGGTCAGCCTGTCGATCTTACGGACCTCGCGCGGGCCGGGCCGGTCGAGGTAGTGCGCGACGAAGCGGGTGAGAATGCTGGGCGCGAAGAGAGACTCGCCCGCGTGGGTCCGTCGGATCGCGTCGACGAGTTGGTCCGGGTGGGCGTCCTTGAGCAGGAAGCCGTGCGCCCCGGCGCGCAGCGCGGCAGCCACGTACTCGTCGAGGGCGAACATGCTGAGCACGAGAACCCTGGTACCGCTCAGGTCGGGGGCGGCGGCGATGCGTCCGGTCGCGTCGATGCCGTCGCCGTCGGGCATCCGAATGTCCATCAGGACGACGTCGGGGCGGCGTGCACGGGTGAGCGACACGGCCTCGTGTCCGGTGGCGGCCTGACCGACGACGGTGAGGCCCGGGGTGCCGTCGATGAGCAGGGCGAGGCTGTGCCGCAGGAGCGGCTGGTCGTCCGCGACGAGCACCCGGATGCTTGTGGGTGGGCCTCCCGAGTCAGTTGTCATCCGGACCGCCGGGCCGGCAGGCGCGCCGTGAGCTGGAAGCCCGGCCCGGCCGGGCCGGCGCGCAAGGCACCATCGAGCATGCTCACCCGCTCGCGCAGACCATCCAGGCCGTGGCCGGCCCCCGGGCGGGGTCGCCAGCCCGGGCTGGGACCGGTGTCCCGTACCTCCACCACGATCGCGTCGCCGTCGCGATCCACGGTGACGTGCACGCAGGTCGGCCCGGCGTGCCGGGCCGTGTTGCTCAGGCCCTCGCGGACGATCGCGCACACGGCGAGCTGCACGCCGGGTGGCACCTCACCGACCTTCCGCACCTCGACAGTGGCGGCGGTCCCGGCGGCGGTCGTGGACCGCACGATCTCCGGTAGGGCGTCGAGTGTGTCGGGCGGTCGTAAGGGAGCGGGCTCGGCGCCAGGTGCGCGGAGCACGTCGAGCATCCGCCGCAGTTCGGCCGTGGTCTCCCGACCGACCTGTTCGATGTCGGACAGGGCGGCCGCCCGTTCGGCCTCACCGGCTGACCCGGTCACCCGAGCGGCCGTGGCGGCACGCACGGTGACCAGGCCCAGGCCGTGCGAGACGAGATCGTGAAGCTCACGGGCGATGCGCAACCGTTCCGCCGCCGCGGCCCGCTCAGCCGCCCATGCGGTCAGCCGGTCCTCGTACACCCGCCGTTGCTGACGAGCGCCGATCACCGCCCAGAGCAACGCTGCGACGGCGGTCGTGGTGATCAGCGTCAGCACAAGCGTCCCGGCCGGCCCGACGGTGCCCGCCGTCATCAGGCAGAGCAGCAGAGCCACCGGCACCGAGACGGCGACGACGGACAGCCAGGGCCGCCATGTCGGTCGCCCGTCAGGTGCCATCTCGCGAGTCTAGGAACCCGGACCGTGACCTGACATCGGACCTGGGTCGGAGCGACCTGGGGTGGGCGGGCTGGCGGAAGTCCCGGCTCTGGTCCGATGACGCGGACCGGCACGCTGAGCTGACATGGTGCTCATGCTGTCAGTCGAGCGTCTGGTCAAGCGGCGCGGCTCCCGCGAGATCCTCACCGATGTCACCTTCCGGGCCGCACCGGGCCGGGTGACAGGTCTGCTGGGGCCGAACGGTGCGGGCAAGTCATCCACCCTGCGCATCCTGTTGGGCCTGGACCGGGCGGATGCCGGCACGGCCCTGGTCGACGGCCAACCGTACCGGCGCCTGCGCCAGCCGTTACGGACCGTCGGGTCGATGCTGGAGGGCTCCGGCGCACACCGCTCCCGTACCGCGCGCAACCACCTCACCTGGATGGCGCGCAGCAACGGCATCCCGATCCGACGGGTGGCCGAGGTGCTCGATCAGGTCGGGCTCGGTGCCGCCGGAGGAACCAGGGTCGGCCGGTTCTCGCTCGGCATGTGCCAGCGGCTCGGGCTGGCCGCCGCGCTGCTCGGCGAACCCCGTGCACTCGTGCTCGACGAGCCGGTGAACGGGCTCGATCCGGAGGGCATCCGCTGGATCCGCGGTCTGCTGCGCGGGCACGCGGACGCCGGTGGCACCGTGCTGCTCTCCAGCCACCTGATGAGGGAGGTGGACGAGATCGCCGACGACCTGGTCGTCGTCGCCCACGGCCGGGTCGTCGCCGCCGGCCCGATCCGCGAGGTCACGGCCGGCTACCCGACCCTGGAGGATGCCTTCTTCGCCCTCACCGGGCCGACGGCAGGTGGGCGATGACCTTCTTCGACACGGTCGCCGCCGAGATTCGAAAGACGGCGACGCTGCCGGCGGCCATTGTCGCGCTGGCCGTCACGGTGCTCGGTCCGGTCGCGATCACTCTGATCAACGCCGTCGGTGTCCGCGCCGCGCTGCGCAGCGGACGGCCCGAGTTGACGGCCTACACCTCGCCTGTCGAGGCGGTCTTCTCCGCGGTGCCGATCGGCACGGTCGGCGCGGTGGTCCTCGGCGTCGTCGCCGTTGGCGGCGAGTACACCACGAACAGTGCCCGGATCGGCGGCGGTCGGCAGATCACCACGACCCTCACCGCCACCCCCGACCGCCTCGGCGTGCTGGCCGCCAAGGCCGTCACCGTCGTCCTGCTGGTCGCCGTCGCGGCTCTGGTGGTGATTCCCGCCTCGTTGGCGCTGGCGGGCGGGATAGTCGGCACCGACGCTCCGCCGGCCCCGGAAGGGGTGCTCTCCCGCTCTGTCGGTGCCGGGATCTACTGGCTGCTCACGGCGCTGATCGCCCTCGCGGTAACGGTCTTCACCCGCAACGGGATCGTCCCGATCATCGTGCTCGTGGTGAACAGCGCGCTCGTCTCGGTCTCCGTGCTGCTGTCGCACCTCACCCCGCTCGCGAGGTTCCTGCCGGATCTCGCGGGCATGAGCATGTTCGCCGGTGACCTGCTGGCGTTCGACGACGCGCTCGCCCCGGTCACGGGCGGCCTGGTCATGGCCACCTGGACGGCTGGGCTACTCGCGCTGGCCAGTGCGGTTTTCCTGCGGCGGGACGCGTGATCCGCTCCTACGCCGGCGCCACCGCCGCGGAGTTGACCAAGCTGTTCGGCCTGCCGGCGGTGCTGGCCGCGGTCTTCGGCACGATCGGCGCAGCCGTCGCCGTCACCGGGGCGTTGGCAGCCTCGCCGGTCGGGGCGAACGAGCCGGTCGCAGTCGTCCTCCAGGCGGTGCCGTACCTCCAGGCCGGCACCATCTCGCTCGGCGTCCTCGCGGTCGGGACCGAGTACGCCGATGGGCAGCTCCACACCACCCTGCGGTGCGTGCCGGACCGCCTGGCCGTACCGGCTGCCAAGACCCTCGCCTACCTGGCCTGGGCTGCCGTAACCGCCGTCGCGGCGCTCGCCGTCGGGCTGCTCACGGCCCGAATCGCGCTGGCCACGCGGGACGTCCCGGTGGTCACCGACGGTTTCCCGTGGAAAGTCGTCGGCGCGGCGGCCTACCTCGCGCTCATCGGGTTGCTCGGGCTGGCTCTGGCCGCGCTCCTGCGGGCCGTCGTTTCCGCTCTCGTCGTCACGCTCAGCCTGGTTCTGGTCGCCTCGCCGGTGCTGGACGCCGTCACCCCGCACGCTCGTTACCTGCCGGACCGGGCTGGTGGCCTGCTCTACCTTCCCGACCCGGCACGGATCCTGACGCCCGCCACCGGCCTGCTCGTTCTGCTCGGTTGGGTCGTCGTCATCGGGAGTGGGGCGGTGGCTGCCTTCCGACGCCGGGACGCCTGAGCCCGCCGCGTCTCATCCTCACCTGGTGGGTGGAGAGGCACCCGAACCGGGCGCGTCGAGGCGGCAGTTTCGGGGAAACTGTCGCCTCAGCACGCCTGGAGGCGACAGTTTCCCCGAAACTGCACGAGAAACCGGGAAGGGGTACGGGTCAGCGGGGGACAACCTGCTCGGCGGACCAGTGGCGCCAGGTGGTCAAGTGGTCGGCGGCGGTGGCCAGTTGGTCGGCGACCGGGCCGGGGCCGGTGGAGCCGGGGGTGATCCGGGCGGCCAGCGCCGAGCGGACCGAGAGGACGTCGCGGACGCTCGGGTCGAGGTGTTCGCTGACGGTGGCCAGGTCGGCGTCGGAGACCTCGTCGAGGGCGCAGTCCCGGGCCGCGCAGAGCGCCACCAGCTTGCCGGTGATCTCGTGCGCGTCGCGGAACGGCACACCCTTGCGGACCAGCCAGTCGGCCACCTCGGTGGCCAGGGAGAAGCCCACCGGCGCGGCGGCGACCAGGCGGTCGACGCGTACCGTCATCGTGGAGATCATCCCGGCGAGCGCCGGCAGCAGCAGTTCCAGGGTGTCGACCGCGTCGAAGGCCGGCTCCTTGTCCTCCTGCATGTCCCGGTCGTACGTCATCGGCAGGCCCTTGAGCATGGTCAGCACCGCGACCAGCCCGCCGACCAACCGGCCGGACTTGCCCCGGGCCAGCTCGGCGACGTCCGCGTTCTTCTTCTGCGGCATGATCGACGAGCCGGTGGCGAAGGCGTCGTCCAACTCGACCCAGCCGAACTCCTGCGACGTCCAGAGCACCACCTCCTCACCGAGCCGGGACAGGTGCACCCCGATCATCGCGGTGACGAAGAGGAACTCGGCGACGAAGTCCCGGTCGGCGACCGCGTCCATCGAGTTGGCGAAGGACGTGCGGAACCCCAGCTCCTTCGAGACCGCCACCGGATCCAGCGGCAGCCCCGAACCGGCGAGCGCCCCCGCGCCGAGCGGACTGACCGCGGCCCGGTGGTCCCAGTCGCGCAGCCGCTCCAGGTCCCGCAGCAGCGGCTGCACGTGGGCGAGCAGCCAGTGGCCGAAGGTGACCGGTTGGGCGTGCTGCAGATGCGTCATGCCGGGCGCGGCGGTGTCCACGTGCCGCCCGGCCTGCTCGACCAGCGCCTCGGCCAGCTCCACCAGCCGCGCCGCCACACCCCGGGCGTGGTCGCGCAGATAGAGCCGCAGGTCGGTGGCGACCTGGTCGTTGCGGGACCGGCCGGCGCGCAGCTTGCCGCCGAGACTGCCGAGCCGTTCCAGCAGGCCACGCTCCAGGGCGGTGTGCACGTCCTCGTCGTCGACGGTGGGACGGAACGAGCCCGAGGCGCAGGCCGCCTCCAGGTCGTCGAGGGCGGCGAGGATGCGGCCCAGTTCCTCCGGGTCGAGCAGGCCGGCACCGGCCAGCACCCGGGCGTGCGCCCGGGAACCAGCGATGTCGTACGGGGCCAGTCGCCAGTCGAACTGCACGCTCACCGACAGGCGGGCCAGGGCCTCCGACGGGCCACCGGCGAACCGGCCTCCCCACAGGCTCGTCCGGTTGGCGGCTGCGCTGTTCTCGGTCAGGCTCTTGTCGTCCACCCGGTCAATTGTGGTCCCCACGATCAGCCGTCCCCCAACCGGGCACCCGCGTCCGGCACAACCTCGGTCATGGCGTACTCCCTTCGACACTGTCGTCCCGGCGGGCCCAGCCGGCGAGCCGTTCGCCGAGCGCGGCGCCACCGTCGGCGGCGCGCGCCACGACGAAAATGGTGTCGTCGCCGGCGATGGTGCCGACGACCTCCGACAGGCCCGCCCGATCCAACGCGCTGGCCAGGTAGTGTGCGGCCCCCGGCGGGGTACGCAGCACCGCGATGTTGCCGCTGGAGTCGACCTCGTTGAGCAGCTCACGCAGCAGCCGCACCAGGCGGGCCGGTGCCGCCTCGGCGTCGCGCAGCGGGCGGTGGCCGTCCTCGGGAATCACGTAGACGGCGCGGCCGTCGCCGCCCCGCGCGGTGACCGCACCGAGTTCCTTGAGATCCCGCGAGAGGGTGGCCTGGGTGACCTGGATGCCCTCCGCGCCGAGCAACTCGGCCAGCTCGGTCTGCGAGCGGACCGCCCGGTCGCGGATCAGCTCGACGATGCGGGCATGCCGGGCGCCCCGGGTCAGCGGTGCGGTCATGTCGGTTCCCCGTGGAGGAGGAACGTCAGTAGGGCCTTCTGGGCGTGCAACCGGTTCTCCGCCTGGTCGAAGACGGCACTGCGCGGACCGTCGAGCACCTCGTCGGTGATCTCCTCGCCGCGATGCGCCGGCAGGCAGTGCAGCACGATCGCCTCCGGCGCGGCGTGCCCGAGCAGTGCCTTGTTGACCTGGTACGCCAGGAACGGGGTGCTGCGGTCCAAGCCGTCAGCCTCCTGCCCCATCGAGGTCCAGGTGTCGGTGGCCACCACGTCGGCGTCGCGGACGGCGGCGACCGGGTCGGTGAGCACCCGGACCGAGCCGCCGGTGCCGGCGGCGATCGCCTCGGCCCGGGCCAGCACATCCGGGTGCGGGTGGAAACCGGCCGGGCCGGCGACCCGCACGTGCATCCCGGCGGTCGCGCCGGCCAGCAGGTACGAGTGGGACATGTTGTTCGCCGCATCCCCGACGTAGGCGAGCGTCCGCCCCACGGTGCCGCCGCACCATTCGCGGATGGTGAGCAGGTCGGCGAGCAGCTGGCACGGGTGGAACCCGTCGGTCAGCGCGTTGACCACCGGCACGGTGGCTCCGGCCGCCACCTCCGCGATCCGGTCGTCGCCATGGGTACGCAGCACGATCGCGGCCACGTAGCGGGACAGCACGCGGCCGGCGTCGCCGAGCGCCTCACCCCGGCCGAAGTGGGTGACCTGGGTGTCCACCACCAGCGGGTGGCCGCCCAGTTCGGCGATGCCGGCGTCGAAGGAGATCCGGGTACGCAGACTCTGCTTGTCGAACAGCACCGCCACCGAGCGCGGCCCGGCCAGCGGGGTGAACGCGAACCGGTCGGTCTTCATCCGGCCGGCCAGGTCGAGGACCGTGGACTGCTCGGCCGGTGACAGGTCGTCGTCACGCAGAAAATGCCGGGTCACGCGGAAGCCTCCCTCGGCGTCAGCGGGTCGGTCGAGACTCTGGTACGAGCACTCCCCTCGACGGGGGCGGTCGGGATCGCGCCATGGGACGGCGCGACCTGGGCAACCCGATCCGGGGCACTCGTGGACGCGGCCAGGGCGGCCGGCAGCGCCGCCAGGAAGGCGTCGGCCTGCGCGGCGGTGAGGATCAACGGCGGGGCCAGCCGGATCACGTCCGGCTGGATCGGATTGACCAGGAAGCCGGCCTCGCGCAGCGCCCCGGCGAGGGCAGCGGACACCGGTGCGGTCAGGGTGACGCCGAGCAGCAGGCCCGCACCGCGTACGCCGGCCACCAGCGGATGACCGAGCAACTCGATCCCCCGACGCAGCCGCTCACCGAGCCGCTTGACATGGTCGAGCAACCCCTCACTGGCGATCGTGGAGATGACGGCCAGCGCGGCGGCACAACTGACCGGGTTGCCGCCGAAGGTGCTGCCGTGCGAACCGGGGCCGAGCAGGTCGGCGGCCGGGCCGAAGGCGAGCGTCGCGCCGATGGGCAACCCGCCACCGAGCCCCTTGGCCAGGGTCACCACATCCGGTTCGACGCCGTCGGCCTGATGGGCGAACCAGTGCCCGGTCCGGCCGACACCCGTCTGCACCTCGTCGAGCACCAGCAGGGCACCGTGCCGGGAAGTGATCCGGCGGGCCGCGGCGAGGTAGCCGGCGGGCGGGACGACCACCCCGTTCTCGCCCTGGATCGGCTCCAGAATCACCATGGCCGTGGCGTCGGTCACCGCCGCGGCCAGGGCGGCCACATCACCGTACGGGACATGGGTGACCTCGCCCGGCAGCGGCCGGAACGGGTCGGCCTTGCCCGGTTGGCCGGTCAGCGCGAGGGCGCCCATGGTGCGGCCGTGGAAGCCGCCGACGGTGGCCACCACCTCGGTGCGGCCGGTGCACCGGGAGAGCTTGAACGCCGCCTCGTTGGCCTCGGCTCCGGAGTTGGCGAAGAACACCCGACCCGGCCGGCCGGCGAGTGCCAGCAGCAGTTCGGCGAGCGCCACCGGCGGTTCGCAGACGTACAGGTTGGAGACGTGGCCGAGCGTGGCGACCTGCTTCGACACGGCCGCCACCACCGCCGGATGGGCGTGCCCGAGGGAGTTGACGGCGATGCCGCCGAGCAGGTCGACGTACTCCCGGCCGGCCTCGTCCACCACGACGGCGCCGGAGCCCGACACCAGCGCCAGCGGCGGCGTGCCGTAGTTGTCCATCATCGCCTGCCGCCACCGGCTGACCAGGGCACTCATGAGGGAATCACCATCGTTCCGAAGCCTTCCGGGGTGAACACTTCCAGCAGGGTGGAGTGGGCGACCCGACCGTCAACGACGTGTGCGGCCGGCACTCCTCCGTTGACGGCCCGCAGGCACGCCTCCATCTTCGGCACCATGCCCGACTCCAGCGACGGCAGCAGCTTCGCCAACTCGTCGGTGTTGATCTCACTGAGCAGGCTGGACGTGTCCGGCCAGTCGGCGTACAGGCCGGGCACGTCGGTGAGCACGACCAGCTTGCGCGCCCGCAGGGCGACCGCCAGCGCGGCGGCGGCGGTGTCGGCGTTCAGATTGTGCAACACCCCGTCCGCGTCCGGCGCCACCGTGGAGATCACCGGGATCCGGCCGGCCGCGATCAGGTCGTCCACCGCCGAGACGTCCACCGACTCGACGTCGCCGACCTGACCGACGTCGACCGGCTGCCCGTCGACGTACGCGGACCGCCGCACCGCCGTGAACAGCCCGGCATCCTCGCCGGAGAGACCGACCGCGAACGGACCGTGCGCGTTGATCAACCCGACCAGTTCGCGGCCCACCTGGCCGACCAGCACCATCCGGACCACGTCCATCGCCTCCGGGGTGGTCACCCGCAGGCCGCCTCGGAACTCGCTGGCGATGCCCAGCCGGCCGAGCATGGCCGAGATCTGCGGTCCGCCGCCGTGCACCACCACCGGCTTGAGGCCGACGTAACGCAGGAACACCATGTCGGCGGCGAAGGCCCGCCGCAGCTCCGGGTCGACCATGGCGCTGCCGCCGTACTTGATCACGACCGTGGCGCCGGACAGGCGGGCCAGCCAGGGCAGCGCCTCGATCAGCGTGGCCGCCTTGGCCTGGGCAAGGGCCAGATCGGAGGTCAGGTTCACCGGGCCAACCTTCCGTTCGCGACTGCGGGACTCCGCTGCGCTGCATTCCTCGCGCTCACCGGGCCAACCTTCCGTTCGCGACTGCGGGACTCCGCTGCGCTGCATTCCTCGCGCTCATGTCGAGTAGGCCGAGTTCTCGTGCACGTAGGCGTGCGACAGGTCGTTGGTCCACACCGTCGCCTCAGCCGCACCGGCATGCAGGTCGATCCGGATGGTGACCTCCCGGCCGGAGAGATCGACCTTCGAGCGGTCCTCGGCGGCCGCGCCGGCCCGACAGACCCAGATGCCGTTGACCGCCACGTCGACGGCGTCCGGCTCGAAGGCGGCGGCGGTGGTGCCGACGGCGGCGAGGATCCGACCCCAGTTCGGGTCGTTGCCGAACAGCGCGGTCTTGACCAGGTTGTTGCGGGCCACCGCCCGACCCACCTCGACCGCGTCGTCCTCGTCGGCGGCGCCGACCACCTCGATGGCGATCTCCTTGGTGGCGCCCTCGGCGTCGGCGATCAGTTGCCGGGCCAGGTCGTGGCAGGCGGCGGTGACCGCCGAGGCCAGCTCCGCCTCGCTCGGCGCGACACCCGAGGCACCGCTGGCCAGCAGCAGCACCGTGTCGTTCGTCGACATGCAGCCGTCGGAGTCGACCCGGTCGAAGGTGACCCGGGTGGCCGCCCGCAACGCGGCGTCGAGCGCCTCCGGCCCGGCCACCGCGTCGGTGGTGAGGACGCAGAGCATGGTGGCCATGGCCGGGGCCAGCATGCCGGCGCCCTTGGCCATGCCGCCGACGGTCCAGCCGTCGCCGGCGACGACTGTGGTCTTCGGCCGGGTGTCCGTCGTCATGATCGCCTCGGCGGCGGCCGGCCCGCCCTCCCGGGTCAGCCCGCTCGCCGCAGCGTCCACCCCGGAGAGCAGGGCGGGCATCGGCAACCGCTCGCCGATCAGGCCGGTGGAGCAGACCGCCACCTCACCGGCACCGATCTGGTACGCGTTGGCCGAGGTCAACGCGGCGGCGGTGTGCTCGGCGGTGGCATGGGTGTCCTGGAAGCCGGCCGGCCCGGTGCAGGCGTTCGCACCACCGGAGTTGAGCACCACCGCCCGCACGGTGCCGCCCCGGACGACCTGCTGGGACCAGAGCACCGGCGCGGCCTTTATCCGGTTGGCGGTGAAGACACCGGCGACGGCGGCGTCGGGGCCGTCGTTGACCACCAGCGCCACGTCCGGTGCGCCGCCGGTCTTGAGGCCGGCGGCGACCCCGGCCGCCCGGAATCCCTCGGGAGTGGTCACGGTCATGGCGCGGTCCCCCACACGGACAGGCCCGTGGTTTCGGGCAGACCGAACATCAGGTTGGCGTTCTGCACCGCCTGGCCCGCGGCCCCCTTGCCGAGGTTGTCCAGCGCGGCGACCACGATCAGCCGGCCGGAGTCGACGTCGACGGCGGCCTGCAGGTGGCAGGAGTTGCCGCCCACCGTGGCGGCGGTGTGCGGCCACCGCCCCTCGGGCAGCAGATGCACGAACGGTGCGTCCGCGTACGCCTGGGCCAGCACCTCGCGGGGGTCGGTCTCGCCGGCCGGCAGCGCGGTGACCGTGGCCAGGATGCCGCGCGGCATGGGCGCCAGCACCGGCGTGAACGACAGCCCGGTCGCCCCGGTGGCCTGCTTGATCTCCGGTACGTGCTGGTGCGCGCCCACCTTGTAGGGCGACAGGTCGCCCATCACCTCGCTGGCCAGCAGGTGCGCCTTGGCGGCTCGGCCCGCGCCCGAGGTGCCGGACGCGGCGACGACCACCACGTCGTCGGGTCTGGCGGCGCCGGCGGCGATCAGCGGGGCCAGCGCCAGGGTGATCGTCGCCGCGTAGCAACCGGTGTTGGCCACCCGGTCGGCGGCGGCGATCCGGGCCCGCTGGCCGGGCAGCTCGGGCAGGCCGTAGGTCCACGCACCCGCGTGCGGGCCGCCGTAGTAGCGGGCCCAGGCGTCGGCGTCCACGAGCCGGTGGTCGGCGCCGAGATCGACGATCCGGACCCCGGCTGGCAGCCGCGCCGCCAGGGCGGCGGACTCGCCGTGCGGCAGGGCGAGGAAGACCAGGTCGGCCTCGGCCAACACCTCCGCCGTGGTCGCGCCGAGGGTCATCTCCAGCCCGGTCAGCTGCGGATGGACGGCGTCGAGCGGTTGCCCGGCCTGGCTGTGCGCCGTCGCGGCGACCAGGTCGAACTCGGGGTGCCCGGCGAGCAGGCGGAGCAGTTCACCACCGGCGTATCCACTCGCTCCCGCGACCGCGGCCCGAATCCCCATACCCACCTCCGCATGAATATGCGGCGAAGATTAACAGGAGTGCACCTCGAACTGCAAGTTCATACAGAGAGCCGCATGGTAATAAAGCACCCGATCGGGGGTCGTTCTACAGTCTGCCCTCGTCGGCCGCGCGGGGAACCCCGGAAGTGACCCCTTCTCTACCCGCTGGCGGGCGGCGCGTCGAGAAGGGGTCCTTCCTTGCGGTCACGCGCCGCGCAGGGTGGCTCCGCAGCGTTCGGTGGCCCGGGCGACGGCGGCGTCGCGGGCGGCCACCGCCTCCTCGACCGTCAACGTCCGGTCCGGCGCCCGGAAGGTCAACTTGTAGGCGAGCGACTTGCGGCCGGCGCCGAGTTGCTCCGAGGCGTACACGTCGAACAGGCTGACCGACTCCAGCAACTCGCCGGCACCCTCGACGAGCGCCTGACGCACCTGCGCCGCCGGCACCGGGTCGGCCACCACCAGCGCCACGTCGATCAGGGCCGGCGGGAACGTCGACACCGTCGGCGCGCCGACCGGCGGGGCCACCGGCAGGGCGTCCAGGTCCAGTTCCATGGCGCAGGTCCGCCTCGGCAGTTCCAGCGTCGCCACCACCTGCGGGTGCAGCTCACCGGCGTGACCGATCACCGTCCCGTCGACCAGCAGCTCCGCGCAGCGGCCCGGGTGCCAGGGTGCGTACTCGGCCGACCGCACCTCGACCTGCCGGTCGGGTACCCCGGCGGCGGCGAGCACCGCGCGGCCCGCCTCCACGGCGTCCGCCCAGCCGGCCGCCCGCCCGCTGCCCCACCAGCCGGCCGGCTCGACATCGCCGGTGAGCACGACGGCGACGTGCCGGGGCTGGTGCGGAACTACCGCGTCGGCGGCGGCGAACTCGGCGTCGGTGGGACGGCGGTCGACGCCCATCTCCGGCGGGCTGCCGGCGTCCGGCCGGGGGTGGAAGACCGTGCCGATCTCGTAGAGGGACAGGTCCCGCAGGCCCCGGCCGAGGTTGCGCCGGACGATGCCGAGCAGCGGGCCGAGCAGCGTGGTGCGCAGCAGCGGCTCCTCCTCCGACAGCGGGTTGGCCAGCCGCACCGCCCGGCGGCGCGGGTCGTCGGCGGGCAGGCCGAGCTGGTCGGCCAGCTCGGTGGCGACGAACGGGTGCGCGAGGACCTCGACGTAGCCGCGCTCGGCAAGCGAACGGGACACCGCCCGGTGGCGGCGCTGCTGCCAGGTCAGGCCCCGGCCGGGTGGCGCGGTCGGCAGCACCGACGGCACCTTGTCGTACCCGTCGAGGCGGACCACCTCCTCGACCAGATCTGCCGGGTCGGTCAGGTCGGGCCGCCAGGTGGGCGGGGTGACGCTGAGCGTCTCGCCGCCACCGGCGGCCACCGCCACCTCGCCCGGGTCCTCGGCCAGCCGGTCGGTGCCGCGCGCCACGGTGCAGCCGACCTGCTCCAGCAGGGCGACCACCCGGGCCGGCGGGTAGTCCACCCCGACCCGCCGGCCGGGCAGGTCGGCCGGCAGGGTGACCGGGGTACGCGGCCGGACGTGGTTGATGTCCAGCACCTGATCGCCGGCGGTGCCGCCCGCGTACGAGGTGAGCAGCCCGACCGCCCGGTCCAGGGCGACAAGCGGCAGCGCCGGATCGACCCCGCGCTCCCAGCGCTTCGCCGCCTCGCTGAACAGCTTGTGCCGGCGCGCGGTGCGGCCCACCATCGCCGGGTCCCAGTGTGCGGCCTCGAAGAGCACGTTGACCGTGCCCGGCAACACCTCGCTGGTCTCGCCGCCCATCACGGCGGCGAGCGAGATCGGCGTGCCGTCGCCCTCGGCGGCGACCGGGTTCGGCAGCCCGGCGTCGCAGATGACCATGTCCTCGGGGGCGAGCGCGCGAGTCACCCCGTCGAGCGTGGTCAGTTTCTCCCCCGGTACCGCCCGGCGCACCACCAGCGGGCCGGCGATCCGGTCGGCGTCGAAGGCGTGCATCGGCTGGCCGAGTTCGAGCATCACGTAGTTGGTGATGTCCACCGGCAGCGAAATGCTGCGGATGCCGGCGACCGTGAGTCGCTGCCGCATCCACTCCGGGGTCTGCGCCGCCGGGTCGACGCCGCGCACCATCCGGGCCGCGAACCGGTCGCAGCCGACCGGGTCACGCACCTCGACCGGGTACGCCGGCTCGGGTGTACCGGGCGTCGCGGGCATCCGGCCCCGGTCGGAGTAGTCCAGGCCGAGGGCGTGCGCCAGCTCGCGGGCGAGCCCGCGTAGGGACATCTGGTAGCCCCGGTCCGGGGTGATCTCCACCTCGACGATGACGTCGTTGAGGCCGACCACCGGACGCGCGTCGTCGCCGGGCTCGGCCACCACGTGCTCGGGCAACACCAGGATGCCGGAGTGATCGTCGCCCAGGCCCAGCTCCCGAGCCGAGCAGATCATCCCGTTGGAGTTGCGCCCGTACGTGCGGCGGGCACCGATGGCGAAGCCACCCGGCAGCACCCCGCCGGGCAGGATCACCACGACCCGGTCGCCCGGGGCGAAGTTGCGGGCACCGCAGACGATCTCCTGCGGCTCGCCGGTGCCGTTGGCGGCGCCCACGTTCACCCGGCAGAACCGGATCGGCTTCTTGAAGCCGGTCAGCTCCTCGATCTCCAGGACCTCGCCGACCACCAGTTGCCCGGTGACCGTGCCGGACAGGTCCACGATGGACTCGACCTCGATGCCGAGGTCGACCAGGGCCCGCTCCAACTCGTCAGCGGGCAGTTCGGGTACGTCGACGTACTCCCGCAGCCAACTCAGAGAAACTCGCATGATGTGTAACCACCGTCTCCGTAACTCGCGCCCGCACTAAGCCCCGTGACCGAACGCCCGGGTGAACCGGACGTCGCCCTCGACCAGGTCCCGCATGTCGCCCACCCCGTGCCGGAACATCACGGTGCGGTCGATGCCCATGCCGAAGGCGAAGCCGGAGTAGACCTCCGGGTCGATACCGCACGCCCGCAGCACCCGCGGGTTGACCATGCCGCAGCCACCCCACTCGACCCACTGCGGGCCCTTACGGTGCTCCGGGAACCACACGTCGAACTCGGCCGACGGCTCGGTGAACGGGAAGTAGTGCGGCCGGAACCGGGTCTTCGCGCCCGCACCGAACATCGCCCGGGCGAAGTGGTCGAGGGTGCCGCGCAGGTGCGCCATCGTGATGCCCCTGTCCACCACCAAGCCCTCCACCTGGTAGAAGACCGGCGAGTGGGTGGCGTCCAACTCGTCGGTCCGGTAGACCCGGCCGGGCACGACCACGTAGATCGGTGGTTTGCGGGTCAGCATGGTGCGCGCCTGCACCGGCGAGGTGTGCGTACGCAGCACCAGACCGGAACCCTCCGGTGCGATGTGGAAGGTGTCCATCAGCCCCCGGGCGGGGTGGTCGGCGGGAATGTTCAGCGCGTCGAAGTTGGTCCACTCCAGCTCGACCTCGGGGCCTTCGGCCACCTCGTAGCCCATCCCGATGAACAGGTCGCTGATCTGCTCCATCAGCAGCGTGATCGGGTGCCGGGAGCCGCGCGGGTGCCGGTCGTACGGCAGCGTCACGTCGACTCGTTCGGCGACCAGGACCCGCTCGGCCTGCTCGCGCTCCAGCACCTCGGCGCGGGCGGCGTGCGCCTGCTCGATGGCGCGACGCGCCTCGTTGACCCGCTTGCCGGCGTCGGCCTTGGCGGCCGGCGGCAGCGCGCCGATCTCGCGGCGGGCCAGCGAGACCGGGGCCCGGTCGCCCAGGTGCGCCGGGCGCACCGCGGCCAGCGCGTCGGGGTCACCGGCGGCGGCGAACGCCTTCTCGGCCTCGGTCACGGCCTCGGCCAGTGCGGCCGGGTCGAGCAGGGCGACCTGCTTCGGGTCGTACGGATCGTTGCGGTAAGTCATGGCGTACGGGCACTCCCTCACGACGGCGCCGGCCCTCGCGGGCGGCTAGGCGAGTCTACGGACGCGCGGCTGCGCCGCAGCCCGCCGGTGGGAGTCGCGTGGAGAGCAGGTCAGACCCGCCGCCCGCCGACACCGGCGGGCTGGCTAAACGAACGCCGTGGCGCGTTCACCATCGGGGTCGCGTCTCCTCCGTCGTGTGCGCGTGATCTCAGGTCAGCGCTGTGCTCTGGCCGAAGCGTACAGGCAGACGGCCGCCGCCGCAGCCAGGTTGAGGCTCTCGGCCCGCCCGTGCAGCGGCACCCGGACCCGGGCGTCGGCGGCCTCGGCCAGTTCGACGGGCAGACCGTGCGCCTCGGAGCCGAACAGCCAGGCGGTCGGTGCGGCCAGCCGGCCGGCGTCGAGCAGGTCGTCGAGATCGGATTCGCCGTGGCCGGTCGCGGCGAGCACGGTCAGCCCGGCGGCCCGCGCCGCGGTGAGCGCCGCGAGCGGGTCGCGTTCCCGGACTACGTCGACGTGGAACAGGCTGCCCGCGGACGACCTGACGCACTTGCCGTTGTACGGGTCGACGGCGTCACCCGCGAAGATCACCGCGGTGGCGCCGGCCGCGTCGGCGGTCCGCAGCACCGTGCCGGCGTTGCCCGGGTCCCGGATCCCGGCGAGCACGGCCACCAGCCGGGGGCCGCGGGACAACGCCACGGCCAGGGACACGTCGAGGTGCCGGCAGACGGCGACCAACCCCTGCGGGGCGACGGTCTCGGCGAGCGCGGCGAGTGCCTCGTCGGTCACCTCGGAGACGGGTACGTCGTCGCGGGCGGCGCTCGCCGCGAGGTCGGCGTACCGGTCGAGGGCGGCGGGGGTGCCGAACAGCTCCAGCACGGTGCGGGGTCGGCTCAGGGCCTCCCGGACCGCCTGGGGCCCCTCGGCCAGGAACCGACCCGAGGCGTCGCGGTCGCGGCGCCGGTGCAGTCGGCGCGCGGCCACCACCCGGGGCGTACGCGGTGTGAAAAGCATGGTCTCGGCCGTACGCGCGAGGCGTCCCCCGGCGACGGGGGACGCCTCGGTGCGCTGCGTGGGACTCAGGCGGCCTGGGCGGGCGCGCCGCCGGTGCCCTCGGCCTGCACGGCGGCCCGGGCCAGCTCGACGATCGCCGCGAACGCGGCGGCGTCGTTGACCGCCAGGTCAGCCAGGATCTTGCGGTCGACCTCGATGCCGGCCAGGCGCAGGCCCTGGATCAGCCGGTTGTAGGTCATCCCGTTGGCGCGGGCACCCGCGTTGATCCGCTGGATCCACAGCTGCCGGAAGTCGCCCTTGCGGTCGCGACGGTCCCGGTAGGCGTACTGCATCGAGTGCAGCACCTGCTCCTTGGCCTTGCGGTACAGCCGGGAGCGCTGACCGCGGTATCCGCTCGCGGTCTCCAGCAGGGTACGGCGCTTCTTCTGGGCGTTCACAGCCCGCTTGACGCGTGCCATCTCAACTCCTTCTTGGATTCAGGTGGCGCGCGTCAGCGGCCGAGCAGCTTCTTGATGCGCTTGACGTCGGCCTTGGCCACCGCGACCACGCCGGTCAGCCGGCGGGTACGGGTGGAGGGCTTCTTCTCCAGGAGGTGGCGCTTGTTGGCCTGCTCCTTCATGAGCTTGCCCTTGCCGGTCACCCGGACCCGCTTGCCCGTGCCGGTGTGGCTCTTCATCTTCGGCATGTGGAACGTCTTCTCCCCTGTTACTGACCGCTGGTGTCAGCGGTCGCGCCGGTCTCACCGGCTGCTGCGCTCTCACTTGTCACCGCAGGTTCGGCGGCCGCGGCGGCGGGCTCCTCCGCGGTCCGCTCCCGTGGTCCACCACGGGACGCCGTGGCGGCGACCGCGGAGGCCTTCACGGCCCGGTGCGGAGCGAGAACCATGATCATGTTTCGGCCGTCCTGCTTCGGAGCGGACTCCACGTATCCCAGTTCCGTGATCTCGGACTCGAGGCGGCGCAGGAGCCGGTAGCCCAGCTCCGGGCGACTCTGCTCGCGACCGCGGAACATGATCGTCACCTTGACCTTGTCGCCGGCCTTGAGGAACCGCACCACGTGACCCTTCTTGGTCTCGTAGTCGTGCGGATCGATCTTCGGCCGGAGCTTCATCTCCTTGATGACGGTCTGCTGCTGGTTACGCCGCGCTTCGCGCGCCTTCAGTGCGCTCTCGTACTTGAACTTGCCGAAGTCCATGAGCTTGCACACCGGCGGGCGCGCCATCGGCGCAACCTCGACCAGGTCCAGATCGACGTCCGCGGCCAGCTGAAGGGCGCGCTCCAGCGGGACGATGCCCACCTGCTCACCCTCGGGGCCGACCAGTCGGACCTCACGTGCCCGGATCTGCTCGTTCACGCGTGGTTCGACGCTGATGGGGCCTCCTCGAGTCGGATCTTCATGCGTGGCCGACCCGGCGGCTCCCGGTGGGAGCCGGCCCGGAAAGTAGAAGGCCCCGGCGTATGCCAGGGCCTGCTCGACCGGTCGGCACGATCACAGGATCGCGCATCCGGCGCCGGGACGTGCCCGGAACCGGTGACCGGACCCGGACGCCACAGGCGGCGACTCGGGTGGGAGCAGGCGCTCCGCTTTCAAGGCTGTCCTAACGGCTAGGACAGCTGGTCGACTCAACAACACTACACCCTCGGTAACCGGGACCTCAAACCGGCCCAGCCCGGTCCGCCACCGCGCGGCGGACGCTGCTCAGGCTCGCACACCGCGCGGCGCACGCTGCTCAGGTTCGTACACCGGGCGGCCCCGCCGCCCCGGTTCGCGCCCTGTCGAGCTGAACCGCCGACGCCGTCACCCGGGTCGCCGCTCCGGCGATCCGTTGACGCGCTCAGCTCGACAGCGGCCGGCTACCGGCATGTCGGTCGCCGAGGCGATCAAAGAGCCAACCTGCTCGACGAGGCGACGGAGGCGGTGTCCGCCGAGCGACACCGGCGACCCCGTACCGCCCGCGTGACGAGCGGAACGGCGACCGAACCGACAGGTCGAGCCGCCGCGGCGGACGGATCAGCGAGCCGCGCGTTCGGCGACGGCGGTCAGGTGCGCCTGGTGCAGGCGGCGCAGGGCACGCACGCCGTCGACGGCGAGCTGCTTGTCGGCGGCCTGGAGGGCGACCACCGGCAGCAGGTCGTCGTCGTACAGCTCCAGCGCCGCCCACGGGGCATCCCGGTCGAACCGGACGCCGCGCACGACCTCCCAGGGCAGCTCGTACGAGCCGATGATGTTGCGGACCCGCACCCCCCGCACGTCCGCCTCGACCCGGGGTCGGGTGAACAGCAGGGTGCCCAGGGCGAACAGGATCCCGAGCCCGATCATGGCCAGCTGGTCGCCGCGCTGGAAGGTGCCGTACCCATTTCCGGTGGGACCGGTCAGCGTGGTGGCGACCAGGGCGAAGACCACGACCAGCAGGATGGCCGACACCCAGCAGACCAGCCGGATTCGCCGGGGTCGCACCCGGACCACGTCGGTGTCACTCACCCCACCAGTCTGCCATCCGGCCGTACCCGGGCACCCAGCGCCACACAGAGCCGCGACGTACCGGCCCGACAGCCCTCAGAGCCGGCAGGCGTGGATGTTGGTGACCAGGATCGCGCGGGCACCCAGTTCGTAGAGTTCGTCCATGATCCGGTGCACGTCGTCGCGGAGCACCATCGCCTGCACCGCCACCCAACCCTCGCGGTGCAACGGGGAGACCGTCGGTGACTCGATGCCCGGGGTGAGCGAGCTGGCCCGGTCCAGCAACCCGGCCGGCACGTCGTAGGCGAGCATCACGTAGCGGCGGGCCACCAGCACCCCGTGCAGCCGGCGCAGCAGCTGCTCGGCCTGCGGGTGCGGGGCCGCGCCGGTGCGGCGGACCAGCACCGCCGAGGATTTCAGCAGGGGCTCACCGAAGACCACCAGACCGGCCTGGCGCAGCGTGGCGCCGGTCTCGACCACGTCGGCGACCACGTCGGCGACACCCAGCCGGATGGCGTTCTCCACCGCACCGTCGAGGCGGATGACGTCGGCCTTGACGCCCAGCTCGGCGAGGTGCCGCTCGACCAGTCCGGGGTACGCGGTGGCGATCCGGTGCCCGCCCAGCTCCCGTACGTCGTCGACGTCGTCCGGGCGGGCGGCGAACCGGAAGGTGGCCCGGCCGAAGTTCAGGTCCACCACCTCCTCGGCCGGCGCGCCGGAGTCGATGAGCAGGTCCCGGCCGGTGATGCCGACGTCCAGGTCACCGGAGCCGACGTAGGTGGCGATGTCCTTCGGCCGCAGGTAGAAGAATTCGATGTCGTTGGCCTGGTCGCGGCAGACCAGGTCCTTGGTGTCGGTGCGCTGGCGGTAGCCCGCCTCGCGCAGCATCTGGGCGGCCGAATCGGCCAGGGCGCCCTTGTTGGGTACGGCGACGCGCAGCATGACGGAGTGCTCCTTCGATCGGTTCCGGGTCGACGGTGGGGGCACTCACAGATGTCGGTAGACGTCCTTGAGGTCGAGACCGCTGGCGAGCATCAGCACCTGGACCTGGTAGAGCAGCTGGGAGATCTCCTCGGCCGTGCGCTCGGGCCCCTCGTGCTCGGCGGCCATCCACGACTCGGCCGCCTCCTCGACGACCTTCTTGCCGATGAAGTGCACGCCCTTCTCCAGTGCGGCGACCGTGCCCGAGCCGGGGGTGCCGGCCGCGGCCTTGGCCTGCAACTCCGCGAACAACTCCTCGAACGTCTTCACGGAGACGGATTCTCGCAGTCGCCCAGGGTCGACCCGAGCACCGGGTCCGTGGTGACCGGTGGACGGGATCGGCACATCTACCGGGACGGGTGGGACAGCCCTTCGATCCTCGCCTATGTTGGTCGTACGCTGTCCGCCATGGTCACCACCCTGCGTACTCTCGCGTTCGCCGCCGCGGCGGCCGTCCTGCTCGCGGCCAGTGCCTGCACGCCGCAGGCCCAGCCCGCGCCCATGCCGACCGTGTCGATGGCCTGCGTCAAGGACGGCCTGCCCACCCAGACGCCGGGCAAGCTCACCATCGCCACCGACGAACCGGCGTACCCGCCGTGGTTCGTCGACGACAAGCCCGAGAACGGTGAGGGCTTCGAGTCGGCCGTGGCCTACGCGGTGGCCGAGCAGCTCGGCTACGCCCGGGACGACGTCACCTGGACCCGGGTGCGGTTCGACACCGCCATCGCACCCGGGCCGAAGACCTTCGACTTCGACATCAGCCAGTTCTCCATCACCGAGGAGCGCAAGCAGGCGGTCGACTTCTCCGCGCCGTACTACCTCGTGCGGCAGACGGTCATCGCGCTGGAATCCTCCAAGATCGCTGGCCGGACCTCGCTTGCCGACCTGCGTACGGCCCGGCTCGGCGCTCAGGTCGGCACGACCAGCTACCAGGCCATCACCGACGTGGTGCAGCCGACGTCCGAGCCACGGGTCTACAACAACAACGACGACGCCAAGAAGGCCCTGCAGAACGGGCAGATCGACGGCCTCGTGGTGGACCTGCCCACCGCGTTCTACATCACCGGCGCGGAGATCGACGACGCGGTGATCGTCGGGCAGCTGCCCCAGGTGGGCAGCCCGGAGGCGTTCGGGCTGGTGCTGGACAAGAACTCGCCACTCACCGGCTGCGTCAGCGCGGCGGTCGGGCAGCTCGCCTCCGAGGGCGTACTCAAGCAGTTGGAGCAGCGGTGGCTGGGCCAGGTGGCGGGAGCGCCCGAACTCACGTGAGCACGCTCCTGCACCAGCCCTCGCCCGCCCAGCGGGCGAGGGACGCGTACCGCCGTCGGCAGACCAGGTTCAGCGTGCTGGTCGCCGCCGCCTCCACGGCGGCGGTCGGCACCCTGCTGGCGGTCTCGGTGACCGGGGCACCCGGCTGGGAACGGGTACGCCAGACGTTCCTCGACCCGCAGATCGCCCGCGACGCGCTGCCCCGGGTGCTGACCGGCCTCTGGCTCAACCTCCGGCTGCTGGTCTGCTGCGCGATCGGGGCGTTGCTGCTGGGGTTGCTGATCGCGGTGCTGCGGACCCTGCGCGGGCCGGTCTTCTTCCCGGTCCGGGCCCTGGCGGCCGGTTACACGTACACCTTCCGCGGCCTGCCGCTGATCATCGTGCTCTACCTGTTCGCCTTCGGCGTGCCCGGGCTGCGGGTGCAGGGCACACCGTCGGTGCTGGTGCTGGGCGCGCTGGCGCTGATCCTCACCTACGCCGGCTACCTGGCCGAGGTGTTCCGCGCCGGCATCGAGTCGGTGCATCCGAGTCAGCTCGCCGCGGCCCGGTCGCTGGGGCTCAGCTACCGGCAGGCCATGCGACACGTGGTGCTGCCGCAGGCCGTGCGTCGGGTGGCGCCACCGCTGCTCAACGACGTGGTGGCGTTGCAGAAGGACGTCGGGCTGATCTCGTTGGCCGGCCCGATCGACGCGGTCCGGGCGGCGCAGCTGGCCAGCGCCCAGACCTTCAACTACACGCCGTACATCGTGGCCGGGGTGCTCTTCGTCCTGCTCGCGATCCCGCTGATCGCGGTCACCGACCAGGTGACGCTGCGGGCCGCCCGACGCCAGTCCGGAGGTTGACCATGAACGTGCAGCCGGCCCCGGAGGTGCTGCGGTGCCGGGGACTGCGCAAGGAGTTCGGTGGCCAGGTCGTCCTCGACGGGCTCGACCTGAGCGTCGCCGAGCATCAGGTGGTGGCGCTGATCGGGGCGTCCGGGTCCGGCAAGTCGACGCTGCTGCGCTGCGTCAACCTGCTTGAGGAGCTGCACGACGGCACCATCGAGCTGGACGGCGAGGAGATCTCCGCCCCGGGCGTCGACCCGGACCGGGTACGCCGCCGGATCGGGTTGGTCTTCCAGTCGTACAACCTCTTCCCGCACCTGAGCGTGCTGGACAACATCACCCTCGCCCCACGTCGGGTGCACCGGCGCTCCCGCGCCGAGGCCGAGGCCCGGGCCCGGGCCCTGCTGGACCGGGTGGGGCTGGCGGCGAAGGCCGACGCCTACCCGGACCGGCTCTCCGGCGGCCAGCAGCAGCGGGTCGCGATCGTCCGGGCGCTGGCCAACTCACCGCGGCTGCTGCTGCTCGACGAGGTCACCTCGGCGCTGGACCCGGAGCTGGTCGGCGAGGTGCTGACGATGATCCGCGACCTCAAGGCGGACGGGATGACCATGGTCCTGGCCACCCACGAGATGACCTTCGCCCGCGACGTCGCCGACCAGGTCTGCTTCCTCGACTCCGGCCGGGTCATCGAGTCCGGCCCACCCGAACAGGTCCTAGCCGCCCCGACCCACCCCCGCACCCGCCAGTTCCTGTCCCGCATCATCGAAGCCGGCCGCCTGCCAGGTTGATCATGAAGTTATTGTCACGGGCAAACGCTCTCCGGGACAACAACTTCATGATCGCCGAAGGGGGGTCAGGTGGTGAAGCCGACGGGGTGGGTGGGGGCGGTGGTGGCGTGGCGGATGGCCAGGGCGGCGTCGAGGGCCGCCACCGTCGACGTCCAGCCCTTGTCCTCGGCGGAGTCGGGCAGGCCGGCGCGGTCGCGGGCCTGGTCGATGGTGTCGACTGTCAGCACGCCGTGGGCGACCGGCTTGCCCTCGTCGAGGGCGACCCGGGTCAGGCCGTCGGTGACCGAGCGGCAGACGTAGTCGAAGTGGGCGGTGGCACCGCGTACCACCACGCCGAGGGCGACCACCACGTCACAACGCCGCGCCAGCGCCTGGGCCACCACGGGCAGTTCCACCGAGCCGGCCACCCGAGCCACCACCGCCCGGGCACCACACGCCTGCGCGGCGGCCACCGCCCGGTCGAGCATGTGGTCGGTCAGGTCGCCGTGCCAGCGCGCGGCGACCACACCGACGGTCATCCCGGCCGCGTCGACCGGAGCCGAACCCGGCTCCCCGAAACCCGCCATCTTGCCTACGCTCCGATCTCTGTCCCGGGCACCGTACGCCCCAGCGGCGCCTCGGCAGCCTCGTCGAGCTGGTCTATCAGGTGTCCCATCCGGTCCCGCTTGGTCCGCAGGTAACGTACGTTCTCCGGATGCGGACGCACCGGCAGCCCCTCGCGGCCGGTGATGGTCAGGCCGTAGCCCTCCAGCCCGGCCCGCTTGGCCGGGTTGTTCGTCAGCAGCCGCATCGTGCGTACCCCGAGGTCGTAGAGGATCTGCGCGCCGGTGCCGTAGTCCCGCGCGTCGGCCGGCAGGCCGAGGTCGAGGTTCGCGTCCACCGTGTCACGGCCCTGGTCCTGCAACTGGTACGCCTGGAGCTTGTGCAGCAGCCCGATGCCGCGCCCCTCGTGGCCACGCACGTAGAGGACCACGCCCCGCCCCTCGCGAGCCACCCGGTCCAGGGCGGCGTTGAGCTGCGGGCCGCAGTCACAGCGCACCGACGAGAAGACGTCGCCGGTCAGGCACTCCGAGTGCACCCGGACCAGCACGTCGCGGCCGTCGCCGATGTCGCCCATCACCAACGCCACGTGCTCGGCCGAGTCGTACTCGCTGCGGTAGCCCAGCGCCCGGAACACCCCGTGCTCGGTGGGCATCCGGGCGTCGGCCACCAGCTCGACCTGCTTCTCGGTACGCCGCCGGTACGCGATCAGGTCCGCGATGGTGATCAGGGTCAGCGAGTGCTCGGCGCAGAACTTCTCCAGGTCCGGCAGCCGCATCATGGTGCCGTCGTCGTTGACCAGCTCGCACAGCACCCCGGCCGGGCGCAGACCGGCCAGCCGGGTCAGGTCCACGGCCGCCTCGGTGTGCCCGGGACGTCGCAGCACCCCACCCGGCCGGGCCCGCAGCGGCACCACGTGCCCCGGGCGGGCGAGGTCCGTCGGGCCGGTGGTCGGGTCGGCGAGCAGCCGGATGGTGTGCGCCCGGTCGGCCGCCGAGATGCCGGTGGTCACCCCCTCCCGGGCGTCGACGGTCACCGTGTAAGCGGTCTGCCGCCGGTCCTGGTTGGTGTGGTGCATGGGCGGCAGGTCGAGCCGGTCGCACTCGCTCTCGGTGAGCGGTACGCAGATGAAGCCCGACGTGTGCCGCACCGTGAAGGCCAGCAGCTCCGGGGTGGCCAGCTCGGCCGCGAAGATCAGATCGCCCTCGTTCTCCCGGTCGGCGTCGTCGACCACCACGACCGGACGGCCGGCGGCGATCTCGGCCAGGGCCTGCTCGATGTCGGCGAAGGTCATGCCGCCACCTCCGCCACGTCGGCCGGGCGAGCGCCCAGCAGCCGCTCGACGTACTTGGCCAGCACGTCCATCTCCAGGTTGACCGGATCACCGACGGACCGGGTGCCGAGGGTGGTCGCCGTCAGGGTGGTGGGGATCAGGCCGACGGCGAACCAGTCGTCGCCCACCTCGGCCACGGTCAGCGAGACCCCGTCGACGGTGATCGACCCCTTCTCCACCACGTAGCGGGACAGCGCGGCGGGCAACCGGAACCGGACCGTCTCCCACCGCTGCGCCGGCTCGCGGGAGAGCACCTCGCCCACGCCGTCGACGTGCCCCTGCACCAGGTGACCGCCGAGGCGGCTGCCCAGCGCGGCGGCGCGCTCCAGGTTGACCCGGTCGCCGGCCCGCAACGCGCCCAGCGCCGAGCGCCGCAGCGTCTCGCCCATCACGTCGGCGGTGAACACCCCGCCGTCGACGTCGACGACGGTCAGGCAGACCCCGTTGACCGCGATCGAGTCGCCGTGCCGTGCGTCGGAGGTGACCAGTGGGCCACGGACCGCTACCAGGGTCGAGTCCTCCGCCGTCGGGGTCACCCCGACGACCTCGCCCAGTTCCTCGACGATGCCGGTGAACATGCCTAGCCCTCCCTCTTCCGGGGCAGCGCGGTGATCCGCAAGTCGGGACCGACCTGCGTAACGTCGGTGAGTTCCAGATCGATGGCCTCGGCGATGGTGGTCACACCCGCGTCGACAAGCGCGGCGGGCCCGGCCCCGAGCAGCCGGGGCGCGAGGTACCCGACCACCCGGTCGACCCGGCCGGCGGCGAGGAACGCCCCGGCGAGCCGGGGACCCCCCTCCAGCAGCACCGCCCGTACCCCACGGGTGTGCAGGGCGGCGAGCAGCGCCGGCAGGTCCACGCCGCCGTCCGGGCCGGTGCCCACCTCATCGGCGGTGGCCACCCAGGTGCGGGCGGCGCCGTCGCGCACCCGGGCGTCATGAGGGGTACGTCCATTCGAGTCGACCACCACGCGCAGCGGCTGCCGGATGGCCAGACTGCCGTCGCGCAGGTTGCGCACGGTGAGTCGGGGGTCGTCGGCGAGGACCGTGCCGACGCCGACGACCACCGCGTCGACGGTGGCCCGCAGCGCGTGCACGTCCATCCGGGCGGCCTCGGACGTGATCCACATGCTGGTGCCGTCGGCCGCCGCGGAACGACCGTCCAGGGTCGCCGCGTACTTCCAGATCACGTACGGCCAGCCTCGGCGCATGGCGGTCAACCAGGCCACGTTGCCGGCCTCCGCCTCGGCCTCGCGCACCCCCACGTCGACCCGGATGCCGGCGGACCGCAAGGTGGCCGCGCCGCCGGTGGCGACCGGGTTGGGATCCGGCACCGCGATGACCACCCGGGCCACCCCTGCCTGGACCAGCGCGGTGCTACAGGGGCTGGTGCGGCCGACGTGGTCGCAGGGTTCCAGGGTGACCACCGCGGTGCCGCCCTTGGCCCGCTTGCCGGCCTGGGCCAGCGCGACGATCTCGGCGTGCGGTCCACCGGCGTACGCGTGGAAGCCCTCGCCGACCACCTCGCCGTCGGCGTCGAGCAGCACACAGCCGACGACGGGATTGGGACTTGTGGTGCCGAGCCCGCGCGCCGCGAGTTCGATCGCCCGACGCATCGCCTCGTCCACGGAGACGCTCGCCATCGCCTGCCGTTGCCCTCTCGCTCGTACGCGCGGGCAGGGAGTTCGGCCGGGTGGCCACGGGCAGGCGGAGTCCGGGTACGGCACAGCCGCCCCGGTCGGGACGCGCGCACGCCGAAACCCGGCGAGCCACACGGCCCCCTTCCGTCCCGCGCGCTGTCTCCCATCCGGACTGTCTGGGCGCGGACGAGCCGCCCCCAACCGTCGGCCCCGGATTCTCACCAGGTCCACCGGGCGGACGAACCGCTCCCGGGTCGCGGGCTTACCACGGTCGGACCGTGGATCACCGCCGGTTCGGAATTACACCGAGTCCCGCCAGCGCGTGGTGGGTACTGAGCAAAGTCTTACACGCCCGGCGGGGCGCCGGGCCACCCGGGCGAGCTACTTCACATGACGGTGACCGGGGTCGGCGACACCGCGACGGCGGTCGACCGCCACGTACGAGCCGGGTTGACTCTTGGCCACGGTCTTCATCTCGGAGGCGACCGTCATCGCCTCCAGCGGGTCGGTGATGCGCTTGTCGGTGTCGGAGATCGCGACCCCGATCGAGAGGGTGACAAGCGCCGCCCGGCGAATGTTGCCGCGCCGGTCCTTCAACTCCACGTAGCCGCGTTCCCGGTCGGTGGGATCGTAGAGGGCGTCCGCGGCCTTCTCGAAGTCCACCGACACCCGCAGGGTGAGCGGCCGCACCTGCTCGGGCGTGCAGACGAAGACGAAGTCGTCACCGCCGACGTGGCCGAGGAAGGCCGGCGGCAGGGCCACCGCGACCACCGCCCGGTGCAGGCTGCGGGCCAGCGCGGAGATGAAGCCGTCGCCCCGGACGAACCCGTACCTGTCGTTGACGCTCTTGAACCGGTCGATGTCGATGTAGCCGACGGCGTAGTCGGCACCACCGCGAACCCGGTCGGCGATCTCCCGGCGGATCCGGCTGTTGCCCGGCAGGCCGGTCAGCGGGGAGACCTCCCGGAACTCCTTGTTGCGCCGCAGCGTGGAGCTGACCCGGGCGACCAGCTCGGCGTTGTCGAAGGGCTTGACCAGGTAGTCGTCGGCACCGGCGTTGAGCCCGTGAACCTTGTCCTGGGTCATCCCCTTGGCCGTCAGCATGATCACCGGCAGGGCCGCGGTCATCGGGTCGGCACGCAGGCGACGGGTCAGTTCCAGCCCGTCCACCCGGGGCATCATCAGGTCGACCACGGCCAGGTCGGGCCGCTGGCGTTCGATCAGCTCCAGCGCCTCCTGGCCGTCGGCGGCGAGGATCACCTCGAAGCCCTGCAGACGCAGGTTGAACTCGACGAAGCGGGCGATGTCCTCGTCGTCGTCGACGACGAGGATCACGTCCTTGCGGTCGTCGGCGGTCTCCACGTCAGGCCCGGGTCGCCGCACGCTCGGCCAGCCCGCGCAGCCGGCGTACCGCCTCGGCCGGGTCGTCGGCACCGTAGACGGCAGTGCCGGCCACGAAGGCGTCGGCACCGGCCGCGGCCGCCTGTTCGATGGTGTCGGCGGCGATCCCGCCGTCGACCTCGATGCGCAGTTCCAGGTGGCCGGCGTCGACGTGCCGGCGTGCGGCACGGACCTTGTCCAGCAGTTGCGGGAGGAACCGCTGCCCACCGAACCCGGCCTTGATGGTCATGACCAGCAGCGTGTCGAAGCTCGGCAGCAGGTCGAGGTACGGCTCGATCGGGGTGTCCCGGTCGATCGCCAGCCCCGCCTTGGCGCCGGCCGCCCGCAGGTCCCGGGCCAAGGCCACCGGGTCGTCGCAGGCCTCCGCGTGGAAGGTGACGTTGTACGCCCCCGCGTCGGCGTAACCGGGCGCCCAACGCCGCGGGTCGGTGATCATCAGGTGTACGTCGAAGGGCAGCTTGGTGGCGGCCCGCAGGCTCTGCACCACGGGCAGCCCGATGGTCAGGTTCGGCACGAAGTGGTTGTCCATGACATCGACGTGCAACCAGTCCGCGGTGTCCTCGACGGCACGCACCTCTTCGGCGAGACGGGAGAAATCGGCGGCGAGGATGCTGGGCGCGATGATCGGCGACGGTACGGTCACAGGGGCCAGTGTACGAACGTGGCCAGCGGCCACGGCAGCGTGCCAGTAACCGGGACACCCCGTGACCCGGAGGTGACCAATGGTGCAGAATGACCACCTTCGAACCGGTGAAACGGAATGAAGCTCGGCTTCCACTGGCCAGACGACCGATTCGCGGCAACACTCCATCGGGGACGGTGACGGTATCGTGCAGGCCGGTGGGCGCGGGAGCCGGCAGCCGGGCGGCAGCTCCCGGAAAGGGCGGACGATGCGACGGTGGCTCGCGGCACTGGCGCTGGCCAGTGTGGCTGCGATGGCGCTCAGCGGCTGCGTGCGGCCGGGCGGAACCGACGGCGATCTCACCGACGACTGGCAGACACTGCGGGCACCGACCATGTTCGTCCCGGCCACCGACGCCTGCCTGCCCCGGGTCACCTCGGTCGTGCAGGCGAGCACCTACGAGACCGTGGACTGCGCCCGCAACCACCTCGCCGAGACGGTGCACGTCGGCACGTTCACCGACGCCGACGCCGTGGGCGAGCGCCCGGAGCCGGGGGCGGCGGCGTTGCGTACCGCCCGGGCGGAGTGCGACCAGCGGGCCCGCCTGGTGCTGGGTGGCGACTGGCACACCGCCCGGTTGACGCTCAACATCTCGCTGCCGTCGGCGCCCGCCTGGAACGGCGGTGCCCGCTGGTTCCGCTGCGACCTGAGCGAGACCGACAGCATCGACAACACCCGGCCGGTCAACCGCACCGGCAGCCTGCGTGGCGCGCTGATCGGCGACTCACCGCTGGTGCACCGCTGCTTCGATCCGAAGCTGATCGGCGACAGCCTCAACTACATGGCGCCGGTGCTGTGCACCGAACCACACGGCGCGGAGTTCGTCGGCGTCTACGTCGAGCGGGACATGAGCTGGGAGCAGTTCGTCGGTTCCGCCGGCCAGGCCCACAGGCGGTGCATGGAGCTGATCGCCGCCTTCGCGGACGTGCCCAACAACGATGAGCTGCCCTACCGTGCCGGTTCCATCTTCTACCCGCCGTCCCAGCGGGAGTGGGAGGAGGGCGACCGGGGGGTGCGGTGCATCCTGTGGAGCGACGACCGCAAGCTCACCGGCTCGATGCGCGGCGTCGGCCCGCGGGGACTGCCCGTGACGTGAGCACGGCGCACGAACGTCCCCGGCACCGCCCGATCCCGGTACCGTATGCTGCCGCTTCGACGGGCGGCAGCGGGAGGTCGGCGGGGATGCGGCGATGGTTCACCGGAGTCGCACTGGCTGCCGTGGTGACGCTGGCGACCACCGGCTGCACCAGACCGGCCGGCATCGACGGTGATCTGGTCGACGACTGGGCGTCGATGGCCGTACCCGCGGTCTTCACTCCCGACTCCGGCACCTGCCACGGACAGCCGCAGGAGGTCGGTTACCTCAGCGCGTACGCGCCGGTGGACTGCGCACAGCCGCACCGGGCCGAGACCCTGCATGTCGGTGCCCTCACCGACGTGCCCGGGGCTCGACCACCGGCGGTCGGCAGCAAGGGGATGCGCGCCGCGTTCGGCGAGTGCGACCGGGCGGCCCGGCGGACCCTGGGCGGCGACTGGCGTGCCGCCCGGATCGGACTCACCGTCGTCCTACCGTCGCCGCAGGCGTGGACCGGCGGCGCCCGGTGGTTCCGCTGCGACGTCCACGAGCTGCGCGGACTCGACACTCCGGTACCGGTACGACGTACGGCCAGCCTGGCCGGCGCGTTGGGCGGGTCGTCGCCGCTGCGGCACGGCTGCTTCGACGCCGATACCGAGGGCGACGAGGTCATCGAGATGGTCGCCGTCGAGTGCACCGACCGGCACCGGGCCGAGTTCGTGGGCCTGTGGCAGGCGCCGGAGAGCAGTTGGTCGGAGTTCGTGGAAAACCCGGCCCGCAGCCATCGTGGTTGCCGCAGCGCCATCGCCCGCTACGCGAAGGTGCCCGACGACGGCAACCTCCAGTACCGGGTCGGCACCATCTTCTACCATCCGTCGGAAGGCGAGTGGCGCAGCGGCAACCGGTCGGTGCAGTGCTTTCTCTGGATCAGCGACCGCACCCTCACCAGGTCGATGAAGGGTGCCGGCACCCGCGCCCTCCCGATCACCTGAGCCCCCGGCACCCCACCCCACCCCACCCCGCACGCCGGTAGCCGGAACCGTCACCGCGGCCGGTGCCGCGCGTATTCTTGGACATTTTCCGTTAGCGCCTAACGGAAATCGTCCAAGATCTCGGCAGAGGGTTGAGATTTCGGGTGTGGAGGCGATCGATCGGTGGTGGTGGGTCTTGCGGCTCGGTTTGGCGGGGCGCCCGCTGCCAGGTGGAACGGGCGCTTGTGGACGGGTCGGGTCAGGAAACCCCCGACGCTTCACCGACTGGGTTCCCGTCCGTCCCGCGTGACGCTGTCACGGTCGTGGGACGCCGTGCGGCAGCAGCAGGCCGCCGAGGCCCTAGGAACGTACAAGACTGGCGGAATCGGTGTGTGGCAGGCTCGTGACACCGGATCGAGGGCACCCAAGCCGCTCCCGATTGCCCGGCCTCGAGGAAGGATGCCGCATGCCCAAGTCCGTTCTTCCGGTCAACCTCGCCGAGAAGCTGTCGCAGTTCAGCGAGCTGTGGTCGCAGAAGACAGTGGCAGTGCTCAACGACTACGAGGTCAAGCTGGCCAAACTGAAGGGGGAGTTCGTCTGGCACACCCACGAGGACACGGATGAACTGTTCCTGGTCATCAGCGGACGGCTCACCATCCAGCTCAGGGAGGGCGACGTGGTGTTGGAACCCGGCGAGTTGTTCGTGGTCCCCCGTGGAGTCGAGCACTGCCCCGTGGCAGACGAGGAGACCGCGATCCTGCTGTTCGAACCGGCAGGCACGCTCAACACCGGTGATGTTGGCGGGCCGATGACCAAAGCCGCCGAGATTCTGGACTGACGCCGGGTACGCAGTCAGGTTCGGCGGAGCAGGGCTAGGAACATGGCGTCGGTGCCGTGCCGGTGCGGCCACAACTGCACCGTCGGTCCGTCGCCCAGCCCCGGCATGCCGGCCGGGAGCACCGTACGCGCGTCGACGAAGTCCACCGACACCCCGCTGCGGCGGGCCGCCTCGGTCACCGTCACGTGCGTCTCCACCGTGTGCGGTGAACAGGTCACGTAGGCCACCACCCCGCCCGGCCGGGCCGCCCGCAGCCCGGCGGCGAGCAACTCTCGCTGCAACCGGGTCAGGGCGGACAGGTCGGACGGCTGACGCCGCCAGCGCGACTCCGGGCGGCGGCGCAACGAGCCGAGCCCGGTGCACGGCGCGTCGACGAGCACCCGGTCGAAGTGTTCCTCCGGCAGTTTCGGCTCGGTGCCCACCAGCCGGCCGTCGGTGTTCAGCACGGTCACCGGCAGCCCTCGGGTGGCACCGGCGACCAGCCGGGCCCGGTGCTCGGCCACCTCCACGGCGGTCAGCCGGGCGTCCCGCTGCGCGGCGAGGGCCCCGAGCAGGCCGGACTTGCCGCCCGGCCCGGCACACAGGTCGAGCCACCGGCCGTCCGGGCCGTCCACCGGGGCCAGCGCGAGCGCGTTCGCCACCAGTTGGGACCCCTCGTCCTGGACGTGAGCCCGACCGTCGGCCACCGCCGCCAACTCCCCCGGCGCGCCACCGGCCAGGTAGACAGCGTACGGCGAGAAGGCACCGGGCGCGCCGCCCACCTCGTCGGCGAGGTCGACCGGGTCGGCCAGGCCGGGTCGGGCGCACAGGTGCACCGGCGGGCGCTCATTGTCCTCGATCAGCAGGCGGGTGGTCTCGCCGAGGTCACCACCGAGCGCCTCGTTGAACGCCCGCACGATCCACTGCGGATGGCTGTAGGCAAGTGCGAGGTGACCGATCGGGTCGCTCTCGACCGGTGGTGCCAGTCGGGTCACCCACTCGTCGGCGTCGCGGGTGGCGACCTCGCGCAGCACCGCGTTGGCGAACCCGGTGGCACCCTGACCGACCGCCCGGACCAGGTCGACGGTGGCGGAGACCGCCGCGTGCGCCGGCACCCGGGTGTACAGCAGTTGGTACGCGCCGATCCGCAGCGCGTCGCGGACCGGCGGGTCGATCCGCTGCACGTCCCGCCCGGCCGCATCGGTCAGGATCGCGTCGAGGGTGCCGAGGTGGCGCAGGGTGCCGTAGGTCAGTTCGGTGGCGAAGGCGGCGTCCCGGCCGAAAAGTCCCGCGTCGGTCAGGATCGCCGGCAGCACCAGATTCGCGTACGCATCATCGCGGTGCACCGCCGCGACCGCCTCGTACGCCGCGTACCGTGGCCGGTCGACCAGCGGCCGCCCCCGACGCTCCCCGCTACGGCGGGCGGCGGTCTCCCTCACGCGAACTCCTCCCCGGCGCCGACCCGGGCGCCGCGCGCCCAGTCGGTTGCCGGCATGGCCCGCTTGCCGGCCGCGCGAACCTCGCCGAGGCGGACCGGGACGGTGGCCGTGCCGGCCAGCACCCGCGCCTTCTCCACGAGCAGCTCACCGGGCTTGAGGTCGGGCGCGTCCGGTGCCGGGGTGACCGGGCCGAGCTTCACCCGCTCGTCCCGGAAGGTCGTCCACGGCCCGGGAGCCGGGGTACAGGCCCGGATGCGCCGGTCCACCGCGAAGGCCGGGTCGCCCCAGCGCACCCGGGCGTCCTCCACGGTCAACTTCGGGGCCAGCGAGACGCCGTCGGCGGGCTGCGGCTCGGCCCGGGCGGTGCCGTCCTCCAGCGCGTCCAGCACCGCCACCAGCAGCCCGGCGCCGCTGTGCGCCAAGCGCTCCAGCAGGTCACCGGAGGTGTCCCCGGGCCGGATCTCGTCGGTGAGCGTGCCGTAGACCGGGCCGGTGTCCAGCCCCTCCTCCAGGTGGAAGACGCTGGCTCCGGTCAGCTCGTCGCCGTGCAGCACCGCGTGCTGCACGGGCGCGGCACCCCGCCAGGCCGGCAGCAGCGAGAAGTGCAGGTTCACCCAGCCGTGCCGGGGAATCTCCAGCGCGACCGGCGGCACCAGCGCGCCGTAGGCGACCACCGGAACGCAGTCCGGTGCCAACTCGCGCAGCCGGTCCAGGAACTCCGGCTCACGCGGACGCGCCGGGGTCAGCACCTCGACACCCCGCTCGTCGGCCCAGGCGCCGACCGGGGAGCGGACCAGCCCCCGACCACGCCCGGCGGGCGCGTCCGGCCGGGTGACCACGGCGACCAGCTCGTGCCGGGAGTCGGCCACGGCGGCCAGGGCCGGAACGGCAACGGCCGGCGTACCGGCGAAGATCACACGCATCCGGTCACCGCCCCAGGCCGAAGGGGCTGCCGGCGGCGTGCGGGCTCAGCTTGACCGTCGGCGGAGCGGCCGCGTCGTACCACTCGGCCTGGCGGATCGCCTTCATCGCCTCCTTGCGACCGGCCGGATCCAGCCGGTCGAGGAAGAGCACCCCGTCGAGGTGGTCGGTCTCGTGCTGCACGCAGCGCGCCATCAACCCGGTGCCGACGATCTGCATCGGGTCGCCGTAGCCGTTGAAGCCCTTGGCGATCACGTTCTGCCGGCGCTTGGTGTCGAAGTAGAGCCCGGGAATGGACAGGCACCCCTCCGGACCGTCCTGCTCCTCCTCGTCGGGAAACTCCAGCACCGGGTTCACCAGGTGGCCGAGCACGTCGTCGACGTCGAAGGTGAACACCCGCAGGCCCACACCCAGTTGCGGCGCGGCGAGACCGGCACCGCCCTGCTCACGCATGGTGTCGGTCAGGTCCTCGACGAGCTTGCGCAGCTCGACGTCGAAGTCGACCACCGGATCGGCCGGCGTGCGCAGCACCGGATCCCCGAACAGACGGATGGGCTGGACGGTCACGCGGGTCGGCTCCTTCGCGGCGGGACGGGAGTGCCGTACCAGTCTACGGACTGCCGGTGGTCGCACCGGCCGGCGGCGGGCTCAGCCGGCGGGGCTCTCCCCGGCCAGCACCGCGTCGCCGGCGAGCAGGGCGTGCTCGGGCAGCGGCAGGTGGATGTCGTGGGCCGCTTCCCAGTCGTGGATCAGGCTGGGACTGGCCTGCGCGACGAAGTACTCGACCGCGCTCATCCCACCGACGACCGGCTCCTCGACCTCGGCGACCAGTCGGCCCGCCACCAGCCGGGACCCGTTGCGCAGTGCGGCGCTGAGTCGACGGTGCCCGTTGACCACGAAGAAGTACTCGCCGGTGTACCCGATCTCCAGGGGTTCCAGGCCGGCCTCCCCGGCGGCGGCGACCTCGCCGGTGGGGGTCGAGTCCCACATGCCGCGCAGTCCGGCCGCGTCCTCGGTCGGGTAGACCCGGCCCGGGTCGAGCAGCAACAGCGGCGGCGCGCCCCGCAGCACCTCCGGCGCCAACCGTCCCTCATACGCATCGACGACGCGGTCGATCACCTCGTCGGCGGACGCCCGGGTGGTGTCGCAGATCAGGTCGTAGTTGCGCAGCCGGGCCTTGTCCACGCCGTACCGGACCAGGAACCGGCCACGCTCGCTCTCGCTGCGTTCCCTGAGCCTGGCCTTCGCCTCGTCCAACGAGGTGTAGCTCTCGGCCGGCCCGGAGGGGCGCAGCAACACCCGGCGGGCGGCCTCCCCCGGCTCGGTGATCATGTGCACCTTGAGGGCGTCGGTAAAGAAGTGCCAGGCCAGCCGGGAGTCCATGACCAGGCTCTCACCGGAGGCGGCGATGTCGCGCTGGAGCTGATCGACATAACCGTCGACGGCCTGGTCCAACTCGGCGTGCAGGTTCAGCTGGAGCGCGGTCATCTGCCGCTCCTGCGCCATCTGCCGGTAGAGATCACCGACGCTGACCCGGCGCAGGCCGAGTCGCTTGGCAATCTCGACCGAGACCGTGCTCTTGCCGCTGCCCAGGTCACCGTTGAAGACGATCGACTGACGAACGGTCACGACTTGTCCACCCCTGATCACCGGCCGGTTGAGATCATCGATTTCCGCGCCGGGCCGACGCGGTACCCGCCGTCGTCGCGCCGCCCTCGGACATCTCCAGCTCGACCTGGAGTCGCCGTACGCACCGGCATGACGGGCGATGCTACCACCCCTGAAGGGCCCGACCTGAGTACGCCACTGTGAGCTGATGTGCCGTTACTACCAGTCATGATCGAGTAACATATCGCATCGATTGGGGACATCCGCCGCCACCCACCGTAACCGGTCGGGTCAGAACAGCGCGAGCGGGTCGACCTGGAGGCGCACCGGTTCGGTCGCCTTGCGGGCGCTGCGCACCCCGGCCGCCGCGTGCAACGCACCGGCCAGGGCGGCGGCCCTGGCCCTGGGCACCCGTACCAGCATCCGCTCCCGCTCGCCGTCGGCCGGCACCGGACCGAGCAGCTCGGCCCCGTCGGGCAGCCGCGCCTGCGCCAACAGGTCGGCGACCGCGACCGGCAGGCCCGTCACGCTGGCCATCCGCATCGCCGGTGGAAAGCCCAGCTCCCGCCGCTCGGCCAGCTCACGGGCCGCGAACCAGCCGGCGTCCCAGCGCAGCAGCGCCTGCACCGGTGCGAGCGCGCCGTCGGCGACCACCACCACCCGACCACCGTCGGAGGCCGGCCGGGCCAGGGCCGCGGCGGCCGTCCAGCGGCGCAGCGCCTCCTCCCCGGCCCGCAGGTCGGCGCGGGTGAGCAACGCCCAGGTGTCCAGCAGCAGGATGGCGCCGTAGCCGCCCGCCGCCACCGGCTCGGCGCCCGGGGTCGCGATCACCAGGCCGGCGCCGCCGGGGATGTCGGCCAGCACCTCCTCCCGGCCGGAGGTGCGCACCGGCACCCCCGGGAAGGCCCGGCCCAACTCCTCGGCGGTCCGCCGGGCACCGGTGACCGAGGCCCGCAGTCGCCGCCCGCCGCACTGGGGACAGGCGTACGCGGCGGCGATCCGGGCGCACCAACGGCAGGCCGGCGACCCGCCGGCCGAGGGCAACGCGAGCGGGCCGGCGCAGTGCGGGCAGCGGGCCGGGGTGCGGCAGTCGGCGCAGGCCACCGAGGGCAGGTAACCGCGTCGGGGCACCTGGACCAGGACCGGCGCGTCCGCGCGCAGTGCCTCCCGGGCCGCGGTCCAGGCCAGGCTCGGCAGCCGGGCGGTCGCCGCACCGGGATCGCGGGCCAGCTGCGGGTCGTCGCCGGTCGGCACGATCGCGGGGGTACGCGCCCGCAGCACCGCCCGGTCGGCGACCACCTCGCGGGCCCAGCCGGTCTCCACCAGCAACTGCGCCTCGGCGGTACGGGCGTAGCCGCCGACAAGCACACCGGACTCCGCCAACTGGGCCCGGGTGAGCAGCACGTCGCGGGCGTGCGGGTAGGGGGCTCGCGGCTCGGCGTGCAGGTCGTCACCGTCGTCCCAGATGGCCACCAGTCCCAGCCGGTCGACCGGGGCGAACATGGCTGCCCGGGTGCCGATCACCACCGGGACGTCGCCGCGACGAGCGGCCAGGAACGCGCGGTAACGCCGCGCCGGGCCGAGGGCGGCCGACAGGCAGACGTGCCGGCCCGCGCCGAGCCGCGCGGTCAGGGCGGCGTCGAGCCGGTCCAGGTCCCGTCCGTCGGCGACCACCACCAGTGCGCCCCGGCCGGCGGCCACCGTGGCGGCGACGGCGGTGGCGTAGCGGGCCGCCCAGTCCTCCCCCGGCAGCGCCGACCACACCGCGCGGGGAGAGCGCCCGCCGGCCAGCGCCCGCAGCAGCGCCGGCCCGGCCGGATAGTCGCGCCAGCCTTCCGGCTCCGGCTCCGGCTCAGGTTCCGGCTCCCCGGCTGGCGGGGCCGCGGTGATGATCTCCTTCTCCACCCGGGCGTGCCGGGGTGGGACCGCCAGCCGCAGCACGTCGGCCAGGCTGCCGGCGTACCGGTCGGCGACGACCCGGGCCAGCCGGGCCACCTCCGGGGCGAGCACCGGCACCGCAGAGACGACCTTGTCCAGGTACGCCAGCCGGGGGTGGTCGGATCGTTCGGTGCGCTCCAGCAGCCAGCCGTCGACGAGTTGGCCGGCGAAGCGCACCTTCACCCGTACGCCGGGCACGGCGTCGGCGGCGAGCGCCTGCGGAACCAGGTAGTCGAACGGCCGGTCCAGATGGGCCAACGGCACGTCGACGCAGACACGGGCGACCGGCGACCCGTCAGCGGGCCGCCGGTCGTCACGCCGGGTGGTTGTCAGGCTCCCGCGGCCGATTTGAGGTCGGCGGCGCGGTCGGTGGACTCCCAGGTCAGTTCGGGTAGTTCGCGGCCGAAGTGGCCGTAGGCGGCGGTCTGGGCGTAGATCGGCCGCAGCAGGTGCAGATCCCGGATGATCGCGGCCGGACGCAGGTCGAAGATCTCGGTGACCGCCTTCTCGATCGAGGCCACCGGCACCGTCTCGGTACCGAACGTCTCCACGAACAGGCTCACCGGATGCGCCTTACCGATCGCGTACGCCACCTGCACCTCGCACCGCTCCGCCAGCCCGGCAGCCACCACGTTCTTCGCCACCCACCGCATCGCGTACGCCGCGGACCGGTCGACCTTCGACGGATCCTTACCCGAGAACGCCCCACCACCATGCCGGGCGTACCCACCATAGGTATCCACGATGATCTTCCGCCCGGTCAGACCCGCGTCACCCATCGGCCCACCGATCTCGAACCGACCCGTCGGATTCACCAACAGCCGATAGCCCTCGGTGTCCAGACCCAGACTCTCCAACTCCGGGGCGATCACATGATCCCGCACATCCGGGGTGAGCAACGACTCCAGGGAGATGTCCGCGGCATGCTGACTGGACACCACCACCGTGTTCAGGCGAACCGGCCGCAACCCCTCATACTCGATGGTCACCTGCGTCTTACCGTCCGGCCGCAGATACGGCACCGTCCCGTCCTTACGCACCGCCGACAGCCGACGCGCCAACCGATGCGCGAGCGCGATCGGCAACGGCATCAACTCAGGCGTCTCCGAACACGCGAACCCGAACATCATCCCCTGATCACCGGCGCCCTGCGCGTCCAACGCACTCTCCGACGCCCCGGTCCGCAACTCGAACGCGTTGTCCACACCCTGCGCGATGTCCGGCGACTGCGAACCGATCGAAACACTCACCCCACACGACGCCCCGTCGAACCCCTTCTTCGACGAGTCGTACCCGATACCCAGAATCGTCTCCCGCACGATCGTCGGAATATCGGCGTACGCCTTCGTCGTCACCTCACCGGCAACATGCACCTGACCGGTGGTGATCAACGTCTCCACGGCCACCCGACTATGCGGATCCTGCGTCAACAAGGCATCGAGAATGCCATCACTGATCTGATCGGCGATCTTGTCCGGGTGGCCTTCCGTGACCGATTCGGACGTGAAGAGGCGGCGTGTCACGGTACTCCTAAGTCTTGGACGTCGTTCCGCGGCAGTCTAGTCACCAACCGTCGACGGCATCGTCCACGGTCGTCTCGGGCCCAGCCGTCAGGAGGAGTTGCCGGCCAACCGGGCGACCACCAGGTCCCACACCCCGTCGGCGAGCTCCTCCTTGGACTGCTCGGGCATCCGGCTGACCGAGCCGTCCACGCTGATGACGGTGGCCGCGTTGGTCTCGGCGCCGAAGACCTTGTCCGGCCCGACCTCGTTGATGACGATGAGGTCGGCCCGCTTACGGGCCAACTTGGCCCGTCCGTTGGCCTCGGCGTCGCCGGTCTCGGCGGCGAACACCACCAGCACCTGCTCCGGCCGACGACGCTGACCCAGCTCGGCGGCGATGTCCGGGTTGGTCACGAGTTCGATGGTGGGTGCGGTGCCGTCGTCCGACTTCTTGATTTTGCCAGGCGTGTACGTCGCCGGGCGGAAATCGGCCGGAGCCGCCGCCATCACCACCGCGTCGGCGTCCACCGCCGCCTTCAACGTGGCCTCCCGCAGCTCCCCGGTCGTGCCGACGCGGACCAGGTCCGCACCGGCCGGGTCGGGCAGTGCGACGTTGGCCGCGATCAGCGTGACGCGGGCGCCACGGGCCAGGGCGGCCCGGGCGAAGGCGTAGCCCTGCTTGCCGGAGGACCTGTTGCCCAGGAAACGCACCGGGTCCAGCGGTTCCCGGGTGCCACCGGCGGTGACCACCACCCGGCGGCCGGCCAGGTCGGCCGGCGCGTCGACACCTCGGGCCAGGATGCGGCGGGCGACCGCGAAGATCTCGGTCGGCTCCGGCAGCCGGCCCTTGCCGGTGTCGGCACCGGTGAGTCGCCCCACGGCCGGCTCGACGACCCGGACACCTCGGGCGCGCAGCGTCGCGACGTTGGCGACGGTGGCCGGGTGCTCCCACATCTCGGTGTGCATGGCCGGCGCCAGCAGCACCGGGCAGCGGGCGGTGAGGAGGGTGTTGCTGAGTAGATCGTCGGCGAGGCCGTGGGCGGCGCGGGCCAGCAGGTCGGCGGTGGCGGGCGCGACCACCACCAGGTCGGCCTGCTGGCCGAGGCGCACGTGCGGTACCTCGTGCACGTCGGACCAGACGTCCTCGGCGACGGGCTGCCCGGAGAGCGCCGCCCAGGTCGGCGCGCCGACGAAGCGCAGGGCGGCCGCGGTCGGCACCACCCGCACCTGGTGGCCCGACTCGGTGAACAGGCGCAGCAACTCACACGCCTTGTAGGCGGCGATCCCGCCGCCGACGCCGAGGATGATCCGGGCGTTCATGGACGCGCGGAAACTACGGCTGGTCGGTCGGCTCAGCGGTGAGCAGGCCCGAGTTGATCTCGCGCATCGCGATGGAGAGCGGCTTCTCCTGGGGAGTGGTCTCGACAAGCGGGCCGACGTACTCCAGCAGGCCCTCACCGAGCTGGCTGTAGTAGGCGTTCACCTGACGGGCGCGCTTGGCCGCGAAGATGACAAGCGCGTACTTCGACGTCGTCTTCTCCAGGAGTTCGTCGATCGGCGGGTTGGTGATGCCTTCGGGGTTGGCGATGGATCCCACGGATGAACCTCTGCGTCTTTCGCACGGACCGCGCGTACGCGCGGTGCCGGCGCTCAACCGCGCGGACGCGGCCGGGCCGGAGCCAGGAAGGAAGAACCGATGAATCCTACCAGTTCGTCCACGACCCGCTCGATGCGGTCGTGCGACACGCTGAGGTCGACGGCCGCCATCACGGGCGGGCCCGGCAGCCGACCGGGCGGATGGAGCAGAACGAGTCGCGCCTCCGGCCACCCCGCCCGCACCAGCAACGCCCCGTCGAGGTCCAGCGCGAGCAGCACCGGCTGCCCGGCGGCCAGCCGGCGGCGCAGCGGGGTGATCTCCGTGCCGCGCCGGTACCCGCCGAGCCGGCTCCATTCCAGCAGTTCGCCCGCGGCGAGCCGACGGTCGAACTCCTCCGGCGCGACGAAGTGTCGGTGGACGCCGTCCAGCTCGCTGCTCCGGCGGGGCCGGGTGGTGACCGCGATCGGCGTCCACACTGACGGAGAACGCGCCCGGATCAGCTCGACGACACTCTCCCTGCCGGCACCGGATGGGCCAGCCAGGACAGTGAGCCGAGCCGCCGGGCGCGCCTCGTCATCCAAGCTCACTGCTTGTTTCTACCCGCAGTCGTGCTCAGTTGGCGGCGAACTCCCCAAGCAGGGCCTTGCGCTGCTGCTCGCCGAGGCCACGCAGGCGGCGGCTGTCGGCGATCTTGAGCTTCTCCATGATTTGAGTAGCCCGGATCTTGCCGATGCCCGGCATGGCCTGCAGCACGGCCGACACCTTGAGCTTGCCGACGACATCGTCGGACTCGGCCCGCTCAAGAACGGCACCGAGGGTGGTCTTGCCCTGCTTGAGCTGCTCCTTCAGCTCGGCACGGGCTTTGCGGATCTCCGCAGCCTTCTCCAGCGCGGCTGCGCGCTGCTCGGGGGTCAGTGACGGGAGCGGCACCAGTTCTCCTCAGGTCCCTATCGCGACGGGCGGGACGCACCGCCGCATCTGTGAAACGTGGTGTCGCTGTGAACCAAGGGGTTCCCAGCGCGGGGAAAACTAGCGGTCAACGGAGCTTTCGGCAACGTGGGCGCGCGATGATCACCGCAAAGTGACCGAGCGATCAGTCAGTCATGACATCGCCAGGACCGCCCGACACTCGGCCACGGCGCGGTCCGCCGCGGCTCGCAACGCCGCCGGATCGGGCCCGGCGCCCAGCACCTCACGGGAGTACGCGGGCAGCACGGCGGGCGCTGCGGAGCCGAAGACGACGCGCAGATCCGCCGCCGTGGCACCCTGCGCTCCGAGCCCGGGGGCGAGCAGCGGGCCGTTCACCGCCGACAGGTCGCAGCCCGTCTTCCCGACCGTGGCACCGATCACGGCACCGATGCTTCCGATCGGCTCGGCACCCGCGTTGAGCTGGGAAATCTCGTCAAGGATGGTCTGCGCGACGGTACGTCCGTCGGCGCCGCGAGCCCGCTGCACCGAGGCACCCTCGGGGTTGGAGGTGAGCGCCAGGACGAAGACGCCACCGCCGTGCTCGGCAGCCAGCTCGAACATCGGCGCCAGCGAGCCGACCCCCAGGAAGGGGCTCGCGGTCACCGCGTCGACATACATGGGGCTGGATGGATCAAGGTAGGCCGACGCGTACGCGCGGACCGTCGAGCCGATGTCGCCGCGCTTGGCGTCGAGCAGAACGAGCGAGCCGAGATTTCGTAACTGTCGGATAGTTGACTCAAGGACCGCCACCCCTTGGGACCCGAATCGCTCGAAGAACGCCGACTGGGGCTTGACCACCGCAACCCGGTCACCAAGGGCGTCCACGACGGTTCGCGCGAATCGATCGAGCCCGGCCACATCGTCGTCAAGGCCCCACCGGGCCAGCAACGCCGGGTGCGGGTCGATCCCCACGCAGAGCGGGCCGCGCTCGTCAATGGCCCGGTGCAGCCGGGCGCCGAAGCTCTCCATGTAGCCAGTACCTTCCTCTCGTCCCGCGCCGGATTTGCACCGTTCGCGCCTACTCAGCCCGCCCGGACCAGGTCCCACCGGGTTACTCCAATCCTCGACGCCTGCCGAGCGTGCCTACTCAAATCGAGCCGAGCGCCGACGACCGCCTACTCAGCCCACCGCGATTGCTGCCCCGATACCCGTCACCAGGGTCGCCAGGTCGGGGTCCGTCGTGACGTACGGCGGCATCGTGTAGACCAGGTTCCGGAACGGACGCAGCCACACCCCCTCGGCCACCGCGGCGGCCGTGGCCGCGCCGACATCCACCTCGTGGTCCAGCTCGACCACGCCGATCGCGCCGAGCACCCGCACGTCCACCACGCCCGGCGCGCCGCGCAGCGGCGCCAGCCCGGACCGCAGGCCCCGCTCGAGCCGCGCCACCTGCCCGGCCCAGTCCCCGGACCGCAGCAGACCCAGCGAGGCGTTGGCGACCGCGCAGGCGAGCGGGTTGCCCATGAACGTCGGACCGTGCGCGAGCACACCGCCGGCCCGGATGCCCCGCGCCACCTCCGCCGTGCACAGCGCGGCGGCCAGGGTGAGGTAGCCGCCGGTGAGCGCCTTGCCGACGCAGAGCACGTCCGGGGTGACTCCGGCGTGCTCGGCGGCGAACATCGTCCCGGTACGGCCGAACCCGGTCGCGATCTCGTCGAAGATCAGCAGCACTCCGTGCGCCCGGGTCACCTCGCGCAGCACCCGCAGGTAGTGCGGATGATGGAAGCGCATCCCGCCCGCGCCCTGCACCACCGGCTCGACGATCACGGCGGCAAGTTCGTGCGCGTGCCGCTCGACCGCGTCGATCAGCGCCGCCTCGTACGCCGGATCCGGCGGGCTGTCGAAGCCACCCGGCGGCACCGGGGCGAAGACCTGTCGCGGCAGCACGTCCCCCCAGAGGTGGTGCATGCCGCCCTCGGGATCGCAGACGCTCATCGGATGGAAGGTGTCGCCGTGGTACCCGCCCCGCCAGGTGGCCAACCGGTGTCGCTGCGGTCGGCCGGTGGCCCGCTGGTACTGCAGACACATCTTCACGGCGACCTCGACACTCACCGAACCGGAGTCGGCCAGGAACACGTGCTCCAGCCCGTCCGGGGTCACCTCGACCAGGGTGCGGGCCAACTCCACGGCCGGCGCGTGGGTCAGCCCGCCGAACATGACGTGACTCATCCGGCCCAGTTGGTCGACCACCGCCGTGTCCAGCACCGGGTTCCGGTAGCCGTGGATCGCCGCCCACCAGGAGGACATCCCGTCGACCAGCTCACGGCCGTCGGCCAGCCGCAGCCGCACCCCCTCGGCGCTCTGCACCAGGTACGGCGCCACAACCGGCGGCACCACCGAGTACGGATGCCACACGTGCGCCGCATCGGCGGCGAGCACCTCCTCCGGCGTCACCCCTCCCCCACCTCTCCGCGATCTTGCACTTTCGGTCGCCGTTTCGTCCCATACACCCCATCCGCCCCGACGGAAACTGCAAGATCGCGGAAAGGGTGGGTGGGGGTCATCGGGGTGGGGCACCTGCAGCCGCGCGGGCCACGGCGCGCGGCAGCGCCGGGCCACGGTAGATGAAGCCCGTGTAGAGCTGCACCAGGCTGGCACCGGCGTCGAACATCCGGGTCGCGTCGTCGGGGTCGACGATGCCGCCCACCCCGATCACCGGCAGTCGCCCGCCCGTCTCGGCGTGGACGAAGGCGACCACCTGCCGCGCCCGGTCGGCCAACGGGCGGCCGGACAGTCCGCCGGCCTCGCCGGAGCGCCCCCGGTCGGCCGGGGCCAGCCCGTCCCGCCCGAGGGTGGTGTTCGTGGCGATCACTCCGGCGGCGCCTCGGGACAGGCACACCTCGAGCAACTCGGCGATGGCTGGTTCGGTGAGGTCGGGGGCGATCTTCACCAGCACCGGCTTCTCCCCCACCAAGGCCGCCAGCAGCGCGTCCAGGTGCTCCCGGTCCTGCAACGCGCGCAGCCCCGGGGTGTTCGGTGAGGAGACGTTGACCGCGAAGTAGTCACCGTGGTCGCGCAACGCCCGGTACGACTCCCGGTAGTCCGCCACCGCGTCCTCCAGGGCCGTCACCTTCGACTTGCCCAGCGAGATGCCCAGCGGTACGCCGAGCGGACGTGGCAACGCCGCGAGCCGGTCCGCCAGCGCCTGCGCACCGGCGTTGTTGAAGCCCATCCTGTTGATCACGGCCTCGCTGTCGACCAGCCGGAACAGCCGGGGCCGGGGGTTGCCCGGCTGCGGACGCGCCGTCACCGTGCCGACCTCGACGAAGCCGAAGCCCAGCGCCGGCCACGCCGGTAGCGCCACCCCGTCCTTGTCCATTCCGGCGGCCAGCCCGACCGGGTTCGGAAACCGCACTCCGAACACGGTGCGCGGTGCCGCCACCGCGTACCGGGCCCGCACCGCCGCCAGCGCCACCGGCATCCGGGACAGTGCGGCCAACCGCCGCAGGGTGAACTCGTGCGCCGCCTCCGCGTCACCACCCCCCACCCGAAACAACCCCCGCCGCACCGTCCCCTCGAAGATCACGCCACCCCTCCCCGAACCCGTGCGTCGATCATGAAGTTGTTGTCGCGACACGCCGAGGCGGCCCACAACAACTTCATGATCAACGGGAGCTGGGGGGTCACTGGGCGGGCCGGAGGGTGGCGTGGAGGGCCTGGAGGGGGCGGACCTGCATGTCGCCGCGGATCCTCGCCTCGATGCCCATTACGGCGGCGGCGGCGCCGGGGACGGTGGTGATGCAGGGGATGTCGGCGGTGACCGCCGCGCTGCGGATCTCGTAACCGTCGGAGCGGGCGCTGGCACCCGAACCCTGTGGGGTGTTGACGACCAGGGCGACGTGGCCACCGAGGATCAGCGACACCGCGTCGTCCTCGGAGCCGGCCTCGTAGTGCTTCGGGACCTGCTCGCAGGCGATGCCGTGCCGGCGCAGCACCTCGGCCGTGCCGCTGGTCGCGACGATGTCGAAGCCGAGGTCGGCGAGCCGCTTGATCGGGAAGATCATGCCGCGCTTGTCCCGGTTGGCCACCGAGACGAAGATCCTGCCCTCGGTCGGCAACGATCCGTACGCCGCCGACTGCGACTTCGCGAAGGCGTGCCCGAACGCGGTGTCGATCCCCATCACCTCGCCGGTCGACTTCATCTCCGGTCCGAGCAGCGAGTCCACACCCTTGCCGGCCGGGGTGCGGAACCGCTTGAACGGCAGCACCGCCTCCTTCACCGCGATCGGCGCGTCCGGCGGCAGCGAGCCACCGTCCCCGGTGGCCGGCAACATGCCCTCGGCGCGCAACTCGGCCAGGGTCGCGCCGAGCGCGATCCGGGCCGCCGCCTTGGCCAGCGGCACCGCCGTGGCCTTCGAGACGAACGGCACGGTACGCGAGGCGCGCGGGTTGGCCTCAAGCACGTACAACGTGTCGTCCTTGAGCGCGTACTGCACGTTGAGCAGTCCGCGTACGCCGATGCCCCGGGCGATCGCCTCGGTGTACCGGCGGACCTGGGCCACGTGCGAGCTGGCCAGGGTGATCGGCGGCAGCGCGCAGGACGAGTCGCCGGAGTGGATGCCCGCCTCCTCGATGTGCTCCATGATCCCGCCGAGGTAGACCTCGCCGTCGGCGTCGCAGAGCGCGTCCACGTCGATCTCGATGGCGTCGTCGAGGAAACTGTCGACGAGCACCGGGTGGTCCGGCGAGATGTCGGTGGCCCGGCCGATGTAGTCGCGCAGCGTGGCGTCGTCGTAGACGATCTCCATGCCGCGACCGCCGAGCACGTACGACGGGCGGACCAGCACCGGGTAGCCGATCTCGTCGGCGATCTCCTTCGCCTCCTCGTACGAGGTGGCGGTGCCGTGGTCCGGTGCGCGCAGGCCGGCCCGGGCCAGCAGCGACCCGAACGCGCCCCGCTCCTCGGCCAGGTGGATCGACTCCGGGGAGGTACCCACCACCGGCACGCCGGCGTCCTTGAGCCGCTGGGCCAGCCCGAGCGGGGTCTGCCCACCCAGCTGCACGATCACGCCGACCACGCCCGGCCCGCCGGCCGCCCGGCCGGAGGAGTCCTCCGCGTGCCAGACCTCCAGCACGTCCTCGAAGGTCAGCGGCTCGAAGTAGAGCCGGTCCGCGGTGTCGTAGTCGGTGGAGACCGTCTCCGGGTTGCAGTTGACCATGACGGTCTCGTAGCCGGTGCCGGCGGACCCGTCGGCCGGGCCGATCGGCGCGCCGCGCAACGCCATGACCGCGTGCACACAGGAGTAGTCGAACTCGATGCCCTGTCCGATCCGGTTCGGCCCGGAGCCCAGGATCAGCACCTTCGGCCGCGCCGAGCCGGCCACCTCGGTCTCGGAGTCGTAGGAGGAGTAGTGGTACGGAGTCATGGCCTCGAACTCGGCGGCGCAGGTGTCCACCGTCTTGTAGACCGGCCGGATGCCGAGGCGGTGCCGCAGCGTACGCACCCCGTCCTCGGCGGCCAGTTCGGGACGCAGCGCGGCCAGCTGCCGGTCGGACAGGCCGGCCCGCTTCGCCCGACGGAGCAACTCCGCGTCCAGCACCGGCGCCGCCACGATCTCGGCCCGCAACTCGACAAGGGCGGCGATCTGGTCCAGGAACCACGGGTCGATGCCGCCGGAGGCGGCGTTGACCTCGGCGATCGAGGCACCGAGCCGCAACGCCCGCTCCACCGTGTAGAGCCGCCCGTCGTGCGGCATACCCAGCGCGGTGAGGGTGTTCTCCCTGGTGGCGCCCTGCGGATCCGGCACGGTCCAGAAGCCGGCAGCCTTGGTTTCCATCGAGCGCATCGCCTTGTTCAGCGCCTCGGTGAAGTTGCGCCCGAGGCTCATCGCCTCGCCGACCGACTTCATCGTGGTGGTCAGCTCCGGGTCCGCGCCGGGGAACTTCTCGAACGCGAACCGGGGGATCTTCACCACCACGTAGTCGAGCGTCGGCTCGAATGCGGCCGGCGTCTTGAGGGTGATGTCGTTGGGGATCTCGTCGAGGGTGTAGCCGATGGCCAGCTTCGCGGCGATCTTCGCGATCGGGAAGCCGGTCGCCTTCGACGCCAGCGCCGAGGAACGGGACACCCGGGGGTTCATCTCGATCACGACGATGCGGCCGTCGGCCGGGTTCACCGCGAACTGGATGTTGCAGCCCCCGGTGTCCACGCCGACCTCACGCAGCACCGCGATGCCCAGATCCCGCAGGTGCTGGTACTCCCGGTCGGTGAGCGTCATGGCCGGTGCCACGGTGACGCTGTCACCGGTGTGCACGCCCATCGGGTCGAGGTTCTCGATCGAGCAGACCACCACCACGTTGTCGTGGCGGTCCCGCATGAGTTCGAGCTCGTACTCCTTCCAACCGAGCACGCTCTCCTCGATGAGCACCTCGTGCACCGGGCTGGCGGCGAGCCCGGCGCCGGCGATGCGGTCCAGGTCGGCGTCGGTGTGCGCCATCCCCGAGCCGAGGCCGCCCATGGTGAACGACGGCCGGATCACCACCGGCAGGCCCAGCTCGGCCACCGTCTCGCGGACCTCGTCCATCGAGTGGCAGACCCGCGAACGCGGCACCAGCGCCGACGGGTCGGCCACGCCGAGGCGTACGCCGGCCTTCGCCACGATCTCCTTGAACAGCTGCCGGTCCTCGCCGCGTCGGATCGCGTCGATGTTCGCGCCGATCAGCTCGACGCCGTACTTCTCCAGCACCCCGGCCTCGTGCAACGCCACGGCGGTGTTCAGGGCGGTCTGCCCGCCCAGGGTGGGCAGCACCGCGTCCGGGCGTTCCTTGGCGATGACCAGCTCGACGAACTCCGGGGTGATCGGCTCGACGTAGGTGGCGTCGGCGAACTCCGGGTCGGTCATGATGGTGGCCGGGTTGGAGTTGACCAGGCTGACCCGGATCCCCTCGGCACGCAGTACCCGGCACGCCTGCGTCCCCGAGTAGTCGAACTCGCAGGCCTGTCCGATGACGATCGGTCCCGACCCGATCACCAGGATGTGCTTGAGATCGGTCCGCTTAGGCATTGGTACGTCCCCCACTGAGAGCCCGGCCCTCGATCAGCTCGGCGAAGCGGTCGAAGAGGTAGTCCGCGTCGTGCGGGCCGGCCGCCGCCTCCGGGTGGTACTGAACGGTGAAGGCGGGCACGTCGCGCGCCCGCAGCCCCTCGACCACGTTGTCGTTGAGGCAGACGTGCGACACCTGGACGCCACCGAAATCGGTGTCGATCACCTGGTCCGGCACGACCGCCCCCGCCCGGACACCCGGAATCTCGACGGCGAAGCCGTGGTTGTGGCTGGTCACCTCCACCTTGCCGGTGGCGCGGTCGAGCACGGGCTGGTTGATGCCCCGGTGGCCGTAGCCGAGCTTGTAGGTGCCGAAGCCGAGTGCCCGGCCGAGGATCTGGCTGCCGAAGCAGATGCCGAACAGCGGCACCTCGCGGCGCAGCACCTCCCGCGCCAGGGCGACCGGAGCGTCAGCGGTCGCCGGGTCGCCGGGGCCCGGTGAGAAGAAGACCGCGTCGGCGCCGGTGGCCAGCAGCTCCTCGATCGTCGAGTGGGCCGGCAGCACGTGGGTGGTCACCCCACGCGCGGCGAGCCGGCGCGGCACGTTGCGCTTGATGCCCAGGTCCAGTGCGGCCACCGTGAACCGGTGCTCGCCCTCGGCGGCGACCACGTACGGCGTCGCGGTGGTCACCTCGGCGGAGAGGTCCGCGCCGAGCATCTGCGGCGACCGGCGGACCCGGTCGAGCAGTGCCTGCGGGTCGTTCTCGACGCTTGAGACGCCCACCCGCATCGCGCCGCGTTCGCGCAGGTGGCGGGTCAGGGCGCGGGTGTCCACGCCGCTGATGCCGACGATCCCCTCGGTGGCCAACCGGTCCTCCAGTCCGCCGGTGGCCCGCCAGTTGGAGCTGATCCCGGCCGGGTCACGCACCACGTAGCCGGCCACCCAGATCCGGCGCGACTCGTCGTCCTCGGGATTCACGCCGGTGTTGCCGATGTGCGGAGCGGTCTGCACCACCACCTGACGGTGGTACGACGGGTCGGTGAGCGTCTCCTGGTAACCGGTCATCCCGGTGTTGAAGACCGCCTCGCCGAAGGTTTCCCCGACGCTGCCGTACGCCTCGCCGTGGAAGGTGCGCCCGTCCTCCAGAACCAGGATCGCCGACCTGCGCTTCACTGGGCCTGCCTTTCGTTCGCGGCGGCGGGACTCCGCTCCGCTGCATTCCTCGCGCTCACCGGAGAGCCTTTCCGTCCAGGACCGTCGCCTCGCCACGCAGGAAGGTCGCCACGATGCGACCCGGCAGCGTCATCCGGGCGTACGGGGTGTTGCGGCTGCGGCTGGCCAGTTCCGCCGGTTCGATCTCCCGACGGGCCGCCGGGTCGACCAGGGTGAGGGTGGCCGGCGCGCCGGGGACCGGGTCGTGGCCGTGTTCGGTGAGCCCGGCGATCCGGGCCGGAGTACGGGACATCCGCTCGGCGATCAGGTCCCACCGCGGACCCAGCACGTCGAGCGCGATGGACAGCGCCGTCTCCAGCCCGAGCATGCCCGGCCGGGCGTACGCCCACTCGCACTCCTTGTCCTCCACGGCGTGCGGGGCGTGGTCGGTGGCGATGATGTCGATCACCCCGTCGACCAGGGCGGTCCGCAGCGCGGCGATGTCGGTGGCGGTACGCAGCGGCGGGTTGACCTTGAAGACCGGGTCGTAGGCCCCGCCCGGGCTCCAGTTGTTCGCGAGTGCGGGGCTCGCAAGCTCACTCCTCCCGCTCACGAGTGCGTCGGTGAGCAGCAGGTGGTGCGGGGTCACCTCGGCGGTGACGCGTACCCCTCGGGCCTTGGCGTGGCGCAGCACCTCGACGCTGCCGGCGGTGGAGACGTGGCAGACGTGCAGCCGGCTGCCGACGTGCTCGGCCAGCAGCACGTCCCGGGCGATGATCGCCTCCTCGGCCACCGCCGGCCAACCGGTCAGGCCCAGCCGGGTGGAGACCTCGCCCTCGTGCATCTGCGCGCCCTCGGTGAGCCGGGGCTCCTCGGCGTGCTGGGCGATGATGCCGTCGAAGGCCTTCACGTACTCCAGCGCCCGGCGCATCAGCCGAGGGTCGGCGACGCAGTGGCCGTCGTCGGAGAAGATCCGCACCCGGGCCGCCGACTCGGCCATCGCGCCGAGTTCGGCCAACCGCTCGCCGGCCAGGCCGACGGTGACCGCGCCGATCGGCTGCACGTCGACCAGCCCGGCCTCGCGGCCGAGCCGCCACACCTGCTCCACCACGCCGGCGGTGTCGGCCACCGGCGAGGTGTTCGCCATCGCGCAGACCGCGGTGTAGCCGCCGAGCGCTGCCGCCCGGGAACCGGTCTCGACGGTCTCGGCATCCTCCCGGCCGGGCTCCCGCAGGTGGGTGTGCAGGTCGACCAGGCCGGGCAGGGCGACCAGCCCGTCGGCGTCGACCACCGTGGCGTCGGGCGCGGCGAGCCCCGCGCCGGTCTCGGCGACGACGCCGTCGCGGATCAGCAGGTCGGTCGGTGCGGCGCCGAGGACGCTGACGTTCCTGATCAGGTACGAGTTCACTGTACTTCCTTCGTTCGCGACTGCGGGGCTCGCAGAACCGGCTCACTCCTCGCGCTCAACTGTGCTTCCTTCGTTCGCGACTGCGGGGCTCGCAGAACCGGCTCACTCCTCGCGCTCAACTGTGCTTCCTTCGTTCGCGACTGCGGGGCTCGCAGAACCGGCTCACTCCTCGCGCTCACCGGTTGTTCCCCCCGAGCAGCAGGTAGAGGACGGCCATCCGGACGGAGACACCGTTGGCGACCTGTTCGACGATTGTGGAGCGGGGCGAGTCCGCGACCTCCGGCGTGATCTCCATGCCCCGGTTCATCGGGCCGGGATGCATGACGATGGCGTGCTCGGGCAGTCGGCCCATCCGCGGACCGTCCAGGCCGTACCTGCGGGCGTACTCGCGGGCGGACGGGAAGTAGGAGTCGTTCATCCGCTCCCGCTGCACCCGCAGCATCATCACCACGTCCGAGGAGGGCAGCATCGCGTCGAGGTCGTAGCAGACGTCGGTGCCCGGGGCGAGGGCGGCGGCGATGTCGACCGGGATGAGCGTGGGCGGCCCGACAAGCGTCACCTTGGCGCCGAGGGTGGACAGCAGCAGCACGTTGGAGCGCGCCACCCGGGAGTGCAGCACGTCACCGACCACCGCCACCGACAGGCCGGCCAGCCGCCCCAGCCGGGACCGCATCGTGTAGGCGTCGAGCAGCGCCTGGGTGGGATGCTCGTGGGTGCCGTCGCCGGCGTTGACCACCGAACCGTCGACCCAGTCGGCGAGGCGGTGCGGGGCACCCGAGGCGGGATGGCGGACCACCACCGCGTCGGCCCCCATCGCCTGCAGGGTCAGCGCGGTGTCCTTCAGGCTCTCGCCCTTGGCCACGCTGGAGCCCTTCGCCGAGAAGTTGATCACGTCGGCGCTGAGCCGCTTCGCCGCCGCCTCGAACGAGATCCGGGTACGGGTCGAGTCCTCGTAGAAGAGGTTGACCACGGTCCGGCCCCGCAACGCGGGCAGCTTCTTGACCTCGCGTCCGGCCACCGCGGCCATCTCCGCCGCGGTGTCCAGGATCTGGGTGGCCGTCTCGGCGTCGAGGTCCGCGCCGGAGAGCAGATGCCGGATCATGAGCGGCGCCACCTTTCGTTCGCGACTGCGGGGCTCCGCTGCGCTGCACTCCTCGCGCTCACCGGGCCTCCTCGCCGTGGAGGCGGACCTCGTCCGCGCCGTCGGTCTCGGCCAGCGTCACCTTGACGTTCTCGGCGAGCGCGGTCGGGATGTTCTTGCCGACGTAGTCGGCGCGGATCGGCAGCTGCCGGTGCCCCCGGTCGACGAGTACGGCGAGTTGCACCGTGGCGGGCCGCCCGAGGTCGCCGAGCGCGTCGAGGGCGGCCCGGACGGTCCGCCCGGAGAAGAGGACGTCATCGACGAGGATCACCCGCTTGCCGTCGATGCCACCGGCCGGCAACTGGGTGGGGCCGACCGCCCGGGTGGCGTGCCGGCGCAGGTCGTCGCGGTAGAGGGTGATGTCGAGCACGCCGACCGGCACCGAGATGCCCTCGAAGGAGCTGATCCGGGCGGCGAGGCGGCTGGCGAGGGGGGCACCCCGGGTAGGGATGCCGAGCAGCACGGTGTCGGCCGCGCCCTGGGTCTTCTCAAGGATCTGGTGAGCGATGCGGTCGACGACGCGGTGCAGGTCGGCGCTGGTCAGGATCACCTTCACCGAGGGTTGTCGCGGCGGCGACGAGTGGGCAGCCGGTGGGTAGGCCACGGCGGACCTCCTTCCCCGCCTCACGGGACGGGTCGTTAAAGGACGTCGGATCCTCCCGGCCGGCCGGGAGCGGCCGGCGGAGGGGCTTGGGCAACGTTACCAGTGGTCGTCGCCGCCTCGACGCGCGGGCACCAGGTACTACGGCGCCACCCCGTCGCCGTTGGCTGACTGGCCAGTCAGCCAGGCGAAACCGGACAACTCACCCGGAGTGCACCATGCGAAGATCGCGACCACTTGACCAGGTGTACGAATCCCCGTACCGTCACGCTCCGTAGCGAATCGCTGGGAGAACCCGAGCAGCACTGGGAGTGTCCGAATGCCCTCTGAATACGCCAAGTCTCTGGGCGCCCGCCTGCGCTCCATCCGCCAGCAGCAGGGCCTGTCCCTGCAGGGGGTGGAGGAGAAGTCGAACGGGCGTTGGAAGGCCGTCGTGGTCGGCTCGTACGAGCGCGGCGACCGGGCCGTCACGGTGTCCCGACTGGCCGAGCTGGCCGAGTTCTACCGCGTTCCGGTCTCGGAGTTGCTGCCCGACGGCAGCGGGGTACGACACGAACCCACCAGCAAGATCGTTCTGGACCTGGAGCGCCTCTACGACGAGGCCAGCGAGGACCTCGCCTACGTGGCCCGGTACGCGCGCGCCATCCAGCAGCAGCGCGGGGACTACAACGGCCGGGTGCTGTCGATCCGCGCCGACGACCTGCGCGCCCTCGCGATCGTCTACGACGCCTCACCGTCCGGCCTGATCGAGCGGCTGACCGAGCACGGCGTACTGGTCGCCGACCCGCGGGCATTCTTCGCCTCCTGAGATCGGATCACGCGACAAGGGCCCGTGCCGCATGGCACGGGCCCTTTCGTCGCTCTCGTCGCAGGTGCGGCGGTCATCGGTGACCGCCGCCCACGTCAGCGGGTGGCGTACTCGGCGATCCGGCCGAGCAGACCGTTGAGGAACCGTGGCGAGTCGTCGGTCGACATCTGCCGAGCCAGCTCCACCGCCTCGGTGATCGCCACCGCGTCGTCGATCTCGTCCAGATAGAGCAGCTCGTAGACCGCGATCCGGGCGAGGTTGCGGTCGACCACCGGCATCCGGTCGAGCGTCCAACCCTCGGCGTAGCTGGAGATCAGCTCGTCGATCCGGTCCAGGTGCCCGGCCACCCCCTCGACCAGGCCGACCGCGTACCCCAGGTGGTCGGGGCGCGGCTTCTCGATCCGCTCGACGTAGCCGGCCAGCACCTCGACCGGCGGACGATCACGCAGGTCGGCCTCGAAGAGCACGTCCAACGCCCGCTTACGCGCCTTGCGGCGCGCCGGCATCTGCTGCTTCGGACCCTCGGACATCAGGCGCGGCCGAGGTAACGGCCGTCGCGGGTGTCGACCTTGATCTTTTCGCCGGTGGTGACGAAGAGCGGCACCTGGACGGTCGCACCCGTCTCCACCGTCGCCGGCTTGTTGCCACCGGTGGAGCGGTCGCCCTGCAGGCCCGGCTCGGTGTAGGTGACCTCCAACACGACCGAGGTCGGCAGCTCGATGTAGAGCGGCACACCCTCGTGGGTGGCCACGATCGCCTCGGCCTCGGGCAGCAGATAGTTGGCTGCCTCGCCGACCGTCCCGCCCAGCACCGTGATCTGGTCGAACGTCTCCATGTCCATGAAGACGTAGTCCTCGCCGTCGGCGTACAGATACTGCATGGTGCGCTTGTCGACGGTCGCGGTCTCAACCTTGGTGCCCGCGTTGAAGGTCTTGTCGACCACCTTGCCGGAGAGCACGTTCTTCAGCGTGGTACGCACGAACGCACCACCCTTACCGGGCTTGACGTGCTGGAATTCGACGACGGCCCAGAGCTCCCCGTCGAGGTTGAGTACCAGGCCGTTCTTCAGGTCGTTGGTGGTGGCCATTTCCTGCCTTGATCATCATTTGGCGGACAGACCTGGCAAGTCTACTCGCCGCCTTCCAAGCCGCCGACCGCCGTCGGCCGCCCACCGGTTGACGCCCTGGTCCGCCACGGTTCAGCCCGGCGCGGTCCGCCGCACCTCGACGCGGCGTCGGGCGGTCCGGCACGACTCTGCGTCACCGTGCGGCGCGCGCCAAACTCCGCGAGGCTTAGCACCGTCAGTAGTGCCCCTCGCCGACCCCCACCCATCACGTGGCTCCTAATGACTTCTGGGGGTGAGCCGTTCGGCAAACTCCTGATGGGTAGGTAGCCGCCGGCAGACGAGCACTCGTGTCTCCTGGGCGTTGAGTCCTTTGCTCTGCTTCAACCCACGCATCGGTGACTTTCTGTGGCGATAGCCCCCCACGTCGTCGCCCGACCTCGACACAAAGGCGCTGGTCAGCCGTTAGTGCGTCGGTTGAAGCAGAGCAAAGGGACGGAAAGGGAAGGTGGACGGGTGCGCCAGCTCGTCACCAAGGGTGACGGGCACCGAGCGTAATCACTGTGTGGTACGGCTGCTGCTGAGACGTCGACCGACCCGCACGTCAGGCGGTCTGGTCGCGACGGCTGGCCAGGTGGTGCAGGGCAAGGCGGTAGCCGTCGACGCCGAGGCCGCAGATCACGCCGGTCGCCACCGCCGAGACGACCGAGTGGTGACGGAATTCCTCCCGCGTGTGGATGTTGGAGATGTGCACCTCCACCAACGGGCCGCGCAGCATCGCGCAGGCGTCCCGCACCGCGATCGAGTAGTGCGACCAGGCCGCCGGGTTGAGCACCACCGCGGCACGCTCGTCGGCGGCGGCGTGCAGCCAACCGAGCAACTCGTGCTCGGCGTCGGTCTGCCGCACGACGACGTCCAGGCCCAGGTCCCGCCCGGTCGTCTCGCAGAGTTCCACCAGGTCGGCGTAGCTGGTCACCCCGTAGACGTCGACCTGGCGGGTGCCCAGCCGGCCCAGGTTCGGGCCGTTGAGCACGTACACCCGCGCGCTCACCCCGACACCGCCCGGTAGGCGGCGCGCAGCAGGTCGTCGTCCGGGCCGTCGAGGATCGCCGGGCGGGCCAACCCGTCGAGCACCACGAAGCGCAGCCTGCTGCCCCGGGCCTTCTTGTCGACCCGCATGGTGGACAGCAGGCGGGGCCATGCGTCGGCGGGGTAACTCGTCGGCAGGTCGAGCGCCGTCAGCACCGCACGGTGCCGCGCCGCGGTGGCCGCGTCCAACCGGCCGGCGAGGCGGGCCAGCTCGGCGGCGTACACCAGGCCGACCGACACGGCGTGACCGTGCCGCCAGCGGTAACCCTCGACCTTCTCGATCGCGTGGGCCAGCGTGTGCCCGTAGTTGAGCACCTCCCGTACGCCCGACTCGCGCAGGTCTCCCGCGACCACGTCGGCCTTGACCCGGATGGCCCGCTCGATCAGCTCCCGGGTGACCGGCCCGGCCGGCTCGGTCGCGGCGGCCGGGTCGCTCTCGACCAGGTCGAGGATGACCGGATCGGCGATGAACCCGCACTTGACCACCTCGGCCAGGCCCGCCGCCAGGTCAGCCGGCGGGAGGCTGTCCAGCGTGGCCAGGTCGGCCAGCACGCCGACCGGCGGATGGAAGGCACCCACGAGGTTCTTACCGGCGGCGGTGTTGATCCCGGTCTTGCCACCCACCGCCGCGTCGACCATGCCGAGCAACGAGGTGGCCACCGGCACCCACCGCACCCCGCGCAGCCAGCACGCGGCCACGAACCCGGCCAGGTCGGTGACCGCACCGCCGCCGAGACCGACCACCGCGTCGGTACGGGTGAACCCCGCCTCGCCGAGCCGGTCCCAGCACTGCGCCGCCACGTCGACATGCTTGCCGGCCTCGGCGTCGGGTACCTCGATCGTCAGGGGTGTCACCCCGGCCGCCGCCAGGCCGGCGCCGACCGCGTCGGCCAGTTCCTTCAGCGGCGGCGTGTGCAGCACCGCCGCCCGGGTGGCGTCGGGCAGCAGACCGGGCAGCGCATCGAGCAGGTCGCGGCCGACCAGTACGTCGTACGGCCGCTCGCCGCCGACCGGGATCCGGGTCACCTCGTCCATCGCCGGGAGCCTAGCCCACCCACCACCGATCCAACCCGCACCGCCACCGGGGTGCCCGAGGGGTGGAACAACCTCAGTCCGGCGGGCCACCTACCCCGCTATGACTTCAGCAGGGCGACGATCTCGGCGACGATCTCCTCGGGGGTGCGGCCGTCGGTGACGACCGTGGCGGTGGCGACCTCGGCGTAGAGCGGTCGGCGCTGGTCCATCAGGTGCTTCAGGGTGGCCCGGGGGTTGATCGCCAGCAGCGGCCGCCCGACGCCGAGACCGACCCGCTTGACCGCGTCCGGCAGCTCGACGGAGAGGTGCACCACCCGGTGACCGACAAGTGCGGCCCGGTTCTCCTCGGCCAGCACCGCGCCGCCGCCCAGGGCGAGCACCCCGGAGCAGGAGGCCAGCGCCGCGGCGAGCGCCGCCCGTTCGAGGGTACGGAAGTGCGCCTCACCCTCGTCGACGAAGATCTCCGGGATCGGCTTGCCCGCCAGGCGCTCGATGTCGGCGTCGGTGTCCCGGAACTCGACGCCGAGCGCTTCGGCCAGGCCCTGCCCGACAGTGGTCTTGCCCGAGCCGGGCGCGCCGACCAGCACGCAGACCGGCCGGGTCGGACCGGTCACCGGATCACCAGCGCGTCGAGGTAACCGGCCAGGTTGCGACGCATCTCGGCGACCGAGTCACCGCCGAACTTCTCCACCGCCGCCTCGGCCAGCACCAGCGCCACCATCGCCTCGGCGACCACGGCGGCGGCCGGCACCGCGCAGACGTCGGAGCGCTGGTTGATGGCGGTGGCCGGCTCACCGGTGCTGACGTCCACCGTGGCCAGCGCCCGGTTCAGCGAGGAGATCGGCTTCATCGCCGCCTTCACCCGCAACGGCTCACCGGTGGTGATGCCGCCCTCCAGGCCGCCGGCCCGGTCGGTGACGCGGCGCACGCCGGTGGCGGTGGGCATGATCTCGTCGTGCGCCTCGGAGCCCCGGGACCGGGCCTGCTGCCAGCCGTCGCCGATCTCCACTCCCTTGATCGCCTGAATCGACATCAGCGCGGTGGCCAGCCGGGCGTCGAGCTTGCGGTCCCACTGCACGTGGCTGCCCAGACCAGGCGGTACCCCGTACGCCAGCACCTCGACGATGCCGCCGAGGGTGTCGGCGGCCTTCTTCGCGGCGTCGACCTCGGCGACCATCCGGGCGCTGGCCTCCGGGTCGAGGCAGCGCAGCGGGTCGGCGTCGATCCGCTCGGCGTCCTCCGGCCGGGGCCGCAGCCCCGACTTGACGGCGACCGGGCCGAGCTCGACCACGTGCGAGACGATCTCGATGCCGAGCGCCTGCCGCACCAGTGCCTTGGCCACCGTGCCGACGGCGACCCGGGCGGCGGTCTCCCGCGCGCTGGCCCGCTCCAGGATCGGCCGGGCGTCGGTGTGGCCGTACTTCTGCATGCCGGCCAGGTCGGCGTGGCCGGGGCGGGGCCGGGTCAGCGGCGCGTTGCGGGCCTGCCGGGCCAACTCGTCGGGGTCGACGGGGTCGGCGGCCATCACCGTGCGCCACTTGGGCCACTCGGAGTTGCCGACCCGGATGGCGACCGGGCTGCCCAGCGTCACCCCGTGTCGCAGACCGCCGACGATCTCGATCTCGTCCTGCTCGAAGGCCATCCGGGCACCCCGGCCGTAGCCGAGCCGGCGGCGGGCCAGCTCCCCGGCGATCTCGGTGGAGGTCACCTCGACACCGGCCGGCACCCCCTCCAGCAACGCGACGAGTGCGGGTCCGTGCGATTCACCTGCGGTCAACCAACGCAACACGGCAATGAGTCTGTCACGCCCGGTGTCCCCCACCCCGCGCCGCCCGCCGCGTCCCGCCCTACGGACGCGCCGGCCGCACCCAGGCGAGCGGGCTGCGACCGACGAGTGCGGCGCGGCGGCGCGAACGGTCAGATGCCCCGACCGCGTCGGTGCAGGGTGCGCAGCACCGTGTCGGCGCGGACCACCCGCCCGGCGACCGCCAGGGCCAGGTAGGCCCGGGGTTCGCGTGGGTTGCCCCGGATGGTCCGCCGGGCCCAGCGCACCGCCCCCCGGGAGTCGCCCGACGCCGCGCGGGCGAAGGCGATCTGCCCGGTGACCCGGGCCTGCCCCGCCGGTTGGCTGGCGAACTCGGGATAGCGGTCCAGCAACCACTGCAACGCCTCGGAGATGGTGTCCCACCGCTGGGCGAAGTAGGACCGCTTGTGCCAGCGCACCACCACGTACGGGCTGCGCAGGTTGACCAGCGGGGCGCTGCGGGCGGCCCGCAGCAGGAACTCGTAGTCCTCGGCGTAGCTGCCCGGGATCTCCTCGTCGACGAGCCCGAACCCGTCCCGCAACGCCGCCGCCCGGATGACGAAGGTCGACGGGTGCAGCTCGGTCATCCGGTCCCGCAGCAGGTCGGCCAGGCTGATCGAGTCGCGGTCCAGCACCCGCTCGACGGTGTGCCCGTCGTAGCTGACCCGGATGCCGCAGCTGACGAACTCGGCGCCGGGCACCTCGGCCAGCGCCTCGGCCTGGGCCCGCAGCTTGCCGGGCAACCACTCGTCGTCGTCGTCGCAGAAGGCGACCAGCTCACCGGTGGCCGCCAGGGTGCCGGTGTTGCGGGCGCCGGCCAGGCCCGGGGTCCGGGAGTTGGTGACCACCCGCACCGGCCGGTCCGGAGCCGAGAGCTCAGTCAGCGAACCGTCCGGTTCGGACTGGTCGTACACCACGACCACCTCGACCGGCCCCGGATAGTCCTGGCCGACGATGGCTCGTACCGCGGCCCGCAGCAGCTCCGGCCGGTCGCGGGTGGGCACCACGGCGCTCACACTCGGGTACGCGGTCACTGCTTCCGCCTTCCGTTCGGGCCGGGTCCACCCCACGGCCGCCACCAGGGTCGATGGTGCCGCTGCGCGGCGGCCACCAGGTCCTCCACGATCACTCCCACCCGCCGCACCGCCGCACGCCGACCGTCGGCCGCCCCGGCGTCCACCTCGACGGTGAACCGCGAGCGGTCGGCGAGCCCGGTGGCCAGCGTGGCAAGCAACTCCTGCCGGGACTCGCAGAGCGCCACCAGGCCGGCCGCGCCGAGCCGGCGGGCGAACAACAGCTGGTGGTCGTCGACATGCTCGCCCCGGGTCGGATCGCGGGGCACCACGATCGGCAGGTGCCCGTGCCGGCGGGCCTCCAGGATGGTGGCCGGTCCACCGTGGCAGACCACCAGGTCGGCCCCGGCCATCGCCGCCTGCAGCTCGGCGTGACCGAGGAATGGCACCGCGTCACGCAGGTCATCCGCCCGGGTATGACCGTGCTGGACGGTCAACACCACCGCGCCGCCGATTGTGCGGTGCCACTCGGCCAGCCAGCTGACCAACCGGTCGAACGGATGCTTGTCGGTGCCGACGGCCACCAGCACCCGCGGCCGGCCGTCGGCGCGCGGCTCGCGCGGCTCCGGCACGCGTACCGTCGGCTCGTCGGGGGCCGGGCGAGGCCGCAGCGGCGTGCCGCGGTGCCCGTCGCTGGGCGCGTCGCCGCTCACAGCAGCGTCCCCACGACGGTGGCCTCCGGGTACTGGCGGCGCTGCTCCTCCCACTGCACGAGCATCGCCGACAGGAACGGGCGACACAGCCGGGCGGTGAGCGTCGGTGTGTCGATCCGGTCGTAGACCTCGATGTAGACGGTCGGGATGCGGCGCAGCCGGGCCAGCACGACGAACGGCACCGCCACGCCCGCGCCGGTGGTGACCACCGCGGCGACCCGTCGCTGCCGCAGCACCCGGCCGGCCAGCCGTGCGTTGCGCAGCAGATTGCCAAGGTGGCGGGTGGTGGGATGGTACGCCGGAACGACGTCCTCCCCGGCCAGCAGCGACAGCGCCTCGGGCGTGTCGAAGGTGACCCAGCACCGCCGCCAGGTCTCGTACCAGGGCCGCAGGGCGAGCAACTGCGCCAGGTGCCCGCCGCTCGACCCGACCAGCAGCAGTACCGGCTGCTGGTCGGCTCCCATGTTTGTGTTGTCCACGTGACTCCCCACAAGTCCGCCTGACGTGTCGGTCAGCTGTGTCGGTTATGGATGGTGTCCAGCAGGGCGGGATGCAGCGCCGGGTTCCAGCCGGCACCGGCGTCGGCCAACCGCCAGGTCCGCAGCCACATCTCCACCAGGTAGGCATCGGCCACCAGCCGCTGCCCGGCCCGGTCGAGCCCCAGCGCGTCGCCGTGCCGGCCCAGCCAGGTGTCGACCTGCCGGGCCGCCTCGGCGGCCGGTTCACCGCGCGCCACCAGCGAACGCTGGAACGCGTCGTGGGCCAGGTCGAAGCCGACGGGTACCTCCGGTCCGCTGTGCTCCCAGTCCCAGGCGACGAGTGCCCCCTCGTGCCGGCCGAGGTTCCACGGCACCCAGTCGCCGTGCCAGTGACCGAACTCGACGGCGACGTCACCGTGCCGGCGGGTCAGGTCGGCGACGGCCGCCGACGCGCGCTCGCCGACGGTGTCGGCGGCCCGCCGCGCCTGCCCGGTCAGCCGGGCCAGGAACGGTGAGCCGGCCAGCGGCCGGGCCGGCGCCGGTGGGCGACCACGCCGGGCCACCGCGAGCAGCGCCGCCGGGTCGGGCGGCGGGTCGCCGGACACCCCACGGATCCGCGCCGGCAGCGGCTCCACCACCGCCACCGCCTGCCCGCCCCAGGTGAACTCGGTGAGCAGGCGGGTGGTGCCCGGGTGTCCGGCCGTCCCGGCCAGCCCGGCGACCTCCCGCAGCGCCGCGGCCTCGGCGGTGACAAGCGCCCGCGTGGCCTCGTTCCAGCCGATCTTCGCGTACCCGCGCGGTTCGCCCCGGCCGTCGAACAGTTGCAGCGTTGGCTTGTGGTTCGGGTCCGGTGGACGTACCCCGATGGCCGCGTGCACCGGTGTGCCGAGTTCGGCACCGACCCGCTCGGCGAGCAGCGCCTCCGCCGGGTCGAGCCCGACCGGCAGTGCCACGGTCAGCACCGGAAAGGGTGCCCGGTCCACCGCGCCGGCCCGCGCCGCCAGGCCGAGCACCGCCCGCGCCGCGCGCAGCTTCGCCGGGCGCAGGGCGTTGTACGACAGCAACGCCGCCGCCGCGACCCGGGGGCGGCCCAGCGGCAGCAGGAAACGGGCCCGGGCCACCGACGGCACCACCGCGTACCGGGCCACGACGGTGTGCCCGGCCGGAGGGTCGGCGTCCACGGTCACCGCCACCCGAGCGTCGGAGAACACCGCCCGGGTGACCCAGCCCAGCCCGTCGCCCCGGCTGCGGGGGTCACCCGTGGTGGTAGCCGAGGCGGTCACGCGACCCGGTCCGGCCAGTCGAGCCGCAACCCCAGCCGCTGCCGCAACGCCTCGTTGTGCGGGCGGTAGTACGCGGTCAGCTCGGCACGCAGCGCCGGCTCCAGGGGCGCGGACCGCCGGTCGTTGAAGACCTTGAAGTTGGGCAGGTCGAACGGGGGCAGGCCGAGGAAGTCCAGGGTGCGCCGGTAGGTCGCCCGCGCGTCGGCGTACAGCTCCTCGCTGGGCAGGAAGAGGATCTGGCTGCGGTCGAAGCGCTCCAGCCACGGTTGCAGGTGCTCCAGGTACCGGCCCCGCGCCCGGTAGGTGTACCAGTCGTAGGGCTCACTGAAGTGGTTCGGTTCGGCGATCAGCCGTGCCCGCTCCCCCGCCGTGCGCTCCTCCTCGGCGGCCAGCGCGGCGGCGAAGTCGAGCGGCTCCACCCCGTTTGTCCGCCGTTCCTTCCAGTGCGAGTAGGCGCGTTCGACCGGGTCGCGCAGCAGCACGATCAGCCGTACCGAGGGCATCAGCGCACCGACCCGCTCGGCGGCCAGCGGATGGAACATGTACAGCGGGGCGGCCTCACCGACGCGGACCGGGCCGCCGTGGCGGTTCTCCAGTGCCTCCCGCTGCCGCACCGTCGGGAAGTGCGAGCGGTACCACGCCTCGCCGCGACCCCAGTGCTCCTCGAAGTAGTGCGCGGACTTCGTGTTCCAGGCGGGAAAGAGCCGGGGTACCAGCGGATGCTGGATCAGGTAGTTCCACAGCGAGGTGGTGCCGCCGCGTTTGGTGCCGATGATGAGGAAGTCCGGCAACGGCCGCCGGTCGCTGGTGCGTACCCCGTAGTCGACGAGGCTTTCCCGGACCCGGTTCGTCACCTGGGTCGGCACCAACTGCTTCACCCGGTCCCGAATGGACGACACGACGAAATTCACCTGCCCTTCGATGTCCGTGGCGGATCGCCTGCCGGCGACCCGCCACGGATCTGCACCATGGTCACCCGGATGCCGCGCCGCACCCGGGACAACGTCAACAAGCCGACGCAGACGACGGCGAGCGTCGCCACCGCGAGCAGCAGTCCGGCGATGCCGCGTCCGGCCACCGCCAGCCCGGCCACCGCCGCGAGCCCGACCCCCGCCACGGTGGCCGCCGCCGCGGCCAGCATCCGGGCGTCGACCAGGGGTTGGCGCACCACCAGCCGGGCGAAGGTGGCCGCGCAGAGGTTCTCGGTCACGATGCCGGCCGCCCACGCCACCGCCGCCCCGGTCGCCCCGTGGGCGGGGATCAGCGCCACCCCACCGCCGACGGTGACCAGCAGCCCGGCCAGCGCCGCGGCCAGGTGCAGGCCGCTGCGCCCGCCCATCAGCAGCAGGCTCTGCACGTTGCCGACCCCGGTGTTGACGAGCATCGCCACGGCCAGCACCGTCATCGCGGCGGCGCCGGTGGTGAACTCCGGGCCGAACAGCGCCAGGAAGGCCGGTGCGAAGACGGCGAGCAGCAGGTACACCGGCCAGGAGAGCACCAGCCCCCAGCCGGTCAGCTGCCGGTGCACCGCCGCGGCGGCGGCCCGCTCGCCCCGGCCGAGCAGCCGCGACAGCTGCGGGGCGGTGGCCACCCGCAGCCCCTGCATGGCGAGTTGACCGGCGAGGACGTAGCGGCCGACGGCGCCGAAGACACCGGCGTCGGCCGGGCCGGCCAGGGCCGAGGTGAGCAGCACCCCGATCCACATGCTGCCCGCGTCGATCGCCGCCGAGGCGGCGCGGGGCAGCGCGAACCGCCAGAACGTGGCCCAGTCGCCGGACTGCGGGCGCAGCCGGGCGCCGGTGCCGATGCCGAGCGGCCCGGCGACCAGGATCAGGCCCACCAGCAGTGCCCCGGCGGCGGGCACCAGCCAGCCGGTCATCCCCGCCAGCAGCCCGCCGCCGGCGAGCACCGCCGCACCGACGAGCAACGGGCGGGCGACCGGCAGCAGCAGGAACTGGACCGCGACGTAGGACCGCATCGGCCGTACGCAGCGCACCACGGCCAGCAGCAGGTTCATCGCGACCACCACGGGCACCGCCGCGAAGGTCACCACCAGCAGCGGCCCGCCCGCCGGGCCCAGCAGCCGACCGGCGAGCGGCCCGGCGACCCACGCGCCACCCACCGCGACCAGCACGGCGACCAGCAACGGTGGGATCATGGCGACCGGCAGCACCCGGGCGCCGTCCCCGGCGGCGCCGGCCCGTCGGCGGGGCAGCGCCCAGATCAGACCGGTCTCCGCGCCGAGGGTGCAGATCGCGGCGGCGACGGTCACCACGCCGATCGCGGCGAAGAACGCGCCCGCTCCGGTGGTGCCGTAGCCACGGGTGATGACCACCGCGAGCACGAAGCCGAACACACCGCTGGTCGCCGCGCCGAGCAGCCCGGCCACCCCGCTGCGGGTGCTACGCCGGGTCTCGGCCGCCCCGTCGACCGCCGCCGTGGCGGCGACGGCGCCGGCCGTACGCCCGGGATCCCCGCCCGTCGGTGGGCTGGTGGTCGCCGTCATGCCGGTACCACCGCCGCCCGCCGCGCCAGCCCGCCCGCTGCGGTACGGCGTTCCCGTTCGCGGAGCGCGAGCGCGAAGGCCACCGCGAAGAAGGCCACCGTGAGGTTCTGGTTGGCCATCCCGTAGAACGGCACCTGCACCAGGCAGACCACCGGAACGACGGAGAGCCACTGCCCGGCCGCCGAGGTGGCCCGGGCGCAGCTCAGCGCGGCGGCGACGAACCAGGCCAGGAAGCACAGCAGGGCCGGTACACCGTGGCTGAACAGCACCATCCACAACTGCCCCTGGGTGCCGATCGGCGCGTCGGCGGTGACCGTGTCCACCTCCATCGGTGCGCCGTAGCCCAGCCAGGGCGAGTCACCCACCCGGCGTAGCACCTCGGCGTAGAGCGAGAGCCGGTCGGTGTTGGTGTCGCTGGATTCGACCCGATTGCCGATCAGCTCGGCGACCGGGATGAACAGACTGCCGATGCCGCCGAGCACCACCATCCCACCGATGGAGGCGGCCACCCGGATGTTGCCGCGCAGCGCCGCCCGCACCCCGAGCACGGCCAGGCCGACGCCGAGGCTGAGGAACATCGCCCGGTTGAGCGTGAGGAAAGCCGGAACCAGCGACACCGGCAACGACGCCAGCAACGCCCAGCGCAGCAGGCCGCGCCGGCGCAGCATGGTGTACGCGACCACGCACGGCAACGTCATCGCGTACGCGCTGCCGTAGTTGTTGGTGTACGCGAACGGTGCCGCCGGGCGGTAGATCGGGTTGAGTGACCGGGTGCTGTACTCCGCGGTGCTCAGGTGGACCATGTCGTTGATGAACGGCACCCCGGACACACCCGACGGGAGCAACGCCTCGACCGGGGTGGTCAGCTCCAGCCGCGGCACCAGCACGCCCAGCCAGCCCAGCGCGACAAGCGCGAACCAGAACGCGCACAGCGGCACCAGCACCGCGGCCTGGTCGGGACGCTCCCGGGCGACGGTGTAGACGTAGACCGCGACGACGAGCGCGGTGAGGTAGAACGCCAGCCGCAGCACGAAGGTGGGCAACGAGGTCGGCGCCGCCAGCCGGGTCGCGCTGACCGCCACGAGGGCCAGGAACAGCAGCCAGATCCCCGTGGCGGGGGGCAACGGCACCCGGCCCCGGGTGGCCAGCAAGGTGAACAGCAGGGCACCCAGCAGCGGCCAGCCGAGGTAGAACGCGCCGGTCACCCACCAGAGCGGGACCAGCCCGAACATCACCGCCAACGGCCACAGCGGCAGTCGGGGCGGCAGCGGGGGCGTGGGCCGGACGGCGGCGCTGGCCGGTCGGGGCGGCTCGGTGGTCGCCGGGGCGCGGGTGAGCGGCACGCCTCAGCTCCGCCCGCTGCGGCACAGCACGAACCCCAGCGGGTTGACCCCGGCCGCGCGCAGCCGCTCGGCGAGCCGGCGCAGGTCGGCCTGGCGGGTGCGGTCGCGTTCGACCACCACCACGGCGGTCCCCTGCCGGGCCACCGCCACACCCCGCTCGTCGGCCTCGGCCGGCGGGGCGTTGTACAGCACCAGGCCGTGGTCGGCGCCCTGCCGCCAGGTGCCGAACCGCACGCCGCCGGCGCCCACCACCACCTGCTCGTCGCCGCTGGCCCGGCCGTTCTCGGTACGGCTGGCGGTCTTGGCGACCCGGGGCAGGGTGAGCGTGGCCTCCGGGTCGGTCGAGGGCCGGGCGCCGATCGGATGCGGGGAGGGACGTCGGGTGATGACCTCGGTGGGACCGTCGTCGGTGTCCGTGGCGGCGGTGCGGGGCTTGGGCACGGCGGGTCGGGTCGGGTCGATGGCCGCCGGCAACCGACCCCGGTCGGTCAGCACCGTGGTCCGCAGCCGGTCGATCCGGCCGCTGTCGTCGGCGACGAACACCTCCCTCCCGGCGACGGCGAGGGCGACCGCGAGGCCGGCGGTGATCGCGGTGGCATCCTCCCGCGCGGTCACCACGGCGATCCGGGCGGGTTGGCGTACCCGCTCGGCCACGGCCATCGCCACGTAGCGGATGTCGGCGTCGACCGCCCGGCCGCGTAGCCGGGCGCGGCGGACGGTGCCCAGCAATGGCAGGCCGGTGCTGTCCCGCGCATCGGCCACGCTGCGAATGCGCCGGTCGGCCGACTCCCACAGGAAGGCGAACACCAGACCGATCACGGTCCCACCGAGCAGCCCACCGGCGAGCAGCAACGAGGAGCTGCCGGAGGTCGTGGCCAACGCCTGTTCGGCGCTGCGGGTGACCCAGCCCGGGTTCACGTCGACCGCGGCGATCTCTGTCCGGGCGGAGCTGAGCTGGGTGAGCTGGTTGTTGATGCCGCCGAGTTCGGCGACCGCCGCGTCCGCGGCGGCGGCGTCCCGGGCGTTGTTGATCCTGCGCTGCACGGTGTTGCGCTGGGCGACGATCTTCTCGATGCTCTCGTCGTACGAGTTCAGCATCTCCTCGCGCTGCTTCTCGTACATCCCGCGCCGGAGGTCCAGATAGCTCTGCGCGGCCAGGTTGGCGCCGGCCACCGCCCGTTCGGCGGTGCCGGCCCGGTAGATGAAGCGCAGGATCTGGCCGCCGGCGGGCACCTCGACCTCAAGGGCGTCGCGCACCGTGCGCTGGTCCGAATCGAACGTCGCGGCCAGCTTCGCGACCACCTCGGTGCCGGTGGCGATCCCGCTCTCCACGTTCATGTTCACCGCCCGGTCGGCGGCGGCGCCGCTGGGCGTGAAGGCGTCGGTGACCACCGGCCGGACCGCCACCACCGCGCTCGCCGTCACCGTGGCCGGCGCCACCAGCAGGTAGCCGACCGCGGCGAGCAGTCCACCGAGGGCCACCGCCGCGACCAACCGGATCCGGTGCAGCGGCACCCGCATCATGTCGGTGAGCGTGACGCTGCGGGACGTCGGTGCGGTGGCTGGACCGTCGCCGGTCCAGGCGCTGGGCGCATCAGTCATGGAACTTCTTCGCTATCTGTTGTGGATTGCCGATCACCACGACCCCCGGCGGCACGTCGGTGCGGACCACCGTCGCGGCACCCACGACGCTGTCCCGGCCGATCCGCACCCCCTTCATGACCAGCGCGTGCGCACCGATCCACACGTTGTCCTCCACGGTGATCGGCGCTCGGCTGGCCGGGGTGGGCGGCTCGTGGCGACGCTCGGGGGCCAGGTTGTGGAAGTCGTTGTCGAGCAGTTCGCAGTCCGACAGCAGGCACCGGTCGCCGATGGTCACCGACGTCCAGGTGCCGATCCAGGTGGCGTTGAGCAGACAGTCCGCGCCGACGTGCACCTCGCCGGGCCCGGCGAAGCGGACCAGTTTGTTCAACCGGGTGTGCGCGCCGATGCTGACCCGTACGCCGCGACGCAGCCGGATCCGGCCACGGATCTCCACCCCCGCCCCCAGCCGCAGGCGCGGATAGCGCAGCCGATACCAGCGACGCTTGACCGCGAACACGATACGCACGACGAGTCCACGTCGGATGCCGGACAACGAGCCTCCCCACCTTCCTCGGGTCGGCGGCGGGAAACCCGACGCCGACCCGAGGTGAACAAACTACCGAGGATTCGTTACGAACGGTGAACGCTACGGCACGGAATAGAACATCGACGCGGTCGACCAGGTCAGTTCCGGCGTCGCCTCGGCGACGAGCGTCGACTCCGCGCCGTTGACCGCGGCGGTGGGCGCCAGGGTCGGGTCGAAGGCCACACTGCGCAGCGACCCGTTGGTCGCCCCGTAGACGATCTGCCCGTCCACCCAGGCCATGCCGCGTACCGTGGACCAGGTCACGCCCGTGCTGGGCAGCACGAACTCGGTGGCGCCCAGGTAGTTGCCGTCGATCTCGAAGTAGCGGTAGTAGAGATTGTTGGCACCGCTGCGGGTGTAGTAGAGCCGGCCGTCGAGATAGAACGCGCCGGTCAACAGCGCCGGGTTGTACCAGTCGTTGTAGCCGGACGCCTCCCACGACCCACCGATCGTGGAGCCGTTGAACAGCGAGACGTCGATCCGGCTGCCGGTCGGTGTCCCGGCGACCGAATGGGACCAGTAGATCCGGTCGTCGACCAGCCAGGTGGCACCCGCGTCGGTGTAGTTCGGCTGGCTGACCACCGTGGCGCTGGCAGCATTCAGGGTGGTGCCGTCGAGCGGTACCCGCGCCACTTCACCCGGGCCGACGGCCAGGTGGAGGTGGCCGTTGCTGCCGGTGGGCGGGTTCTTCGGGATGATCGTGCGTCCACCGCTGATCGGGAACACGCCGAGCCGGCCGTGGTACTCGTTGCCCATGCCGTCGGAGTTGTGTCCGAAGTAGAGTCCCGCGCTGCCCCGCCACAGCACCGGCACCGACGATCCCCAGGAGCTGGCGCCGGCGGGCAGGTCGGAGCCACCGCTGCGACGGGGGTTCCAGTTCACCGGCATGCCGGTGGCCGGGGTGACCGCGCCGATGCCCAGCCGGTCGATGGCCCCGTTGCCGGCCCGGTCGCTGGCGTTCGGGTTGTTCAACCAGCGGAAGTGCCCGCCGAGGTAGATGATGTTGTCGGCCACCTCGACCGAGGTGATGGTGTCGTTGCCGGTGAAGTTCACCCAGGTGGCGACCTGGTTGGGCCCACGGTTGGCGGTCTCGAAACGGACCAGGGCGTCACAGTACGCGCTCGGCCAGCCCGACCCGCCGTTGGTGCCGACCACGAACCAGGTGCCGTCACCGCCGAAGCGCACGTCCTGCACGTAGTGCACGAACGTCGTCGGGTTGGCGCACGGTGCCACGAACCGCTCCGAGCTCCAGTCGATGACGCTCGGGGTGCCGGTCAGGTCGACGAGCGCGATCTGGTTACGCGGCAGGTCGTTGACGTAGAGGAAGTTTCCGCCGACGACGAGGGTGCCGCCGTCCGGGGTGACGTCGATCGTCCAGGCGTACATGCTGGTGCCGTGCCGGCCGACGCTCGTGTTGATGTCGAAGGTCGGGTCGATTTCTCCGGTCGTCGCGTCCAACCGGCCGAGGCCGGAGTGCGCGGTGCCGTTGAGCCAGTTGAAGGCCCCTGCCACGTATAGCCAGTTGCCGTGCAGCACCAGGTCACGCACGGTGCCACCGTCGGAACGACCGGCCCAGCTGTCGATGATCATGCCGGTCGAGGGTTCGAGCGCCACGAGGTTCTTGCGGGACACGCCGTTGACGTTCTTGAAGACCCCGCCGACGATGAGCGTCCCGCCGGGACCGGCGATGAGCGAGTTGACCGCACCGTCGAGCACCGGCAGGAAGGCCGTCGAGATCGTCCCGGTGGTCCGGTCGTACGCGAACAGATAGCTGCGGGCGATCCAGGCCGAGCCGGCCGTCTGGCGGATCTGCGTGAAGCTGCCCCCGACGTAGACCGTGTTGCCGATCTCGGCGAAGGCGCGAGCCTCACCGTTGCGGGCGTGCGGAGTCTGGTCGGCCGGATCGGTCGAGACAAGAGTGGCCGGCTCGGGTGCCGGTACCACGGCCGCGGAGGCCGCGGCGGGTACGACAAGTACGGCCGCGACGATCACCAACGCGACGGTCGCGGCGCGGAATCGATGCCGACGGATGGAACGCCACGACAAGGAGTATGTGGGCACGCTGCGCCTCCAGAGTGGACGAGAATGCACGTAGCGTGCCCGCTCCACGCTGGAGGGCGGCATCCGCCGATTGGACGGACGGTGCATCAGGAAACGGACAACCTCGGCTACGGTCGGATTTCCGACAATCGCTGCGGCGGCCCGTTCTCCCGACTCGGCTCAGCCCGGTTCAGCGGCTCCCTCCCGTCGGCTGCCGCAGGTAGCTGTCCCGTCCCGCGGCGGCGAATCCGGCCACCGACGCCGCGTTCTGATTCATCATCATGTTGCAGGTGCTCGTCGTCTTCGTCATGCCCGCCGAGTTGAAGTAGATCGCTGCCTTGATCTTCGGGTGAGCCTTCAGCGCTGCCGGGAACTCCTCGAACCAGCGCCGCTTCGCGTTCGGATCGGCGGCGTTCATGTTCGTGCCGAACTCGGCGAGCATCCGGGGCTTGCCCGCACCGATGCCGTTCTCGTCCAGCCAGCGGTAGAAGGAACCGATGGTGGTGCTGGGGCTCTTCCAGACGGTGCTGCCGTTGCAGACGTGGAAGTTGTACGGGTCCCAGGCCACCCAGTCGACGTAGCGGTCACCGGGATACAGCCCGGCGTACCGGTCGTAGTGGCCGGACCAGCCCATCATCGTCCAGACCCAGACCGCGTTGTCGGCCTTGGCGTTGGCGAACCGGTCGTGCACGTACCGCCAGGCCCGGACGAAGTCGGCGTCGCTGCCCTTGGCCGGCTCGTCCTCCGGCTCGTGGTCGAAGCCGATGAAGACCGGCTGACCGATCGCCCGGATCCGGCCGGCGACCGCGTCGATCGTCGCGTCGTACCGACCGCTGTAGACGTCCTTCCAGGTCAGCACGGTACCGGAGGAGAAGACCCGACTCTCCCAGGCGAAGAACATCAGCCGCCCGTCGCGCATCTGCTGCTGCTGGAACTCGTCCGGGAAGGCGCCGTTGCTGCCGGTGTTCGAGAAGTCGTGATAGCGGTGGACGATGTCGAACTTCCGCCCGACCTGCTTCTCCACGTCGCTGACCGCCTTGCCGTGATCCCATCCGGCGGCGGCGTTCGTCGGCGAATACATCCCCCACCAGGCACCGCAGCCGGGGACCAGCTTCGCCGAGACCGTTCCGCACTTGCCCGACTCCGGTGGCGGCGGTGTGGTGGTGGGGCTGGGCCGGGCGGGCGACGGGCTCACGCTGGGCGAGACGGTCGGCGAGGCCGGCGGACGGCTGGCGGTGGCCGTCGGCGTCGGCGCGACGCTTGGCGAGGCAGACGGCGGCCCGACACCCACCCCGTCGTAGCTGATGGCCAGGCTCGGCCGCAGATCGGGGTTGCGGTTCTCGCCGGAAGCCCAGTAGACCCGGGTGTCCAACCCGGCCTGCGCCAGCGACAGGGTCCAGATGCCGTTACCGGTGACCAGGCCCGAGACGTCCCACTCGTTGAAGCCCTTGGCGACGCCGGTGACCGTGTCCAGCGCCGCGCCCAGCGGCGTCGGCATCGGACGGGCCGCGCGGGCGTCGAGTCGGGACTCGTGCGCGGTCACCGTCGCCTGGAACTTCTGCCAGGCGTGTACGCGCAGGGTGGCCCGTACGTTCACCGCGTTCGCCGGCAGCTTGGTGACCAGGAAGGTCAGCACCGCCTCGCGGGCACCGCGCGGGTTGCCGTCGCAGGGTGCGGGGCAGGTCGCCAGCGTCGTCTTGACGCTGTTGTCGCCGTCCTGCGGCACCGCCGTGGCGGTGGTGTCGGCCACCACGGCGATCGACAGCTCGTCATCGGCGAGCAACGGCACCATCGTCGCGCCGAGCCCCAGCACCACAGTGGTGCCGATGACGCCGAGCATCACGGCCTTACGCCGGCCGCCGCGATGGGGGATCAAGCGGTGCAGTCCGCGACTGGTCACGGATACTCCTCGTGTCTTTGACGATAACGCTGAGCAGCGTATCCGGGTACACAACGGAGCGTGCGGATGACGGCAGGACCTAAGCGCGTCTTAAACCTCACCTAAGACACCCCTACCCCTCCCACCCCACCCCACCCCACCCCACCCCACCCCGGCTAGCG
>NZ_JAGPXT010000023.1 GCF_018070465.1 Micromonospora sp. C95
GGGGGGGGGGGGTGGGGGGTGGGGTGGGGGTTAGTAGGCGCGGGCGAGGAGGGCTAGGAGGTTGGGCTCGTGCTCGGTGTCGGGGACAGTGCCGTCGGCGCGGATCAGGCAGCGGACGGTGACGCCCTGCCCGTTGGCCTTTGCCTCGCCGTCGACGCCGACGGCGGACCACGGGACGCGGGCCCAGCCGCTGGTCGCCGCCTCCAGCGCCTCGTCAAGGGTTGTCACGTCGACCGTGCGCGACTGCCGGAAGGCCAGCGCCTGGTCGTGCAGCGCCCGCTGGTCGGCGTCCAGGGCGGCGAGCACCGCACCGACCACGTCGGCCACCGGCGTGGGCGCCTTCGAGCCGTCCGTACGGCGGACCACGACCGCGTTGCCGGCGGCGAGGTCGCGGGGACCGACCTCGACGCGTACCGGATAGCCGCGCAGCTCGGCGTCGACGGCCCGGCGGCCGAACGGGGTGTCGGTGCGGTCGTCGAGCGTGACCCGGACACCGGCGTCCCGCAGCGCGTCGCGCAGCTTGGCCGCCGCCTCGGTGACGCCGTCACCGTCCTTGACCACCATCACGTACGCCTGGGTCGGCGCCAGCTTCGGCGGTACCCGCAGCCCGTTGTCGTCGCCGTGACACATGATCAGGCCGCCCAGCATCCGGGTCGAGGTGCCCCAGGAGGTCGTCCAGGCGTGCTCCCGGCCGCCTTCGGCCGAGGAGTAGCTGATGTCGAACGCCTTGGCGAAGTTCTGGCCCAGCTCGTGGCTGGTGCCCAGCTGGAGCGCCTTGCCGTCGCCCATCATGCCTTCGCAGGTGTAGGTGGCGGTCGCCCCGGCGAAGCGTTCGCGAGCGGTCTTGAGCCCGACCACCACCGGGATGCCGAGCACGCTCACCATCAGGTCCTCGTACGCCTCGTGCAGGATCTTGCGGGCGTAGGCACGGGCGTCTTCCCGGGTGGCGTGCGCGGTGTGCCCCTCCTGCCAGAGGAACTCGCTAGTCCGCAGGAAGATCCGGGGGCGCAGCTCCCAACGGACCACGTTGGCCCACTGGTTGAGCAGCAGCGGCAGGTCCCGGTAGGAGTCGATCCACTTGGCCATGAACTCGCCGATGACCGTCTCGCTGGTCGGCCGCACCACCACCGGTTCGGCGAGCTGCTTGCCACCACCGTGGGTGACCACCGCCAGCTCCGGCGAGAAGCCCTCGACGTGCTCGGCCTCGCGCTTGAGGTAGCTCTCCGGGATGAACAGCGGGAAGTACGCGTTCTCCGCCCCGGCGGCCTTGATCCGGTCGTCCATCTCGGCCTGCATCCGCTCCCAGATGGCATAACCGGCCGGTCGGATCACCATGGTCCCTCGCACCGGCCCGTTGTCGGCCAGCTTCGCCTTGGCGATGAGATCCTGGTACCACCGAGGGAAGTCCTCAGCCCGGGGAGTAAGCACGCGCGCCATAACCGCACATCCTATGCGCCCACCATCCCCGCACCGTCTCCCCCGCCCCACCCGCAGAGTCGATCATGAAGTTGTTGCCACTCCGTTCGGCGTGTCGCGACTACAACTTCATGGTCAACGGGGTGTCCGGAGGGGGTGGCCGCGAAGGATCAGGTGGGTGGGGGTGCGGAGGGTGGTCAGGTCGGCGCGGGGGTCCTGGGGGTAGATGGAGAGGTCGGCCAGGCCGCCTTCGACGAGGTTGGGGAGGCCGAGCCAGGCGCGGGCTCCCCAGGAGGCGGCGGCGAGAACGTCCAGTGTGGACATGCCGGCCTGCTCGTGCAGCAGGAGCATCTCCTCGACGGCGAGGCCATGGTCGATGCCGCCACCGGCGTCGGTGCCGACGTAGATCGGCACCCCGGCCTCGTACGCGGACCGCACCACCTCCGGAAAGCGGTCGCGCAGGGCGAGCATGTGCGCGGCGTACCCGGGGAACTTGGCCCGGGCCTGGTCGGCGATGTGGCCGAAGGTACGGATGTTGATCATCGTGGGGATCAGCGCGGTGCCCTGCCGGGCCATCAGGTCGATCAGGTCGAGACTGAGCCCGGTGCCGTGTTCGACCGAGTCCACCCCGGCCCGCACCATGATCTCCACCGCCGACTCGCTGAAGGTGTGCACGGCGGCGCGCACCCCGGCGGCGTGCGCGGCGGCCACGGCGGCGGTCATCGTCTCGGCGTCCCAGGCCGGCGCCAGGTCACCGACGCCCCGGTCGATCCAGTCGCCGACCAGCTTCACCCAGCCGTTGCCGGCGGCGGCCTGCTCCGTCACCGTCGCGGCCACCTCGGCGGCCCCCACCTCCACACCGATGTCGCGCAGGTACCGCTTGGGCGGTGCCACGTGCCGGCCGGCGCGGACCAGCCGGGGCAGGTCGGGTTCGTCGTCAAGTTCCGGGTACGGGAACGGTGACCCGGCGTCTCGGAGGGCCAGCACACCCGCGTCCCGGTCGACCCGGGCAAGGGCGCGCGCCTGGTCCAGCGAGGTGATCGGTGCCCCGCCCCGGGCGATGCCGATGTGGCAGTGCGCGTCCACCAGGCCGGGGAGGATGAAGCCGCCGTCGGCGACCGTCTCCGCGCCGGGCACCGGGTCGAAGGTGACCCGGTCGCCGACCAGCCACAGGTCGCGTACCTCGTCGTCGGGCAGGAGCACACCGCGCACATGCAGAGCCATGCGCACAGTCCTACCCGATCACTGCCCGTCGCGCGCCAGAAGCCCGGCCCGCCGCGTCGTCAACGCGGGCAGGTCCACCGACACCTTCCAGGGTCGCTCGCTGACGAAGAGGTCCTCGGTGTGCGTGGTGACCTCGTAATCACCGGAAGGGCCGAGCGCGTACTCGGTCAGCGTCATCTTCTCGTGCAGCGGGTCGACCACCCAGTACGACCGGACCCCGGCGTGGGCGTAGACCTTGGCCTTGTCGTACAGGTCACGGAAGGTCGAGGTGGGCGAGATGACCTCGACGGCGAGCAGGGCGTCCTCGACCGGGACGGGCGAGCGGTTCGCGTGCTCGCGGCGGATGGCGACCACGTCGGGTCGGGGCTCGTTGCGCCTGTCGATCCGCATCGACAGGTCGATGCTGACCAGGTAGTCGGGCGGGCAGTTGACCCGCAGTGCGAGCAGTAGCTCGACACAGAGGTCCTGATGCAGGGCGGTCGGCGACGGCACGATCAACCTTCCGTTGACCAGTTCGTACGGAAGGTCCTCCGGCAGCTCACCGAGGTCGTCGACCGTCCACTCCGAGCGCTCGGGTGGGATGGGCAGCATGGGGGCCACGGTCATGACTCCTCCTTCCAGGGGCGGCATCACCCTAAGCGCCGGAAACACCACCCGCCGTCACCGACACGCTCAGCGGGGCGGCTTGCCGTCCTTGCCGAACTTGTTGAAGTCGATCTTCGGCAGCTTGAAGCCGGGCGGCAGGCCCTGACCGGCGGCCAGGTCGTCGGGGTTCATTCCCGGCGGCAACTGCGGCATCCCGCCCGGGAAGCCACCCTGCACGCCTCGGGTGCCGGCGCCGCTGCGCGGCCGGTTGCCACCCTTGGTGCCCTTGCGCTTGTTCTTCGGCGACTTGGTCGCCTTGCGCCGGCCGGCTCCGGGCAGGCCCATCATGCCGCCCATCTGCTTCATCATCTTCTGCGCGTCGGTGAAGCGGTTGAGCAGCTGGTTGACGTCCATCACGGTGACACCGGAGCCGTTGGCGATCCGGGCCCGCCGGGAACCGTTGATGATCTTCGGGTTCGTGCGCTCGGCCGGGGTCATCGACCTGATGATCGCGGTGATCCGGTCGAAGTGCTTGTCGTCCAGCTCGGCGAGTTGGTCCTTGACCTGCCCCATGCCCGGCATCATGGCCAGCACGTTGGCGATCGGTCCCATCCGGCGTACCGCGATGAGCTGGTCGAGGAAGTCCTCCAGGGTGAACTGCTCGCCGCCCATCAGCTTGGCGGTCATCTTCTCCTTCTGATCGGTGTCGAAGGCCGCCTCGGCCTGCTCGATCAGAGTGAGAACGTCGCCCATGCCGAGGATTCGGCTGGCCATCCGGTCGGGGTGGAAGACGTCGAAGTCCTCCAGCTTCTCGCCGGTGGAGGCGAACAGGATCGGCTGCCCGGTCACCTCACGGACCGACAGCGCGGCACCACCACGGGCGTCGCCGTCGAGCTTGGAGAGGACCACGCCGGTGATGCCGACGCCGTCGCGGAACGCCTCGGCCGTCCGGACCGCGTCCTGGCCGACCATCGCGTCGATGACGAAGACGACCTCGTCCGGGTTCACCGCGTCGCGGATGTCGGCGGCCTGCTGCATCATCTCCGCGTCGATGCCGAGCCGGCCGGCGGTGTCGACGATGACGACGTCCCGGGCGGCCCGTCGGGCGTGCTCGATGGAGGCCTTCGCCACCTGCACCGGGTCACCGACGCCGTTGCCGGGCTCCGGGGCGTACACCTCGACGCCGGCGCGGCCACCGAGCACCTGGAGCTGCCCGACGGCGTTGGGACGTTGCAGGTCGGCGGCGACCAGCAACGGCTGGTGGCCCTGGGCCTTGAGCCAGCGGGCCAGCTTGCCGGCGAGCGTGGTCTTACCGGAGCCCTGGAGACCGGCCAGCATGATCACCGTCGGCGGCTGCTTGGCGAACTGGAGCCGCCGGCCCTCGCCGCCCAGCACGGCGATCAGTTCCTCGTTGACGATCTTGATGATCTGCTGGGCCGGGTTGAGCGCCTGGGAGACCTCGGCGCTGCGCGCCCGCTCCTTGACGTTCGCGATGAAGCCCTTGACCACTGGCAGCGCGACGTCCGCCTCCAGCAGCGCGAGGCGGATCTCGCGCGCGGTGGCGTCGATGTCGGCGTCGGTGAGACGTCCCTTGCCGCGGAGCTTGGTGAAGATCCCGGAAAGGCGGTCACTCAAGGTGTCAAACACGCGAACATCCCGTTTGTCATTGTTCCGGCGAGCACGAACGAGGCCGGGTGAGCTGTCCGACCAACGCTAGGGTAGCCCGCCACCCACACCCCCGCTCCCGGCCGGGCAGCCCACCGCTGGGGGCAGGGGTGCCACGATCTGCGGTCGCCGACATGCCGATCAGTCGACGCCTGCACCGCCACAGATCCTGGGCGGGCTACACGGCGGCGAGGACGGCCGCCTCCAGGCGGGCCCGCTCGTCCTCCGGGGGCCAGCCACCGACCAGGTAGAAGGCGTCGACCACGTCGCCGCCGAGCGTGGCGATCCGGGCCGCCCGGACCTGCGCGCCGGCCGCGTCCAGCGCGCTGGTCACCCGGTAGAGCAGGCCGGCGGCGTCGGCGGCCCGCAGTTCCAGCAGCACGGCGTCGGTGGCGGCGTCGCGGTGCCAGACCACCCGCGGTTGGGCCCCGGCCCCCCGTGCGGCCAGGGCCCGGCCGCGTAGCCGCTGGGTCACCGACACGTCGCCACGTACCGCGCGGCGCAGGTCGGCGCTCAGCGCCACCGGATCCGGGGCCAGTCCGTAGCGCGGCTGCACCCGGCACTGCACCAGGGCCCGCCCGTCCACCGTCGAGGCGTCGGCGGCGAGCACCTCCAGCCGGTGCAGGGCCAGGCAGCCGGCCACCGTCGCGAGCAGGCCACGACGATCGGCAGCGGCCACCGCCACCCGGTCCCCGGTCAGGTGTACGACCGGCAGTGGCCCGGCCACCAGCGCCGGGTCCGGTGCCGGCGGGGCGGGTACGTCGCCCGTGTCGAGGGTGGTGCGGACCCGGGCGACCAGCTCGGCGACCAACCGGCCCTTCCAGTCCGACCAGGCGGCCGGGCCGGTGGCGGCGGCGTCGGCGCGTACCAGCGCGTGCAGCAGGTCGAGCGTGGTCACGTCGCCGACCGACTCGGCCACCCGGGCGATGGTGACCGGGTCGGACAGATCCCGCCGGGTGGCCACCTCCGGCAGCAGCAGGTGCAGTCGGACCAGCGTGCCGATCAGCGTCGCCTCGGCGGCCGGCAGGCCGATCCGGGTCGCGATCGCCTCGGCGATCGGCGCGCCCACCACGCTGTGGTCGCCGGGGAGCCCTTTGCCGACGTCGTGCAGGAGCGCACCGAGCAGCAGCAGGTCGGGGCGATCCACGTCGCGGGTGTGCCGGCTGGCCTCGGCGGCCGTCTGCACCAGGTGCCGGTCCAGGGTGAACCGGTGCACCGGGTTGTGCTGGGGCAGGCTGCGCAGCCGGGTCCACTCCGGCAACCAGCCGTCGATCAGCCCGTACCGGTCGCAGGTCTCCCAGGCCGGGATCATGCCGGCGCCGGCACCGAGCAGCGTGGTCAGGGCGGCGCGGGCCTCTGCCGGCCAGGGCGTGGGCAGCGGCGGGCAGTACGCGGCCAGCCACTCGCAGGTGGCGCGGGCGATCGGCAGCCCGGTGCTGGCCGCGGCGGCGGCCACCCGCAGCGAGAGGCTGGCGTCCGGGCGGGCGCCGATGGCGGTGCGCGCCAGCACCAGTTCGCCGTCGTGCTCGACCACGTCCCGGGCTACCGGGCGGCGCAGCGGCCGTCCGTCGGCGCCCCGACGGCGACCGGAGCGCAACCGGTCGGCGGCGCGGAAGGCGTCGTCCAGGGCGTGGCTGACGGTCCGGGCGTCGCCGGCGACCCGACGCAGCAGGGTGTCGCCGTCGCCGTCCTCAGCCCGTGACGCGAGGCCGGATCGCTGCGCCGCTGGGGTGCCGGCCGGCTGCGGCGGCACCGTGTCCGGCGGGGTGCCCTCGGCGGCGCCGGACGGTGTGCGACGCAGGCCGAGCAGGGCGGCCACCCCGTCGCGTTCCTGGGCGAGCAGCCGGTCGACGCGCCGGCCGACCTGCTGGTGCAAGGCGTCCCGGGTGTCCAGCAGCCGCAGGTGTGCGGCGTGTACCGCGGGGCGCAGCGCGTCGGTGATCCCGGCGGTGGCGATGGCCCGCAGGATGCCCACGTCGCGCAGCCCGCCGGCGGCCTCTTTCAGGTCGCCCTCCAGCAGGTGGGCGAGTTCGCCGTGGGACTGCCAGCGGGCGGCGGTGCTCTCCCGCAGGGGCGCGAGTTGGCGGACGGCGGTGCGCCGCCAGTGGTCGGTCGCGCTGCTCACGAGCGTGTCGGCGAGGTCCGGGTCACCGGCGACGAGCCGGGCGTCGAGCAGCCCGAGGGCCACCTTGACGTCGTCCTGGGCGACCGACAGCGCCTCGGCGACGGTCCGGACGGAGTGGTCCAGCCGCAGCCCGGCGTCCCAGATCGGGTACCAGAGGGCGGCGGCCAGTTCGTCGATGCCGGGCACCCCGGCGTGCACCAGCACCAGGTCGAGGTCGCCGTAGGGAGCGCACTGCCGCCGGCCCAGCCCGCCCACCGCGAGCAGCGCGACGCCCGGCCGGTCCGGCAGCAGCCGGGCCAGCCAGGCGTCGTACGCGTCGGCCCGGGCCCGACGCGCCGTCGCGCCGATTCCGGCCGGTACGCCGACGACCTCGTTGACCAGGAGGTCAGCGCTACCGGGGGATTCCGAGGCTGTCCTACTGGTCAACGAGGTCATCGATCATCGCCCTACAGTGCGTCCAGGCCGCGCTCGCCGGTGCGAACCCGGACGACCTCCTCGACGGCGGTCACCCAGACCTTGCCGTCACCGATCTTGCCCGTCCGGGCCGCCGACACGACGGCGTCGACGATCTTCTCAACGTCGATCTCGTCGGTGAGCACCTCCACCCGGATCTTGGGCAGGAACTCGACGGTGTACTCGGCGCCCCGGTAGACCTCGGTGTGGCCCTTCTGCCGCCCGTAACCCTGGACCTCGCTCACCGTCAGACCGGCCACGCCCAGCGTGTGCAGGGCCTCCTTGACGGCGTCCAACTGGTGCGGCTTGATGACCGCGGTCACCAGCTTCATGTCCAACCCCTCCATTCGCAGGTACGTTAGCCGGCGACCTTTTCGCTTACCGGTTCGGTGGGCTCGGTCTTCGACGACGCCGCCGAGGTGCCGATGCCCGCGGCGGCGAACGCGCCACCGCCACCACCCGTGGAGCTGAACTCGTACGCGCTCTCCGCGTGCTCGGCGTTGTCGATGCCGTCGACCTCGGCGTCAGCGCTGGCGCGGAAGCCGATGGTCTTGTCGATCACGAAGCCGATCAGGTACGCGACCACGAACGAGTACACCAGCACGGCGACCGAGCCGAGAGCCTGCTTGCCCAGCAGCGTCACACCGCCGCCGTAGAGCAGACCGTCGTTGCCCTCACCGGCCAGCACCTCCATCGCCAGGAAGCCGATGAGCAGCGAACCGATGATGCCGCCGACCATGTGCACGGCGACCACGTCGAGCGAGTCGTCGTACTTGAGGCGGTACTTGAGGCCGACGGCCAGCGCGCAGACGACACCGGCGATGACACCCAGCGCGATGGCACCGAGCGGCTCCAGGAAGGCACAGGCCGGGGTGATGGCGACCAGGCCGGCGATGGCACCGGACGCCGCACCGAGGGTGGTCGGCTTGCCGTCCCGGATCTTCTCCACCAGCAGCCAGCCGAGCACCGCCGCGGCGGTGGCGACCTGGGTGTTGATGAAGGCGATCGCGGCGGTGCCGTTGGCTGCGAGGGCCGAGCCGGCGTTGAAGCCGAACCAGCCGAACCACAGCAGGCCGGCACCGAGCAGCACCATCGGCAGGTTGTGCGGTTTGAAGCTGTCCTTCGGCCAGCCGACCCGGCGGCCGAGCACCAGCGCCAGAGCGAGTGCTGCGGCACCGGCGTTGATGTGCACCGCGGTGCCACCGGCGAAGTCGAGCACGCCCAGCTCGAAGATCCAGCCGCCGCCCCACACCCAGTGCGCGACCGGGAAGTAGACCAGGGTGGCCCACAGGCCGGCGAAGAGCAGCCACGGGCCGAACCGGGCCCGGTCGGCGATCGCACCGCTGATCAGCGCGACAGTGATCACCGCGAACATCAGCTGGAAACCGGCGAACAGCAGGTCGGGGATGCCACCCTCGGTCCCGCTCTCCAGCATGCCGCGCAGACCGGCGGCGGAAAGATCACCGGTGATCCCGCCGACGTCCTCACCGAACGCGATGCTGTAGCCGTAGAACACCCACAACAGGCTGACCAGGCCGATCGCACCGAAGCTCATCATCATCATGTTGAGCACGGACTTGGACCGGGTCATGCCCCCGTAGAACAGCGCCAGGCCGGGCGTCATGAGCAACACCAGCGCGGCTGAAGTCAAAATCCAGGCGGTGGCACCAGAATCTAGCTCCGGCACGCTGCCTCCTCTCGGGTTGTTTTCTCCCTCCCTCCCGGCACCGCGCAGCATCGCCCGTACGCCGGTTGCGCGGAAGCCTGGTGGTCCGCTGTTTCACCCAGGGTCCCCGGCCGGTTTCCGAACCGTGACGGCTTGTTTCGTACGTGTGAAGAAAGTCGCACACCTCGGCGCTTCGACGGGGGTGGATCGGCCGTTTGGTGCCGGTCTATCCCCCCGTCGGCCCAGGGACCGTCGAAAAGGTCGCTCAGCGCAGGGCGTGCTCGAGGGCGTGTCGCTCGTAGTCGAGCAACCGAAGATCCCGCATCGGCCGGCGCAGGTGGCCCTTGTGCACGATCCGGACGAAGGCCGGCTCCCCCGCTGCGGCCATCCGGCGGATGCCCTCGACGTGGTCCACGATCCGCTTGCGGATGGTCCGGATCAACCGGTGCCGGTCGCGCGGAATCAGCCCGTACGCGTCGGCGAAGAGCCGCAAGCGGCGCGGCCGGTCGGGACGCTTCCAGCCGAGGGTGATGGAGTCCCGGTCGGAGAAGATCGGCACCCAGGTCCACGCGGCGTACGCCACGTCATAGATCCGGGCACCGGGCGAGGCGAGATCGAAGTCGATCAGCCCGAGGGTGCCGTCCGGCCGCCAGATCACGTTGTGCGGTGCCGCGTCGTGGTGGCAGATCACCTCGGTGTCCGGCGGCGGTGGCCCGAACGAGCGCCACACCGCCTGCGGTGGGGGCACGAAACCGTACTGGGCGTCGTGGAACATCCGCAGCATGGTGGCGACGGTGACCAGGGCCTCGTCGGTGACCCAGTGCGGAGCCAGCGGATACTCCCCGCACTCCCCCTCCAGGTACGACAGCACCTCCCGGTTGCGCTCGTCCATGCCGAGGGCACGCGGCGCGCCGGTGAACCCGACGTACTCCAGGTGACGCAGCAGAGCGTGCACCGACGGGGTCCACGGTCCGGCGTTGCGCCGCACCGTGTCACCGACCCGCACCACGGTGCTCACGTTCCCGCCGTGCAGCGGGATCTCCTGCGAGGTCACGTACGGTCTCCCGAGGCGCTGCGACGGCTGGCTCGGGTCGCGCCAGCCCGCGTACGCGCGATCGTCTCTGGTCACCCGAGGTTACGCGGTCTGACCGGAGGGCTCGGTACCCAGCAACGCGTCGACGAACTGCGCCGGGTCGAACGGCGCCAGGTCGTCGGGGCCCTCGCCGAGGCCGACCAGCTTCACCGGGATGCCGAGCTTGCGTTGCACGGCGATGACGATGCCGCCCTTGGCGGTGCCGTCGAGCTTGGTCAGCACCACCCCGGTGACGTGCACCACCTCGGTGAAGACACGCGCCTGCTCCAAACCGTTCTGGCCGGTGGTGGCGTCGAGCACCAGCAGTGTCTCGTCGATCGGGCCGTGCTTCTCCACCACCCGCTTGACCTTGCCCAGCTCGTCCATCAGGCCGATCTTGTTCTGCAAGCGGCCGGCGGTGTCGACGAGGACGGTGTCCACGCCGGTCTCGATGCCCCGCTTGACCGCGTCGAAGGCGACGCTGGCCGGGTCGGCGCCCTCGGGGCCCCGGACGGTCTCGGCACCGACCCGTCCGGCCCAGGTCTGCAACTGGTCGGCGGCGGCGGCCCGGAAGGTGTCGGCGGCACCGAGCAGCACGCTGCGGCCGTCGGCGATGAGCACCCGGGCGATCTTGCCGCAGGTGGTGGTCTTGCCCGCGCCGTTGACCCCGACCACGAGCAGCACCGCCGGCACGCCCTCCTTCGGTGCGGTGTGCAGCGACCGGTCCAGCCCCGGGTCGAGCGCGTTGACCAGCTCGGCGGCGAGCAGAGTGCGCAGTTCGGCGACCGAGCGGGTACCCAGCACCCGGGTGCGCTCCCGCAACCGGTCGACGATGTCCCGGGTGGCGTCGACGCCCACGTCGGCGGTGATCAGGCTGTCCTCGATCTCCTCCCAGACGTCCTCGTCGAGCCGGTCCCGGCTGAGCAGGCCGAGCAGGCCCTTGCCGAACACGTTCTGCGACCGCGACAGCCGGGAACGCAGCCGCACCAGCCGGCCGGCGGTCGGCTCGGGCACCTCGACGGTCGGCGCCGGCGCCTCGACCGGCGGCTCGACCAGGACACCTGTGGACAGGTCGGCCTCCGGTGCCTGCACCGGCGGGCCGGCGAGATCCTCCTCCGCCCGGGTGTCGACCTCCGTACGCGGCAGCGGCGGCTGCGGCCGTCGGCGCAGCCGCGGCACGACCAGCCCGATGCCGCCGAGGATCAGCAGACCGAGCAGGGCGAGAGCGATGAGGAGGTATTCCGTCATGCCGGAATCCTGTCAGATGCCGACGACCACGTCTCAGCCACCGCTCCCGCCGGGCTCGCCGCTCACCCGGCCCCCGAGCGCTCCCGGCATCGCCCCAGGATACGGCGGTAGTCTCGGCCACAGTTGGCAGTGGTGCGTCGCCGGCCGGGTAGTAAAGGATGAAGTTCTCTCGTCTGGAGGTTCCGTATGCCCGCCGAGCTGCTCATCGGCCCCCTGCTGCGCCGGGTCGTCGGCACTCGGGCCACCGTCTGGGTGGAGACCACGACCCCGACGGTGGTCACCGTCCGCACGGCCGGCGGTGCCACCGGCATCGCCCCCACCTTCAGCGCGTACGACCACCACTACGCGCTGGTGGTGGTCGACGGGCTCACCCCGGACAGCACCACGGAATACGAGGTGCTGATCGACGACGAGGTGGTCTGGCCGCAACCGGACAGTCGTTTCCCGTCCAGTGTCATCCGTACCCGGGCCACCGACGACCGGGACCAGCCGGTCCGGCTGCTCTTCGGTTCCTGTCGGGAGACGACCCAGCACGCGACCACCCGCAAGCTGCCGCCGGACGCGCTCGACGCGTACGCCCGGCGGGTGATTGCCGACCCGGACCCGGCGGCCCTGCCCGACCTGCTGCTGCTCCTCGGTGACCAGGTGTACGCCGACGAGACCTCGCCCACCGTCAAGCGCCTGCTGCGCCGTCGGCGGCGGCGTCCCGAGGGTGCTCCGAAGGACCAGGTGGTCAGCTTCGACGAGTACACCAAGCTCTATCTGGAGTCGTGGCGCGACCCGGAGATCCGCTGGCTCCTCTCCACCGTGCCGAGCGTGATGATCTTCGACGACCACGAGATCATCGACGACTGGAACACCTCGGCCTCCTGGCGGGCGGACATGCGCGAACAGCCGTGGTGGGCCGAGCGAATCGCCAGCGGGCTGGCCTCGTACTGGGTCTACCAGCACCTGGGCAACCTCTCCCCGGACGAGATCGCGGCGGACCCGGTCTTCGCGAAGGTCAGTGCGGCGGAGGACGCCACGAACGTGCTGCGGGAGTTCGGTGCGCGGGTCGACACCGAGGCCGACCTCGCCCACGACACCGAGCGCTGGCGGTCGGTGCAGTACCAGTGGAGTTACGCGCTCGACCTGGGACGTACCCGGCTGGTGATGCTTGACAACCGGTGCAGCCGGGTGCTGCTACCGGGTCGGCGGGCGATGCTGCCGCCCGGCGAGTGGTCGTGGTTCGTCGACCGCGCCCACGGCGGCTACGACCACCTGGTGGTCGGCTCCTCGCTGCCCTGGCTGCTGCCGCCCGGCATCCACCACGTCGAGACGTGGAACGAGAAGCTGGCCGACTCGCCCCGGCGCTGGGTCGCCGGGCTGGGTGAACGGCTGCGCCGCGCGCTTGACCTGGAGCACTGGGCCGCGTTCCGCCGCTCGTTCGACGCGCTGGCGGAACTGTTCGCCCGGATCGGTGCCGGCACGCCCGGTACCCCCGACGACCGCAAGGGCGCCGGGCCGGCGTACCCGCCACCGGCGTCGATAAGCGTGCTCTCCGGCGACGTGCACCACTCGTACGTGGCGCGCGTCAGGTTCGCCGACCCCGGTGTACGCACACCGGTGCACCAGCTCACCTGCTCGCCGATCCACAACCAGGTGCCGGCCGGGATGCGCCCGCTGATGCGGCTCGGGTGGGCGCGCGGTCCGGCCGGGGCGGCCCGGGCCCTGGCCCGCACGGCCGGGGTTCGCCGCTCTCCGGTCAAGTGGCGCAAGCTGGCCGGGCCCTACTTCGGCAACGCGGTGGCGACGCTCACCCACGCCGGACGCGGGGCCGAGGTGGTCATCGAGGGCACCACCGGTGACGGTCACCTGCACGAGGTGGCCCGGCACCGGCTCACCGACGGCCGCTGAGCGAACCACAAACCGGTCGCCGTTGTCGGGCCGCAACGTCAGAATGCCGGGATGACCTGGACGGCACCGGAGATCGACCGGACCCCCGAGCCCTATGTCGGCGACGAGCGCACCATGCTGGAGGGCTGGCTGGACTATCACCGGCAGACCCTTCTGCTCAAATGCGCGGGCCTCACCGCCGAGCAGCTACGCACCGCAAGCGTCGAGCCGTCCGGCCTCACCCTGCTCGGGCTGGTCCGGCACCTGGCCGAGGTGGAGGCCTGGTGGTTCCGGGAGAACTTCGCCGGCGAGCAGGTCGACTACCCGTACTACACGGAAGACGATCCGGACGCCGATCACGACGTCAGCGCCGCCGACGCCGAGGCGGACTTCGCCACCTACCACCGGGAGGTGGCGCTGGCCCGCGCCGTCGTCGTCGGTCGATCGCTCGACGAGACGTTCACCGAGGTGGGCCCGAAGCGACGCACGTTCAACCTGCGCTGGATCTACGTCCACATGATCGAGGAATACGCCCGGCACAACGGGCACGCGGACCTGATCCGCGAACGCATCGACGGGGTGGTCGGCGAGTGACGACGATCGGCACCGGTCGCGGCATGTCGCGGTAACCCACTGCCGGGAAACCGCAACGTGCCGCAACCCGAGCGCTGGAGCCGGCGGGGCAGCCACCACGCTGAGGGTGGGAGCGGGCCGGTGGCGGCCGGCTCGGCCGCGTTCAGCGGGCCAGCGCGGCACGCAGGTAGCGAAGATCAGCCGGCCCGTTCCAGCGGTACGCCGACAGCCCGGCCGCCCGGGCGCCACTTATCGCCCGGTCCTCGTCGTCGACGAAGAGCACCCGGGCCGGCGGCATGTCCAGCGCCGCACAGGCGGCCTGGAAGTACTCGGGTGCCGGCTTGTGCACCCCGATGGCCGAGGAGTTGACCACCACGTCCAGCTCGCCGGTCAGGTCGAGCGCGGCCAGGTCGGCGTCGAGCAGGTCGGTGGCGTTGGTGCCGAGACCGACCCGGATGCCGGCGGCCCTCGCCTCGCGAACGAACGCGAGCACCTCAGGGTCGACCTCACCACGGTAGCGCTGCCACTGCGCCACCGCCGCCCGCGCCCGCTCGGCGTCACCGACCGACGGGGTGAGCGCGTCGGCCACGCTCGTCAGCCAGTCGGCGTGGCTGACCTGGCCGGTGAGCACCGGTTGCAGCCGCCCCCACTGCATGGCGATCTCGCCGAGCACACCGGCGGAGAGGCCGTACTCCCGCTCCACCCCGGCGGCGACCGCCGGGTCCCAGCGCCGCAGCACGCCGTCGAAGTCCACCAGGAGCGCCGTCGCGCGTTCCCGAGCCACTACCCGTTCTCCTCGCCGCGGCCCTGCCGCTCGTCATCCCCGTCGGCCCGGTTAAGCCGTTGACTGATCACCTGGGTCACCCCGCCGCGCATCGTCACACCGTAGAGCGCGTCGGCGATCTCCATGGTCCGCTTCTGGTGCGTGATGACCATCAGCTGACTCTTCTCCCGTAGCTGCGCCAGCAGGGTGATCAGCCGGCCCAGGTTCACGTCGTCGAGGGCCGCCTCCACCTCGTCCATGATGTAGAAGGGGCTCGGCCGGGCCCGGAAGATCGCCACCAGCATCGCGACCGCGGTCAGCGACCGCTCGCCGCCGGAGAGCAGCGACAGCCGTTTGATCTTCTTGCCCGGCGGGCGGGCCTCGACCTCGACGCCGGTGGTCAACAGGTCGTCCGGGTCGGTGAGGATCAACCGGCCCTCGCCACCGGGGAACAACACGGTGAAGACCTGCTCGAACTCTCGCGCGGTGTCGGCGAAGGCGCTGGCGAAGACCTCCAGAATCCGGTCGTCGACGTCCTTGACCACGGTGAGCAGGTCCCGTCGGGTCGCCTTGAGGTCCTCCAACTGCTCGGAGAGGAATTTGTACCGCTCCTCAAGCGCCGCGAACTCCTCCAGGGCGAGTGGGTTGACCTTGCCCAGCAGGGCCAGTTCCCGTTCCGCCTTGGCGGCCCGCTTCTCCTGCACCGGGCGTTCGTAGCGGACCGGCTCGGGCACCGGCAGCCCGTCGCGTTCGGCGGCGGCAACCTCGGCCTCGGTGGGCGGCACCAGCTGACTCGGGCCGTACTCGGCGACCAGGGTCTCGACCGTCAGGCCGAAGTCCTCGGCGGCCTTGGCCTCCAGTTGCTCGATGCGCAACCGCTGCTCGGCGCGGGCGACCTCGTCCCGGTGCACCTGGCTGGTCAGCCGTTCCAGCTCCGCGCCGAACCGTTTCGCGGCGGCCCGCACCTCCTGCAACTCCGCCTCGCGGGTGGCCCGTTCCCGCGCCACCGCGTCGCGGTGCTCCTCGGCTCGGGCGATGCTGCTGGTCAGCTGGGTCAACGCCGTCCGCGCGCCACCGGCCACCGCGCGGGCGATGGCGGCGCCCCGGGTCCGCGCCGCGCGCCGGGCCGCCGCCCGTTCCCGGGCCGCCCGTTCGGCACCGGCCTGCCGGCGCAGCGAGTCGGCCCGCCCGGCGATCGAGGCGACCCGCTCCTCGGCGGTACGCACCGCGAGCCGGACCTCCATCTCGTTCTGCCGGGCCTGCGGCACCATGGCGGCGAACTGGTCGCGTTCCTCGGTGGAGGGTTCGGCGTCGATCGGGGTGGCCTCCGCCAACCGCAGCCGCTCCTCCAGCTCGGCCAGGGTGGTCAGATCCCGCTCCCGGGCCGCCTCGGCGCGCGCTCGGGACTCGCCCAGCCGGTCGGTCTCCGCCTTCGCCGACCGCGCGGCGGCGCCCAGCTCGGCCAACCGCCGTGCCGCAGCGTTGCGGTGGCTCTCGGCCTCCCGCTTGGCCGCTGTCGCGTGCTGCACCGCCTCCTTGGCGGTGGCCACCTCGACGCGCGCCTCGATGAGCTGTTCGCGCAGTTCGGCGCTGGTTCGCTCGGCCGCCGATCGACTGGTCCGGGCCTCCTCGACGGCCGCCTGGACCTCGATGTAGCTGGGCGCCTTGGCCGACCCGCCGGCCGCCGCGTACGCGCCGACCACGTCACCCTCCCGGGTGACCGCCCGCAGTTCGGGATTGCCGGTGACCACCTCGGCGGCGGCGGACAGGTCCGCCACCAGCACCACGTCCCGCAGCGCCCGGTGCACCGCGGGTCGGATCTGGTCGTCGCAGTCGACCAGGTCGGGTGCCCAGTGGGCGCCGTCGGGCAGTTTCGGGCGCAACGCGTCGGCCGAACCGGACATGCCCGGCCCGGCCGGGCTGCCGACGAGCAGACCGGCGCGTCCGGCGTCCGAGATCTTCAACAGGCGCATCGCCTCGACTGCCTCGTCGACGCCGGTCACCGCGACCGCGTCGGCCAGCCCGCCGAGCGCCGCGGCGAGCGCCGCCTCGTGGCCCGGTGCCACCGAGAGCAGGCCGGCGAGGCCGCCGAGCAGACCGGGCACCTGGTCGGCGCGGGCCAACAGGGCGCCGGCGCCGTCCTTGCGGCGCAGGCCGAGGGCGAGCGCCTCCTCCCGCGCCTTCCAGGTCGCGGCGTCCTTCTCCGCCGCCCGCTCCGCGTCCGACAGCGACCGGACCGTGGCCTGTGCCTGCTCCTGAGCGGCGACGGCCTCGGCGTGCCGGGCATCCAGGTCGGCGTTGTCGCGGTCGGCCTCGGTGGACTGTTCGGCCACCGCGTCCAGCTCGGCCTGGGCCCGCTCGGCGCGGGCCATCGCGTCGGTGTGCGCGGCGGCGAGCCGCTCGATCTCCTCGCCGGCGCTCGTGGTACGCGCCCGGGCGGAGTTCACCTGTCCGGTCAGCCGGGCCAGGCCCTCCCGCCGGTCGGCGATCGCCTTCGCCGCAGCGACGAGTTCCCGCTCGGCGCCGGCGAGCTGCCGCTCCAGCTCCTGGCGGTGCTCGACCGCCTCGGCGAGTCGGACCTGGTCGTCGGTGAGCGCCGCGCGCAGCTCCTCCTCCTGCTCGCGGACCCGCTCGGCCTCGGCCTCCAGCTGTTCCGGGTCCCGCCCCGGGCGTTCGTCGTCCGGCGTGGCGGTCAGGTGCCGCAGTCGCTCGACGGCGAGCTGCTCGATCGAGCGGAACCGTTCCTGCAACGCGGAGAGCTTGTACCAGGTGTCCTGTGCGGCGGCCAGCAGCGGAGCGTCGGAGGCCAACGCCTCCTCCAGTTCGCCGAGGCGGGACTGCACCTCGACGTGCTCGGCCTCGACCTGCTCGCGCCGCGTCCGGAGCGCGGTCTCGTCCGCGATCTCCTTGTCCAGCGTGGTGCGCAGCGTGGCGAGGTCGTCGGCGAGCAGTCGCAGCCGGGCGTCGCGCAGGTTGGCCTGGATGACGGCCGCCCGGCGGGCCACCTCGGCCTGCCGACCGAGAGGTTTGAGCTGTCGACGCAGTTCGGCGGTGAGGTCGGTGAGCCGGTTCAGGTTGGTCTGCATCGCGTCGAGCTTGCGCAGCGCCTTTTCCTTGCGCTTGCGATGCTTGAGGACGCCGGCCGCCTCCTCGATGAACGCCCGCCGGTCCTCCGGCTTGGCGTGCAGCATCCCGTCGAGCCGGCCCTGCCCGACGATGATGTGCATTTCCCGGCCGATGCCGGAGTCGGACAGCAGTTCCTGGATGTCGAGCAGCCGGCACGAGTCGCCGTTGATCTCGTATTCGCTCTCACCGGAGCGGAACATCCGGCGGGTGATGGAGACCTCGGTGTACTCGATCGGCAGGGCACCGTCGGTGTTGTCGATGGTGAGGGTCACCTCGGCCCGGCCCAGCGGGGCCCGCCCGGCGGTGCCGGCGAAGATGACGTCCTCCATCTTGCCGCCGCGCAACGCCTTGGCGCCCTGCTCGCCGAGCACCCAGGCGATGGCATCGACGACGTTCGACTTGCCGGAGCCGTTCGGGCCCACCACGCAGGTGATCCCCGGCTCCAGCTTGAGCGTCGTCGCGGAGGCGAAGGACTTGAAGCCCTTCACCGTCAGGCTCTTGAGATACACCTTCTCGATCCTCGTCCGGTGGCCGCCGTACCGTCGCCCGGCTGCGCGGACCCTGGTAAACCCGCAGACTAACCCGGGACCGGGTGGAGCACGCCACGCGACCCGCCTGCCCGGCCGTCGGACACCGGCCGGACCCCACTTCACACCCCGTGGCCGAGGCGATCGAGCACGCACAGAGCTGCGCGCCGGCACAGGGTGTCGGCGCGCTAGGTGCGGTGGTGCTATTCAGTTGTGGCGACCAGGTGGGTTCGGCCGCTTGTGCGGCGACCAGGTGGGTCAGGTCAGCGCGGGCTCGGCCAGACGGAGCAGATCGTCCGCCTCCGCCGCAGCCGCCGCGAGCCGATCGTTCTCGGCGCGCAGCCGCGTGACCTCGAACTCCAGTGACTGAACCCTGGCACGCAGTCGGGTGACCTCGTCGAGCAGGCGCCGGTCGGGCGCCGCACCTACGTGGCCGTAGAGGGCCTTCGCCATTTTTACTCCTTGATGTGCGCTGCCGGAGAGGCCGGCCAACGCGCGCCCCTGTGAACGCGACTACCATTCCCACAATTTCTGGGCATGGCCGGGCGCGACTGGCGACATCACCATATTGAGCCGACAACCCCTGCTTCGTCAAGTTCTCGCAGGCCGTAGATCATCTCGGCGTCGGCCACACCCGTCACGGGAGGCTGCCATCAGGCGCGGACACGCTCTGTCCGGACACCCCGACTCTACGCTCCGGAATCACCGAACACCTCACCCGGACGTACCGGCTCCTCTTAACTCTTCCTTAGCCAGATTGCCGCTGCTCAGACACAACACGTAGCGTCACCCCGGCCCGTAACTGACCCGTGGAGGCGACAGGCGTGCACGGCTGGAATGATCCGATCGACCCGGAGCCCACCCCGAGGCGAGCGGAACCGCCGACCGACGATCCGGCCTGGTTGACCGACCGGCCGGCGCCACGGTCGTCCTACCTGTTCGGCGACGATCCGGCGGATCCGTCCACCGGGTGGTACCGCGACCAGCCGACCGAGCAGTGGCGGTCCGACGCAGCAGCGCACCCGTACCCGGTGCCGGAGGCATACCAGCAGACGGAGCAGCCGTACCCGGCGCCGGGGCATGACCGGTACGACACCTCCGGCGCGTTCCACCAGGAGACCGGACGCCACCACCGCGACGATGACCTGACCGCCGTCCATGCCGCCGGATGGCCGACGCACCACACGTCGCCGCCGCAGAGCCCGTACGCCTACGGTGAGCCGCAGCAGAGCCCGTATGCCTACGATGATCGGCCCGACCGGTACACCGATCAGGCCGTCGGCTACACCGACCGGACCGATGCGTACGCCGAACCGGTAGTTCGCCCGCGCTACGGCCCGCCGCAGGCCGGGCACCGGGAGTTGGCCGATGTCGGCGAACCGGCACTGGAGCCGACCGCCCCGGCCCGTCGGTCCCGCCGACTGCCGCGCCCCCTGATGATGGGGGGTGCCGCCGCGGCCGCCACCCTCGTGGTGAGCATCGGCGTCGCGGCGCTCGCGCTGCCCGGTGACGGCGCCCCGCCCAACACCACGGCCGGCGAGGCGCCGGTCGCCAGCGCGCCCGCCGATCCGGAGGAGGATCCGGCACTCACGCTCGACCTGCCTGAGAGCACCAGCCCGAGCGCCAGTCCCAGCCCCAGCGTCTCCCCCAGCACCGCCACGGCCTCGCCGTCACCGAGCCGGGCCACCCGGCCCAGGCCCGCGCCCTCGCGCAGCACAGCCCCCTCCCGGCTCGACACCGACCGCCAGGGCAGCCCGAGCCGGGCCGCCTCGGCCAGTCCGTCGTCCTCCGGCGACGTCGCCGACGAAGCGGCCGAGGTGGTCGCGCTCGTCAACGCCGAGCGGGCGAAGGCCGGCTGCGGTGCGCTGAGCATCGACGACAAGCTGATGACCGCGGCCCAGCGGCACAGTCAGGACCAGGCCGACCACAAGAACATGTCGCACACCGGCAGCGACGGCAGCGACCCCGGCGACCGGATCGACCGGGTCGACTACGCCTGGCGTACCTACGGTGAGAACGTCGCCTGGAACCAGCGGACGCCCGCGGCGGTCATGGACGCCTGGATGAACAGCGACGGGCACCGCGACAACATCCTCAACTGCGCCTTCACCGAGATCGGCGTGGGTGTGGCGAGCAGCAACGGCCCGTACTGGACGCAGGTCTTCGCCGCACCGCGCTGAGTCAGCCGCGAATCCTGGTCGGGTCTGTGCTCGTTTGACCGGGTGGGTACGCCGAGACCCGGCGTACCGGGCTCGGGCGGCCCGACGCCGCCCCGCGACCTGCGGAGCTGGCGATGCGGATCGGCCTGGGCGGGCGACCTGCCCGGTGGGTGCACCGCCGGGCGCTGCCGGCCGGCCTGACGTTCACGCTGCTCGTCACGGCTGCCGCCTGCCGGCCTGATCTCACCCCGCCCGGATCGCCGACCAGTTGGCCGACCACTTCCGCCCGGCACTGGCAGTGGCAGTGGCAGGTCGACGGGGTGCTCGATCCGGACGTCGAGGCGGACGTGTTCGTCCTCGACCCGGTCGACACCACCGCCGCACAGACCAGCGAGCTACGTTCCCGGGACCGTCGGCTGGTCTGCCAGGTACACGTCGGTTCGGTGCACCCGACCGACCCCGACGCCAGCCGCTACCCGGCGCGCGTACGCGGCGCGACGGTCACCCGGACCGGGCGGATCTGGTTGGACGTACGCCGGTGGGACGTTCTGCGGCCGGTGCTGGCCGACCGGTTCCGGCTCTGCCGGGGCAAGGGTTTCGGCGCGGTGATGTTCGCCGACGCCGACGGCTACGACAGGCGTTCCGGCTTCCCGCTGGAGTTCGACGACCAGTTGACGTTCAACCGCAAGGTCGCCGCGCTGGCCCGCTCGCTCGACCTCTCTCCCGGCCTGCTCAACAACCTGCCGCAGGTCGCCGCGCTGGCACCGGACTTCGACTTCGCCGTCAACGAGGAGTGCGTACGGCTCGACCGGTGCGACAAGTTGCTGCCCTTCGCCGACACCGGCAAACCGGTCTTCCACGTCGAGTACACCGGCACCACCACCGACTTCTGTGTCACGAGCGTCGGCTACGGCTTCGCCTCCATCCGCAAGAACCGCACCCTCGACGCCTGGCGCCTCCCCTGCCCGTCGGTCTGACCCCCACCTTCCTCCGCGATCTTGCACTTTACGTCGCTGAAACGCCCCTCTTTGTGCATTTTGTCGGGGCGGAAAGTGCAAGATCGCCGAGAAACGGGTCAGGGGCGGGGGCGGGGACGGGGTTGGCAGCGGGGGCAGCTGTAGGAGGAGCGGTTCATGAAGGGCTCGCGGCGGATCGGGGCACCGCAGCGGGGGCAGGGCTGCCCCTCGCGTCCGTACGCGTTCAACGATCGGTCGAAGTAGCCGCTCTCGCCGTTGACGTTGACGTAGAGGGCGTCGAAGCTGGTGCCACCCGCGGTGATCGCCTCGCCGAGTACGTCCCGCACGTGCGCGAGCAGCCGGTGGGCGGCCGGGCCGGTGAGCGCGTCGGTGGACCGCGTGCCGTGCAGCCCGGCTCGCCACAGCGCCTCGTCGGCGTAGATGTTGCCCACGCCGGAGATCAGGCTCTGGTCGAGCAGCGCCCGCTTGACCTCGGTACGCCGCCGACGCAGCGCGGCCACGAACTCCGTGTCGGGGAACTCCGGATCAAGCGGATCACGGGCGATGTGGGCGATCTCCGCCGGCAGCATGCCGCCGCCCTCGCTCACCGACAGCCCACCGAACGTGCGCTGGTCGACGAAGCGCAGCTCCGGACCGCCGTCGTCGAAACGGAACCGGACCCGCAGGTGCGCCTCGTCGGGCGCGTCCGCCGGTTGCAGCAGCAGTTGCCCGGACATCCCCAGATGCCCGACGACAGCATCCCCGCTGTCCAGCGGTAGCCAGAGATACTTCCCGCGCCGGCAGACGTCGAGCACCTTCCGGCCGGCCAGCACGTCGGCGAAGTGCGCCCCGCCGGGCACGTGTCGACGGACCGCCCGGGGATGGCGCACCTCCACCGAGTGGATCCGGCGGCCGGTGATCCAGCGGGACAGGCCCTGCCGGACGGTTTCCACCTCCGGCAGCTCAGGCATGGTGCGCCTGGGCCTCGACCTCGTCCACCGGGTTCCGCTGGCCGTCGACCGCCCCGTTCACCTGCTCGTCGACCGCGCCGTCGGCGGTCGTCCCGGCCTGGTTAACGGTCTGCTCAGCCTGCTCGGCGGTCTGCTCAGCCTGCTCGGCGGTCTGCTCAGCCTGCTCGGTGAGAATCCGCCACGCCGACTCCGCCGCCCGCTGCTCGGCTTCCTTCTTGCTCCGCCCGTCGGCACCGCCGTACCGGTTGCCGGCGACCACCACCCACGCGGTGAAGGTCTTCAGGTGGTCCGGCCCGGTGCCCTCGATCCGGTACTCCGGCACGCCGAGGCCGAGCGCGGCGGTCAGTTCCTGGAGGCTCGTCTTCCAGTCCAGCGCGGCGCCCCGGCCGGCGGAGTCGGCCATCAGCGGGTCGAACAACCGGTGGATGACGATGGCGGCGGTGTCCAGGCCGTACTGGAGGTAGATCGCGCCGAGCAGCGCTTCGAGGGTGTCGGCGAGAATGCTCGCCTTGTCCCGGCCGCCGGTGGTCTCCTCGCCCTTGCCGAGCAGCAGGTAGGGGCCGAGCCCGTCCGGGCCCAGGCCGCGCGCCACGTCGGCGAGCGCACGCATGTTGACCACGCTGGCGCGCAGCTTCGCCAGCTGGCCCTCCGGCAGGTCGGGATGGTTCTGGAAGAGCGCGGTCGTGATCACCACACCCAACACCGAGTCGCCGAGGAACTCCAGCCGCTCGTTCGTGGGCAGGCCGCCGTTCTCGTACGCGTACGAACGGTGGGTGAGCGCGCGTTCCAGCAGCTCCGGGTCCAGCGAGACGCCGAACGCGGCCTCCAGGTGGCCGATTGCGGGCCGCCGACGCTTGTCGTTGCTCATGATGTGCGTACCTCGGTGTCGGTCGTGCGATTGGTGCGGTCCCCGCCGAGCAGGGCGGCGACCCGCTCGGTGGCGTCGCGCCGCCAGAGGTGGGCGGCCAGGGCGATGCCGGAGGCGATGTCGTCGGCGCGGGCGGCGCCGTGGCAGACGACGACGGTGCCGGCCACCCCGAGCAGCGCCGCCGCCCGGGGCGCGCCGCCACCGGGCGGGGTCCCGCCGGCCATGGCGTACGCGCCTTCGATGGCTTTGAGCAGCACGTTACCGGTGAACCCGTCGGTGACCACCACATCGGCACGGGTGCCGAGGCAGACGTCGTACCCCTCGACCAGCCCGACGTAGTGGGCGTCGCCGGGCAGTTCGGCCGCGCCGAGCAAGGGGTCGGTGAGCCGGCGCGCCCGGTCACCCTTGCCGGCTTCGGTGCCCACGGAGAGCAGCCCCACCCGGGGCGCGGTGATGCCGTGGGCGACCGAGGCGTAGGCGGCACCGAGGGCGGCGTTGCGGGCGAGGGTCGCCGGGCTCGGCTCCAACGAGCCACCGACGTCGAGCAGGACGACGGTGCCGGAGACGGCGGGCAGCGCGGCGGCGAGGGCCGGGCGCCGGACATCGGGCCAGCGACCGAGGACGAGGGCGGCGGCGGTGACGGTCGCACCGGTGGAGCCCGCGGAGACCAACGCATCGGCGTACCCGGCCCGAACGGCGGCCACGGCGGCCCGGACGGTGGAGTCGGCACGTGCCGCGCTCGGGTCGTCGGCCATGTCGACGACGGAGTGGGTCGGTCGGAGCGTGATCCGGTCCCGTTGTGCCGGGTCCAGGGCGTCGATCAACGCGCCGGCGGCCCGGGTCGGCCCGACGAGAAGCAGATGCAGGTCCGGGTCGTCGCACACCGCCCGCAGAGCGCCGTCCACCACGACGGCGGGAGCGTCGTCCCCGCCGAGGAGGTCAACGGCGATCCGTGCGACGCCCGACTCCGTCTCGACGCCGACCGGCCTGGGCCGGCCGGCGTCGGCCGGAGTTGCGGACGACCGCCGGGGGGTGTGCGTCACCCGACCTGTGGTCGGGGACGTCACGCGCCGTCCGGGTCAGACCTCAAGGACCTGGCGGCCGTTGTAGGTGCCGCAGACCGAGCAGGCGGCGTGCGGCAGCTTCGCGGACTTGCACTGCGGGCAGGCGACGGTCGCGACCGCCGCGGCCTTCCAGTTCGCCCGGCGGGACCGGGTGTTGCTGCGCGACATCTTGCGCTTGGGGACGGCCACGGTTCTTACTCCTCTGTACGGGTCAGTTGCGACAGGCCCGCCCAACGCGGGTCGATCTGCTGGTGGCTGTGATCGGCCGGCAGATCGTCCCGGTGCACCCCGCATTCGGGGCACAGACCTGGGCAGTCCTGACGGCAGAGCGGATTGTTCGGCAGCGCGAGCACCACCGCGTCCCGCAACGCCGGTTCCAGGTCGATCAGGTCGCCCTGCATTCGACCGACCTCATCCTCCTCGGTGGTGGCGTCCGTGGTGCTGTTCTCGTACGCGTACAGCTCCTGGATCGTCACCGTCACCGAGTCGTTGATCTCGCGCAGGCAGCGACCGCACTCGCCCCGGATCGGACCGCTCACGGTCCCCGAGACGAGCACACCCTCGGACACCGACTCCATCCGCAGATCGAGGTCGAGGTCCGCGCCCTCCGGCACGCCGATCAACTCCAGGCCGAGGTCCGACGGTGCCGGAACCACCCGTTCGACGGTACGCAGAGCACCAGGTCGGCGCGGCAGTTCCCTCGTGTCGAGGACCAGCGGCGACCTGGGGTCGGGTGAAGTGGGTGAGTTCTTGGGCATAATCAGACTCCGGCCGGTGAGAGGCCGACAAACGAGGTTACCTGGACGGACGCCCCATCGTCGAACCGGGGTGACCAGCCGGAGCGGCGGTCGGTCCCGGCGATGGCGGGCAGTCCGGTCGGCGGCGGACGATCCGTTCGGCGGCGGCGGTGCGGGGGTCAGAAGGGCAGCGGCCGCTCCGCCTCGTCCCCGGCGAAGGTGCCGATCTCCCGCAGCGCGTGCATCTTGTCCCGGCCGCGCTCTATCGAGGCCAGCGCCCGGGTGAGGAACTGTTCGAAGTTGGCCAGCGCGGTGTCGACGTAGTCGTCGACCTCCTCGCGCAACCGCTGTGCCTCCGCCCGGGCCTCGGCGATGATCCGGGCGCCCTCGTGCTCGGCGGAGACGGTGATCTCGTTCACCGATACCAGGCGGGCGTGTTCCGCCTCACCCTCGCTGATGATGCGGTCGGCCTCCCGCTTGCCGGCCTCCATGATCTTGTCCCGCTCCTCCAGCAGGGCGGCGGCGCGACGCAGGTCGGCCGGGAGTCCCTCGCGCAGGTCGTCGAGGGCCCCGATCATCTCGGCCCGATCGACCATGCAGTTGTTGCGCGACATGGGCACGGAGCGCGCCTGCTCCACGATGGTGATCAGTTCGTCGATGCGGTCGAGCGGGTCCACCGGTACCTCACTCCTGTCATTCGTCGGGCCGACCTACATCATGCGGCCTGCGGCCGGTTTCCCGCCTCACCCAATGATGTCGTCCCCCACCAACCCCGCACCGACCCCTCCCCGGGCGTGTCGCCCCACCCCACCTCGCGATCTTGCACTTCCTGCCCCCGCAAACCACGCCGAAAGCGACAGAAAGGCGACCAGTAGTGCAAGATCGCGGGATGGGGCGGGTGGGGGGTCAGGGGGGTGGGGGGGTCAGGCGGGTTTTGAGGGCGTCGCGGACGACGTCGGGTACGTGGGGGGTGACGTCGCCGCCCCACTTGGCCACGTCCTTGACCAGGCTGGACGAGAGGAAGGAGTAGAGCGGGTTGGTCGGCATGAACAGCGTCTCGACCCCGGCGAGGCCGATGTTCATCTGGGCCATCTGCAACTCGTAGTCGAAGTCGCTGACCGCCCGCAGTCCCTTGATGAGTACGGTCGCCCGCTGCGCCCGGCAGAAGTCCACAAGCAGACCCCGGAAGGACGCCACCCGCACGTTGCCGTAGGAGGCGGTCACCTCGCGGAGCATGTCGATCCGTTCCTCGACGGTGAACAGGCCGCTCTTCGACTGGTTGACCAGTACGCCGACGATCACCTCGTCGAACAGCCGGCTGGCCCGGCCGATGATGTCGAGGTGACCGTTGGTGACCGGGTCGAACGAGCCGGGACACACCGCACGTCTCATGATCGGCGACCGTACCAAAGGGTGGTCTCGCCGTACCGGCGACTGCGCTGGCCAGTGATGCCTTCCACCCAATCGACCGGTCCGCCACGGCTGGACCGCTCCACCACCACCAGCGCCTCGGACGCCAGCCACCCGCCGTCCACCAGAGCGGCGAGCATCGCGTGGATGCCGTCGTCCGGCAGCGCGTACGGCGGATCGGCGAAGACGACGTCGTACGGATCGCCCGCCACACCGGCGGCCAGGACGGTGGCGACCTTGCCGGCGACCAGCCGGGCCGAGGCGCCCACCCGCAGCGCCGCCAGGTTCTCCCGGATCACCCGGGCGGCCCGCGGGTCGGACTCGACAAGCAGTGCGTGCCCCGCGCCCCGCGACAGCGCCTCCAGGCCGACCGCACCCGACCCGGCGTAGAGGTCGGCGAAGCGGGCACCGTCCAGGTCCATTTCGGCCTCGATCGCGCTGAACAACGCCTCACGCACCCGGTCGGAGGTGGGGCGGGTGCCGGCACCGGACGGGGCGGTGATCCGCCGGCCACCGAGGCGGCCGGCGACGATGCGGGTCATCGCGCGCTCCTGCTCACCGTCCTGACGCTACGCGAGCCGGAAATCGGAGCGGGCGGCCCCCGCGTGATCACTGAGGGTGGATCAATGATCTCGCATTCATAACATCTTACTTAAGCTTCCCTGAGGGCTGTTTCGTTTCTCGCGATCTCGCTAGGGTCTGCCCGGTGCCGGCGTCATGGCCGCCGGCCATCGGCACGGGAGGCACCCTCTCAGGCGCGGCATCGTGCCGCCAGCGCCGTCCGTCCCGCCCGCGCCGACACCTGACGCTCTTCACCCCGGGAGTACGCGTGATCCGACCCAAGCTGTCGCTACGGCGGCCGCTGGCTGTCCTGGCAGCCGCCCTCATCGGCCTGACCGGAGCAGCGGCGGTGGCCACCCCCGCCAGCGCCCACCACACCACCATCACCGGCACCGTCGCCTGCGACCAGCTCAGTGGCGAACGGGTGATCACGTGGAAGGTGGCCAACAGCGAGAAGTGGAAGACGGCCACCATCAAGAAGGTGACCGCCGAACCGTCCACCCCGGTTCAGGTGCTCGTGCCGGGTAACGAGCCCGTCGACCTGGAGGACGTCGCCATCCCCGGTGACAGCTTCGTCGAGGCTGTCCAGCGGGTGCCGGGCGACACCGCGAGCGCGAAACTGACCGTCGAGGCTCGGTGGGGCATCCTCCGTAAGCAGACCAACGAGGGCACCATCAACCTCGCTGCCGACGGTGCCTGCACCCCGGCGCCGAAGTGCGTCGACGCCAGCGAGGCGAAGTACAGCCACACCTTCGACGGCCCGAAGGGCACGGCGACGGTCAAGCTGGACGGTGACCTGCCGCTGTGCGGCGACGAGAAGCAGTACTTCACCCTGGTGTCGTACTTCGCGCCGCGCCCGCAGTTCGCCACCCCGCAGTACGTCTACGGCGAGCCGGACAGTGACTTCCTCGGCGCCGGCCAGCACGAGATCGAGCTGAACGTCGGTGTCCCGGACTGCCACACCCAGGTCGACCTGATCTGGGGCGGCGTCGACGAGGTCATCGACCCGCTGGTCGAGGACGGCCCGCGCTACGGCTCGAAGAAGCTGGGCGAGAACGCTGCTCCCGGCAACCGCTCGTCGGGCCCGAAGGGCTGGTACAACGGCGGCAGCAAGAACTGCACCACCCCGGCGTCCACCTTCGCCTCCGCCTGCGACGGCAGCGTCACCGTCTCGCTGAGCAACGACGGTTCGCTCTCGAAGTACGCGGTCGAGTTCGAGGTTCGGGGCGAGAACGGCTGGTCCAAGACCGTCACGGTCGAGCCGGGCAAGGCCGACAACGAGACCGTGGTGCCCGCCGAGAACGCCGGCAAGATCGAGGTGCTGGTCGACGGCGAGGTCATCGAGAACGGCACGTACTCCTGGGAGCGTCCGGAGGACTGCCCGCTGCCGACGGTGACCACCGACGCCGACTGCGAGACCTTCGGGCTGACCGCCTCGAACCCGGAGGGTGGCATGCCGGTCAAGGTGGAGTTCACCTACGGCGACAAGACCGAGACCCGTACCGTCGCGCCGGGCTCGTCGGAGAAGGTCACCTTCCCGGCCGGTGACGAGGAGGCGGCGCTGGTCGTCCTGCCGGAGCTGGGCCTGGAGCTTGAGGTCGTCTACGCGCCCGAGGGCTGCGGTGGCGGTGGCGGCGGCGAGGAGCCGGGCCTGCCGGTGACCGGTGCCGCGGCCGGCGGCATCGCCGCGGGCGCGATCGCCCTGCTGGCGCTGGGCGCGGTCCTGTTCGTGATGGCGCGGCGGCGGCGGATCCACTTCACCGCCTGAGCCGAGCTGAGCTGACCCGCCCCGGTCACCCCGTTCCACGGGTGACCGGGGCGGTTCGCTGTCCCGCCCGGAAACGGGCGCCAGGCAAGCAGAAAGGCCGGCGACCCGGAAGCTGCTCAGCCCTTTTCGAGGTACTCGGCGCGGTCGGCGTCGACGAGCGCGGCCACCGAGGCGGCGAGCGCCGGATGCCGGGTCAGCTCCGGATCCTCGTCGACCAGGGCGATCGCCTCCGCCCGCGCGTCCCGGATCAGGTCCGCGTCGCGCAGCAACGACAGCAGGCGCAGGTGCGAACGACGGCCGGACTGGGTGGCACCCAGCACGTCCCCCTCCCGCCGCTGTTTCAGGTCCAACTCGGCGAGCTTGAAACCGTCGGTGGTGGAGGCGACCGCGTCCAGCCGCTCCCGGGCCCCGCTGCCCTCGGCCGCCTCGGTCACCAGCAGGCAGAGCCCGGGCGCGCTGCCCCGGCCGACCCGGCCGCGCAACTGGTGCAGTTGCGAGACGCCGAAGCGGTCGGCGTCCAGCACCACCATCATCGTCGCGTTGGGAACGTCCACCCCCACCTCGACCACCGTGGTGGCCACCAGCACGTCCAGCTGACCGGCGGCGAAGGACCGCATCACCGCGTCCTTCTCGTCGGCCGGCAGCCGACCGTGCAGGACACCGATCCGTAGGCCGTGCAGCGGCCCGTCGGCCAGCAACGGCGCGACGTCGGTCACCGCCAGCGGTGGCCGCCGCTCCGAGTCGTCGACCGCCGGCGGCTCCTCCTCGGCCCCGGACGTCGAGTCCCCGATCCGGGGGCAGACCACGTACGCCTGGTGGCCGGCGGCAACCTCCTCCCGCAGCCGCCGCCAGGCACGATCGAGGAAGGCCGGCTTCTCGGCGGCCGGCACCACGTGCGAGGCGATCGGCGATCGACCACGCGGCAGCTGGGACAGGGTGGAGATCTCCAGGTCGCCGTAGACCGTCATGGCCACCGTACGAGGGATCGGGGTGGCGGTCATCACCAGTACGTGCGGCGGCTGCTCCGCCTTGGCCCGCAACGCGTCGCGTTGCTCGACCCCGAACCGGTGCTGCTCGTCGACCACGACCAGACCGAGATCGGCGAAGTCGACCCCCTCGTAGAGCAGGGCGTGGGTGCCGAGCACGATGCCGGCCGCGCCGCTGGCCACCTCGGCCAGCGCCCGACGCCGCGCCGCCGCGCCCAGCGAGCCGGTGACCAGTTCCACCCGGGTGGCGTGCTCGGCGGCACCCAGCTCACCGGCCTGGGCGAGCGGACCGAGCAGGTCGAGCATGCCCCGGTGATGCTGGGCGGCGAGCACCTCGGTGGGAGCCAGCAACGCGGCCTGCCCGCCCGCGTCGACCACCTGGAGCATCGCCCGCAGCGCCACCACGGTCTTGCCGGAGCCGACCTCGCCCTGCAACAGCCGGTGCATCGGGTGACCGGTCGCGAGGTCGGCGGCGATCTCCACGCCGACGTCACGCTGCCCGCCGGTCAGCTCGTACGGCAACCGAGCGTCGAACGCGTCGAGCAGACCACCCGCACGCCCCGGTCGGGGGCGCGCGGGCGACGCGGCGGCGTCCCGCTTGCGGCGGACCAGCGTCACCTGCACGGCGAACGCCTCGTCCCACTTCAGCCGCCGACGGGCCCGGTACAGCTCCTCCCGGCTCGACGGCCGGTGGATCTCCCGTAGCGCGGTGCCCAGTCCGACCAGGTTCCGACTGGCCCGCACCGTCGCCGGCAGCGGGTCGTCCGGCGGTGCCACCGTGTCCAACACCACCCGGACGCAGCGGGCGATCACCCAGGTGGGCACCGCCGCCGCGGCCGGGTAGACCGGAATGAGTGCCCCGGCGAACTCCTCGATCTGCTCGCTGGCCGCGACCTCGGTGTCAGTCTGTTCACCGAGCAGGACGTACTCCGGCCCGTTGAGCTGCCGCCGGCCCCGGAACTCGGTGACCTTTCCGGCGAACAGCCCCCACCGGCCCGGCCGCAGTTCGCGCTCGCGCCACGCCTGGTTGCCGAAGAAGGTGAGGGTGAGGCTGCCGCCGGAGCCGTCGCCGACGGTGACCTCCAGCAGGTTGCCCCGCCGCTGACGCATCGGGCGTACGGCGGTGCGCTGCACCTGGGCCAGCACGGTGACCTGCTCGCCGACGTCCAACGCGCGGATGTCGGTGTGCTCGCCACGCTCGTCGTAACGGCGGGGGAAGTGGTAGATCAGGTCACCCGCGGTGTGCAGGTCGAGGTGGCCGGCCAGCGCCTTGGCGGTCTTCTCCCCGACCAGCTTCTTCAGCGGGGTGTCCAGATCGGACGACTCGGCGGTCACTCGACACCGACCAGCAACGGGTGATGCGGCTGCCCGCCCGGGTACTCCTGCACCTCGACGAAGGGCCAGCGCGCCGTGATGTGCGTGCGTACCGCGTCGACCAGCCCGTCGGGGGCGTCGGCGCCGACGAGCAGGGTGACCAGTTCGCCGCCACCGCCGAGCATCCGGTCGACAAGCGCGACGCAGGTGTCCACCAGGTCGACGCCGATCAGGTTCACCTCCCCCTCGACCAGGGCGAGCACGTCACCGGCACGGCACGGGCCGGCGACGGTGAGCGCATCCCGGCCGGCCCGGCACACCTCGGCGTACCGGCAGGCACCGGCCGCCTCGGCCATCGCGATCACGTCGTCGGCGAAGCGACGCCCCGGATCGCGCACGGCCAGCGCCGCCAGCGCCTGCACCGGTGAACGGGTCGGTACCACGGCCACCTCCACCCCCAGCCGGTGCGCCTCCTCGGCGGCCCGGTTCGCCACCGTCTGCGCGTCCGGGTCGTTGGGCAGCACCACCACGCGAGCCGCGCCGGTGGCGCGTACCGCGTCGAGCAGTTCCCCGGTCGACGGGTTGCCGGGCACCACCACCGCCCCCTCGGCGGCGAGCAGCTCGGCGATCCCGGCACCGGCGGCCACCACCACGGCGGCCCGCCCGTCGGACGACCGGGACGGTACGGGCTCCGGTTGGTCGGCGAAACGGGTCACCGCGATCTGGTGCGGGCGACCGGCCACCACGCCCGCCTCGATCGCCGCGCCGACGTCGTTGACGTGCACGTGGACCTGCCAGGTCCCCTGATCACCGACGATCACCAGAGAGTCGCCGATGGTGGCGAGTGTGGCCCGCAACCGCTGCACCGCGGCGGGCTCGGCGTCGAGCAGGAACTGCACCTCGTAGGCGTACTCGGCCGACCCGGTCTCCCGGGCGACGGTGACCGGCGGCCGCGCCGACGGGAGGCTGGGTGCCGGCCGCACCGGGCTCTCCCCCGTGACCACCTCGGCCAGGGCGTCGAGCAGCAGGCACAGCCCCTGCCCACCGGCGTCGACCACGCCGGCCCGGGCCAGCGCCGGCAACTGCTCGGGGGTGCGGACCAGTGCGCCGGCCGCGGCGTCGGCCGCCGCCCGGGACACCACGCGCAGCTCGTCGCTGCCGGCCGTCTCGGCCGCGTCGGCGGCGGCCGAGACCACGGAGAGCAGCGTGCCCTCCACCGGGCGGGCCACCGCCGTGTACGCCGCGTCGGTCGCCTCGCGCAGCGCCGCCGCCAGCTCCCGGCCCCGTACCTGCGGGGCGGCGGCCAACGCGTCGGCGAGACCGCGCAGGATCTGCGCCAGGATCACCCCGGAGTTGCCCCGCGCGCCGAGCAGGGCGCCCCGGGCCATCAGGCGCAACGCGTGCCCGTGCGCGGTCGCGATGCCGTCGGCGTGGGTGTCGAGATCCATCGCCAGCGCCTGCTGCGCGGAGGTGAGGGTGAGCACCAGATTGGTGCCGGTGTCACCGTCGGGCACCGGGTAGACGTTCAGCTCGTCGATCTCACCCTGGTGCCGCTTGAGCGCGGCCAGGCCGCTGGCGCACCAGCGGCGCACGGCGGCGGCGTCGAGGGTGTCCAGCACGGTGGCAGCCTACTGGCGTACGCTGACACGCGCCCGGCACCGGGTGGGTGCGCCCCTGTCGGGTTTCCCGGGCGCTGTTGTCCGCATCAGTGGCTGTGCCGTCCCGGTGGCCGAGCCCGGTTGGGCAGGCGTTAACCCCATCGGGTACCCTGGCCAGGTTGCCCGGGCTGCGCCTGGTGCCGACTTCATGAACGTTTCAATCCCAGGAGTATCCCGTGGCTAGCGTGTGCGACGTCTGTGGCAAGGGACCGGGCTTCGGCCACAACGTGTCCCACTCGCACCGGCGGACCAACCGCCGCTGGAACCCGAACATCCAGTCGGTGCGCACCCCGGCCGGTGGCGGCACGACCAAGAAGCTGAAGGTCTGCACGTCCTGCATCAAGGCCGGCAAGGTCGCCCGCGCCTGACGCGGTAGCACCGGGACATCACGACCGTCGAAACCGGCGGGCCCCAGCGGGCCCGCCGGTTTCGGCGTGTCCGCAGCCAACCGGCCGGATCAGAGGCTACGACCGAACGACAGGCAGCCGGGCTCGTCGGCGTAGAAGCCGAAGTTGGGGATCCGCTCGTAGCCGGCCGCCTTGTACAACGCGATCGCCTCGGGCTGCCGGTCACCGCACTCCAGGATGATCCGTCGGCGGCCGTGCTCCCGGGCCGAGCGTTCGATGGCAGCCAGCACCGCGCGGGCCACCCCCCGCCCCCGCGCCTGCGGCGCGGTGTACATCCGCTTCAACTCGGCGGTCTCCTCGCCGTGGCTGCGCCAGCCGCCGCAGCCCACCGGCTGCCCGTCGATCCGGGCGACCAGGAACGCCCCGGCCGGTGGTACGAACTCGGTCGCGTCGACCGGGGTCTCGTCGCCGCTGCCGCCGTACCGGGCGCCCAGGTCGGCCAGGGTCGCGGTGATCAGCCGCCGGGCCACCGGAGAGTCGAACGGCACCATGTGGATCTCGATTTGGGGCACCCGTGCAGGGTACGACCCGACCGGCGGCGCTCCGCCGGGTGGCCCGTGATCAGCGAAAATGGTCCCATCCGGGCGGGCCGTCGAACGGTCGGCCGTCCACCGTCACCCCGGCGCCCTCGGTGACCCGGCCGATCGCCCGCCAGCCCGGCGGCAGGGTCGTCGCCGGGGGAAATGTCGCCGCCAGTGCGTGGTCGTCACCACCGGCCAGCAACCAGGCGTACGGGTCGACGCCGAGCGCCTGCGCGGCGTCGCGCATCTGCGGCGGCACCTCGAAGGCGTCCCGGGTGATGTCGACGGCCACCGCGCTGGCCTTCGCCACGTGCCCGAGGTCGGCGAGCAGCCCGTCCGAGACGTCGATCATGGCGGTGGCGCCGAGCCGGGCCGCCTGCGGTCCGGCCGGGTAGGGCACCTCCGGCCGGCGATACGCCTCGACCAGCAGCCGGGGCGTCCGGAAACCGCGGGAGAGCACGGTGAACCCGGCTGCCGCGTACCCGGTGCGACCGGCCAGGGCGAGCAGGTCACCGGGGCGGGCACCGGCCCGGGTCACCGGTGACCGACCGCCCAGGTCACCGAGCGCGGTGACCGCGATGGTGAGCGTGGGGCTGGCGGACATGTCCCCACCGACCACGCTGGCACCGACCCCGGCCGCCTCGGCACCGAGGCCGTCGGCGAGTTGCTCCATCCACCCGGTCTCCACGTCGGCGGGTACACAGAGCGCTACCAGCAGGGCCGTCGGCTCGGCGCCCATGGCCGCCACGTCGGCGAGGTTCGCCGCTGCCGCCCGCCGGCCGATGTCGTGCGCACCGGACCAGTCCCGGCGGAAGTGCCGCCCCTCGACCAGCACGTCGGTCGTGGCGACCACCCGGGCGTCCGGCGCGGCGACCACCGCCGCGTCGTCACCCGGGCCGAGCAGCACCGTGGCGCCGTACGACAACCGGGCGGTCACCCGGTCGATCAGCCCGAACTCGCCGACACCCGCCACGCTCACGACGGCACTCCGCTTCGCTGCGTGCCGCCGTGAGGCACCACCGCCCTGAGCCTGATGGCTCGCTCGCTGCGCCCGCTCACGACAGCACTCCGCTTCGCTGCGTGCCGCCGTGAGGCACCACCGCCCTGAGCCTGATGGCTCGCTCGCTGCGCTCGCTCACTGCTTCTCCTTGGCGACCGATCGGGATCAGCCCTGGTCCGTAAGGTACTTTCTCCCTTCGGGCCGCCTTGCGGGCGGCGACGGAGGGAGGTCGAGTCGTGGTACAGGCGTACATCCTCATCCAGACAGAGGTCGGCCGGGCACGTGACGTGGCCGGTCTCATCGCGGATCTCGCCGGCGTGGTCCGCGTCGACGCGGTCACCGGACCGTACGACGTGGTCGTGCTCACCGAGGCGAACACCGTCGACGAGCTCGGCAAGCTCATCGTCAGCAAGGTGCAGATGGTGCCGGGCATCACCCGCACCCTCACGTGTTCGGTGGTGCGCCTGTAAGTGGACGAGCAGCCGAGATCCCCCGTCGCCCAGGCCGACCGGCCGGACGCGAAGGCACCTGACCGGACCAACCGCAGCGCGGCGCTGATCGCCACCGCGGTGGCGCTGCCGGTGGCCCTGCTGGTGGGCGCGCTCGCGCTGAGCAATCTCTCGCCGGAGGAGCCAGCCGCCGCCCCGCAGCCGTCGGCGACCACGCCCGGCCCGATCTCCACCGCGCCGGTCGAGATGGCAGCTCCCCAACTCGGTGAGCGCCCGACCGTCGTCTGCCGTGCACTGCTGTCCCAACTGCCCGATTCGATCCGCGACCTGCCGCAACGACCGGTAAGTGCCGGGCCCGAGCAGAACGCCGCGTACGGCGACCCGGCGCTCACGGTGGCCTGCGGTGGCGACGAGCCGGAGATCAAGCCCGACGACCACCTCTACCTGGTCAACTCGGTCTGCTGGTACGCGGTGGAGGGGCCGGACGCAACGGAGCTGACCACGGTCGACCGGGAGGCGGCGGTGACCCTGCGGGTGCCGAACTCCTACGGCGAGGCGTTGCAGTGGGCCTCCCCGGTCTCCGCCACCATCGTCGAGTCGATCCGGTCGTCCGGCGCGGCACCGTCCGGCTGCACCTCCTGACGCCTCGGGCACGGCCCGTGTCGGGGCTGCCCGGCGACCGTCGCGCCGGGTCTCAGTACTGCCCGGCCCCCCGGGTCAGCGCCGTCCGGATGAGCCGGTCGACAAGCTTCGGGTACTCCAGGCCGGCCGCCGCCCACATCCGGGGGAACATCGAGGTCGGCGTGAAGCCGGGCATAGTGTTGATCTCGTTGAGGTAGACGTCGAGGTCGGGCGTGACGAAGAAGTCGACCCGGGCCAGACCGGCGCAGTCCAGCGCGGTGAACGCGCGTACGGCGTAGTCGCGCACCTGCCGGGTGACCCGCTCCGGCAGGTCGGCCGGGATGTCGTACTCGCAGGCGGTGTCGGCGTCGATGTACTTGGCCTCGAAGTCGTAGAAGTCGTAGTCGCCGACCACCCGCACCTCGGCCAGCACGGACGCCTCCGGCGCGCCGCCGGCCTCGCCCTCCAGCACGCCGCACTCGATCTCGCGGCCGACGATGGCGCCCTCGACCAGCACCTTGCCGTCGATCTCCCGGGCGGTGGCGAGAGCCGCGTCCAGGTCGTCCCAGTCGCTGACCTTCGTGATGCCGAAGGAGGAGCCGGCCCGGGAGGGCTTGACGAAGACCGGCAGGCCCAGCCGCCGCTTGTCCGCCTCACTGAGCGTCGTTCCGCTGCGCAGCACCGCGTACGGGCCGACCGGGATGCCCTCGGCGGCGCAGAGCTTCTTGGTGAACTCCTTGTCCATCGCGGCGGCCGAGGCGAAGACCTTCGCGCCGACGTACGGGATGCCGGCCATCTCCAGCATGCCCTGGATGGTGCCGTCCTCACCGTAGGCGCCGTGCAGGACCGGGAAGACCACGTCCACGTCGGCGAGCGCCCGGGGCCCCTCGGTCGGGTCGAGCACCAGCAGTCCACCGCCGGTGGGGTCGGCACGCAGCACGATGTCCGTACCGGACGCCGCGGTGATCTCCGGCAGCCGGCGGGCGTTGATGGCCAACTGACCGGGGTCGCCGCTGGTGAGTACCCACTGGCCAGCCCGGGTGATACCGACCGGTACCACCTCGAACTCGTCCGGGTCCAGCGCGCCGAGCACACTGCCGGCGCTGACGCACGAGATGCCGTGTTCCGGGCTGCGGCCGCCGAAGACGATCGCCACGCGGGTCTTGCCTGGGGTGGTCACTGTGATCACCTTTCCGGGACGCACTGCTGGCGCTCTCCCGGACGACCTTACTGTGCGTGGCGGGTGGAGGTTGCCGATACCCTGCGGCAACGCGACTCGGCCGCAAACGGTCAACCAGTCATATACGCAACGTAACCGTACGGTCGTGGTCAGCCGGCCAGTTCGCGCTCGCCGTACGCGTGCCGGCGTCCGATGGCGAGCACCTTGACCCGCTGCCGGCCGGCCCGCACCATGCCCAGCGCCATGAAGGCGCCCGCGATCCGGTCGGCCGCCTCGCGGCTGCTCGCACCGACCACCTGGCGGCGACGCTCAGGGGCCAGCCGCTCGTTGCGGCCGTCCACCTCGTACGGGCGGACGTCGCTCAGCACCACCAAAAAGCGTGTCATCGCCGGCCGCCCCGGCACTCGCCGAAAACCCGCTGACCAGTCCGCACGTCGATTCCCTTCCGGTGGCCGACCAACTGGCGTGGCACGCGGCGGTCAGGTACGGGGGAAAACCCGACCGCCGCGCGCCTCATCCCCTCCGGTCGCTCACCACCACCGTCGCCACGACAACCGGCGGTGAGGACGTGCTAACAGATTGACAGCTCCATAGGCGTGAATGCAACTCTCACCGGCGTTCTCTCATGTACAGCTTCCCAAATACGTGCGACTATCTATGTATGGCTCCGAAGACCGCACGCGCCCGCCGGTTGGGCATCGCCCTGCGCCACCATCGCGAGGCCGCCGGCCTCACCCTGGAGACCGCGGCTGACGAGATCAACAGCACCCGCAGCACGCTCTCCCGCTACGAGAACGCGCAGACCCTGGTCAGCCCGGCCACCGTGCGCGCCCTGCTCACCCTCTACGGGGTCGGCGCGGACGAGGTCGCGGCCGCCGTCCAGCTCGCCAAGGACGCGCGCAAGCCGGGCTGGTGGGTGTCCTACTCGTACCTGCTCGACCGGCGCACCATCGACTTCATCGCGCTGGAGGCCGAGGCCGTGGCCATCGCGAACTTCGAGCCGTCGGTGGTGCCGGGCCTGTTGCAGACCGCTGACTACATCCGCGGCGTGATGCGCGGCGGACCGCACACCCTCAGCGACAACGACGTCGAGGAGCGGGTGCGCATGCGACTGGACCGGCAGCAGCGGATCTTCGAGGAAGACCCGCCGATCTTCGACGCGATTCTCGACGAGGCCGCGCTGCTCCGCCCGGTGGGTGACGACTCCGCGCAGCAGGGCCAACTGAGCCACCTGCTCAAGATGAGTGAGCTGCCGAACATCACCGTGCAGATGATCCCGTTGGTGGCCGGCTACCACCGGGGCACCCGGGGCTCCCTGCACATCCTCGAATTCGCCGACCCGGAGGATCCGATCATCGCCTCCGTGGAGACGGTCGCCGGGCAGATGATCCTCGACCGTCCCGGCGACCTGCGTACCTGCACCAAGATCATGGAGCACCTGCGCACCGTCGCGCTCAGCCCGACGGACAGTCGCGAGGCTATCTTCAAACTCCTGAAGGGACGGTAAGGCGATGACACCGGAGATCAGCGCGGCGGTGGCCGTGACGGGATGGCGCAAGAGCAGCCACAGCGGTGACGAGGGCGCCTGCGTCGAGATGGCGGTCGTCCCCGGCACCGTCGCCGTACGCGACTCCAAAGACCCGCACGGCCCGCTGCTGAGCTTCCCGCCGGCCGCGTGGAGCGCCTTCACGCAGGCACCGCCAACCCGCTGAGCGGCGCAGGCACCGCCAACCCGCTGAGCGGCGCAGGCACCGCCAACCCGCTGAGCGGCGGAGGAACCGCACCCCAGAGCCGCTGACCGGGCCGGTAAGGGCACCGCCGGCCCGGTCAGCCCCTCCGTCGTCGTCCGCTCAGTCGCCGACCAGTGGCGGCGGCGACGGCAACGCCCGGATCGCCTCCAGCGCCGCCAGCGCCACGCCCCGCGCACCAGCCATGTCGCGCTCCGGCACCAGGGCGAAGGTGGCCAGGGCGGCCTGCTCCACCCGGAGCAGGGTGTGCTCCCGCACGGCGGCCAGGAACCAGTCGCGGAACACCGGGTCCGTCTCCACCACGCCGCCGCCGACGAAGTACGCATGCGGATCGGTGAAGTTCGCCGCGATGGTGAACAGGGCACCGAGCGCCCTCGCCTGCTGGGCAAAGATCTCCCGGGCCAGTTCGTCGCCCCGCTCGCCGTAGCCGCGTACCAGTTTCGCCGCCCGCTGCGGCGACTCGCCGGCCAGTGGATGCCCCGGGAAGCGGGTCAACCAGTACGGCAGCAGGTTGTGCTCGATCGCGGTCAACGACACGACGCTCTCGACGTCACCGGCGAAACCGCAGGCGCAGGTCGGCACCGGCTGTCCCGGCGCCAACACGCTGGTCAACGGAATCTGCACGTGCCCCAGTTCGCCGGCCATCCCCGCCGCACCGGAGATCACCCGGCCGTGCTCGATCAGGCCACCGCCAAGTCCGGTGCCGACGATCGCCGACACCGACGAGCGCCGCATCGCGTCGGTCCCGAAATGAACATGATGGGCGTAGAGCGCGGCCGCGTTGCCGTCGTTGTGGTAGATCACCGGCAGACCCAACCGACGTTCGAGGGCGCCCCGGACGTCGTAGCCGCGCCAGGCCGGCTGGGAGAAGTTCGTGGAACCCTTCGACGAGATGACGCCGCCGGCACTGGCCGGGCCGGGGGTGTCCAGACCGACCGCACCCACCTGGTCGCGGGAGACCCCGGTGAGGGCCAGCACGCCGTCGAAGGCGTCGGACATCGCCGCCACCGCCGCCTCCGGTCCCTCCTGCACCCGGCTCGGCGTCTCCACCAGGCGATCGACCAGGAACCGTCCGTCAAGCGTGAGCACGGTGGCGTTGTTTGTCGTGCCACCGTTGTCGATCCCGACGACCACCGTTGCGCTGTCCACCCGAGTTCCGCCTCCCACCGTCACAACCTGACGTGAGGCTAGTTCTCGTACCGCCCGCCCGCCACGTCGTCCGGGCATCGGCCCGTCATCGCGATGGCGTCGGAGGCGTCGTCACGCACCACCGACGGCACCAGCCCGGCCTCGGTCAGCACCGCCCGGAACCGCTCGACCTGCGTCCGGCCGACCTCCACCACCAGGTGTCCGCCCGGCGCGAGCCAGTCCGGCGCGGCAGCGGCCAGCCGACGCAGCACGGCCAGCCCGTCCGGCCCACCGTCGAGCGCGGCGGCGGCCTCGTACCGGCGGGCCTCGGGCGGCAGCAGGGCCATCGCGACCGTCGGCACGTACGGGGCGTTCGCCACCACCAGGTCGAGCCGGCCACGCCAGGCCGCCGGCAGCGGATCGAAAAGGTCCCCGACGAGGACGGGCACTCCCATAGCCGTGAGGTTCCGCTGGGCACAGGCCACCGCCGCCGGATCGACGTCGACCGCGGCCAGCAGCCGGGGTGCGGCGAGTCGACGCGCCAACACCCGGCTGATCGCACCGGCGCCGCAGCACAGCTCCACCACCGTCGCCGCCGGCCCGGTCACCGCCACGGCCGTCGACACCAGCAGGGCGGTACGCGCCCGGGGTACGAAGACGCCCGGGTCGACCTCGATCCGCTCGCCGCAGAACTCCGCCCAGCCCAGCAGGTACTCCAACGGTTCGCCGGCGACCCGCCGATCGACCAGGTCCGCAAGCGTCTGCGGGCCGGCGTCGACGGCCAGCAGCAGGCGGGCCTCCTCCTCGGCCCACACACAGCCGGCCCGCCGCAGCCGGGCGACCAGGGCGGCGTACCCGACCGGGAAGACCGGCGTGCCCATCAGGCCGCGGCGTCCAGCGCGGCCGCGACGTCGGCGACCAGGTCGGCGGGGTCCTCCACGCCGCAGGAGAGCCGGACGAAACCGGGCGCGGTGTCGTCGCCCCACTGCGCCCGCCGGTCCGCGGTGGTGTGCAGGCCGCCGAAGGAGGTCGCCGCGACGACCAGCCGGGCCGCGTCGAGGAAGCGGGCGACCCGTTCGGCGCTACCGAGGTCGAAGGAGAGCACGCCCGGCATCCGCCGCAGCTGCCGCACCGCCACCGGGTAGGCCGGGTCGTCCGGCAGGCCGGGCCAGCGCAGCCCGGCGACGTCGGCGCGCCCGGCCAGCAGTCGGGCCAGCGCCTGCGCGTTCGCCGTCTGCCGGGCCAGGCGCAGGTCGAGGGTGGCCAGCGACCGGTGGGCCAGCCAGGCGTCGAACGCGCCCGGCACGGCACCGGTCGCGGTACGCCAGGCGGTGACCGTCGACAGCAGTTCCGCCGACCGGGTGGCGACGTAGCCGAGCAACAGGTCGGAGTGACCGGTCAACGCCTTCGTGCCGGAGGCCACCACCACGTCGGCACCGAGGTCCAACGGCCGCTGCCCGAGCGGGGTGGCGGTGGTGTTGTCCACGGCCAGCAGGGCACCGGCGGCGTGCACCCGCTCGGCGAGCGCCGGCAGGTCCACCACGTCGAGCCCCGGGTTCGCCGGCGTCTCCACCAGCACCAGCCGTACCCCGTCGAGGTCCGGGTACGGACCGGCGGTCGGTGCGAACAGCACTCGTACGCCGTTGCCGGCGAGGGTGTCGGTGGCGAAGGCGCGCACCGGGAAGTACCCGTCGGCGGGCAGGACCACCGCGTCACCGGCCCGTAGCACCGCCAGCAGCAGCCCGGTTATCGCCGCCTGACCGCTGGCGAAGACCCGGCAGTCGCCGCCCTCCAACTCACCGACCGCGGCCTCCAGCAGCCGGCGGGTCGGGTTGTCCGGACGCCCGTACCCGTTCGGGGCCGCCGCCGGCCCCTGCACCGGGTCGAGATGGTACGGCGCGGCGAAGACCGGCCCGGGCAGGAACGGCGCGCCCGGGGTGGGCTCGGGCAGGCCGGCGTGCACGCAGCGGGTGCCGTCCCCCTGCGCCGGCTGGTCGTGCGGCTCTGGGGTGTCACGCTCGCTCATGGTGCTGCTCACTCCGGCTTCGTGGTACGACTCATCAGGGCCTGGACCGCCAGCCGGGGATCCACCCCCTCGTGGCAGACCAGCTCGACCTGCTCGGTGATCGGCATCTCCACCCCGTGCGCGCGGGCCAGATCCCGGATCGCCAGCGCGCTCTTCACCCCCTCGGCGGTCTGCCGGGTGGCCACCCGCGCCTCCTCCAGGGTGGCACCCCGGCCGAGGTGCTCGCCGAAGGTGCGGTTGCGGGCCGACGGCGACGAGCAGGAAGCCACCAGATCACCCATCCCGGCCAGGCCGGCGAAGGTGAGCGGATCCGCGCCGAGGGCGACCCCGAGCCGGGCGGTCTCGGCCAGCCCACGGGTGACAAGCATCGCCCGGGTGTTGTGGCCGAAGCCCATCGCCGTGGCGATCCCGTACGCCAGCGCGATCACGTTCTTGACCGCCCCGCCCAGCTCGCAGCCGATCACGTCGTCGTTCGTGTACGGGCGGAAGTAGGGCGTGGTGATCGACCGCTGCACCAGGGTGGCCCGGTCGGAGTCGGTGCAGGCGACCACGGTGGCCGCTGGTTGCTCCGCGGCGATCTCCGGGGCCAGGTTGGGGCCGGACACCACCACCACCCGGTCCGCGGCGACCCGGGCGGTCTCGACGATCACCTCGCTCATCCGCTTGGTGGTGCCGAGCTCGATGCCCTTCATCAGCGACACCAGGGTGGCCTCGGGGTGCAGGTGCTCCACCCACTCGGCGAGGTTGCCGCGCAGGGTCTGCGACGGCACCGCCAGCACCACCATCTCGGCACCCTTGATCGCCTCGACCGGGTCGCCGGTCGCGGTGACCCGCTCCGGCAACACCACGCCGGGCAGGTACTCGGGATTACACCGCTCGGCCCGGATCACGTCGGCGATCGGCTGGCGCCGCGCCCAGAGCGTCACCTCCCGGCCGGCGTCGGCGAGGATCTTCGCGAACGCCGTACCCCAGGACCCCGCCCCCAGCACCGCCACCTGCCCACTCACGCCGCCGCCTCCCTACGGTCGGCGCCGCCATGAGGCACCACCGCACCGCACCGATGATTCGCTCGCTGACGCTCGCTCATGCCGGCACTCCGCTGACGCTCCGCGCCGCCATGAGGCACCACCGCACCGCACCGACGATTCGCTCGCTGACGCTCGCTCATGCCGCCGCCTCCGGGCGCTGGCGGTCGGGCTGGGGGCGGGTGGAGCGCTGCCACAGCGGCGGGGGCGTGCCACCCCGGATGTCTGCGAGCATGTCCCGCAGCCGCAGCATGATCACTTCGGTCATCTCCTCCAACACCTGACGGCTCGGGGCGGTGCCGGCCCAGCGGCTCAGGTCGATCGGCGGCCCGGCCACCACGGTCACCGGGATACGCGGTCGCAGGTTGATCCGGGCGCGGCGCGGATCGAAGATCCGCTCCGGTCCCCACATCGCCAGCGGCACCACCGGGGCGCCGGTGGCCAGCGCCAGCCGGGCCGCGCCGGTCTTGCCCTTCATCGGCCACAGGTCCGGCTCCCGGCTGGTGGTGCCCTCCGGGTAGATGATCACGGCTCCGCCCGCGTCAAGCGCCTTGACCAGGGCGTCCAGCGACTTCACCGCGTCGACCGAGCCCCGCTCGACCGGAATCTGCCGGCACCGGTGCAGGATCCAGCCGATCACCGGCACCTTGAACACGCTCGCCTTGCCGAGGAACTGCGGCCATCGCCCGGCGTCGAAGACGAAGTGCGCGGAGACCAGCGGATCGGCATGCGAGATGTGGTTCGGCACGATGATCACCGGACCGTCCTGGTCCAGGTGCTCCATCCCCCGCCAGGTACGCCGGGTCCATACGGTCATCACCGGCTTCACCAGCACCACGGCGAACCATTGCCAGAATCCCAGCCTCCGCCGACCCACCGTGCCTCCTCATGCCCGCCCCGACCCGCCACCGGAGGAGCCCGGTGAGGTCCGCAGCGGAAATCATGCCTGCTCGCCCCGGGTACGGCCAGTGAGGGTACCGCCGCCCGGCTGGCAGGATGGCAGGCGTGACTCAGCCCTGGACGGTGGTGGTGCCGGTCAAGCGCCTGGCAGCCGCGAAGACCCGGCTGCGTGGCGGGCTGCCGGGCGTACCCCACCAGGAGCTGGCTCTGGCGCTGGCCGCCGACACCCTGGCGGCGGTGCAGGACTGCCCGGGGGTGGCCGAGGTGCTGGTGGTCACCGACGATGCCCGGGTCGCCGGCGTGGCCCGGTCCGGTGGTGCCCGGGTGCTGCCGGACGTCGCGGCCGGGCTCAACGCCGCGTTCCGGCACGGCGCGGCGGACGCCGCCGGCTGGGTGGCCGGGCTGACCGCCGACCTGCCGGCCCTGCGCCCGGCCGAGCTGGCGGCGGCGCTGCACGCGGCGCTCACCGGACCGCCCGGGGTACGCCGGTTCGTGACCGACGCCCCGGGCACCGGCACCGTGCTGCTGGCCGCCCCGCCCGGCGTACCCCTGGACCCGCGCTTCGGACCCGGCTCAGCCGCCGCGCACGCCGCCAGCGGCGCCCGTCCACTCACCGGCGGCTGGCCGAGCCTGCGGCGTGATGTGGACACCGCCGACGACCTGGCCGCCGCGGCGCGACTCGGGCTGGGTCCGCGCACCACGTCGCTGGCCGCCGGCTGCCTCACCGAGTCCTTCTCCACCTGAACGGCGGGTGTGCGCGCCAGCCGGAGGGTTCGGTACGGTGCTGGCATGCAGGGCACGGTGGCGACCTTCGACGCGGCGACCCGCGGCGGACTGCTGCTGCTTGACGACGGCACCGAGTTGCCCTTCCCGCCCCGGGCGTTCGACGCCTCCGGGCTGCGCCTGCTCCGCCTCGGTCAGCGGGTGCGCGTGGAGACCGACGCCGCCGGCGACGTCGTCCGCGTGACGCTGCCGACGATGTCCTGACAACCCGCCGCAAGTTCATTTTGCGTTAACCGAGTTCGGGTGATTATGGGCGGGTGAGCACCCCTCGCGAACGTCCCGCCAGCCCCGCCGCCACCGACGACACCACCGGCCGCAACGGAGGTCGCCCCCGGGGGACCGACGGCCGGTTCCGCAGCACCCGCCCGACTCTCGACGACGGCCCGGACACCGACCCGGCGGCGGCCTCCGCCGGCCTGGAGGAGGTGTTGGACCCGGTCTCGGAACCGGGGTTGCCGCAGCCCGCCGACGAGCCGCCGTCCGCTCACCCCCTGCCCGAGGACCGGTTCCTCAACCGGGAGCTGTCCTGGCTCGACTTCAACGCCCGGGTGCTCGCCCTGGCCGAGGACCCGCACACCCCACTGCTGGAGCGGGCCAAGTTCCTGGCCATCTTCGCCAGCAACCTCGACGAGTTCTACATGGTGCGGGTGGCCGGGCTGAAGCGCCGGCTCTCCGCCGGGCTACCCGTGCGGGGCGGTGACGGACTGCCGTTGCGTACCCAACTTGCGCTGATCTCCGAGAAGGCCGCCGCGCTGGTGGCCCGGCAGGCCGCCTGCTACGTCGACGACCTGGTGCCCAAGCTCGCCGCCGAGGACATCCGGGTACTGCGCTGGTCCGACCTCGGCGACGCCGAGCGGGAACGGCTACGCACCTACTTCCGGGAAAAGATCTTCCCGGTTCTCACCCCGCTGGCGGTCGACCCGGCCCACCCGTTCCCGTACATCTCGGGCCGATCGCTCAACCTGGCCGTCGCGGTACGCGACCCGGACGGCGGGCCGGAGTTGTTCGCCCGGGTGAAGGTGCCCAACAACGTGCCCCGTTTCGTCCGGGTCGACCGGGACCGGCCCGGGGTCCGGATGCTGCCGGTGGAAGATCTCATCTCGGTGCACCTCGGTCAGCTCTTCTCCGGCATGCAGGTGGTCGAGTGCCACCTGTTCCGAGTCACCCGCAACGCGGAGGTGGAGGTCGACGAGGACCGGGACGAGGATCTGCTCCAGGCGCTGGAGCGGGAGCTGGCCCGCCGCCGCTTCGGCCCGCCGGTACGACTGGAGGTGGCCGCCTCCATCTCCGACCACATGCTGGAACTGCTCGTCCGGGAACTGGACATGGACACCCAGGACGTACTGCGGGTCCGTGGTCTGCTGGATCTCTCCGCGCTGTGGCAGCTGTACGGCGAGGCCGACCGGCCGGACCTGAAGGATCCGCCGTTCGTGCCGGCCACCCACCCCCGGCTCGCCGAGGGCGAGGTGCCGCGCAGTGTCTTCGCCACCCTGCGCGACGGCGACGTGCTCGTGCATCACCCGTACCACTCCTTCGCCACCAGCGTGCAACGGTTCATCGAGCAGGCCGCCGCCGACCCGAACGTGCTGGCCATCAAGCAGACGCTGTACCGCACCAGCGGTGACTCACCGATCGTGGACGCGCTTGTCGACGCCGCCGCCGCCGGCAAGCAGGTCGTGGTGCTCGTCGAGGTGAAGGCCCGCTTCGACGAGGTGGCGAACATCGGCTGGGCCCGCACGCTGGAGCGGGCCGGCTGCCACGTGGTGTACGGCCTGGTCGGTCTGAAGACCCACTGCAAGACCGCCCTGGTGGTACGCCAGGAGGGCAACCAGATCCGCCGCTACTGCCACATCGGCACCGGCAACTACCACCCGAAGACCGCCCGGCTCTACGAGGACTTCGGCATGCTCACCGCCGACCCGGAGATCGGCGCCGACCTGACCGACCTGTTCAACGTGCTCACCGGGTACAGCCGGCAGACCGCGTACCGGCGGCTGCTGGTGGCACCGCAGGGCATCCGCAGCGGCCTGATCGAGCGGATCGAACGGGAGACCAACCATGTCCGGCTGGGCATGCCGGGTCTCGTCCAGTTCAAGGTGAACTCGCTCGTCGACGAGGAGATCACCGACGCGCTGTACCGGGCCTCCCAGGCCGGCGTGCACGTCGACCTGATCATCCGGGGGATGTGCACGCTGCGACCCGGGGTGCCCGGGCTCTCGGAGAACATCCGGGTGCACTCGATCCTCGGTCGCTTCCTGGAGCACTCCCGGGTCTTCCGCTTCGGCAACAACGGCGACGCGGAGTTCTGGATCGGCTCCGCCGACCTGATGCACCGCAACCTGGACCGGCGGGTGGAGGCACTGGTCCAGGTCACCGATCCGGTGGCCCGGGCCGAGCTGGACCACGTGCTCGGTGCCGCGATGAGCCCGGACGTGGACGCGTTCGAGTTGGCCGGCGACGGCACCTGGAGCCGCCGGGCGGGCCGGCCGGAGGCACCGCTGAGCCACCTTCAGCACCTGCTGCTGCGTCGCGTCGGCAGCACGGCCGGTTGAGCGCGCGAGAATAGGCTGGGCAGATGGTCGAGGAGGAACGGAAGTTCGCGGTGGAGGCCGGGTGGCTGCTGCCCGACCTCTCCCCCGCCGTGCCGGCGTCGGGGAGCGTCCGGGCGCTGGCGCCGGTGACCCTCGTCGCCACCTACCACGACACCGTGGACCTGCGGCTGGCCCGGGCGGGTGTCTCGCTGCGGTACCGCGAGGGTGACGAGCTGCCGTGGACGGTGAAGTTGCCGACCGGCAGCCCCGGTGTCCGCCACGAGATCTCCCGCTCCGGCCCGCCCGACGCGATGCCGGCGGAACTGGTCGAGCTGGTCACCGTGTTCCACCGGGGTGCCGCGCTGACCCCGGCGGCGGTGGTGCGCACCGTCCGGCACGCCCACGAGATCGTCGACGAGACCGGCCGGGTGCTGGCCGAGGTGGTCGACGACCAGGTCACCGTGCTGGACGCGGAGGGCAACACCACCGCCGCCTTCCGCGAGGTGGAGGTGGAGCGCAAGGCCGGTGACGGCGCACTGCTCGACCGGCTCACCGAACTGCTGCGCGACGCCGGTGCCCGGGGCGGCGACTTCACCCCCAAGCACGTACGCGCGCTCGGCCGGGCGGCCACCGCCGAACCGGACCTGGTCGCCCCGGACGAACTGCCGGCCGATCCGAGTGCCGCGGCGGTGGTCACCGAGGCGGTACGCCGCGAGGTGGCCCGGCTGTTGGCGCACGACCCGCTGGTCCGGCTGCGCGCACCGGTCGGCGACGACGACACCGCCGTGCACCAGATGCGGGTGGCCTGCCGGCGGTTGCGCAGCGACCTGAAGACGTTCGGCCCGCTGGTCCGTCCCGCGTGGGCCCGGCCGCTGCGTACCGAGTTGAAATGGCTGGCGGACGCCCTGGGGGCGGCCCGGGACGCGGAGGTGCTGCGGGAGCGGTTGCGCCGCACCGCCGCCGCCGACCCGGTCGCTCCGGTGGATCCGGCGGCGGTCGACCGGCTGGACGCCGTACTCGCCGGTTGGCAGGAGGAGGCGCTGACCGGGGTCGACGAGGCGCTGCGCTCGCCCCGGTACCTCGCCCTGGTCGACGCACTGGTGCTGGCGGCCCGGGCACCGCGACTCACGCCCCGGGCGGGCGCACCGGCGCGGCGGGTGCTGCCGGGACTCGTGGCCCGCCCGTGGCGACGGTTGGTTGGCACATCGAAGAAGCCGAGCGGCGTGGCGATGCTGCACCCGGCCGGGCCGGACGAGCAGTGGCACACCGTACGCAAGCAGGGTAAGCAGGCCCGCTCGGCGGTGACGGCGGTCGCGCCGGTGCTCGGCGGGGACGCGGCGAAGCTGGCCCGGGCGCTGGCGAAGGTGCAGAACCTGCTCGGTGAGCACCAGGACGCGGCGGTGGCCGCCGAGACCTGGCGCGCGGTGGCCGAGGCTCGGCCCGACGACCATCAGTTGGCGATGACCGCGGGCCGGCTGCTGGAGCGCGAGCGGGCGACCGTGCGGCGGGCCCGGGCGGACTTCCCGTACGCCTGGCGGCGCGCCAGCCGGCGACGCCGGACCCGGTGGCTGGCGTGACCGCGATCCGGGCGGCCGGCGGGGTGGTGTGGCGGCCGGCGGGGGTCGACCACGTCGAGGTGTGTCTGGTGCACCGGCCCCGGTACGGCGACTGGACCCTGCCCAAGGGCAAGCTGGAGCCGGGCGAGCATCCGCTGCTCGCCGCCGCCCGGGAGGTCGCCGAGGAGGCCGACGCGCAGGCCGCGCCGCAGCTGCGGCTGCCCTCGGTGCGCTACCGCAGCGAGGGCCGGCTCAAGGTGGTCGACTACTGGTCGATGCGGGCGGTGGGCACCGGCGGATTCCAGCCGGACACCGAGGTCGACGAGGTCCGTTGGCTGGCCGTCGACGACGCGATGACCCTGGTGAGCTATCCGCACGACGTGGAGGTGCTGGCCGCGTTCGCGGCCCTGCCGCCGGTCACCGCGGCCCTGGTGCTGGTGCGGCACGGGCACGCCGGTAAACGCCTGGCCTGGCCCGGCCCGGACACTGGGCGACCGCTGGACGCCCGGGGCTGGTCCGAGGCACAGGCGTTGGCACCGCTGATCGGGCTGATCCGGCCGGCGCGGCTGCTATCCGCGTCACCACGCCGGTGCGTGCAGACCCTCGATCCGGCGGCGGCGGCGCTGGACCTGCCGATCGAGGTCTGCGGCGACCTGGACGAGCCGAGCGCCGGCCAGCAGCCCGACGAGTGTGTACTGGCCGCCGCCGCACGCCTGGCCGCGCTGGCCGCCGCCGGGGAACCAGCGGCGGTGTGCAGTCAGGGCAAGGTGATCCCCGGCGCCCTGGAGCGGCTGGCGGGGCGGTGCGGCGACTACACCACCGACAAGGGCGGCGGCTGGCTGCTCGCCTTCACCGGTGACCGCCTCGTCGCCGCCGACCGCCTCTGACCCTCGCGCGGCCGATTCACGGGCGGCGGCGATAGCACAGCCGGTTCAGCTCGACAGGGCACACAGCGGCATCCCTCGCCCTGCGCACCGCCGTGGAAGCGCACCGCGCAGAGCAGGCGGCCCGCCTCAGCGGTCGGGCAGGGTGAGGGTGACGGCGACCGGCAGATGGTCGCTGGCGGTGCCCGGCACCGCGACCGCGTCGGCGGCGGCCAGGTCGGGTGAGACGAAGACGTGGTCGATCTGCTCGCGCGGGTCGTCCGCCGGGCTGGTCGGCAGCGGGCGGGCGGGGGCCAGCGCGTCGACGAGACCGGCGCTGGTGAACGCGGTGAAGGCCGGATCGCCCGGCTCGGTGTTGAGGTCACCGGCGACCACCAGCGGCGCGCCGTCGGCGTACCCGGTGGCGAAGTCCGCCACGGCGCGGGCCTGGACCACCGGATCGGTGCCGGGCGGCGGTTGCAGGTGGGTGCTCACCACGGCCAGGCGTACGCCGGCGCTGAGGTCGACGGTGACGCCGAGCGCCTGTGCCCCGGTGGGCGCGCCGACGGCGGGCAGCGCACGGGTTCGGGCCCGCTGCACCGGCCAGCGGCTGAGCACCGCGTCGCCCCACAACGGGTCGGCGGCCGGCGCGAAGACGTAGGGCATCCCCAGCCGGGCGGCGAGCAGGCCCAGCGTGTCGTGGCCACCGTTGAGCAGCCAACCCCGGTCGACCTCGCTGAGCACCACCACGTCGGCCCGGCCGACCGCCCGGTCCAGTGCGGTGAGGTCGAAGCGGCCGTCAAGGCCGAAGCCCATCCGGATGTTGTACGCCACCAGCCGCACCTGCTCCGGCGGCCCGCTCCGGTTGCTGGCCACCAGCCACGGCCCGTGCAGCCAGGCGGCGGACAGGGCGACGACGCCGGCCAGCACCGCCAGCCGCCACCGGGGGAGCCCCGGCGCGGGTTTCGCCTGCGGTGACCGGTACCGGTCGGGCGCGGCCCCGCCGCGCATCGCGACCATCCCGGTCAGCGCGGCCACCACGGCCGGTACCCACTCGTTGGGGTAGCCGAGATCGTAGGCGGCGTAGTACACCAACGCGGCGACGGCGAAGCCGAGCATCCCGCCCACCGCCGCGTATGCCGGTCCGGCGCCGGTCCGCTGCGGCGACGGTCCACCACCGGCAAGGCCGAGGCAGCCGCCCAGCCCCGCCGCGCTGGCCAGGATGGCGACGGTGAGCAGTGTCGGCGGGCCGTAGCCGAACAGCAGGGCCCCGGCCAGCAGCAGCACCGGCGGCACCGGTCGCCACCGTGGGCGCGACGGCGTCAGCGCGGCGAGCAGGAACAGTGGCGCCGCGGCGCCCAGCGGCGCCAACGCGAACGGCGGCGGCGCGGCGGTGCCCGCCTCGCCGTACCAGTAGGACATGGCGCTTGTCGCGACCGCGGGTGACAGCGCCACCATGCCGCCGAGCAGCAGCGCCGGCCCGACGAGCAGCCAGCCCCGGCGGTTCGACGGCTGGTCGTGGACCGGCCGGGCGGCGGCGCGGCCGAAGGCCGTCTCGGCGGCCAGCAGCGCCGCCACCACCGCCACGCTTGCCACCCACGCCGGCCACCGCTGCCACCACACCAGGTCGTACGTGCCAAGCAGGGCGTGGACCAGCGCGCTCGCGGTCAGCCCCAGCACCAGCCCGGGTAACGGGTACCCGACCCGGGCGGCGGTGGCGGCCAGCCAGACCAGACCAGCGAGCAGACCGGCGCTGGCCAGCCACAGTTGGGCCTGGCCACCCGGCGCGGCGGTAAGGGCGAGTCGGGCGGCACCGAGCACCAGCACCGCCGTGACACCGACGGTGGCGGGGCCGACCCGCGCGACGAGGGCCGGCGCGGCGAGCGCCAGCACGAACCAGCCGACCGCGAACGCGCCGAGCAGCTCGGCCGGGGTGGACGCGGCCTGACCGAAGATGGTGATTACCGACGGCAGGAAGACCCGCAGCACGTCGGTCAGGACGACGAGTCCCAGGGCCAGGGTGGTGGTGCCGAGACGACGCTGACTCAACCCGGTTCTCTTTCCGGCGAGGGGTGGTGCGGCGATTCTGCTGGCCGGGTTCCGGACCGGTCAACGGTTTCCGCCGTGGCGGTGAGCCGTCGGGTGGATGTGCCGAGGGCGCCCACCGTACCGGCGGGCGCCCTCGTCGTACGACCGGCTCAGCGCCGGGTCGCGGCCTTCCTGGCCGGCGCCTTCTTCGCCGGAGCCTTCTTGGCCGTCGCGGTCTTGCGGGCCGCCGTCGCCTTGGTCGCCGCGGCGGTCTTCTTCGCCGGGGCGGCCTTCTTCGTGGCGGCCTTCTTCGCCGGAGCGGCCTTCGCGGTCGTCTTGGTCGCGGTGGTCTTCTTGGCCGCCGCGGTCTTGCTCGCCGTGGTCTTCTTGGCTGCGGTGCTCTTGGCCGCGGTCGTCTTCTTCGCCGCGGTCGCCTTGGCACCGGTGGTCCTGGCGGTGGCTCCGGCGGTCTTCTTCGCCGCCGCCGTGGCCTTCGGCACCTTGCCGCTGGCCACCATCTCCTTGAACCCGGCGCCGGGGCGGAACGTCGGCACCGAGGTCTTCTTGACCTTCACCGCCTCCCCCGTGCGCGGGTTGCGGGCTGTTCGCGCGCCGCGTACCCGCTTCTCGAACGCTCCGAATCCGGTGATCGCCACCTTCTCGCCCTTGGTAACCGCCGCCTGGACCTCAGCGAGGACCGCGTCGAGCGCGGCCGTCGCCATTTTCCGGTCCCCCAGGCGAACGGCGAGCGCCTCGATGAGCTCGGCCTTGTTCACGACTTCCTCCTGATTGTGCAACTGACTCGACGCGAGCCATTCTGCGCGCACGGTATGCCCTGTGCTGGCGGGACACAAACATTCGGCGGAAAAAAGCCCTTGTGTCGTAACGGATTCGCCCCCACCGGTGGCACCGGTGGGGGCGGAATCGGCTGCGGATCGGGGTGTTCGGGCTACGCGACCCGGGGTAGGAAGGCCGGTCGGTCGGCCTCGAAGGCGCTGATCCGGTCCTCGTGCCGGAGGGTGAGTCCAATGTCGTCCAAGCCCTCCATCAGCCGCCACCGGCTGAAGTCGTCGAGCGGGAACGACCAGCTGGCGGTGTCGACCCGCACCTCGCGGGCGGTCAGGTCGACGACCACCGGGGTGGTCGGATTCGCCTCGACCAGACTCCAGATTTCTTCGACGGCTTTCAATTCCAGCTCTACCGGAAGCAGCCCTTCCTTCAGGGCGTTGCCGCGGAAGATGTCACCGAAGCGCGGCGAGATGACCACTCGGAAGCCGTAGTCGCGCAGCGCCCACACGGCGTGCTCCCGCGATGACCCGGTGCCGAACTCGGGACCGGCAACCAGAATCGACGCTCCTGAATATGCTTGATCGTTGAGAACGAATCCCGGGTCTTCCCGCCACGCGCTGAACAGCCCGTCGGCGAAACCGGTACGGGTCACCCGCTTGAGGTACACGGCGGGGATGATCTGGTCAGTGTCCACGTCGGAGCGACGCAGTGGCAGGGCGGTGCCGGTGTGCACGGTGAACTTGTCCATCTGTCGCAGCCCTTCTACAGGTCGGCGGGAGCGGCCAGCCGGCCGACGACGGCGGTGGCAGCGGCCACCGGCGGGCTGACCAGGTGGGTGCGCCCACCGCGGCCCTGGCGGCCCTCGAAGTTCCGGTTGGAGGTCGAGGCGGCGCGCTGCCCCGGGGAGAGCGTGTCCGGGTTCATGCCCAGACACATGGAGCAGCCGGCGAAGCGCCATTCGGCTCCGGCGTCGGTGAAGACCTTGTCCAACCCCTCCGCCTCGGCGGCCTCGCGCACGGCGGCCGAGCCGGGCACCACGAGCATGCGTACCCCGTCGGCCACCCGATTGCCGCGCAGCACGTCGGCGGCGGCCCGGAGATCCTCCAGGCGACCGTTGGTGCACGAACCCACGAAGACCACGTCGACGGCGAGGTCACGCAGCGCGGTGCCGGGGCGCAGGTCCATGTACGCCAGGGCGCGGCGGGCGGCGGCCCGCTCCGGTTCGGTGACGAACTCGTCCGGGTCCGGCACGACCGCACCCAGCGGCGCGCCCTGCCCGGGGTTGGTGCCCCAGGTGACGAACGGGGTGATCTCGGCGGCGTCCAGCGTCACCTCGGAGTCGAAGACCGCCCCCTCGTCCGTGGGCAGGGTCCGCCAGTAGGCGAGCGCCGCCTCCCAGTCGGCGCCGCTGGGGGCGTTCGGCCGCCCCTTCAGGTACGCGAAGGTGGTCTCGTCCGGCGCGATCATGCCGGCCTTGGCGCCCCACTCGATGGACATGTTGGCGATCGTCATCCGACCTTCCATGGACAACGCCCGGATCGCCTCGCCCCGGTACTCGACGATGTGCCCGCGCCCGCCGCCGGTGCCGACCTTGGCGATCAGGGCGAGCACCAGGTCCTTGGCGGTGACACCGGGGCCGAGCCGGCCGTCGACCGTGACCGCCATCGTCTTCGGGCGGGCCTGCGGCAGCGTCTGGGTGGCCAGCACGTGCTCCACCTCACTGGTGCCGATGCCGAACGCCAGGGCTCCGAACGCGCCGTGGGTGGCGGTGTGCGAGTCGCCACAGACGATTGTCATGCCGGGCTGGGTGAGGCCGAGCTGCGGGCCGATGACGTGCACGATGCCCTGGTTGGCGTCGCCGAGCGGATGCAGCCGTACGCCGAACTCGGCGCAGTTGCGTCGCAGCGTCTCGATCTGGGTACGGGAGGTGGGGTCGGCGATGGTGAGCAGGTCGCCGCGACGCTGCTGGAACGACGGATCGGCATACCCGGTCGGGGTGTTGTGATCCTCGGTGGCCAGCGTGAGGTCGGTGCGCCGCACCCGACGGCCAGCCATGCGCAGGCCGTCGAACGCCTGCGGGCTGGTCACCTCGTGCAGCAGGTGCAGGTCGATGAAGAGCAGATCGGGCTCACCATCAGCGGACCGGACGATGTGTGCGTCCCAGACCTTCTCGGCCAGGGTCCTCGGCTCAGGAGTGACTCCCACCATCTGGACATCCTAAATTCTGGGAGGTAAATTTCGGCTTGTGGGACACAGTATGAGCGGTGTCGGCGTTCTCGACAAGGCGGTGGTCATCCTGGCCGCCTGTGTCGACGGCGCCAGCCTTGCCGAACTTGTTGAACGCACGAAGCTGCCCCGAGCCACCGCGCACCGGCTGGCGCAGGCGCTGGAGATTCACCGGATGCTGGTCCGGGACACCCAGGGTCGCTGGCGTCCCGGCCCGCGCCTGGGTGAGTTGGCGAACGCGGCGCCGGATGTGCTGCTGACCGCGGCCGAGCCGCTGCTGGCCGCCCTGCGGGACGCCACCGGCGAGAGCGCCCAGCTCTACCTGCGTCGGGCCGACGAGCGGATCTGTGTGGCCGCCGCCGAGCGGGCCAGCGGGCTGCGCGACACCGTGCCGGTCGGCTCGGTGCTGCCGATGATCGCCGGATCGGCGGCGCAGATCCTGCTCGCCTGGGAGCCGCCGGAGGCGGTGATGCCGCTGCTGCCCCGGTCGAAGTTCACCGGCCGCACCCTCGCCGAGGTCCGCCGCCGCGGCTGGGCGCAGAGCGTCGCCGAACGCGAGGCAGGTGTGGCGAGCGTCTCGGCCCCGATCCGCGACCGCACCGGCCGCGTGATCGCCGCCATCAGCATCTCCGGCCCCATCGAGCGCCTCGGCCGCCGCCCCGGCGAACGCCACGCCATGGCCGTGGTCCGAGCCGGCCAACGCCTCTCCGGCCTCTAACCCCCACCCCACCCCACCCCGCCCCACCCCAGCCGCCCCACCCCAGCCGCTTCACCCCGTTAATCATGAAGTTATTGTCACGCCACGCCGGGCGGCCGGACAACAACTTCATGATCAGCGGGACGGGGTGGGGTGGGGCAGGGCAGGGCAGGGCAGGGCTGAGTGGGGTGGGGGGGGTTGAGAGGAGCCCGTCTCGGCGGGCGAGACGGGCTTCGGTGGTAGCCCCGACCGGATTCGAACCGGCGCTACCGCCTTGAGAGGGCGGCGTCCTGGGCCGCTAGACGACGGGGCCAGGTACTTTCCAGATTCACCAGCCCGGTGGGCGGTGCGGCAGTAGTCTAGCGGCGCCGCCGCCCACTGCCGCACAAGGGTGGCGGGTCGGGGACGCAGCCGATCCGTCACGGGCACCGCCCCACCGAGGCGGGCCTGGAGAAGCGAAACGGCCCGCTCCGCAGCGGCGGAACGAGCCGTATGAACCTGTAGCCCCGACCGGATTCGAACCGGCGCTACCGCCTTGAGAGGGCGGCGTCCTGGGCCGCTAGACGACGGGGCCAGAACATATCGCGGCACCACCCTTTCGGCCGGTGCCGCCGAACTCTACCAGATCTCGCTACCGGAGCCCCTCGCGGTGCCTCGGTGCCGAACTCCACCAGAATCCAGCGACCTCGATTCGTGGCGAATCTCGGCTGCGCTGGGGTACCAGGACTCGAACCTAGACTAACTGAACCAGAATCAGTCGGGCTGCCAATTACCCCATACCCCATTGGCCCCTTGCGGCGCCGGGAACAAACTTTACCCTCCCGGCACCGACAGGCCAAATCGACTTCCCCAAACCACTCCTGAGCTGCCAAAACGGCAGTCAGAACGGCGATCAGGTGGCCGACACCACCGGGTTCGTCAGCTCACCGATCCCCTCGATCCGGACGCTCACCGTATCCCCGTCCGTGAGCGGGCTAACCCCTGCGGGGGTACCGGTCAACACAACGTCACCGGGCAGCAACGTCATCACGTGTGAGACGTACGACACCAGTGCCGGCGCGTCGAAGACCATGTCGCCGGTGCGGCCGAGCTGCCGCACCTCCATCTCCTCCGGGTCGCGACCGACCTCGCAGCGGATCTCCAGGTCGGTGACGTCCAGCCCGGTGGTGATCCACGGCCCGATCGGGCAGAACGAGTCGAACCCCTTGGCCCGGGTCCACTGGCTGTCGGACCGCTGCAGATCCCGGGCGGTGACGTCGTTGGCGCAGGTGTAGCCGAAGATGGCCCGTTCCGCAGCGGCCCGGTCAGCCCGGCGGGCACCCGGTGCGCCGATCACCACCGCCAGCTCGGCCTCGTGCTCGACCTGCTTGCTGAACTCCGGTAGCCGGATCGCATCCCGAGGGCCGATCACCGAGGTGGAGGGCTTCAGGAACAACAGCGGCTCCTTCGGCACCTCGGCACCGTGTTCGGCGGCGTGCTCGGCGTAGTTGCGGCCGACACAGACCACCTTGCTGGGCAGGATCGGCGAGAGCAGCCGGACGTCGGACAACGCCCAGCGGACCCCACTGAACGTGATCTGGCCGAACGGGTGGCCGGAGATCTCGGCGATGGTGAGCCCCTGCGGGCCCGCCTCCGGCTCCCCCTCGACGACGCCGAACGACATTCCCTTGGCATGAGCAAAACGAGCGATACGCACCAGGCCAATGTAGTGCGGCCGGCGTACGGTCGCCGCAGCTTACCCGCGCCGCGCACCACCGGGGCCGGATTCACCGCTTCGTACCCGCCCGGCGCGAGCCCGCACCTAGCGTCGGCTGCGGAGGTTCGTTCGTATGCCTGCATCGACACGACACCACAGGACCCTCGCGGCGATCGTGCACTGCGTCGGTCTGCTGACCGCCCTGCCGGTGCTGCCGACGGCCACCGCCGCGAACGCACCGGCGGCCACCGCTTCGCACGCCCCGGCGGCCGGGCAGCTCCAACCGGCGGCGTCCGCCGCACCCGAGCCGAGCATGCCGGCGGCACCACCGGCGGTGCCCACGCCGACCCGGGTGGTCTCGCCGGCCGCCAGGCCGAAGGTGAGCGTACGGGTCGCGCCGGAGCGGAGCGCCGCGCCCGGGTACCGGATCGAGGTCCGTAACGCCGGCAGCAAGCCGGTGGAGACCACCGTTCGCCAGGAACTGCCCCAGGGCGTCTCGGCGACCACGGTCAGCGACGGAGGTCGGGTGCTACGTCCCGGCGGGTCGGCGGCCACCGAGGTGACCTGGCGGCTGAAGCTGCCGCCGGAGAGCACCACCACGCTGGGCACCACGCTCACCACGACCGCCTCCCGACAGCCGGTGACCGCACCGACGTGCGCCTTCGCCAGCGACGGCCGCCAGCCGTACGACTGCGCGAGCGCCACCTGGACGGCGCCGGGAATGGCGGCGACGCAGTCAGCGGAGCCCACCGGCTGGCGTCGTCAGGGGCCCGCGCTGGTGGCCGCCGGCGCCGCGCTGCTGGTGCTGGGCGTGGTGGGCCTGCTCACCTGGCGACGCCGCCGACGGCCGGTCGCCGCGGCACTGGCCTCGGACGGGCCGGGCACCGTCTATCCACGCCCGGCCGCTCCCCGACCGCCGGCCCGGCGCCGCAAGCCACCGGTCTGGATCGTGGTGCCGGTGGCCGCGATCGTGCTGGCCGGCACGCTGGGCGCCGCCGCGTGGTCGGCCACCCGGCGGGTCACCGCGATCGACACGGACGGCCAGCCGACCAGCGGCGCCTGGAAGGGCACCGGGGTCGCCGGGAGCTTGGGGATGCCGCTGCGCGAGGACGCGTTCGAGTTCACCGTCTACCGGATGACCTGCGAACCGGGCCGGGGCGCGCGGCAGTGTCAGGCGACCGTCGGGGTCCGCAACCTCACTCCGGAGCACCAGAGCTGGCACGGCAAGCTGCAACGGGCGTACCTGGCGAACGGCAACTGGGTCACCACCGACGAGCCGGCCACCCGCCGGGCGAACCAGGGACGCGACGTGTTCGCCGATCCGGTGGCCGCCGGCAGCCGGGTGGTGCTGCCGCTGGTTTTCACGATCAACGGGCGGGAGGCACCACAGCGGCTGGAGCTGCGCAGCGGGGTCTTCTCCGCGGGTGTCCGCGTCGACGTGCCCTGACCGGCGGCCGGACGGCGGTCGTACCCTTGGCTCCGTGACCACCGTCCCCGCCCCGGCCGTGCCCGCCGTCGGTGGTGTCGTCGGCGGGCAGGTGGCCAGCCTGCCGGCAGCCGCCTGGCAGCCCCTGCTGGCGGGGCACGAACGACGCGCCGACTCGCTCACCGCCGGACACCGGGCCCGCCGGGCCACCGGGGCGCGCCACGCCATCGACGATTTCCTGTACGACTACTACGGCACCCGGCCGTCCGTGCTACGACGTTGGCACCCGGGCGTCGGTGTCCGCCTGGAAGCCGGTCCGGACGGTCCGGCGCCGCAGCACCGGTGGCGCTGGTACGCGACGGACGACGACGGCGCGGTACGCCTCGACGTCGACGCCTTCCTGACCGACCGGGGCGACTCGGTGCGCTTCATCCACCGGCTGCTGACCGCGATCGCGTCCCGCCCGGCCTTCACCGGCTGCTTCGGGCTGCACGAGTGGGCGATGGTGTACCGCCAGCGTGAGCACCGGCACCCGCTGCCCCTGCGACTCGGCCAGCGGGGCACCGACGCGGTGGTCGAGTCGCACCAGATCCGGTGCACACACTTCGACGCGTACCGGTTCTTCACCCCCGACGCGGTCGAGCTGAACCACCTCCGACCGACCCGAGCCGGTCAGGTGGACCTCGACCAGCCCGGCTGCCTGCACGCCTCGATGGACTGCCACAAGTGGGCCACCAAGCTGGGCCCCGCCGTCCCCGGTGAGCTGGCGCTCGACTGCTTCGAGCTGGCCGGCGAGATCCGGCTGCTCGACATGCGGGCATCGCCGTACGACTTCTCCTCCTACGGTCAACCACCGGTGGCGATCGAGACGCCGGAGGGCAAGGCCGAGTACGTCGCACGGCAGCGCGAGTTCGCGCGGCGGGCCGGCCGGCTGCGGGCCCGGCTGATCGAGATCTGTTCGGCGCTGTTGGACCAGGCCGGAGCGGCGGCCCGGGCCGAGGCGTGATTTAGGGCCAAGCGAGGTACGACCGGCTACTCGCCGTCCACCCGACGGTCGCGCTTGCGCTGCCCGCGACGCTTCTTCTCAGCCAGCCGTCGCTCCTTGGCCGCCCGTGACGGGCGGGTCGGACGACGCGGTGGCGGTGGCGGGGCGACCGCCTCGCGCAGCATCGACACCAGGCGTTCCCGCGCCGCTTCACGGTTGGCCAACTGGGCCCGGTGCTCGCTGGCGGCGATCGTCAACACGCCGTCGACCAGCCGTCCGGCGAGCCGGTCCAGCGCCCGGGTACGCAGCGACTCGGGGATGCTCGGTGAGCCGGCCAGGTCGAAGCTCAGCTCGACCCGGGAGTCGGCGGTGTTGACGCCCTGCCCGCCCGGTCCGGAGGACCGGGAGAACCGCTCCCGCAGTTCACCGGCGGGAACCACCCACCGGTCGGTCACCCGCAGTCCGTCGTCCACGCCCTGAGGCTAGCGCGGGGCCCGCAGCGCCTCCGCGCCAACGCCCGCGAGCGCATCTTCGGCTGCGCGATCCGGTTGTCAGCGGTCGGGTCGCTCGTCGGTGGTGCTGCTCGGCGTCGGCGGTGCCGGTTCGTCACTGCCACCGGTGGCGGCGTACGCGACCGCGCCGATCAGGAGCAGGGCGATGACGCCGATCTTCGTGGTGACGACTTTGATCATCATCCAGGCTGCGCGACGTGCTCCGGGCACGGTCTTCTTGGCCGCCTGGTAGTCGTTCCAGCCCCGCCGGGCGCGCGCGTACGACGACCCCACGCCACTTCCGATGATGAGGCCCACCAGCAGGAGGGCCGCGATGAGAGGACGCTCCACCCACGCCAGTATTCATACCGAGCGTAATATTTCCATTCTCCGATCATCGGTCGCCGGAATCCGACAGTTGCCCCAATCTCTCGGTAATCGGACAGTAACTCTCGGTAATCAGCCGCCCTTTCCGATGATCGTGTCGGCGGTCTGCTGCACCTGCTCGATCGGGATGGCGAACCCGATGCCGATGGAACCGTTTCCGTCGATCGTCGCGATCGCGGTGTTCACCCCGACCACCTCGCCCCGGGCGTTGACCAGGGGTCCACCCGAGTTGCCGGGGTTGATCGAGGCATCGGTCTGCACCGCCCGGTGCCGGTTGTCGCCGAGGCGCACCTGCCGGTCCAGCGCGCTGACGATGCCAGCGGTGACCGTGCCGGGCAGCCCCAGTGGCGACCCGACGGCCAGCACCGGTTCGCCCACCCTGGTCGCACCCGGCTTGGCCAACGGCAGCGACGCCAGGTTCGCCGACGACGGCACCCTGAGCACCGCCAGATCACTGTCCGGTTCCCGGCCGACCACCTCCGCCGCGTACCGCCGGCCGTCCGGCAGTTCGACGGTCACCGGCCCACCACGGCCCTTGGCGATGATGTGATCGTTGGTGATGATGTGCTGTTCGGAGTCGACCGCGAAACCGGAACCGCTCGCCGAGCCACCCGCCGCCCCACCCACCAGCACCGACACCACACCGGGCACGGTCTTCTCCGCGGCGGTCACCAGCTCGGCCGGCACCGGGGCGGCGGACGCGGCAGCCGGCCCCGGGAGGCCGTCACGACCGGCCACCCAGCCACCGGCGAGCGCTCCCGACCCGGCGGAGATGGCCACCATCGCCAGCCCGGCCAGCAGCCGGCGGCGCCAGCCGCCCAGCAACCGCTCCCGCGCCCCTGACGCCGGGTCCGTCCCGCCCCGCCCGTCCGGGTCGAGATCGGGTGAGACGAACCAGGGTCCGCGCGGCTCGCCCAGTCCGGTCTGCACTGCCATACGTACGCTCCTCACGTGTGTGGCCTCGGCTGCGGCCGCCGTCCGCGGATCGGGCGGTCGGAACTCAGGGCAGGCGGGAGAACCAGCGCATCGAACCGGCCGCCGCGCCCATCGCGAAGACCAGTCCGAGCCCGATGAACCGGGCGGAGACGTCCTGCCGCACCGTGCGCCAACCCACCGAGCTGCCGATGTCGTCGTAGACGGCCCGCAGTTCGGCGCTCGTACCGGCCTCGTGGAAAGCGCCCCCGGTCTGCTCGGCCACGGCGCGCAGCGTCTCCCCGTCCACCGGTACCTGGATCGGTCGCCCGCCCCGGTCGACGAAGCCGCCCGGGGTACCGAACGAGATGCTGTGCACCGGCACGTCGAGGGCCACCGCCTCAGCAGCGGCCTCGACCGGATCCATGCCCGAGGTGTTCGCCCCGTCGGAGAGCAGGATGATCCGGGCCGGTGGCGGCTCGGTCGTGGCCCTGTCGTCGAGCGCCTTCACCGCGCCCAGCGAGGTGCTGATCGCCTCGCCGATCGCGGTGCCCTGCACCCCCGTCGTGCCCTCGGCCAGCCGCTCGATCCCGTCGTGCAGCGCCTCCCGATCGGTGCCCGGTGGCACCAGTACCGCCGCGCTGCCGGCGAACGCGACAAGTCCCACGTTGAACTCGCCGGGCAGGCCGTCGGCGAAGCGCCGAGCGGCGCTCTTGGCCGCACTGAGCCGATCCGGCTCGACGTCACCGGCGAGCATCGAGGTGGAGACGTCCACCGCCACCATGACCGTGGCGCGTTCCCGGGGCACCCGGACCTCGGCGGTGGGTCGGGCGAAGCCGACCACGAGCAGGGCCAGCATCGCCAGGAAGAGGCCGGCCGGCAGGTGCCGACGCCAGGTCGGACGCCGGGGCGCCACCCGGCCGAGCAGCCGCAGGTTGGTGAAGCGGACCGCGTACCGGCTGCGACGCCGCTGTGCCACCAGGTACGCCGCCGCCAGTGCGAGCACGCCGAGCAACAGCCAGAGCCGGACGGGTGACTGCCAGATCACGCCGCACCTCCCCGGCGCGACGCAGGCGCGGCGGCCAGCCGGCGTTGCGCGTGCACGTGCCGGACGATGTCGACGGTCCAGTCCCGGTCGGTACGTAGCGCCAGCTGGGTCGCACCGGCCCGGCGCAGCGCTTCCCGGACCTGCTCACGTTGGCCGGCAGCCGCCGCGGCGTAGCGCTCACGCAGGTGCCGGTCGCCGGTCCACACCTCGCGGCTTTCACCGGTCTCCGGGTCGACCAGGGTGATCAGACCGACGTCCGGCAGCTCCAGCTCGCGGGGGTCGGTCACCTCGACCGCGAGCACCTGGTGGCGCGCCGTGAGCTGGCGCAGCGCACGTTCCCAGTGGGCCGGGCACCGTGGATCGTCGGGCAGGCCGTCGAGGAAGTCGGAGACCACCACCACCAGACCACGCCGGTGGGCGACCCGGCGCACCTCGGCCAGCGCGTCGGCCAGCCCGGCGACGGGCTGGGCCTGCGGCACGACGTCCGGGTCGTCGCCGGCCCGGGGCGCGGCCAGCAACGCACGCAGCAGCCCGAGCAGGTGGGTACGCCCGCACCGGGCCGGCACCCGGTGCAGCCCGTACGGCGTGAGCACCTGTGCGCCGAGGCGGTTGCCCGGCCCGGCGGTGAGGAAGCCGATGGTGGCGACCGCGGCGACGGCGAGTTCCCGCTTGTCCAGCTCGGCGGTGCCGTACTCCATGCTGGGGCTGGCGTCGACGAGCAGCCAGGTGGTCAGTTCCCGGTCGGCGTCCACCTCCCGCACGTGCGGCACCGCGGTGCGGGCCGTCACCGACCAGTCCATCCGGCGCACCTCGTCCTCACCCGGCCGGTACTCGCGGCTGCCCGCCGGTTCGCTGCCGGGACCGGGCAGCAGGCCGTGCCGCTCGCCGTGCAGCAGGCCGTCGAGACGTCGGGTCACCGTGAGTTCCAGCCGCCGCAACCGCTGGCCGGGGGTGAGGTCGGTGAGCACCGGGTCCGCCGCCACCGGCGGCCCGGGGTTCCGGCGGCCCATCAGGCGACTGCCAGGTCCGTCGCGGGTGCCGGCCGGGCGGTGGCCACCCGGGGCGGCGGTACCGCCTCGACCAGCCGGTGGACCACCCAATCGGCGCTCACCCCGTCGGCGACCGCGTCGAAGGAGAGCACCAGCCGGTGGGCCAGTACGTCTGCCGCGAGTTCCCGGACGTCGTCGGGCAGCACGTAGCCGCGCCCCCGGAGCAGCGCCTGGGCGCGCGCGGCCGAGACCAGGCCGAGGGTGGCGCGTGGGCTGGCACCGTAGGCGAGCAGCCCGGCCATCTCCGGCAACCCGAACCGTCCCGGATCACGGGTGGCGAGGATGAGCCGGACCACGTACTCGGCGATGGCGTGATGGACGAACACCTGCCTGGCCCGACGCTGGAACTCGCGCAGCCGCTCCGGGTCGAGCACCCGGTGCGCCCGGGGGCGTTCGGCGCTCATCCGGTAGAGGATGGCCAGCTCGTCGGCGACGTCCGGGTAGTCGACGACGATCTTCATGAGGAAGCGGTCCCGCTGCGCCTCCGGCAGCTGGTAGACCCCTTCCGACTCGATGGGGTTCTGGGTGGCCAGCACCAGGAACGGCTCCGGTACCGGGTGGCTGCGCCCGCCGATCGACACCTGACGCTCGGCCATCGCCTCCAGCAGCGCCGACTGCACCTTGGCCGGTGCGCGGTTGATCTCGTCAGCCAGCACCAGGTTCGCCATCACCGGCCCCAGCTCGACGTCGAAGCTCTCCTTCGAGGCGCGGTAGATCCGGGTGCCGACGATGTCGGAGGGTACGAGGTCTGGGGTGAACTGGATGCGGGAGAAGCTGCCGCCGACCACCGTCGCGAGGGTCTGCGCGGCGAGGGTCTTGGCCACTCCCGGTACGCCCTCCAGCAGGCAGTGCCCGTCGGCGAGCAGTGCGACCAGGAGGCGTTCGACGAGCCGATCCTGCCCGACGATCACGCGTTTGACCTCGAAGAGCGTCTGGTCCAACTCCGCCGCGGTCGCGTCCGGATCGGCCGGGCTGGGCAGGCTGGCCATGGTGTCCGAGATGTCCGTCACGGTGCTTGCTTCCCGAGCCGACCGGCGGACAAACGTCGGAATTTCACGCCCTCGGCCGCCCAGACCACGCGATCGGCGCCCTTACCGGACAGCGGTGGAGCGGGGAGCCGTGTCACCGGCCTCCGTCGTGACGACGGAGGCCGGTGGCAGGGGATGGATCAGCGGTGCACGAGAAGGTAGAACGGCAGGTCGGCCGGGGTGCCGGCGGAGTCGCGGGTCTGGATGAAGACCGCGTTCGGGGTGAGCAGTCGCCGCGCGACCGAGATCTCACCGGCAGGCGGGACGCAGCACGAGTCCGGCCGGCCGATCGTCGCCACGTAGATGCCGTAGGTGACGTTGCTGCCGAACTGCACCTCGTACTCGCCGACGCCGTACTTGATGACGACGCCGTCACCACGGGCCTTGGTGCCGTTGGCGTTCACCGCCGTGGCGTAGAAGCCGGCGACGGCCTGGGTGCTCACCCCGTCACCCTTGGCGAGGGCGGCCTTCGCGCTGTTCAGCGAGGCGGTGGTGACGGCCGGCTGCTGGGCGCTGCGGGCAGCGGGCTGGGCGGACTCGGCGGTCGGCTTCGCCGCGGCGATTCCGCCGCCGGCCAGGGCCAGCGCCAGGGCCGCGATCGCCACCGCGGCCGTCTTGCGTCGGAATAATCTGGTCATGACGGGTCTCCCTTTTCCAGGCGTGGAGATGCGGCCGACCCGCGGCACACGGGACGGTTGTTGCCTTTTTCGAGTCGGGCGGCAATGAGCGCTCACCGCCTGCACACCCCGTCCGGGGGCACACCCGCAGACGTGTCCCGCTCGCCGACTTCATGCGCTCTGAGCTGGGGATTCATCATCAGAACGCGGCCTCCCGAGCAGCTGAAACGTAGCACCGAAAAATGCCAGGGGTCAATAGTGCCGATACTGTCGGCGAGTTGTCGGATCAACGCCGACAATCGCGAAAAGTGAAGCCGCAAACAATTCGCGAAAGCGATTCCGGAAGCCGCTTCCCGATCTTTTCCCACTACCGGTCGACGCGCTCGGGCAGGTCGTCGCATCCCGGTGCGATCACACCGGGCGGGGTTCACGGGCGGAGTTCAGTAGCCTGCGTGCGTGGAGATGACCATCGGTCGCCGGACATGGCGGCCCTCGGGTGTCGGCGTGCTCTGCTGGCTGGCCGTCGCGCCGAGTGTCGGCTGGGTGCTGGTGCGGTCGATAGGTCTGGACCGGGGGCCGCTGGTGCAGGCGTTGGCCTTCACGCCGTACGTGACGATCGGAAGCCTGGTCCCGCTGGTCCTCGCGCTCGCCCTGCGCCGCCGGGCCCCGGCGGTCGTCGCGGCCCTGACCACCCTCGCCCTGGTCGTGCTGGTGGCGCCCCGCGCCCTGCCCGCGCCGCAGCCGAAAGCCGCCGGGCCGACCCTGCGGGTGCTGACCGCCAACCTGCTCGCCGGTGCCGCCGACCCGGCGACGGTGGTGGAACTGGTTCGCGCCCGGCAGGTCGACCTGCTGCTCGTGCAGGAGTTCACGCCGGCGGTCGAGGCCGAGCTGAACCGGCTCGGCCTCGACAGTTTGCTGGTGCACCGGCAGCTCAACCCGGTCGTCGGCACCCCCGGCTCCGGGCTGTACGCCCGCCACCCGCTCAGCGACGGCGGCATCCGCCAGCTGCGCGGCGCCTGGGGCTTCACCCAGGCGTACGCGACCGTCGGGGTGCCCGGCGCACCCCCGGTCCGCGTCGAGTCGGCGCACCCGGCGGCCCCGTACGCGGTCGACCAGGTGGAGTCCTGGCGTGCCGACCTGGCGGCCCAGCCGGCGGCCACCCCCGACGGACCGTTGAGCATCCTCGCCGGGGACTTCAACGCCACCCTCGACCACGGTCCGCTGCGCACCCTGCTCGACACCGGCTACGTCGACGCCGCCGCCTCGGTCGGCGCCGGACTCACCGGCACCTGGGGACCGTACGACGGCGACCTCATCCCGCCCGTGGTGATCGACCACGTGCTGGTGGACCGCCGCATCGCCGTACGGGACGTGACGGTCCACCCGCTACCCGGCAGCGACCACCGCATGGTCCTCGCCGAGCTGCGGCTCCCCGCCGCCGGGAACCGGTAGGCCACGGGCTAGACCCGGGCGCGGTCCAGGCCGTAGGTGAGCGCGTCGACCAGGGCGTGCCAGCTCGCCTCGACCACGTTGGGGTGTACGCCGACGGTGGTCCAGCCACCGCCCCGCCCGTCGGCCGTCTCGACGAGTACCCGGGTCACCGCGCCGGTGCCGTGGCTGCCCTCCAGGATCCGCACCTTGTAGTCGGCCAGCTCGAAGTCCCGCAACTCCGGGTAGTGCCGGCCGAGACCGACCCGCAGCGCCTCGTCCAACGCGTTCACCGGACCGTTGCCCTCGGCCGTGGCGATCACCCGTTCCCCGCGTACCCGGATCTTGACGGTCGCCTCGGAGACGACCGAGCCGTCCTCGCGGTGCTCGACCAGCACCCGGTACGACTCCAGCGCGAACGGCCGCACCGGCGCGGCGTCCGGCAACTCGGAGCGGACCAGCAGCTCGAACGAGGCGTCGGCGGCCTCGAACGACCACCCGCCGGCCTCCAGTTCCTTGACCCGGTTGGTGACCCGGGACAGCGTCTCCGGATGGCCGGCCAGATCCAACCCCAGCTCGCGGCTCTTCAGCTCGATGCTGGCCCGGCCGGCCATCTCGGTGACCAGGATCCGCATGTCGTTGCCGACCACCTCGGGCTCCACGTGGTTGTAGAGCAGCGGATCCACCTTGATCGCGCTCGCGTGCAACCCCGCCTTGTGGGCGAAGGCTGCGGCCCCGGCGTACGCCTGGTGGGTGTCGGGGGCGATGTTGGCGATCTCGGCGATGGCGTGGGAGACCCGCACCATCTGCTCCAGGCAGCCCTCCGGTAGGACCGGCAGCCCGAGCTTGAGTTGGAGGTTCGCGACGACCGCGAAGATGTCGGCGTTGCCCGGCCGCTCGCCGTACCCGTTGGCGGTGCCCTGCACGTGCCGGACCCCGGCCTCCACGGCGGCGATGGTGTTGGCCACCGCGCAGGCGGTGTCGTTCTGGGCGTGCATGCCGAGCAGCTCCGGCGCGACACCGATCCGGTCGGTGAGGTCGACGATGGCGGCGGTCACCTGGGACGGCAGCATCCCGCCGTTGGTGTCGCAGAGCACGAACCGCTCGGCGCCCGCCGCGAGGGCGGTCTCCACCACCGACGCGGTGTACACCGGATCGTGCCGGTAACCGTCGAAGGTGTGCTCACCGTCGACGAAGACCCGACGCCCCTCGGCGACCAGGTGGGCCACCGTGTCGTGGATCATCGCCAGGTTCTCCTTGGCGGTGGTGCGCAACGCCCGCTCGACGTGCCGCAGGTCGGCCTTGGCGACCAGGGCGACCGCCGGGGTCTGCGCGTCGAGCAGGCCACGCACCTGCGGATCGTCGGCGGCCACCGTGCCGGCCCGGCGGGTGGCGCCGAACGCGACGAGCACCGCGTGCCTGAGGTCGAGTTCGGTACGCGCCCGGCGGAAGAACTCGGTGTCCTTCGGCACCGCGCCCGGCCAGCCGCCCTCGATGAACCCGACACCGAACTCGTCGAGCAGCCGCGCCACGGCGAGCTTGTCGACCACCGAGTAGCTGAGCCCCTCCCGCTGGGCGCCGTCGCGCAGCGTGGTGTCGTAGACCTGGAACGTCATGGTGATCCCTTCGTCAGGCACCGGCCGGCGCAACAAAAAGACCCCCCGCGGCTGCGGGAGGTCTGCGCGCTCGGCGAGGGGAAGGCCGGCGCGCTAGTTGCCAATAATGCGGGCGGTGCTGGTCACGACCGGTACTCTGCCACCTCCGGGGCGGTTCTGGGAGACACAATCCACATCTCGGGACAGCCGGTGACCCATGTGCCGGATGGTTTTCCTGGTGTAGGCCGCCGGTTCAGGGGTAGGAGCTTTCGGGACAACGAAACACGTTCCTCCGAGACGGCCCAACCACGGGCCGGGGCAGGAGAATCCCATGGACAGGCTCGACCCGAACACCACGAGCACCACGCCGGACCCGGAGCTGCGCGCCGTCGACCAGAGCGTCGTCGCGGGCGGTCCGCCCGCCGGCGCCTTCGACCCCTGGAGCTACCGGGACGAGGCCGGGGTGGCCGGCGCGGACCTGGTCGGCTACAAGGTGGAGGCCAGCGACGGCTCGATCGGCAAGATCGACAGTGACAGCACCGAGGTCAACGCCAGCTACCTGGTGGTGGACACCGGGCCGTGGATCTTCGGCAAGAAGGTCATGCTTCCGGCCGGGACCGTGAACCACGTCGACCACGAGGAGCAGAAGGTCTTCGTCGACCGCACCAAGGACCAGATCAAGGCCGCCCCGGAGTACGACGACACGGCCACCGACCCGGCCTACCGGGACAAGCTCGGCGGCTACTACAACGACACGTACAGCGCCATGCCGCCCGGTGGCCCGCTCCGGTAGGGCACCTGACAACGTGACGGCCGGTGGGACGCTGTTCCACCGGCCGTTACCGTGTCCGGATGGACGCCATTGAGCAGACTCGCAGAATCCCCTTCACCAGGATGTTCAACTTCCGGGACGTGGGCGGCTACCGCGGCCTGGACGGGCGTGCCGTCCGCACCGGACGGCTCTACCGCTCCGACTCGCTGCACGGGATGGACGAGGCCGACCGGGAGGCGTTCGCCGCGCTCGGCGTCCGGACCGTGGTCGACCTGCGCCGCCCGCAGGAGGTCGAGCGATACGGCCGGGTCCCCGACTTCGACGGCCTCACCTACCGGCACATCCACCCGGAGCATGCGCACTGGGAGGAGCAGCCCTACCAGCCCGACACCGATCTGGCCCGCTACCTCGCCGACCGGTACGCCGATCTGGCCCGCACCGGCACCGCCGGTCTCGCCGAGGCGATCGGCCTCATCGCCGACAGCGCGAACGCGCCGGTTGTGGTGCACTGCGTCGCGGGCAAGGATCGCACCGGCATCGTCTGCGGCCTGACTCTCGCGGTGCTCGGCGTCGAGGACGCCGAGATCGCGGCGGACTACGCACTGAGCACCGAGGCGTCGCAGCGCTTCGCCGCCTGGGTGGCCACCGCCCATCCCGAGGTGCCCGAGCTGCCCGTGCCGTACCTGTCCTCACCGGCCGAGACGATGCTGCTCTTCCTGGCCGAGATCCGGCAGGGGCACGGCTCGGTCGACGACTACCTGCGGCATGCCGGGGTCACCGACGACCAGCTCGCCGCCCTGCGTGACCACCTGCTCACCTGAGCGAGCCATCGGCACGCGGTGGGCGGTGCAGGGGGCCCCGTCGCCGCCACACCGGGCGTGGCGACGGGGCCCCGGCGTACGACTCAGAACACGCGGTGGACCCAGTTGTGCGGGTCCGCCGCCTTACCCCGCTGGAGGTCCACCAGCTGTTGGCGCAGCGCCATGGTGACGGTGCCCGGCTCGCCGCCGGCCACGGTGAACTCCCCGTCCGGGAAGCGCACCTGCCCGATCGGCGTGATCACCGCGGCGGTACCGCAGGCGAAGACCTCGCGGAGTCGACCGCTGGCCGCGTCCGCCCGCCAGTCGTCGAAGGTCACCGGCCGCTCCTCGACCCGGTGACCGGCCGCCGAGGCCAGGGTGAGCACCGACTCGCGGGTGATGCCGGGCAGGATCGTGCCGGTGAGCGGCGGCGTGGCGATCGACCCGTCGTCGTAGACGAAGAAGACGTTCATGCCGCCCAGCTCGTCGACGAACCGACGCTCCACGGCATCGAGGAAGACCACCTGGTCGCAGCCGTGTTCGAGGGCTTCGGCCTGGGCGGCCAGCGAGGCGGCGTAGTTGCCGCCGCACTTGGCCGCGCCGGTACCGCCCGGCGCCGCCCGGGTGTAGTCGGGCGAGACCCAGACCGTCACCGGCTTGACCCCGCCGGAGAAGTACGCCCCGACGGGCGAGGCGATCACCGAGTAGAGGTACTCGTTGGCCGGGCGGACGCCGAGGAAGACCTCGCTGGCGAACATGAACGGCCGCAGGTAGAGGCTGCCGCCGTCGGCACCGTCGGGAATCCACTCCCGGTCGATCTCGATCAGCCGGTGCAGCGAGTCCACGAAGGTCTGCTCCGGCAGCGCCGGCATGGCCATCCGGGCGGCGGAGGTGTTGAACCGGGCCGCGTTGGCGTACGGGCGGAACATCGTCACTCCACCGTCGGCCGCGCGGTACGCCTTCATGCCCTCGAAGATCTCCTGCGCGTAGTGCAGCACCGCGCTGGCGGGATCCATCGGGATCGGTGCGCGGGCCTCGACCCGGGCGTCGTACCAGCCCTTGCCGTCGGCGTACCGGATGGTGACCATGTGGTCGGTGAAGACCCGGCCGAACCCGGGGTTTGCCAGCAGCGCAGCCCGGTCGGTGGCGGATACCGGTGCGGGGTTCGGACGGATCTCGAAATCGATCTTGTCACCACCGCTCATCGCGCTGACCTCCCTGGGGACGACGGCATGCGCCGACCGCACGCCGGAAACATGGTTGTGCCAGAAACCTACCCCGAACGGTCGTTCAGCGGATAGGTCCACCGGTGGACAGGTGGCCCGCCACCGGCGAGTCGCCGTTGCCACCCCAGTTCCGCCGAAGCGGCGAGGTGACCGTGGCCGGTGGGACGCGAGCGGTTCAGCCGGCGGCCTGCGCCGCGATCCGGTCGCCCACCTCGGCGGTTCGTACGGCTACCTCGGGGCTGCGGGCGGCCAGTTCCGCGCTGACCGCGGCGGTGATCCGGGTGGCGGCGTCAGCGTGCCCGAGCTGGTCGAGCAGCAGCGCCGCCGACAGTACGGCGGCGACCGGGTCGGCGACGCCACGACCGGCGATGTCCGGGGCGGAGCCGTGCACCGGCTCGAACATCGACGGGTACGCCCCGTCGGGGTTGATGCAGCCGCTGGCGGCCAGCCCGATGCCACCGGTCACCGCGGCCGCGATGTCGGTGAGGATGTCGCCGAAGAGGTTGTCGGTGACCACCACGTCGTACCGCTGCGGCTGGGTGACCAGGAACATCGCCGCGGCGTCGACGTGCTGGTACTCGGTGGCGATGTCGGGGTGTTCGGCGGCGACCGTCTCGAAGGTGCGCGACCACAGCGAACCGGCGTGGGTGAGCACGTTCGTCTTGTGCACGAGCGTCACCTTGCGCCGCTCGCGCCGGGCGGCGCGGGCGAAGGCGTCCCGGATCACCCGCTCGACACCGTGCCGGGTGTTCAGGCTCTCCTCGGTGGCGACCTCGGCCGGGGTGCCCCGGTGCAGCGAGCCGCCGGCACCGGCGTACAGGCCCTCGGTGCCCTCCCGGACGACGACCAGGTCGACCTCGCCCGGCTTGACCGCCGCGAGCGGGCTTGTCACTCCCGGCCAGAGCCGCGACGGGCGCAGGTTGACGTACTGGTCGAAGGCGAAGCGCAGCTTCAGCAGCAGACCGCGTTCCAGCACGCCGGGCGGCACGGTCGGATCGCCGACCGCGCCGAGCAGGATCGCGTCGTGCCGGGCCAACTCGTCGAGCACCGAGTCGGGCAGCACCTCGCCGGTGCGGTGGTAACGTGCCGCACCGAGGTCGTACTCGGTCACCTCGACACCGGGCAGCACCGCGTCGACGACCTTGCGAGCCTCCGCGACCACCTCGGGGCCGATCCCGTCCCCGGCCACCAGCGCGATCCGTGCCACGTCCGTCAGCTCCTTAGCTCGAATGGCTCGACGGTACGCCGCCGTCCCGCCCCCCGGTACGAGTGTTCCACCTTTCGGGAAATTGGTGACGCACAGCAGTCTCCCAGGCGGCATTCACGGCTCGGTCATCTCCGCTGCCTAGCGTGAGCGTGACGGGCGGTGGGCCTGGGCGAGCGCCGCGACGGGGCGGCACACGCCGAGAAGGGGGCGGACGCGATGTGGACCGACGAGCAACCACGAACCCGCTGGGTCGACCCGGCGGTCTTTCGCTTCCGCCGGCCCGACCTGCGACTGGGCGCCCGGGAGCAGCGGCCGGACCGCACCGACCTGGTGGCCGGGGACCGGATCGCCGTCCGGCACACCGTTCGCACCTCGACGGCTGCCTACACCCTGCTGCTGAACGCTCCCGACTGGTTGGGCCGGCGCGGCACCGGCGCGGCGCTGCGCGACGCGGTGGCCGAACTGCGGGCGATCGACCTGACCTACGGCCCGAACCGCCCGGAGAGCCTGGTGTCCCGGTTGCGCCGGGGTGAGATCAGCCCCGAGTCGTACCCGCCGCTGACCGACCTGGTGGACCGCTGCGCCGCGATGCGCGCCGCCACGGACGGCTGGTTCGACGCCTGGGCGGTGCCCGGCGGCTTCGACCCGGGTGGCCTGCTAGGCGGGTGGGCGGTCGAGCGGGCGGCGGCCCGGTTACGCGACGCCGGCATCCACGACTACGCCGTGCTCACCGGCGCCGACCTGGTGGTACGCGGCCAGGCCGGACACGGTGGCCCGTGGCGGATCGCGGTGCACCACCCCACCGACCGGCGCCAGGCCCCGCTGCTGCTGGAGATGACGGCCGGCGCGGTCGGCACCTCCGGGGTGACCGGACGGCAGGGCCACGTGGTGGACCCGCACACCGGCGAGCCGGCCGGGCACCTGGTCGCCGCGACCGTGGTCGGGCCCGACCTCGCGGTCGCCGACGCCTATGCCACCGCCCTGTACGCCGCCGGACCGGCCGGACTGGCCTGGTTCCGCTCCGGGTCGGACTACCGGGTGCTCTTCGCCGCACAGCGCTGAACCGCACGATCCCGCGCGGGCAGCACCAGGGGCAGGGACAGCGATCGGCCTCCACGGTCGCGGCAACGACCGTGGAGGCCGGTCGGCGACGAGTGCGCGTGGCTCGCGCAATCGAGGGGTGCGGGCCGCTCGGCCGGGCGTCGACCTCGTCACCCGAAGACGGGCCGGCGCCACGTGCTCGGCAGGTGACCGCACCGGTACGTTATCGAATTGACGTGTTTCGCGGCAAGGGTTCCACAGGGGAGCATCTGCGCAATCCTGGTACCCCCGGCGGTTTGTCTGCGGCAGGGCCGTTTTCGACAAGGTGAACCGCAGATGGCACGCTGTCCGCCGTGAGTTTCGATCTGAGCGTGTGGGCCCTGGCGGACGGGGCGACGCCCGAGGACGTACGAGCGGCGGTGCAGCAGTGCCGCGACGGCCGGCACCACCAGCGTCAACCGGACCCACGATGTGTGGGCTTCTACCGGGCGATCACCGCCAGCTACCCCGACCAGCCGGCCGGCCCGAACACTCCCTGGGCGGTCGCACCGCTGCACAAGGCGGCCGACCACATCGAGCTGAACCTGGACCCGGCCTGCCCCGACCAGGTACTGCTCGACATCGAGCGGCTGGCCGGCGAGCACCGGCTGATGCTGTTCGACGCCCAGGACGGTTCGGTCTACCCGCCACCCGGGGTCCGGCTGCCCGGCTGAGGCGACCCGCCGATGCCGGGCGACAGGCCCGACCGCGCAGGCTGGCGCGATGGGCCGACCGCCGCCTGCCCGGCATCGGACGACCAGGGGCCCGGCCAATGGCCGGGCCCCGTCGTGGCGTGCCTACGGCGAGCTACTCGTCGCGCAGGTCGGCCGCGCTGGCCGACGTCGCGCCGATCGAGTCCGCGGCCGAGGTGAGCAGGTCGGCACCGAGTGCCTGGTCCACGGTGAGGGTCATCAGCGTCTCGCCGCCGGCCTCCCGGCGAGCCACCTGCATCGCCGCGATGTTGATGCCGGCCTGACCGAGCAGGGTGCCGACGGTGCCGACCACGCCCGGGCGGTCGGCGTAGCGGAGGAAGAGCAGGATGCCCTCGGCGCCGATCTCCACGTCGAAGCCGTCCACTTCGGTCAGCTTGATGACGTCGCGGGTGCCGGCCTGCGCGACCGTGCCGGAGACACTCACCGTACGACCGTCGGGCAGGGCGCCGCGTACGGTGACCAGGACCGGGTGATCGACGGTCTCGGCCTGGGTGGTCAGCGACACCTCGACACCGCGCTGAGCGGCCAGGTGCGGAGCGTTGACGTAGGTCACCTGCTCCTCGACCACCGAGCTGAACAGGCCCTTGGTGGCGGCGAGCTTGAGCACCGACACGTCGTGGTCGACGATCTGACCGCGTACCTCGACGGTGACGCTGGCGGCGACCCCGCCGGCCACCGCGGTGAAGGCGCGGCCGAGCTTCTCGGCGAGCGGCAGCAACGGCCGGACGTCCTCGGCGACCACGCCGCCGGCCTGCACGTTCACCGCGTCCGGCACGAACTCGCCCTGCAGGGCCAGCTTCACGCTCTTGGCTACCGCGAGGCCGGCCTTGTCCTGCGCCTCCGCGGTGGAGGCACCCAGGTGCGGAGTTGCCACCACGTTGTCGAAGGCGAACAGCGGCGAGGAGGTGCACGGCTCCTTCGCGTAGACGTCCACCCCGGCGCCGCCGACCCGACCCTCGGCGAGCGCGTCGGCGAGGGCCTGCTCGTCGATCAGCCCACCCCGGGCGGCGTTGACGATGCGTACGCCCGGCTTGACGATGGACAGCTCCTTCTCCCCGATCAGGCCGACCGTCTCGGGGGTCTTCGGCAGGTGGATCGAGATGAAGTCGCTCTCCCGCAGCAGCTCCTCCAGCCCGACCAGGCGTACGCCGAGCTGCGCGGCGCGGGCCGGCTGGATGTACGGGTCGTACGCGATGAGCCGGGTGCCGAAGGCGGCGATGCGGGAGGCGAAGAGCACGCCGATGCGGCCGAGACCGACCACGCCGACGGTCTTGCCCTGAAGCTCCACACCGGTGTACTTCGACCGCTTCCACTCCCCCGCCTTGAGTGCTGCGCTGGCGCTTGCGGTGTTGCGGGCGACCGCGAGCAGCAGCGCGACGGCCTGCTCGGCGGCGGAGACGATGTTGGAGGTGGGTGCGTTGACGACCATGACGCCCCGCGCGGTGGCGGCCGGCACCTCGACGTTGTCCAGACCGACACCGGCCCGGGCCACGACCTTGAGTCGGGGGGCGGCGGCGATCGCCTCGGCGTCGATCTGGGTGGCGCTGCGGACGATGACGGCGTCGGCCTCGGAGAGCGCCGAGAGCAGGGCCGGGCGGTCGGTGCCGTCCACGTGCCGGACGTCGAAGTCGTGGGCGAGCACCTCGATGGCGGCGGGGGCGAGTTCTTCGGCGATCAGTACGACAGGAGTCATTGGTCCTCGTAGATGTCGTCAGAGCGGTCGGCCGGGGGCTGGGCGCTGCGCTGCGCCCGGCGCGCTCCCGGGCCATGGCCGTCAGGTGCCGCCTGGAGCACCTACCCGCGATCGTAGGGTGCGGGTCGCCCGGCGCGCCCCGGAGTGTGGGGTGAGTGCCCTCACAAACCGGACGTGACGTGCGTGTTAACGATCGTTTACCACACGGAGACAGCACGGCACCCGGCCCCGGCGTCGGGGAGAACGCCGGGGTCGGGTGCCGTTGGGGAAAGCGCTCAGGCGGTCTCGGTGATCGGCCGGTCCACCCAGCTCATCATGCCGCGCAGCTTCGCGCCGGTCTCCTCGATCGGGTGCGCCGCGCCCTCGGTCCGCCACTTGTTGTAGTTGGGTCGCCCGGCCTCGTCCTCGGCCACCCACTCGCGGGCGAACTCACCGTTCTGGATCTCGGTGAGGATCTTGCGCATCTCCTCCTTGACCCGGCCGTCGATGACCCGGGGTCCGCGGGAGAGGTCGCCGTACTCGGCGGTGTCGGAGACGCTGTAGCGCATCCGGGCGATACCGCCCTCGTACATCAGGTCCACGATCAGCTTCAGCTCGTGCAGGCACTCGAAGTAGGCCACCTCGGGGGCGTAGCCGGCCTCGGTGAGCACCTCGAAACCGGTCTGCACCAGCGCCGCCGCGCCGCCGCAGAGCACCGCCTGCTCGCCGAAGAGGTCGGTCTCGGTCTCCTCGGTGAAGGTGGTCTTGATCGCGCCGGCCCGGGTGCCGCCGATGCCCTTGGCGTACGACAGGGCCAGCGCGAACGCGCTGCCGCTGCCGTCCTGCTCCACGGCGACCAGGCAGGGCACGCCCTTGCCGTCGACGTACTGCCGGCGGACCAGGTGACCGGGGCCCTTCGGGGCGACCATCGCCACGTCCACCCCGGCCGGCGGCTTGATCAGCCCGTACCGGATGTTGAACCCGTGGCCGAAGAACAGCGCCTTGCCCGCGCTGAGGTTCGGCGCGATCGACTCGGCGTAGATGTGACGCTGCGCGGTGTCCGGCGCGAGGACCATGATCACGTCGGCCTCGGCCGCCGCCTCGGCCGGGGTGAGCACCCGCAGCCCCTGCTCCTCGGCCTTCGGCCGGCTCTTCGAGCCCTCCGGCAGACCGATCACCACGTCGACACCGGAGTCGCGCAGCGACAGCGCGTGCGCGTGCCCCTGGCTGCCGTAACCGATCACGGCGACCTTCTTCGACTGGATCAGGCCCAGGTCGGCGTCGTCGTCGTAGTACACCTCAACGCTCATGACTTCCCTTTCGTACGGCGGCCGCAGCGGCCCGTCGTGGCTGGTGGCCGGCCCCGGTCACCCGGAACCGGGGTGGGGTCAGGCGGCCCGCAGGGCCGGGCCGGCGGTGATCGCACGCGAGCCGCGCCCGATCGCCACCAGACCCGACTGGACCATCTCCTTGATGCCGAAGGGCTCAAGGTCGCGCAGCAGCGCGTCGAGCTTGTCCGGGGTGCCGGTCGCCTCGACGGTGAGGGTGTCGGCGGCCACGTCGACCACCCGGGCCCGGAACAGGTTGACCGTCTCCAGGACCTGGCCCCGGGCGTTGCGATCCGCACGCACCTTGACCAGCAACAGTTCGCGGGCCACCGAGGTGCTCGGATCCAACTCGACGATCTTCAGTACGTTCACCAGCTTGTTGAGCTGCTTGGTGACCTGCTCCAGCGGCGAGGACTCCGCGTTGACCACGATGGTGATCCGCGAGACGTCCGGGTTCTCCGTCTCGCCGACCGCGAGACTGTCGATGTTGAAGCCGCGCCGGGAGAACAGCCCGGAGACCCGGGCCAGCACGCCGGGCTTGTTCTCCACCAGCACGGAGAGGGTGTGAATGGTCATTAAATGTCGTCCTCGTCGAAGGCCGGGCGAACGCCCCGGGCGAACATGATCTCGTCGTTGCTGGTGCCGGCCGGGACCATCGGCCAGACCATGGCGTCCTTGCCGACCACGAAGTCGATCACCACCGGCGCGTCGTTGATGGACATGGCCATCTCGATGGTCCGGTCCACCTCCTCGGCGGTCTCGCAGCGCAGCCCGACGCAGCCGAGCGCCTCGGCCAGCTTGACGAAGTCCGGGATGCGGTGCTTGTGGGTGCCCAGCTCGGTGTTGGAGTAGCGCTCGTTGTAGAACAGCGTCTGCCACTGCCGGACCATGCCGAGGTTGCCGTTGTTGATGACCGCGATCTTGACCGGGATGCCCTCCAGGGCGCAGGTGGCCAGCTCCTGGTTGGTCATCTGGAAGCAACCGTCGCCGTCGATGGCCCAGACCACCGTGTCCGGTCGGCCCACCTTGGCGCCCATCGCCGCCGGCACCGCGTAGCCCATGGTGCCGAGTCCGCCGGAGTTGAGCCAGGTCTGCGGCTTCTCGTACGAGATGAACTGGGAGGCCCACATCTGGTGCTGGCCGACGCCCGCGACGTAGATCGTGTCCGGTCCGGCGATCTCGCCCAGCCGCTTGATCACGTACTGCGGGGAGAGGGTGCCGTCGGACGGCTCCTCGTAGCCCAGCGGGTAGCGCTCGCGCAGGTCGTCCAGCTGCGTCCACCAGTCACTGAGGTCGGTGGTACGGCCCGCCGCCCGCTCGGCGGTGACGGCCGCCAGCAGCTCGTCGATGACGTGCCGGGCGTCGCCGACGATCGGCACGTCCGCGTGCCGGTTCTTGCCGATCTCCGCGGGATCGATGTCGGCGTGCACCACCGTGGCGTCCGGCGCGAACGAGTCCAGCTTCCCGGTGACCCGGTCGTCGAACCGGGCGCCCAGCGCCACGATCAGGTCCGCCTTCTGCAGCCCGTAGACCGCGGCGACGGTGCCGTGCATGCCCGGCATGCCCAGGTGCTGCCGGTGCGAGTCGGGGAACGCGCCGAGCGCCATCAGCGTGGTGATCACCGGGATGCCGGTCAGCTCGGCCAGCTTGCGCAGACCCTCGGTGGCGCCGGCCTTGAGCACGCCGCCGCCGACGTAGAGCACCGGCCGGCGGGCGGCGCTGATCAGCCGTGCCGCCTCGCGGATCTGCTTACCGTGCGGGTGCAGGGTGGGCCGGTAGCCGGGCAGGTCCAGGGTGGGCGGCCAGGCGAACGTGGTCGACGCCTGAAGGACGTCCTTGGGAATGTCCACCAGGACCGGCCCGGGGCGCCCGGTCGAGGCCAGGTGGAACGCCTCGGCCAGCACCCGGGGAATCTCGCTGGCCTCCTGCACCAGGAAGTTGTGCTTGGTGATCGGCAGGGTGATGCCCTGGATGTCTGCCTCCTGGAAGGCGTCCGTGCCGATCGACGGGCGGGCCACCTGACCGGTGATCGCCACCAGCGGCACCGAGTCCATGTACGCGTCGGCGATCGGGGTGACCAGGTTCGTCGCGCCCGGACCGGAGGTGGCGATGCACACCCCGACCCGGCCGGTGGCCTGGGCGTACCCGGTGGCGGCGTGACCAGCGCCCTGCTCGTGCCGGACCAGGATGTGTCGCACGGTCGAGTCGTAGAGCGGGTCGTACGCCGGCAGGATCGCGCCGCCCGGGATGCCGAAGACGACGTCTACGCCGAGTGCCTCCAGGGAGCGCACCAGCGAGCCGGCACCGGACACCTGGGCCGGGGCGGGACGGGCCGCCGGGACGGCCGGCGAGGCGGCGCGGGTGTGGTCGGCGTCACCCGGCGCCTCGGCGGCGGTGCGGGCGCGCCGGGCGGAGTGGGCGAGCGTCTCGGGCGTGGGTCTCGTCATGGCGGTTGGCCTTCGGCTGGAGTGGGTGGGGCTGCTCACACTGTGGAACGCGGGCGGGGCCGGCGTTCGATTGGTTCGACGCACTAAAAAGGCCCGCGTGCCAGATGCACGGGGCCAGCGCACTCTCAGTCAGGGAGAGTGCGCTCAGGTAAGTACTCGCAGCGACCGGTACGACGACATGGGCTCAAGACTGACGCATCTCATGCGATGAGTCAACTGATCCCACATTTTGGTTCACGGACCTCGGCGCGCCGCCGCCCGGCGCGCCGATCCGACCCGGCATGACCTGGCCGGGGACGCCCTCGCCCCGACGTTGAAGGGGCGGTCCGACGGGTCGCGCAACCGCGCTGTCTGCCGCCGGACGGGCCGGGCGGGCACCCGGCGACGTCGCCGCGTCCAGCATCGCCTCCAGGTGTTCGGCCGGTACGCCCCAGCCGAACAACGCACCCTGACCGAACCGGCAACCGGCGGCCACCACCGCGGCCAGCTCCGTGGGCGTGGTCACCCCCTCGGCGATCACCTCCAGGCCGAACTGGTGGCCCAACCGCATCACGATGTCGACCATCGGGGCGAAGGCCGGGCCGTCACGCCCTTCCGGCTGGACCGGCTCGTGCTCCGCCACCAGTCCGTGATCGATCTTGAGGATGTCGATCGGCAGCCGGCGGAGCTGGTTGAGCGAGGAGTAACCGGCGCCGAAGTCGTCCAGGGCGATCCGCACACCGGTCAGCCGCAGCGCGGTCAGCCGCCGGATCAACTCGTCGAGGTCGGTGGCGACCGCGTGCTCGGTGACCTCCAGCACCAGCCGTTGCGGCGGCACGTGATGGGCGCGTAGCGCCTCGGCGACCTGCACCACGTACTCGGGAGCGTGCAGCTCACGCGGGGAGACGTTCACCGACACCCAGACGTCGTGCCCCTCGGCCAGCCAGCGGGACAGCTGATAGCAGGCCTGGTGCAGCACCCAGGCACCGAGCTTGGCGATCATCCCGCTCTCCTCGGCGAGGGGGATGAACTCGTCCGGCCGGACGTTGCCCAGCTCCGGATGACGCCACCGCAGCAGCGCCTCCGCGCCGACCGGGCGTACCGACGGCAGGGAGGCCACCGGCTGGAACACCAGCCGCAGCTCGTCCCGCTCGATCGCACCGCGCAGCTCGTGCTCGAGCGTGGTGCGTCGGCGCAGCAGCCGGTCGTACGCGCCGTCGTAGCGCTCGATCCGGTTCTTGCCCCGCTGCTTGGCGTAGCGCAGCGCCAGATCCGCGTGCCGCAGCAGCAGCTCGACGTCGGGTTCGTCGGCCCAACCCGCCAGGCCGATGCTCACCGACAGGAAGACGGGTGCCTCGGGCTGCTCGTAGGCGCCGCCGAGCACCCGCAACAGCCGCTCCGCGACCACCCCGGCCCCCGCCGGGCCACCGTGCATGAGCACCGCGAACTCGTCACCACCGAGCCGGGCCGCCAGATCGCCGGGGCGCAGATTGCCCCGCAACCGCCGGCCCACCTCGGCCAGCACGGCGTCGCCGACGTCGTGGCCCCGCATGTCGTTGACGTTCTTGAAACCGTCCAGGTCCAGCCCGAGCAGCACGCACGGCACCCGCTCCTCGGCACAGCGGTGCAGGGCTCGCAGCAGGCCGCGCCGGTTGGCCAGGCCGGTGAGCGCGTCGGTGTGCGCGAGCTGCCGGAAGTGTGCCTCCCGGTCGGCCAACCGCCGGGCGTAGGCCCGCACGTCGTGCAGGGTGAGGTACTGCCGGGCGACCAGGGCGAACCCCTCGACGCTGCCGGCGGCGATGGCCAACCCGTCGAACCGGCCGTCCTGAAGGAGGTGGTACATCGCCGAGGCGGCCATGGCGCCCATCGGCACGAAGGCGTACTCGCCGTCACGGCGGATCACGTCGATGGCGAGGTGACCCGGCGGATCGATCCGGTAGGCCGCCACCGCCGCGATCAACAGCCCGACGGCCAGGATCACCGCGCCGGTCAGCGCCAGTCCCGGCCCGGCCTGGCAGAGCCCGGCCGCGACACCCAACCCACCGACCGACACGGCGGTGATTCCGGTGCCGAGCACGGCCAGGCAACGTCGGGGCGCGGACGCCCGGAGCACCATGATCGCGGACAGGCCGGCGCTCAACGCCGCGCTTACCGAGGCGAGCAGGATCGACGGACAGGCCGTCGGCGTCGCGTCGCCGAGCAGCCGGGTCGGCTCGGAGAACAGCACCCAGCCGACGAACCACAGCGCGGCTCCCACGATCACGCCGTCCAGCGCGAGCCGGGCCGCCGAGGGCACCGACCCGGTCACCCCGGGCAGCCGGAGCAGACCGAAACAGAAAAGCAGGCCGCCGGTGGCCGTGCCGAGTGCCACCAGGGTGGCCCAGGTGCTGCGATGCTGCTGCTCGTGCGCCCAGTGCTCGCTCGCGGTCACCGCGACGGCCGCACCGACAAGCACGGTCACCGCCGCGAACACGCCGCCGACGGCCAGCACCGCGTACGCCGGACGATGCGGCGCGGCCCGGCGGCGGACGGCGGCGGCGAGCAGCACGCCGGCAGTCAGGGCGATCAGCGCGCTCAGCACCGCAGCGCCGATCATGGCCGGGGGTGTGTGCACGCCTCAACTCTGCCGGATCGATGCCCGCTGTGGGGATCGGGTGTGCATCTGTTGGGACACGGCGCCACACCGGTGTCCGGGCCGGGTCACCGGTGTCAGACTGGTACGCATGCCTGAGCTGCGGTCGAAGACCTCCACGCACGGTCGGACGATGGCCGGCGCCCGGGCCCTCTGGCGGGCCACCGGGATGACCGACGACGATTTCGGCAAGCCGATCGTCGCCATCGCGAACAGTTTCACCCAGTTCGTGCCGGGCCACGTACACCTCAAGGACATGGGTGGCCTGGTCGCCGACGCGGTGGCCGAGGCCGGCGGGGTGGGCCGGGAGTTCAACACCATCGCGGTCGACGACGGCATCGCCATGGGCCACGGCGGCATGCTCTACTCCCTGCCCAGCCGGGAGTTGATCGCAGACGCGGTGGAGTACATGGTCAACGCGCACTGCGCGGACGCCCTGGTCTGCATCTCCAACTGCGACAAGATCACCCCAGGCATGCTGCTGGCCGCGCTGCGACTGAACATCCCCACCGTGTTCGTCTCCGGCGGGCCGATGGAGGCCGGCAAGACGGTGGCGATCGAGGGGATCGTGCACAGCAAGATCGATCTGATCGACGCGATGATCGCCTCCTCGAACGAGGCCGTCACCGACGAGCAGCTCGGCGAGATCGAGCGGTCCGCCTGCCCCACCTGCGGCTCCTGCTCCGGCATGTTCACCGCCAACTCGATGAACTGCCTCACCGAGGCGATCGGCCTGGCGCTGCCGGGCAACGGCTCCACGCTTGCCACCCACGCCGCGCGTCGGTCACTGTTCGTCGAGGCCGGCCGCACCGCCGTGGAGATCGCCAAGCGGTGGTACGACGGCGACGACGCCTCGGTGCTGCCCCGCGCGGTGGCCTCCCGGGCCGCGTTCGAGAACGCCGTCGCCCTGGACGTGGCGATGGGCGGGTCGACGAACACGATCCTGCACCTGCTGGCCGCCGCCCGCGAGGCCGAGCTGGACTTCTCCGTGGCCGACATCGACGCCATCTCCCGCCGGGTGCCGTGCCTGGCGAAGGTCGCCCCGAACTCGCCGCAGTACCACATGGAGGACGTGCACCGCGCCGGCGGCATCCCGGCCATCCTCGGCGAACTCGACCGCGCCGGCCTGCTGCGCCGGGACGTGCACGCGGTGCACTCCCCCACTCTGGCCGGCTGGCTCGCCGACTGGGACGTGCGTGGCGGGTCCGCCCGCCCCGAGGCGGTCGAGCTGTTCCACGCCGCGCCGGGCGGGGTGCGTACCACCGAGCCGTTCTCCACCACCAACCGCTGGTCGTCGCTGGACACCGACGCGGCCGGCGGCTGCATCCGGGACCGCGAGCACGCGTACACCGCCGACGGCGGGCTGGCCATCCTGTCCGGCAACCTCGCGCCGGAGGGCTGTGTGGTGAAGACCGCCGGGGTACCCGAGGAGTGCCTGACCTTCCGTGGCCCGGCGAAGGTCTACGAGTCGCAGGACGACGCGGTGACCGCCATCCTGGCCAAGGAGATCGTCGCCGGGGACGTGGTGGTGATCCGCTACGAGGGGCCGAAGGGCGGCCCCGGCATGCAGGAGATGCTCTACCCCACCTCGTTCCTCAAGGGCCGGGGCCTGGGCCGGGCCTGCGCGCTGCTCACCGACGGCCGGTTCTCCGGCGGCACCTCCGGGCTCTCGATCGGGCACGCCTCCCCCGAGGCCGCCTCCGGTGGGCTGATCGCGCTGGTCGAGCCGGGCGACGAGATCGTCATCGACATCCCGGCCCGCTCCATCGAGCTGAACGTGCCGGCCGACGTGCTCGACGCCCGCCGGGTCGCCCAGGAGAAGCGGGACCGCCCGTACACTCCGGTCGACCGGCAGCGCCCGGTGTCGGCGGCGCTGCGCGCGTACGCCTCGATGGCCACCTCGGCCAGCGACGGCGCCTACCGCCGCGTCCCGGAGTGACACGTTGAGAGTGCTCGCTGAGAGCACGGTCGGGTCGGACGGCCCCGCCTCGGGCGGGGCAGGGAATCAGGGGTAGGTGTGGTGCTGTCGAGCTGATGGCGCAAGTGGATCGCGGTGGCTGCGGGTGATGGACCTCGCTTGACAGCACGGATGGATCAGCTCGACAGTGCCCACGACGGTGCATCCGCGGGGCAACGGTCGCCGACTCCGTTAGGTAGCCTGAGGTCAACGTCGCGTGCCGGTGGCAGACCGTGTCAGGCATGGAGGCGTCGGATACGAAGGACCACGACGATGACATTGTCGTTACCTTCGCCCTCCTGTGGCTGAGGGCGAGAAGACCAGGCTCGTCGCCTGGAGCCACGAGCTGCGCAGCGTGCACGATCGGCTGCGCGAAGCCTTACGCCTGACCCGCAGCGCACTGGATCACGGCGACGCGGCCGGCCCAGCCACCCGTGACCTGCTGCTGTTCTGCCACGGCTTCTGTGCCGCGCTGACCGGGCACCACGAGGGTGAGGATCGCGAACTGTTCCCCGCGATCGCCGCCGCCCATCCGGAGCTGCGCGACACCCTGCGCCAACTGAAACAGGACCACTCGATGATCGCGCATCTGCTCGCAGGTCTGCAGGCCGCCGTGGATCGGGCCGCCTCCCCAGCCGAACTCGACCGCCACGTCGAGGGGATCGCCGCCATCATGGAGAGCCACTTCCGTTACGAGGAACGCCAGCTACTGGCGGTACTCGACACGCTCGCCCTGAACGGGGACCCGCACGACGTCCTGGGGCCACTCTGACGACGAAGGCCGCGGCTCTGATCCGCCGGCACATCCCGAACTGGAACAAGACGGCGTTGGACTTCACCCGCTTCCGCGACGGCGTCTCCGGACGCTTGCCAGCGTGCGACACGACTGGACCCACCGCCGCAAGGAAGCCCGTCGACCTCGGTCGGTGACCTCGTCACCGCATTGCGGGCGCAGCCGATCGTCGATCAGGATTCACCCTGACGTCATGCCCGCTCCCGGTAGCGTGGCGATCGTTGATCGTGGATCGGGAGGGTGTCGGATGGGTGCGAGGCGGACGGTCTGCGCTGGGTTCACGGCGGCGCTGCTCGCCGCGACAGTAGCGGTCATGGTGGCGTCACCGGCGAGTGCGGGTAGGGGGCAACCGGGCACGCCGCGGGTGGCGACCTTCAACGCCTCACTGAACCGGGGTGCCGCCGGCGGGCTGGTCGCCGACCTGTCCGGGCGGGACGACGCGCAGGCCGGCAACGTCGCCGAGGTGATCCAGCGGGTCCGCCCCGACGTGCTGCTGATCAACGAGTTCGACTACGACCCGGCCGGGCGGGCGTTGGCGCTGTTCCAGGACAACTACCTGTCCGTACCGCGCAACGGCACCCGGGCGATCAGCTACCCGTACCGCTACACGGCCCCGTCGAACACCGGGTTGCCCTCCGGACACGATCTCAACAACGACGGGACCGTCGGTGGGCCCGACGACGCCTACGGTTTCGGTCTCTTCCCCGGCCAGTACGGCATGGCGGTCTACTCGTCCTACCCGATCGACCTGGCCCGGGTGCGCACGTTCCAGACGTTCCGCTGGCGGGACATGCCCGGCGCGCTGCTGCCCGACGACCCGGCCACCCCCGCACCCGCCGACTGGTACTCCCGGCAGGAACTGGCGGACGTGCGGCTGTCCTCCAAGAGCCACTGGGACCTGCCGATCCGGCTGCCCGGTCGTACCGTGCACCTGCTGGCCAGCCACCCCACGCCGCCGGTCTTCGACGGGCCGGAGGACCGCAACGGCCGCCGCAACCACGACGAGATCCGCTTCTGGGCCGACTACGTCTCGCCGGGGCGGGGTGGCTACATCTACGACGACGCCGGTTGGCGCGGTGGGCTGCGGCCGGGTGCGGCCTTCGTGATCGCCGGGGACCTCAACTCCGATCCGTACGACGGCGACAGCCTGCCCGGCGCGGCGCAGCAGCTGCTCGACCACCCCCGGGTCAACGACCGGGTCGTGCCGGCCAGCGCGGGCGGCGCGGCGGCGGCGTGGCGGCAGGGCGGGGCAAACCTCGATCACCGGAGCGCACCGCGTTTCGACACCGCCGACTTCGTCGACACCAGCCCCGGCAACCTGCGGGTCGACTATCTGCTGCCGAGCCGGGGGCTGCCGGTCCGTGCCACCGGAGTCTTCTGGCCGGTGCCGGGTGACCCGCTGTTCCGGCTGGTCGGCGACTACGACCCGGCCCTGCCGGGCGGCTTCCCCACCTCCGACCACCGGCTGGTCTGGCTCGACCTGCGTCGCTGAGGTGTCGCCTGGCCCTGGCGCCGGTGACAACGCCAGGGGCCAGGTGAACCCACAAGTAGAACTCAGTGGTCGGTCCCCCGGTCGAACATCTGCCCGATGCGGATCTGGTTGCCGAACGGGTCGCGGATGCCGAAGTCGATGCCGTACGGCCGTTCCATCGGCTCGTCGGTGATGTCGACCCCCTTGGCGACCAGTTCCTCGTACGTCTTGTGGGCGTCGTCGGTGGTCATGAAAAGGAAGCCACCCGCGGCGCCCTTGGACAGCAGTTCGCGGACCTGCTCGGCGGTGGCCGGGTCGAGGTTCGGCGGGCCCGGCTTCTCCAGCAGGATCTCGCGCTGCCGGTCGCCGGGAACGTTCACCGTGAGCCAACGCATGAAGCCGAGATCCTGATCCGTGTTCAGCTCCAGGCCGAGCTTGCCGATGTAGAAGTCGAGCGCCTCGTCCTGGTCGAGGACGTAGATCTGGGAGCGGCTGATCGCGTTCATCGTCATGCCCAGAACGCTAGTGCAACGCCGTGACCTGCTGCTTATCCAAAACTGCTCGGTCTGGTCCACGCCTTCGTGAAGCAGCTCGGCACCGGCGCGGTGGGGGCCGTCCGCCGCTTGCGGTAGTCGGTGGGCGACTCACCGACAATCTGCCGGAAGGTACGGCTGAACGTGCCGAGACTGCCGAAACCGACCGCCGCGCAGACCTCCGTGACGTCCTGACCGGTGTGCAGCAGCAGGTACATGGCCCGCTCCACCCGACGCCGCTGCAGATAGCGGTGCGGGGTCTCACCGAAGGTGGCCCGGAAGGTGCGGATGAAGTGCGCCGCGGAGACGTGCGCGATCCGCGCCAGGGTCGGGATGTCGAGCGGTTGAGCGTACGCCCGGTCCATCGCGTCGCGGGCGCGCAGCATCGCCCGGTTCGTCTCCTCGACCGCCCTGCTCACCCACCACCCCCGCCGGATACGGTGCCACGTGCTGGTTCGAGATGGCCACGCGGGTCGACCTGAAGTGCACTTGACGACGCTCATGGCCGCCGGCCGTGAAGGCGAAGGCTTCACGGCGACAGGGGGTAGCGCGGCCACCAGTGTCCGGCCAATAGGACTGCTGCCGGCCAGCAGTTGTCCAGGCGGAGGCGCCAACTGGTCGGTTCCCGTGTCGGGATGCATACAATCCGTCGCCCCCGCGACAAGCCACGCCATGAAATGGTGATATGGATTCGGACTACCTACACAGCGCGCGGGGCGAGGGCGGGGCCAGGTGAGCCAGCCGACCCAACAGCCTGACCGTCGGGTCGTGCTCGTCTCGACAATCGCCGGCGTGGTGGGCGCGACAGCCGGCGTCATGCAGTGGTTGACCAGTGCCGGGGCTTGGGCGGTGGTGGCGGTCGGGGTGGTGGGCCTGGCTGCGGCGGCCTGGGCGCTGGCCTGGCTGTGGCGGCAGCAGCGGGCGGTCCCGGCCACGGTGGTCGTCATGTTGCTGGTTGCCATCGCGGCGATCACCGGCGCGGCGACGGATCGCATCGTCGGTCGCCCGTCGACCCAGTCGACCGCTGGCGACTCCGCCGCGAGCACTGGTGGCGAACCGGACATCGCGGCGGCCACTTCCAGCCTCCCGTCTCAACCGAGCCGGACGCCGACGCCAGCATCGACGCCGACACCAACATCGACGCCGACACCGTCGCCCAGCACCAGCGCCAGCGGCGAGGACGAGCCAGCGTCGACAGGCGGAGAACTGGAACCCACCCGCACCGCGAAGGGTGTCGAACTCTCGTCGTCGTACGCCCTCGACTTGGACTCGGTGGCGGAGAACTGGAACGTCGAACGCACCAACCTTTCCCGGGGTCGGGATGTGATGTTGAGCTACGGCGTTCTGCGGACCACGGCCGACGTGGTCGTCGTCGACGGCGAGCCGGAGCACGCCAAGTGCGAGAACGCGGTCACCCGGCAACGGAACATCGGCGGCGAGCAGCTGCGTGCCGGCCAGTCGTTCTGCGTCCACACGAGCGAGAAGCGGTGGGCGTGGATCACCCTGCGGCGGTACGCGCCGAGCGAAAGCATCACCTTCGACGTAACCGTCTGGTGATCCGCCACCGACCCTGATCGCTCCGCCCGCAGCACGTCAAGATCTTGGACATTTCCCGTTTTCCACTCGAAGTCAACTGATGGTTGCAACGCCGCCTCGTTGTGCTGGTGGAGGTGGTTTATGGCGCCACGGTTGTCTGCAGCTGAGCGTGAAGAAATCGGGCTCGGTCGTGCGGCGGGCGAGTCGATACGG
>NZ_JAGPXT010000024.1 GCF_018070465.1 Micromonospora sp. C95
AGCCAGGCCGACCTCGACGCCGTCGCCGACGAACTGAACACCCGTCCCCGTCAAACCCTAGGTTGGGCCACTCCCAGTGAGAAAATGGCCCAACTACTCGGTGTTGCAACCGCCGCTTGAATCCGCCTCGGTGGGCGGTTTCGGACCAAGATCGCGGAGTGGTCGGGGGCTCGGGCGGAATGGGTGGCGGGTCGGGGTGGTTGTAGACGGGTGAGCGACCGAGGAAGATCGCCTGCCGAACGGTGGTGGGTGTGGCCCGGGAATGATGGCGGGCCGGTGGTCGTTACACATGGTCCCGGCGACGTGAAGCGGCCCCTGCGGGCCCCGCGACCCGGGTGATCGAGAGCCTCCTTCCCCCTTTGAAAGCTTGAGCGCCTTTGGTGCTTGCGCGCGTGTGCCCTTCCCCCGGGTGTGTGTGCGTCGACCCCCGAATGGAGCTTTGTCATGAACACGATGCTGCGTAAGAGCGTGCTGGGTATCGCGGGTCTGGCCTTCACCGGTGGCCTGTTCGCCGGTCCGGTGGCCGCCCACGCCGAGGCCACCCCGGTCAAGACCACCCCCGTCGCGGCGGTGCAGGCTGACGTGGTGCGGGCTGACAAGCCGGACATGAGCAAGGTGCTGCCGCACGGCACCCCCAGCAACCAGTCGACGATCGAGCTGAACGACGAGCAGACCGCGAATGTGAAGGCGATCATCGCGGCGACGAAGAAGGCCGGCATGGACGAGCGTGCCGCGGTGGTGTCGATCGCGACCGCGTTGCAGGAGTCGAAGCTGGAGAACCTGGGCCACCTCGGTGACCGCAACGACCACGACTCGCAGGGCCTGTTCCAGCAGCGCCCGTCGAGCGGCTGGGGCACGGTGGAGCAGATCACCGACCCGGAGTACTCGACCCTGGCCTTCCTCAAGGCCCTCAAGCAGGTCGACGGCTGGCAGGACATGCCCCTCACTGAGGCCGCCCAGACCGTGCAGGTGTCGGCCTACCCCGACCACTACGCCCAGTGGGAACAGCAGGCCGCCGACCTCGTCACCGAACACTGGACCAGCTGACACCAGCCGACAACCGAAGACATTCCTCCACAGGGGGAGCAAGAACCGCTGGCCGGCACCCGACACCCGGGTGCCGGCCAGCGGCATCTGCACACCACCACGCGAACTGACCACAGCCAGATCAACCAGACAGCAGACAGCAGACAGTCAAACCCACCCGGGCTGGCCCACACCCGCACGGAGACCGACCAGGTCAGGCTGGGGGCGACCGTGCCCGGCGCAGGGATCAAGCCTGACCGCCCGGAGCCGGGCACGGTCGCCCCCAGCCCCACCGCAACCACCCGAGAAGCCAGACACGACAGCCCCCAGCCCAAACCGCAACCACGCACAGGACAGCTCAGCCCGACGCCACCAACTCCACCTCGTACCCCTGCCCGTCCGCCAGATACCCGGCGTACGTGTCGGGCCCGCCGGCGTACGGGTGCCGGTCGGCGAAGAGCAGTTCCCACCCGTACGCCGGTGCCTGCTCGACCAGCCGGTCCACGGCGGCGGCCGAGCCGGCGTGGAAGGCCAGGTGGTTGAGGCCCGGGGCGCGCCGGTCGTGACGTCGGCCGGTGAGCGCCGGTGACGCCTCCAGCACCAGATATGTCGGGCCGAGTCGCCAGGAGTGGCCGACCGGCCACTGCTGGAACGACGTCCAGCCCAACTCGCCGAGCAGCCAGCCCCAGCTACGCATCGCGGCGGTCAGGTCGGGTATCCAGACCTCCACGTGGTGCAGTGCACCGAGCGTCACCGGCCTCCGCCCGGCACCCATAGCACGTCTCCGTCCGGATTTGCCGTTCTTGACAGGATAAAGAGCAGATCCGACAGCCGGTTGAGATACTTTGCCGGGAGGTGGCTGGTCCGGTCAGGGTCGTGGGTGATGAGCGTCCACGCCGACCGCTCGGCGCGCCGGGCGATCGTCCGCGCCGCGTGCAGCAGCGCCGCGCCTGCGGTGCCGCCGGGGAGGATGAAGGAGTCGAGCTTGCTCAGGCGCGCGTTGTACTCGTCGCACCAGCCCTCAAGGCGCTCGACGTACTCCTCGGTGACCCGAAGCGGCGGGTACTTCGGGTCGGGTTCGACCGGGGTGGACAGGTCGGCGCCCACGTCGAACAGGTCGTTCTGGATCGACCCCAGCACCGAGCGGAGCCCGTCGGGTAGCTGGCCCAGGGCGAGTGCCACGCCGAGCGCGGCGTTGCACTCGTCGACGTCGGCGTACGCGGCGATCCGCGGATCGTTCTTCGGCACCTGCTCGTTGTTGCTCAGCCTGGTCATGCCGGCGTCGCCGGCCTTGGTGTAGATGCGCGTGAGGTGGACGGCCATGACGCACAGCCTACGGATACCGGACCTGACGATCCCGGCCCGGCCGGACGCCGGCACGGGTTGGCCGGCGGGCGTCGGCCCGGGTGACGCGGGTGACGCGGCGCTCGCCGATGTCGACGTCATCCGGGTACGCGGTGGCGCCCGGCTCGCCGGCACCGTGCATGTGGTCGGTGCGAAGAACTCGGCGCTGAAGCTGATGGCCGCCGCGCTGCTCGCTCCCGGTCGTACGATGATCACAAACGTGCCCCGGATCACCGACATCGCCATCATGGGTGAGGTGCTGCGCCGCCTCGGCTGCGGCGTACGGTTCGACGCCGACGATCCGGTGGACCCGATGGTGGCGGTCGGCGGGGTGGCCCGGTCCCGTTCGGTCACCATCGACGTGCCGGAGCAGCCCGGTGTGGAGGCCGACTACGACCTGGTTCGCCGGCTGCGGGCGTCGATCTGCGTGCTGGGGCCGTTGCTGGCCCGACGCGGGTACGTGCGGGTGGCCCACCCGGGCGGCGACGCGATCGGCTCCCGGGGTCTGGACATGCACATCTCCGGGCTGACCCGAATGGGTGCCGACATCTCCGGCGAGCACGGCTTCGTGATCGCCTCGGCCCCCGACCGGCTGCGGGGCGCGGAGATCGTGCTGGACTTTCCCAGCGTCGGGGCGACCGAGAACCTCGTCATGGCGGCGGTGCTGGCCGAGGGCACCACCGTGATCGAGAATGCGGCCCGGGAGCCCGAGATCGTGGACATCTGCACGATGCTCCAGCGGATGGGTGCGTTGATCGACGGCGAGGGCACGTCGACCATCACCATCGTCGGCGTACCCCGGCTGAGCCCGGTTCGGCACGCCACGGTGGGGGACCGGATCGTCGCGGGGACCTGGGCGTTCGGCGCGGCGATGACCCGTGGCGACGTCACCGTGACCGGTCTCGACCCCGCGTTCCTGGAGGTCGCGCTCGACAAGGTGGTGGCGGCCGGCGGCACGGTGGAGACCCGGGCGGACTCCTTCCGGGTACGCATGGACGACCGACCCCGCGCGGTGGACGTGGTGACGCTGCCCTATCCGGGCTTCGCCACCGACCTGTTGCCGATGGCGATCGGGCTCGCCGCGCTCAGCGAGGGCGCCTCGCTGATCACCGAGAACATCTTCGACGGCCGGTTCATGTTCGCCAACGAGATGATGCGGCTGGGCGCGGACATCAAGACCGACGGGCATCACGCGGTGGTACGCGGCCGGGAACGACTCTCCGGCGCGCCGGTACGCGCGACCGACATCCGGGCCGGGGCCGGGCTCATCATCGCCGGGCTCTGCGCCGACGGGGTGACCGAGGTGTCGCACGTGCACCACGTCGACCGGGGCTATCCCGACTTCGTGGCCGACCTGCGGGCGCTCGGCATCGAGGTGGAGCGGGCGACCGCACCCGAGGAACCCGAACTGACCATCTGAGTCGCCTTAGCCATCGTTCAGCCCCGCCGACTAGGGTGCAGACAGACACTCATTCGCAGCGAGGGAGAAGCAGCATGGCGGGTCGACTCGCGGTCGTCGGTGCCGGTCTGATGGGTTCGGGCATCGCCCAGGTGGCGGCGCAGGCGGGCTGGCAGGTGGTGCTGCGGGATCTGGACGAGACGGCCACGAAGCGTGGTCTGGACGGCATCCGACGGTCGCTGGCGAAGTTCGCGGAGAAGGGCAAGCTCACCGAGGACGAGGTCGAGGCGACGCTCGGGCGGATCACCCCCACCACAGAGCTGGAGGCGGCCGGCGACGCGGACATCGTCGTCGAGGCGGTCTTCGAGAAGCTGGAGATCAAGCACGAGGTGTTCCGCGCGCTGGACAAGATCTGCAAGGCGGACGCGGTGCTGGCCACAAACACCTCGGCGATCCCGGTGACCCAGATCGCGACGGCCACCGAGCGTCCGGAGGCGGTCGTCGGCACCCACTTCTTCTCGCCGGTGCCGATGATGAAGCTCTGCGAGCTGGTGCGCGGCTACAAGACCGGCGACGCCACCCTGGAGCGGGCGAAGACCTTCGCCGAGGAGATCGGCAAGACCGTCGTGGTGGTGAACCGCGACATCGCCGGCTTCGTCACCACCCGGTTGATCTGCGCGCTGGCCATGGAGGCGGTGCAGCTGGTCGAGGCGGGCGTGATCTCCGCCGAGGACCTGGACACCGCCTGCCGGCTCGGCTTCGGGCACGCGATGGGCCCGCTGGCCACCGTCGACCTGACCGGGGTCGACGTGCTGTTGAACGCGACCCGCAACATCTACACCGACACGGCCGACGAGAAGTTCTTCCCGCCGGAGCTGTTGCAGCGGATGGCCACCGCGGGCGATCTGGGCCGCAAGACCGGCCAGGGCTTCTACTCGTACTGACGCGGCGTGGGGGAGGGCCCGTCGGGCCCTCCCCGTGGCTCAGCCGTCGCGGCGGGTGGTCCAGCGGAAGGTGGTCAGGCAGAGCACCAGACCGATCACGCACCAGACGCCCAGCACCAGCGCGACGCGGGTCAGCTCGAACGAGCCACCGGGCTCGTCCGCGCCGAAGCTCTCCGGCAGGAAGACCGACCGGAGGCCCTGGCACATCCACTTGAGTGGAAACAGCGCCGCCACCTGCTGCATCCAGGTCGGCAGGTTGGTGAAGACGAAGAAGACCCCGGAGATGAACTGGAGCACCAGCGCGACCGGGGTGACCACGGCCGAGCCGCTGCGGGCGGTCCGGGCCAGCGACGAGATGGCGATGCCGCAGAGCGTGCAGGCGGTCACCCCCAGGGCGCTGACCCAGCCGAAGGTCAACCAGGCCGTGGTGGTGGTCGGCAGGTCCAGGTCGAACAGCGTCACCGAGACCGCGAGCAGCAGCGCGGTCATCACGAAACCGGTCACCAGCACCATGATCACCTTGCCGGCGAACCAGACCCACTTCGGCATCGGCGTACCCCGGTAGCGCTTGAGTACGCCCCGGTCCCGCTCGATCGGGATCCAGATGCCGAGGTTCTGGAAACTGACCGTCATCAGACCGGTCGCGATCATGCCGGTGATGAAGTACTGCGTGTAGCTCACCCCGGGCGCGATCTCCTCGTCGAAGATCGACGCGAAGATCAGCACCATGATGAGCGGAAAGCCCAGCGTGAACACGACGGACTCGCGGCTGCGCAGGAACTGCCGGATCTCCAGCCGCCCCTGACGCAGCGCGAGGCCGGTCGGGCCGCTACGGCGGGCCGGAGCTGCCGCGGTGACCGGCTCGGCCGGTCTCGTCGTGGTGGTCATCGCTGTCCGATCATCGTCAGGTAGATGTCTTCGAGGGTGGGCCGGGTGACGGTCAGGCCGGGCACCTCGCCGCCGAACCGCGCGGCGAGGTCCGCCACCAGCGCCGTCGGCGTCGCACTCTGCGCGCTGTCCGGCGTGCCGTCCGGGGTACGCCAGGAGACCGTGGCCAGCGCCTCCTGCCGGTTGCCGAGCTGGTTCGGTGCGGCCACCTCGACCAGCCGGCCGCCGGCGATCACGCCCACCCGGTCGGCGAGCGCCTCGGCCTCGTCCAGGTAGTGCGTGGTGAGCACGATGGTGGTGCCGGCGGCGGCGAGATCACGGATCAGCTCCCAGAACTCCCGCCGGGCCTCCGGGTCGAAGCCGGTGGTCGGCTCGTCCAGGAACAGCAGTTCCGGGCGGCCGATGATGCCCAGCGCCACGTCCAGCCGGCGCTTCTGACCGCCGGAGAGGGTGTGCGTACGGGCGCGGGCCTTGGCGGCCAGCCCGACCCGTTCGATCACCTTGTCGGGGTCGTCCGCGTCGGCGTAGAAGCCGGCGAAGTGGTGCACCACCTCGGCGACGGAGAGTTCGTCGAACTCGCCGGTGCCCTGGAACACGATGCCGACCCGCCCCCGCCAGTCGCGCGTCGGGCTGGCCGGGTCGACGTCGAGGACGCGTACCTCGCCGGCGTCGCGCTGGCGGTAGCCCTCCAGGATCTCCACGGTGGTGGTCTTGCCGGCGCCGTTCGGCCCGAGCAGCGCGAACACCTCGCCCCGGTGGACGTCCAGGTCGAGCCCGGCGACCGCGAGGCTTTCGCCGTACGCCTTGCGCAGCCCTCGGACGCGGATCGCGACGTCGTCACTCATGCGGTCAAGTGTGCGGCCCGCCGTGACCCGGCGTCCGCACCGGGGGTGGTGGAGGTTGTGTGGTTTCGCACAACCCGTTCTACTGAACGGTAACTTAGACTCCGGCCCATGGACGAGAAGGCACTCATGGGCCGGCTGCCGGAACGTGACCGTCCCTGGGTGATGCGGACGTACGCTGGGCACTCCTCGGCCACCGCGACGAACGCGCTCTTCCGCCGCAACCTGGCCAAGGGGCAGACCGGCCTGTCGGTCGCCTTCGACCTGCCCACCCAGACCGGGTACGACCCCGACCACGAACTCGCCACCGGCGAGGTCGGCCGGGTCGGCGTCCCGGTGGCGCACCTGGGCGACATGCGGGTGCTCTTCGACGGCATCCCGCTGGCCGACATGAACACCTCGATGACCATCAACGCGCCGGCGATGTGGCTGCTCGGCCTCTACGGCACGGTCGCCACCGAACAGGGCGCCGAACTGGCCCGCTGCGCCGGCACCACCCAGAACGACATCATCAAGGAGTACCTCTCCCGAGGAACGCACATCTTCCCGCCGGCCGCCTCGCTGCGACTGACCGCCGACGTGATCGCGTACGCGCTGCGCGAGATGCCGCGCTGGAACCCGGTGAACATCTGCTCGTACCACCTCCAGGAGGCCGGGGCCACGCCGGTGCAGGAGGTGGCGTTCGCGCTGGCCACGGCGGTGGCGGTGCTCGACGCGGTGGGCGAGGGCGGCCAGGTGCCGGCGCGGCGGATGGGCGACGTGGTGCAGCGGATGTCGTTCTTCGTCAACGCCGGGGTGCGGTTCGTCGAGGAGATCGCCAAGATGCGCGCGTTCGGCGCGTTGTGGGACGAGATCACCCGGGACCGGTACGGCGTGGCGGATCCGCGACAGCGCCGCTTCCGGTACGGCGTGCAGGTCAACTCCCTCGGCCTGACCGAGGCGCAGCCGGAGAACAACGTGCCGCGCATCGTGCTGGAGATGCTCGGGGTCACCCTCTCGCGTGGGGCGCGGGCGCGGGCGGTGCAGCTGCCGGCCTGGAACGAGGCGCTCGGCCTGCCCCGACCGTGGGACCAGCAGTGGTCGCTGCGCATGCAGCAGGTGCTCGCCTACGAGTCGGACCTGTTGGATTACCCGGACCTGTTCGACGGCTCGCACGTGATGACCGCGCTGGTCGACGAGATCGTCACCGGCGCCCGGGCCGAGCTGGCGACGGTGCTGGAGATGGGCGGCGTGGTCGCCGCGGTGGAGACCGGATACCTCAAGAGCGCCCTGGTGGCCTCGCTGGCCGATCGTCGGCGACGGATCGAGACCGGCAGCGACGTCGTGGTCGGCGTCAACCGGTTCACCGAGACCGAACCCTCGCCGCTGACCGCCGCCGGTGCCGAGGCGGTCGAGCAGGTGGACCCCGCCGTGGAGATCGCCGCCTCGGCGGCCGTACGCGCCTGGCGGGCCGATCGCGACGAGGTGGCCGTGGACGCGGCCCTGGCCCGGCTGCGGGCGGACGCCGCGACCACGGCGAACCTGATGAGCGCCACCCTGGAGTGCGTCCGGGCCGGAGTGACCACCGGCGAGTGGGCGGCGGCCCTGCGACAGGTCTTCGGCGAGTACCGGGCACCGACCGGGCTGGCGGGCGGCTCTGCGGGCGGCAGTGACGAGGGCCTGGCCGAGGTCCGCGCCCGGGTCGCCACCACCGCCCGCGACCTGGGCAGCGCGCGGCTGCGACTGCTGGTCGGCAAACCCGGCCTGGACGGGCACTCCAACGGTGCCGAGCAGATCGCGGTACGCGCCCGCGACGCCGGCTTCGAGGTGGTCTACCAGGGCATCCGGCTCACCGCTGGGCAGATCGTGGCCGCCGCGGTGGAGGAGGACGTGGACCTGGTCGGCCTCTCCGTGCTCTCCGGCTCGCACCTGGCGGCGGTGCCGGCGGTGCTCGACGGGCTACGGGCCGCCGGCCGACCGGATCTGCCCGTGGTGGTCGGCGGCATCATTCCCGCCCGGGACGCCGAGGAGCTGCGCGCGGCCGGGGTGGCGCGGGTGTTCACCCCGAAGGACTTCGCGCTCACCGACATCATCGACGAGCTGGTCACCGTCATCCGGCAGGCGAACGAGCTGTGACGCGCGGACCCCGGCGGGTGGCCGGGATCCGCGCGGACGGGGTCTCAGCGGTGGTCGTAGGTCATGCAGTCGGCCATGTCGGCGTCGGGGCCGACCCGGATCGCCGGTGCCTGGCACTCCAGCTGCTCGTTGTGCCGGCAGTCGGCGCGCTGGCACGCCCCGACCTGGGCGATCTGGCCGTCGAGACCGGCCCGGACGGCGGGCATCTCGATGAAGGTGTGGCAGTGGGCGTGGTCCATGCTGCCGATGGTGATGGCGAAGGCGTGGCAGTCGCCAGTGTGGTTGTACGCGCAGGCGGCGACCACGCACTCCTGGACCCGGGGCATCTCCATTGCTGCGGTCATGACCCAACCTCCTCCGTTGATTGCCCCAATTTTAGGCTTTAGGGCGGGTTGGGGTGGCGATTCGGTCGAGCCGGCGGCCCGGCTCAGACGCGGAAGCCCGCCTCGCGGGCGGCCTGTCGTTCCCGCCGTCGGTCGGCCCGGCGGCGCAGCAGCCACGGCAGGACGAGCACGAGGGCGACCAGGAATGCCAGCACCAGCACCGGCAGGATGATCGCGACGAGCGACATCACCACGCTCGTGGCGTCTTCGGCGGTGCTCGCCACCGGCGCGCCCAGGCCCGCCGTGGTGGCGTTGATGACCGGCCGCGCGGTCGACTTCAGCAGATGGACGCCGAGCGCGATGAGCACCCCGACCAGCACCGGCAACCACTGGCCGCCACTGGCGAAGAAGCTGTCCGGGTCGCTCACCGTCACCGTCTCGGACGCCGAACCGGCCCCGAACGCCAGCCCGCCGGCCGTCGGCCGGACGACCGTCTGCACCATGTCGTTGACGTGGTCGACCACGGGCACCTTGTCCGCCACGACCTCGACCACGAGCAGCACCGCGAGGATGCCCAGCACCCACTCGTTGCCGAGCCACTGCCAGCCGCCAGGCAGGTCTATGACGCTGGTGTAGCGGGCCAGCGCACCCGTGATGAGCAACGGAATGTAGGCGTTCAGCCCCGCCGAGGCGGCGAGGCCGGTACCGGTGAGCACTTCGAGCACCATCACAGCATCGCACCGGCGCGCCAGCGCCGCTCGGTGGCGACATCCGGTGACTCCGCTACCCTGCTCGGGTGCGGTTGGTGATTGCGAAATGCTCGGTGGACTATGTCGGACGGCTCTCGGCCCACCTGCCGCCGGCCACCCGGCTGCTGATGGTGAAGGCGGACGGATCGGTCTCCATCCACGCCGACGACCGGGCGTACAAGCCGTTGAACTGGATGAGCCCGCCGTGCCGGCTGGAGGAGGCCCCGGGCGTCTGGCGGGTGGTGAACAAGGCCGGCGAGGAGCTGCGGATCACCCTGGAGGAGATCTTCCAGGACACCTCGTACGAGCTGGGTGTCGACCCCGGGCTGCGCAAGGACGGCGTGGAGGCGCACCTCCAGGAGTTGCTGGCGGCCAACCCCGAGGCGCTGGGCGACGGGTACACCCTGATCCGTCGCGAGTACATGACCGCGATCGGCCCGGTCGACCTGCTCTGCCGCGATGCCAACCAGGGCACGGTGGCCGTCGAGGTGAAGCGCCGTGGCGAGATCGACGGGGTGGAGCAGCTCACCCGCTACCTGGAACTGCTCAACCGGGATCCGCTGCTCGCCCCGGTCGCCGGGGTCTTCGCCGCGCAGGAGATCAAGCCGCAGGCCCGGGTGCTCGCCACCGACCGGGGGATCCGCTGCGTGGTGGTCGACTACGACCGGCTGCGCGGTATCGAGCGCGACGAGCTGACGCTCTTCTAGCCGGTCACCGGCCGTAGAGCAGCTTGACCGCCTTCACCAGCCGGCTCATGTCGGCCTCGGTGCGCTCGAAGGTGGTCGACGGCAGCAGCGAGCGCCCCCGGCGCCGGGTGACGGCCTTGGCCCGGGCGAACTCGCGCAGCCCGTCCTCGCCGTGGATGCGGCCGAAGCCGGACTCGCCGACCCCGCCGAACGGCAGGGTGGACATGCCGGCGAAGGTGAGCGTCGAGTTGACCGAGGCCATGCCGGAGCGCAACCGCCGGGCGATCGCGACCGCGCGCCGCTTGCCGAAGACCGAACCACCCAGCCCGTACGGCAGGGCATTGGCCCGGGCGAGCGCCTCGTCGACGGTGCGGACCCGGTTGATGGTCAGGGTGGGGCCGAAGGTCTCCTCGCGTACGGCGGCGGCCTCCTCCGGCACCTCGACCAGCACGGTCGGGTGCGCGTACGGCGGCCGTACCGCGTCCGGCCCGCCGAGCACCGCCCGACCACCACCGGCCACCGCGTCCTCGATGTGCCGTCGGATCACGTCGAGTTGACTCGGCATGGTGATCGGACCGATGTCGGTGTGGTCGGGGCCGACGGTGAGCCGCCCGGCGCGCTCGACGACCTTGTCGACGAAGGTGTCGAAGACCGACTCCACGGCGTAGGCCCGTTCGATACCGATGCAGGTCTGTCCGGCGTTGGTCATCGCTCCCCAGACGCAGGCCTCGGCGGCGGCGTCCAGGTCGGCGTCGGCGTCCACGATCATGGCGTCCTTGCCGCCGGCCTCCAGCAGCACCGGGGTCAACGATTCGGCGCACGCCGCCATCACCTTCTTCGCGGTGGCGGTCGAGCCGGTGAAGGCGAGCTTGTCGACGCCGGCCCGGCACAGGGCCGCGCCGACGTCGCCGAGGCCGTGCACCGCAGTGAACACCGGGTGCTCGGGCACCACCTCGGCGAAGCTGTCGACCAGCCACTGGCCGGCGACCGGGGTGTACTCGCTGGGCTTGAAGACCACCGCGTTGCCGGCCGCCAGCGCGTACGCGATGGAGCCGATGGGCGTGAAGACGGGATAGTTCCACGGACCGATCACGCCGACCACGCCGTGTGGTTGGTACTCCAGGTGGGCCGAGAACTCGGCCAGGACGAGCCGCGAGCGGACCCGTCGAGGGCCCAACACGCGCCGGGCGTTACGGGCCGCCCAGTCCACGTGCTCCACCGCGGTCACGATCTCGACGAGTGCGTCGGCGACCGGCTTGCCGCCCTCGGCGTGCATCAGGCCGGCCAACTGTTCCATCCGCTGGGCGAGCAGCCGCCGCCAGCGCAGCAACCGCTCCCGCCGCGCGGTGAAGCCGAGCCCCGCCCACCACTGGGCGGCGGCGCGGGCCCGCTCGACGGCGCGCTCGACGTCCACCGACGTGGCGACCGGAACGCGCCCGGCCTCGTCACCGGTGGTCGGGCTGGTCGAGACCAGGTGGTTGCCCTGGACCGCTGGGGTGCCGGGGGGTAGCGCAGCCGTCATGGCGGAAGTCTAGACGCGAGAATTACTCACCGGTAGGGGCAGGGAAACGGGCGAATCCTCCCAGCCGTCCGGGTGGTTGAACCGGACGAACCTCTCGTCGGGTCCGGTAGTCCCGTCGGGGGACGCCGTGGAACATGTGAACACAAAGCACCCGGACGGTTACCGGTACGCATCCGGCTGGATGGTGGAGGTGGACTCCCGGTGGTGAAACGCTGGCCCGGGATCGTCGCACGGGTGGAGGGGCTGACCGTCCATGGAGGAACATCCGCAACTGATGCCGCTGCTGACCGTGGCTGCCGGGCCGATGCGAGGGTGGCGCTTCCGGCTGCCGCGCCGGCCGCAGGTGATCGGGCGTGATCCGGCGGTCGACATCGTGGTGCACGACCCGCATCTGAGCCGACGCCACGTCGAGATCTGGCGGGCCGGCGAGGGTGCCTCCCTGGTGGATCTCGGGTCCACGAACGGCACCTGGGTGAACGACCTCCGGGCAACCGAGGTCATCCGGCTCAGCGACGGCGACGTGATCAGGATCGGCCGTACCGAGCTGAGATTCTTCGACCCGGGCGTGGCCCGTACGGACCCGGTGGGGCTGAGCTTCGAACTGCCCCGGCAGGAGCGGCGGTCGTCGCGACCGCTGCCCGCCACGGTCGCGCCGCCGGTGGTGCCCGCGCAGGCCGGGGCGCCGGAGACGGCGGCCGTGGTCGGCGTCCACCGCTGACGACCGGGCCTCGGTCACCTGGTCGGCGCGACTGCGTCGGATGCCGGCCACAACCGCCGGTCCGGACCCGTGGTTGCCGGCCACATGGACCTGCCGTGTCGATCGTGGCAGCATGCCGCGGATGGAGAGCCAGCAGCAGATCGTCAGCGCGAACGGAATCACCCAGACCGTCCGGGTGGCCGGACCTGCCGACGGCGTGCCGGTGCTGCTCGTGCACGGCAACTGTTCCTCGGCGGCCTTCTGGGAGCCCCTGGTGCGCCGCCTGCCGCCGACCCTGCGGGTGGTCGCGCCGGACCTGCGCGGCTACGGCGCCACGCAGACCGCGCCGGTCGACGCCAAACGCGGCCTGACCGATTTCGCCGACGACGTGGCGGCGCTGCTCGACGAGCCGTCGCTCTTCGCCGCGGGAGCCCGGCCCGTGGTGGTCGGCCACTCGCTCGGCGGCGGAGTGGCGATGCGCCTGCTGGTGGACCACCCCGACCGGATCGCCGGGCTGCTGCTCGCGGCACCGGTGTCCCCGTACGGCTTCGGCGCCACCCGCGACCTGGCCGGCACGCCGACCACGCCCGACCTGGCCGGCTCCGGCGCCGGCACGGCGAGCGGCGACTTCGTCGCGCGGCTGGCCGCCGGTGACCGCAGCGCGGAGGCCCGGACCAGCCCGCGCAGCGTGCTGCGGGCGGCCTACGTGGCGGACCCCACCTGCCTCGGCGACGACGAGGAAGCGCTGCTCGACAGCGTGCTCTCCACCGCCACCGGCACGGACAACTACCCCGGCGACGCGGTGAGCTCGCCGAACTGGCCGGGTAGCGCGCCGGGCGGCCGTGGCGTGCTCAACGCGCTGGCGCGGTTCCGGGTCGCCGAGGAATTGGTGGCGGTGGCCCCCAAGCCTCCGGTCACCTGGATCCGGGGTGACGCCGACGTGATCGTCTCGGACACCTCACTGTTCGACCTGGCACAGCTCGGGGCGCTGGGCGTGGTGCCCGGTTGGCCCGGGGCGCAGCAGTGCCCACCGCAGCCGATGATCGGGCAGACCCGCGCGGTGCTCGACCGGTACGCCGAGGCCGGCGGCGGCTACCGGGAGGTGGTGCTGTCCGGCTGCGGGCACAGCCCGCACCTGGAGCGCCCGGCGGAGTTCGTCGCCGAACTGCTCGCCCTCGCCGGGGTCGACCCCGACTGAGCCGGTTCCGCTCCCGACCCGACCCGGTCGACCGCCGACCGGGTCGGGCGGGTAAACCGGGACATCGGTGACATGTGCCACGACGCCTCGACAACGGTGCGTCACATGGCAGACTCGCGCGCATAACCTTAGCGGCCGTTAATGTCCGGCCGTGTCGTTGCGGACAGGGGAGGCCGGGTCGTGGCGCGCGAGTTCACCAGCGTGGGTGTGGTGGGTCTGGGCACCATGGGTGCCGGCATCGTCGAGGTCTTCGCCCGTAACGGCATCGACGTGGTGGCCGTGGAGATCTCCGACGCCGCACTCGACCGTGGGCGGGCGAACCTGACCGGCTCGACGGACCGGGCGGTGGCCAGGGGCAAGCTCGCCGAGGCCGACCGGGACGCGCTGCTGGCCCGGGTCACCTTCGCCGTCGGGCTGGACGCCCTGCACTCGGTGGACCTGGTGATCGAGGCGGTACCCGAGCACCTCGATCTGAAGCAGCGGCTCTTCGCCGAGTTGGATCGGGTCTGCAAGCCCGAGGCCATCCTCGCCACCAACACCTCGTCGCTGAGCGTGACCGAGATTTCGGTGGCCACCGCGCGCCCCAACCAGGTCGTCGGCATCCACTTCTTCAATCCGGCACCGGTGATGAAGCTGGTCGAGGTGGTACGCACCGTGGTCACCTCGGCCGACGTGGTGGCCGACGTGGAGGCGCTCTGCGGACGGCTCGGCAAGGTCGACGTGACCATCAGCGACCGGGCCGGGTTCATCGCCAACGCATTGCTCTTCGGCTACCTCAACCACGCCGTCGACATGTTCGAATCCCGGTACGCCACCCGCGAGGACATCGACGCGGCCATGAAGCTCGGCTGCGGACTGCCCATGGGCCCGCTCGCGCTGATGGACCTGATCGGCCTGGACACCGCGTACGAGATCCTGGACACCATGTACCGGCGTGGTGGCCGGGACCGCCGGCACGCCCCGGTGCCGCTGCTCAAGCAGATGGTGACCGCCGGGCTGCTCGGGCGGAAGTCCGGGCGCGGCTTCTACACCTACGAACGGCCCGGCTCGCCGAAGGTCGTACCGGACGAGCAGACGCCGATCACGACGGAACCGGCGGTGACCAGCGCAGTCGTGACCAAGGTTGGCATCGTGGGTTCCGGGACCATGGCGACCGGGATCATCGAGGTCTTCGCCCACGCCGGCTACGAGGTCGTGTCGGTGACCCGGGGCGCGGAGCAGTCGGCCAAGGTCTTCGAGGCGGTGCGGACCTCGCTCAACAAGGGCGTGGTCCGGGGCCGGCTCAGCGAGGTCGACCGGGATGCCGCGCTCGGCCGGATCAACTGGTCGGCGACGCTGGACCACCTGGCCGACGTGGACCTGGTGGTCGAGGCGGTGGTCGAGGAACTCAGCGTCAAGAAGGCCCTCTTCGCCAGCCTGGACGAACTATGCAAGCCGGGCGTGGTGCTGGCGACCACCACCTCGTCGCTGCCGGTGATCGAGATGGCGATGGCCACCCAGCGCCCGGCCGACGTGGTGGGTCTGCACTTCTTCAATCCGGCCCCGGCGATGCCGCTGGTGGAGATCGTCCGGACGATCCGTACCTCCGCCGAGACCGTCGCCACCGCGCAGGCCGTCAGCGCCACGCTGGGCAAGACCGGCGTGGTCTGCGGCGACCGGTCCGGTTTCATCGTCAATGCGCTGCTGTTCCCGTATCTCAACGACGCGGTGCGGATGCTGGAGGCCAGCTACTCCACCACCGACGACATCGACCACGCGATGAAGCTCGGCTGTGGTTACCCGATGGGGCCGTTCGAGCTGCTCGACGTGGTGGGTCTGGACGTGGCGCTGGCCATCCAGCGGGAGCTGTACCTGGAGCTGCGCGAGCCCGGGTTCGCCCCGGCACCGCTGCTGGAGCACCTGGTCACCGCCGGCTACCTGGGCCGCAAGGCCGGCCGGGGGTTCCGCGACCATACCCGCCGCTGACCGTACGCTTGACGACGTGAGTCCCCGTCGCAACCGTCCCCGCCGTGACGACGAGGTGCGCCTGGACACCGAGCGCGCCCGGCACGGCGTCGCCGCGGTCCAGCAGTGGCGCGACGGGGAGTGGCAGGTGCGCGGCATCAGCGGCGGCGCGTCCACCAAGACGTACCGCTGCCCCGGCTGCGACCAGGAGATCCGGCCCGGCGTGGCGCACGTCGTGGCCTGGCCGGCGGACGGACGGGGCGATCTCACTGATCGCCGGCACTGGCACACCGGCTGCTGGCGGGCCCGCGACCGGCGGGCCCCGGTGATCCAGCGCGGCCGGCGAAACGGGAGACTGGAGCCATGAGCGCACCGATCCGTGCCTCCTCGATCCTGCCCGGGCATCGAGAGGACATCGAGCTGCACACCGCGGACGACCTGCGGTTGGTCGGCGAGCTGGCCCGCCCGGTCGACCGGGAACCGGCCGCGACCCTGGTCTGCCTGCACCCGCTGCCCACCCACGGCGGAATGATGGACAGCCACGTGTTCCGCAAGGCGGCCTGGCGTCTGCCCGCCCTCGCCGACGTGGCGGTGCTCAGGTTCAACACCCGGGGCACCAGCAGCGTGCGCGGCACCAGCGAGGGCAGCTTCGACTCCGCCGTCGGCGAGCGCTTCGACGTGGCCGCCGCCATCGAGTACGCCGAGTTCCACGAGCTGCCGAACGTCTGGTTGCTGGGTTGGTCGTTCGGCACCGACCTGGCGCTGCGCTACGGCTGCGACCCGGCGGTGACCGGCGCGATCCTGCTCTCCCCGCCGCTGCGCTATTCCGGCCCCGCCGACCTGGCCCAGTGGGCCGAGTCGGGCAAACCGCTCACCGCCCTGGTGCCGGAGTTCGACGACTACCTGCGCCCGGAGCAGGCCCGCGAACAGTTCGCGGCGATACCGCAGGCGGAGGTCGTCGGCGTACCCGGTGCCAAGCACCTGTGGGTCGGCGACGCCGAGACGGTGCTGGACGAGGTGGTCCGGCGGGTCAACCCGGCGGTGTCGGTGCCGCTGCCGACCACCTGGGACGGCCCGATGGAAACCGGCGACGCCAGCGCGTACGCCGACCGGACGGTCGCCGCGTTCGCCGACACCCCGGTGTCGGGTCCACCGCAGCGCCAGGCCGACTGAGCCGGTGCCGCCGCGTCGTGCTGCCCCGGGCCGGCGAGCCCGCACCGACCGGGGTCGTGGTGCGGGGTCGCTGTCGAGCTGAGAGCGTGGGTGGTTCAGCGCCCACACGTGCGGCAGATCACGCGTTCTTGAGTCGGTCGACGAAGCAGCGCCAGGTCGACGGGGTGAACGCGAGCACCGGGCCCTGCCGGTCCTTGCTGTCCCGGACGGCCACCAGGCCGGGCAGGTTGTCGGCCACCTCCACGCAGTCGGTGTTGCCGCTGCGGGTGGAGGTGCGCCAGGTCGCGCCGGTCAGGGCCATGACTTCACCATCTCGTTGAGGAGTGCGATCGACTGCTGGCGGGACAGGGCCTCGTTGCGCACCGTCTCCCAGCGCGCCAACAGGGTAGCCAGATTCGCCTCGTTGTCGGTCGGCGCGGCGGTCAGTTGGGTCTCCTGGCTCGCCACCCAGCCACCGTCCACGTTCCGGGCCAGTGAGAACGGCCCGGACAGGCCGATATGCAGCCCGACGCTTAGCGGTACGACGTGGACGCTCACGTTCGGGCGCTCGGCGCAGGCGATCAGGTGCTCGATCTGGTGCGCCATGAGCGTGCGGAAGCGCTCGTCCCGCCGGTGCAGGATCGCCTCGTCGACGACCGCGATGAGCTGCGGCGGGTCGGGCTGGTCGAGAATGGCCTGCCGGTCCAGCCGGGCGGCCACCCGCTGCTCCACCTCGTCGTCGGCGAGCAGGTCGTCGCAGCGGATCACCGCGCGGGCATAGCCCTCGGTCTGGAGCAGGGCCGGGACCAGCGTCGGCTGGAAGACCCGCAACTGCCGGGCCAGCCGCTCGGCGTCCAGCCAGGGCAGGAACCAGGACGGCTGGCCCTCCCGCTCGGCGATCCGCAGCAGCGACGCCAGCAGCCCGCCGGAGGTCAGCACCTCGTCGGCCCGGGCCAGCAGCTGGCGATCGTACGGCCGGGCGCCGGTCTCGACGGCGGAGACCATCGACGCCGAGTAGTGCACCAGCTTCCCGAACTCCTCCTGGCTCAGCCCGGCGGTGACGCGTAGCCGGCGTAGCTGGGACCGGATCAGGTCCGCCGTGGTCTGCTCCACACTGCCTCCACAATCACCGGCCGAGAATCACTCGGCATCCCTCGGCGGCCTCCGGGCCACGCACCAGGGCCACCACCAGCCTCGATGCATTCCGACAGTAGTGGTCCCGTCACCAGACTGTCAGCCATGCCGGATTCGTTCGTTGCCCGGAGGGCGCGGACGGGTTCAGGCGGGGGCCGCCCGCAATCCCCTGCGGGCGGCCCTTCCGAACCCGCTCCGGGTGCGTCTGTCGCTGCCCTGGCGACGACAGCCGCGCCCAGAGCCCTCCCCGCCGGAGCTTGATGTGTTCACCGAGCGCGCGGCCCGACCAGGTCGGCCGCCGCACACGCCGTTGCGGCCGACCTGGTGCTGCCGCACCGACGGGCAGCCCTGGCCCTGCGGGAAGGCGCGACTGCTGCTGCGCGCGGAGTACGAAGACGACCTGACCGGTCTGTCCGTCTACCTCGCCGGCCTGATGTACGAGGCGATGCGCGACCTGTACCACCTCAACCCGCACGACGCCCCCGCGCCACCGGTCCTCTACTCCCGCTTCCTGGCCTGGAACCGAACCCGCCACCACCCCCCACCGACATGCCGATCATGCAGTCGTGGCAGCTGATTTGTCCGCTGTGGACCGCTCTGTAACCGCCACAACTGCATGATCGCCGCTGAGTGGACTGCGGGGCGTTGCGGGTCACGGGTGGTGGCGGCGCGGCTGAAGGTGGTCGGTTGGAGGGGCGATGCGTGCACGCCAGGTGCTCGGCGGGAGGGGCGATGCGCGCACGCTCTCAGCTCGACAGGGCGGGGACCATCAGCATCCTGTGCCGGGGCAGGCTGGCCACTGCCGGGACTGCTGTCACCGCACTTTGGGGAGCCAGCCGCGAGCGTGTCCTTGCCAACGTCGTCCAGCCGCCCATGCCGGCTCGCCACGGGGTTGGGGCCTCAGTCTGAGGTGACCTTGCTGGGCTTGGCGGTGCGCTCGTCGGTGGTCGGTTTGGTGGGGCGCTTGCCGTTCTCGCCGGTGCTGGTGATCTTCGTCGGGGTGGCTCCTCGGCCGCCCTCGCCGGGAACCGCAGCCACCGTCGGCTCGCCGTCAAGTCCTTCGCTCGCGGTGCCGCCGTCGGCGCTCGTCGGCTCGGCCGCGGGGCGGGTCGGGGCGGGGTTCTCCACTGTGGTGACCGGTTCCGCCACCGGCTTCGTCGCCGGCCGGGCGTCGTCCCCGCCCGGACGGTCGCCGGTCCGGCCGTCGGCCGGCGGCGCATCGTCGCCGGAGGGTCGAGCACCGTTCGTCGAGACGCCGCCGGGGCGCGCCCCGTTTGTGGGCGCGGTGGCCACCGAAGGCGCGGCCGACGCGGCGGGAGCGGACGTGGCCTGGAGCCGCAGGCCGAGCAGCTTGCGCTCCAGTTCGTCGGACTCCTGCCGGGACTTCCACGTCTCCTGGCGCAGGTCGGCGAGCTGCTGCTGGGCCTTGGCGATCTCCAGCATCACCTGGGCGAGCTGCTGTCGGCTGGCCGCCGCCTCCTGCTGGGTGGCGGCCAGATGCTGCTGAGTGGTGGCCAGGTGCTGCTGGGTGGTGGCCGCGTACTCCTCGAACTGGCGGCGGGACGCCGCGACGTACTCGTCCGCCTCGTGCCGCACGGCGGCGACGTGCTCGTCCGCCTCCCGCCGGGTGGTGTCGGCGTACTGGTCGGCGTCGCGGTGGGTGCTGGCCGCGTACTCGTCGGCCTCGTGCCGGACGGCCGTGACGTACTCGTCGGCCTCGCGCCGCTTCGTGGCCGACTCGGTCTCGGCCTGGCGCAGCAGCTCACCGGCCTGCTGCTCGGCCTGCCCGCGCACTGCGGCGGCATCCTGCTCGGCGTCCTGGCGGATCTGGTCGGCGCCCTGCTCGATCTCGTTCTTCCGCGTGGTGTACTCCGACTCCAGCTGGGACCGACGGGTATCGAAGCCGGACTCCAGCTCGGCGGTACGGGTGCGGATCCGCTCGTCCAGCTCGGCGTTGCGGGTCTTGTACTGCTTCTCCAACTGATCGCGGCGGGCGGTGAACTCGCGTTCGACGGTCGTCTTGCGCTCGGTCAGCTCCCGGTCGGCCGCCTCGCGCCGGCTGTTCACCTCCTTCTCCACCCCGGCCCGCCAGGCACCCAGCTCCTGCTGCGCCTGTGCCCGGGCGTGCTGTACGTACGCCTCGGTCTCGCCGCGCATCCGCTGGGCGTACGCCTCGGTCTCGGCGCGGGTGCGCTTGGCCGCCTCGGTCGCCTGGGTGCTCAGCCGCTCGGCCTCCTGGCGCGCCTTGTTTCGGGCGGCGCGGCCGGCCTCGGCGGCGTCGTCGATGATCTGCTTGGCCTCCTGCTGGGCCTTGGCATGGGTGGCCCGGCCCGCCTCGGTGGCCTGATCGACCAGCCGTCGCGCCTCCTGCTGGGCCTTCGCGTGCACCTCTTTGGCGGCGTCGCGCAGCTGGGTCGCCTCCTGCTGGGCGGTGGCGAGCGCCTCACGGGCCGTGTCGCGCAGCTTGGTCGCCTCCTGCTGGGCCCGACTGTGGATCTCCTTGGCCGCGTCGCGTAGCTGCGTGGCCTCCTGCTGGGCCCGGGCCAGGGACTCCTGGGCGGACTTGCGCAGCCGGGCGGCCTCCTCCTTCGCGGACTTCGCGGCGGCCTCCGACTCGGCCCGGCGGGCGGCGGCCTGCCGCTCCTCCTCGGACCGGCGGGCGGCCAGGGCGATCTCGAAGTCCTTGAGCGCGGTGGCCGCCGCGACGCGGGCCTCCTCGATGATGTGTTCGGCGGCGGCGCGGCGGGCCTCGATCTCCTCGTTGGCGTCGGAGATGATGTCCTCGGCCTGCTCCTCGGCCAGCGCGAGGATCTGCTCCACCCGCGGCCCGAGATGCCGGAATGCGGCCCGGTCGACGACCCCGACCTGCTTGCGCACCTGGGTGAGGTCACGTTGCAGCACCTCGACCTGACCGGCCAGCTTGTGGATCTGGGTGTACGCCTGTTCCCGTTCGGCCGCGAGCGCGGCGATCTCGTGCTCCGCACGAGCGACGTATCGGTCGACCTGTCGTTTCTCGTACCCCCGCAGGGCGGACTCGAAGCTGGGCTCCGTGGTCACGTCCCCGCCGAGCGCGAACAGTTCCTCGCCGTGCGACATGCTCCCATCCTCACACGCATCGGGCCCTCCTGGGGCGATACGGACGCCGTGGATTGGAGGTACTTCACACGGGATCACAACGGGTGTGGGACGCATGACGGCGTGAGGTGCCACCGGTAACCCGGTGTCACCTCACGCCGCAAATCATGCCCCGGTACGGGAGGCGGCTCAGCTGGCCGACTCGGCGGCGACGGGCTTCTCGGCGCCCTCCGCCTTGGCGTCCTCCGTCTTCGTGGCCTCGACCTTGGCGACCACCGCGTCGGCCACACCCGGCACCAGACCGGCGAGGCCGGCGAGGCTGGAGCGGATCTGGACGAGCTGGGCGGTGACGGCATCCTTCTGCCGGGTGAGGTCCTCGACCTCGCGGCCGGCCGCCTGGGTGGTCAGCTCGGCCTCGGTGCGGGCCTCGCTGAGCAGGCGCTGCGACTCGGCGCGCGCCTCGTTGAGCGTCCGCTCGGCCAGGGCCTTGGCCTTCTCCACCGTCTCGGTGGCGTTGCGCTCCGACTCGACCCGGCGGGCCTCGGCGCGCTGCTCGATCTCCTTGGCCCGGTCCTGAGCGGCGCGGGCCCGCTGCTCGGCCTCGTTGACCAGCTTCTGGGTCTGCGCGACCTGGGCGGCGTGCCGCTCCGACTCCTCGCGCTCGGCCTTCTCCCGGCGCTCCGCGAGCTGCAACTCCAGGGCCTGGAGATCCTTGTCGCGCTTGTCGCGGGCGTCGGTGAGCAGCTTGGTCGCCTCGGCGCGCTTCTCCTCGGCCTCGCGGGCGGCCTTGGCCCGCTGCTGGGTGATCTCGCGCTCGGCGGTGGCCCGCAGGGTGGCCACCTCGCGTTCCACGGTGGACTTCAGCTCGGCGACCTCGTGGGCGGTCACCGTACGCAGCTGCTTGGTCTCCCGATCCGCGTCGGCGCGCAGCGTGTCGGCCTCGCGTCGGGCCTGGACGCGCACCTCGGCGGCCTCGCGCTCGGCGGCGGTACGGAGGTTGCCCGCCTCCCGCTCGGCGGTCGCCTTCATGGCCGCGGCCTCGGCCCGGGCCTTGTCGGTGATCTCCCGCGCTTCGAGGCGGGCGGCGGAGAGGATGCCCTCCGACTCGCGCTTGGCCTCGTTGCGGTGATCGTTGGCCTGCTCCTCGGCGAGCCGGAGGATCTGCTCGACCCGGGTGCCGAGCCCGGACAGCGTGGGCCGGCTGTTCTCCTCCAGCTGCTTGCTGGTGTCGGTCAGCTTCTGCTCAAGGGCGGTGAGTCGCTGCTCGGACTGCCGGAGCCGGCGCTGTGCGTCGTTGAGCGCCTGCTCGGCGTCGGCGCGGTCCTTGTTGGCCTGGCTCAGTGCGGCGTTGAGCCGGCCGATGAAGTCGTCGACCTGACCGGTGTTGTATCCGCGCAGGCCAACCGTGAAATCTGGCTGCGAGTTCGCGTTATCGAAGAACGCGAGAGGGGAGGACTGCTGCTGGGGCATTGGGACATACTGGCAGACTCCCCGGGGTGCTTCGCAAGAGCGTGCCGCCCTTTGCCGTCCGCATTACATGGTCAACTCCGGTCGGCGGTCGACCACCGGGGCGACAGGGGATCTTGCCAGCTCCGGGGCGAGCCGGATGGCACCGAGCGTGACGTGGAAAAGGGCCGTGGCGGGATCGCGCACGGCCCCTTTGTTTCCGCGTCGCTGTGGTCCACGAATGGGCGTCAGGCCGGCCGTGTGGAAAGCCAATCGGCGGTCACCGAATGGCCACCGGCACCTCGGCCGTCAGGTCAGCGCCCCCGGAACCGGTTGATGGCCTCGAAGTGGCGGGCGCGTAGCTCGGGGTCGCGTACGCCGAGTCCGTCCGCCGGGGCCAGACAGCGCACGCCGACCTTGCCCTGGTGGGCGTTGCGGTGCACCTCGTACGCGGCCTGGCCGGTCCGCTCCAGCGGGTACGTCCTCGACACGGTGGGGTGAATCGTCCCCAGCGCCACCAACCGGTTGGCCTCCCACGCCTCCCGATAGTTGGCGAAGTGGCTGCCCACGATGCGCTTGAGGTGCATCCAGAGGTAGCGGTTGTCGTACTGGTGCCGGAAGCCGCTGGTGGAGGCGCAGGTGACGACGGTGCCACCGCGCTTGGCGACGTAGACGCTGGCACCGAAGGTCTCCCGGCCCGGGTGCTCGAGGACGATGTCCGGGTCCTCGCCGCCGGTGAGTTCCCGGATCCGCTCGCCGAAGCGGCGCCACTCGTCCGGATTCTGGGTCTCCTCGTCCGACCAGAACCGGAAGCCCTCGGCGGAGCGGTCGATGACCAGTTCGGCACCCATCCGCCGGCACAGCTCCGCCTTCTCCGGCGAGGAGACGACGCAGACCGGGATGGCACCACCGTTGAGCGCCAGCTGGGTGGCGTACCCGCCCAGCCCACCCGAGGCGCCCCAGATCAGCACCACGTCACCCTGCTTCATGTTCGCGCCGTGGTGCGACACCAACTGCCGGTACGCGGTCGAGTTGACCAGCCCGGGGCTGGCCGCCTCCTCCCAGCTCAGGTGCGCCGGCTTGGGCATCAGCTGGTTGGCCTTGACCACGGCCAGCTCGGCCAGGCCCCCGAAGTTGGTCTCGAACCCCCAGATCCGCTGCTGCGGGTCGAGCATCGTGTCGTCGTGACCGGCCGCGTCCTCCAACTCGACCGACAGGCAGTGGGCCACCACCTCGTCGCCCGGACGCCAGCGGCTCACCCCGGCACCGACCCGGAGCACCACCCCCGCCGCGTCGGAGCCGACCACGTGGTACGGCAGGTCATGCCGCCGGGCCAGCTCGGAGGTACGGCCGTAGCGGGTGAGGAACCTGAAGGTGGACACCGGCTCGAAGATGCTGGTCCAGACGGTGTTGTAGTTGATGGCGCTGGCCATCACCGCGACAAGCGCCTCGCCCGGGCCGAGCTCCGGCGTCGGCACCTCCTGCAGGTGCAGGGCCTTGCGCGGATCCTTGTCCCGGGTGGCCATGCCGTCGAACATCCCGGTCTCCTCGGCCCGGACGACCACGCCCCGGTAGCTCTCCGGTACCGGCAGCCCGGCGACGCCGGCAAGTGCGCGGGCCGGATCGGTCGACCCTTCCGCGGCCATGACGGCTTCAAGAACGTCCTGCACGGTGACCTCCGGTTCTCGCCGCGCCAACTACCTGTGAGGCCGGAGGTTACTGAACGGTAGCTAAGGCTGGAAGCCTCCTGTGAAAAAGTGCATCGGGTTCAGTGGGACGCGGCCGGTTGCACCAGCTCGATCAGCACGCCGCCGGCGTCCTTCGGGTGCACGAAGTTGATCCGAGAGTCGGCGGTGCCGCGCTTCGGGGTCTCGTAGAGCAGCCGCACGCCACGCTCGCGCAGCGCCGCGCAGGCCGCGTCGATGTCGACCACCGTGTATGCCACCTGCTGCACACCCGGGCCGTTGCGGTCCAGGAACTTCGCGATCGTCGACTGCGGGGTCAGCGGTGCGAGCAGTTGCACGCAACCGCCCTCGGTGCTCGGCCCGACCGTCAACATCGCCTCCCGGACACCCTGCTCGGTGTTGGTCTCGGTGTGCACGCAGCGCATGCCGAACGTGCGCTGGTAGAAGTCGATTGCGACGTCGAGGTCGGGCACCGCGATCCCGACATGGTCGATACGGCGCAGCCCGATGTCTGTGACATAGTCGGCAGCGGGCTCGGCGGGGGAGTTCTCTGGCATGACGTTAGTCTTGCCGAACATTCGTTAAGGCGTACAGTGCGGCACCCCCTCGGAGGCAGGTATGGCTTCGGTGATCGTCAGCGGCGCGCGGACCCCGATGGGGCGCCTGCTGGGCAACCTCAAGGACCTACCGGCGACCAAACTCGGCGGCATCGCCATCTCCGCCGCGCTCGAACGGGCGGGAGTCGCAGCCGACCAGGTGCAGTACGTGATCATGGGCCAGGTGCTCCAGGCCGGCACCGGGCAGATCCCCGCCCGGCAGGCGGCCGTCGAGGCGGGCATCCCGATGTCCGTACCGGCCCTGACGATCAACAAGGTCTGTCTCTCCGGGCTCGACGCGATCGCCCTGGCCGACCAGCTGATCCGGGCCGGTGAGTTCGACATCGTGGTGGCCGGCGGCATGGAGTCGATGACGAACGCCCCGCACCTGCTGCTCGGCCAGCGGGCTGGCTACAAGTACGGCGACGTGACGCTCAAGGACCACATGGCGCTCGACGGGCTGACCGACGCCTGGGACTGCTGCGCGATGGGGGAGTCCACCGAGCGGCACGGCAGCACCCGGGGCATCACCCGCCAGGAGCAGGACGAGTTCGCGGCCGGCAGCCACCAGCGGGCCGCCGCCGCGCAGAAGAACGGCCACTTCGCCGAGGAGATCACCCCGGTGGTCATCCCGCAGCGCAAGGGTGACCCGCTGGTGATCAGTGAGGACGAGGGCATCCGGCCGGACACCACCGCCGAGTCCCTGGCCAAGCTCCGTCCGGCGTTCACCTCCGACGGCACCATCACCGCCGGCAGTTCCTCGCCGATCTCCGACGGTGCCGCGGCCGTGGTGGTGATGAGCAAGGCGAAAGCCAAGGAGCTGGGCCTGGCCTGGCTGGCCGAGGTGGGAGCGCACGGCAACGTGGCGGGCCCGGACAACTCCCTGCACTCGCAGCCGTCGAACGCCATCCAGCACGCCCTGCGCAAGGGCGGCCTGGCCATCTCCGACCTCGACCTGATCGAGATCAACGAGGCGTTCGCCCAGGTCGGTATCCAGTCGATCCGCGACCTCGGGATCAGCCCGGACCAGGTAAACGTCAACGGCGGCGCGATCGCGCTCGGCCACCCGATCGGCATGTCCGGCGCCCGGCTGGTGCTCACCCTCGCACTGGAACTCAAGCGGCGTGGCGGCGGCACCGGCGCGGCCGCGCTGTGCGGCGGCGGGGGCCAGGGTGACGCGCTGATCATCCACGTTCCCGACCCCAGCGAAACCGATCTGTGAGCGAGTCGAACACCCGCGTCCCGGCGGCGGCCACCGGCTCGGTGCGCCGCAGCCGGGACGTACCGATGCTGGTCGGACGGGCCCGCGACGGTGACCCCCGCGCGGTCGCCCGGCTGATCACCCTGGTCGAGTCGGGCGACGAGACCGTGCCGGCCATCGCCGCGGCGCTCGCCCCGTACGCCGGACGGGCCCAGGTGGTCGGCCTGACCGGCTCGCCCGGGGTGGGCAAGTCCACCACCACGAACGAGTTGGTCCGGGCCCTGCGGGCCCACGGTCACCGGGTGGGGGTGCTGGCCATCGACCCGTCCAGCCCGTTCACCGGCGGTGCGATCCTCGGTGACCGGGTGCGGATGCAGGACCATGCCACCGACCCGGGCGTCTACATCCGCTCGATGTCCAGCCGGGGGCACCTCGGTGGTCTGTCGGCGGCCACCCCGCAGGCGGTGCGGGTGCTGGAGGGCGCCGGTTGCGACGTGGTGCTCGTGGAGACCGTCGGGGTCGGTCAGGCGGAGGTCGAGGTGGCCTCCCTGGCCGACACCACGCTGGTGCTGCTCGCGCCGGGGATGGGCGACGCGATCCAGGCGGTGAAGGCCGGCATCCTGGAGATCGCCGACGTCTTCGTGGTCAACAAGGCCGACCGGGACGGCGCCGACGCCACGGTCCGGGACATCCAGGGCATGATCGCCCTGGGCGAGCGCGGGCCGGGTCAGTGGCGTCCACAGGTGGTGCGGACGATCGCCGCGCGTGCTGAGGGCATCGACGACGTGGTGGCCGCGATCGACAAGCACCGCGCCTGGCTTGTCGAGCACGACGAACTGCGGCGGCGGCGCGAGGCGCGGGCCGCCGCCGAGGTCGAGGCGATCGCGCTGGGCGTGCTCCGCGCCCGGATCGGCTCCCTTCGCGACGGTACGCAGCTGCCGGCGCTCGCCGCCGAGGTGGCGGCCGGTGCCACCGATCCGTACGCGGCAGCCGAGGCGTTGCTCGCTCAGCTCTCCGGGTAACCGCGTCCACTGCGGACCGCCGGAGACGGTTAGGCTCGCACCGCCGCGCGGTTGCGCGGAAGCCGCGACGGCCGCTGGGGGACGCATGGATCACGAGATGACGCAGGAGTTGGCGATGACGCCGGACGCGGTCGCGGGCGGGCGTACCCACATCTCGGACGAGGTGGTGGAGAAGATCGCGGTGGCCGCGGCCAAGGCCGTGCCGGGCGTGGTCGAGCTGGGCGGCGACATCGCCCGGTTCTTCAACGCGGTGCTGGACCGGGTCGGGCTCGACCAGGTCGGCGACGCGCGGCGGGGGTGTTCGGCGCACGTGACGAACGGCGGCGCCGTGATCAACCTGGTGATCGTGACCGACGCCGGGCACCCGGTACCCGAGGTGACCACCGCGGTGCGGGTCGAGGTGACCAGGGCGGTCGAGGCGTACGGACTGCGGGTCGACGAGATCAACATCCGGGTGGACGACGTGGCCATCGACGGCCCCGTCGGCTGAGTTCGCGCAGCTCAGGTTACCGGCCGGTACGCACTACCTGATCGATCGTTCAGGTAAGGGCTCTACACTCGACGTGCAGTCGAGGACTCGAGGAGGAGCCCGGGGATGAACGCCGACGACATCGCAGCCGGGCGGGCCCGCTGGCAGGCCCGCTACGACTCCGCGCGCAAGCGGGACGCCGACTTCACCACGCTCTCCGGAATGCCTGTCGAGCCGGTCTACGGCCCGCCCGAGGGCGCGGCGTATCCGGGCTTCGAGCGCATCGGCTGGCCCGGGGAGTTCCCCTACACCCGGGGCCTGCACCCGACCGGCTACCGGGGGCGGACCTGGACCATCCGCCAGTTCGCCGGGTTCGGCAACGCCCGGGAGACGAACGAACGCTACAAGATGATCCTGGGCGCCGGTGGGGGCGGGCTCTCGGTCGCCTTCGACATGCCCACCCTGATGGGCCGCGACTCCGACGACCCGCAGTCGCTCGGCGAGGTGGGCCACTGCGGGGTGGCGGTGGACAGCGCCGCCGACATGGAGGTGCTCTTCGACGGCATCGACCTGGCCGGGGTCACCACGAGCATGACCATCTCCGGCCCGGCGGTGCCGGTGTTCTGCATGTACCTGGTGGCCGCCGAGCGCCAGGGCGCCGACCTGTCGAGCCTCGACGGGACGTTGCAGACCGACATCTTCAAGGAGTACATCGCGCAGAAGGAGTGGCTGTTCGACCCGGAGCCGCACCTGCGGCTGATCGGCGACCTGATGGAGTACTGCGCCGCCGAGATCCCGCGTTACAAGCCGCTGTCGGTCTCCGGGTACCACATCCGGGAGGCCGGCTCGACGGCCGCGCAGGAACTGGCGTACACGTTGGCCGACGGCTTCGGCTACGTCGAACTGGGGCTGTCGCGCGGGCTCGACGTGAACGTCTTCGCTCCCGGTCTGAGCTTCTTCTTCGACTCGCACGTCGACTTCTTCGAGGAGATCGCCAAGTTCCGGGCCGCCCGCCGGATCTGGGCCCGCTGGCTGCGTGACGTCTACGGCGCCACCAGCGAGAAGGCGCTCTGGCTGCGCTTCCACACGCAGACCGCCGGTGTGTCGCTGACCGCGCAGCAGCCGGTCAACAACGTGGTACGCACCGCCGTCGAGGCGCTCGCCGCGGTGCTCGGTGGCACCAACTCGCTGCACACCAACGCCCTCGACGAGACCCTCGCCCTGCCCACCGACTCCTCCGCCGAGATCGCCCTGCGTACCCAGCAGGTGCTGATGGAGGAGATCGGGGTGACGAACGTGGCAGACCCGCTGGGCGGCTCCTGGTACGTCGAGGCGCTCACCGACCGGATCGAAGCCGAGGCGGAGGAGATCTTCGCCCGGATCCGCGCGCTCGGCGGCGACGGCCCGCACCAGATCGGGCCGATGACCTCCGGCATCCTGCGCGGCATCGAGGACGGCTGGTTCACCGGACAGATCGCCGAGGCCGCGTTCGCGTACCAGCAGGCGTTGGAGAAGGGCGACAAGAAGATCGTCGGCGTCAACTGCCACACCGGCACCGTCGCCAAGGAGTTGGAGATCCTGCGCATCTCGCACGAGGTGGAGGTGGAACAGCGCCGGATGCTCGCCGACCGCAAACGCGGCCGGGACGAGGCCCGGGTACGTGCCGCGGTCGAGGCGATGGTGGCGGTGAGCCGTACCGGGGAGAACATGATCCCGGCGATGCTCGACGCCGTCCGGGCGGAGGCGACGCTCGGCGAGATCTGCGACGCGCTGCGGGCCGAATGGGGCGTTTACCGCGAGCCTGCACGGTTCTGACCTTCGGCCCACCAGGGCGGCTGGGCAGGGGTGACAGTGGCAACTGCGCGGGCCGAGGCTGATCCGAGTTCGGCGAACTGCGTGCGAGACTAGATAACCATGAGCGACCCACGGATCACCTCGTCGATCTTCACCCGCGGCGCGGTCGACCTCAGCGCGCTGCGCACCCCTGCCCCGAGTTCTACACCGGCTCCGGTCCAGGCCGGCCCGCCCGCCGGGGCGCCCGGCGGCGCCGTCGGTGGCGTCACCGTCATCGACGTGACCGAGGCGACCTTCCAGTCCGAGGTGCTGGAGCGCTCGCTGACCACACCCGTCGTGATCGACTTCTGGGCCGAGTGGTGTCAGCCCTGCAAGCAACTCTCCCCGGTGCTGGAACGGCTGGCGGTGGAGGGTGGCGGCGCCTGGGTGCTCGCCAAGGTCGACGTGGACGCCAACCCGCGGCTCGCGCAGATGTTCCGGGTCCAGGGCATCCCGATGGTGTACGCGGTGGTCGGCGGGCAGCCCGTCGACGCCTTCTCCGGCGTGGTGCCCGAGGCGCAGCTGCGCCAGTGGCTTCAGGCCGTGCTCAAGGCCGGCGGGGTGAGCGTGGCCGAGCCGGAGGATCCACGACTCGACGAGGCGGACGACGCGCTGATGAGCGGCGACCTGGACGCCGCCGAGCAGGCGTACCGGAAGATCCTCGCCGAGACCCCGGCGGACGCCGCCGCCGAGGCCGGGCTGGCCCAGGTGGGGCTCGCCCGCCGGGTGGCCGGCGCCGATCCGCAGGCCGCGCTCACCGCCGCGGCGGCCAAGCCCGACGACGTCGACGCCCAACTGCTCGCCGCCGACATCGAGGTGCTCAGCGGTCTGGCCGATCAGGCGTACCAGCGCCTGGTGGGGCTGGTACGCCGCACCGGTGGCGACGACCGGGAGAAGGTCCGTCAGCACCTGGTCGGCCTGTTCGCCATCGCCGGGCCGGAGGATCCGGCCGTCGCCTCGGCCCGCCGGGCGCTGGCCAGCGCCCTGTTCTGAGTACCTGCCACGCCAGCGCGGGCCGGCGTGTCGCCGGCCCGCCTTCACACCGAGAGGACGGGAGCCCATATTGCGCCGGATCGCCGTCCTCGACGCGCCGAGCAACCTCGGTCTGCGCCCGCCCACACCCACCTCCGTGCCGGGCTGCGGGAAGGCGCCCGGCGCGCTACGGGACCAGGGACTGCTGCCCCGGTTGCGCGCCCGCGACGCGGGCTGCCTGACCCCGCCCCGTTACGACGCCGGCGACTGGCGACCAGGCGACGGGGTCTGCCACGCGCGGGAGATCGCCGACTACTCGGCGGCACTTGCCGACCGGATCGGCGCCATCATCGACCGGGGCGAGTTCCCGGTGGTCCTTGGCGGTGACTGCTCGATCCTGCTCGGCTCGGCGCTGGCCATGCACCGGCTGGGCGAGGCGGTAGGTGGCCGCATCGGGCTGGTCTTCGTCGACGGCCACTCCGACTTCCGGCACCCCGGCAACGCCTCGTACGTGGGCGCGGCGGCGGGTGAGGATCTCGCCCTGGTCACCGGTCGTGGCCAGGCCGACCTGGCGGGCATCGAGGGACGGCGACCCTACTTCCGCGACGTCGACGTGGTGGTGCTCGGCATCCGTGCCCAGGACGAGTACCGGCTCGACCTGCAGGCCGCCGGCATCGTCACCCGACCGGTGCCGGCGCTCCGCGCCGAGGGCGCGGCGCGTACCGCCCAGTGGGCGCACGAGCAACTGGCCGACTGCGCCGGCTACTGGGTGCACGTCGACGTGGACGTGCTCGACCCCGCCGTGATGCCGGCGGTCGACGCGCCCGACCCGGGTGGCATCGCCTTCGCCGAGCTGGAGATCCTGCTCGCCGGCCTGGTCGACACCCCGCACTGTCTCGGTGTCGAGCTGACCGTCTTCGATCCCGATTACGACCCGGACGGCGCGTACGCCGCGGAGATCGTCAACACCGTGGTGTCCGGCCTGCGCCCGGTGACCGCTCCCGGTTCGGCGCCACCTCGGTTGCGTCCCGAGGAGAGTCGCCGTCCCACCCCCGGCCCGCGCCGGAGCATCGATCAACCCGGCCCACCGGACGCACCGGCACCTGTCGACCGCGGTCAGTCCGACGACCATCGCCACAGCGACGGCCGCCCGAGTGGCGGTGGCGGCACGGACGGCGGTGGCGCGGGCGACGGCAGTGGCGGTGTGGGTGGCGGTGACCCGGTCGATGGTGGCCTGGCTGATCATGACCTGGCCGATGGTGGTGTAGCCGATGGTGACCTGGGCGGCACTGCTTTCTCGACGGGGGCCACTCGTCCGGCGACCGCCACCGGCGGGCCGGCCGCCTGACAGAGCGCCGCCGTCTCATCCCGCCGCCGTTTCGGACAACTTCAGGGTTGTTGCTGCCTGGAGGCCCCGCTGACCCAGCAACAACCCCGAAGTTGCTTACCGGGGAGCGTTTGCGGGGGGTCAGCGGCGGTTGGGAGGGCTGAGGCGCTCAGTCGGCCAGGGCGCGCAGGAAGCGCTCGGCGATCGGTACCGCCGTGCCGCTGCCCGAGCCGCCCTTCTCGACGAAAACGGCGAACGCCACGTCGCCCTGCCAGCCGACGAACCAGGCGTGGGTGTTCTCCGGGTTGTCGTCGTACTCGGCGGTGCCGGTCTTGCCGTGCACCGGCTCGCCCGGTACGTCGCGCAGGGCCGTGCCGGAACCGCTGGTGATCACCTCGCGCATCATGTCCTGGACGGCCTTGACCGCCTCGGGCTTCAACTGTGGCCCCGGCTCGGCGGCCCCTTCCGGCGCGGGATCCACGAGCAACTGCGGTGGCAGGAACTTGCCCCGGGCCACCGCCGCGGTCGCCGCCGTCATGGCCAGCGGGCTGACCACTGTCGTGCCCTGGCCGATCGCCGCGGCGGCCTGCTCGGTGGCGCCGCCGTTCGCCGAGACCTTGCCGGTGAACGCATCGAGACCCAGGTCTGCCCACTCGCCTTCCAGACCCAGGGTGCGTCCGGCGGCGGCCAGACCGTCCGCGCCCAGCTGGGGGGCGAGCGCGGCGAAGGCGGTGTTGCACGACTTGGCGAAGTCGGTGCGGAACGGCACCTCGCCGAGGGCGAAGTCATTGGAGTTCTTGAACAAACGTCCTTCCACGTCGAACCTCTTCGGGCAGTCGACAGTGGTGTCGGGAGTGACCGCGCCGCGCTCGATCAGCCCGAACGCGCTGACCATCTTGAAGGTCGAGCCGGGTGGCACCTGCGCGGTGAAGGCCAGGTTCTCGCCGGCGGCACCGGGACCGTTGGCGGCGGCGAGCACGGCACCGTCGCTGATCCGTACGGCCACCAGGGCGGCCCGCCGGCGCTCGGCGCGCAGCGCCCGGTCCGCGGCGTTCTGGGTGGTCACGTCGAGGGTGGTACGAACCGGCTGGCCGGGCTGGGGCTCGCGGCGGAAGACCTCGGTGCCGGTCGACTCGACGGTGCCGTTCGGCCCGGCCCGGTTGATGACGACGGCCAGGCCCGGTACGCCACGCAACCGTTCGTCCCAGCGGCCCTGCAACCCACCGTGACCGACGAGGTCGCCGGGGGAGTAGCGGTCGGGATGGTCGGCGAGGTCCTCGGCGTAAGCGGGGTCGACGCTGCCGAGCACCGCCCGGGCGAACTCGCGGGTGGGTGCGAGGTCCAGCTTGTCGGTCGGGAACTTCGTCCCGGGCAGGGGGTGGATGCGCGACTTGATCTGCCGGTACGCCTCGTCGCGCAGGGTGACCACCTCGACGAATGCGTCCGGTTTCGCCTCCTTGAGCCGCTTCGGCAGGTCAGACAGGTCGACCGGCGGGGTGATCGCCGGCCGGATGGCGCGGAACGCGGCGTCCAGCTCGCGGACCATGGCCTTGACGTCGGTCACCTCGTTGGGCTGCAACCCCACCCGGACCACGTCGCGCGGCGCCACGATCGGCTCACCGGCACCGTCGAGCACGGTGGCCCGGGGTGCCCGGTCCCGCCGCAGTCCCAGCCGATCGCCGCGGGTGAGCTGTTCCTGGACGATCTGCGGCTCCCAGATCACCTGCCACTGGTCGTCGCGGCCCTGGGTGAGTCGCACCGGCCGGTCGTACGCCCAACTCGTCCCGCCCGGCAGCGTCCACTCCGCGCGGATGCTTGCGGTGGCGGTGTCCCGGACCACCTCGGGATCGCCCTGACGGGTCAGCGTGAGCGGAGCGTCGACGAGTTCGCCGGAGAGCTCCCGGATCTCCTGGACGACGGTGCCGGCGGCAATCTTCGCACCGGTGGGGTCGACGAAACCGACGGCGTTCAGGTCGCCCTTGCGCCAGCCGTCCAGGAAGGCGTCGACGGTGCGCTGTGGGCCGTCCTCGCCGGAGCAGGCGACCAGGCTGGCCGCGACGACCAGGCAGGTGGCGGCGACCGCCAGTGGCGACCGGCTGCGGCGGTGTCGGCGCGGAACGTGCATCTGGTGCTTCCTCCTGGTCGGCTGCTCCGCACGCTAGTACGCCGACGCGCCGGCCACTGCCCCGGTCGGCCTGGCCAGGCGAAAAGACGGTCTCGTGACGGTGTGATGAACAACATCAGGTGGGGTACTCCGAACCCGGTCGAACCTCGTACCGCAACGGGTGAAAGGACGGCGTCGGAGATCCGGACGTCCGGCCGGTGGTCCGCCGACGGAGGAAGCGATCGGTCGGCCTAGGCTTGGCGGCAGAGTGACCCACAGCGTTGTGGGTCGAGGGGAGTGGCACCGATGGACCGGCGTCCGGCGATCAAACCGGAACCCGACCTCCGGCAGGTTGACACCGGCCGGGACGACAGTTTCGACACGGCGACCGACGGGGACGGTTTCGGTCGGCTAGACACAGGTGCGACCGGGATGACCGGTTCGAGCATCGACACCCTCTACGACCTGGGACTACCGCCGGAGGCGCTGACCGACGACGCGGAGGACGCCGAGTTCGACGAGCCGGTGCCCAACGCCGAGCGACTGGTGGCCCAGGCGGTGTCGCTGGCCGGCGACGACCACGACGCGGCGACCCTGGTGGGCAGGTTCTGGCGGTTCGCGCCGGACGAGGAACTGATCGGGTTCACCGCCGAGGAGATGCTCGACGCCGCCCGCGCGCACCGGGAACTGGCCCGGCAGCGGGTGCCGGGTGAGTTGAAGCTGCGGATCCACTCGCCCGACGCGGAGCAGCACCACAGCGTCATCGAGATCGTCACCGACGACATGCCGTTCCTGGTCGACTCGGTGACCGCCCTGCTCAACACCCACCACCTGGACGTCCACCTGCTGGTGCACCCACTGGTCGTGGTCCGCCGGGAGCCGTTGGGGCGGCTGGTCGAGGTCGCCGCCGACGTGGAGCCGGACGACGCGATCTCCGGCGACCTGGTGGAGAGCTGGATGCGGATCGAGATCGACCCGGTCCGCGACCCGGAGGAGCGGGACAAGCTGCGCCGGGAACTCCAACGGGTGCTGACCGACGTGCGGGAGGCCGTCGAGGACTGGCCGAAGATGCGCCAGCGGGCCCTCGCCCTCGCCGACGAGCTGGCCGCCGCGCGGACCAGTGACAACCGGCCGCCGGTGCCGGAGAAGGACATTACCGACTCGGTGGAGCTGCTGCGCTGGCTCGCGCACGACCACTTCACCTTCCTCGGCTACCGCGAGTACCGGCTGGTGCCGAACTCGGCCGAGGAGGGGCCGGCGTTGGAAGCGGTGCTCGGCACCGGACTTGGCATCCTGCGTCAGGACTCGCCGGAGGCGCGGGCGCTGTCCTCGATGACGCCCGAGGCGCACGAGAAGGTCACCGAGAAGCGTCTGCTGATCATCACCAAGGCGAACTCGCGGGCCACCGTGCACCGCTCGGCGTACCTCGACTACATCGGCTTCAAGATTTTCGACGAGAACGGCGAGGTGGTGGGCGAGCGCCGCTTCCTGGGCCTGTTCTCCACCGCCGCGTACCGGACCAGTGTCCAGGAGCTGCCGGTGGTCCGGCGCAAGGTCGCCGAGGTGCTGGACCGGTCGGGCCTGAGCCTGCGCAGCCACTCCGGCAAGGATCTGATGCAGATCCTGGAGACGTACCCGCGCGACGAGCTGTTCCAGATCAAGACCGACGACCTGTACCACGCGGTCGTCGGGGTGCTGCGGATGGCCGGTCGCCGGCAGTTGCGGGTGTTCCTGCGCCGGGACGCGTACGGGCGGTTCATCTCCTGTCTGATCTACCTGCCCCGGGACCGGTTCACCACCCAGAACCGGCTGCGCATGCAGGACATCCTGCTGCGTGAGCTGAACGGTGTCGGGGTGGACTACACCACCCGGGTGACCGAGTCGATGCTGGCCCGGGTGCACTTCATCGTGCGTACCGACCCGACGAGCCCGCCCGGCGACATCGACGCCGACCTGCTTGCCGAGGAGTTGGCCGACGCCACCCGGTTGTGGGACGACGACTACCGGCTGGTGCTGGAGCGCAAGCTCGGTGACGAGCAGGCCAAGCACCTGTTCGGCCGGTACGCCGACGCGTTCCCGGAGGGCTACAAGGACGGGCACACGCCGTACGAGGCGATGAAGGACCTGGCCAAGCTGGAGTTGCTGGAGGAGCCCGGCCAGCTGGAGATGCACCTGTTCCGCAAGCAGTTGGCGCCGCGTGCCGTGGGTCGGGGTCCGGACGCCGACGAGTCGATGGACGTGCGGTTCAAGGTGTACCGCTACGGCGAGCCGATGATGCTCTCGGCGGTGCTGCCGGTGCTGCACTCGCTCGGGGTGAAGGTCGTCGACGAGCACCCGTACGAGGTGGAACGGGTCGACGGCCGGATCTGGCTGTACGACTTCGGGCTGCGACTGCCGGAGGGGCACCAGGAACTGGCCGAGGTGCGCCCGCACGTGGAGAACGCCTTCGCGGCGGCGTGGCGGGGCGAGGCCGAGGTGGACCGCTTCAACGAGCTGGTCCTGCTCGCCGGCCTCACCTGGCGCCAGGTGGTGGTGCTGCGGGCGTACGCGAAGTATCTGCGGCAGACCGGCACGGTGTTCTCGCAGGACTACATGGAGTCCACCTTCATCGCGTACCCGCACCTGGCCACGCTGCTGGTGCAGCTGTTCGAGGCGCGGTTCGAGCCGGGCCCGGTCGGTGCCGAACAGCGCCAGCGGCGCGGTGCCGAACTGGCGGCCGAGATCCGTACCGCGCTCGACGACGTGGCCAGCCTCGACCAGGACCGGATCCTGCGGTCCTACCTGAACCTGATCCAGGCCACCCTGCGGACCAGCTTCTACCAGCGGCCGGTGGGTGGGCGGCCCAAGCCGTACGTGGCGTTCAAGCTCGACCCGCAGGCGATACCCGAGCTGCCCGCGCCGCGACCGAAGTTCGAGATCTTCGTGTACTCGCCCCGGTTCGAGGGTGTGCACCTGCGGTTCGGGCCGGTGGCCCGGGGCGGCCTGCGCTGGTCCGACCGGCGGGAGGACTTCCGTACCGAGGTGCTCGGCCTGGTCAAGGCGCAGATGGTGAAGAACGCCGTGATCGTGCCGGTGGGAGCCAAGGGCGGCTTCGTGCTCAAGCAGAAGCCGGGCGACCGGGACGAGGCGGTGACCTGCTACAAGGAGTTCGTCTCGGCGTTGCTGGACGTCACCGACAACATCGTGGCCGGTGAGATCGTGCCGCCCGACGACGTGGTTCGGCACGACGGCGACGACCCGTACATGGTGGTGGCGGCGGACAAGGGCACCGCGACCTTCTCCGACACCGCCAACGAGATCTCGACGGCACACAACTTCTGGCTGGGCGACGCCTTCGCCTCCGGTGGCTCGGCCGGATACGACCACAAGAAGATGGGCATCACCGCCCGGGGCGCGTGGGAGTCGGTCAAGCGGCACTTCCGGGAGATGGGGCACGATACCCAGAGCCAGGACTTCACCGTGGCCGGAGTCGGCGACATGTCCGGTGACGTGTTCGGCAACGGCATGCTGCTGTCGGAGCACATCCGGCTGGTGGCCGCCTTCGACCACCGGCACCTCTTCCTGGACCCGGACCCGGACCCGGCCACCTCGTACGCCGAACGGAAGCGGCTGTTCGAGATGACCCGGTCCACCTGGGAGGACTACAACACCGAGTTGATCTCCGCCGGTGGCGGGATCTACCCGCGTACGGCGAAGTCGGTGCCGATCTCACCACAGGTCCGTGCCGTGCTCGGGCTCGACGACGACGTCGACCAGCTGAGCCCGCAGGAGCTGATGAAGGCCATCCTCACCGCGCCTGTCGATCTGTTCTGGAACGGCGGCATCGGCACCTACGTCAAGGCGTCAAGCGAGACCAACGCCCAGGTCGGCGACAAGTCCAACGACGCGATCCGGGTGGACGGCCGCAGCCTGCGCTGCCGGGTGGTCGGTGAGGGCGGCAACCTCGGCTTCACCCAGCACGGCCGGATCGAGTACGCCCAGGCGGGCGGCCGGATGTACACCGACTTCATCGACAACGCGGCCGGGGTGGACTGCTCCGACCACGAGGTGAACATCAAGATCCTGCTGAACACCGCGGTCGCCGACGGCGAGCTGACCATTCCCGAGCGGGACGAGCTGCTCGCCCGGATGACCGACGAGGTCGCGGAGCTGGTGCTGCGGGACAACTACGACCAGGCTCGGGCGATCAACAACTCCCAGGCCCAGGCGACCTCGTTGCTTCCGGTGCACCGGCGGATGATCACGGAGCTGGAGCGAGCCGGCGTGCTGGACCGGTCGCTTGAGGCGCTGCCGCCGGACGAGGAACTGGCGGTACGCACCGAGTCCGGACTGACCGCGCCGGAGTTCGCCGTGCTGTTGGCGTACGTGAAGATCGCCCTGGAGAAGGAGATCCTCACCGACACGCTGCCCGACGAGGGGTGGACCGGCGAGGTGCTGGTCAACTACTTCCCGACGCCGATGCGGCAGCGGTTCGCCGACCGGATGAACCGGCACCGGTTGCGTCGCGACATCGTGACCACGGTGCTGGTCAACGAGGCGATCAACCGGGGCGGGATCTCGTTCGTCTTCCGGGTGGTGGAGGAGACCGCCGCCACGGCGGCCGACGTGATCCGGGCGTACGTGGTGGTTCGTGAGGTCTTCGGACTGCGCGAGCTGTGGGACGCGGTCGAGACGCTGGACAACCGGATCGATCCGGAATTGCAGACGAACGTCTACCTGGACACCCGACGGCTGCTCGACCGGGCGGTCCGGTGGCTGGTGACCAACCGCCGCTCGCCGATCGACGTGCCGGCGGAGATCGCCCGACTGCGGGACGGGATCGCCCGGCTGCTGCCCCGGATGGAGACGCTGTTCTACGGCAGCGAGCGCGAGTCGATCGCGGCGCACATCGACTCCATGACCGAGCGTGGGGTGCCGCGGGAGCTGGCCGAGCGCAGTACCCGACTGATGTACAGCTTCGGCCTGCTGGACGTCGTCGAGACCGCCGCGAGCGCCGGGCGGGACGTGGGCGAGGTAGCCTCGATCTACTTCGTGCTCTCCGACCGGTTCCGGGTGGACTCGTTGCTGTCGAAGATCTCCCTGCTGCCGCGCGAGGACCGGTGGCAGACGCTGGCGAGGATGGCATTGCGGTACGACCTGTACGCCGCGCTCGCCGCACTCACCGCGGAGGTGCTGGACTCCACGCCGGGCGACCTGCCGCCGCAGGAGCGGGTCCAGCAGTGGGAGCAGTCGAACGCCACCTCGATCCACCGCGCCGAACGGGCGATGGGTGAGTTCGACGAGTCCCGCGCGGACCTGGCGGCCCTGTCGGTGCTGCTGCGCCAGATCCGCACCCTGGTCCGGACCTCCGCCGCCAGCTGACGCCTCGCCCTTCGCGATCATGCAGTTGTGGCGCGCCGAACGCCTGGGTACACGGCTTTCGTTCGGTGCCACAACTGCATGATCGGCGTGTGCGGGACAGGGGTCAGGGCGTGAGGGAGGCGAAGACGATCACGTTGTCGGGGTAGTCGCCGGTGGCCTCGTCGAACTGGCCGCCGCAGGTGACCACCCGCAGTCCCGGGCGGTCGCTGGGTCCGTACACCTGCTCGGTGGGGAAGGCGTCCTTCGGGTACGCGGCCACCGAGTCCACCCGGAAGGTCGCCGTCCGGCCGTCGGCCCGTTCGACGCTCACGGTGTCGCCGGGTTGCAGGGCGCCGAGCGAGAAGAAGACGGCGGGACCGATCGCGGCCGAGTCCACGTGTCCGACGATGACGGAGTTGCCCGGCTCCCCCGGGCTCGGGCCGGGCTCGTACCAACCGGCGAGCAGCGCCTGGTCGAGCGGCGGCACCTGGACGGTGCCGTCGGGGTTGGTGCCGAGCGCCATGATGCCGGCGCGGACTCCGATGCGGGGAATGTCGATCCTGGTGGGCGCGGCCCGGGGGAGTCCGGCGGGTACCCGCCGCGCGCCGTCGAGGTCGGCCTCGGCGAACGGACCGTTCGGGGACGGCTGGTTCGTACCCGCCACGGGCTGTGGTGGACGCACCGAGTCGGTGGTCTTCAACGACGCGCCGACGAGCCCGGAGCCCGTCATGGCGAGCAGGACGACGACGGCGGTGCCGACGGCACGCCACGGTCCACCGTGACGGCCGCCGGCCCGTCTCGTCGTCGCGTCAGGCCGCGAACTCATCGACCCGACGACGGCGCATCAGCACGAGGCCACCGAGGGCGGCCGCGCCGACCAGGCTCGCTCCGGCGGCGGCCAGACCACGGTCGGCGCCGGTGGCGATGCCACCGTCACCGCCGTCGACCCCACCGTTCGGCAGGACGACCAGCTCGCCCGTGCCGCAGGAGCCCTCCAGCTTGTACGTGCCGGGCTTGGCGTCCTCGGCAACCTGGGCCTCGCCGTAGTAGACGAAGTCCTTCTTGTGCTCCCAGCTGTCGCCCTTGCCACGCTCGTCGGCCGCCCAGTCGCGCTTGCCGGACCATTCCTCGCTCTCGCCCGACTCGCCGGACCATTCCTCGCGCTCGCCCGACTCGCCGGACCATTCCTCGCGCTCGCCCGACTCGCCGGACCATTCGCTCTTGCCGGACCATTCGCTCTCGCCCGACTCGCCGGACCAGTCGTCCTTGCCGGACCACTCGCGCTCGTCCGACTCGCCGGAGTCGTCCTTGCCGGACCAGTCGTGCTCGGCGGAGTCCGAGCCGTTCTCGTGCCCGGACCAGCCGCCGGTGGACTTCTCGTCGGCCGAGTCGCTCTCCTCGGCCTGGTCCTTCCAGTCCTTCTTGTCCTTCTTGTCGTGGTCCTTCGAGTCGCCACCCTCGGCGTCCTGGGCGTGCTCCTCGCCCTTCCAGTCGTCGCGGGCGTCCGCCGCGCCGCCGCCCCAACCGCTGCCGGACTCGGCCTCGGCGGGCTGCGAACGTTCGTGGCCGGACCAGCCCTCGCGGTCCGCGCCTTCGGCGGCGCCGTTCTCCTCGCGCCAGTCCTTGTGGTCGCCCCGCGAACCGCCGTCGCGAGCCGGTTCGAGCTTCACCTTCCCGGTGACCTTGGACCAGACGAAGGGGTGCTCCTGCTCCTCGGGGCAGATCTGCACGAGCTTGACCTCTTCGCCGGCCTTGACGGCGTGCGGCTTGGCGAAGACCTTGCCCTCATCCGTCTGTGGTTGGCCGTCGGCGTACGCGGCCCCCGGCGCGAACACCAGCAGGGAAGCGCTGCCGAGGGCAGCACCCGCAACCACCTTCCCCAGCATCTTCTTAGCCATGACCTGTGTCACTCCATCCCTGTTGTCCTGCGGCCGGCAACAACCGAGCCAGAACTGACGTTAGACCGTTTCATGACTTATGCAGGGAAAAATTCGTGTTCTGCCATTAGTTCGGTATGCCGGCTTCGGCCTCGGTCACTCGCCCGGGGAATGCCACCCTGTCCGTCTTTCGGGCGGTGGCCGGACCGTTGGCCAGGTGGCTCGCGGGCGCGACCATCGGAGACGGTGCGGCTTTTGTCCCGGTAGTCTTTCGAAAGCATCGAACCATTGCCATGGAAGCGCTCCCATGCAAGAATCGCTGCACGCGGTGAGCAGAGCCACACCGCGTAGGCAGGTGTCGAGGGCATCCGGTTCGCCGGGACGACCACCTGGCCGCCGACCGGTGACGCCGGTCGTCGCACCACCACCAACGCCCGTCCGGGTCGGGCGCTCCCGAAGAATCCCGTTGGCACCGGCGGCCGTCCGCGCAGGACGTCCCTCGGGCCACGTGCCGGGCCGTACGCGGATCCGGTCTCGCCCAAGGAGATCAGTGGCATGAATGTGTGGAGAAGGCTGTCCGGTCGACGCCGGGCCGTCGCGCTGGCCGGCGCGAGCGCGCTGGTCGCGGGCGGTTTGGTGACGCTACCGGTGACCGCGGCGCACGCGGCGACGCAGTGCGACGTGACGTACACGACGAACGACTGGCAGGGCGGGTTCACCGCCAACGTGACCATCAGGAACGTCGGCGACGCGCTCAGCAACTGGACGCTCGGCTTCACGTTCCCCAACGCCAACCAGCGTCTCGTTCAGGGCTGGTCGGCCCGGTGGAGCCAGTCGGGCCGGAACGTGACCGCGCAGAACGAGTCGTGGAACGGCAACCTGGCCACCGGTGCCAGCACCAACATCGGCTTCAACGGCTCGTGGAGCGGCAGCAACCCCAAGCCCACCTCGTTCACCGTCAACGGAGTGGCCTGCAACGGCGGCACGCCGCCGACCAGCACCCCGCCGACCAGTACGCCGCCCACCAGTACCCCGCCGACCAGCACGCCGCCGACCAGTACCCCGCCGACCAGCACTCCGCCGACCAGCCCGCCGCCGCCCGGCACCAGGGTGGACAACCCGTACCTGAACGCCCAGGGCTACGTGAACCCGGAGTGGAAGGCCAAGGCCGAGTCGGTCACCGGTGGCAGCCGGGTGTCGAACACCCCGACCGCGGTCTGGATCGACCGGATCGCGGCGATCGAGGGTACCGACAACAGCCAGTCCAACGGTCCGATGGGGATCCGCGACCACCTGGACGAGGCGCTGGAGCAGGACGCCGACTACATCCAGTTCGTCATCTACAACCTGCCCGGCCGCGACTGCGCGGCGCTCGCCTCCAACGGTGAGCTTCAGGCGGACGAGCTGCCGAAGTACAAGGCCGAGTACATCGACCCGATCGCGGCGATCCAGGGTGACCCGAAGTACCGCAACATCAGGATCATCAACGTCATCGAGGTCGACTCGCTGCCGAACCTGGTGACCAACACCAGCGGCAACGCGGGCGGCACCGTGATGTGTGACACGGTCAAGGCCAACGGCGCGTACGTGCAGGGTGTCGGCTACGCCCTGGCTCAGCTGGGCGCCTTCTCGAACGTCTACAACTACGTCGACGCCGCTCACCACGGCTGGATCGGCTGGGACAGCAACTTCACCCCGACCGCCCAGATCCTGAAGGAGGCCGCGACGGCCTCCGGCAGCACCGTCAACCACGTGCACGGCTTCATCGTCAACACCGCGAACTACTCGGCGACCATCGAGCCGTATGTGAAGATCACCGACTCGGTGAACGGCCAGTCGGTGCGGCAGTCCGACTGGATCGACTGGAACCAGTACAACGACGAGCAGAGCTTCGCCCAGGCGTTCCGCCAGGAACTGGTCGGGCAGGGCTTCCCCAGCGGCATCGGCATGCTGATCGACACCTCCCGTAACGGCTGGGGCGGCTCCGAGCGGCCCACCGCTGCGGGCCCGACGACCAGCGTGAACGCCTACGTGGAGGGTGGCCGGGTCGACCGCCGCATCCACCCTGGCAACTGGTGCAACCAGTCCGGTGCTGGCCTGGGCGAGCGTCCGAAGGCGGCCCCGGCGTCCGGCATCGACGCGTACGTCTGGATCAAGCCCCCGGGCGAGTCGGACGGCTCCAGCAGCGAGATCCCGAACAACGACGGCAAGGGCTTCGACCGGATGTGCGACCCGACCTACACCGGCAACGACCGCAACGGCAACAGCATGAGCGGTGCCCTGGCGGACGCCCCGATCTCGGGCGCCTGGTTCCCGGCACAGTTCGCCGAGCTGATGGCCAACGCCTACCCGCCGCTGTCCTGACGGACACAGGCACACCCGCCGCCGACAGTAGGTGAGGCGCTGCGGCGGCAGGTCACCCGGGCCCCTGGTCCGACCGCACCGGTCGGACCAGGGGCCCCTCGCGCCGCCTGCGCCACGGTTGCCGTCACCCGCCCGGCGACGTCGGTACGCCGCAACCGGCTACCGCCGCCTTGGTGGGGGCGCACCGGGGCACGGGCGGATCAGGGAACGGTCTTCTCGATCGCCGCGCGACCGGTCTCGTCCAGTTCGCGCCGGGCCCGTTCGATGTTCTCGGCGGTCAGATCCTGCCCTCGCGCCATCACCAGATCCTCCGGCTCCCAGGGCTGCTCCGCGCCGGAGCGGATGTTGTCTCCGCCCGCCCCGGTGCCGGTCCCCGTCGCGCCGGTGCCGGCGGCGTACGGGTCGGCGATGATGTCGTCGGTCGGCCCGCTTCCGGGCCGCTCGTCCGGTTCGGCGAACGCCGGATTGTCCCGGTCGGGTCCACCTCCGGTCATCAGCTGCGGAACGGTGCTGTCGTCGTCGACCGCCGCAGCCGCCTCGGGGCGCTCCTCCAGCGGTCGTTGCCGATCACGATCCGTCATCGCTGCTGCCCTCCTGTCACGCGGCGCTGTCGACCCTCTTGGGCGTACCCGCCTCGCCGGTAGCCATGCCTGACGGTGGTACGCCGAGGGCGGGTGACCCGGATCCGGGTCACCCGCCCTCGGGCGGCACAGCTGCGCAGAGTCAGCGGCCGAGCACCCGGTCGAGGAAGTCCCGGTACTCGCGCACGGCCACCCGCAGCTGCTCGGTGTCGGCCGAGCCGTCCTCCTGCCAGCCGCCGAGCTTGTTGCGGTGCTCGGCAAGTGCGGCGGACAGCGCCTCCATGGCCTCCTCCACCAGTGACTGCGCCTCGCCCGCTGCGGCCCGGGGGTCGTCCACGAAGCGCAACTGGACGTCGCGCCAGCGGTCCCGGAAGCCCTGCGCCGTCGCGCCGTCGAACAGCGTCGCCGCCCCGGCCGGTACCGCCGCCTGGGAGTTGGACGTGCCCTCGCCCGAGGTCTGGGTGTCGGGGTCGACCATCGTGGGAGTGGCGCTGCCGTAGCCGACCCCACCCGCCGCCGTGTCGTCGTCGGTCATGGTCCGGGCGTCGTCGCCGGCCTCCGTCGTCGCCGTCCGGGTGTCGTCGTCCACCGTCGCGGTCGCCATCACGGTGTCGTCCGTCGCCGGGTCCACGTCGACGCGGTCGTCGGCCACCCGGTCGTCGGCCGGGCTGTCGCCCGCCTTCTCGCCGGTGGCGGTCGACGCCTCGACGTCGCGGTCGTCGGCGAACTCGTCGCCGGTCCGGTCGAACTCGGCCGTCGGGTCCGCCCGCAGTCCCTCACGTTCGCCGTCGACCGCACCGTCGCCGGGCCGGGCGGTGTCCTCCTCACGCGGGTCCCGCTCGTCCTCGGGACGCGGGCTGGCCAGCGCGGACGCGGCGACCGCGCCACCGACCGTGGTCGCGCCGAAGGCGGTCGGCACCGGACCGGGCTCGTGGAACTCGGCCCGCTCACCGTCGGAGCCGGGCCGGCCGTCCCAGGGGCGGCCGCGGTCGGCCTCCGACCGGTCCCGATCCGTCGGCTCGTCGACGGTGTCGACCTCGTCGCCCGGCTCGCGGTCGTCCTCAGTGGCCGGCGCCGTCGCCGGGGCGGAGCGTACGGTCTCCGGGTGGTCGTTGTTGAGCTGCTGCTCTTCCTGCCGCATGGTGATCTCCTCAGCGGTTGGTGGCGTCGTGGGCGGCATCGGGGTGGCGCTGTTCCGGCATCCCCGCAGCGACCGGCGACTCCTCGCCGAGCAGGTCGCTGAAGAGGGCGCGATAGTGGACGACGGCCTGGCGGAGATCCTCGGTGCTGGCCTCGCCCCGGGAGTTGCGCAGGTGGATCTCGTGCGCGTCGCGGTAGTGACCAAGCGTGCGAGCGTGCTCGACGGAGAGATGGGCGATCTGGTCGTCGAACTCACCCGTGGGGTATCCGCGTTCGGCGATCAGCCGGCTGACCAGTTCGTCGGCCTGCCCCACGGTCTCGGCGGGTGCGTCGACGAAACGTACCTGAAGCTCCTCCCATGCCTCGGCGTACCGGGCACGGGACTCGGGGGTGAGCGGGACCAGTTCGAGCTCGGCGTGCCGGCGCTCCCGGTCCCGCAGCTCGCGCTCGGCGGCGCTGCGGCTGTCCTGCTCGGCGACGACGTGGTCGTACTCGGGGCCGAACCGCTGCCGGAGCGCCCGGCGACGGCCGGCCACGACGACGGCGGCGGCGATGGCGGCGACCACCAGGATGACGAGGATGGTGACGACTATCTGCGTGGGCGACATGGCTCCTCCTTCGCCTGCAGGTATTCCCGCCACGCACTGATCGCCAATCCCGTTCCGGCACACTTTCCTGGCCCGACCTCCGCAGGCCACACCGCGGAACCCGACAAGTGGTTCGTCGTCGGGACGTTCGGCAACGCACCGGTAGTCTCGACGGACGGTAGTGCGACCGGCGCGGATTACGTATCCTGCCCAAGGCGCCCGAGCCGGCGTCCCGGCGGGACGACCGGGTGCGCTCCGGTGACGGCGCTGCCCGGCTGTGCCGGAGCCCTTCCAGCCACCCTTCCGGGCGAGGTCCGATTGAACACCCGCGACTGGCCGATCCGCTCGAAGCTGACCGCGTTGGTCGTCGTGCCGGTGACCGCCCTGCTGGCACTGTGGATTTTCGCGACCACGCTCACCTTCGGGCCGGCGCTCGACCTGCTCGCCGCCCGTACCCTCCTGTACGACCTCGGCAGGCCCGGCGAGACCGTGGTGGCCGAACTGCAACGGGAACGCCGGCTCTCCGTGGTGCACCTCGCCTCGCCGCGCACCGAGTGCGGCCAACCGCCGGCCAACTGTGTGCTGCCGGCGCTGGTGGCACAGCGGTCCCGCACCGACGCGGCGATCGCCGAGCTGCGTCGCCGGGTCGGCGGGGATCAGCTGCGGGACGCCGCCGGTGAGCTGCTCGAAGCCCGGCTCGATCGGCTCATCGGCGAACTGGACGCGTTGCCGGCCGGACGCGGCTTCATCGACCGTCGGGATCTCGACCGCTCCGGTGCCGTCGGGCTCTACAGCGGCATGATCTCCGCCGCCTTCCACACCTTCACCGCCCTGGCCAACCTGCCGGACCACGACCTCAACCGCGAGGCGTTGGCACTGACCAGCCTCGGCCGCTCGCGGGAACTGCTGGGTCAGACCGACGCGCTGTTGGCCGGGGTGCTGACCTCGGGCAGGTTCGCCGAGGGCGAACACACCCTGCTCGTGCAGGGCATCGGAAATCAGCGGTTCCTGGCCGAGGCCGCCGTGGCCGACCTGCCCGAGGCGGACCGGACCGCGTACCAGCGGCTGACCGAGCAGGAGGCGTTCGGCCGGCTGCGGGCGATGCAGGACGACGTCGTCGCCGCCGACCCTTCGGCCCGGCTGCGGCTCGACCCGCAGGCGTGGCAGACGAGCTACGACACGGTGCAGCAGTCGCTGCGGGACTTCGAACTGACCCAGGCGGACGGCCTGGCCGACCGGTCCGTGCCGATGGCGGTACGGACCCTGGTGCGGCTGGCCGCCGCGGGACTGCTCGGCCTGATCGCCGTCGTGCTCGCGCTTGTGGTGGCGGTCCGGGTCGGCCGTTCCCTCGCCCAACGGCTGACCCTGGTACGCGGCACGCTCGCCGACGCCGAGCGGCGCCTGCCGGAGGTGGTGGACCGGCTGCGCAAGGGTGAGCAGGTCGACCTGGCCCGGGAGGCGTCGGTGGCCGACCGGGGCGCCGACGAGATCGGCCAGGTCGCACAGGCGTTCACCGAGGTGCACAAGGTCGCCATCCGCTCGGCCATGGTCGAGGTGAGCCTGCGTCGTGGTCTCAACGACGTCTTCCTGAACATCGCGCGACGCAGTCAGGGCCTGGTGCACCGGCAGATCGCGCTGCTCGACCGGCTGGAACGCGACGCGGAGGACCCCGATCACCTGGCCGAACTGTTCCGCGTCGACCACCTCGCCACCCGGCTCCGGCGGCACGCGGAGGATCTGGTCATCCTCGCCGGTGCGACACCGGGCCGGGGTTGGCGCAACCCGGTCGCCATGGTGGACCTCATCCGCGGGGCGATCTCCGAGGTCGAGTCGTACGACCGGGTCGACATCACCACGGTGCAGCCTGCCGGCACGGTAGGCCGGGTGGTGGGGGACATCATCCACCTGCTCGCCGAGTTGATCGAGAACGCCACGGCGTACTCGCCACCCGACTCCCGGGTCGAGATCTCCGGTGAGCACGTGGCGCACGGTTACGCCCTCTCCGTCACCGACGACGGTCTCGGCATGAGCGAGGCGGCCATCGACGAGGCGAACCGGAAGCTGGCCCGGTCGCCGGAGTTCGATCCCAGCGAGACCGCCCGGCTCGGTCTGTTCGTGGTGGCGCGACTGGCCGCCCGGCACGACGTCCGGGTGCGGTTGCGTCGGTCGAAGAGGACCGGCCTCACCGCCGTGGTGCTCATCCCGACGGAGTTGATCACGGAGGAACCGTCGCCGTTGCCCGGTCCGGAGGCGCTGGCGGGCGACGACAAGGGTGCTACGCCGGAGCAGCGGCGGCTGGCCCGGGCGACCCGGCTGACCACGGTGCCCCGGCCCCGAACCCGCGCCGTCCCGCCCGGCACGGCGGCCTCCGGCGGCGGCCCGGCGCAAGGCGGTCCGGTCACCGAGACGACGGTCCGGACCCAGGGCGGTAGCTCGACGGTCGGGCCGGCGGAGGCGGACGGCCTGCCCCGTCGAATCCGCCGCCGCGATTCCGCCGCCGCGTCGCCCACCGCCGCCGCGTCGCCCACCACCGCCGCGTCGCCCACCACCGCCGTGTCGGGCTCGCCGACACCGTCGGCCACCGGTGCCGGCAACGGCAACGGCGTTCCTTCCACCACCGAGGTGGCTCCCGTCGTCCGGACCGGACCGGAACCTCAGCCCGCACCGGCGCGGCCGTCCGGGAGCGATTCAGCCGAGCCCGGTACCGGTCAGCCGGCCGGACCGGATCCCGCGCACCGGGACGTACCCGGTGGCGACCGCGTGCTGGACGCGCCAACCGTGCAACTGCCGGCGATGACCGCACGGCCCGCCCGGACGGCCGCGATCGACGGTCCGACCGTCCGACAACCGGTGGTGGCGTCCCGGACCGTGGCCCGGCCGTACCGTGATCCGGCACCGCGCAGCCCGGAGGAGGCACGTCGCGTCATGTCGGCGTTGCAGGCGGGCACGGCCCGGGGCCGGCGGGCCGCCGCCCGAACCTCGAACCCTGACCCGGATGGACCGAGCCTCGGCGACGAGAACGCCCCGGCCGGACCGTCCCCGGCGCAGCCGAACCACCAGCCCGGTGCGGCTGCCGCCGACCCGACCGAGCCGGCCGGCTCCGCCGTGGTGGTTCCCGGCCCGGTCGGGCCGGGCCCGGTGGGTCAGGACCGGAGCACCGCGCCGCCCGGCACCCCGCCGGCCACCGAGTCGGCGCCGGTGGATTCCCCGACCGTGACTGAGAGGGACGCCTGATGCAATCGACGAGGCAGAACGCAGATCTCGACTGGTTGCTGGACGATCTGCTGAAGCGGGTGCCGACCGCGCGGCAGGCCGTGGTGCTGTCGGCCGACGGACTCCTGCTGGGCTCCTCCGCGGGGCTGGGCACCGCCGACGCCGAGCACCTCTGTGCGCTGGCGTCCGGCCTGTCCAGCCTGGCCCGGGGTGCGAGCCGGCACCTCACCGGTGGACCGGTCCGGCAGACCGTCGTGGAGATGGAGTCCGCGTACCTCTTCGTCACCGCGGCGGGCCAGGGCGCGTGCCTGGCGGTCGCCAGCGATGCCGACGCGGACATCGGCCTGGTGGCGTACGAGATGGCGATGCTGGTGACCCGGGTGGGCGAGAACCTGGGCGCGCCGGCCCGGGCGGCTGCGGGTACCACCGATGCAAACTGACTTACCCGGGCACCGACACGAGTGGCTCGACGACGACGCCGGGCCGGTGGTGCGGCCGTACACCCTGACCGGGGGACGCGCCCGTCCCAGCACCGACGGACTCGACCTGGTCGCGTACGTGTTGGCGAAGCCGGATCCGGACCTCGCGGCCTTCCCGGAGCTGCATCCGGAGCACCGGCTGCTGGTCGAGTTGGCCGGCCGCGGTACCCCGGTCGTGGAACTCGCCGCGGACCTCGACCTGGCCATCGGCGTGGTCCGGGTACTGCTTGGTGATCTGCTGTCCCGCGGACTGGTCGCCGTGCACCAGCCGCCGCGCGCCACCTACCTACCCGACAACGACATCCTCAAGGCGGTGGTCGATGGACTCCGTGCGTTATGACGGCGAGCGGCGGGGCAATCGCGTTCCCATCGCGCTGAAGATCCTCATCGCCGGCGGCTTCGGCGCCGGCAAGACGACGCTGGTGAGTGCGTTGAGTGAGGTCCGGCCGTTGCAGACCGAGGAGATCCTCACGGGTGCCGGCATCGACACCGACGACCTCTCCGGGGTGGAGACCAAGACGACCACCACGGTGGCGATGGACTTCGGACGGATCACCATCAACGAGGACCTTCAGCTGTACCTGTTCGGTACCCCGGGACAGGACCGGTTCTGGTTTCTCTGGGACGAGCTGGCCTTCGGGGCGCTCGGCGCGGTGGTGCTCGCCGACACCCGACGGCTGGCCGACTGTTTTCCCTCGATCGACTACTTCGAGCAGCGGGGCATCCCGTTCGTGGTGGGGGTGAACTGCTTCGACGATGCCCGGCGGTTCAGTCTGGAGGCCGTACGCAGGGCCCTGGATCTGGACCCGGACGTGCCGATGGTGCTCTGCGACGCCCGCGATCGGCAGTCCGGCAAGACCGTGCTGATCTCCCTGGTCGAACACGTCGCCCGGCACCGGGGCGAGCCGGTACCGACGGCGTGAGCCGACCGGGGCGTCCCCCGGGTCGCGGTGGAGAGGTCTAATCCGCCGGTGTCGGGGGAAGGCTGTCGAGGTGGATGCGACGGAAACGAGCGGAGGGCGGCAACCGGTGGCAGGTCGAGGCGAGATCGTTCACATCGGCGGGTACACCGCGCCCAGTGGTGGGCGCGGCACCGGCATCGTCGCCGCCCGGCGGGATCCGGGTACCGGTGAGCTGACGTCGCTGGGCACCGTCGCGGTCACCGCGTCGCCCTCCTTCCTCGCCCGCCACCCGGCGCGGCCCGTGCTGTACGCGGTAAACGAGCTGCCCGACGGCCAGATCAGCGCGTGGCAGGTCGGGGCCGACGGTGAACTGTCGCCGATCGGCTCGCGGCCCACCGGCGGAGCGGAGCCTTGCCACCTGGCGGTCGCGCCCGACGGTGGTCACCTGTTCGTGGCCAACTACGGCGGCGGCAGCGTGACGGTATTCCCGCTCGACGCCGACGGGGTGCCGGGCGAGCGCAGCGATGTGGTGGAGCACCAGGGACACGGAGCCGACCCCGAACGCCAGGAGCGGGCGCACGCTCACATGGTCTCGCCGGGCACGGGTGGGTCGCCGTTGCTGGCGGTCGATCTGGGCACCGACTCGATCTACCGGTACGACCTGGACAGCGCCACCGGACGACTGGTGCCACGCGCGCCCCGGGTGCGAACCGCGCCCGGGGTGGGACCCCGGCACCTGGCCCGGCACCCCGACGGGCGGCGCTGCTACGTCTCGGGTGAGCTGGACGGCTCGGTGTTGGCCTACGAGGTGGTCGACGGGGCGCTGCACCAACGTGGCCGGGTCGACGCCAGCGACCGGGGCGGGCACGTCCAGCCGTCCGAGATCGGAATCGGTCCGGACGGCCGCTTCCTCTACGTCGCGAACCGGGGCGTCGGCACGGTGACGGTCTTCGCCATCGGTGCGGAGCTGCCAGAGCTCGTGGCGGAGGTGGAGACCGGCGGCGAGTGGCCGCGCCACTTCGCCCTGATCGGGGAATACCTGTACGTCGCCGACGAACGGGCGGACATGGTGCGCACGTTCCGGGTCGAACCGGCGACCGGCGTGCCGGTGGCGATCGGCGAGCCGCTGCCGGTTGCGAGCCCTACTTGCGTTCTGCCCTGATCGTGGGGCTCGGACATAGATGCATCCACATTGCGCCGCTGACTAATCACTCAAAGTCACCGAATCGCGGTGAACTGTTTCTCCTCTGTAACTTTCGTCCGAACGGCCATGGCAGGACAACGGTCGGATACGCAAGATGGTCTGCGTGTCAGCAGGCCGCCATCGCATGCGTTCAAGTATCCACGGTGCCGCCGCCGCAGCAGCGGTCGGCGTACTCGTCGTCACCGCTGGCGGGTGGGTCGGCTATCGCCAACTCGCCGGCCAGGACTGCTCGGGCAAGATCGAGCTGTCCGTCGCGGTGGCCAGCGAGCTCGCCCCGGCGGTCGACCAGGCGGCCACCGAGTGGGAGGAGAAGGGTGCCGCGGTCGATGGAACGTGCATCGATGTGACGGTCGCCGCCTCCAACCCGGTGGAGGTGGCCGCGGTGGTGGCGGCCAAGCACGGCGCGATCCTGGCCGGAGTGGGCCAGGCCAGCGGCACCGCGGTGAGCCCGGACGTCTGGATTCCGGATTCCTCGACCTGGCTGCTGCGACTCAAGACCGGCGGCGCGGCGGCCTTCGAGCCCGGCAACGGCTCCTCCATCGCGAGCAGCCCGGTGGTGGTCGCCATGCCGGAACCGATCGCCACCCGGTTGGGCTGGCCGAAGCAGGAGCTCGGCTGGACCGACCTGCTGACGCGCCTGAACAGTGATCGGCCGCTGAAGACCGGCATCGTGGAGCCGACCCGGGACGCCGCCGGACTGTCCGGCCTGTTGTCGATGATGACCGCCGCGGCGTCGACCGGCGGTGAGACCGCCGAACAGGAGCGCGTCGGCGCGCTGCGGGCGTTGGCCTCCGGCGCCTCGGCGCTGCGCCAGGACCTGCTCGCCAAGTTCCCGACGGCCACCGACGCCACCACCCTGGCCAGCGCTCTCGGTGCGGCGGCGCTGTCCGAGGAGGACGTCATCGAGTACAACGCCCGGAAGCCTCCGGTGCCGTTGGCGGCGCTCTACCTGAAGCCGGCGCCACTGCCGCTGGACTACCCGTACGCGGTGCTGCCCGGGATCGAGCCGGCCAAGGCGTCCGCCGCCGGGGTGCTGTTCGAGGCGCTGACCACGACGTCGTTCAAGGACAAGCTGGCCGGGCAGTCGCTGCGGGCGCCGGACGGCAACTGGGGCACCGGTTTCAACGCGCCGCAGGGCGCGCCGAGCCCGGCCGGCGGGGACGCCTCCGTCGCACCTCCGGCCCAGGGCGGCGTCGCCGCCGGTGGGCTGGCGCCGGACGCGGTGGAGCGGGCGGTCTCCAGTTGGTCCATCGCCACCCTGTCCGGCCGGATGCTCTGCATCATCGACGTCTCCGGCTCGATGAAGAACGAGGTGCCGACCGCCAACGGCGCGACCCGACAGCAGGTCACCACGGAGGCGGCCCGGCGCGGGCTGAACCTCTTCGACGACTCCTGGTCGATCGGCCTGTGGGTCTTCTCGACGAACCTGGTGGGCTCCCGCGACTACCAGGAACTGGTGCCGATCGCGCCGCTGTCGCGGCAGCGCAGCGAGTTGGAGCGGGGCCTGGACCGGGTCGCCTCGTCGAGCGGCGACACTGGCCTGTACGACACGCTGCTGGCCGCGTACAAGGACGTCCAGGCGAACTGGGAACCGGGCAAGGTCAACTCGATCGTGCTGTTCACCGACGGCAAGAACGAGGACGCCAACGGCATCTCCCAGAAGGCACTGCTCGCCGAGCTGAAGCGGATCAAGGATCCGGAGCAGCCGATCCAGGTGATCATCATCGGCATCGGCACCGAGGTCAGCAAGTCGGAGCTGGACACCATCGCGAAGAGCGCCGGTGGCGGTGCGTTCGTCGCCACGGACCCCACCAAGATCGGTGACATCTTCCTCCGGGCGATCGCGCTGCGGAAGGCACCCGCCTGATCTGAGACTCCGCAAGGGGCCTGTGGTACCGATTTCGCCGGTACCACAGGCTCCTTTCTCGTTGTCCTACGCCTTGGAAACTGACGGCAATATGTCGGAAGCAATTGGTAGCCATGGTTGTCAGGGCAGGATGTCGTCGTGCATCGGCAGACCCGACCTTCCCGGCCGGGCCCGTGCCGTCGGCGAGCGAAGTGGGAGGGCCGGTGACCTCGGCGACGCTGTTGACCCCGGTCAGATCGTCATCGCGACCGCACGACGTCCCGCCACCGGGGCGACCGGTGCGCACCGACCAGCGGGCGTACGTCCGGAGGCTTGTCGTGCTGGACACCGCCGTGCTGGCGGTGGCGGTGCTGGTCGGCTACGCCGTCCGGTTCGGTGAGGCCGTGCCCCGTGGCCCGGTGCCGTACGTCCTGGTCGCCCCGGCGCTCGTGCTGGCCTGGCTGGTGTCGCTGAAGGCTCTGCGCTGCTACGACGACCGGGTGGTGGGCTACGGTGCGGACGAGTACCGGCGGGTGAGCATGGCGAGTCTGCGCCTTGCCGGGGCCGCCGCGATCGCGGGCTACGTCGCCGACGTCGGGGTCTCCCGAGGCTTCCTGGCCATCGCCTTCGCGGTGGGCACGATCGGTCTGGAGGTGGCCCGGTTCGCTGCCCGTAAGCGCCTGCACCGCGCCCGGTCGCAGGGGTCGGGCTGGTCGCGGCGGGTGCTGGTGGTCGGTGACACCGCCCACGTGCTGGAGTTGGTGCACACCCTGCGCCGCGAGCCGTACGCCGGCTACCAGGTCGTCGGTGCCTGCATCCCGGACGCTCTGCTCGCCCCGGTCGCCCAGCGGCTCGGCGACGTGCCGGTGGTCGGCTCGTTCCGGGCCATCCCGGAGGCCGCCGCCACGATCGGCGCCGACACGGTCGCCGTCACCGCCTGCGGGGAGCTGACCGCCACCCGGCTGCGTCGGCTCGGGTGGCAACTGGAGGGCACCGGCATCGACCTGGTGCTGGCTCCGGCGCTCACCGACGTGGCCGGCCCGCGCATCCACACCCGCCCCGTCGCCGGCCTGCCGCTGATTCACGTGGAGGCACCCGAGTTCCGCGGCGTCCGCAAACTGGTCAAGGGGTTCGTCGACCGGTCGATGTCGCTTGTCGCGCTGGCCCTGCTGCTGCCGCTGCTGGCGGTCATCGCGTTGGCCGTGAAACTGGACAGCCGGGGCCCGGTGCTGTTCCGGCAGACCCGGGTCGGGCAGGGTGGCCAGGAGTTCGGGGTCTTCAAGTTCCGCACCATGGTGGTCAACGCGGACGTGCTGTTGGCAGAGCTGGCCGCCCGCAACGAGACCGACGGCCTGCTGTTCAAGATGCGCGACGACCCCCGGGTGACCCGGGTCGGCCGGCTGTTGCGCAAATGGTCACTTGACGAGCTGCCGCAACTGGTGAACGTCCTGCTGGGGCAGATGAGCCTGGTCGGTCCCCGGCCGCCGCTGCCCTCCGAGGTCGCTCGCTACGACGGCGACGTCGCCCGCCGGCTGCTGGTGAAGCCGGGGATGACCGGGCTCTGGCAGGTCAGCGGACGCTCCGATCTGAGCTGGGAGGACGGCATCCGGCTCGATCTCTACTACGTGGAGAACTGGTCGCTGGCCGCCGACCTGACGATCCTGTGGAAGACCGTCGGCGCGGTGGTCAACAGCCGCGGCGCGTACTGACCCGGCGGGGATGCCTCACGGCTGTGGGCCGAACCAGTCCAGGCAGACCACGACGGCGTCGTCGGTGAGATCACCGGCGACGAACGCGCGCAGGTCGCCGAGCAGGGAGCGGACCGCGTCCAGCGGCGTCATCGGTGCGGTCCGGCGCAACATCCGGTCGAGCGCCGTCTGGCCGTACCGCTCGTTGCCACTGGTCGCCTCGATCACCCCGTCGCTGATCATGAACAGTCGGTCGTCGCGCTGGAGCTGGACGAACTGTTCCCGGTAGTTGGTCCCCTCGAACATGCCGAGCGGGAACTGCTCCTCAAGCGGCTGAATGCTCACCTCGCCGTCGCGCAGCAAAACGAGCCGGGGCGAGCCGGCGTCGACGGCGGTGAGCAGCCCGCTGCGCAGGTCCAGTTCGAGCAGCAGGGTCGCGAGATACTGCTCACCCCGATGCAGGTCGTAGATCGCCTGGTCGGCCAGGGCGGCCTGGTCGGCCAGGGGAATGCCGGCCCGGCGGGCGTTGCGCAGCGCGTAGGTGGCGAGGGCGGTGAGCATCGACGCGGCGACCCCCTCACCCATCCCGTTGATCGTGGCGAGCCAGACCCGCTCCCCGTCGTCGGACCAGTCGAAGCTGTCGCCGCGCACCGCGTACGCCGGCTCCAGTTGGCCGGCGAGGCTGAAGGAGGGACGCAGCCGGCTGCGTCCCGGCAACTGCTCCCACTGCACCTCGGCGGCGAGGGTGAGCCGGCGGCTGCGCCGGGCCACCCGGTACACGTCCGTGCCGGCGTCGACCGCGGCCAACTCGTGGGCCAGCGCGGTGGCGACGTCGGCCAGCTCGGCCAGCCGCGTCTCAGTGACCGGACTCACCCGAAGCACGCCACGCTGTTCCCCACGCATGCTCAGCGGCAGGTACCCGACCCCGTCGTCGTAAATCGGGCTCTGGTGGTCGAAGCAGCGCCAAGCCGGGTGCCCGGGGGTGGTCACCGCATCCCCGGAACCGAGTGGCAGCAACGCCGCCAGCCGATAGTCGACCTGGAAAAGCTCCGTGTCGGTGATGCCGTACTCCCGCTCGAGCAGCTCGCCGACGTGCGTCAACAGGAGGTCCACGGGGGCGGCGGTGATGGCCGCGCGGCCCTTGTCGACCGGCTCGGTCATGGTCTCTCCTTGATCACAAGCCCAACCACCGACGGAATCGGGGTACGCTCGGGCGCACCATGGCGGAACTGCATGGTCCACCGGGACCCGAGATGAGTATGGCTGCCGAGCTGGATACCGCGGCAGGTGCCCTGCTGACGGTCTGGGACGGTGCGCGAGAGCGGACGGCCAACCGTATCTCCACCGCCCAGCTTCGCGCCGTCATGCTCGTCGAACGGCATGACGGGATAAACCTGCGGCGCCTCGCCGCCGGGCTGGACATGCTGCTCTCGTCGGCCAGCCGACTCTGCGACCGGCTGGTCGCCGCCGGGATGCTGGAGCGGGAGCCGGGGCGCGCCGACCGGCGGGAGATCTCGCTGCATCTGACCGCCGAGGCCCGCCGGTTGCTGACCGAGCTGCGCGACGACCGTCGGCAGCACCTGGCGGCGATCCTGGCCGACATGGCTCCCGAAGCCCGGGAGGCGCTGCTGCGCGGGCTGCGTGCCTTCGACGAGGCCGCCCGCTCGCGGGTCGTACGACCGGTGTCGCCGCTGGTGCCGCAGCCCGAGGAACCGCGTGCGGAACAGGCGGACGGCCGGGATGCCGTCGAGCCGGCACCTCGTGGCTGGGCCGCGGGGGACGTCTCCGTCTTCCGGACGGCCTGACCGGGCCGGCTACCGCCGGTGCTGACGCCCGCCCGGATCAGTCTGCGGCCGGACCGATCGCCAGCATCGCGACGTCGTCGTGGCGGTGCCCGGCGCACCACTTGTCGATTTCCCGGAGCACGCGGTCGACGACCGTCGCCGGGGGCCGCCCGGCGCCGGCCGCCAGCGTCCGGCGTAGCCGCTGTTCGCCGAAGATCTCCGTGCCGCGCGGGCCGCCCCGGGCCTCGGCGACCCCGTCGGTACGCAGGAACAGCGTTTCGCCGGGGCTCAGCCGAAGGTCGGCGGCGGCGAACCGGGCACCGGGCAGCGCACCCACCGGCATCCCGCCCACCCGAATCGCGGCCACCGTCGCGTCGGCGCGGACCACGAGGCATGCCGGATGTCCGCCACCGGCGATCCGGATCCGCAGCTCGCCCTCGGGTTCGACGCGCAGGTCGCCCAGCAGCAGGGTGGTGAACTGGCCGCGCCGGTTCGTGTCCGGCGGGTCGAGCAGTGCCCGGTCGAGCAGCTTGAGCAGCTCCCGTGGTTGCCGTTCGACCAGACGTAGGGTCTGCAGCGACTGGCGTACCCGGCCGGTGAGCACGGCCGCACCCACCCCCTTGCCGCAGACGTCTCCGACGGCGAACAGCGCACCGTCGCCGGTCGGCAGGACGTCGTAGAAGTCGCCGCCGATGCGCAGTCCGTCTCCGGCCGCGCGGTAGCCGCCGGCCAGGCTCACCCCGGCCACCGTCGGCAGCCGCGGCGGCAGCAGGCTGTGCTGGAGAACCCGGGCGAGGTGGCTCTGTTCGTCGTGCAGCTGCGCGGTGGCCAGCGCGGCGCCGGCCCGGGCGGCGAACTCCCGGACCAGCTCGACGTCGCGGCGGTCGAAGCCGGCCCGCCGGGATCGGCGTAGCAGCACCAGGGCACCGACCGTCCCACCGGCTCCGGGGATCGGGCTGACCAGCAGGGTCGCGGGCAGGTCGAGGCCGGCCGGGAGCAACTGGGCGCGTCCGTCCCGCTCGATGGCTGGCCAGGGCCGTGGATCGGCGGGCTCGCCGTCGAGGGCCTCGACGAGTCCGGGTACGGCAGTGACCACGTCCCAGTCGAGCGTTCCGGTGACCGGCGCGCTCTCGTCCGCGATCTGCCGAACCCAGTGCGGCCGATGTTCGGTGGGCGTCGGTGGCAGGTGCACCACCAGAGCCAGGTCGGCCAGGTAAGGCACGGGCAGGGTGGCCACGGCGCGCAGCGCCTGGTCACGCTCCAGCGCCAGGCCGAGCTGTCGGCCAGCGTCGGCCAGGAACCGGGTACGCCGACGCTCGGCGAGCAGCTCCGCCGCCCGAGCCTGCTCGTCGGTGACATCCCGCACGTACCAGGCGCACCGGTCGCCACCCAGCGCCCGGCGGATCCCTCGCAGTCGCCGACCGAGGTGCACACCCTCGAAGTCGTCCGCCCCGGTGACGGTCGCGGTCGCCAGTGCCGCGATCGGACAACCGGCCAGGTCGGTGCCGACGACCACCTCCGGCAGCAACTCCCCGGCCAGCGCGTTCACCAGCACGACCAGCCCGGCGTCGTCGGTGGTCAGCACCGCCTCGCCGAGCCCGTCGAGCAGCTCACGGGCGAGATCGGCGTCCACGGGTGACGTGGTGTGCGGCGCCTCGGTGGCGGTGCGGTCCGACCGGTCTTCGCCGGTCCGCTCGCCGGCCGCACCGGCGAAGGCGCCGGGCCGGGTGCTGGTCATCGGCGGATCCCCGGCGCCGGGCACTGTCGACCAGTACGCATGCCGGTGGTGCCCTCCTCGGGGTCACGGTTGGTTGCCTGGAAGCAAGCGTACCGAGCCGACGCCGAGGTGCCCCGGTCGAGCGCGTCAGAGCCGGGCCAGCCAGCCGCCGGGGCGAGCGATGATCCGACGTACCACCGAACCGGCCGCTCCCACCGCGGCGGCCGTGGCACCCAGGGTGGCCGGCCGGACGGTGACCGGCGACCAGGCTGCGGTGAGCACCCGGCGTTCGATCTCGGCGAGTACGGGCGGCCGGAGCCAACCGGTGAGCGGGGCGTAGCCACCGCCGAGCACCACCGTGTCGAGGTCCAGCAGGTTGACCACGCTCGCCACGGTGACCCCGATCGCCGTACCGGCCTCGGTCAGAGCGTGCAGCACGGCGGGGTGCTCGGCGGCGGCGAGCTGGGTCAGCCGGGTCGACGCCCGGTCGGCGGGCAGGTCGGCACCGGCCAGGCCGGCGGCGGACAGGATCGCCTCCTGCCCGGCGTAGAGCTCCAGACAGCCGCGACCGCCGCAGCGGCAGGGCGGCCCGTCCGGTCGGACCGGGATGTGCCCGATCTCGCCGCTCCAACCGCGGGTGCCCCGGAACAGCGCGCCGTCGAGGACGATGCCCGCGCCGATGCCGACCTCGCCGGAGATGTGCAGGAAGCTGCCCGGCGCGGTACCGGAGTGCAGCTCGCCCAACGCGGCGAGGTTGGCCTCGTTGTCCACCGCCAGGGGCGGCACCCCGTCGACTCGCTCGGTCAGCGGGGGGTAATCGGCAAGCAGTTCCGGCACCGGCACGTCCCGCCAGCCCAGGTTCGGCGCGAGACGGACCCGCCCGGCGTCGTCGACCAGGCCGGGCACCCCCAGGGCGGCACCGGCCAGGGTCAGGCCCTGGGCCTCGGCGTCGACGCGGGCCCGGCCGGCCAGCTCGGCGAGTTGGCCGAGCGCCTCGGCGGGCGACACGGGTCGCAGGTCGGCCCGGTGCACCGTGTGGTGCCGGACCTGGCCGGCGAGGTCGACGACGCACGCGGCGAGGTAGTCGACGTTGATCTCCAGACCGAGACCGGCCGGACCGTCGCCGGCCAGCATCAGACCGCGCGCCGGACGACCCGCGCCGGCCCGTGGGGTCGGATCCGCCTCGGTGACGAGCCGGCCGGCGACGAGATCCTCCACCACGGCCGAGACGGTGGCCCGGGTGAGGCCGGTGTCGGCGGCCAGCGCCGCCCGCGACGGCGGGCGGCGGGCGGCGGCGATGCGGCCGAGCACCAGGGCGAGATTCAGCTCACGCAGGCTGCCCTGCCGCACCGCGCCGGCCGGGGCTGCGGGTGAGGTCACCCCTTGACACTGCCACACCACAGTCATTTAATTCAACCACTGAACAAATAGCGGATGACACCACCGGAGGTCTGCCATGGCACCCCGTCCCACCCCTGCTGACAAATTCTCCTTCGGGCTCTGGACGGTCGGCTGGCAGGGCCGCGACCCGTTCGGCCACGCCACCCGAGACGCCTTGGATCCGGTGGAGTCGGTGCACCGGCTCGCCGAGCTGGGCGCGTACGGCGTCACCTTCCACGACGACGACCTGGTGCCGTTCGGCTCGGACGCCGCCACCCGGGACGCCCAGATCGCCCGGTTCCGCAAGGCGCTCGACGAGACCGGCCTGGTGGTGCCGATGGTCACCACCGACCTGTTCCAGCAGCCGGTGTTCAAGGACGGCGGCTTCACCAGCAACGACCGCGACGTCCGGCGGTACGCGTTGCGCAAGGTGCTGCGCAACGTCGATCTCGCCGCCGAGCTGGGTGCGAAGACCTTCGTCATGTGGGGCGGTCGGGAGGGCGGCGAGTACGACGTCGCCAAGGACGTCCAGGCCGCGCTGGAGCGCTACCGCGAGGCGGTGGACCTGCTCTGCCAGTACGTCATCGACCGCGGCTACGACCTGCGCTTCGCGCTGGAGCCGAAGCCGAACGAGCCGCGCGGTGACATCCTGCTGCCGACCGTCGGGCACGCCCTGGGGTTCATCTCCACCCTCGCCCACCCGGAGCGGGTCGGGCTGAACCCGGAGGTCGGCCACGAGCAGATGGCCGGGTTGAACTTCGTCCACGGCATCGCCCAGGCGCTCTGGCAGGGCAAGCTGTTCCACATCGACCTCAACGGTCAGCGTGGCGTCAAGTACGACCAGGACCTGGTCTTCGGTCACGGCGACCTGCTCAACGCGTTCGCCCTGGTCGACCTGCTGGAGCACGGTGGCACGGCCGGCGGCCCCGGCTACGACGGTCCCCGCCACTTCGACTACAAGCCCTCGCGCACCGAGGACATCGACGGGGTCTGGGCCTCGGCAGCCGCGAACATGAGCACGTACCTGCTGCTCAAGGAGCGGGCCGCCGCGTTCCGGGCCGACCCGGAGGTGGCCGAGGCGCTGGCCGCGAGCAAGGTCGCCGAGCTGGGCGTGCCGACCCTCGGCGAGGGCGAGGGCTACGCCGAACTGCTCGCCGACACCAGCGCGTTCGAGGAGTTCGACGTGAACGCGGTAGCCGCCAAGGGCTTCGGTTTCGTCCGGTTGAACCAGCTCGCCGTCGAGCACCTGCTCGGCGCGCGCTGAGGCGGTCGGCATGCCGCTCGTCGCCGGGGTGGACTCCTCCACCCAGTCCTGCAAGGTGGTCGTCCGGGACGCGGAGACCGGTGCCCTGGTCCGGCAGGGCCGGGCACCGCACCCGGACGGCACCGAGGTCGATCCGTCGGCCTGGTGGTCGGCCCTTCGGACGGCGATCGACGCCGCCGGTGGGCTGACCGATGTCGCCGCGGTCTCCGTGGCCGGCCAGCAGCACGGCATGGTCTGCCTCGACGAGGCCGGGAAGGTGATCCGGCCGGCGCTGCTGTGGAACGACACCCGGTCGGCCGGTGCGGCGGCCGAGCTGATCCAGGAGGCGGGCGAGGGGCAGGCCGGGCGCCAGTTCTGGGCCGACGCGGTGGGCAGCGTGCCGGTGGCCAGCTTCACCGTCACCAAGCTGCGCTGGCTGGCCCGCAACGAGCCGGCGAACGCCGACCGGGTGGCGGCGGTCTGTCTGCCGCACGACTGGCTGACCTGGCGGCTGGCCGGCGCTCCCGGGCTGGACTCGCTGCGTACCGACCGCAGCGACGCCAGCGGCACCGGCTACTGGTCCCCGGCCAGCGGCGAGTACCGGCCGGACCTGTTGGAGCGGGCGCTCGGACGGGTGGTGCGGGTGCCGACGGTGCTCGGGCCGGCCGAGGCCGCCGGCCGGTTGGCTCCGGCCGCGCTGTCCGGTGCCGTGGCGGCTGCGGGCTCCGGTGGGGGACTGCTCGGGCCGGGTGCCGGTGACAACGCCGCCGCCGGCTTCGGCGTCGGTGCGCGTTCCGGTGACGTGGTGGTGTCGATCGGTACCTCGGGCACGGTCTTCAGCGTCGCGGACACCCCGGCGGCCGACCCGAGCGGCACCGTGGCCGGCTTCGCCGACGTCACCGGCCGGTTCCTCCCACTGGTTGCCACGCTCAACGCGGCCCGGGTACTTGACGCCGCCGCCGGCCTGCTCCGAGTCGGGCTGGACGAGCTGGCGGACCTGGCGCTCTCCGCGTCACCCGGCGCGGACGGCCTGGTCATGGTTCCGTACCTGGAGGGCGAACGCACGCCGAACCGGCCGGACGCCACCGGGGCGGTGCACGGACTGACCCTGCGCACCTCGACTCCGGCACACCTGGCCCGAGCAGCCGTCGAGGGGATGCTCTGCGCCCTCGCCGACGGGCTCGACGCGCTCGCCGCGCAGGGCGCCACCGTACGCCGGGTGATCCTGGTCGGCGGCGGCGCCCGCTCGGCGGCGGTGCGTCGCATCGCGGCGCAGGTCTTCGGCTGCCCGGTGGTCGTCCCACCGCCCGGCGAGTACGTCGCCGACGGTGCCGCCCGGCAGGCCGCGTGGTTGGCCCTGGGCACGGGGGAGCCGCCGTCCTGGACACCGTCCGGCACCGAGGAGTACGCCGGCGAACCGGTGCCCGGCATCCGGGAGCGCTACGCGCAGGCCCGGGAACGCCATCTGGACCGGTTGTCCCAGAGCTGACCACGCTTGCTCCCGGATCGGGTGGCCCCGTCGACGGGCGGAGGCCACCCGATCCGGGAGCAACCCGCGAATGCCGCACGGCCGCGGTTCGGGTGACCGCACCACACGGATCTCCGCGCGGCTCGGGCCTCTCACGCGGCTCGGAGCGGTCACCGGACCTCGGGCGTGACCCGGTGACCGGCTCGTTATCCCGCCCTGGTTGGCTGCCCGCATGACCTTGACCACGGGCCGGCCCAGGCCGAAGTGGGGCGGTGGTGCGCCGCACCGGTACTACAGCGTCGTGGTCTTCGTGTTGCTCGCCTCGCTGGACAACGTGGCGATCGGCCTGGTGCCGCCGCTGTACGGCGCGATCGCCGAGTCGTTCGACGTGCCACAACGGATGCTTGGCCTGGTCACCGCGATCAGCTTCCTGGTCAGTGCGGTGGCGGCGGTCGGTTGGGCGTACGGCGGTGACCGCAGCAACCGCAAGCCGTTGCTCATGATCGGCACGCTGATCTGGGCGGCCGGTACCGGCGGCAGCGGGCTGGCCGGGAACTACCCCACCTTCCTCGCCGCGCAACTGCTCGCCGCGGTGGGCCTCGGCGCGGTCGGGTCGGTCGGCTTCTCGGTGGTCACCGACCTCATCACGCCTCGTCGTCGGGGCCTGGTGATGAGCTTCTGGGGGCTGTCCCAGGGCGTCGGCACCCTGGCCGGCACCCTGGTGGGGGGACTGCTCGGCGCGGTGGACTGGCGCCGGCCGTTCCTGGTGCTCACCGTGGTCGGTCTGGTCGCCACGGCGGCCTACCTGTTCACCTACGACATCCGGCGCGGCCAGAGCGAGCCGGCGCTGGCCGGTGCGCTCGCCACCGGTGGGGACTACGACTACCGGATCAGCCGGGCCGACCTGCCTGTCATCCTGGGCCGCCGGACCAACCGCTGGCTCGTCCTCCAGGGCCTCACCGCCCAGGCCGCCTTCGGCTCGCTGGTCTGGCTGCCGTACCTGTTCATCGAGCGGGCCAAGGACCAGGGCTATTCGGAGGCAACCGCCATCGTGGTCGGCAGCGTCTTCGCCACACTTTTCCAGCTCGGTGGGGCGTTCTCAATCGTCGGTGGGCTGATCGGGGACGCGCTGCAACGGCGTACGCCCTCGGGTCGAGCGATGGTCGCCTCCGTCGGCATCTTCGCCGCACTCCCGTTCTACCTGGTGTTGTTCTTCGTGCCGATCCGCATCGACGTGCCTGACGGTGCCGGCACCGGCGCGGTGGTCGGTGCGGTGCTGGGCAGCGTGGTCAGCGAGCCGACGGTCGGGTTGAGCCTGCTGGCCGCGGTACTGGCCCTGGCGCTGACCTCGGCGAACTCGCCGAACTGGTTCGCGCTGATCGCCGACGTGAACCCACCGGAGCACCGGGGCACCGTCTACAGCCTGGGCAACCTGGTCAACGGGGTGGGGCGGGCGGCCGGCAACGGCCTGGTCGGGGTGGCCTTCAACGGGCTGCGGCTGGCCTTCCCGCCGCCACTGAACTACGCCGTCGGGTTGGCCGCCTTCCAGCTCTTCTTCATCCCCACCGGCATCATGTACTGGCTCGCCGCCCGCACCTCACCGCAGGACATCACCGACCTCCGCAACCTACTCCACACCCGCGCCGAAGACCCCCCCAACACCGACCGCCGATAAAGCATGGATCTTGGCACCGAACTGCCCTACAGGCGGTTTCCTACCAAGATTGCCTCGGCCGGCCGTAGCCGCCTAGCGGCTACAGCTCGACCCAGATGGTGGCGTCGGTGGGCACCGAGCCGTCCTCGTTCAGGGGTGCGCTGCTGTGCACCAGCTCGCCGCCGGGCGCCGGGACGGCATCCGCACCGAAGTTGGTGAGCACCACCAGGTTGCCGTTGCGGAAGGACAGCACCTCGTCGCCGGAGGCGAGCCACTCCAGGGTGCCCCGACCGAGTCCGTACGCGCGACGCAGCCGCAACGCCTCCCGGTACAGCTCGTACGTCGAGCCGGGCACCCCGCGCTGACGGTCCAGCGCGTACTCGGCCCAGACCGGCGGCTGCGGCAGCCAGCTCGCGTCGGTCGGCCCGAAGCCGTACGAGGGCGCGTCGGCCTCCCACGGGATCGGCACCCGGCACCCGTCGCGACCCCGCTGGGTGTGCCCGCTGCGCTCCCAGGTCGGGTCCTGCCGTGCCGCGTCGGGCAGGGTGGTGTGCTCCGGCAACCCGAGTTCCTCACCCTGGTAGAGGTAGGCCGAGCCGGGCAGGGCCAGCATCAGCAGGGTGGCCGCCCGGGCCCGTCGCAGCCCGGTGGCGGCGTCCGGCTGCTCGTCGCCGACCCCGATGCCGTTGGGCCGGGGCGCACCGATCGGCAACCCGAGCCGGGAGGCGTGGCGTACCACGTCGTGGTTGGAGAGCACCCAGGTGGTGGGCGCACCGACCGCGTCGGTGGCCTCCAGCGATCGAGTGATCACCGCGTACTGGGCAGGGGCCGTCCACGCGGCGAGCAGGTACTCGAAGTTGAACGCCTGGTGCATCTCGTCGGGGCGCACGTAGCGGACCAGCCGCTCCGCCGGCTCCACCCACGCCTCGGCGACCAGGATCCGCTCACCGGGGTAGCCGTCCAGCAGCCGCCGCCACTCGCGGTAGATTTCGTGTACGCCGTCCTGGTCCCACATCGGCGGGCGGGGCTTGTCCGCCTCCTGCCCGGAGAGGATCTCCTGTGGCTCCTGCCAGTCGGCCAGGTCGGCCTGCTTGACCAGACCGTGCGCCACGTCGACCCGGAAGCCGTTCACCCCACGGTCCAGCCAGAACCGCAGCACGTCCAGGAACTCGGCGCGGACCTCGGGACTGTCCCAGTTCAGGTCGGGCTGGGCGGTGTCGAACAGGTGCAGGTACCACTGGCCGTCGGGCACCCGGGTCCAGGCCGGGCCACCGAAGACGCTCTGCCAGTCGTTGGGCGGCTCGGCACCGCCCGGCCCGCGACCGGCGCGGAAGATGTACCGCTCCCGCTCGGCGCTGCCCGGACCGGCGGCCAGGGCGGCCTGGAACCAGGCGTGCGCCGAGGAGGTGTGGTTGGGCACCAGGTCGACGATCACCCGCAACCCGTTCGCGTGCGCCTTCGCGATCAGGTCGTCGGCGTCGGCGAGCGTGCCGAACAGCGGCTCGACGTCCCGGTAGTCGGCCACGTCGTAGCCGGCGTCGGCCTGCGGGGACGGATAGAACGGGGAGAGCCAGACGGCGTCGACGCCCAACTCCGCCAGATGGTCGAGGCGGGCAGTGATCCCGGGCAGGTCGCCGATGCCGTCGCCACCCGAGTCGGCGAACGAGCGGGGATAGATCTGGTAGATCACCGCCTCCGTCCACCAGCCGGTCGCCGGGGTCTGCTGCGTCGCGTCGTGGTTCAGGGCGTGCTCCCATGGTCGAGCCGTCCGGGCCGGCGGACCCGTGCGGCGTGCTGGCTGTCGTCTCAGTTTGCCCGGGCGGGCGCGGTCGAATCACGTACGACCAGCCGAGTGTCCAGGATCACCGACGAATCGGGTTTGCTCACGTCGGCGTCGAGGGCTCGTCCGCAGAGCGGGTCGAGCAGCAGTTGGGCGGCCAACCGGCCCTGCTCCGCCGCAGGTTGGGCGATGGTGCTCAACCCCAGCACCCCGGAGAGGGCGTGGTCGTCGATGCCGATCACGCTGACGTCCTCGGGCACCCGCAGGCCGGCGTCGCGCAGTGCGGTCAGCGCACCCATCGCCATCTCGTCGCAGGCGGCGAAGATGGCCGTCGGTGGGTCGCCCCGGCGGAGGAGTTCCTCGGTGGCCCGGGTGCCGCCGGCGATGTCGAAACTCGACTCGACGTCGAGGCTCGGGTCCGGCTGCAACCCGGCCGCGCGCAACGCCTCCTGATGCCCCCGGCGCCGGTCCAGATGGGCACTGAAGGCGAGTTCGTCGTCGGGGTCACCGGAGATGTGCGCGATCCGACGGTGCCCCAGATCCAGCAGGTGCCGGGTGGCGGTCCGCGCCGCCGCCACGTCGTCGATCCGCACGCAGGGCCAGCCCGGCACGGTGGTACCGGAACTGATGGTGACGCCGGGCAGGTCCAGTGCGGCCAGGGCGGTGACGTCGGTGGACCGCAGCGGGGTGGCGACCAGCATGATCGCGTCCACCCGCTTGTGCAGGTGGGTGGCGTGCAGGACGCGCTGCCGGTTCTGCTCCCGCCCACCCAGGTTGTGCAGCAGCAGGTCGTATCCGGCCCGGTGGAAGAAGTCCTCGGCCGCCTCGACGACCACCCCGAAGAACCACCGGGTGATCCGGGGAACCACCACCGCGACGGTGCCGGTCCGGCCACCGGCCAGCCGTGAGGCACTCGGTGACACGGCGTACTGCAACTGCTCGGCGGCGGCGAGCACCCGGCTGCGGGTCGCCGCCGACACGGTCGGCAGCCCGCGCAGCGCCCGGGAGACGGTGGCCGTGGAGACGCCGGCCAGCCGGGCGACATCGTCGATCCTCGTCACCTGACACCCCGCTCACGTCCCGCCTGGTGCCGCCGCCGACGGCGGCGGCACCACGGCGGATCAACCCTTGACGCTGCCGGCGAGCAGCCCACGAACGAAGTAGCGCTGCAACGACAGGAACACGATCAGCGGTACGACGATCGAGACGAACGCCCCGGCGGTCAACCGTTGCCACTCGTTGCCACGGGTGCCCGCCAGTTCGGCGAGGCGGACCGTGAGTGGCGCGGTGACGTCGCTGCCACCGGCGAAGATGAGCCCGACCAGCAGGTCGTTCCAGACCCAGAGGAACTGGAAGATGCCGAACGCGGCGAGCGCCGGGGCAACCAGGGGCAGCACGATGGTGCGGAAGATCTTCGGGTGGGTGGCCCCGTCGACCCGGGCCGCCTCCATCAGATCCTTCGGCAGTTGCGAGATGAAGTTGTGCAGCAGGTACACGGCGAACGGCAGCGCGAAGCAGGTGTGCGCGAACCACACCTGGGCGAAGTTCTGCGCGCCGTCGAGGTTCCAGGCGGGCATCAGGGTGATGCCGCCCAGGCTGACTCCGCGCGAGAAGAAGCTCAGCAGCGGCACCAGGGCCATCTGCAGCGGCACGATCTGGAGCGCGAAGATGCCGATGTACACCCAGTCCCGGCCCCGGAAGTTGATCCAGGCCAGCGCGTACGCGGCCAGGGCCGCGAAAGCGAGCGGGAACAGCACCGCGGGCAGGGTGATCACCAACGAGTTGATGAAGTAGCTGGCGAGCTGCCCGGACGAGGCGGACTGCCCGAACAGCACCTCCTGGTAGTTCTGGAGGGTGAACTCCGGATCGCGGAAGAACGTCCACCAGCCGGTGGTCTTGATCTGGTTCTCCGGCCGGAACGAGGAGACCAGCAGACCGAAGGTCGGGATGGTCCAGACGACCGCGATGACGATGGCGACGAGCGTCGCGGTGTGGGTGTTCAGCCGCTTGCGTACCCGCGCCGCACGGGTCGGCCGGCCGCTGGTCTCCTGTGCTCCGGCGGCGACCGGGGGAGTGGTGGTGGTCATCTCAGCCCTCCCGTCGCTGCTGACGCAGGTTGCGGATCTGGAAGATCACGATGGGGATCACCAGGACGAAGAGGAACACCGCGAGCGCGGAGCCCTGCCCGTTCTGGCCGTACCGGAACGCCTGGTTGTACATCTCGTTGGCGATCACGCTGGTGTCGTAGTTGCCGTTGGTCGAGGTGCGGACGATGTCGAAGACCTTCAGCGTGGCGATCGAGATGGTGACCACCACGACGATCAGCGCCGGCCGGATGCTGGGCAGGGTGATCTGCCAGAACATCTGCCACGGGCTCACCCCGTCGAGGCGGGCGGCCTCGACGATGTCGGCCGGAATCGCCTTGATCGCCGCAGACAGCACCACCATCGCGAAACCGGCCTGGATCCACACCATGATCACGATGAGCAGCAGCGTGTTCAGCGGCGAGTCGAGCAGCCACTGGCGGGGTGCGCCGCCGAGGCTGACCACGATCTGGTTGAGCAGACCGATCTGTTCCTGTTCCTCGCTGCGGAAGGCGTACACGAACTTCCAGATGATGCTGGCGCCGACGAACGAGATCGCCATCGGCATGAAGATCAGCGACTTGGCCACCGCCTCCAGCCGGGCCTTGTCGACAAGCACCGCGTAGAGCAGACCGATGGAGGTCGCGACGAGCGGGACCAGGGTCACCCAGACCAGGGTGTTGACCAGCACCCGCACGATCGAGTCGTCGGCGAACATCCAGCGGTAGTTGTCCAGGCCCACGAAGTTCTGGCTGCCGCCGTCCATGAAGGACAGCAGGGTGGTCCGCAGCGCCGGGACGACCAGCCCGATCATCAGCAGCAGTACCGTCGGCAACAGGAAGAACGTGGCGAACAGCCCCTCGCGGGACCTGGGCCGTCCGGGCAGCGGTGCCCCGCTGGCGGAGGCGGCCACGAACCGCGCCTCGCGTCGTCGCGCGAAGAAGGCCGGCACCGCGTCGAGCAGCACGAGCAGGCCGCCGACCACCACCGCGAAGGCGACCAGCCCCCACAGCAGCATCATCAGTTTGGGTGCCTGCTCGGCGAAGTCGAAGTCCATCAACCCTCCCCGGGTCCTCGGTAGAGCCGGTGGGCGGGCCCGCGCACGCGGACCGGCCCACCACCGGAATTACTTCCAGCTGCTCTCGATGCCCTGCAGGACGTCGGCGGTGTTCCCGCCGTTGATCCAATCGACCATGCCCTTCCAGAAGGTCCCGGCGCCGACGGCGGCGGGCATCAGGTCGGAACCGTCGAACCGGAAGACCGTGCTGTCGTCCTGGAGGATCTCCACCGACAGCTTGTCGATCGGGTTGGCGACGTTGGCCAGGTCGACCTTGTTGTTCGCGGACACCCAGTCACCGATCTTCGCGCGGCTGTTGGCGTACTCGCCGGAGGCGAGGTACGTCTGCACCGCCTGCACCTCGGGACGGTCGGCGAAGGCCGTCACGAACTCGCCGCCGCCCAGCACCGGCTTGCCCTTGCCCGGGTCGATGGCCGGGAAGTAGAAGGCGAAGACGTCGCCGTCCTCGGCCACCCGGGTGCCCTCAGGCCACTGGTTGGCATAGAAGGAGGCCTGCCGGTGCAGCGCGCACTTGCCCTGCGTGATCGGCACGCCCGCCTCCTGGAAGGAGGTGGTGGCGATGCTGCGCACCCCACCGAAACCACCGTTGACGTACTTGTCGTTCTTCAGGATCGTGCCCGCCCGGTCCAGCGCCTCCGCGACCCGCGGGTCGTTGAAGGGGATCTCGTGGGTGGTCCACTGGTCGTAGACCTCGGGAGTCTGCGTCCGCAGCATCACGTCTTCGATCCAGTCGGTGGCCGGCCAGCCGGTGGCGTCACCGGACTCGATGCCGGCGCACCACGGCTTGACGTCGCTCTGGGCGATCGTGTCGCTGAGCTGGATCATCTGGTCCCAGGTGGTCGGGACGGTCCAGCCGTTCTCCTGGAACATCTTCGGCGAGTACCAGACGAACGACTTCACGTTCGACCCGAGCGGCGCACCGTAGAAGGTGCCGTTGACGGTGCTGTACTTCAGCCAGTCGGGCGAGTAGTTCTGCTCGGCCATGGCCTTGGTCTCGGCGCTGGCCGCCTTCAGCTGGTTGCGCTCGGCGAACCGGGCGAGCAGACCGGGCTGCGGGATGAAGGCCAGGTCGGGGGCGTTGCCGCCGTCGACCCGTACGGGGAGCTGAGCCTCGAACTCACCGCTTCCCTCGTGATTGATCGTGATGCCGGTGCAGTCCTCGAACTGCTTCCAGGACTCCGCCAGGCGGTCGGCCTCGATGTCCCGGATCGACGAGTAGATGGTGACCGTCTTGCCTTCGTGGCCCTGGTAGTTCTCGTACGGGGCGCACTCGGCGGAATCGGCGTTGCTGCTGCCACCGTTGCTGCTGCTTCCGGTGCCGCAAGCGGTGGCGCCGAGTGCCAGTCCGATCGCGCCAACGATCGCGACAGCCTGGCGTGGCCTGGCAGAGATCGCCATGCCGTCCTCCTTCCTGTCCGGCGCCGGCCGGGATCGCATCCGGTTGACCAGGCGCCGGTCCGATGGGCGTGTTCACATGTAAGCGCTTGCATCCGCCCGGGGTCCACCCCTGGACGGACACGAGCGAGTAACAATCCGGAAACCTGGCGAGGAGCCATGGATCCGTGCCCATCTGCTGGAAAGAGCCCCGTCTATCAGCGGATACATCCGTTGATAGACGGGGCGGCGCACTGCCGGCCCGGTCAGGCGGGCGGCCGAGCGGCGGCCCAGTCGGTCAGCTGTTCAGCTGCCAGATCGAGTAGTTGAGGGCCGCGGCGAAGGTCACCCACGCCCAGTAGGGCAGCAGCAGCACCACCGCCACCCGGCTCGCCCGGGCGAACAACAGGACGGTCACGCCGATCGCCAACCACAACAGGATGATCTCGGCGAACGCCAGCCCGTACCGGTCACCGGCGAAGAAAAGCGGCGTCCAGGCGGCGTTGAGCACGAGTTGGACCACCCACGCACCGAGGGCCACACCGAAGCCCACCCGGCGCCAGACCAGCCAGCCGGCTACCGCGATCGCCACGTAGAGGATGGTCCAGACCGGGCCGAAGAGCCAGGACGGCGGCGACCACGCGGGCCGGTCGAGGTTCGCGTACTGGTCGGCGGCGCCTGAGGCGGCCAGGTTGCCGATCACGGCGGCGGCCAGCACGGCCACCGCGAAGCCGGCGAGCGCCCACCACTGGCCGGCATCGCTTCGTCGGGACTGCTCCGCACTCGTCCGCATGAAGGATGGATCTCCGTTCGGCGGGGCCGGCAAACCTCTCGCGCAGTGCCTGGTCTCGGGCCCCGGGACGGTCGGCGACCCCTGCCGCACAACGCGCGCCCGGGCGCAGGAACGATCCGGGCGGCACCGCTGCCGACCGTCCGACGACAGCACGCCGGGGTCGCCGCGTCCGGTGGCTCCTGTCGGGAGGACGGAGTACCGGTCGCGACGACCCCGGCGGGTCCGGTGAGCGACGCCCTGCGTCGCCAGGTCAATTGAAGATGCTGACCCCACCGGGGCCGACGAGCAGCCCGACGACGATGAGGACGATGCCCCAGAGGATCTGCCGGCGGAACAGCGCGAGGATGCCGGCGACCACCAGTACGACTGCGAGAATCCAGAGAATCAGCTCCATGGTTGCTGAATACCCCCGGCGGCGACTCCGGAAACCTCGGCTTGATCAAGGTGATCGCCCAGGTGGAAGACGCTGTACGCCTGCTTGATCACCGGGTGGGCGACGTTGCGTACGCGTACTCCGCCCGGGGTGGTGCCCCGCTCGGTACCGTGATGGGCGTGCCCGTGCAGGGCGAGCGCGGTCGGCGCGGCGTCTACGGCCTGCCCCAGCTGGTAGCAGCCGAGGAACGGGTAGATCTCCAACGGTTCGCCCGCCAGGGTGTCCGGCACCGGGGCGTAGTGGGTCAGGGCCACCAGCACGTCGCAGTCCAGCGAGCGCAGTGCCTCGCTCAGCCGGTCGGCGCTCTCCGTCGTGGTGCGGACGAACGCCTTCATCTCCGGCTCGCCGAAGTCGCTGGCGCACCGGCCGGCGAAACCGCCACCGAAGCCCTTCACCCCGGCGACGCCGAGGCGGCCACCCGGGCAGTCCAGCACCACCCCGTCGCCCTCCAGGACGGTTATGCCCGCCTCCTCCAGCGCCCCGACCACCTGGGGCACCTGGTCGCACTGATGATCGTGGTTGCCCAGCACGGCGATCACCGGCACACCCAGGTCGCCGAACTCCCGGGCCACACAGCGGGCCTCGGCCTCGGTGCCGTGCCGGGTCAGGTCGCCGGCGAGCAGCAGCGCGTCGACGCTGCCCGGTAGTTGCTCAAGTGCCGGCCGGAACCGGCCGACCACGTCCTCGTCCAGATGCACGTCGCCCACAGCGGCGATCCGGATGACCATCGAACCTCCTCAGGGCAGTTGCTCGATCTGCGTGGGCGCCTGCGTGCGGACCACCCCGATGTCACTGGTGATCGGCACGTCCGGGAAGCGGTCGGCCACCCGGCGCAGGATCTCGTCCCGCCGGTGGGCGCTCTCGACCTCGCCGTGCAGCACGAGAGCACGTTCGGTGCGGACCACGGTGATTCCCTGCTCGGCGACGGCCGGATCCTCGGTGAGCAGCCGGTGGATCTCCGCCTCGACGTACTCGTCTGGTGGCCCGGCGCCGGAGTCGCGGTGTGCGGTCACGGTCTCCCCTTCCCGTCGGCCGTGCCGGAGTACGGCACGACGTCCAGCCTGTCCAGCAGCACCAGGAACGACTCGGCGTACGGCGAGTGCTGCGTCTCCTTGCGTACCCGTTCCCAGTCGATCTGCTCACGCAGCGAGCGGGCCAGCGGCAGCCCACGGGCGAAGTCGCAGTAGTGCTGGGAGAAGCTGAGCAACTTGTGCACCATGAGCTGGGTGGCCGACAGCACCGGCATGTGGATGGCGTCGACCGGGCGCACCACCGTGTCGGCGAAGGTCTCCTCGGTCACCGGTGTCTCGATCGGGCGATGGATCAGGTCCACCATCCGGCCGCCGTCGAAGACCTTCACCAGCCAGTCCTCCGGTGGCCGCTCGGCGGTGAAACCGGCCTGCGCCAGCGCCTCCAGCGCGGCTTCGACGTCCGACTCGCGAATGAGGAAGTCGACGTCGTGCTCGCTGGAGTGCCCGCCGTGCGCGTACACGGCGAAGCTGCCGCCGAGCGCGAACGGGATCTCGGACTGTTTGAACACGGCGGCGACCTTCTTGAGGGTGTGTAGGAGAGTCTCGTCGTCACGCTCGGCCATCTCGCCTCTCCCGTCGAGTCGTCGGGGGTGCCACCGGGTGGGATCTCCGATCGGTACCCGGCATTCCGGTCGCCCACACCTGCGCGGCGCGCGCAAGGGGATGAACCAGCCGCAAACCGGATCTATGGTGCGGCCACTGTGCGGCTGTCGGATAACCTTTCGAGGGTGGCCAGATCGACGGGAGCGCCCGATTCGACAGGAGTCCGCTGTGGTAGGGGGCGGCTCCGCACCGTTGCCCTGATCGGTATCGACGGCTCGGGCAAGACCACCCAGGCGTACCGGCTCGCCGAGGCGCTCACCGCGGCCGGGCACCCCGCCACCTATCACCGCAACGCCGGTGGCCGGCGCTGGCTCGGGCGGGTGGCGCACCGACTCGGCCGGCCGGATGCCCAGAGTCTCCTCGGCCGGGACGCGATGCTCCTGGTGGAGTCAGTGCTGCGCTGGCTGGCCATCGCGCTGACACTGCTCGCTGGCCGGTGCACCGGCCGGGTGGCCGTGATGGACCGCTACGCGGCCTGCCAGTACGCCAGTCTGCGGGCACACGGCGGGCACCGCTGGGAGCGGCTGATCCGGGCCGCCTACCGACTGTTCCCCCGGCCGCAGGTCACGTTCCTGCTTACCGTCGAGCCGATCGAGGCGTACCGGCGGATCGAGTGTCGCGGCACCGACCACGAGAGCCTGGGCTTTCTGGCCGCTGCCGACCTGGCCTACCGCACGCTGCCGGAGTATCCGACGTTCGTGCCGGTCAACGCGGATCTCCCGGCCGACGAACTCGCCCGGGAGATCCGTGAACACCTGAACGCCTGGCTGACGGCCGGCAACAGGCCGACCGCCACCGCGCCGGTGACGGAACTGGTTCCGCTTCAGGCCCGTCCGTAGACCGGCACGGCGGCACCGCTGGTGGGTGCCGACTCGTCCGATGCGAGGAAGCGGATCACCGAGGCGATCTCGGCCGGGTCCACCCAGCGGGCGTGGTCGGCGTCCGGCATCGCGTGGCGGTTGGTCGGGGTGTCGATGACGCTCGGCAGCACCGTGTTGCAGCGGACTCCGGCAGCCTTGTACTCCACCGCCACCGCGGCGGCGAAGCCGAGCACGGCGGCCTTCGCGGTCACGTAGCCGGCGACCCCGGGGAAGGGCGCGACCGCCGCCCGCGCCGCGACACACACCACCGCGCCACCACCGGCGGCGACCAGGTGCGGCAGCGCGGCACGGGTGACCAGGTGGGTCGGGCGGAGGTTGACGGTGAGCATCCGTTCGAAGTCCTCGATCGGCGTCTCGTGCACCAGGCCGCCGCTGGCGTATCCGCCGACGAGGTTGACCACCGCGCGTAGCGGCGCCTCGGGATCGCCGGCCGCCACCTCGGCGACCCGGGCGGCGTCCTGCGCGTCGGTCAGGTCCGCGACGATCCGGACCGGAGCGTCGCCCTCGGGCCCGTCCTCCGGGTCCGGTCGCTGGCGCTGGGGCGCGACCACCCGCCACCCCCTCGCCGAGAAGGCGGCGCTGACCGCCGTGCCCAGCCCGCCCGTGGCCCCGGTGACCAACACACTGCGATTCGCCATGACCTGAGGTTAGAGCGACCGGCAATAGGGCGGTGGAGGTGAGGCGGGTCCTGGTGGAGGGTGGCCAGGCGGAGGAGGAGGTCATGCCGGTGTTGCATGGCCGACGACGACAACGCCGCCAGCCGAAGTGCCAGGGCGCGCCGCAGCCCCGCCAGTCCTATTGCCGGTCGCTCTTATAGTGCGGTGACGGGTCGGCGGGGGTCGAGCCCCGACGGTGCCGCCGGTGCCCGAACCGGAGACGCCGTCCGCCCGGGCCGGTGACGTCCTCATCCGGGTGGACACCGGACCACAGGGTCCGTCGGGCGCAGGGCGTACCCGAAGCCGATGATCTGACGAGCGTCGGGAACGCGACAAGCCGGCCGGGCCACGCTGTCGTGGCGGGCATAGGACCGGCGTACGGATTGTTCATCAGGGCGTGGGGTATTACCACCGGCGTGGATGAACCGAGCGGTCCACGGCCGCGTATCAGGCAGTGACCAGGATCGCAGCACGGTGGTGACCCAGGTCGCTGTGACTACCGGCCGGGCAGTGCTGCCATGGACCGGGACGGACGGCGATCTGTCGATCCGTCGACCTCACGGGGTGCCTGCCGACGACAGCCAGGCAGGGTGCTGACAGCAAACATGGACGCTGCTCTCAGCGGATTATCAGCCATTCGTGACACTTTCGACCCACGACATGGAATCCCCGACACGTCTCATCTGTTGTGTAGACGTCAGCACCGATGGGCACAGCGGAGGTTACGGGGGAGGGCTGATGGGCGTGGGGATGGCAAGGAACCGGGCAACCGGCGCGAGCGAGGGGACCGTGGGCACCGTGGACAAGAACATCGGAATGCGAACTGACGAGGTCGCCGAGGAGCGCGACCTGGTTGGAGTCTACCTGCACGAGATCTCCCGGACGCCGCTGCTGGACGCCGCCAAGGAGGTCGATCTCTCCAAGGCGATCGAGGCTGGCCTCTACGCCGAGCACCTGATTGGCGAGGACAGCCCCCCGGACGGGGTCACCCGGGACGAACTGGAGCGGCTGGTCGCCGACGGGGAGCGGGCCAAGGACCTGTTCATCCGGGCAAATCTGCGCCTGGTCGTGTCGATCGCCCGACGTTACGTCCGCTCCGGCATGCCGATGCTGGATCTGATCCAGGAGGGCAACACCGGTCTGGTCCGGGCGGTCGAGAAGTTCGACTACGAACGTGGCTACAAGTTCTCGACCTATGCGACGTGGTGGATCCGCCAGGCCATCAGCCGGGCGATCGCCCAGCAGGAGCGCACCGTGCGGCTGCCGGTGCACCTGGTCGAGGACGTCAATCGGATGCGTAACGTGGCCCGGCAACTCACCCGTGAGCTGGGCGGCGACCCGGAGCCGGAGCAGATCGCGGCGGCGCTGGGGGTGACCGTCGAGCGGGTGAACGAACTGGTCCGCTGGTCGCAGGACACGGTGTCGCTGGATACGCCGGTCGGTGACGACGGTGACACCAACCTCGGCGACCTGGTCGCCGACAGCGACGCACCGTCCCCGGAGGAGATCGTGCTCACCGGGTTGGAGCGGCAGCGGATCGAAGGGCTGCTCAACCACCTGGACGACCGGTCGGCCGGCATCATGCGCGCCCGGTACGGGCTGGAGGACGGCCGTGAGCACTCGCTGACCGAGGTGGCCTCGCGGTTCTCCCTGTCCCGGGAGCGGATCCGGCAGTTGGAGATCCAGGCGCTCGGCCGGCTCCGCGAGCTGGCGCGAGCGGAGGGTCTGCAAGCGGCCTGAGCAGGAGACAATAACGGCGAACGGCCGGCGTCCGATAGGGGGACGCCGGCCGTTCGCCGTTGTCGATCGGGGCTCCGTCTAATCGTCGGTGGCTCAGCGCACCCGCCCGTACCCGTACGGCGACATCAGGTCCACGGATCGCTTCTCCACGTTGCGGCCGAAGGTCGGTGAGTGGATGACCTGCCCGTTGCCGACGTAGATGGCGACGTGGCCGAGGCTGCGGTAGAAGACCAGATCGCCGGGGCGCAGCTCACCACGACTGATGTGGGCCACCACACCCCACTGCATGCGGGTGTTGTGCGGCAGGGCCCGGCCGGCCGCCCGCCAGGCGGCCGAGGTCAGCCCCGAGCAGTCGTAGCTGCCCGGCCCGTCCTGGCCCCAGGCGTACGGCTTGCCGAGTGCGCCGTACGCGTACCGGACGGCGACGCCGGCCTTGCCGGAGACGGCGGGTGCGTCCTGGGCGCTGCTGGCCTGGTTCGTCGGTCGTTCGGTCGCCCGGCCGTACGCCTGCCGGCGCAGCTCGTAGAGCTTGGCGAGATCGCGCTCGATCCGCTTCTTCGCCGAGGACAGCTCGCGCGACTGTGCCGCCTGCCGGCTGAGTGTGACGTCGAGCCGGGTCTTCTCGTCGAGCAGCCGCCGCTGGTCGGCGGTGTAGCCGGCGATGGTGGCCTGTCGTTGCCGGGTCAGGTGGTCCAGCGTGCCGAGCCGGTCCAACACGGAGGTCGAGTCACCGCCGTGCAACAACGCGTCGACGGTGCCCAGGGTGCCGGTCTTGTACGCGGTCACCGCCATCTCGCCGACGTCCGCCCGGCTCTGCTCGGCCTGCTGCTCCAGCGGGCCGATCCGGTCCTGCAACCGCTCCACCGCAGCGCGGTTGCCCTTGATCTTCTCCCGCAGTTCGTTGTGGGCCTCCACCACGCGTTCCAACTCGACGGAGGCCTTCTCTATCCGCCGGGTCAGTTCAGCGGGGGAGGGTTCGGCCCGAGCCACCGTCGCCGGCATGAGCAGCGCCAGTGTGCAGACGGTGGCCGTCAGGGCCCGCAGCGTGTGCGTCAGGGACGACAAGAGCCCGAATGCTCCTCTCCCGGGGCCGGCGCGGACGGCTGAGGCTCCGCGACGGCGACGGCCCGGTGCCGTCCCGGTGGACGGCGGCCGGCCGGGCCGACCTGCCCAACCTAGTACGGGACGGGAGTCGTCCGCAGAGAAAGCCGGGACCAATGGTGGTGCTGTGGCGGAGCACGCAGGTCACGAGCGGGCACCAAGGCTGTTATCGGCGACATGTCGGACTGGTCGCTCTCGGCATATGACGTCGGATGCCGGGACGTTTTGACCGACAAGCCGGACTTGGTGCGCTCTTTCCGGCACCGTCCTTCGCTGGCAAGCCGCTGACCATCGGAAACGTCCGAGCCGGAGTGGCGCGGGCGGCCCACAATGAATCGCGCGGCCGGGAATCCCGTCAACCGGTGTCGATGTACCGGGCCGACGGATCGACCCGGTGCCACCAGCCGTGGAAGGAGGGGTCGTGAATCCTGATGGCGCGACAACGCGACCGCCACGGACACCCCGGGGGGCCGGCACCGGGCCGACGCTGCTCTACGCCCGGCCCGGGATCATCGTCACGGTCGACCGGTTCACCGTCGGGCGCAGCAGTTGGCGCGTCGCCGAGCTGACCCATCTGCACAGCACCCGGGGGCCGCACGACCGGGCGGCGACCCGGGCCGTGCTGGTCTCGACGGTGGTGATCGGCGGGGTGGGCCTGCTGTTGGGGTTCACCGGCGGGCTGCAACGACTCACCGCCGGGGCGTACCTCCTGCTCGGTGCGGTGTTCCTGGTGCCGGTGCTGCTCGCGGCGGCGGGCGACCGCTGGCGCCCACCGGCGTACGAGCTGTGGGGGCGTCGGGCGGGTAGCGACGAGCTGCTGTTCAGCAGCGACGACGAGCACCAGTTCGGCCAGGTGAGCCGGGCACTGCGCCGGGCCCGCGAGATGAACAGCTACGGCGGCTGGGAGGACCCGCTGGCCGCCGCCGACCCGTGGCGCCCACGACGGTGAGGTCGGGGCCGCTCAGCCGGCGATCGGCTCGGGCTGCTGCCCCTGCTCCCGCTCCCGCTGCTCGGCCGTGACAAGTGCGCTCACCCGCCGCTCCGCCCAGAAGGAGACGAACGGCACGGTGCCGGCCAACATCACCAGGATCATCCGCTTGAGCGGCCAGTCGGCCCGCCGGGACAGGTCGAACGCGGCGACCAGGTACACCATGTAGAGAAAGCCGTGTGCCTGGCCCACGGTCTCCACCACGACCGGGTTGTGGAAGCCGTACTTGAGCGGCATGCCGATCACGACCAGCAGGATCAGCACCACGCCGACGACCCAGGCGATCACACGGTAGCGGGTGAGGGCAGCGCGCACTTCTCGTCCGTCCTTCCGGGCCCGGTTCAGCCGGGATAGTCGCCGGGCTTCGCGCCCGGATTGGCGTTCAACCATGACAGGTAGCGGTTGTAGGCGACCAATTCGGCGTCGTCGGCACCGGGACCGACGGTGACCCGGGCAACCCGCACCGGACGCCGGATCCCGGTCCGGGGCTGCTCGGCGACGGCGGGACCGGTCGCGCCGGAGGTGGTGACGTCGGGCTCGGCCGGGTGAGCGGCAGCCGCCGGCGCGGTCGCGTCCGCGTCCGGCGGCGTGACCGTCCGCAACGTGTGGCGCACCTCGCGCCACCAGACGAAGACCACGAAGCCCGCGAAGATCGGCCACTCCACGGCGTAACCCCAGCTGATGGCGTTACCCGCCGCGGCCCGGCTGACCTGCCACCAACCGAGGCCGAGGAAGGTGGTCACCAGCACGACCATGGCCACGTGGCGAGCGATCCACGCCGGGGTCCAGAGCCGCTTCATGCCACGAGGGTACCGAAACGGGCCGGCTTCTCCGACACGGCGTCGTAGTACCTCGTGGTTTGGCCACACCCGAGGCGGGCAACCGTACAGACGCCAGCCCAGGACGGACGAGGGGGCAAGATGACGGCATCGGGACGACCGGACGGATTTCCCACCGGCGGTACGGAGGTGAGCCCCGAGCAGCGGATTCCCGAGTGGGGCGACGACCGGACGCCGACCCCCGTGCCCGAGGCCGACCTGCTCGGCATCGATCCCGCCGATCTGGGCGAGGAGGACCTCATCCGGGAGATGCAGAGTCTGCATCGCACCCGGCTGGACACGCTGCGCCACGCCACCGACTCGGCGCTCGCCAATCACCTGCGGCGCACCGCCGAGTTGGAGACCGAGTACCTCGCCCGCCACCCGGGGCGTGAGGTCGACCCGAGCCGGCTGCGGGACGCGTGATGGCGTACTCCGAGCGGGGGGTGTCCGCGCCGCCAGAGGTCGTCTTCAACACGGCCACGGATCCCGACCGGATCTCCTCATGGTTGCCCGAGCCGTTGCTGTCGAGTGGCCCGGCGCAGGAGGGCGAGGTCGAGCAACTGCGCGCTCGCTGGACCGCCGGTGGCGCCGACTGGACGGCCGAGCTGCGGGTGGAGCCGGTCGACGCCGGTGGCTCCCGGCTCCGGCTGGAGATCGGCGGGGGCGGCGAGGACGCCGACCGACTGGCCGACGAGGCACTTGACAGCCTGGCCCGCGAGGTGGCCGACAACCTGCAGGCCGGCTGATCCGAGACCTGCCGCCGGGCCGCGGCGGCACTCGTAGCGTGACCCGAAGAGGAGGCCGGGTGAGCGATCTCAAACAGAAGGTGGCGCGGCTGCGCCAGGCGTACGCGCCGCACGAGCACCGCCCGCTGGGTGGCTATCTGGCGGCGATGGGCACCTACGCCGGGGTGACCGGTGCGATCGCCGGTCTGGTGAAGGTGACCGGGCGGACCGTGCCCGAGCGACCCACCACATCGGACGTGGTGCTGCTCGCCATCGCCACCCACAAGCTCAGTCGGCTGCTGTCCAAGGACGCGGTGACCAGTCCGTTGCGCGCCCCCTTCACCCGGTACGACCGGCCGATCGGCAGTGGCGAGGTGATGGAGCAGGTACGCGACTCGGGCAGTTCCACCCGTCATGCCATCGGCGAGCTGCTCAGCTGCCCGTTCTGCCTGGCCGTGTGGGTCGCCACCGGTCTGACCGGCGGACTGGTGCTCGCGCCACGGCTAACCCGGCTCGTCGCCACGGCGCTGACCGCGGTGGCGGCCTCCGACTTCCTGCAGATGGGGTACGCGGTGGCGCAGCAGGCGGCCGAGGGCGGCGGCAGGGAGGACTGACCGAAGCTACGTACCACGAGGCCGGCCCGAGATCCGGGCCGGCCTCGTTCGGACTCTGCCGGCGAGTCAGCGCTGCATGCCGGACCAGCCGCGGGGCGACTCCGGCTCCCGTTCGTCCTCGTCGGCACCGGTGACGATGTCCCGGTCGACGGCGGTGCGATCGTGCTCGTTGGCGAAGTCGGGCTCCGGCAGGGTGTCCGTCCCCTCCGGTGGCTGGCCGAGCGCGGGCGGATGGGGGTGCTGATCTTCCTCGCGCTGAGTCATCGTGTTCCTCTCCTCGTCGCCGGCAGCGGCCGGCGGATCATCCCGTCGAGCCACCCAGCAGATCGGTCACCTCGTCGGCCGCGTACTCGCCCTCGGGCAGCGCGTTGAGCCGGGACAGCAACTGCGCCGGCAACTCCGCGGCGACCGCGCGGCGGTAGATGTCCGCCTGACTGATCCGCTCCTGACCGTGGTAGAGATCGTCGAGCAACTCGTCGAGCGGACGGGTGTCCACCTCCTCGGTGTCCACCTCGTCGCCGACCGCAGCGGCCGTGCCGGGCAGGTCGGTGGTGGGCGGATCGAGCGCGGCGGTGTCCACCACGGGCACGTCGGCCAGGATGGCGTCGGGTAGCCGCGCCTGCGTCGTGGGTGCCGTGGCTGCCTCGGCCCCGGGTACGTCGTCCCTCACCCCCGCCACCTACCCACCCCCACCCCACCAA
>NZ_JAGPXT010000025.1 GCF_018070465.1 Micromonospora sp. C95
AGTCCCTGCTGATCATGAAGTTGTTGTCGCGCCACGCCGGCGCGGGTGACAACAACTTCATGATCAACGGCGACAGAGACGGGGTGGGTGGGAGAGGGCCGGGGTGGGTTTAGGGGGTGGGGGGTTGGCCGGCGTCCAGGACGGCTTGGGTCCAGCCGCCTTCGATGACGCCGTCGGCGTTCAGCACGGCCCAGTCGACGATGTCGGTGGTCTCCACCACGACGGGGGAGCCGATGCGCACGGTGGGGTCGGTGTTGGCGTCGCTGGCGCTGGCGCCGACGATCCGGTCCGGGGAGTCCCAGTCCGTCACGCCGGCCCAGACGTACTCCGGGCCGTCGTCGCCCGGTAGCCCGTACTTGACCACCAGCTGCGTCTCCGGCGGCAGCTGACCGTCGCGGAACCGGACCCGGATGTCCGCCAGTCCGGCGCGGGCGGTGGCGATCGCCCGGCTCATCGCGTCACCCGAGCGGGCGTACCGCACGTCGGGCTGGATGCCCGAGAAGAGCGTGGCGCAGGCGTTGGCGAAGTAACGCCCGGCGGGGCCGGGGTGCCCGGCCGGTGGGCGCAGGCTGAGGAAGGAGTCGGCGTCCGGGTCGGTGGCCGGGTCCAGCTCCAGGCGGAGCAGCACCGGCGCGGTCGCCCCGTGCTGTTCCGGATTGCCGTACGCCACCGCTATGTCGTGGCCGGTCACCGTGGCCAGCACCGGTAGCTGCACGAACGCCGGCACCTCCGCGCCGGCCAGCCCGTCGGTCCAGTCCCGCAGCAGGCGTCGGGCGGCACCGGTCATCACCGCGCCCCAGGCCCGGGTGAGATGGTCGGGCACCCCCTGGGTCTGCAGCTCCAGCAGGCCGAAGCGGCGTAGCCCCTTGGTGGTGAACCAGAGCCCCTCGGCGTCCGACGAGTAGGGCACCAGCACCCAGTCGACCAGCCGAACCCGGCCCTGCGCGTCGGGCAACGAGCGCAGCGCCGTGGCCGGGTCGAGGAACTGCAGGCCGAATACGTCCACCACGTCACCGCCCACCGCCTCGGCGACCGCCGCGGCCACCGCCCGCGCGGCCCACTCGTGGGCGGGCGGCCAGCCCGGCCGGTACTCCGCCTGCACCACCACCAGGTGGGTCGCGGCGGCCAGCCGGTCCAGCTGCGCCTCGCTGGCCCCGAACGCGGTGAGCAGGTCCGGCGGCAGCTCGGGAAACTCGCCGACCGGCCGGATGTCGACGCTCATCAGCGGGCTGTCCAGCATCTGCCGGGCCAGCCCGTACACCGGCTCGGCGAGCCGGCCGGCCAACGTCCCGACGGCCGTCCGGGCGGTCACCGACGGCAGCCCGGCCGTCGGCACCAGATAGGTCGCGTTGAGCGACTCCGGGACCGGAACGGGCAGGAAGTCGTCGGTGATGAGCATGTCGCCCCCCGGGTGGCCGCGCCGGTGCTGTCGTCGCAGGTACGCTACCCGCCGCCGGGCCACCGACTCAGCCGGACAGCACCAGTCCCAGGTAGACGAGCGTGGTGACCAGCTCGACGGTGGCGCCCAGCACGTCGCCGGTGATCCCGCCGAGGCGGCGTACCACGTGCCGCAGCAGCCCGGCCGCGACGGCGAGCGCCGCCAGCACGACCAGCGGGCCCTGCCACGGCCGGTGCGGCACCGCCGCGATCGCCAGCAGCGCGACGGCGGCGGTGGCGACGGCCAGCGCGACCGGCCCGACGCTGCCGGCGACCAGCGCCCCCAGCCCCTCCGGTCGCGCCGCCGGCACCCCACGCCGGCAGGCCAGCGTCACCCCGAGCCGCCCCGCCGCGGTGGCCGTCAGCACGGCCGCGAACACCGCCGGACGGGACCGACCGGCCAGCTCGGCCAGCGCCGCGGCCTGCACCAGCAGGACGAGCACCAGGGCGACCACGCCGAAGGGCCCCACGTCGGGCTTCTTCATGATCTCCAGGGCGGCCGGTCCGCGCCGGTACGACCCGAGCGCGTCCACGGTGTCGGCCAGCCCGTCCAGGTGCAGCCCCCGGGTGAGCAGGGCGGCCGCCGCGACGGTCACCCCGGCGGCGACCAGCGGCGCGGTGCCGGCGGCCAGCAACAGCAGTACGCCGGCCAGCGGCACGCCGAGCAGCACGCCGACCGCCGGGGCGAGCGTCATCGCCGTACCGGCGATGGCCCGGTCGACCCGGCCGACGCGCAGCGGCAGGATGGTGAGGGTGGTCAGCGCCAGCCGCGCCCCGTCGCCGAGCCGGGGCTCAGCCGGCACGCGCGGCGGAGGTCTCCGCCGGCTCGGCGGCCGGCGCGGTGGTGGTCGGGCCGGGCCCATCGGGCTCCGGCTCGTGGAAGTCGGGCTCCGGTTCCTCGATCGGACCCGGCTCGTTGCCCTCGCCGTCGTCGCCCCCGGGGCGGGGCGGCAGCGTGGCGGCCAGCGCCAGCGCCGACCGCAGCAGCGGCAGCACGGTGAGTGCGTTCGCCCCCTCGCCGAGGTCGAGCCGCAACTGGGTCAACGGATCCAGGCCGAGCACGTCGGCGGCGAGCCGGACGGCCGGATGACCGCCGTCGTCGGCCAGCAGGCACCAGTGCCGGGCCTGCCCGGCCAGGTCCCGACTGATCAGCGCGGCGGCCACCCCGACCGGCCCGTCCAGCAGCACCGGCAGCTGGCGGGCCGTCGCACCCAGCAGGATGCCGGTGGCGACGGCGATGTCCCCGCCGCCCAACTCGGCGAGCACGTCGACGGAGTCCCGGGACGCTCGACGGGTGCGGTGCAGGGCGTCGCGGACCGCGGCGCAGCGGGCCATCCAGGCCACGTCGTCGAGCCGGCCGTCCGTGGTGACCACCCGGGCCAGCACCGCGGGCGGTTCGGCGCCGGCGGTCGCGGCCAGCACCGCCGCGGCGGTGGCCTCGGTGCCGGCGCCGCACGCGGCCAGCACCAGCAGCTGTACGCCGGCGTCCGCCGCCTCCTCGGCCAGCCGCCAGCCGTAGCGTAGGGCCGAGTTCACCTGATCGGTGCCGAGCGCCGGGCCGTGTTCGATGGGCGCGGCGGCGGGGGCGTCCACCACCTGAAGGCTCGCCCCGCTCTCGGCGGCCAGCCGGGCGAGCACGCCCTGTCCGGCTCGGGCCTGCTCGGCCCGGCGGGCCGACTCACCGGCCGTCGTGCCGGCGGCGACGCCGCCCGCGTGGTCGCCGTGCACCAGCAGCACCCGCACGGCCCGCCACGGGGCCGGGGTGGGGGTGCCCTGGGTGGCGGCGGCGAACGAGATCACCTGCTGCAGCGCACCGAGCCCGGTGCCCGGCACGTCCAGGCTCGCCAGCCGATCGACGGCCTGCGGGCCGGCGTACTCGTCGGGCATCGGCAGGTCCATGCCGGGCTGGATGACCAGGCCCGTAGCGGTCACCGGGAGGGCTGTCGTGGGCCCCGTCCAGCCGGTGCCGACGGTCTCGGCGGCGCGCTCGGTGGGCACCTGCGGGTTGGTCACCGGAGGCGAACCGGGCAGCGGCGGACCATCGGGGGCGACCGACGACTCGCCGGTCGGGCCGGCCTGGGTGGGCACGGTGGCACCGGAAGCTGGTGCGGCGGGAACGGCCGGCGGCGTGTCGGCGGAGGTGGGTTGGGCGGCGGGCTTCAACCGGCACGGCTGGCCGGCGACCACCAGGACCACCGTGTCGCAGGCGTCCGCGACGGCACGGTTGACCGCGCCGAGGGCGTCGGTGAACGCCCGGCCCAGCGGTGTGGTGGGTACCAGGGAGAGCCCGACCTCGGGGCTGACCAGCACCAGCCGCGCGGCGCAGGACCGCACGGCGGCGGCCAGTTCGTCGATGGTGGCGGTGTCGTCGGCCGGCTGGTGTGCCGGGTCGAGCAGGACCGTCACCCAGCCGCCGAGGTCGTCGACGAGCAGGGTGTCCTCCGGTCGGGCGGTGGAGATCACGTCGGCGAGGCGACGCGGGTCGGCCGCGGTCTCCTCGGTGCTCCAGGTGGCGGGCCGGCGGGTGCGGTGTGCGGCGATACGCGCGGCCCACTCGGGGTCGTCTCCCGGGTCGGCGGCGGTCGCCAGGTAGCGGACCGTGGTCGCGTCGGCGACCAGGGACTCGGCGAATTCCGACTTGCCGGACCGGATGCCGCCGAGAACCAGAAGCGTGTTCCACCCGTCAAGGGACATGCTGCGTACCTTACGTCGCGCGGGAGGGCCGACGGACCGCAGGTGGGGCACCGCGCCGCCGGCCCATGGTGCGGTCAGTGCCGTTCGGGGGCCCGGTACCTGACGTCGTTGGGGTTGACGTCCGCCGGCTTGGGATCCTCCTGCCAGGCCCCCTCGCCCGGGCGGGCCTGCAGGGCGTCGATGAGTTCCTCCCGGTCCATCTCCCGCGCGCCTACGATGCCGCCGCGCACCGCGATGTCGCGCAGCTCCGCCGTGTCCATCTGCGGGATCGGTGTCGTCATTTGTCGCCTCCATGTGCGTCGGGTTCCTGAACGACATACCCGGCCGCGGCAGGGTCAGTCTCGCCCGGGGCGCGGCACCGGCCGCCGATCGCCGCCCGTGGCCCGGTCGTCGGTGCTGCGGTACGACTACGCTGGCGGAGGTCCGTCCCATGGGGCAGCAGCGGCGAGGGGAGACGCGCACATGGCGTGGAGCTGGCGGTACGAGGGCGCGAACGGCGAGTCGGTCGACGGACCGGCCGAGTCGTTCGGCAGCCAGGCGGATGCCGAGTCCTGGATCGGTCAGTCCTGGCGGGAACTCGCGGCGTCCGGCGTCACCTCGGTCGCGCTCCTCGAGGACGATCGGGTGGAGTACCGGATGAGCCTGCTGCCCGCGGCGGAGTGATGACTCCCAGGGACTCCGAGCCGCTGGTGCTCGGGGTGCCCCGGGCGGCCTTCCGGCCCAGCCCGGTCTTCCTGGCGCTTGTCGCCCTGCTGGTGGCAAGCGCCGTGCTGACCTGGCACGGAATCGGCAACGTCCGGCTCACCGTGTTCGGCTTCGTCGTCTCCGGCTGGCTGGTCTCGTTGTGCCTGCACGAGTACGCCCACGCCGTGGTGGCCTACCGCAGCGGTGACCGGGGGGTGGCCCACCGCGGTTACCTGACGCTGAACCCGTTGAAGTACAGCCACCCGTTGCTGTCCATCGCGCTGCCGGTGGTAGTGGTGCTGCTCGGCGGGATCGGCCTGCCCGGTGGCGCCGTATGGGTGGACCGGCACGTCATTCCGGGGCGGTTACGGCACACCCTGGTCAGCCTCGCCGGACCCGCCACGAACGTGCTGTTCGCCCTGGTGCTGGTGGTGGTGCTGCGGCTCGGCGCGGCCGGCGGCGGGCCGGTGGAGTTCTGGGCGGCGGTAGCCCTGCTGGCCTTCCTCCAGATCACCGCGAGCCTGCTCAACCTGCTGCCGGTGCCCGGGTTGGACGGTGGGAACATGATCCAGCCGTGGCTGACCTCGCCGTACCGGCGGATGTACGACCTGTTCGCGCCGTACGGGTTCATCCTGCTCTTCGCGTTGCTGTGGAACCCGACGATCGGCGGCTGGTTCTTCACCGCCGTCTTCGCCATCGGCGACCTGCTCGGCCTGCCGCCGTGGCTGTACGCGACCGGGCTCGACCTGATCCGCTTCTGGCAGGGCTGAGCCCAGCCGAGACGCCCGGCCGGCGTGCGGTGCGCCGGCCGGGCACAGTGCGGTCAGGGCCGTTCGGCCGGTGACTCGGTACGCGCCGGGTCCCGCTCGGTCACCGGCTCGACGATCTCGTCGATCGCCTTGAGCAGGCCGGCGTCGAGCTTGACGCCGGCCGCCTTGACGTTGTCGTGCACCTGGTCGGGGCGCGACGCGCCGATGATGGCCGACGACACGTTGGGGTTCTGCAGCACCCAGGCGATGGCCAGCTGGGGCATGGTCAGCCCGGCCTGGTCGGCCAGCGGCTTGAGCTGCTGCACCCGGGTCAGCACGTCGTCGGTCAGCCACTTGGCGATGAAGCCCGCACCGGACTTCTCGTCGGTGGCCCGGGAACCGGCCGGTGGCGGCTGGCCGGGCAGGTACTTGCCGGAGAGCACCCCCTGGGCCATCGGCGACCAGACGATCTGCCCGAGGCCCAGCTCCTCGCTGGTGGGGATGACCTCGCTCTCGATGACCCGCCAGAGCATCGAGTACTGCGGCTGGCTGGACACCAGCGGGATGCGCAGCTCCCGGGCGAGGCCGTGTGCCTCGCGGATCTGCGACGCCTTCCACTCGGAGACACCGATGTAGTGCGCCTTGCCGGAGTGCACGACGTCGGCGAACGCCTCCATCGTCTCCTCCAGCGGGGTGCTGTAGTCGTACCGGTGGGCCTGGTAGAGGTCCACGTAGTCGGTACGCAGCCGGCGCAGCGATCCGTTGATCGACTCCATGATGTGCTTCCGGGACAGGCCCCGGTCGTTGCGGCCCGGCCCGGTGGGCCAGTACACCTTGGTGAAGATCTCCAGGCCCTCGCGCCGCTCCTGCTGAAGCGCCCGGCCGAGGACGTCCTCGGCGCGGGTGCCGGCGTACACGTCGGCGGTGTCGAAGGTGGTGATGCCGGCGTCGAGGGCGGCTCGCACGCAGGCGAACGCCGCGTCCTCCTCGACCTGCGAACCGTGGGTGATCCAGTTGCCGTACGAGATCTCACTGACCATGAGGCCGGAGCGGCCCAGGTGTCGGAATTCCATGCTCTGACCCTAGCCCGCCCTGGTGAACCCGGCAGGCGGCGGTGATCAGTCGGGGTCGGACAGCAGGGCGTGGCGCAGGCTGCGGCCGAGCCAGCGCCGGAAGGTCTCCTCGTGCCAGCCGCGCTCCAGCACCAGTGCGCCGTAGTGCGCCGGGTCGTTGTAGAACCACACCTCGTCGATGGCGGCCTCGACGTCGGAGCCGTGGCGCAACCGCGCGTCCAGGGCGCACATCCGCTCGACCACCATCGTCGCGCCGAGCCGCCGGTTGCGCAGCAGCATCTGCCAGACGTCGGCCACCTCGGGGCTGCCGTCGGCGGCCCGCCGGACGGTTTCGAACACCCGGGTGGTCCGGGCGCCGATCAGGGTGCACACCCCGGCGTACGCGTCGAGCACCTCGCCTCCGCTGGCAGCCTCCCAGACCGGCCGGTACCAGGGGCGTTGCGCCACCGGCACCGGCTCGTCGTCGCCGGCGAGCGCCTCGTCGAGCACCTGGCGCAGCAGCGCCGCCTTGGATCCGAACGCGGCGAACACGGTGGGCCGGGCCACCCCGGCCGCGGCTGCCACGTCGGCAAGGGACGTGCCCGTGTAACCCCGCGCGACGAAGAGGTCGGTCGCCGCCGCGACCACGGCCTGTCGGGTGCGGCGGGCGTTCTCCTCGCGGATCCGGGACCGGTACGGCCTGGTCGGTTTTCCGTCCTTGACTTCATCCATGGCGTCGTCATACTAGCAATGTATTCACTAGACTCCCAGATATCGAATAGCGGATGGCTATCCAATAGCTGGCAGTCCACCGAAGACGGCTGATCCTGGGAGGCACCCATGTCCGTCCATCCGTTCGTACGCCGGCCCGACGACGGGGAGGCGTACTGGTTCCTGGGCAACCTGGTCACGGTCAAGGCGACCGGTGCGCAGACCGGCGGTCGGCTCACCGCGGTCGAGTTCGTCAACCCGCCCGGCTTCGCCCCACCGCTGCACCGGCACCAGGTCGAGGACGAGATGTTCTACCTGCTGTCCGGCACCGCGACGTTCTACTGCGACGACTCGGTGCTGACCGCCGCACCGGGCGATTTCGTGCTGCTACCGGCGGGCCTGCCGCACACCTTCGTGGTCGGTCCGGACGAACCGCTGCGGGTGCTGCAACTGACCACTCCCGCCGGTTTCGAGGAGTACGTCGCCGAGGTCGGGGTGCCGGCGGCGGAGCGTCGCCTGCCGGATCCGGCACCGATCGATCCGGCCGCGCTCGGGCACGCCTCCGCGCGGCACGGGATCGAACTGTTGGGACCGCCACCCGGCCACCAGCCGACCGGCCCGGCCCACCAGCCAGTGCCGTGACCGCCTCCGGTGCACGCCCGGGGCGGTCGACCTCCGGTGACCGCCCGCGCAGCCGCCGGGTCGTCTCCCGCGTCCCCGGTCACCAGCGCACTTCCGGCCCCGCCCACCACCGGCGCCTGCCGCCTTCCCGCACCGATGGCCGCCACCCGTGCCAGGTGGGACCCAAGACCGGGCAGGCTCGGGTGCGCCGGGCCCGGACGCGGTCGGTAGCGCCGGCCTGATCCCGCGCCGCGACCGGCCCACCGGTGGCGGCGCGGCGACAACGGGCCGCGGTCTCAGAGCACCGGGTTGGCGTCGGCGAGCAGCCCGTCGATCTCGGCGACCACCGCGCCCGGGTGATGGAACATCGGGTCGATCAACGACTCGCCCCGCCGGTCCAACGCACCCCAGTTCCCGGCGCTGTTGGTGGCCAGGAAGGCGACCGGGTGGATCAGCAACGCCGGGTGCGCCGGCGCGACGATCACCTGCCCGCCACGGTCCACCACGCCCTTGCGGCCAGCCAGGTCCACCACGGCCAGCCCCTCCTCGGTGAAGCCGTCGACGTAGTGGCCGCCGGCGAGGGTGGTGTGGAAGCCGTGGTAGCGGGTCGGCACCACGATCCGGCCGGTGCGGTCGACGGCGCCCCAGCCCTCCCGGCGGACCACCGCCACACCCTTGTGGAAGGGCCGCACGTCGGCGAAACCCGGCGGCACCGCCACCGCACCGGTGGTGTCGACGGCGTGCCACCCGCTCTCGTCGCGCACCACCCACGCCAGCCCGTCGGAGAACGGCCGAGCCGCCAGGTAGGTGGGTTCGAGCACCGTCTCGCCGGCCAGGTTGATCAACGACCACCGGTCGGTCTGCGGTCCGCGTACCCAGGCCAGGCCATCCCGGAACGGCTGTGCCTCCGCGTACGCGGCAGGCACCACCATGTCTCCCTCGGCGTCCGCGTAACCCCACAGGCCCTGGCCGCCGTCGCGAGCCGGCACCGGAGTCCGGTCGCGCTCCAACACCTCGTCCCAACTGCGCGGGTACGGCCCGAAGCCACCCTCCTCGGCTCGGGTGGCGACCGCGTCGAGGCCGGTCCGGACCCGGTCCAGCAACTCGGCGTCCTGCTCGCCGCGCAGGTCCAGAGCCCGCTCGAAGTGATGGCAGGCCTCGATCAGCCGGCCCTGGTCGTAGCAGCAGCGGGCGGCGTGCTCGTGCAGCGCGGCGCGGAGCCGGTCAGGTAGTTCGATCGAGTTGGCCTCCGCGAACAGCCGGTCGGCCTCGGCGAATTCGCCGCGCCAGCGCAGGACGTGGGCCAGCCGGGCCTGGGCGAGCGCGGCCCGGCGCAACTCCCCGGTCGCCTCGGCGTAGGTCAGCGCCATCCGGCCGTCGGCCAGCGCGTCGTCCAGGTCGTCGAGCACCCGCGAGGCCACCGCGCGCAGGCTCAGCAGCCGGGCGCGGGACCGGTTGTCAAGCGCCGAGGCGAGCTTCTCGGTGAGCCGCTCCCGGACCTCCCGCAGCTCCTCCGGGTCGTCCACGACCTCCCGCAGAGTCACCGGGTCGAGACGCCAGCGGAAGCGGGCCAACACCTGTTCGGGATCGGCCGGTGCTTCCGGTACGGGCTCGTCGTCGGTCGCGCCCTCGGAGCCCTGCTCGTCGTCGGCCGGAGGTCCGGATTCCGCCGAGGTGCCGAGCATCGCCTCGACCGGGCCGCTGCCCTCGCCGACGTCACCGAACGAGGCGCTGGCGGCACGCTCGACGGCCTCGCCGGAGCGCCCGGTGCCACCGTCCGCGCCGGCGGTGGCCTCGTACCCGCTCTGGGGCTGGTCATCCGAGAGCGGAGGGCCGCCCGTCGGGGTGGGGGCCGGCGGCGCCGACACCGGCATGGCCGACACCGGCGCACCGAGGTCCGGCTCGCCGGGGTGTCCGGAGACCGGCGGTGCCGAAACGGGCGGCGCCGAGGTCGGCGGTGTCGAGGCATCCGGTGCGGGGACCGGCGGCTGCGAGACGGCGGGTGCGGAGGCCGGCGGCTCCGCGACGGGATACGCCAGGTCCGGCGGGGCCGGGGCGGCAGACGCCGAGACCGGCGACGCCGGGTCCGGCGGTCGGGCGGTCGGACGGTCGGGCGGTGACGGTGCGAACGGTGCGGAGTCGGGAGATGCCGGGGCGGGCGATGCGGGGGCAGCGTCGTCGTCGGGCGGTGTGCGGTAAGGGGGTGCCGGTCGGTCCGGTGCGGTGTAGGCGGGTGGCGCCGACACGGGCTCGGTGAGCGGATCGGGGCCGGTCGGTGCGGGCTGCTCCCGTGGCGGTGCGGCGGCGGGCGCGGCCTGCGCTGCGGCGGGCGGCTCGGCGGCGGGACCGAACCAGCTCTGCGTGCCCTCGGCGGCGGGACGGGCGGGCGCGGACGGCTCGGACGCTGGCGGAACGTACCGGGTCGGCTGGCGGGCCGCCGGTGGCCGCAGCACACCGGCGGCACTGTCGGCTCGCGCGTCCGGCGGCGGTCCGAGCGGTGCCGGATCGGCGACGGCCCCGGACATCCGCCCCGACGGCGCGGGCACGGGTGGCTGGCTGGGTGGTGCGGAGACCGGTCGGTGGGCCGGTGGTGCGGAGACGGGTGGCCGGCTGGGTGGTGCGGGGGCCGGTCGGTCGGCCGGCGGTGCGGAGCCCGGACGGGCCGGGGGCGGAGCGACGGGCGGTGCGGTGGCCACCGCGGGCGCCGGTGCCGGTGGTGGCGAGGCGACGACCGGTTGATCGTGCAGGGGAGCCGGACGGACCTGGTGCTCGTGCAACGGCGCGGGACGTACCTCGTGCTGGTGCAGCGGTGCCGGTCGGACGGCGTCCCCGGTCGGTGCCCGGTCGGCATCGGAGGCGGCGGCGGGCCGCTCCCGGCCCCGGCCGGGAAGGTCGGTCCGGTTGCGGTCGGGACGGCCGAGCGGAGCACGGTCCGGGGCCGGTCGGTAGTTCTCGTTGCGGTCCGCGACCGGCGCGGCGGGGCGAGGTTGTGGCGCGGGGTCGACCTCCGGCTGGAGGTGTTGCGGAGCAGGGGAGACCGGCCGGGCCCGGCCGGCTGCGGGGGAGACGGGACGGTCCCGCTCCGGGGCGGGTGAGACGGGATGGTCCGGCACCACCGACAGGTGACGGCGGCGCGGGTCCTGGTCGGGTGTCCCGGAGACGGGCCGCTCGGGGTCGGGCAGTGCAGCGGCCGGCCGGTCGACGAACCGCTCCGGTTCGGGACCGTCCGGTGGGCCGCTGGGTCGCCGGTCCTGCGGGGTCGGCCGCTGGTACTCACGATGGTCCCGCCCGCTGCTCGGCCGCAGTGGTCCGGGTGCCGGCCAGGGCAGGTCGCCGCGGGGCGGAGCACCGTACGCCTGCTGATCCGGCGTCGGCGGCTCCGGGCGACCCGGCCGGCGGTTCCGGTCCGGGCGGACCCACTCGTCGGACGCGGTACGGGCCGGCTCGTCGTCGACGTAGCCGTCCGGGTACGGCGCGGCGTCCGGGTCGCCGCCGCCGACAAAGTCGCTTCGGTAGCCGTCGACCACCGGGCCGTCGGCGCGGGCCGGCTGCCCGGGGTGGTGACTCCACTGGTAGCGGGGGCGCTGGGAGATGTCCTCGGGTGACCGGCGGTCGACACCGGCGGTCGGGCGGTGTGCGGCGGTGGGCCGAGGCGTCTCCTCGTCCGTCTCCGCCACCCAGCCGGGTTCCGGGCGGGCGGCCGGGGACACCGGTGCCCCGCGCCGGTACTCGTCCCGACCGGTCGGCTCGGCGCGGCGGCGCGGCCGGTCCGCGTACGGCTCGGGCTCGCGCTGGCCCCGTCGCTCCGGTTCGGGTCGTGGATACCGGTCGTCGCGCCGATCCGGGTCACGTCGTTCGGGCTCCCGGCGGGCGTGCCGCTGCGGGTCGCGTCGCGCGTACCGGTCGGGCTCGCGCTGGTCGCGAGCGCGGTCCGGGTCGCGCCGGTCGGATTCGCGCTGGTCTCGGCGGTCCAGGTACCGGTCCGGGTCGCGTTGGTCGCGGCGCGGTGGCGCGCCGGCGGCCTGCGGTCCGAAGTCCGACCAGACGACCCCGTCGCGGCCCCGGGCAGCATCGCCGTACGGCGAGCGCCGCCCCTCGGGCCGTGCCCGCTCGGTCCGGGAGCCGGGTGGCACCGACCGGTCGTACGGTTGCGAACCGTTCGGGCTCTCGGTGGGTCGACGGTCCGGGATCTCGTGCCGACCCGGCCAGCCGTCCGGCTCCTCGTCCCAGGACCGTCCGGTGTACGTGCCGTCGGGTCGGGTCGGCGCGAGTGGCGGCACCTCGGCACGTCCGACGGCGCTCGCGCGACCTCGTGCGGGCGGCGGCTGGTGCTCGACCCCGATGTCACCCGGGTAACGCTGGCCAGGGAACTGCGGCTGCCATTCGCTCGTCGGCTCGACGACCCAGGATGGCTCGGCGGGATCGTGCCACCGGTCGGCGTAGCCGCGACTCATCCGCCGGACCTGTCGCTACGGCCGGGACGCCGGCAGGCGGCACACGTCGCGACACGAGCTGTGGCCGGTCCGACGGACCGGCGACGATCGGGCCTTTCGCCACGGCCCGTGCCGCAACCCAGGGCCGGCGCCCGCTCGCTCACGGTCGCGCCCCGGTGGTCGGCTCGCGTCCGCTCGCTCACGGCGATGTCACCTCGTCGGAAATGGTCGCGCTGGGCACCCCGGAGGCCGGCGAAATCGCTCGTCCGGGCACCGAATGGCTGCGCATGGAGGGTAACGGCGCGGGCTCGGTCACCGCCACTGCGGCACCCTCGTCAACCCAAACGTTATCCTATTGATCCGGACATTTATCCCTATGCCGGTATCGGACTTCCGACGCTGCCGCACCCACCGTCAGCCGCTCGTCGCATTCGCCCGCGGCCCGGCGGTGGCCGGGCTCGCGGTCAGACCTGGTCGCCGATGGCGACCCGTGGCTCCGGCGTACGCAGCTTGCGGAAGGTGATCGCCCGCATGATCGCGTAGAGGTACAGCGACCCCATCCGTTGGGTGGACTTCGGGAACCGCTCACGGACCAGCTTCTTGATCTTGCGCGAGATGAGCACCGAGTCGACCACCACGCCCAGCGCCAGCGCACCCCAGAGCAGGTTGGAGGCCAACCGGATCACCGGGGGCATCGCCTGGTTCGAGCCGATCAGCACCACCAGTGCCCCGCCGAAGAACCAGGTGCCGACCGTACGCCGGGAGTCGACCACGTTGCGGGCCAGCAGCCGCTCCGGCCCCCGGTCCCGGGGACCGCCCTCCCGCCGGAACTCCGCGGCCGTCTCGGCGCGACGCTGCCGGCGCAGCGTCTTCGCCTCGTCCTTGCTCAGCGGCTTCGTCGCCCCGGCGGGTCGACGCCCGGTGACGGGCCGCTTCGGCGTCTGGCGACCCTTGGCCGGGGTGTAGGCACGGGACCGGGCGGCCTCGGCCTCCTCCTCCTGCGCCGGGGTCAGCGGCTCGGTGGCGGGATCGGCGAGGTCGGCGGACTTGCGACGAAACAGCGACGGCACGCGGCAAGGGTAGCCAACGCCGCGCGCCCGCCGCACATCGCGGTGCGGCGAACGCGCGGCGGGCGGCGTCGCGGACCGACTACGGTCGTTCCACGTGCGCGCCCAGGTCGGCGAGCTTGGCCTCGAAGTCCTCGTAGCCCCGGTTGATCAGGTCGACGCCGTAGACCCGGGAGGTGCCCTCGGCGGCGAGCGCGGCGATCAGGTGGCTGAAGCCCGCCCGCAGGTCGGGAATGACCAGGTCGGCGGCGTGCAGCTTGCTCGGACCGGCGATCACCGCGGAGTGCTTGAAGTTGCGCCGGCCGAAGCGGCACGGGGTGCCGCCCAGGCAGTCCCGGTACACCTGGATGTTCGCGCCCATCGAGTTCAGCGCCTCGGTGTAGCCGAGCCGCTGCTCGTAGACCGTCTCGTGGACGATGGACAGGCCGCGAGCCTGGGTCAGGGCGACCACCAGCGGCTGCTGCCAGTCGGTCATGAAGCCCGGGTGCACGTCGGTCTCCAGCGCGGTGGCCTGGAGTTCGCCGCCCGGGTGCCAGAAGCGGATGCCGCCCTCCTGCCCCGGCTGTCCCAGCCGAGGGGGACGGGTGTCGGTCACCTCGTACTCGCCGCCGACCGAGCGGAAGACGTTCAGGAAGGTCATCATGTCGGCCTGCTCGGCACCGAGCACCTCGACGTGACCCCGGGTGGCAAGCGCCGCCGCCGCCCAGCTCGCCGCCTCGATCCGGTCCGGGATCGGCCGGTGGGTGTAGCCGTGCAGTTTCGGTACGCCCTGGATCTCGATCACCCGGTCGGTGTGCACCTTGATGATCGCGCCCATCTTCTGCAGGACACAGATCAGGTCGACGATCTCCGGCTCCACCGCCGCGTTGCGCAGCTCGGTGACCCCCTCGGCCATCACCGCGGTCAGCAGCACCTGCTCGGTCGCGCCCACACTCGGGTAGGGCAGCGCGAACTTGGTGCCGTGCAGCCCGTTCGGCGCGGACAGGTGCAGCCCTTCGGGGGTCTTGTCGACGGTCGCACCGAACTCCCGCAGCGCCTGCAGGTGGAAGTCGATCGGCCGGGGCCCGATGTGGCAGCCGCCGAGGTCCGGAATGAAGGCGTGCCCGAGGCGGTGCAGCAGCGGCCCGCAGAACAGGATCGGGATCCGGCTGGAGCCGGCGTGCACGTTGATCTGATCGGTGCTGGCGCTCTCCACGTTGGCCGGGTCGAAGACCAGCTCACCGTCCTCGCCGCCGTCGGTGACCTTGACCCCGTGCAGCCCGAGCAGACCCCGGACGACCTCGACATCGCGGATCTTCGGCACGTCGAACAGCCGGCTCGGGCTGTCGCCGAGCAACGCGGCGACCATCGCCTTGGAGACCAGGTTCTTCGCACCGCGCACGCGGATCCGCCCTTGCAGCGGCGTGCCTCCGTGTACGACCAGGATGTCGTCGGTCAACGCAACCTCCAGCGCGTGCGTGCTGCCGTTTCGATGGATGGACACCACCGGTCTCGCTACCCGGGGTGCGACCGCGCGCAAACGCCCGCGCCCGCGTGTGTCGTCGCCCGGCAGCATAGCCCTCCGTGATGAGAATGGATCCGGTCACACCGCCTCGGAGGGCATTTATCGGTGATCCGGCACTTTCGCGTACACCGGACGTCACTGAGCGTGAGGGTCGGTCGAGGTCAGGCGCCGGGCAGCGCGAGCATCTGGTCCAGCGCCACCCGGGCGTGGTGCGCGGTGTCGGCGTCGACCGTGATCCGGTTGACCACCCGCCCGGCGACCAGCTCCTCAAGCGCCCAGACCAGGTGCGGCAGATCGATGCGGTTCATCGTCGAGCAGTAGCAGACCGCGCGGTCCAGAAACATGATCTGCTTGTCGGGGTGGGCCAGCGCGAGCCGGCGGACCAGGTTCAGCTCGGTCCCGACGGCCCAGGCGGAGCCGGCCGGGGCGGCCTCGATGGTCCTGATGATGTACTCCGTCGATCCGACCAGGTCGGCGGCCTGCACCACCTCGTGCCGGCACTCCGGGTGCACCAGCACGTTCACCCCCGGCACCCGCTGCCGCACGTCGTTGACGCTGTCGAGGGTGAACCGGCCGTGCACCGAGCAGTGCCCGCGCCAGAGGATCATCTTCGCCGCGCGCAGCTGCTCGGCGGTGAGCCCGCCGCCCGGCTTGTGCGGGTCGTACAGGACGCAGTCGTCCAGGGCGAAGCCCATCTCCAGCACGGCGGTGTTGCGGCCCAGGTGCTGATCGGGCAGGAAGAGCACCTTCTCGCCCTGCTCGTACGCCCACTCCAGGGCCCGCTTCGCGTTCGACGAGGTGCAGACCACACCGCCGTTGCGCCCGACGAAGCCCTTGATGTCCGCCGAGGAGTTCATGTAGGTGACCGGTACGGTGTGCTCCGCCAGGCCCAGCTCGGTGAGCACGTCCCAGGCGTTCTCGACCTGTGGCAGCGCAGCCATGTCGGCCATCGAGCAGCCGGCGGCCAGGTCGGGCAGCACGACCTGCTGCGCGTCCGAGGTGAGGATGTCCGCGCTCTCGGCCATGAAGTGCACGCCGCAGAAGACGATGTACTCGGCCTGCGGCCGGGCTGCGGCCTCGCGGGCCAGCTTGAACGAGTCGCCGGTCACGTCGGCGAACTGGATCACCTCGTCGCGCTGGTAGTGGTGACCCAGCACGAAGACCCGGTCGCCGAGGGCGGCCTTGGCCGCCGTCGCGCGGGCCACCAGGTCGGGATCGCTCGGTGCCGGCAGGTCACCCGGACACTCCACGCCACGTTCGGTGGCGGGGTCGCTGCCGCGGCCGAGGAGCAGCAGCGCAGTGGCGGTGTTGGAGGGCTCAACCCAGGTCGACGTCACGTCCTCCATGGTCCCACAGCGCGACCGTGGTGCCGCCCGTGCCGGTGTGGGCTGCCACACTGCCAGGCATGCGCGTACTGCTCTGCCCGGACAAGTTCGCCGGTACGCTCCCGGCCCCGCAGGTCGCCGCCGCGGTGGCCGAGGGCTGGCGGGAGGTGGCACCCGGCGACGACCTGCTGGTCAGGCCGTTGGCCGACGGGGGGCCGGGCTTCCTCGACGTGCTCGCCGAGGCGCTGCCCGGCCGGCGGGTGCCGGTGTCGACGACCGATCCACTGGGCCGGCCGGCCACCGGTGAGATGCTGCTCACCGACGGGGGTGCGGTCGCCTGGCTGGAGAGCGCGCAGGCCTGCGGGCTGCACCTGCTCACCGCCGGCGAGCGTGACCCGCTGGCCACCACGTCGTACGGCCTGGGTCTGCTGATCGCCGCCGCGGTCGAGGCCGGGGCGCGCACGGTGGTGGTCGGGCTCGGCGGCTCGGCGACGAACGACGGCGGCGCGGGAATGCTCGCCGCCCTGGGCGCGGTGGCGCTGGACGGCACCGGCGCGGCCCTGCCGTACGGCGGTGCGGCGCTGACCGCGGCGGCGAAACTCGACGGGACGCCCCGGTTGCGGGACGCCCGGCTGATCGCGGCCACCGACGTCGACAACCCGCTGCTCGGGCTGCACGGCGCGAGCAACGTCTTCGGGCCGCAGAAGGGCGCAGACCGGGCCGACGTGCTGCTGCTCGATGCCGCGCTCGGGCGTTGGGCCGAGGTGCTGGAGCGGGACCTGCCCGGCTGCCCCAGCGGGCTGGGCGCGCTGCCCGGTGGCGGCGCTGCCGGCGGCGTCGGTGCCGGGCTGCTGGCCCTGGGCGGGCGGTGCGAGTCCGGCATCGGGCTGGTCAGCCGAGCCGTCGAACTGGACACCGTGCTCGACGAGGTCGATCTGGTAGTCACCGGGGAGGGCAGATTCGACCACCAGTCGCTGCGCGGCAAGGTGGTGGCCGGAGTGGCCGGCGCCGCGCGTGACCGGGGGGTACCCTGCGTCGTGCTCGCCGGGCAGGTCAGCACCGGGCGGCGGGAGGCGGCGTCGGTCGGGGTGACCGACGCTTACAGCCTGGTGGAGCACTTCGGCGGTGAGGAGCGCGGCGGGTTGGCCGCCGCCCTGGAGCGCCCGGCGCAAGGGCTGCGGGAGCTCGGCGCCCGGCTGGCCCGGCAGTGGAGCCGCTGACTGCTGACCCGGGTCGTACCGAGTGCCTGGTCACGCCGCCGGGTGGCACGGCCACCGGCGGCCTACAATCAGAAGCTGGACCACTGTGGGAATCGCTGACCGGCGGCTGACGTTGGCCAGAGGAGGACCACACCGACGCGCCGCAGGGAGAATTCCACGTGACCACGCCAGCGCAGACCGAGTCGACCGAGGCCAAGGCCCCCACGTCCGTCGTCCTCACCGACGTCGCGGCGCAGAAGGTCAAGGCCCTGATCGAGCAGGAAGGCCGCGACGACCTGCGGCTCCGGGTCGCGGTGCAGCCGGGCGGCTGCTCCGGCCTGCGGTACCAGCTCTTCTTCGACGAGCGTTCGCTCGACGGTGACATCGTCACCGACTACGACGGTGTCGAGGTCGTCGTCGACCGGATGAGCGCCCCCTACCTGGCCGGCGCCACCATCGACTTCGCCGACCGGATCGACGCCCAGGGCTTCACCATCGACAACCCCAACGCGGGCAACTCCTGCGCCTGCGGAGACTCCTTCAGCTGAGTCCGGTTCGCCACGCGGACGGCGGTACGGCCATGCGGCCGTCCCGCCGTCCGCGTCTCTGTATCCCGGCCCGGGTACCCCACAGTCGATCATGAAGTTGTTGTCGCGCCAGGCCGGTGTGGGTGACAACAACTTCATGATCAACGGGTGGGTTTCGCGGTGGGGGCGGGTGGGTGGCGGGGTGGTCGCTCGGGGGTGGTGGTGCCGGTAGGCTGATCGGGCTCTGCTGCCGATCCCGAGGGTTGCCATGAAGATCGCCGTGACCGGCTCGATCGCCACCGATCACCTGATGAGTTTTCCGGGTCGGTTCGCCGACCAGCTCATCGCCGACCAGTTGCACAAGGTCTCCCTCTCCTTCCTGGTGGACGATCTGGTGCTGCGCCGGGGCGGGGTGGCGGCCAACATCGCGTTCGGCATGGGTCAGCTCGGCCTCCGGCCGGTGCTGCTCGGCGCCGTCGGCGCCGACTTCGCCGACTACCGTTCCTGGCTGGAGCGGCACGGGGTGGACTGCGACTCGGTGCACGTCAGCGAGATCGCCCACACCGCCCGCTTCGTCTGCACCACGGACACCGACATGTGCCAGATCGCCTCGTTCTACGCGGGGGCGATGAGCGAGGCCCGCAACATCGAGCTGCACCCGGTCGCCCGGCGTCTCGATGGGCTCGATCTGGTGCTGGTCGGTGCCAACGATCCGGAGGCGATGCTGCGTCACTCCGCCGAGTGCCGGGAGCGTGGCTACCCGTTCGCCGCCGACCCGTCGCAGCAGCTTGCCCGGATGCCCGGCGAGGACGTGGTGGCCCTGATCGACGGTGCCGACTACCTGATGACCAACGACTACGAGAAGTCGCTGCTGCAGAGCAAGGCCGGCCTCTCCGACGACCAGCTGCTGGACCGGGTGAAGATCCGGGTCACCACGCTGGGCAAGCATGGGGTGGAGATCGCGGGGCGGGAGATCGAGACGATCCACGTGCCGATCGCCCGGGAGACCCAGGCGGTCGATCCGACCGGCGTCGGCGACGGCTTCCGTGCCGGCTTCTTCACCGCGCTGTCCTGGGGCGTCGGGTTGGAGCGGGCCGCCCAGGTCGGCTCCCTGCTCGCCACGCTGGTGCTGGAGACCGTCGGCACCCAGGAATACCAGGTGCGCCGCGACGCCTTCGTCAAGCGCCTCGCCGAGTCCTACGGCGACCACGCCGCCGACGAGATCCGCCCCCACCTGCTGCCCTGACCGGCTCCGACGGCACCGTCGGGCGGCCGAGGAATCCGGGTCCGGGTCTACCCCCCATCCGTAACCGGAAGGTCCGGCGGCAGGGGTACCGGCCCTGTCGAGCTGAACCGTGTGCGCTCTCACGCGGGACGCGGGACGCGGGACCGACGGCGACGGCTGGTGACCCGTTCGCGCCCTCAGGTCGACAGCGTCTCGGTACCGCACCCCGGTGCCATGCCGCAGCGCCAGCGATGGTCGCCGTTCGTCAGTGTGTGCGGCGCACGTCGTAGCCGGGGCCGGGTGCGTTGCCCAGGAACTCCTGCTGACGCATCCGGCACCAGGCCGGGATGTCGACCGCGGCCGCCGGGTCGTCGGCGAGCACCCGGACCACCGCGCCCACCGGCAGCTCCGGCAGCCGACGGGCCAGGGCGATCACCGGCAGCGGGCAGCGCTGGCCGAGGCAGTCGAGCACCACGTCCGGCTGACCGTCGGGCGCGCTCACAGCCCCACCACCCCCGCCTGTTCTCGTAGGTCGGCGACGATGCCGGGCAGTTCGGTGAGGAAGCGTTCCACGTCGGCCTCGGTGTTGCCGGCGTGCAGCGAGACCCGGACGTTGCCGTGCGAGAGCACCCCCATCGCCTCCAGCACGTGCGACGGGCGCAGCGTGGACGAGGTGCAGGACGAGCCCGACGAGACGGCGAAACCCCGCCGGTCCAGCGCGTGCAGCAGCGCCTCCCCGTCGACGTACAGGCAGGAGAAGGTGACCAGGTGCGGCAGCCGGTGCTCGGGATCGCCGACCACCTCCACGTCCGGCACCTCGGCCGCCACCCGGGCCCGGATCCGGTCGACAAGCGCAGCCAACCGCGTCGCCTGGGCTGCCGCGTCGGTCGCCACCGCGCGCAGGCTCGCCGCCGCCGCCACCACCGCCGGCAGGTTGAGCGTGCCCGGCGTACGACCCGATTCCCGCTCGTCGGTCGGCCAGGGCGACTCCCAGCGGGTGCCCTTGCGGACCACGAGCAGTCCGACACCGGGCGGGCCGCCCCATTTGCGGGCACTCGCGGTCAACACCGACCAGCCGGGCGGCACCGGCAGCCGGCCCACCACCTGAGCGGCGTCGACGTAGAGCGGTACACCTATCCGCGCGCAGGCCGCGGCGGCGGCCTCGACCGGCTGCACGGTGCCCACCTCGTGACTGGCCGCGATCAGCGCGGCCGACGCCACCTGGGCCCCGGAGACCGCGGTGGACCAGGCGTCCAGGTCCAGCCGGCCGAGGCGGTCGACCGGCACCTCGACGGCCGTGCCGCCGTCGGCGACGTGTTGTTCGGCGGCGTACAGCACGGCCGAGTGTTCGATCGCCGAGTGCACCAGAACCCGGCCGGCCCGTCGGCGTCCCCGCAGGCCACCGAGCACGGCGGCGTGTGCGGCGGTGGTGCCGCTGGCGGTGAAGGACAACTCGTCGGGGCGTACGCCGAGGGTGTCGGCCGTGGCCTCGCGCGCGGCGTCGAGCAACTGGCGGGCGCGCCGCGACTGGGAGTAGAGCCGGTCGGGGTCGGCCCAGCCGTCGTCGAGCGCGGCCAGCAGCGCCTGACGGGCGACCGGATGCAGCGGCGCGGCGGTGGCCGCGTCCAGGTAGACGGGGGAGGCAGTCACGTCTGCCCACGCTATCGCCCCGGCCGGCACCCGATCCCCCGTCGGGTGCGGACAACGACCCCAACCGGGTCCAGCCCGTCATGGTCGAGTAATCTGCGACCGTCGGTGACGCCTTTGCCGCCGGTGCGGCGGCTCCGCTCGGCGGAGCCGGCCGAAACGAGGACACCGCGGCGCGCTAGGGAGGCAGGACCAGGTGGTCGCAAGGAGTTCGGAGGTACGGCCGACGGCCGTACGGCACAGCGCATCCTCGCGAGCCGGTGGCCGGCGAGGGCGGCGTGCCGGGCGTCTCGCCGGGCTCGGATTCAGTGGGGCTGCGCTGCTGGTCCTGCTCACGGGCTGTGATGTCGGAGCGGCGTTCGGCGGCTTCGGCTGGCCGCAGGGCGGCATCACTCCCGAGGCCCGACGGATGTACGACCTGTGGATCGCCTCGTGCGTCGCGGCGCTCGCGGTCGGCTTCTTCGTCTGGGGCCTGATCTTCTGGTGCATCGTGCGCTACCGCAAGCGCGGCAACGAACTGCCGGTGCAGACCCGCTACAACCTGCCGATGGAGTTCCTCTACACCATCGCGCCGGTGCTGATCGTCTCGGTGCTCTTCTACTACACCGCGGTGGTGCAGACCGACGTGGTGAAGACCACCAACAACCCCGACGTGACCGTCGAGGTGGTGGCCTTCAAGTGGAACTGGCAGTTCAACTACCGCGACGGCCAGGGCGTCGACGCCGAGACCACCGCGTCGGTGCTCGGCACCAGCGAGGTCATTCCGATCCTGGTGCTGCCGACCGGCCGGTCCATCCGGTTCGAGGAGACCAGCCGCGACGTCATCCACTCCTTCTGGGTGCCGGAGATGCTGTTCAAGCGGGACGTCTTCCCCGGCAGCATCCGTAACGTCTTCGAGGTCTCCTCGCTGGAGACCGAGGGGGCGTACGTGGGCCGCTGCGCCGAGCTGTGCGGCAGCTACCACGCCTTCATGAACTTCGAGCTGCGGGTCGTCTCACCGGAGGACTTCGACCGTTTCCTCGCGGCCAAGCAGGGTGGCGCCTCGACCCAGGAGGCGTTGACCTCCATCGGCGAGGACCCGTACGCGACCACCACGCGGCCGTTCGAGACGCGGCGTGACGAGAGCAACTTCAACCCGGACACTGCTCCGGCCGGCGCGGGAAGCTGAGGCAACCGGCATGAAGACCGAGTGGCGTATCTTCCTGATCATCGCCGGGTTCCTGCTCTTCGCGACCTTCCTCTACGGCGGCTGGACGTGGGCCGACTCGGACGGTCGGGTCGAGTGGATCGGCACCGTGGCCCTGCTGCTGTCGTTCCTGCTCTGCGCGATGTGCGGCGGCTTCTTCTGGTTCGTCTCCCGCCGCATCGACCTGCGCCCGGAGGACCGGCCGGACGCCGAGATCGCCGACGGTGCGGGTGAGATCGGCTTCTTCAGCCCGGGCAGCTACTGGCCGTTCGGCCTCGCCCTGGCCGCCGCGATCGCCGGCCTGGGCCTGGTGTTCTGGCAGTTCTGGCTGCTCGGCCTCGGTGCGGTGGCCGTGATCCTGGCCGCCTGCGGCCTGCTGTTCGAGTACTACAGCGGCACGCGGCGTACCGCCGAACACTGAGCCTCGCAACGCGACAGGGCCCGCCCCACAGGGGCGGGCCCTGTCGTCGTCGAGTGGGCACCGGTTCGGGCGGCGCGGTGGTGGACCGCCGCACGGCGACGGGTCGACCGGCGCGGCGGGTCAGGCGGTACGGGCGACCTCGATCCAGCGGTCGAGGGTGCGGGCGGCCGCGCCGGAGTCGATCGACTCGGCGGCCCGGCCCAGACCGGCGCGGAGCGCCTCGGTCAGGTCGCCGGCCAGGGATCCCTGGGTGGCCAGCGCCGCCGCCGCGTTGACCAGCACGGCGTCGCGCACCGGCCCTGGCTCGCCGGCCAGCAGGCGTCGGGCCACGTCGGCGTTGTGGGCCGGGTCGCCGCCGCGCAGCTCGGCAAGGGTGGCCCGGGGTACGCCGAGGTCGACCGCGTCCACCACGGTCTCCCTGACGGCCCCGTGCTGGGCGATCCAGAACCGGGTCGCCGCGGCGGTGGTGAACTCGTCCAGCCCGTCCTCGCCGCGCATCACCAGCACCGAGTCGCCCCGGGCCGCGAAGACGGCCGCCATCACCGGCGCCATCGTCGCGTCGAAGCAGCCGACCGCACCCGAGCGGGGGCGGCCCGGATTGGTGAGTGGGCCGAGGAAGTTGAACGCGGTCGGCACGCCCAGCTCCCGGCGCACCGGGCCGGCGTGGCGCATGCCGGGGTGGAACCGGGCGGCGAAGCAGAAGCCGATGCCGGCCTCGGCCACGCACCGGGCCACCTGCTCGGGCCCGAGATCAAGTGGGATCCCGAGGAACTCCAGCAGGTCGGCGGTACCGCAGGAGGACGAGGCGGCCCGGTTGCCGTGCTTGACCACCCGTACGCCGGCTCCGGCCACGACCAGCGCCGTCATCGTGGAGATGTTTACCGTGTGGGCCAGGTCGCCACCGGTGCCGACCACGTCGAGCGCCTCGGCGCGTACCTCCTCGGGCAGCTCGACCGGGACGGCCCGGCTCAGCATCGCCTCGACCAGCCCGGTCACCTCGGCCGGGGTCTCGCCCTTGGCCCGCAGCGCGACGGCGAAGCCGGCGATCTGGGCCGGCGCGGCCGATCCGGACATGATCTCGCCCATCGCCCAGGCGGTGTCGGCGGCGGACAGTTCCTCGCCGCGCAGCAGCGCGGTGAGCAGGTGTGGCCAGGTCCGATCGCCCATGGCGGGCCTCCCGAGCAGACGGTTACGGGTGGGACGGGACCGGCGCCGGCTCGCCCGGCGCCGTGGCGGTGCCGGAGTGGGACGTCAGGCGGGTGCGCCCGCGCGCAGCAGCTCGGTCACCGTGGCGGCGGTGGTGACCGGGTCGAGCGGGTGCACCAGGGTGGCGTCGACCTCGGCGAAGGAGGCCAGCCAGCGGTCGGCGGCGCGGGCGATCACCACGCAGGTCGGTGGGGCGTCGTCCCGGTCGTCCTTGATCTGCCGGGCGATGCCGATGCCGCCGCCGGGGGTGGCCTCACCGTCGAGCAGCATCAGGTCGATCTCGTAGTCGTCGACAAGTCGGATGCACTCGGCGTAGGTGGACGCCTCGACGAACTCGACTCGCAGGTCGGCCGCGGGTCGGGTGCCGACGGCGAGCCGCATCCGGTCCCGTACCTGCGGGTCGTCGCTGTAGAGCAGGACGGTGCACAGACGGTCACTCATGCCGACACTCCGCTTCGCTTCGTGCCGTCCTGAGGCGCCATCGCACCGAGCATGACTCGCTCGCGGTGCTCGCTCATGGCTTCCAACGGCTCCCACTTCGTAGCTGCGTGGCCGATCGTACCGGTCGGTGTGGTGCGCGTGACACGCCGCCCCGACCGGTCCGCCGAGGCGGCCTCAGGCGGTGGATTCCGCCGCCCGTCGGCGGGCTTCCTGGCGGTCCAGTTCGCGGTCGATCCGGCGGGCCTCCCGCTCGGCCTGCCGCATCCACTGCACGACCAGGACCGCGAGCATCGTCACGCTGACGAACTCACCGCCGGCCCACAGGATGCCGCCGGCGAGCACCTGGTCCTCCCAGGGGTCGGCCCAGCTCAGCCCGAGCGAGGGATACCAGTCGCCGCCGAAGAGGGTGGTGCTCTGCATGATGGTCAGCCCGAGCACGGTGTGGAACGGCACCGACAGCAGCATCAGCAACGCCCGCCCGGGGTACGGCCAGCGTCCGGGCAGCGGATCCAGGCCGAGCAGCGGCCAGAAGAAGACGCAGCCGGTCATGATGAAGTGCGCGTGCACCAGCTCGTGCGCCCAGGCGTGTTCGAGCGTGTAGCGGTACAGGTCGGTGAAGTAGAGCGCGAACGGGTTCACCACGAAGATGGCGAACGCCACCAGCGGGAAGGTGTAGATCCGGGCGATCCGACTGTGCACCACCGCGAGCAGCCGCTTGCGCGGACCGGTCGGCAGGGTACGCAGGGCCAGGGTCACCGGCGCGCCCAGGGCCAGGAAGATCGGCGCGACCATGGACAGCACCATGTGCTGCACCATGTGCACCGACAGCAGCGTGGTGTCGTACGTCTCCAGCCCGGTTACCGTCACCGAGGCGATGCCGCCGAGGCCCGGGCCGAGGAAGAAGACGGTCCGGGCGACCGGCCAGCGGTCGCCCCGCAGCCGCAGCCGGTACACACCGTAGAGGTAGAGGCCGGCCGCGAGGACCAGGCCGACGGCGAGCCAGCTGTCCAGCCGGGCTTCGGTGAACACGGCGGTGATGGAGAACGGCGGCGGAGTGGCCTCCGCGGCCAGACTCCCGGCGCTCGTCGTCACCTCGGTCGCGGCCGAGCCGGTCGCGGCCGTGGTGAGCAGCGGCGCCGTCGGCGCGGCCACGGAGATCGGATCGACGTGCAGCACACCAATCAGCCTAGGTCAGGCGAACCGGACGGTACCGATCGGGCCACGCTGGCCCGGGTTTCACCCCCCGCTGATCGCCGGCCGTGGTGAACGGCAATAATGACCGCGTGACTGCGGCCCCAGCCATTGACAAGAGCCGGATCCACTCCCTGACGCGGCCGAACATGGTCAGCGTCGGGACGATCGTCTGGCTCTCCAGTGAACTCATGTTCTTCGCGGCGCTGTTCGCGATGTACTTCTCCATCCGCGCGGCGGCGCCGGAGCAGTGGGCGGAGCACACCGAGGTCCTCAACATTCCGTACGCGACCACCTTCACGGTGATCCTGGTGTTGTCCTCGGTGACCTGCCAGCTCGGCGTGTTCGCCGCCGAGAAGGGTGACGTCCACGCGCTGCGTCGCTGGTTCGCGATCACCTTCGTGATGGGCCTGATCTTCGTGCTCGGCCAGCTCAACGAGTACCGCGAGCTGGTGCACCACGGCATCAAGATCAACAGTGACGGCTATGGCTCGATGTTCTACCTGACCACCGGCTTCCACGGCCTGCACGTCACCGGTGGTCTGATCGCCTTCGTGATCTTCATGATCCGCACCACCATGGGCCGGTTCACCCCGGCTCAGGCCACCGCCGCGATCGTGGTGTCGTACTACTGGCACTTCGTCGACGTCGTGTGGATCGCGCTCTACGCCATGATCTACTGGCTTCAGTGATCTTGGCGCGCGTCAGCCGCCTTGCCGCTGCTCCACCCCCCGCAACACAAGGTCCAACCGGTTAAGGACACAGGTCATGACTTCTGACAACGACCGCCGACGCGGTCTGTTCGCGCGGCTGCGCGGGCGGCCCGGGGCGCCCAGCAGGGGCCGCCGCCGGCTGGGTGCTGCGGTCCGGCTGGTCGCCGCGCTGATGCTGGCCGGCGGCGCCTACACCGTCCTCGCCCCCGGCGCCGCCGCCCAGGAGAATCCGCCGCTGAGCAGCGCCGCCGCCGACGGCAAGGCGCTGTTCGACGTGAGCTGTGTGACCTGCCACGGACGCAACGCGCAGGGGGTCGAGGGGCGCGGGCCGAGCCTCATCGGCGTCGGCGCCGCCTCGGTGGAATTCCAGGTGAGCACCGGTCGGATGCCGATGGCCCGGCAGGAGGCCCAGGCGGCGCGCAAGCCCGAGGTGTTCACCCGCGACGAGATCGACCAGCTCGCGGCGTACGTCCAGGAACTCGGCGGTGGCCCGGTCGTTCCGGCGGGCGACGACCTGCACGCCGGCGGCAACGTCGCGATCGGCGGCGAGCTCTACCGGATCAACTGCTCGCAGTGCCACGCGTTCAGCGGTGGCGGCGGTGCCCTCTCCTCCGGCAAGTACGCGCCGAGCCTCGCGCCGGCCACCGACCGGCAGATCTACGCGGCGATGCTCAGCGGTCCGCAGAACATGCCGGTCTTCGGCGACAACCAGATCACGCCGGAGCAGAAGGCGGACATCATCGCCTACATCCAGCAGACGCTGAAGGACGACGGTGACCCGGGCGGCCTGTTCAACCTGGGCCGGTACGGACCCTCCACCGAGGGGATGGCGATCTTCCTCGTCGGTATCGTCGCGCTGGTCTTCGCCAGCCTGTGGATCGCGGGCAAGTCGTGAGCGGGGGGACCATGAGCAGTCACACCGGGCAGCGGGCCCTGCCGGACGGGGAGCCGCTCGACGTGAACGACCCCCGGCTCAGTCGGTTCGACATCGTCCGGGAGGGCGCCCGGCGGGACGACATCGAGATCGTCCACTACGAGCCGCAGGTGGCCCCGGGCACCAAGGCCGAGCGGCGGCTGGTCCGCACGGTGGCGGGCTTCTTCCTGCTGACCGGGCTGGCGGCGACCGCCTTCCTGGCGATCTACATCTGGTGGCCCTGGGAGTACGAGCCGGGTCGCGGCGGCGACAAGCTCTACACCCCGCTGCTCGGCGTGACCCTCGGCGTCGCCCTGCTCGGGATCGGCTTCGGCATCCTCACCTGGGGCAAGAAGCTGCTGCCCAAGGAGGTGTCGATCCAGGATCGGCACGAGGGTCCGGTGCCCGCCGAGGACCAGCGGATCACCGGCGAGACCATGGCGTACATGGCCGACGAGCTGGGCGTGAAGCGTCGGCCGCTGCTCGGCGTCTCGCTGCTGGCCGGTCTACTGCCGGTCGGCGCCGTCGCCGCGGCGCCCCTGGTCGGCGGGCTGATCTCCGACCCGCACAAGGACGACCAGATGATGACCACCGGGTTCGCCCCCCGGGACGGTCAGAAGATCCGGCTGGTCCGCGAGGACGGCCGACCCATCCGGCCGGCGGACATCAGCGCCGGTGGTCAGATCACCGTCTTCCCGGGCGTGGAGCACGGGGTGAGCAACCGGTACGCCGACTCGCCCACCCTGCTGATCCACCTGCGCGAGGACGACGCCGTGGAGTCGCGGCGCAACAACGAGCGCGAGGGCCACGGCGGCTACATGTGGGGCAACTACGCCGCGTACTCGAAGATCTGCACGCACGCCGGCTGCCCGGCGAGCCTGTACGAACAGCAGACCAACCGGCTGCTCTGCCCGTGCCACCAGTCGCAGTTCCTGATCACCGACAACGCCAAGCCCGTCTTCGGTCCGGCCAGCCGGCGGCTGCCGCAGCTGCCGATCGAGGTGGATTCCGAGGGCTACTTCGTGGCTACGTCCGACTACACTGAACCCGTCGGGCCCGACTTCTGGGAGCGGCCGTGAAGCGGCGAAAGTTTGACGTGGCAGCAGTGCCGGGCAACACCGCCCGAGCGGTCGACGACCGCTTCCAGGTGGCGACCCCGCTGCGCCGACTGCTCAACAAGGTCTTCCCGGACCACTGGTCCTTCCTGCTCGGCGAGATCGCGCTCTTCTCGTTCATCGTCCTGCTGCTGACCGGTGTCTTCCTGACCTTCTTCTTCGAGCCGGCGATGACCGAGGTCATCTACAACGGCAGCTACGCCCCGCTGCGGGGCACGCCGATGTCGGCCGCGTACGCCTCGACGCTGGACATCTCCTTCGACGTCCGCGGCGGCCTGATCATGCGCCAGATGCACCACTGGGCGGCGCTGCTGTTCATGGCCGCGATCGTGGTGCACATGCTGCGGATCTTCTTCACCGGCGCGTTCCGCAAGCCGCGCGAGACCAACTGGATCATCGGCTCGCTGCTGTTCTGGGTCGGCTTCCTGGCCGGCTTCACCGGTTACTCGCTGCCGGACGACGGTCTGTCCGGCACCGGCCTGCGGATCGCCTCGGCGATCATGCTGTCCATCCCGGTGATCGGCTCCTGGGTGACCGCGGCGGTCTTCAACGGCGAGTTCCCCGGCACGATCATCATCAGCCGGTTCTTCATCGCCCACGTGCTGCTCATCCCCGCCCTGCTCGTCGCGTTGATCACCGTTCACCTGGGCCTGGTGTTCAAGCAGAAGCACACCCAGTGGCCGGGGCCGGGCCGGACCAACGGCAACGTGGTCGGCGAGCGGATGTTCCCGCGCTACGCGATCAAGCAGGGCGGCTTCTTCATGGTCGTCTTCGGCGTGATCGCGCTGATGGGCGGTCTGTTCCAGATCAACCCGGTCTGGCTGTTCGGCCCGTACGAGGCATGGGTGGTCTCGGCCGCCAGCCAGCCGGACTGGTACGTCATGTTCCTCGACGGCTCGACCCGGCTGATGCCCGACTGGGAGATCACCATACCCATCGGCGAGGGTTACGTGATCCCGCCGCTGTTCTGGCCGACAGTGGTACTACCCGGCATCCTGGTGGCGCTCTCCCTGCTCTATCCCTTCATGGAGGCCCGCCACCTGAAGGACTACCGCAGCCACAACCTGCTCCAGCGTCCCCGCGACGTCCCGTTCCGCACCGGCCTGGGCGTCATGGCCCTCACGTTCTACGTGATCCTGACCCTCTCCGGCGCGAACGACGTCATCGCCGACAAGTTCCACATCAGCCTGAACGCGATGACCTGGGCCGGCCGGATCGGTCTGCTGCTGCTGCCGCCGCTGGCGTACTACGTCACCTACCGGATCTGTCTCGGCCTGCAGCAGCACGATCGGGAGGTTCTCGCGCACGGCGTGGAGACCGGCATCATCCGGCGGCTGCCGGACGGGCGGTTCGTCGAGGTGCACCAGCCGCTCAGCGCGGGCGACGGGCACGGCGAGCTGGACTACGCCGGCTGGGTGGTACCGAAGAAGATGAACCGGCTCGGCGCGCTCGGCCCGGCCATCCGGGGCTTCTTCTACCCGATCGAGCGGCCGGCCGAGGCGCCGGTCTCGCCGGGGCACCCGCCGGTCGAGCCGCGCCCGGAGCGGGAGGAGATCACCAGCGGGGAGACCCGCTCCTGAGATCCGTCGTAACGTGACGTGGCGCCCGCCGGACCTGCTCCGGCGGGCGCCACGCCCGTTTCGCCTCATCCGGACGTCGTCACCGCTTCCCGTCGTCGCCGGATCGCAGGAATAACCCCGGTCAGCCGGGTATCCGTGCGGTCCAACGTCTCAACGGGGAGGAAGCATGTTGGGTATCAAACGCCTCGGCCTGCTGGCCGCGCTGGTGCTGGTGGGAGTCGCACCCGCGGCGGCGGCGCAGGCGGCGGCGCAGCCGTCGGAACAGGACACCCAGTACCTGCAGGCGGTCCACCAGGTCAACCTGTACGAGATCGCCGCCGGTGAGCTGGCCCAGGAGAAGGGCCAGAACCAGCAGGTCAAGGAGCTGGGGCAGCAGTTCGTCACGGACCACACCGAACTGGACCAGTCGGTGCAGGACCTGGCCGGACAGCTGAACGTCGACCTGCCGAGCGAGCCCACCACCGAACAGCAGGACGGTCTCGACCAGCTCAACAACGCCAGCGGTGAGGAGTTCGACCGGCTCTGGGTGACCCAGGAACTGGCCGGCCACGTCCAGGCCATCCAGGCGACCCAGACGGAGATCTCACAGGGTAGCGAGCCGCAGGTGGTCCAGCTGGCGCAGACCGCGCTGCCGGTCCTGCAGGCGCACTACGACGCCCTGGTGATGCTGGCCGAGGAACTCGGCATCCCGGTGCCGGAGACCAGCCCGAGCGGCACGGCCAGCCCGGGTGGCACCGTCCCGGCCCCGGGTGGCACCACGCCGGCCCCGGGTGAGACCTTCACCGAGGAGGCGCCGGTTCCGGGTGGCACCGTCACCGAGACCCCGGTGCCGCAGCAGAGCTGATCCGGCGGTAGCGAGCCGAGCCGGTCCATCCCCTGCGGGTGGGCCGGCTCAGTCGGTGCTGCCCAGGCCGATGGCGAAGGCTTCCTCCAGGTCGTGCCGGGAGTACGCGCGGAAGGCGATGTGCGACTCGGTGTTGAGCACGCCCGGCACCTTCGAGATGCTGCCCGCGATGATCTGGGCGATCTCGTCGAACTCACGGACCCGGACCATGGCGATCAGGTCGACGTGCCCGGCCACCGAGTAGACCTCGCTCACCCCCGACAGGTTCGCAAGTGCCTCGGCCACCTCGGGAATCGAGTCGGTGGCGCAGTCGATCAGCACGATCGCGGTGATCACGGGACTCTCCGTTCGTCGGCGTACTCGCCCATGCTAGGCGGTATGACAGCAGCAGCGTGCGGGGCTGTGGCGGGCAGGCGTACGAAGAGGGCGGCGGACGCGAACAGCACCGCCGCGCCGATCAGGTAACCCGCTTCGATGCCGTGCCGGCTGGCCTGCCAGCCGATCAGCGGTAGCCCCACCGCCCCCACGACCTGCATGAGAAGTGACTGCACAGACAGCACGGTGGCCCGTTCGGTCGCCTCGACGCGGTCGTGCAGCAGCTTCGCCTGTGCCGGGAAGGCCGCGCCGAGACCGACGAAGAGCAGACAGTAGGCCAGCCCGGCGAGCGCCATGGCACCCGGCCCCCGCAGGAGTGCGCAACCGGCGAGCCCGAGCAGGGACAGCGCGGATACCACCACTCCGGTCGCCGCCGCCCGCGCGTGTGACCCGCAGCGGCGTACCGCCCAACCGGCAACCATGCCGCCGACGGCGTCGGCACCGAATCCCGCGGCTGCGACCACCGCGTACGTGGCAGCTGCGGTAGGACCGCCGGCCGATTCGGCCAGCCAGGCCGGGGTGAGAAGTTCGATGGTGCCCAGCGCGACACCCGCTCCGCCGGCCGCGAGCAACACCCGGGTCAGTACCCGGTCTCGTGCTGACACCTGCAGCCCGGCGGCGATGGTGGCGGGTACGTGCCGCACGACGTCCGCCAGTTCCGGGCGTGGATGCGGCGGCTCGGGCAGCCGGGCCGTCGCCAGGGCCCGCAGCGCCTCGACCCCGGCCGCTATCAGCACCGGCACTGCCAGGGCAGGAAGCGTGTTGGTGCCATCCAGAACCAGTGGCAGCAGACCGCCGGTGAGCGTGCCAACCGCCAGTGCCAGTGACCCGGCTACCTCACCTTTGGCCAGACCGCCGGTCAGGTCGACATCGCGGCCGGCGTGCGTGTGCACGGTGTCGACGTACCACGCTTCCAGCGGACCGGTCGACAGCGCGCGGGCGACGCCGCGCAGCACCGCGGAGGCCAGGAACAGTGCGATCGTGTCGGCCAGGCCCAGCAACAGCAGGCCGCCCGCGCCGGCCACCGCCGAGGCGACGAGTACGGGGCGGCGTCCGATCGCGTCCGCCAGCCCCCCGGTGGGCAGTTCGAGCAGCGCAACCGTGAGGCCGTACCCCGCGGTGACGAGCGCGATGGTGGGTACCGAGAGGCCACGGTCGAGCATCAGCAACACCAGGGGCACCAGATAGAGCCCGGTGGGCAGCCACAGCAGGAAGTTCAGCGATGCGTAGCGGCGGCGGGCCGCATCGATGCTCATCGGCGTTCGGATCTGGGAAAACCGGCCACCACGATGGACACGGTGAGCGCGCTCGGATCGGCTTCGTCTCGTGCGCTCAGCTCGTTGAGGTGGGCGTAGAAGCGGTCCCACAGCTCGGCCACCGAGGAGCGACTGAGCCGCGTCACGATGTCGCCGATGCCTGCCGCCTCCACCCAGGCCGGGTCCAGGTCGTCCAGTTGGGCCTCGAAGCGCTCGACGTCGCCGATGAGCACCTCGACCTGTCGACGCCGCATCATCCCCGCAGCCTCTCGACCGGCATCACTCGCGGAGAGCTCGGTGTTGCTCCATCCGGTCGTGCGGTGTACGGCCGCCCAGCGCCGTTCTCGTGGATGTCTGCGTCCGCTCTTGGACTCCGTGACGAACCCGTGTCGGGCCAGTATGCGCAGGTGGTAGCTGGTCGACCCGGACTCGGTGTCGAGCAGGTGGGCGAGTTCCGTGGCCGTGGCCGGGCCGTGCTCCCGCAGCGCGGCCAGCAACCGCACCCGGAGGGGGTGGGCCACCGCTTTGAGATCTGCGGGATCGGATACCCGTCGTTGCTGGCGAGGATCGGTCATGCACGACAACGTAGCTATGCAGAGAAGTTTATGCAAAAAGGTTTCTGCAAGCAGCGCCTGGCAGCGGCCGGGCGGGTGGTGCGTGTGGGATCAAGCCGCCGGGACGGTCAGGTCAGCACCGACCCGGATCACGTCGCGCAGGTGCTCCTCGGCACCGACGACGGCGCCCGCCCAGATCACGCTGCGACTGACCGTCCCACGGACGACGGCACCCGCGCCCACCACGGAGCGGTGGCAGGGGCCGGTGACCGTGGCGGTCGGATCGATCAGGCAGCCGTCGCCAGCGGCGTGCAGGTTCGCGGCGAGGTAGTCGGCCGGGGTGCCGGTGTCGATGAAGGTTCCCCGGTAGCCCACCACGTCCAGCCGACCGGCGGCCTCGGCCGGACGCCAGACCGCGCGTACCAGGTCGCCGAAGGTGGCGGGCAGGTCGCGGACCAGCCGCCACGGCAACAGCGAGAAACCGGTGAAGACGTGCCCGTCGAAGGTGCCCGGTGCGCGCGGGTCGGCGGCCGGCTGGCCGAGCAGGCGCACCGACTCGCCGTCCCAGCCGTCCAGCAGCGCGGCGATGTCGGGGCCGGGCGGTGCCGCCGGGTCGGCCAGGTAGGCGTCGGCGTTGCCGACCAGCACACCCCGGCCGTCGATCCAGTCCCGCAGCCGTCCCACGCCGCCAGCGGTGCCCAGCGGGTTGCCCGGCTCGACCGACAGGTGCGCCCGCGCACCCACCCGCCGCGCCACCTGGTCACCCAGGTAGCAGGCGTTCACCGCGACCGCGGCCGGGCCGGTCAGGCCGAGACCGGCGAGCCGAGCCAGCGCCCGGTCCAGCAGGGACACGTTGCCCACCGGGCAGAGCGCCTTCGGTACCCGCTCGGTCAGCGGGCGCAGCCGGGTGCCCTCGCCGGCGGCGAGCACCACCGCGCAGATCCCGTCGAAGGCGGCGCGACGGCGGTTCTCCGCGCCCTCGGGCCAGGTCACGGCGTCTTGTCGGGCAGCGGCGGCGGGAACTGCCCGGCCAACGGACCGATGTCGTAGTACGCCAGCAGACGGGCGGTCGGCCAGGTCAGCTTCGGCAGGTCGTCCAGCGGGTGCCAGGCGGCCTCGAAGACCTCGGCGCCGTCGACGGTCAGCTCGGTGCGCGAGGCCGGCACCTCGGCGGTGAACACCACGTCCACCCAGCCCTTGGCGTGCACGATGGCGTTGGGCACCGCCGGGGCGAGTCGGGTGGGGGAGAGGCGGACCCCGCTCTCCTCGTACAGCTCCCGGGCGGCGCCGACGGCCGGGTGCTCGCCGCGTTGCAGCAACCCGGCCGGCAGGGTCCACCCCCGGCCCGGTGGCTGCCGCAGCAGCAGCAACCGACCCGCGCCCGACGCCTCACTGTCGCGGAGCAGGGTGACGGCGCCGACGATGTACTTCGGCACGGCCATCCGGACCAGCCGACGTCGGACCGGCAGCGGCAGCCGGTAGAAGACCTGGTACGCGACGGCGCGCCCGGTGCGGCGGGTACGGAGGATCATGACTCCAGGCTAGTGGCCGTGAGGCTCACTCGCGCCACGAGGAGCACGCCGAGTACGGTGAGGGGCCAGGACGGTCACTGACGGTTATCGACCAGGTCGATGAGTTGGCACACCACGGCGTCCGGCTCGATGACCCGGTCGAAGACCGCGACCAGCAGGGTCTCCAGATCCGGGTAGCCGAGTTCCTCGGACAGCCGCAGCAGCGGCAGATCGCTGGCCAGTCCCCGGTTGTACTGGCGCAGGGCCAGCCCGATGGTGGCCCGGCCCAGCCGCACCTTGTCGCTGATCGAGATGCCCGGCTCGCTGTGCTCGGCGAACCACCTGTTGATCTGCATCTGCGCGTGCGGTGACTTGACGAACCCCAACCACTCGCGACGCGGCCCACGCGGGGCCACCTCGGCGTCGAGGCTGCTCTCTCCGTCGGTCTCGGTGAAGATCTCCACCACGTCGCCCTCCTCCAGCTCGGAGGAGAGCGGGACGAGCCGGCCGTTGACGCGGGCCGCCAGACACCGGTCGCCCCGGTCGGTACCCAGCTCGTAAGCCAGGTCGACCGGGGTGGCACCGGCCGGCAGTTCGATCTGCCGCCCCTCGGCGACCACCTGGATCTGCGCCTCGGACAGGTCGCAGCGCAGCGACTGCAGGAACTGGGCCGGGTCGGCCGCGTCCTGCTCCCAGTCCAGCACCCGGCGCAGCCAGTCGAGCTGCCCCGCGCGGGCCGTGGCCCCGCCGGAGCGGGGGAAGCGGAAGTCGGCGACCACCCCGAACTCGGCCGCCCGGTGCATCTCCGTGGTGCGGATCAGCACCTCGACCGTGCGGTTCTTCGGTCCGCAGACGCTTGTGTGCAGGGAGCGGTAGAGGTTGTTCTTCGGCGAGGCGATGAAGTCCTTGAACCGGCCCGGCACCGGCCGCCAGAGGCCGTGCACGGCACCGAGTGCCGCGTAACAGTCGGTTGCCGGTCCGTCGACCACGATGGTGATCCGGGGCAGGTCGAACGGAGCGGTGTGGCCGCCGGCCACGGTGTCCTTCCAGATCGAGTAGAGGTGCCGGGGTCGCGGTTTCACCTCCGCGTCGACCCGGCTGCGCCGCAGTGCCACCCTGGCCTGGGCGACCACCTCGGCGAGGTAGCCGTCCCAGCCGGGCCGGTCGTGCACGTGCCGCGCGATGCGGGCGTGCTCGTCCGGCTCGAGGTGCAGCAGCACCACGTCGTCCAGCTCCCGTTTCAGGGTCTGGATACCCAACCGGTCGCAGAGCGGTACCAGCACCTCCTGCGTCTTGCGGGCGATCCGCTCGCGGGAGGCGGCCGAGCGTACGCCGAGGGTGCGCATGTTGTGCAGCCGGTCGGCGAGCTTGATGATGAGCACCCGGACGTCCTTACCGGCCGCGATGATCATCTTGCGGATCGTCTCCGCCTCGGCGGCCTGCCCGTAGAACGCCTTGTCGAACTTGGTCACCCCGTCGACCAGGTGGGCGACCTCGTGGTCGAAGTCCTCCGCGAGGGCCTGCAGCGTGTAGCGGGTGTCCTCCACCGTGTCGTGCAGCAGCGCCGCCACCAGAGTGGTGGTGTCCATGCCGAGTTCCGCGCAGATCTGGGCGACCGCCAGCGGATGGGTGATGAACGGTTCCCCGCTCTTGCGGAACTGGCCGCGGTGCATGTTGTCCGCGATGGTGTACGCGCGACGCAGCACCGCCGGGTCGGCACCGGCGTGGATGGTGCGGTGGGTGCGTACCAGTTGGCCGACCGGCTCGGTCTCGGTGGTCGGCCAGGTGAGCAGCGATCGGAGTCGTCTGGTCAGGGGCAGCTCGCCGGGCTGTGTCGGGAGCGCACCGCCCAGGGCGCCGCCGTGGCCGGCGTTGACGTCCACCTGGGACACCCCCTCACGCCTGCTGCGCCACCACCGGAATCCGGCAAGCGGGAGCAGACCCTCGAAACGGGCAGGACTGCACTTCCTTAACAGAGTAAGTGAGTCGACGTAGTCCGATCGGACAGTTGCTCATGAGCGTTCGGACCAGAGTTGCCGGGACGCCGCGCTCTCCGCCTTTGTCAACAGGTCGCGGAACCGTGCCGCGCCGGCCACCGGGGAGGACCAACCGGCGGACATCTCGACCAGCCGGGTCTCCGGTCGCTCCAACCAGGACAGGATCCGCTCCGACTCCTCCGGGCTGGCCGCCGGGACCGGGCCGTGCCCGGCCGGCACCGTCTCGGCGGTGGCCCGGATGGCGGTCAACGTCGGTCGCGGGTGGACCCCGGGCGGCGACACGCCGGCACCGGCCAGCCGGCCGTGCCGTACCAGCGCCAGCTCCCAGCCCCCGCCGGCCGCGGGGTGCGCGGCGGCCACCTCGGCGAGCCCACTCAACGCGGCGAGGCGCTGCATGCGTACGGCGGCCCGCAGCACCGCCGCGAGGCGGGAGCGCAGTACGGCCGCGTCCTCGTAGCGCTGGCCGGCCGAGAGTGCCTCGATCCGGGCGAGCAGGGCGGCCACCACCGGCTGCGGATCGCCGGTGGTGGCGGTGGCGAACGGCGTGACCGCCCGGGCGTCGTACTCCTCGGGTGAGATCCGGTGCTCGCACGGTGCCGGGCAGCGGCCCAGCTCGGCAAGCGCGCAGGCCGGCGTGACGGTGCGCAGCGACAACCGGTGGGTGCACTGCCGTAGCGGCACCGCGTCGTGGAAGCCGGCGGCGGCCAGCTCGGCGGCCCGCCGCGAGGTGAACGGGCCGAGGTAGGCGCGGTCACCCGGGGAGATTTCCCGGACCACCGACAACCTGGGGTACGGCCCGTCGGTCAACTTCAGCCAGACCACCCGCTCCGGGTACTTCGACCGGCGATTGTACGGCGGGGCGTGCGCCGCGATGAGCCGCAGCTCACGCACCTCGGCCTCCAGCGAGTGCGCACACTCCACCGCCTCCACCCGCTCGGCGGCGGCCAGCATCTCCGAGATCCGGGCGCGTTTCTCCGCGGCGGTGAAGTAGCTGCGTACCCGGGTGGCGATGTCCCGGGAGGTGCCGACGTAGAGCGGTCGGTCGTCGGCGGCCCGGAAGATGTAGACCCCGGGGGAGTGGGGCAACCCGTCGGCCAGGTGCCGCTTGCGACGCTGCGTCGGGGTGACCGCGCGGGCGAACTCGATGGCGTCGCCGATGGTGTCGACCCGGTGCCCGCCGAGGCGGCCGATCAGCCCGTGCAGCACGTCGACGGTCGCCCGGGCGTCGTCCAGGGCCCGGTGGGTCGGCTGCGTGGCGGCGCGAAAGTACGCGGCGAGGGTGCCGAGCTTGCGGTTGGGCACCTCGTCGCGCAGCAGCACCCGCCGGGCCAGCGCCGCGGTGTCCAGCACCCGTGGGTTCGGCCACCGGTAGCCGTGCTTCGCGCAGGCCGCCTTGAGGAAGCCGACGTCGTACGGCGCGTTGTGGGCGACCAGAACGGCGTCCGAGACGAACTCCAGGAAGCTCGGCAGCACCTGCTCGATCGGCGGCGCCGGCAGCAGCATCGCCTGGGTGATGCCGGTCAGCACGGTGATGAAGGGTGGGATCGGCACCCCGGGGTTGACCAGGGTGGCCAGCACCCCCAGCTCCTCACCGCCGCGCACCTTGACCGCGCCGATCTCGGTGATGCCGCCGCCGTCGGGCGCGCCGCCGGTGGTCTCCAGGTCGACCACCACGAACGTCGTCGCGTACAGCGGCAACGCCGGGTCGACCCCGTCGACGGTCGGGTCGAGGCCGGCCAGCGGCGGTTGCCGGAATTCCTGTGCTGCCATCGGCGGCACCGTAACGGTCCGGTCCGACACTCGCGCCCCACCGGCCCCTCTGGTCACCACCGGTCTAGGATGAGAGATCGGCTCACTCACCGGGCGGTGGGCCCGGTCGCGGTGGGAGACTTGCCACATGCCCCTCACCGAGCCGCACGACGACAACCTCCCGCAGGAGGAGCAGGTCGTCGCAGTGCCCGCGGCCGGTGACGCTGCCACCGACGACCCGATGCCGGACACCGGGCCGGTGGACGCGGGGCAGCCGGAGCCGGAGCCGAGTCTGCCCGAGCCGGTGCGCCAGCGGATCGTCTCGCTCACCGCCGCCGTGCTGCCCGGTCTGCCCGCCGACGAGGTGCCCGTGCCGCTGCGACGGGTCGCCAAGTTCGCCCCGAATCGACGCGCCCGGCTCGGCGCGCCAGCGATCGCCGCCCAACTCACCGCCGATCCGCTGTTCCGGCAGCGGGTCACCGCCCGGGTGCTGGCCGACGCCGGTGACCTGGGCGCCGCCGTGGTGGAGGGCACCGCTCCCGCCGCCGCCGATCCGGTCGAGGTGGCGGCCCTGGCCTACCTGGCCCGTCCGCGCGGCTGGCGGGAGTTGATCGACGCCAGCGGGGCGGCGGTCCGCGCCGAGGCGGACACGGCGGTGGTGGCCGAACTGGTCCGGCAGGCCGAACAGCGGGCCACCCGGGCCGAGCACGACCGGGCGGTCGCCCGGGTGGAGGCCGACAAGCTGCGCGACGAACTGGCCCGGGTCCGCGAGGAACTGGGCCAACTGCGCGAGGAGGCCCGGCAACTGGCTCGTACGCTGCGGGAGAGCCAGGCCCGGGAGCGTCGGGCCAACGAGCTGCTGGCCACCGAGCGGGGCCGGGCGACCCGGGCCGCCGCCGACGCGGACGCCGAACTGCGTCGGGTCCGGGCCCGGCTGGCCGAGGCGGAGGCCGCGGCCGGCGCGGCCCGCAGCAGCGCCAAGGAGGCCCGCTCGGTCGACGACGCGCGACTGTGGCTGCTGCTGGAGACGATCGGTCAGGCCGCCGTCGGGCTGCGCCGGGAACTGGCCCTGGATCCGGTCGACAAGCTGCCCGCCGACTTCGTGGCCGACTCCTTCACCGACTCGCCCACCGCCACCGCGGCCACGGCCCGGGCCCAGGACACCGACGACCCGGCCCGGCTGGACCAGCTCCTGGCGTTGCCCCGGGCGCACCTGGTGGTCGACGGCTACAACGTGACCAAACGCGGCTTCGGGGATATGTCACTCGAACAGCAGCGCAAGCGGCTGGTGACCGGCCTCGGCGGGATCGCCGCGCAGACCGGTGACGAGGTCACCGTGGTCTTCGACGGCGCCGAACGGGTGCACGGCCTGCCACCCACCCCGCGTGGCGTGCGGGTGCTGTTCTCCCGCAAGGGTGAGACCGCCGACGAGTTGATCCGTCGGCTGGTCCGTGCCGAACCGCCGGGCCGCCCCGTGGTGGTGGTGTCCTCCGACCGCGAGGTCGCCGACGGGGTACGCCGGCACGGCGCGTACCCGCTGGGGGCGGACTCGCTGGTGCGCCGGCTGTCGCGGTCCTGAGCCCGCCGGCGGTGGTCCTGGGCCGGCCGTGCGGGTGGGTCGACGGGCGCGGGGCGGCTCCAGACCGGGACATAGGATGGGCGCCCATGGCGACAGGAACGGCGGGCATGAGGCGCACGGCGGGCGACGGATCGGTTCGCGTTCGCTGCGGCGGATCGCCGATGCCGGACGGAGCGGCGTGGTGAGCCCACGAGGATGGGCGTTGCTGACCCTGGCCGGGCTGGGTGTCGCCCTGGTCGTGGCGGCTCTGGTGCTGATCCCGTGGCAGCGCCCACCGGCCCCCCGGGCCGACCAACTCGCTGCCCTGCGCGACCTGCCGACCGAGCAGGTGGAGCGGGCCCGGCAGTTCCGGTCCGCGCTGCGACCCGGCGGATGGGCGGCGCTCGGCGTCGGGCTGCTGGTGGCCCTGGCGCTCGGGCTGACCCCGCTGGGCAGCCGCCTGGTCGAGTTGGCCGGGCGCCCCTTCGGCGGGCACTGGATCGCCCAGGCGATCCTCGGCGGACTGGCCGTGGTGCTGGTCGCCGATCTGGTGACCCTGCCGTTCTCGGCCTGGCGGCACAGCGTGCTCACCCGCTACGGGCTGGCCACCAACGGCTGGGGCGGCTGGGCGGTGGACCTGCTCAAGTCGTACGCGGTGAGCGCCGTCATCGGCGCGGTGGCGCTGCTCGGCTTCTACACCGTCATCCGACTCGCCCCCCGCTGGTGGTGGGCGTTCGGCGCGGCCGGCGCCGCCACCCTGGTGGTGCTGCTCTCCTTCGTGCTGCCGGTGCTTGTCGAGCCGGTCTTCAACCGGTTCCGTCCGATGGAGCCGTCGCCGCTGCGCAGCCAGCTGATCGAATTGGCCGAACGCGACGGGGTGCCGGTGCGCGACGTGTTGGTTGCCGACGCGTCCCGGCGCACCCGGGCGGTCAACGCGTACGTTTCCGGGTTGGGACCGACCCGCCGGGTGGTGGTCTACGACAACCTGCTGCGCGAGGCGACACCGGCCGAGGTGACCGCGGTGGTGGCGCACGAGCTGGGCCACGCCCGGGACCGGGACGTGCCGGTCGGCACGCTCACCGGCGCGCTCGGTGCCGCCGCCGCAGTGGTGGCGCTCTACCTGATCGGCTCCTGGCCACCGCTGCTGCGCCTGGCCGGGGTCGACTCGGTGGCGCAACCCCGCGCGTTCCCGCTGCTGCTCGCCCTGGTGACGGTGGCCGGTCTGGTCTTCGCCCCGGTGCAGGCGCTGATGTCGCGGCGGGTCGAGGCCCGCGCCGACGCGCACGCGCTGGCGTTGACCGGCGACCCGGCCGCGTTCGAGTCGATGCAGCGGCGGCTGTCCGCGGTCAACCTCTCCGACCCCGACCCGCCCCGCTGGGAGTACCTCTACTCGGCATCGCACCCGTCCACCGTGGAGCGGATCGCCGCCGCCCGCGCGTACGCCCGAAAGGTCGGCCGGTGAGCCGCACGTTGCTGGTGACGAACGATTTTCCGCCCCGGCCGGGCGGTATCCAGTCGTTCGTGCACAATCTCGCGGTACGCCAGCCGGCCGGTTCGGTGGTGGTGTACGCGTCGCGCTGGGCCGGGGCGGACAAGTTCGACGCCGACCAGCCGTTCGAGGTGGTGCGGGAGCGCACCAAGGTGTTGCTGCCCACCCCGCTCGTGGCGCGCCGGGCCGCCCGGCTGGCCCGGTCGTACGGCTGCGACACGGTCTGGTTCGGTGCGGCGGCTCCGCTCGGCCTGCTCGCCGCCGGGCTGCGTCGGCGGGCCGGGATCCGGCGGGTGGTCGCCCTGACCCACGGTCACGAGGTCGGCTGGGCGGCGCTGCCGCTGGCCCGGACGGCGCTGCGGCGCATCGCTCGGGACACCGACGTGGTGACCTACCTGGGGGAGTACACCCGCACCCGGCTGGCCCGGGCCGTCGACGGCCTGACCGAACTGCGGCGGCTCGCGCCCGGTGTGGACACCGACGTCTACCATCCGTCCGTCGACGGCGGCGCGGTGCGGCACCGGCTCGGCCTGGCCGATCGGCCGGTGGTGGTCTGCGTGTCGCGGCTGGTGCCCCGCAAGGGCCAGGACATGCTGATCCGGGCGATGCCGCTGATCCGCCGCCAGGTGCCCGACGCCGCGTTGCTGGTGGTCGGCGGTGGACCGTACCGGACCACGCTGGCCCGGCTGGCCCGCCAGTCCGGGGTGGAGCGGGACGTGGTCTTCACCGGTTCGGTGCCCTCGGCCGAACTGCCCGCCCACTACGCGGCCGGCGACGTCTACGCCATGCCGTGCCGTACCCGCAACCGGGGCCTGGACGTCGAAGGGCTCGGCATCGTCTACCTGGAGGCGTCGGCGACCGGCCTGCCCGTGGTCGCCGGCAACTCCGGCGGTGCCCCGGACGCGGTGCGCCAGGGCGAGACGGGCTACGTGGTGGACGGTCGGGATGTCGCCGAACTCGCCGACCGGGTGGCCACCCTGCTGGCCGACCGGGACCTGGCCCGGCAGTTCGGTGCCGCCGGCCGGGCCTGGGTGGAGCGGGAGTGGCGCTGGGAGACGCAGGCGGGACGCCTGGCGACGCTGCTCGCCGGCTGAGACACCGACGGGCCTCGCGTGTCCGGTGTAGCGGCCGGCCCGGGCCGAAGCTGTCGTCTGCGTCTGCGTCTGCGTCTGCGTCTGCGTCTGTCTCTGTGTCTGTGTCTGTGCCTGCGTCGGCGTCGGCGCGGCGGTCCGGGCCGTGGTGACCGGGTGGGTCAGGTGGCGGGGGCGGGCATGCAGGTGCCTCGGGGGGCGGCCCGGTTCGGCGCGCGGGTGCCTCGGGCCCGGGGCCGGGTGATGGTGTCGGCCACGCTGTCGAGCTGAGAGCGCAGGCGGATCGCTAACCGCTCACGGTCCGACGGCGCCGTGGTTCGACGGCGCCGTGGTTCGACGGCGCCGTGGTTCGACGGCGCCGTGGTTCGACGGCGCCGTGGTTCGACGGCGCCGTGGTTCGGCGATAGCACGAACGGTTCAGCTCGACAGTGTCCGCACACCCTGGTTCGGGTGGCGGCGGTGGCTGGTTCAGGGGTGCGGCGGCGGAGGTGGCTGGCAGAGCGTCAGGGTGGCGGACGTGGCTGGTCCAGCGTTGCGGTGGCGGCGGAGGCTGGTTCAGCGTTGCGGTGCGGCGGAGGCTGGTTCAGCGGATGCGGGCGAGGATGTGGTCGGGGGAGGCAGGGCGGCCGAAGTGCCAGCCCTGGCCGGCGTCGCAGCCGATCGCCCGCAGCCGCTCGGCCTGTCCGCCGGTCTCCACCCCCTCGGCGGTAACCGTCAGGTCCAGCGCGTGCGCCAGCGAGACCAGCGAGGCGAGGATCCGCTCGTCGGCGAGGGCCTCCGGGGTGCGCAGGCCACGAACGAACTCACCGGCCACCTTCAGCTCGGTCACCGGCAGGTCCCGTAGGTAGGCCAGATTGCTGTAGCCGGTGCCGAAGTCGTCGATGGCGATCCGGATGCCCAGGTCGGCGAGGGCACGAAGGGCACGTACCGGCTCCTCCGAGGTGGTCATCATCGTGCTCTCGGTGATCTCCAACTGGAGCCGGTTCGGGGGCAGGCCGGTACGCCGCAGCAGGGCCCGCACCTCCTGCACCAGACCGGGGCGGCGGACCTGACGGACCGCCAGGTTGACGCTGACGTACGGGGGCTGACCCGAGGTGGACGTCCAGCCGACCGCCTCGCGGCACGCCTCGGCGAGCACCCAGCCGCCGAGCTGCACGATCAACCCGGTCTCCTCGGCCAGACCGATGAAGCTGTCCGGGCGCAGCACCCCCAGCCGAGGGTGGCGCCACCGGACCAGCGCCTCGACGCCCAGCAGCGAGCCGTCGTGCAACGAGGCCAACGGCTGGTAGTCGAGGAAGAACTCACCCCGTTCCAGCCCCGCCGGGATGGCCGCGCACAGCTCCTGACGGGCCTGTTCCCGGCCGTCACGCTCCGCGTCGTACAGGGCCCACCCCGCGCCCCCGGCCGACTTGGCCCAGTGCAGGGTGCTGCCCGCGGCCCGCATCAGGTCGTCCGGTGAGGTCCCGGCGACCCGCCGCTCCACGATGCCCACGCTCGCCGTGACGGTCACGTCATGCCCGTCGACCACCACCGGCTCGGAGAGCGCGGCCAGCGCCGCCTCGGCGACGGCGACCACGTCGCCGGTGCCGGTGGACCGTTCGACAAGGACGACGAAGGCGTCCCCGCCGAGCCGCGCGACCAGGTGCGGCTCGACCGCCCGACGCAGTCGCCGCGCCGCCGCCACCAGGGCCCGGTCGCCGATCTGGTGCCCGAACGAGTCGTTCACCCGCTTGAACCGGTCGAGGTCGAGAAAGCACAGCCCGACCCGGCGGCCACCGCCGGCCGATGTGTCGACGGCGGCGGCGAGGCGTTCGGCGAAGAGCGTGCGGTTCGGCAGGTCGGTCAACGGGTCGTGGGTGGCCTGGTGCCGGAAGCGGGCCTCGCTGGCCCGTAGGGCCTGCTCCGCCTCGGCGCGGGCGGTCATCGCGGCCCGCCGGATGGACTCCTGCTCGTCGAGAGTCCGGTCCCGCAGCGCCCGGGCGTAGCCGGTGGCGACCGCGCCCAGCAGACGGGCCATCCGGTCCTCGATGTCGTCGGCGACCAGGTCGAGGTCGCGGACCAGGCGAAGCTGGATCACCTCGACGGTCCGGCCGAGCGCCTCGGCGGAGACGATGTGCGCGGCGACCAACTCGTCGGCGACCCGGTGCCCCACCCGCAGGTCGAGCGGCTCCGCCCGCAGCGCCTCGGCGAGCAGGTCGGTGAGCCGTTGCAGCAGCACCTCCAGCTGGGCGTGGGGCATCGGCAGAAAGCTGGTGCCCGCTACCGCCTTCGCCCAGGCGCGGGCGAACACGCCGACGCAGGGCCGGCCGTCCGCAGGCTCACCCACCGAGCCGCCCGACCCCGCCGAGGAACACCGCCCGTTCGGCGTCCTCGGCGCTCTCCGGCGTTTCCGGGCGCCACTGCGGCACCCACACCACGCCGGGCTCGACCAGCTCGAAGCCGTCGAAGAACCCGGTCAGCTCGGCCCGGCTGCGTACCCACAGCGGGCTGTCGGTGCGCCGGTAGACCTCCTCGGCCTCGGCTCGCTCGGCCTCGTCCCGGCCGTCGTCGCTGGCCTGCGACAGCACCAGGTAGCTGCCGGGGGCCAGGGCCGTGCGCAGGGTCCGCAGCACCTCGGCCGGCCGGTCGTCGTCGGAGACGAAGTGCAGCACTGCCACCACCAGCACGGCCATCGGCTGGGAGAAGTCGAGCATCGCGCGCACGTCGGGATGGGTCAGGATCCGCTCGGGTTGGCGCAGGTCCTCCTGGATGACCGCCGTACGGTCGTTGCCGGCCAGGATCTCCCGACTGTGCGCCACCGCGACCGGGTCGACGTCGACGTAGACCACCCGCGAGTCGGGGGCGTGCCGCTGCGCGATCTCGTGCACGTTGCCCACGGTGGGGATGCCGGAGCCGATGTCCAGGAACTGCCGGATGCCGGCGTCGGTGAGGAACTGCACGGCCCGGCGCAGGAAGGCGCGGTTGGCCTGGGCCATCAGTGGCGCCTGGGGCACCGCCGCCACCATCGCGCGCGCGGTCGCCCGGTCCACGGCGAAGTTGTGTGAGCCGCCGAGATAGTAGTCGTACATGCGGGCGACGCTGGGACGTTCGACGTCGATGGTCTCGGGTGCCCAGTCCGGCCGCTGCAAGTGCCTCACCCCTTCGCACGCCCTCGGCGGCGACGCCGCCCCGGCGGGTATTCTGCCCCGCTTTCGCGAGGGAGGCCATAGTCGGTACGGGCGGGCGGGCGATCGATGCGAAGATCCGTGCCCCGCCGAGGTGGGACACGGATCTTCGTCGGTGTCGCGCCGATCAGAACTTCGGCGCGTCCGGTGCCTCGAGCAGACCGAGCCGCAGCGCGGTCATCAGCGCCTGCGCCCGGTTGGCCGCGCCGAGCTTTTCGTAGAGCTTCGAGATGTGGGTCTTGGCGGTCGATTCGCTGACGAACAGCTGCTTGGCGATGCCGGCGACGCTCATGCCGTCGGCGAGCAGCCGCAGCACCTGACCCTCGCGGGGGGACAGCTGCGGGCCGGACGGGGCGAGTCGACGCTTCATCGCCTCGGCCAGGTCGGCGGCGGTGAAGGCGCTGGGGGAGGAGGCGGCGTGCCGGGCGGCGGCGACCACCTCGTCGGCCGGCGCGGTCTTCGGCACGAACGCGCTGGCCCCGGCCTCCAGGGCACCGAAGAGCTGGTCGTCGCCGGCGTACATGGTGAGCACCACGATGCCCATGGACACGCTGGACTTGCGCAGCGCCCGGGTGGCCTCCAGGCCGCTGCCGTCGGGCAGCCGCAGGTCCATGATCACCACGTCCGGTTGCAGGGCACCGGCCTGCCGGACGCCCTCCGCCGCGGTGGCTGCCTCGCCGACGACCTCGAACTGCCGGTCTCGCTCGAAGGCGTGCCGCAGGCCCTTGCGGATCAAGTCGTGATCGTCGACAAGGAGGACCTTGGTACGGGTTGCCGGTGTCGGGCTTGTGGTCATCCTCGGCTTACTCCCCTTCTGCAGCGGCGGCGCTACCGCGAACGTTATCGCGCCGGGGTGGTGAACCGACCACCACCGCGACGGTCGTCCCGCTCGGCTGTCGCGGCCTGATCTCCAACCGGCCCCGGATACGTTCCGCTCTCTCGGCCATGATCGCAAGACCATAGTGCCCGTCCGAGCGCTGGTCACCTATGCCGTGACCGTCATCCGACACTTCGATCTGCGCGTACGGCGGATCCACCTCGCAGGTGACCCAGAGGTTGGCCGCGCCGGCGTGCTTGCGGGCGTTGGTGACCGCCTCCTGGGCGATGCGCAGCAACTCCGCCTCGGTCGCGGCGGGCAGTCGGGCGGTGGACTCGTCCAGCGACAGGTGCACCCGCAGGCCGCCGGAGGCGCCGACGGTGCGGGCGTACTCGGCGATCGCGGCGGCCAGGCCACCGTGCCGGTCCACCTCGCTGCGCAGCTCGAACAGGCTCAGCCGCAGCTCGGTGATCACCCGGGTCACCTCCTGGCGCAGCAGGCGCAGCGACTCGGCGGTCTCCTCGGCGTCGTCGTGCACGGTGGCCAGGGCGTTGTCGATGCCGTAGCCGACCATCACCAGTTCCTGGGCCACCCCGTCGTGGATCTCCCGGGCCAGCCGCTGCCGCTCCTCGTTGGTGGCCAGTGAGCGCACCTCGTCGAAGAGCAGGGCGGCCTCCAGGCGCAGCGCGGCCGGGCCGGTCAGCCCGGTCACCTGGGCCACCACCGGTGGCGGGTACGCGTGCGCCGTGTCGGTCTCCAGCACCACCAGACCCACCGTGCGCAGCCCGGCCACCAGGGGAACGATCAGCGCCGAGACCTCGCCACCACGGTGCGAGCGGGACTGTGAGCGGGCCGAGGTCTGCGACTGCTGGCTGGCCCAGGCGTCGGCGATGGCCGAGTCGGCGTCGATTGTGGTCTCCCAGTCGACCCGGTCCGCGCCGAGCTGGGCGAGTACCACCAGTCGGCCACCACCGCTGGCGGAGAGCACCGCACCCCGGTCGGTCCGGGCCACCGTGCGCAGTTCCTCCAGCAGGTGCTCGGAGATGCCGCCCGGGTCCAGCGTGGCGCCGGGTAGTTGACGGGCCACCGTACGCAGCTGGGTCAGCAGCCGGGTCGCCTCCGCGTACGGCTGGGGTTTGTTGTCGTGGCGGGCCTGCATCACCCGGTGCAGGGTGCCGGCGGCGTAGAGACCGAGGGCGGCCAGGATCAGCCACTGCGCGCAGACGGCGAGATAGCCGGGCTGGCTGAGCTGGCGAACCCCGCCCACCTCGGTGACCGCGCCGGCGAGCAGCAGACTGCCGGCGGTCACCCCGATCAGCGCCGCGCCCTCACGGAACCGGCGGCGCAGCGCGGTGACGGTCACCGGCACCGCGAGGTAGGGCAGCACCGCGGAGGCACCCAGCCCGCCGATGTGTCCGCCGACGGTGGCCACCGCGGCGACCTGGCTGGCCGCCAGACCGAGCACCACCACCTCCGCCACCCGGCTGAGCGGGCCGACGAGGCGGTGCTGGGGGGCCAGCATCGCCGGTAGCCCGGCCAGCGCCAGCAGGACGATCCACCACAGCTGGGTCACGTCACGGGTGGCGAACAGGGTCAGGACGGCGACCAGCGTGAGCACGACGACGCGCGCCGCGGCGGCGAGCGGGTGCGAGCGGGCCAGGGCGGATGTGGAGGCGGGCACGTGACGGATCGTAGTCAGCCGCGGTAGATGTCGGCGATCTCCGCCGCGTACGTCTTGTGCACGACCTGGCGCTTGACCTTCAGCGACGGGGTCAACTCCCCGGTCGCCTCGGTGAAGTCGCGCGGCAGCACCCGGAAGACCTTGATCGCCTCGGCCTTGGAGACCGACTGGTTGGCCCGGTCCACGGCGGCCTGGATCTCCGCGCGCAGCCCCTCGTGCTCGCGCAGTTCCTCGATGCCGGTGTCCGCCGGCAGCCCGGCCGACTCCAGCCAACCCGGCAGGGCCTCCTCGTCGAGGGTGACCAGCGCGGCGATGAACGGCTGCCGGTCGCCCACCACCACGCACTGGCTGACCAGGCGGTGCGACCGGACCTGGTCCTCCAGCACGGCCGGGGCGACGTTCTTGCCACCGGCCGTCACGATGATCTCCTTCTTCCGGCCGGTGATGGTCAGGTAGCCGTCACCGTCGAGCGAGCCCAGGTCGCCGGTGCGGAACCACCTGTCGGCGGTGATCGCCTCGGCGGTGGCCTGGTCGTTGTGCCAGTACCCCTGGAAGACGAGATCGCCGGCGACGAGGACCTCGCCGTCGTCGCCGATGCGGATGGTCACCCCGGGCAACGGCCGGCCGACCGTGCCGATCCGGGTGAATCCGGGCAGGTTGGCCGAGGCGGCGGGAGAGGTCTCGGTCAGGCCGTACCCCTCGCAGACGGTCACGCCGATGCCCCGGAAGAAGTGGCCGAGCCGGGCGCCGAGCGGCGCCCCGCCGGAGATCGCGTCGCGGCACCGCCCGCCGAGCGCGGCCCGCAGCTTGCCGTAGACCAGCCGGTCGAAGAGCGCGTGCTGGGCACGCAGCGCCAGGCCCGGCCCGCCGGGCGTCTCCAGCGCCTCGCTGTACGCGATGGCGACCGCCTCGGCCCGGGCGAAGATCCCGCCCTTGCCGCCGGCCTCGGCCTTCTGCTTGGCGCCGTTGTAGACCTTCTCGAAGACGCGCGGCACCGAGAGCACGAAGGTGGGCTTGACCTCCTGAAGCTCGGCGACCAGGTTCTTGGTGTCCGAGCAGTGCGCCATGGTGGCCCGGGCCTGCACCACACCGATCTGGATGAGCCGGGCGAAGGCGTGCGCGAGCGGCAGGAACAGCAGGGTCGACGCGTTCGGCCCGAACAGGTTCGGCAGCACCGGGACGGCGTTGGCGATGTCGGCGTACATGTTGCGGTGGGTCAGCACGCAGCCCTTGGGGCGGCCGGTGGTGCCGCTGGTGTAGATGATCGTCGCCATGTCCGAGGAGCGCAGGCCGGCGCGGCGGCGCTCGATCTCGGTCGGTTCGACCTCCGCGCCGGCGGCCATCAGGTCGTCCACCCCACCCAGGTCGATCTGCCAGACGTGGGACAGCGCGGGCAACTGGTCACGGACGCCGGCCACCAGGGTGGCGTGCGCGGTGGTCTCCACCACCACGGCCACCGCGCCGGAGTCGCCCAGGATCCAGGCCGCCTGCTCGGCACTGGAGGTCTCGTAGATCGGCACGGTGACCGCACCGGCCGCCCAGATGGCGTAGTCGACGAGCGTCCACTCGTACCGGGTGCGGCTCATCAGCGCCACCCGGTCGCCCGGCTGCACCCCGGCGGCGACCAGCCCGCGGGCGACCGCGGCCACCTCGTCGCGGAACTGCCGGCAGGTCACGTCGGTCCAGGCGCCCGCCGCGTCGCGGCGGAGGAACTGCACCGCGTCGGGCGCGGCCTCGGCGTTGTCCCAGACCGGATCGGTGAGGTTGGCCGAATCGCCGACGGTGACGATCGGCGGGACGGTGAACTCGCGCACCTGCACTCCCTCGTGCTCACGGGACCGGGTCGGGCCGCCACCTGCGCGGGTGGCCTCGTCGAAACCTACCCGCCCGGCCGGCCGGGAGCACACCGCAGGTGGGCGGCGCGGCGCGCGGGCGGTCACCGGACGGTAGCCTCCCAGCATGGCGGACTCCTCCACCCAGTCGATCATCATCGGCGCGTCACCGGACCGGGTGGCCGCGGTCATCTGTGACTTCCCGAGCTACCCGGAGTGGACCGACGCGGTCCGCGAGGCGGAGGTGATCGAGGAGTACGAGGACGGTTACGCCAGCCAGGTCCGTTTCGTTCTCGACGCCACGGTGATGGCCGACGAGTACGTGTTGGCGTACGCCTACGCCGAAGACCTGTCCCGCATCGAGTGGCACCTGGTGGCCCCGTCGAAGATGCAGAAGGCGCAGCAGGGCGCGTACGACCTGGTGGCCAACGCCGACGGGGGCACCACCGTGACCTACACCCTGGAGGTGGAACTCGCGGTCGGGATGCTCGGCATGTTCCGTCGCAAGGCCGAGAAGATGATCATGGATGCGGCGTTGAAGCAGCTCAAGCGCCGGGTAGAAGCATCCGGTGCGGCGCAGTGACGCAGTTGGCGACCCGGTCGCCGCGGTAGAGGAGCCCAGCATGGGTGCGACAGATCCGGGTACGGCCCGGGAAGAGGCGGAGCGGCTGGTCGCCACTCTGCTGGCCACCGTACGGATGGCCGCCGCCAACCCGGCCGCGGTGCCGCTCGGTCCGCTCGGCGGGCTCGTGACCGGTGTCCTCGGTCACAACGAGGCTCCCGGCGTCGCCTCTGGCGGCACCGGGGGCGGTTTCGCCACCGGCGCGGCCGAATGCCGTGTCTGCCCGGTATGTCGGGGCATCGCCGCGTTGCGCGACCCGAGCCCTGAATTCGCCGAACAACTGGCCACCGGTGCCGGAGATCTGGCCGCTGGCCTGGCCAGTTTTCTGCGCGCCTTCGGCCCGGCCGGTTCGACCGCCGAACCAGGGGCCGGGACCGCCGCCGAGGCCACCGCCACCGCCTCCGCCGATCCTCACGGTGACGACGTGTGGCGCGAGGCCACCCGGACCGGGCATGATTCTCAGCCGGCACCGGAGCGGGACGTCTGGTCCGCCGCGACCCGGGCGGAGGACGTCGCCGTCCCGACCGCCGGGCCCGTCGACGCCGCCGGGCCGGTCGCACCGGCCGGACGCCGGACGCCGACCGAGCGTCGCGTGGTGCCCGCCTCCCGGGTACCCGAGGGCGAACCCGCACCGGGTGACGAGCCCGCATCGGACGGCCGTACCGTGCCCGGCGGACGGCACGACGCACCAGGCGACGGGGCCTGACCACGACGACCCGCACCACCGGCGAAGGCAGGTGTGCGGGTGGCACAGCAGAGGGGAGTGGCAGCGGTGACGCTGACCATCGGAGTCGACGTCGGTGGCACCAAGGTCGCCGGCGGTGTCGTCGACGACACCGGCACGGTCCTCGTGCAGGCCCGACGGGACACCCCCGCCGACGACGTCGGAAAGACCCGCGACGTCATCATCGAGCTGGTCGCCGAACTGGCCGCCGGCCACGACATCCAGGCGGTCGGCATCGGCGCGGCCGGTTGGATCGACGCCAGCCGTTCCACCGTGCTCTTCGCCCCCAACCTGGCCTGGCGTGACGAGCCGTTGCGGGCGTACGTGAGCGCGGCGGTCGGGCTGCCGGTCATCGTGGAGAACGACGGCAACGTCGCCGCCTGGGCGGAGTTCCGCTACGGCGCCGCCCGCCACGCCGACGACTCGATGGTCATGTTCACCATCGGCACCGGCGTCGGCGGCGGCATCGTGCTCGGCGGCGAGTTGGTCCGCGGTGCCCACGGCATCGCGGCCGAACTGGGCCACATGCTCACCGTTCCCGACGGTCACCAGTGCGGTTGCGGCCGACTCGGCTGCATCGAGCAGTACGCCAGCGGCAGCGCCCTGGTCCGGTTCGCCCGGGCCGCCGCCCGCCAGGAGCCGCACCGGGCCGCCGCCCTGCTGGAGCTGGCCGACGGCGAGGCCGAGGCGATCACCGGCCCGATGGTGACCGCCGCCGCCAAGGGGGGCGATCCCGTCTCGGCCGAGGCGTTCGCGCAGGTCGGGCGCTGGCTCGGCACCAGCCTGGCGGACATGGCACAGATCCTCGACCCGCAGATCCTGGTCGTCGGTGGTGGCGTCATCGACGCCGGTGACCTGTTGATGGGCCCCACCCGTCGCTCGTTCACCGAGGCACTGGCGCAGCGCAGCCGGCTGCCGGTGGCCGAGATCCGCCCGGCCGAGCTCGGCAACTCCGCCGGCGTCATCGGCGCCGCCGACCTGGCCCGGCGGATCTAGCGGTGCCGGTGTCCTCGACACCGCCGCCGGTGACGGAGCCCGGCGTGCCGCTGCGCGTGCTGTCGTACAACGTCCACGGCCAGCGCGACGACACCGCCGCGCTGGCCGCCGTGGTGCGCGCGGCGGCACCGGACGTGGTAATCGTCCAGGAGGGACCGCGCCGGTTCCGGTGGCGGGAGAAGTCGGCCGCGCTGGCCGAGTCGTTCGGCCTGGTGGTCGCCGCCGGTGGGCTGCCGTCACTGGGCAACCTGCTGCTGACCAGCCTCCGGGTACGGGTGACCGGCGCCCGCTGCCGGCGCTTCCCGCTCACCCCCGGCCGGCACCTGCGCGGCGCCGCGTACGCCGACTGTCGGGTGGGCACCTCGGCCCGGTTCACGGTGGCCGGCTCACACCTGTCCACCGATCCGGCGGAGCGTCCCGGCCAGGCCGAGCTGTTCAAGCGGGACCTGACCGCCGCACCTCACCCGGTGATCGCCGCCGCCGATCTGAACGAGGAGCCGGACGGGCCGGCGTGGCGCACCGTCGCCGATGGGCTGACCGACGCGGCGGTGGCGGCCGACCGGACCGACCGGCTCACCTACTCGTGCGCCGATCCCCGCCGGCGCATCGACGCGCTGTTCGTCGACGCACGGATCACCGTGGTCGACTACGACGTGCTGGACACCCCACTGGCCCGGCGGGCCAGCGACCACTTCCCGGTCCTGGTCGACCTGCTGCTGCCCGCCAGCGCCTGAGACCGGCGGCCCGCCGGGCTGGACAACCCGCTCCGTTGTGGAGAGGATTTCGCGCGACCCGGCACTCGTGCCGAGACGAAGGAGATCCCCCGGTGCCCACCTCCCCCGAGCCCGGCCGCCCAGACCCGGAGACGACCACGCTCGCCCGCGGCCCCGACGGCCGCCCGGTCTCCGACCGGGGCGACACCGTCTGCGTCATCGGCGCCGGTGCCAGCGGCCTGACCGCCGTGAAGAACCTCGCCGAGCACGGTTTCGGGGTCGACTGCTACGAACGCGAGACCGGCGTCGCCGGTGCCTGGAACTGGCGGCACGACCGCAGCCCGGTCTACGCCAGCACCCACCTGATCTCGTCGCGGCCGTTCACCCAGTTCCCCGACTTCCCGATGCCCGACCACTGGCCGGACTACCCGCACCACAGCCAGTTGCTGTCGTACTTCGAGCGCTACGCCGACCACTTCGACCTGCGCCGGCACATCTGGTTCGGCACCGAGGTGGTGCGCGTCGAGCCGGTCGGCGACGACCGGTGGGACGTCACCACCCGCAGCACCGGCGGCTACGGCCCCGAGCGCACCTCCCGGTACGCCGCGGTGGTGATCGCCAACGGGCACAACTGGTCGCCGAAGCTGCCCCGCTACGAAGGGCTGGAGCAGTTCCGTGGCGAGGTCATGCACGCCTCGTCGTACAAGGACTCGGCGCAGCTGCGCGGCAAGCGGGTGCTGGTGGTGGGGGCCGGCAACACCGGCTGCGACATCGCCGTGGAGGCCGCCCAGCAGGCGTCCCGGTGTTGGCACTCCACCCGTCGCGGCTACTGGTACGCCCCGAAGTACGTCTTCGGTCGCCCCGCCGACCAGGTGAACGACCTGCTGCTGGCGCTGCGGGTGCCGCTGCGGGTCCGGCAGTGGCTCTACCACCGGACGCTGCGACTGACCGTCGGTGACCTGACCCGCTTCGGCCTGCCGAAGCCGGACCACCGGGTCTACGAGACCCACCCGATCGCCAACAGCCTGCTCGTCTACCACGTGGGCCACGGCACCATCACCCCGGTACCGGACATCGCGCGCTTCCACCCGCACTCGGTGGAGCTGACCGACGGCCGGCAGATCGACCCGGAACTTGTCGTCTTCGCCACCGGCTACCTGCCCCGCTTCGAGTTCCTCGACGGCAAGATCCTCGGCGACGACGAGGGGGTCGGCCGGCCCCGGCTGTGGCTCAACGCCCTCGTACCGGACCATCCCACGCTCGCGGTGACCGGGCTGGTCCAACCGGACTCCGGCATCTTCCCGCTGGCCCACTGGCAGGCCGTGCTCTTCGCCCGGTTGCTGGCCACGCGCGCCAGCCGTCCGGAGCGGGCCGCCGCCTTCGCCGCCCAGGTACGCGCCGGGGCCGGTGAACGTTACTCGGGGCAGGTGAAGGACTCCACCCGGCACTGGTTCGAGGTCGGGCACGCCGACTACCTGCGCGCGCTGGAGCGCGCCCTACGTGAGCTGGAGAGCAAGTGACCGAGCGGGTGATGCGCAGCTGGGAGTGGGCGCGGCCGGTGCGCCCGGTCCGGCGTGAGGTGCTCAGCGCCGTTCCGGAACTGGAGGAGGGGCGGCCACCACTGCTGCTCGTGCCGGGCTTCGGCCATGGTGCCTGGGCGTACGCGGAGAACTGGCTCGGACATGTCGCCGCCCGTGGCTTCAGCGCCTACGCGATGAGTCTGCGCGGGCACGGCGGCAGCGCCCCGGCACCGGAGGCCACGCTGCGGGCGTACGCCCACGACGTGGTTCAGGTGGCGGCGGGTCTGCCGCGCCGGGCGGTGCTGGTGGGGCACGGCGCCGGGGCCCTGGTGGTCGCGCACGCCATGGCCCGCTACCCGGCGCAGGCGGCCGTGCTGGTGGCGCCGGTGTTCGGCGGTTGGGCGACGTTCGGCACGGCGTTGCGCCGCAACCCGTTCGGCACCCTGCCGGCGGTCTTCGGCGCCGGGTTGCGGCTCAACCGCAGGCAGCTGTTCAGTGGTGAGCTGCCCGAGGCCGACGCCCGCCGGCACGCCGGGCGGCTGGGGCGGGCGGCCCGGCGGGCCCAGTGGCAGCTGTTGACCGGCACCGATCCGGAGCCGGCGGTGGGCGATCCGCCGGTGCTGGTGCTGGGTAGCCCGGACGACCGGGTGGTGCCGGCGGCGGCGCTGAACCGCGCCGCGCGGCGGTACGCCTCGGCTCCGCTGCTCTTTCCCGGCATGGGGCACGACCTGATGCTCGACGCCCGGTGGCGGGAGCCCATCGACGCGATCCTCGACTGGCTCATCAAGAACCCGGGCCGCGACGACCTCGGCTGAGGCGTCGCGGGCGGGGCCCGGCGGGCCCGCTCTCAGTTTCCGCCGAGGAGGGCGAGCATCGACCCGCTCTGATCCAACGTGGACAGGTAGGAGCGGGCCCAGGCTCGGATGTCGTGCTCGTGCAGGTACGCGCGCATGGACCGCATCCGTTCCCGGACGTCGGCGGGGTTGGCCCGCACCGCCGCGAGCAGGCCCTGCTTGAGCCCCTCCAGGTCGTGCGGATTGACCAGGTACGCCTGGGGCAGCTCGGCGGCGGCCCCGGCGAACTCGCTGAGCAGCAGCGCGCCGGTGTCGTCGACCCGGGCGGCCACGTACTCCTTGGCGACCAGGTTCATGCCGTCACGCAGCGGGGTCACCGCCATCACGTCGGCGACCCGGTAGAGCGCGGCCAGTTCGGCGCGGTCGAACGGCTGGGTGAGGTAGTGGATGGCGGGCTCACCGACCCGGCCGAACTCCCCGTTGATCCGCCCGACCTCCCGCTCCACCCGGTCCCGCAGGATCTGATACTGGCTGACCCGTTCCCGGCTGGGCACCGCCACCTGCACCAGCACCGTGTCGCGGACCTTGACGTGCCCGCCGGCCAGCAACTCGCTGTACGCCTTGAGCCGCTGCTCGATGCCCTTGGTGTAGTCCATCCGGTCGACGCTGAGGATCACCTGGTCGGGACTGCCCAGATCGTGGCGCAGCCGGCGCGCCCGGTCGGCCACGTCCGGGCGGTCGGCCAGCGCGGCCATCTCGACGGTGTCGATCGACACCGGGAACGCGCCGATGCGCACCACCCGGTCCTCGATGCCGATCCGTCGGTCGGTGGCCGGCAACCCCAGCACCTTCGTGACCAGCTGGGCGAAGTTGTGCGCCGCCTGGGCGCGCTGGAAGCCGACCAGGTCGGCGCCGAGCATCCCGCGCAGCAACTCGGCCCGGCGGGGCAGTTGCATGAACAGCTCCGGCGGCGGGAAGGGCACGTGCAGGAAGAAGCCGATGCGCAGGTCGGGCCGCAGCGTGCGGAGCAGCCCCGGCACCAGTTGCAGGTGGTAGTCCTGCACCCAGACGACCGCGCCGGGCTCGGCGACCTGCGCGGTCGCCTCGGCGAACCGCTTGTTGACCCGCAGGTAGGCGTCCCACCAGCGCCGATGGTGCTGCGGCTGCTCCACCGCGTCGTGATAGATCGGCCAGAGGGTCGCGTTGGCGAAACCCTCGTAGTGGTCGCGCAGGTCTTCGCCGCTGAGCGGCACGGAGTGCATCCGTACCCCGTCGATGTCGGGCAGCTCGGGCGCGGGGCCGGTCCCGCCGGCCCAGCCGACCCAGGTCGCGGGGGTGTGGCGCAACAGCGGGTGCAGCGCGCTGACCAGCCCACCGGGGCTGCGTCGCCACTCGCAGGCACCGTCGGGTGCCACGCTGTCGTCGATGGGTAGGCGGTTGGCCACCACCACGAGGGAACTCTGTCGCATCTCGGGCATTCCGATCAGCAGGGGAGTGACCGCCACGAGGGAGGAACAACCGGGCAGTCGGCGGGTGACGTGACGTACTGCGGTATTCCTACTGACAGTAAGTTACACCACTGTTACGCGCGTCGGCACGGGCGGTCGCCGTCCCGGTATCCGGACGGCTACCCTGCGCGCCGGCTCAGACGACGGCACCGTCGTCCGGGTCGCGGTCGTCGGCGTCGCCGGGCCGCAGCCGCCACACCAGCGTGACGAAGCCGGCGAGAATGCCGGTGAAGCCGAGCAGCGTGACGATGCCCTGGTCGGCGGGGAGCAGCTCGGGGAAGAGGAAGAGCACGAAGCCGAGCAGCACGGCGAGGATGCCGGCCAGCGCGAACTTCGACACCCGGGGCAGCGGAGGTGGCGGCGGCGGTACGTAGCGCTCGGCGTCGTCCGGCTCGTCGGGCAGCTCCGCGCCGAAGGTGTCCAGACCGTCCAGCAGCGACGGGCCCTCACCGTCGCGGGGCCCCCGCCCCACCGAGACACCGGAGATGTCGGCGGCGTACGGCAGCCGGCGTAGGTCGGTGGCGGTCGGGCCGGGCTCCTCGGTGCCCGGCCGGGTGGCGGTGGCCGTGCCGCCCCGCCCAGCCGGGTCGTCCACGTTCTCGGCGGCGGGCCACGGGTGGTCGCCGGTGTCCGGCGGGGTGTGGAAGCCAGCGACGATCCGTTCCCACTCGGCGTCGATGTCCGGTTCGCCGCCGACCCGGGCGTTGCCGGTCTCGTCGGCGAGCTGGCTGAGGTAGTCGCGGGCGGTGCTCAGGTGCGAGCGGTCCACGTAGAGCCGGTCCACCGGTCGGGGCGGCACGGTGGTGGTGCGGGTGACCGGGTTCAGGTCGGCCGACGGTTGCAGGTAGGCGGCGATCCCGCCGGCGGCCAGCACGTCGAGCAGGTGCTCCCCGACGCGCGGGTCGACATCACCGGCGATGGCGTACTCGCTCGCGTCGAGACCGTTGTCCCGCCGTCCCCGGCGGGCTCCACCCGCTGACACCGACCATCCTCCTCATCGCGCCACCGGCGCGCCCCGCACGCCCCGTGCCCTGAATCGTGACACGTCGAGGGCGGGTTCGGGGAGTGCCTTGTGGCGCGGCGTACGGCCACCGGGCCCGGCCGATGGCCACAGCCGTCACTGTCGCACCGCTTGTCTGCCAGGCGGCGACCCTCGGTGACGGCGACCCAGCGTGAGCGGATCCGCCTGGGCCCCATCTACCCACCGCCGCCTTTGCTCTGCTTCAACCGACGCACAGCCGCTTGACCAGGTCGGATGGCGCCAGCGGAAGCGAGGCACCGGCTGACATCCGACACGGAAGGTGCCTGTTGCGTGGGTTGAAGCAGAGCAAAGCGCGGAGACGGGGGTACGGAGGGGGAGCGGCCAACACCGAACGTGACGGGCGATTTCGGGCCGAGCGTCCGTTGCCGGGGCCGGCCGGCGGTTCGTAGGCTCGGTCCACGATCACCCGGTCCGGCGCGGTCCGCGGTGAGCAACACCTGGGGAGAGGATGCCGGTGCTCTACTGGCTGCTGAAGTACGTGCTGCTCGGCCCGCTGTTGCGGCTCATCTTCCGGCCGCGGGTGGAAGGGCTGCACCACGTACCGGCGACCGGTCCGGTCATCCTGGCCAGCAACCATCTCTCCTTCTCCGACTCGATCTTCACCCCGCTGATCGTGCCTCGGAAGGTCACCTTCGTGGCCAAGGCGGAGTACTTCACCGGTAAGGGGATCAAGGGCTGGTTGACCAAGATGTTCTTCACCGGAACCGGCACCATCCCGGTGGACCGCTCCGGTGGCCGGGCCGCCCGTGCCGCATTGGACACCCAGCTGACGGTGCTGCGCTCCGGTGGCGTCGCCGGCATCTACCCGGAGGGCACCCGTTCGCCCGACGGTCGGCTCTACCGGGGCAAGACCGGGGTGGCCCGGCTGGCGCTGGAGAGCGGTGCGTCGGTGGTGCCGGTGGCGATGCTCAACCTGGACGAGATCCAGCCGCCGGGCCAGCTCATCCCGAACCTGGCCCGGGTCCGGATCCGCTTCGGACCGCCGCTGGACTTCTCCCGATACGCCGGGCTGGCCGGTGACCGGTTCGTCGAGCGGGCGGTCACCGACGAGATCATGTACGAGTTGATGGAGCTCTCCGGCCGGGAGTACGTCGACGTCTACGCCCAGCAGCTCAAGACCCAGCCCACCCCGACGAGCGCGCCGGCCACTCCGGTAGCGGCCTGAGCGACCCAGCCGGGACGGCCGGCCGCCGGAGCGCGTCAGGGTCAGGAGGCGAGGATCTGCGCGGCGTCGTCGGGCGGGTGGGTCAGGGCGAGCAGGCCCGGAGCGGCGTTGCGGTGCGCGAAGGCGCGCAACTCGGCCAGGGGCGCGTCGGCCGCCGCGTGGTCGCCGGCGGCGGCCAGTTCGCGTACCGCGAAGGTCAGCGCCAGCATCCGGTCGGTGACGTCGGGAATGCCGGCGTAGATCTCGGCGGCGGCAAGGTGCAGCTCGGCGGCGTGCCGGTGGTTGTCGTCGAACCCGGCCAGCGCGCCGGTCACGGTCCGCAGCGCCGCCTCCGACCAGGGCGTACGGTGGCCGACCCGGTCGAGCATGGCGCGTACCCGGGCCGCGGGCTTGCGCCCGGCGAGGCTGGCCGCCCAGCCGGCCGCCGCGATCCACTCGCCACTGGCCAGCGCCGGCACCGCCGTCCACGACTCGGCCAGCTCGTCGACGAGCGCGGCGGCCTCGTCGAGGCGACCCTGTACCGCCCGGCACAACGCCCCCATCGCGAGCATCGTCCAGTGCAGCCGGTGGAAGCCGCCGCGTCGTGCGGTGTCCAACGCGGCGGCCACGTCGTCGCGCGGCGGCGCCCCGTCCGGCGCCCCGTCCGCGGGTGGGCCTGGCGGCACCGGCTGGCCACGCAGCACCAGCAGGCACGACCGCAGGCCGCGCACCTGCATGTCCCAGCTGCCGGTGGGGGTGTTCATGCAGGCCTCGGCGGCGGTGAGCAGCCGGTCGAAGTCGCCCTCGAACCAGGCGCGCGTCGCCTCACTCGAGTAACTGGTCGTCAGGGTCTGCCCGCTCGCGGTGCGTGCCGGGGCTGCTGCCAGCAGCGCGTCGGAGCGTACCCAGTCGCCCTCCTCGCAGACGGCGTAGGCGAGGTTCTGGGTGGCCCGGGGCAACGCGAGCAGCTGACCGGCCCGGCTGGACTCCACGATCGCGTACAACTCGTCGAGCCCCGCCCGCTCGCCGGCCTGGTACCGGGCGGTGGCCGCGGTGATCCGGGCGTTGGTGCGGATCTCGGTCAGCCCGAGCCGATCACCGATCGCCGCGGCCGTGTCGGCCGCCGCGACGGCCGGATCACGCTCGTAGTTGAGCATGTGCAGCCGCCCCAGCTCGGCGAAGGCGTCGGCCTTCTGCGGGCTGTCCGGCAGCGGGTCGAACAGCCGTACCGCCCGGTCCAGACAGGCCAGTGCCGCCGGCCGGTCGGCCCGCAGCCACGCCGCCTGGCCGAGCAGCGTCCAGGCCCGCGCCGCGCACGCCTCGTCGCCGTACGCGAGCAGCCGCTCGGCGAGCGCCTGCACCTGCTCCGGTCCACCGCCGGAGAGGAAGGCGTTGCCGTCGCGGTGAAACGAGATCTCGGTACTGAGCAGCTCCAACTGGAGCCGGCCCACCGGATCGGAGTCGTCGGCCAGGCCGAGTGCCCGCGCCGCATGGCCGGCGGCGGCGTCCAGCCCGTGCAGCGCGTACGCCCGGCGGGCCGCCCGGTGCAGCGCGGCCCGGGCCGGCGCGGCGTACCGGCGGGTCTCCATGCCCAACGAGCGGGCGATCTCGTGCGCCGCCCAGCGGTGGTGGGCCAGCACCTCGGCCAGGTCGGTGTCCCGGCTCTGCGACAGGGTGTCCAACCAGTCGGCGGTGCGCTCGTGCCGGGCCACCCGCTCGGTCCGGGGCAGCCGCTGGTAACACACGTCGCGGACCAGGACGTGCCGGAAGCGGTACTCAGGCTGACCGGCCATCGTGGAGGCGGCCTGCTCGTGGACGAAGTCCCGCTGTTCCAGCCGACGCAGGGCACGCTCGACGGACTCGACCGGCTGGCCGACGGCGGCGGCCACCGCGCCCGGCCAGAACTGCACCCCGACCACTGCGGCGGCCAGCAGCACCGCCCGGTCCTTGGCGTCGAGCAGGTCGACCCGGTTGGCGATGACCGCGTGCACGCTCTCCGGCATCGGCAGGTCCAGGTGTTTCTCCAGCGACCAGCCGCGCCCGGACTGCCGCAGCGCCCCCTGCTCGATAAGCATCCGGACGTACTCGTGGGCGTAGAGCGGATTGCCTCCGGCCACCTCGATCAGCGGGGTCAGCAGGTCGGCGGAGAACGCGGCCTGGCCGAACATGTGCGCGTACAACGCGGCGATGCCGGTGTCCCGCAACGGCGGCAGGGCGATGGTGACCGAACCGGTGATGGTCCCCGCCCAGCTCGGATCCCGGTCGACAAGCTCGGGGCGGGCGGTGCACAGCAGCAGCAGCGGCACGTCCCGGGCCGCCGCGCCCAGCAACTCCACGAACCGCAGCATCGCGTCGTCGGCCCAGTGCAGATCCTCGAAGACCAGCACGGTGGGGCGACGGGCCGCCAGCGCCAGCAGGAACCGCCGCCACGCCGATTCCGCCTCCTCCGCCGGCAACGGGTTGCCGGCCAGCCCGACCAGCGGACGCAGCGCGTCGACCACCCGGTCCCGCTCGGCGACGCCGACCAGCTCGCCGACGGCGGCGGTGAGTCGTTGCGCGGCGCTGACTGCCGGATCGGTGTCGAGGATGCCCGCCTCGGCCTTGACGATGTCGGCAAGCGCGGCGAACGTGACGTTCTCGCCGAACGGTGGACATCTGCCGATCCGCCAGGTCAGCGGCTCGTCCACCAGCCGACCGGTGTGCCGGTGCAACTCGCGGACCAGCCGGCTCTTGCCGATGCCGGCCCGACCGAAGACGGTCACCACCTGGGGTCGACGGTCGCGCAGGCTGCGGTGCAGGGCGTTGACCAGCATGCCCAGCTCGTGCTCCCGGTCGATCAGGGGGGTGGTATCCGGTTCCCGATCGGTGGGCTGTTGGCGTACGGCGGACCGGGCCAGCCACACCTCGGTCGGTGCCGAGCGGCCGCGCAGGGTGACGGAGGGCTGCTCGTCGTACCGGATGGTGTCCCGGGTCAGCGCGTGCGTGGTGCCGTCGACGAGCACCCCGCCGGGCGGTGCCGCCGACTGCAACCGGGAGGCGGTGTTGACCACGTCGCCGGCGACGATCGCCTGCCCACCGTCGCGGGCGGCGGCCACGTCGACGAGCGCCTCACCGGTAGCCACCCCGACCCGGAAGCGCAACCCGTCGGTGCCGGTCGGGGTGAACCGGGTCAGCACCCGCTGCAACTCCAACCCGGCCCGCACACACCGCAACGCGTCGGTCTCGGTGGCCACCGGCGCACCGAACAGCGCCATCACCGCGTCGCCAATGTACTTCTCCACCACCCCGCCGTACTGGCCGACCACCCGGCGGGCCGCGGAGAAGAAGCCGGTCTGCATGCCCCGGACCAACTCCGGGTCGGCCCGCTCGACGTACGGGGTGAAGTCGATCAGATCGACGAAGAGCACGCTGACCCGGCGGCGATCCTCCTGGTTGAGGGCACCCGGTCGGTCGGTGCCGGCCCGGGGTGCGCCGCAGGAGGTGCAGAAGGCCACGTCCGGCGCGAGGGGGCGCAGGCAGTGCGGGCAGACGGCACCGAGTTCCGCGCCGCAGCCACCGCAGAAGCGGTCGCCCTCGGCGGCGGTACGTCCACAGCGGTCACACTGCGCGGCGATGACACCCTCCAGTGGCCGGCCCCGGGCGCCCCGGGGCGCAGCATCGAGTATCGCCGTGCGGCGCACTGTCGGGTACCGGGCTGTTGGTTTGTGGACACTCAGCCGGGCAGGTCACCACGCTTCGGAACGGCTAGATTCAGGCAACCGATTCGTCGACCGCTGATCAGGGGGACAGCTCCATGGTGTACGTGATGCTGAAGAGTGACTGGACCGACGGAAACGGAGTCGCCCACTCCGCCGGTGACTCGGTGGACGTGGACGCCGCCACCCTCGCCCAGCTCCAGGCGCAGGGGATCGTCGGCGAGGTGCCCGGCGGTGGCAAGGACGGTACGGACTGGGTCGGACCGGGTGGGACGGACTGGGTCGGACCGGGCAGCACCAAGCCCTGACCGAACATTCGCGGGCGGCGCCGGGAGATCCTCCCGGCGCCGCCCGCGGTTATGTCCTGCCGCCCGCGGGGCCGCTCAGCGCTCGTTCATGCCGGCGCGGCGGCGCAGCGCGGGCACGTCGGTGACCACGATCCGCCGGCCCTCGGTACGCAGCCAACCCCGGCTGGCGAACGACCCGATCGCCTGGTTGACGCTCTGCCGGGAGCCGCCGGCCATCTCGGCGAGCTGGCTCTGGTTCAGCTCGATGGTGATCATCGGGGCCTGGCTCTCGCCGGCGAGCCGGACCAGCGTCTTGGCCACCCGGCCGGGCAGGTCGAGGAAGACGTGGTCGGCGTTCTGCTCGGTCAACCGGCGGATCAACGCACCGAGCGAGCGCATCACCGCGTCGAGGATGCGCGCGTTCGAGTGCACCAGCTCCATGAAGGCCGGCCGGGACAACGCCAGCGCGGCGGTGTCCTCGATCGCCTCGGCCGAGGTCGAGCGGGTCGAGGCGTCCAGCAGGGAGACCTCGCCCAGCACGTCCGGCGGTCGCATCACGGTCAGGATCGCCCGTTCGCCGGTGGGCGCGGTCCGGAACACGGCCACCGCGCCGCGCCGCAGGATGATCAGCGACTCGCCCGGGTCGTTCTCCACGAACAGCAGCTGACCCTTGCGGTAGGTGCGGGGCACCGCCGCGGCGACCACCCGCTGGCGCACCTCCGGCTCGAGCCCGGCGAACATGTCAACGCCGGTGAGCGCGTCGCCCGGCTCCGGCAGGCGCATCTCCACGGTCCCACCCCTCCCCGGTCAAGGACCCCAACTCGCTCACCGGGTGAGCCTGAAGGCCCTGACGAGGTGATCCGACACCCGTTCGGCGTCCGGCAGCGGTAACACATCAGATCATGACGGTCCGGTCGCGTGCTGTACACCCCTCAAATCACTTCCGTGACCGGTTCGAGCCGGGTCGTGACCTCGGTACGGGCGATGGAAGCGCTCCCGGTGTCGCCGACCCGATTCACAGGCCGCGGTGACCGTCGGCGAGGATGGTGCCGATGGTCTACCGCTACTTCTACGACTGTGAGTTCATCGAGGACGGCCGGACCGTCGAACTGGTCTCGATCGGCGTCGTCGACGAGTACGGCCGCGAGTTCTACGCGGTCTCCACCGAGTTCGACGGGTCCCGCGCGGTGCCCTGGGTGCGTCGCAACGTCCTGGACAAGCTGCCCTCCCCGGCCGACCGGGCGTGGCGGTCCCGCGAGCGCATCCGCGACGACCTGTACGAGTTCCTGGTCGAGCCGATCCGGGACCGGCCCGGCGAGGAGGTGGAGCTGTGGGCCTGGTACGCGGCGTACGACCACGTGGCGCTGGCGCAGTTGTGGGGCGCGATGCCGGCGCTGCCCCGGGAGATCCCCCGGTACACCAAGGAGTTGCGGCAGCTGTGGGACGACCGGGGGCGGCCCCCGCTGCCGAACGCCGCGGCGGCCCGACACGACGCGCTTGTCGACGCCCGGCACAACCTGGCCCGGTGGCGGGCGATGACCGGTTCGTGAGATCCGGTCTCTCGGTGGTTTGACCTGGGCCGTCCCGGGCACCGGGTTCGCCGAAGGGGCCGAGGCGAGGGAGTTGCCGGCGTGGGCAGGCGCAGGGGAGTACCGACGTGAGCGGCGGGGTGGTCGGCGGCCGGCCGGCTCGGGCCCGGATCACCGAGCTGGTCCGGGCCGCGCGGATCTGCATCATGACCACGATCTCCCTCGACGGTCGGCTGGTGGGCCGGCCGATGGTCCTGCAACGGGCGGAGTTCGACGGGCAGTTGTGGTTCTTCGCGTACGCCGGCTCGGCGACCGTCCGCCAGGTGCGGGTGAACCCGGAGGTCGAGCTGAGCCTGTACGACCCGCAGGAGCAGGTCTGGGCCTCGATCACCGGCAGTGCCCGGGACGACCACGACCCGGCGCGCGCCGCACGGCTGTGGCATCCGGGACTGGCCGCGTGGTTTCCGGACGGTCCGGCCACCGCCAATCTCACGCTTGTCGGCGTGCACCCCACGGCCGCGCGGTGCTGGGACGCCCGGGGCGACCAGGTCGAGCTGATCGGCCCGGTCGGCGCGGCGCGCGAAGGTGCCTCGCCGGTGGATCGCCAGCAGGACGGCTACTGATCGGTAGTGGGGCGCGGTGTCGGTCGTACCGGGCGGCGACTACAGTTCGTAGGGACGGCCCGCCCCGGGCCGGCAACGGTGCCGAGGTCCGCGCTGACACATATCCTGGGGCTTGATCGGGCTTGACCAGATGCTCCCCAGGAGGATGAGCAGATCATGCGTATCGGCGTGCTCACCGGCGGCGGCGACTGCCCGGGTCTCAACGCGGTCATCCGGGCGGTGGTCCGTAAGGGCGTCGCCAGCTACGGCCACGAGTTCGTGGGTTTCCAGGACGGTTGGAAGGGTCCGCTGGAGGGGATGTCCCGCCCGCTGGGCATCGCGGAGGTCCGCGGCATCCTGCCCCGGGGCGGCACGATCCTCGGCTCCTCCCGGACCAACCCCTTCAAGATCGAGAACGGCGTCGAGCGGATCAAGGACAACCTGGCCGCGCAGGGTGTCGACGCGCTCATCGCCATCGGCGGTGAGGACACCCTCGGCGTCGCCACCAAGCTTCACGAGCTGGGCGTCAACGTCATCGGCGTGCCGAAGACCATCGACAACGACCTCGGCGCGACCGACTACACGTTCGGGTTCGACACCGCCGTCAACATCGCCATGGAGGCGATCGACCGACTGCACACCACCGCCGAGAGCCACCACCGCACCCTGGTGGTCGAGGTGATGGGCCGGCACGCTGGCTGGATCGCCCTGCACGCCGGCCTGGCCGGCGGCGCGAACGTGATCCTGCTCCCCGAGCGGAACTTCGACGTCGAGCAGGTCGCCGGCTACGTCGAGAAGCGCTTCCAGCACCAGTACGCCCCGATCGTCGTGGTCGCCGAGGGCGCCCAGCCGCTCGAGGGCCAGATGGTCCTGCAGAACCAGGAGCTGGACGCGTTCGGGCACGTGCGGCTCGGTGGCATCGGCCAGTGGCTGGCCGAGCAGTTGGAGGCCAAGACCGGCAAGGAGGCCCGCACGGTGGTGCTCGGCCACATCCAGCGCGGCGGCACCCCCACCGCGTTCGACCGGGTGCTCGCCACCCGGCTGGGCCTGCAGGCCATCGACGCCGCTCACGAGGGCGACTGGGGCAAGATGGTCGCGATGCAGAGCACGAACATCGTCCGCGTCCCGCTCGCCGACGCCACCGCCGAGCTGAAGACCGTGCCGCTGGAGCGGTACGCCGAGGCCGAGGTCTTCTTCGGTAGCTGATCGTCTCTCCGGCGTCGCGGCCGGGCCGTCGGGCCCGCCGCGACGCCGGCCCACGAAGGGGGTACGCCAGGTGTCAGCCGGGGTGCACACCGTCGCGGTGATCGGCGCGGGCAAGATCGGTGAGTTGGTCCTCTCCGGGCTGCTGCGATCCGGCTGGCCGGCGGACCGCCTGCTGGCCACCGCCCGCCGCCCGGCCCGCGCCGAGGAACTGGCCGCCCGCTACGGCGTACGGGTGGTGGACAACCTCACCGCGGTGGACGAGGCCGAGGTGCTGGCCGTCTCGGTGAAGCCGCAGGACGCCGCCGCGCTGCTGGACGAGATCGGGCCGAAGGTGCCCCCCGGCAAGCTGTTGGTCTCGCTCTGCGCCGGCCTGCCGAGCAGCTTCTTCAGCCGCCGGCTGCCCGAGGGCACCCCGGTGGTGCGGGTGATGACCAACACCCCTGCTTTGGTGGACCAGGCGATGACCGCCATCTCGGCCGGCGCGCACGCCACCGGTGAGCACCTGGCGCTGGCCGAGGAGATGTTCAAGCCGCTGGGCGCGACCATCCGGGTGCCGGAAACCCAGCAGGACGCGGTGACCGCCCTGTCCGGTTCCGGCCCGGCCTACTTCTACCTGCTGGTCGAGGCGATGACCGACGCCGGCATCCTGCTGGGCCTGCCCCGCCAGGTGGCGCACGACCTGATCGTGCAGACGGCGATCGGGTCCGCGGTGATGCTGCGCGACTCCGGCGAGCACCCGGTGAAGCTGCGCGAGGCGGTCACCTCGCCCGCCGGCACCACCATCTCCGCCATCCGCGAACTGGAGAACCACGGCGTACGCGCCGCATTGCTGGCCGCCCTGGAGGCGGCCCGCGACCGCGCCCGCGAACTAGCCACCCAGGCCGAGTAACCCACCCCCTACCGGCCCCCCGCCCCGGGGCCCGCCTTGCCCGGGCTGGCGGCGCGGGTTGCGGTAAGTCGCGGTGTCCCGGTCGGGTTGAGGGTACGAGTTGCGGCGTCTCGCGCGGTGACAGGTGGTCGGCAGGCTCTCGGGACGGTAGCGGGCGCGGACACAGCGGCGGTCTGTTCAGCGGTGCCGGGTCGTTCCGGTGAGCGGGGTGGCGCATACTGTCGCGGTGTTCACTCTCGCTCAGGCCCGGCACCTGGTGGCCACCCTGCATCCCCGGATCGAGGAACTGATCCGGGTCCGGGCCGACCTGGCCGAGTTGCAGGCCGACCTGGCCGGCCACGGGCTCAGCGCACTCGGTGGTCGGGCCGAGGTCAAGGGCCTTGAGGCCCGGTTGCACGCGGTCCTCGACGAGATCCAGCAGCACGGCATCGAGGTCAAGAGCGTGGCACCGGTGCTGCTCGACTTCCCCGGTGAACGTGCGGGCCGACAGGTGCTCTGGTGCTGGCTGGAAGGCGACACCGACGTGCGCTGGTACCACCGCGCCGACTGCGGCTTCGCCGGCCGCCGCCCGATCTGACCCTGCCGCCTCGGTTGGGACCCGCCCCGCGCGTTCCCACCTGTGCCGCCGACTCGATCGGTGCGGAGCCCGCAATGATCCGGACGGTGGACGGATCCATCGACCGGCAGCGGGCGGTAGGGAGACGGCCGGTCGGGGCCGAGACGCGAAGGCGGCTAGTCTCTGCCGGTGAGCGACGTGCGGCGGGCGAACGTGGACGACGCCCGGGAACTGGTCCGGTTGCGGGCGGTCATGTTGGGTGCGCTGAGCGACGCACCGCCGGAGCCCGGCGAGTGGCAGCACACCGCCCTGCGTACGCTCCGGCAGCAGTTGCCGGACCCGGCGGCCGACCTCGCCGCCTACGTGGTGGATGCGCCGGGCCGACCCGGAATGCTCGCCGCCTGCGCGGTCGGCGTGGTCGACCTGCGGCTCGGCGGGCCGGTGGACCCGAGCGGCCGGTCGGGGTACGTGTTCAACGTGGCGACCGATCCGGCGTACCGCCGTCGGGGTTTCTCGCGGGCCTGCCTGGGTGCGCTGCTCGACTGGTTCGCCGGGCGCGGCGTGCGCACGGTGGATCTGAAGGCCAGCCCGGAGGGCGAACCGCTCTACCGGGAACTCGGCTTCCGTTCCACATCGATGCCCGCGATGCGGCGGGGCGGAGGGCTCTGATGTTCGCCATGGCGTTGGGTGAGGACGCCGAGCTGCGGCCGCTGAACCCGTGGCACGCCGAGGAGTTCCTGGCCAACCTGGACCGGGCCCGGCAGCACATCGCGCCGTGGGTGTCGCCGTCCTTCGTGGCCACCGACCTCGACGGGGCGCGGCACGTGCTCCAGCGCTACGCCGACCGGTGGGCCCGCGACGACGGCGGCATCTGGGGCATCTGGTCCGGCGGCACGCTTGTCGGCGGGGTGCTGCTGGTGTCGCTAAACGCGGCGTCCGGGGTGTGCGAGGCGGGTTGCTGGCTGGAACCGGCCGCCGAGGGCCGGGGTCTGGTGACCAGAGCTGTCGAAACGCTCATCGACTGGGTGCTCGTCGAGCGCGGGCTGCACCGGGTCGAGTGGCGCACCAACGCCGGCAACGCGCGCAGCATCGCGGTGGCCCGCCGGCTCGGCCTGCGGCGTGACGGCGTACTGCGCGAGGTGTTGCCCGGCCCGGACGGCCGGATCGACCTGGAGGTCTGGTCGGTGCTGGCCCCCGAGTGGCGGGCCCGACGCGCCGGCGTCCGGTCGGTACGGGACTCCGGCGGCGTGGCGGCCGAGAAAGGAATGGCGGCCGAGAAATAGATCAACCGCCGGTGCCGGGGCCGACATGCCCCGCCACCGGCGGCTGATCGCTCAGGGCCGAATCAGGAGGTGGCTACGTCCACCGTCGCGGCGTAGTCCGGGTTGGCCTTCAGCCACTCCTCGACGGCCTTCTCCTCGTCGTCCTTGTGCACGTTGAACATCAGGTCCTCGAGCGAGCCGAGCTGCTGGTCGTCCATCTTGAACTTCTTCAGCATCTCGGTGACCTCGGGGAAATCCGCGCCGAAGCCCTCACGGGCCAGCGTGGTGATCTCCTCGGCCCCGCCGAGCGTGCCCTTCGGGTCCGCCAGGTCCTTCAGCGGGTAGTTCGCGTAGGCCCAGTGCGGGTGCCAGAGGGTCACCACGATCGGCTTCTGGTCCTTGATCGCGCCGTCCAGCGCGGCCAGCATCGCCGGCGTCGACGACGTCCGCAGGGTGAGCTTGTCGGTCAGGCCGTACTCCGGGATGACCTTGTCCTGGGTGGCGGCGGTCAGGCCGGCGCCAGCCTCGATGCCGATGATCTCGCCGTTGAACATGTCGGCGTTGCCGGCCAGATCCTCAAGCGAGTTGACATCGCTGACGTACTCCGGGACGGCGATGCTCAGGCTGGCGTTGTCGTACCAGACGCCGATCTTCTCGATCTTGTCGCCGTACCGCTCCATGTAGTCGGCGTGCGTCTGCGGCAGCCAGCTGTCGAGGAAGAGGTCGATGTCCCCCGTCGACAGACCCTGGTAGACGACCCCCGCCTCGACGTTCTGGACCTCGACGTCGTAGCCCTTCTCCTCCAGCAGGTTCTTCCAGAGGTAGGAGGCGGCGATGGCTTCGTCCCAGGCCATGTAGCCGATGGTGATCTGCTTGTTGTCGCCGGCGGAGTTGCCGGAGTCGCCGTCGTCGCCGCAGGCGGCGACGCCGGTCAGCGCCAGGGCGGCGGTGGCCGCCAGCGCGACCCGGCGCACCAATTTACTGCTCCACATGTGGAGTTTCCTTCCCTTGTTGCGATCAACCGGCGGAACTCGCGGTAGCGAGGCAGGGCGCCGGCCACGGTGACTTCCCCGCGTGGGTCAGGACGGAGGGTCAGGCCTGTTGCATGGCGCGTTGCGCCTTCGCCGAGGCGGTACGCGCGCCTATCGAGTCGGTGAGGCGGTCGAGCACCACCGCCAGGATCACCACGGCGATGCCGCCCTCGAAGCCCGCGCCGACCTGGGCCCGGAAGAGTGCCGTCGTGATCACCTCACCGAGACCGCCGGCACCGACCATCCCGGCGATGACCACCATCGACAGCGCCAGCATGATGACCTGGTTGACGCCGGTCATGATGGTGGGCAGGGCCAGGGGCAGCTTGGTCCGCAGCAGGATCTTCCACGGCGAGGCGCCGAACGCCTCGCCGGCCTCGACGACCTCGCGGTCGACCTGGCGCAGGCCCAACTCGGTCAGGCGTACCCCGGGCGGCATGCTGAACACCACGGTGGCCAGCGTGCCGGGCACGACGCCGACGCCGAAGAAGAAGATGGCCGGGATCAGGTAGACGAACGCGGGCATCGTCTGCATCAGGTCGAGCACCGGCCGGACGACTGCCGAGGCACGGCGGCTCTCCGAGATGACGATGCCCAGGGGTACGGCGAGCAACAGGGCGATTCCGCTGGCCACCAGGACCAGCGCCAGTGTGCTCATGGTCTGGTCCCAGATCGGCATCCCGGCGACCAGGCCGAGCCCGAGCGCGGTACCCAGGCCGAACTTCCAGCCCCGCAGCCACCAGCCGAGGCCGGCGAAGATCAGCACCATGACGATCGCCGGGGGCGCGGTCAGCAGGTCCACCAGCGGCTCGACAAGCGACTCGACGGTGGCGGCGATGCCCTCGAAGAGGGTGGAGAGGTGCTCCCGAGACCAGTCGACGCCGGCCTGGAACGCGTCGCCGAACCGGACGTACGGCAGCAGGTCGGCGCTGTTCATGCGGACCCTCCCGTCAGGCGGACCGATGGTTCGGCAACCACCTGGGCCGGCACCTCCGCTGTCGCGTTGCCGTTCTCGGTCGGTGCGGTGCCGGCCGCTCCGACAGCCCGGGTCGGATCGGCGGTCGGTGCCGTGCCGGCTTCGTCGGCAGGCTCGGGTGTGGCGGTGGTCTCGCCGGTGTCGGCGCTGAGGCTGCCCAGGGCGCTCAGCAGGGTGACCCGCGGAATCACGCCGGCGAGCCGCCCGGCCGGGTCGACCACGGCGACCGGCGCCGGGCTCTGGGCGGCGGCGGCGAAGATGTCGGCCACCGGCGTCGTGTCCTCTACCGTGCGGACGTGGTCGGTCGAGACGATCTCCTGGAGGTTCTTTCGTCCGTCCCGGACGGCCTGGGCGGCGGCGTCCGCGGTCACGGTGCCCAGGTACCGCTTGTCGCGGCCGGTCACGTAGACGGCTGACGTCTGGGTCTCGCGCAGCACCCGGGCGGCCACCCGTGGACCGGAGTCGACGTCCACGACGCCGAGCGGTCGCTCCATGACCGCGGACGCGGTGAGGATCCTGGTCCGGTCGACATCGGCGACGAACTGGGCGACGTAGTCGTTTGACGGGTCGGTGAGGATCTCCTCGGCAGTGCCGATCTGGACGATCCGACCGGCCCGCATGACCGCGATGCGGTCGCCGAGGCGCATCGCCTCGTTGAGGTCGTGCGTGATGAACACGATCGTCTTGCCGAGTTCGGCCTGTAGCTCGATCAGTTGGTCCTGCACCTCGCGGCGGATCAGCGGATCGAGCGCGGAGAACGCCTCGTCCATGAGCATGATGTCAGTGCCGGCAGCGAGCGCGCGGGCCAGACCGACCCGCTGGCGCATGCCGCCGGAGAGCTCCTGCGGCAGCTTGTCCGCCGAGCCGTCGAGGCCGACCATCCGGAGCGCCTGCAGTGCCTTCTCCCGGCGCTCGGCGCGTGGCAGGCCCGCCACCTCCAGCGCGTAGCCGGCGTTGTCCAACACCGACCGGTGCGGCTGGAGCGCGAAGTGCTGGAAGACCATGCTGATCTTCTCGCGGCGCAGCTTGCGCAGCGCGGCCGGCTTGAGCTTGGTGATGTCGACCCCGTCGATCTCGACCGTGCCGTGGGTGGGGGACAGCAGCCCGTTGAGCATCCGGATCAGGGTGGACTTCCCCGAGCCGGACAGACCCATCACCACGAAGATCTCGCCGCGTCGGACCTCGAAGTTCGCGTCGACGACCGCGGTCGTGACCCGTAGCCCGGCCAGCTTCTCGTCCCCGTCCGGGCTGTTCCGGAGAATCTCCATCGCCTTGTCGGCGCGGTTCCCGTAGACCTTGTATAGGGATTTCACTCTGAGTGCGGACACGGTCTCCATCCATGGGGCATACGGCACGACGCCTTTCTCAGGCGACGTACGCAGGCGCGAATCTGATCGACAATCTGTCCTGCCGTGGGCCTGCCGAAATCAGGACAGCCCAGGTGAGCGAGCCTCGACCCTACCCGAGAGTTTTCTGTGAACGGCAACCCCGTGGCCCGGTCAGTTGGCGCCTCGTTACATGAGAGGCCAGTGATGATGGCCGATGTTGTTCCGGATGGACATTGGCGACCGGCGTGGAATTGTGGTACTGAGGACCGAGTGGCTGAGGCGCCCTCCGGCGCCTGACACTCCGGACGTGCTGGTCCATATCGACACCGGAATGATCACGCTTTGCCGCCATGGCAATCCGAATGGGTTCTTCGCCTGTGTTGGCTCCTGCCGTCCGCCGAGGCCGGTCGTGCCGTTTTCTTCGTTGGCGGCACATCGTTCCTCGGTGTGTTCCGCGCCTCGGTCTGGCGGCTCGTCTCGTGCCCGTCATGTCTGGCCGGCGTGATAATTCACGGAATCTACATGGAATCTCCATGGGACCGAGACGGAATCTCCATGGGATCTACACGACCCGACTGCGCCTGATTCCGGAGAACGGCGGAACCGGAAACTGACGAATCTCGACCACGCCGGAATGGTTACTCGGGGGTGCGGGTGGGATCCCGGCGGCGACCTCGTGGCGGCGGTGCCCGGCTGTCCGACGCCACCTGGACCCGCCTCCGCCGCTGCCTCCCTCGACCCGGAACCGCCCCGCCTTTCACGGCCCATGGCCGGGCGGGTTGCCCGGCACGCACAGCCGGAGACGACGCCGGGTGTCGGAGTGCGGCCGGGTCAGCCGGCGTCGGCGAGGGCGGCGCGCAGCACGCCCGCGCCGGCCGGCGTCTCCCGTTCCCGGTTCGCCGGGTCGGCGGAGTAGATGACGCCGTAGGCCGGGGTGTCCGGCTGGAAGCGCCAGCTGTCGGCGAGCGTGCCCGCGTCCACCGTGTCGTAGCCGATCCGGTCCAGGAAGTCGGTCACGATGGCCTTGGCCCCGGGGTCGTCGCCGGCGATCGGCAGCGCGCTGCGGTCGGCGGTGTCGCCGGGCCGGGCCAGGGTGAGCAGGTGCTTGAAGAAGATGTTGTTGAACGCCTTCACCACGTGGGACTGAGGCAGGTGGCGTTGCAGCAGCTCGCTGCTGGTGACGGCGCCCTCGTCCAGCTCGGGGATCTGGCCGTCCCGCTGCGGGTAGTAGTTGTTGGTATCGATGACGACCTTGCCGGCCAGCGGCTCGGCCGGCACGGACCGGTACGACCTGAGCGGAATGGTGACCACCGCCAGGTCACCGGCGCGGGCTGCCGCCTCCACGGTGCCGGCGCTCGCCTGCGCCCCCAGCTCGTCGACGAGGTCGGTCAGAGTCTCCGGCCCGCGTGAGTTGCTCAACACCACCTCGTACCCGGCGTTGACGGCCAAGCGCGCCACCGTCCCTCCGATGTGCCCGCTGCCGATCAACCCCACCGTCGCCATACCACACCCCTCACCGAGCTGGCCTGCCCCGAACCTTCCCTCGCTCCGCCGTTCCCCCACCGGCTCGTCGATCATGCAGTTTCTGTCGCTCCAAAAGTGTGCGAAAGCCAGAAAAAGGTGGCCACAACTGCAAGATCGACGAGTGGGGGTGGGGGTGGGGGTGGGGGTGGTTAGGCGGGGAGGGTTTTTTCGAGGGTGGTGCGGAGGGTGGGGTCGTCGGGGGTGACGGTGGGGGCGAAACGGGCGGCGACGGAACCGTCGGGGGCGACGAGGAACTTCTCGAAGTTCCAGCGGACGTCGCCGGTGTGCCCGTCGGCGTCGGCGGTGTCCACCAGGGCCGCGTACAGGGGGTGGCGGTCGGCACCGTTGACGTCGACCTTCTCCGTGATCGGGAAGGTGACACCGTAGTTGACCTGGCAGAACTCGCTGATCTCCGCCGCACTGCCCGGTTCCTGGCCGGCGAACTGGTTGCACGGCACGCCGAGCACGGTCAGTCCCCGGTCGGCGTACTCGTCCTGGAGGGCCTGCAGGCCCGCGTACTGCGGGGTGAGACCGCAGCGGGAGGCAACGTTGACGATCAGCAGCGCGCGGCCGCGGTACTGCGCGAGGTCGGCCGGACCACCGGCGAGGGCGCCCATCGGAATGTCGAAGACGGTCATGCCTCCGAGGCTAGCGCCGGGCCGATGAGCGCGGGCGATGCGGGTGCCGGTGAAGTTACCGATCGGTACCCGGCCCTTGACCGGCGGTGATGCCGGAGGGGGTCGCATCTGGCCTCCTCGCCCAATCGATACATCGACATCTTGACGAAGTGGTGGCGTGTGAGTAGCGTCTCCTCATCATTTTGGAAAGTTTCCTAACTGTTTGGAGACGCCACATGAAGAGATCGCTTCGCCGGGCCCTCTGGGTCGGCGCCGTGGTCGCGGTGACCGTCGCCACGGTCCCGATGGCCTCGGCGTTCGGCGCCGGAAGCGTGACCGCCTCGTTCACCCGGGTGTCGGACTGGGGGACCGGTCACGAAACGCGGGTCACCATCACCAACGGGTCGGACGCCAGCGTCAGCACCTGGCGTATCGAGTTCGAGCTGCCGTCGGGCACCAGCATCGGCAGCTTCTGGGACGCCGACGTCACCCGCAACGGCAACCGCTATGTGGCGGTCAAGAAGAGCTGGGCCGGCGCGCTGGCCCCGGGCGCCTCCTTCAGCTGGGGCTACAACGGCACCGGCGGGTACCGGGCGCCGCTGAACTGCACGATCAACGGCGCGTCGTGCGGCGGCGGCAGCACGCCGCCGACCACCACCGCACCGCCCACCACGACCCCGCCCACGACCACGCCGCCCACCACCACGCCTCCGACGACGACGCCACCGACCACCACGCCGCCGAACCCGGGCGCGCGGAAGGTGGTCGGCTACTTCGCCCAGTGGGGCGTCTACGCCCGCAACTACCACGTGCGGAACATCCACACCAGCGGCTCGGCCGCGAAGCTGACCCACATCCTCTACGCCTTCGGCAACACCACGGGCGGCCGGTGCACCATCGGGGACAGCTACGCCGACTACGAGAAGGCGTACACCGCGGCGGAGAGCGTCGACGGCGTCGCCGACACCTGGGACCAGCCGCTGCGCGGCAGCTTCAACCAGCTGCGCAAGCTCAAGAAGATGTACCCGCACCTTAAGGTGATCTGGTCGTTCGGTGGCTGGACCTGGTCCGGCGGCTTCACCCAGGCCGCGCAGAACCCGGCCGCCTTCGCCGAGAGCTGCTACAACCTGGTCGAGGACCCGCGCTGGGCGGACGTCTTCGACGGCATCGACATCGACTGGGAGTACCCGAACGCCTGCGGGCTGACCTGTGACGCCAGCGGCCCGAACGCGTTCAAGAACGTGGCCAGCGCACTGCGTAGCCGGTTCGGCTCGAACAACCTGGTCACCGCCGCGATCACCGCCGACGGCAGCAACGGCGGCAAGATCGACGCGACCGACTACGCCGGTGCCGCCACGCACCTCAACTGGATCATGCCGATGACGTACGACTACTTCGGCGCCTTCGCCCCGCAGGGCCCCACCGCCCCGCACTCGCCGCTGTACTCGTACTCGGGCATCCCGCAGCAGGGCTTCTGGTCCGACGCGGCGATCCAGAAGCTCAAGAGCAAGGGCATCCCGGCCAACAAGCTGCTGCTCGGCATCGGCTTCTACGGCCGGGGCTGGACCGGGGTCTCCCAGTCCACGCCGGGCGGCACCGCCACGGGGCCGGCGCCCGGCACCTACGAGCAGGGCATCGAGGACTACAAGGTACTCAAGAACACCTGCCCGGCCACCGGCACCGTCGGCGGCACGGCGTACGCCAAGTGCGGCAGCAACTGGTGGAGCTACGACACCCCGTCGACCATCGGCGGCAAGATGACGTACGCCAAGAACCAGGGCCTCGGTGGCGCCTTCTTCTGGGAGCTCTCCGGTGACACCAGCAACGGCGAGCTGATCGGCGCCATCAAGGGCGGCCTCGGCTGAGCCGACGGTCGACGCACCACCCACACGACGGGGAGGGGCCCCGCACCGGCCCCTCCCCGTCCGGCGTGCCCGCCTGCGGTAGAGCATCGCGCTGGTCGACAAGGGCCCTCCGCCGCCGAGGCGATGACCGGGGGCCCTGCCCCGCGCGAGGGGCAGGTGTGGCAGACTCGCCGATCAACCGCGTGTCGATGTCCGGCGTCGAGGGAGGCAGCGATGCGGTATCCGTACCGGCGGTCGGCCGCCACCGCGGCGCTGCTCGCAACCGGAACGTTCGCGCTGGTCGGCTGTGGGCTCGTCGGCGGTGAGCCCGAGGCGGAGCAATCCGGACGGGCGCCGGCCGAGGAGGCCATGCTGAAGTCCCGCGAGCGGGTCCAGGCGTACCTGGACGCGATGGTCGCCAAGGACGTGGCGGCCGGTCGCAGCCAGCTCTGCGCGGTGCTGCACGAGGCATTCGACGCCGCCGCCACCGAGCCGAACGGTGACTTCGCCGACCACTTCGAGGTGTCGAAGTCCGAGATCACCGACATCCGACCCGGCCCGTCCGGGCAGGAGGTCAGCACCGCGGTCACGGTGACCGTCGGCAAGAAGAAGGCCACCCGCCCGCTGCTGTTCACCGTCACCCGCGACGGACTCGACTGGTGCATCTCCGACGAGCGGCCCGGCGGGCACAGCCCCGCCCCGGCACCCACACCCTGACCTGCGCCACCGTCGAGGGTCGTCCATCTGCCGGAACCCGGCCCCTCGCCGGTCGCCCACCCGGCTGGTCGCCGTACGCTGAATGCCATGCGCCATGAGTGGCATCAGTTGAGTCATCCCGCCGTGGGCAGCCCGGTGTTGCAGACCAGCCGCCCGACCGTCGACTCCGCCGAGGACGAGGCTTTCGGCCTGGACCGTTGGCGGGATCTGCCGCGCGCCCAGACCCCACCGTGGCCCGACGCGGCCCAGGTCGCCGAGGTCTGCAAGGTGCTCGACACCGTGCCGTCGGTGGTCGCCCCGTACGAGGTCGATCAGTTGCGTCAGCGCCTGGCGCTGGTCTGCGAGGGCAAGGCGTTCCTGCTCCAGGGCGGTGACTGCGCGGAGACCTTCGCCGACAACACCGAGAGCCACCTGCTGGCCAACGCCCGCACCCTGCTGCAGATGGCGATCGTGCTGACCTACGGCGCGTCGTTGCCGGTGGTGAAGGTGGCCCGGGTGGCCGGGCAGTACACCAAGCCCCGGTCGCTGCCGACCGACGCGCGGGGCCTGCCGGCCTACCGCGGCGACATGATCAACTCGCTGGAGACCACACCGGAGGCGCGGGTCGCCGACCCGCAGCGCATGATCAGGGCGTACGCGAACTCGGCCGCGGCGATGAACATGTTGCGTGCCTACCTGGCCGGCGGCCTGGCCGACCTGCACGCGGTGCACGACTGGAACAAGGGCTTCGTGCGTAACTCCCCGGCCGGCGAGCGATACGAGGCGATCGCCCGGGAGATCGACCGGGCCCTGGCGTTCATCCGCGCCTGCGGGATGACCGACGACGAGGCGTTGCGCACGGTCACCCTGTACTGCTCGCACGAGGCTCTCGCGCTGGAGTACGACCGGGCGTTGACCCGGGTCTCCGGTGGCCGCCCGTACGGGCTCTCCGGGCACTTCCTGTGGATCGGTGAGCGCACCCGGCAGATCGACGGCGCGCACATCGACTTCATCTCCCGCATCGCCAACCCGATCGGGGTCAAGCTCGGCCCGACCACCACTCCGGACGAGGCGATCGAGCTCTGCGAGAAGCTGAACCCGGACAACGTCCCCGGCCGGCTCACCCTGATCAGCCGGATGGGCAACCACAAGGTCCGGGACGCGCTGCCGCCGATCGTGGCGAAGGTGACGGCCGCCGGCGCCAAGGTGGTGTGGCAGTGCGACCCGATGCACGGCAACACCCACGAGTCGTCGAACGGCTACAAGACGCGCCACTTCGACCGGATCGTCGACGAGGTGCTGGGCTACTTCGAGGTGCACCGTGGCCTGGACACCCACCCGGGCGGTCTGCACGTCGAGCTGACCGGCGAGGACGTCACCGAGTGCCTCGGCGGTGCCCAGGGCATCGCCGACCTCGACCTGCCCGACCGCTACGAGACCGCCTGCGACCCCCGGCTGAACACCCAACAGTCGCTGGAGCTGGCCTTCCTCGTCGCGGAGATGCTCCGTGGCTGAGCTTGCGAGCCCCGCAGTCGGCGGCCGAAAGGACTACGGTGCCTGATCTGATCGACCTGCGTTCGGACACGGTGACCCGGCCCACCGCCGCGATGCGGCAGGCCATGGCCGGTGCCGAGGTGGGTGACGACGTCTACGGCGAGGATCGGACGGTCAACGCCCTGGAGGCCGAGGTCGCCGCGATGTTCGGGCACGAGGCGGCGTTGTTCTGCCCGAGCGGCTCGATGGCCAACCAGATCGCCCTGCAACTGCTGGTATCGCCCGGCGCGGAGCTGCTCTGCGACGCCGACGCGCACGTGGTCACGTACGAGATGGGGGCGGCCGCCGCGTACGGTGGGGTCACCTCGCGGACCTGGCCGCCGGTGGGCGCCCAGGTCGACGCGGATGTGGTGGCCGCCATGGTGCGTCCCGACGGCTACTGGGCGGTGCCGACCCGGGCGATCGCGGTGGAGCAGACCCACAACCGTGGCGGCGGCGGGGTGATTCCCCTCGACACGCTGCGCGAGCTGCGCCGGGTCGCCGACGCCGGGCAGTTGGCGCTGCACTGCGACGGTGCCCGGATCTGGCACGCCCACGTCGCCGACGGGGTGCCACTGGCCACCTACGGTGCGTTGTTCGACACCCTGTCGGTCTGCCTGTCCAAGGGGCTCGGCGCGCCGGTCGGCTCACTTGTCGTGGGCGCCGCCGACCTGATCGAGCGGGGCCGGGTGATCCGCAAGCGGATGGGCGGTGGGATGCGTCAGGCCGGCATCCTGGCCGCCGCCGGCCGGCACGCGCTGGCCCACCATGTCGACCGGCTCGGCGAGGATCACGCGAAGGCGGCCCGACTGGCGGAGGCGGTCGCTCCGTTCGGGGTGCTGGCCACCACGGTACGCACCAACATCGTTCCGCTGGACCTGACCAAGGCTCCGCTGGACGCACCCACGCTGGCCGCCGCCGCCCGCGCCGAGGGCGTACTGATCTCGGTGCTCGGCCCCCACACCGCCCGCCTGGTCACCCACCTGGACGTCACCGACACCCAAGTCGACCACGCCGCCACCACCCTCACCCACATCCTCCGCCGCTAACCCACCCACCCACCCCCCCCCCCC
>NZ_JAGPXT010000026.1 GCF_018070465.1 Micromonospora sp. C95
TGTCGAGGGAGAAGCTTCCGGAGTTGTAGTCGTTGGCGCGGTTGAACGAGTTGCCGTCGGAGGTCCAGCGGTAGATCCGCATCGTCCCGTCACCCATGTCGTACCCGAGCGACGGCGCAGCCGGACGATCGTCCTCGACGATGTTGTCGTACCGGATCGGGGTGTAGAGCCCGGCGTACGACTGCGTCCAGGTGCGCTGCACGGTGTCCCGGCTGCCCGTCTGCTCGATCACCACCGGCTGGGTGTGCGCCGAGTCCGCCCACTTGACGAACAGCGCCACGTGGTTCTCGCTCGGGTCACCCGTGTGCCGCAGCAGCGCGTCGCCCGGCTTCAGGGAGCCACGGGAGATCGTGTAGGCGCGGTCCATCAGGTTGCCGGTCCAGAACGCGCTGCCCGAACCGCCCAGGCCCCACGCCATCGCGACGAAGCCGGAGCAGTCGGTGCGGTAGTCACCGTACTGGTTGCTGTAGCAGCGCACCTGGCTGTATGGGATTCCGACGGTCAACCAGCTACGGGCGCGGGTGAGCGCCTGTGACCGGGACATGTTCCGGTCGGCGCCGTTGTTGTCGCACGGCGTCGGCGTGGTGTCCACCGCGAGGAAGGTCCGGTTCGGCAGTGGGGGCAGGTCCGGGTAGAACGGCAGTGGCGGGTTACCGGGCGAGGCCGGCTCCGCCGCGTCAGGCACCGCCGGCGGTGCCGCCAGCACCGGCGCGGACAGGGCCGGGCCGGCGACGAGCAGCGCCAGGGGCAGTGCGAGCCCGGCGGCCAGCCGTCGGGCTCGGCCGACGCGGTATCTGTCGTGCATCCTCAAAGGTCCTCCCGTGATGTCTGCGGGGCCAGCTCGGCACCGCTTTACCGAGAGCCTGCCAACCGGGGCTGTCGATCGGCTGGAGGGCCAACTCCCGTACCGGATCCGTACTAGGCTCACCATTCGACCTAGCGGAGGCGGTATCGGTCGCACATGGATGGACACGGGGAGCTCGATCTCGGCCGGCTGCTGCGCGACGCACGCGTAGAGCGCGGCCTCACCCAGCAGGAGTTGGCCGTGCGGGCTGGCGTCGGCGTCGGCACGGTCCGCGACCTGGAACAGGGACGCAGCAGCCATCCGCGAGCCAGCTCCGTGCAGGCGCTCGCGGGCGCACTCAACCTGAGCCGGCGGCGCCGCGCCGAGCTGCAGAAGCTGGCCATCCGACAGCCGCCCCGCGCCGCTGCGCCCAGCGGGCCGGTACGCCTCGCGGTGCTCGGCCCGCTCACCGCGACGCGGGCGGGCGAGCGGGTGCCGCTCGGCTCCGGCCGTCACCAGATCGTCCTCGGGCGACTCGCCCTCACGCCGAACCGTCCGGTGAGTATCGAGGAGCTGATCGCTCTGCTGTGGGGCGATGGCGCACCACCATCCGCGGTGAACGTCGTGCAGACCCACGTCAGCCGCCTGCGGCGGCTACTCACGTCGCGGAACGAGCCGGACCGTCCGGCGCTGCTCACGCTCGCGCCCGGCGGATACCGCCTGTGTGTCGACGATGATCAACTTGACCTGGTGGCGTACCGGTCCCGGCTGGCCCAGGCCCGTCGACCCGGCCTCGAACCGCAACGCGCATTTGACCTGCTGGACGACGCCCTGGACCGGTGGCGTGGCGACCAGGCCGCCGAGGATGTGCCGGAGCTGGATGGCGATCCGTTGGTCACCGCGCTGGCCGACGAACGTGTCGAGGCAACCATCCGGCTGGCCCGGCTGGGCGAGACCCTGCGCCGGCAGTCGCAGGTACTGCCGCTGCTGCGCCGGCTGGCCGCCCAGCATCCCTGGCACGAGTCGCTGCATGCCCGGCTCGTCGTGGCGCTCGCCGAGTCCGGACAGCAGGCCGCCGCGCTCGATGCGTACGACGAGGTCCACCGCCGACTCACCGAGGAGCTGGGCATTGACCCCGGCACCGAGCTGATCGACGCCCGACAGTCCGTTCTTACCGGACAGCGGGTGCCGCGCGGGCACCTCACCGCCGGCCCGACGCGGCCGTGGCAGGCGCCCGCTCCGCCGCTCGACTTCATCGGGCGCGACGCCGAGCTGGACCGGGTGAAGTGGCTCCTGCGATACCCGCCGCACGGCCGAGGCGCCCCGCCGATGGTGGTGTGCGTGATCTCCGGAATGGCCGGGGTGGGCAAGACGAGCCTGGCCCTGCAGGTCGCCCGGTCCGTGCGGTCCGACTTCCCGGACGGCCAGATCTACCTGGACCTGCGCGGGGCCGACCAGCGACCGGCCGACGTCCCGTACGCCCTCGCCCGACTGCTGCGCGCACTCGGCGTCGAGGGACGCGCCATCCCCGGCGACGTCGACGAGGCGGCCGCGCTGTACCGCAGCGTGCTGATCGACCGCCGAGTTCTGGTGATCCTCGACAACGCCCGCAACGCGGCTCAGGTGCGCTGGCTGCTGCCCGGCCCGGGGGGCAGCGCGGTGCTGGTCACCAGCCGCAACCGCTGTGCGGAGTTGGATGGAGCGTCGTTGGTGGACCTACCGGTGCCCGGCATCGACGAGGCGCTCGGCATGCTCGCGGCACGGATCGGCCGGTCTCGGGTGCAGGCGGACCGGGGGAACGCGCAGGCGCTCGTCGAGGCGTGCGGACGGCTACCGGTGGCGCTGCGGGTGGTCGCCAGCTGGCTGGCCGTACACCCTGACCGTACGCTGGGTGACCTGCTCGACCGCTTCGCCGACGAGCGGGCCCGGATGACGCAGCTCGCCATCGGCGACGTGGCCGTGACGACCAGCTTCGAGCTCGGCCACCGGGAGCTGGAACCGCTGCCGGCCGAGGTGTTCCGGTCCGCCGCGCTCATCCCTGGCGCGTCCTTCTCCGCGGCCGCGGTGGCGGCCCTCGTGCCGGCAGACGAGCCGGCGGTCCGACGGGCGCTGAGCGCCCTGACAGCCGACCACCTGTTGCAGGCCGACGGCAACGGACGCTATCGCTTCCACGACCTGCTGCGCCTCTACGCGGCCCGGTCCGCGGAGCAGGCGCAGAGCCCGGCGGACCGCTCGGCCGCGCTCGGCCGGCTGTTCACCTGGTACCTGACCCGGACCGTGGCCGCGATGCAGCTGGTGTACGCGGAGATGGTGCGGCTCCCGGTCGACGTGGAGCTCGGTCCATCGCCGTTCCCGGACACCGACGCAGCGATGGCATGGCTCAACGAGGAGATCGACAATCTGGTCGCCGCGATCGAGGCGGCCGCCGCCGGTCCGCACCGGGCTCGTGCCTGGCAGCTCGCCGATCAGCTGCGCGGCTACTTCTTCGTGCGCCGGGACGCCGTGGCGTGGCTGGCCAGCGGAGAGGCCGGGCTCGCCGCGGCGGAGGCGGCCGGCGACGAACGCGCACAGGCCGCCATGCACCAGACGATCGGGCAGGCGTACTGGGCGATCGGCCGCCCGGAACCGGCGGGGGAGGCATACGGACGGGGCGTGGCCGCGGCCGCGCGCAGCGGTTGGCTGGTCGGCGAGGCGTACCTGATGCACAATCTCGGCCTGGTACACGCCGAACGTGGCCGGTTGGACGAGGCGGAGGCGCTCTATCAGCGCACGCTGCGGATCAGCACCGGCCCGGGGTTCGACCACATCCGCGCGGTCACGCTGAACGACCTCGGCACGATGTGCCAGGAGCGGGGCGAGTTCCACGAGGCAGTGCGCTACTTCGAGGCGGCGCTGGCCATCAACCGGGGGGCAGCCCGTCGCCCGTCGTCGATTGCGAACCGCGCGAACCTGGGCATGGTGTTACGCCAGTTGGAGGACTTCGACGCGGCCCGCGGTCACCTCGACGCCGCCCTGGAGCACTACCGTGCCACCGGTTCGCGCAACGGTCAGATGGCCGTGCTGGACGAGCTCAGCCAGCTGTACCGTCAGCGCGGCGAGTGGTTCCCCGCGGTGGAGACGGCCGTCGACGCGCTCCGCATAGCCCGGGAGCTTCGCGATGTCCGGTCCGAGGCCGGAATCCTCAACACGTTGGGGTTCGCGCTGCTGGGCACCCGGGCGGTCAGCGACGCGCAGGAGCGGTTCACCGAGGCGCTCGCGCTGAGCCGTCGGTACGGTTACCGCTACTACGAGGCGCAGGCCGGGGTCGGCCTGAGCGAGACGCTGCTGTACGACGACGCGACCGGTCAGGCGTACGCGACCGCGCGTGCGGCCTGCGAGACCGCCGGCCGCACGGAATACCGGGCGGTGCAGGCCGATGCGCTGCTCGTGCTCGCCCGGGCGGCTCTGGCGATGGGCGACCGGCACGCCGCTTCCTCACACGGCCGGGCTGCCCGCGAGCTGCACCGGGCAACCAACCTGCCGGGCCGGATCCGCGCCTGCGACGAACTGCTGGCCCGCATAGACGCGGCGACCGCGAGCACCGCCAGCACGTCGGCCTGACCCGGTGATGCGGCGATCCGGCCGGCTGGCCTCGGTCTCGCTCAGCCCGTGGACCGGCCCGGACCGAGTCGGAGCGTCACCTCGGCACCGCCGCCGGCACGCTCGCCGAGCGTCAGCCGGCCGCCGCTGGCCTGGGCCGCCCGGCGCGCGATGTCCAGCCCGAGCCCGGTCGAGCCGGCCTGGCTCGCACCCCGGCGCACCGAGTCGGCCGTGATGCCGGGGCCCTCGTCGGCGACCGTCAGGACCACCTGGTCGCCGACGGCACGGAGCCGGACGGCGAACGGGGTGCCGTCCGGGGTGTGCGCGAAGACGTTGCCGAGCAGGGCGTCCAGCGCGGCGGCCAACTCGTCGGCCGCGACGGCGACCGGGACCGGGCCGGGGGCCAGGTCGAGGTCGACCGCACGGCCGGTCTCCTCCGCCAGCACCGACCAGAAGGCGACCCGATCCGCCACCGTGGCCGCGGCGTCGGCGACCACCGAGCCGTCGGTGGGAGCACGCCAGCGGGCCTGCCGGATCAGACCGGTGACCGCCCGCTCCAGTCCGTCCACCGCGCCGATCACCCGGGCGGCGTCCTGCGGGTCGCGTAGTGACTCTGCCTCCAGACGCAGGGCGGTCAGCGGCGTACGTAGCCGGTGCGACAGGTCGGCCACCTGTTCCCGCTCCTGCACCAGCAACTCCTGGATCCGGCCGGCGAGGTGGTTGAGGGCGCCGCCCACCTCGCGTAGCTCCGCCGGCCCGGACGGCTCCACCCGCGCGCCAAGTTCGGCGTTGGCCAGCCGGTGCGAGACCTCCGACAGCTCGCCGATCGGACGGACCAGCGTGCGGGCCAGCCGGTCGGCGACGGCCAGGGCGATCAGCACCAGTAGCGTTCCGAGCAGGGCCAGCACCAGCCAGGCACGTCCCACCCCGGCGGTCATCTCCGCCCGTGGCACCACGGTGCGGATCACGGTGGTGCCGTCCGTGCGGCCCTGCACCGCGATGACCACCTCCCGGCCGTCGGCCGTCTCGGCGGTGAGGCTCTGTCCGCGCCCGGCCAGCTCCACCGCCGGGGTGCGGGTGGCGTTCGAGCCAAGCACCGTGCCGTCCGGCAGGAACACGCTGACCGGCCGGGCCGATTCGGCGGCGAGCTGTTCGACGGTAAGCCGCACGGTCTCCGGGTCGGCGGTGCCCACCACGGGGGCGAGGCTCTGTGCGTCGGCGGTGGCCCGCACCGTCGCCCGATCCTCGGCGGCGGTGCGCAGCAGCAACGCCAGCGGCACCAGGAAGGCGATCACGATGAGGACGCTCACCGCGGCGACCAGCAGCGCCAGGCGGGCCCTCACCCGTCGACCTCCGGGGTGACCAGGCGCACCCCGACCCCGCGTACGGTGTGCAGGTAGCGCGGGCGCTGGGCGCTCTCGCCGAGCTTGCGGCGCAGCCAGGACAGGTGCACGTCGACGGTCTTGTCCGCCCCGCCGTACGGGATCTGCCACACCTCGGTCAGCAACTCCCGTTTGGTCACCACCTCACCGACGCGGGTGGCCAGATGGCGCAACAGGTCGAACTCACGCGGGGTCAACTCGACCGGCTCGCCGTCCAGGTCGACCTGCCGGGAGCGGGGGTCGATCCGCAGGCCACCGACCACCACCGTCGGATCCTCCGGCTGACCGCCGGGCCCGCGACGGAGCACCGCACGTACCCGCGCGTCGAGTTGGGCGGCGGTGAACGGTTTGACCACGTAGTCGTCGGCCCCCGCGTCGAGCACCCGGACGATCTCCCGCTCGTCGTCGCGGGCGGTGGCCACGATGACCGGTACGGCGCTGACGGCCCGCAGCATCCGCAGCAGTTCGCGACCGTCCAGGTCGGGCAGCCCGAGGTCGAGCACGACGAGATCGGGGCGGTCGTCGAGGGCGTCGCGCAGCCCGGTCATCGCGGTGGAGGCGGCAGCCACGGCGTGCCCCCGCTCGCGCAGCGCCCGCACCAGCGGGGCGCGGATGGTGAGATCGTCCTCGATCAACAGCAGGCGGGCCACAGCAGGCAGAGTATCTCCGGCTCTCGTCACCGGCCGGCCTCGTTAACCCTTTCTTAGCGTTGCCCGAAGGTCAGCCCAACCGCCGGTCGGGGATAGTCGGGTGATGGGTCGTCGAACCTTCCTCGCCGTGGTCGGATGGCTGGCCACCGCGGTCGTCGCCACGCTGATCGGGCTAGCCGCGATCCGATTGGTCGGTGAGAGCCTCACCGGTACGCCCGGTGGGGTCCGTAGCCAGGAGGAGATAGCCAGGGCGCTCGCCGAGCCGGCGTCGGCCGGTACCGGTACGCCCGGCAGCGTGCCGACCGGCGCTCCGGCACCCGACAGCACGACGACCGGCACCGGCCCGAGCGGGTCGCCGTCCAGCCCGGTGCCGGCCGACCCGAGCGGGGATGCGGGCGACCGGCGCGCCTTCTCGACGCTGGGCGGCAGCGCGGTGGCCGAGTGCCGGCCCGACGGGGTCTACCTGGTCTCCTGGAGCGCGCGACCGGGCTACCGGGTCGACGACGTCGATCGTGGCCCGGACGACGACGCGGACGTGACGTTCGTCGGCCCGAGCGGCGAGTACGAACTTTCGGTGCAGTGCGTGGGCGGGGTCCCGACGCTCGATCCCGACGACTGAGCCGTCCGTACGTCCGGACGTCATCGCAGGTCAAGTACATGATCGGTATGTCGAATGTCCTTGATTGGACAGCCGTTCGCCTGGCTACCGACCGGGAACGCGACATACGTTCGAGGCACAAAGGGGGCTGATCGGCGCTGATCCCCCTTTAGTCGCCGCAACCAACTCAACACGCCAGGGTCGCTCGACCGGGCCGGGGAGGGAGTCCGATGTCCAGCGCGAGAGCCAGGAGCAGAGGGGCTCCCCAGCCGGTCCCGGGCGATGAGGCCACGGCACACGCCGAGGCCGAACACACCACCTGCGCCGGCGTCGGCATGCCGCTGAGCGCGAGAGTCCTGTTCGCCGTGGTCAGCGCCGACGGTCTCCTGGTCCGTGGACTGGGCGCGGCGGCGGCCAACCGGTTACGGACGGGGATGTACCAGGTGGTGTTCGACCAGGACGTCACCGGTGCCAGCCTGGTCGGCACCGTCGGCCTCACGGGTAGCTCCGGGTTGGCCCCCGCCGGTCAGATCGCGGTGGCCGGGCGTACCGGCATTCCGAACGCCGTCTTCGTGGCCACCTTCGACCCTGCCGGGTCGGCCGCCGACCGCCCCTTCCACCTGGCCGTGCTCTCCTGAGCAGGCCCGGGTCGCAGCCGAGCGCGCGGCGCCGTTGACCCGAGGGTCGAAACCGCGCCGCGCTCGGCCGTCTCCCACCGCCGCAGCCGTACGGCGGTACGTCAGCGGGGACCTGGCATGACCGGTCGTACCGGTCGGTCGTGTCGATCCCCGATCGGCGCAGGTCCAAACCCCAGGGTGGTGGTCAATTCCACCATCTGCGAAGCGCGGCGTGCAGCGGCCCCGGACGGGGTATGTGTCTGGGCATGGAGCACTTCACTATCGCGACCGTCGCCGAGAAGAGCCCGGACTTCCGGCGGGTGCTGTGGACCGGGAAGCACACCCAGTTGGTGATCATGACGATTCCGCCGGGCGGCGAGATCGGTGCGGAGGTCCACGAGGACATCGACCAGATCCTGACCTTCGTCAGCGGCACCGGCGAGGCGCGGGTGGCCGGTGAGAAGCGTGCGGTGGTGCAGGGCGACCTGGTGGTCGTACCGGCCGGTACCCGGCACAACTTCGTCAACACGGGGCCGAACCCGCTCGTGCTGTACACCGTCTACGGGCCGCCGGAGCACGCCGACCAGGCCGTACACCACACCAAGGAGGAGGCCGACGCCGCAGAGGCGGCGGGCGAGGACGAGCCGCCGACCTCCTGAGCCAGCCCGCCGGCCCGGGTCACCGGGCCGGCGGACCTCCCCCGGCGCCGGATGAGCCCCGGAATCGCGGGTACGCCGACCGTCATGGAGCAGCCGGCGATCTCGGATTACGGATACCTGTCCGACTGCCGTTCGGGCGCGCTGGTCAGCCGGGACGGTTCGATCGACTGGTGGTGTCCGAACCGGTTCGACTCGCCGTCGGTCTTCGGTCGGTTGCTCGACCCGGACGGTGGTCACTGGCGACTGGCACCGGTGGCCGTGGGACAGACCGAACACCGGGTACAGCGCGCGTACCACCCGGAGACCCTGGTACTGCGCACCGTGCACCACACCGCGGCGGGCAGCGTCGCGGTGACCGACGCCCTCGCCGCCGAGGTGGGTGCCCGCGCCCATGAGTTCGGCATGCGCTCCCCGGCCGTGCTGCTGCGCGTCGTCGAAGGGCTCTCCGGCCGGGTGCCGATGACTCTGGACTACCGGCCGCGACCGGAGTACGGCCTGGTCAGCCCGTACCTGAGGGAACTGCCCGACGGAGCGGTGGCGGGCGTGGCCGGCTCGACGACGCTCGTGCTGCGCTGTGCGGGGTTGCCCCTGCACGTCGAGCACGACCGGGTGCGGCAGACCTTCGTCGTCGGCGAGGGGCAGGTGCTCGGCTTCGATCTGGCCTACGCGCCGGCGTACGGCGAAGCACCGGCCCGGCTGGACCCGGTCCCTACGCTGGCGGACACGGTGCTGGCCTGGGAGGCGTTCCGCGAGAGCCACCGGTACGAGGGCCGTTATCCCGAGGTGGTGCGGCACAGCGCCACGGTGCTCACCGGCCTCACCTACGCCCGCAGCGGCGCGGTCGCCGCCGCGGCGACCACCTCACTGCCGGAACTGATCGGCGGCGACCGCAACTACGACTACCGCTTCTGCTGGCTGCGCGACTTCGCGATGACCATGCGCGCCCTCTGGGTGGCGGCCTGCCCGACCGAGTCGTCCCGCCTGTTCGAATGGGCGGCCCGCGCGATCGGCCGGGTCGGGCCGGACCCGGTGCCCGTGCTGTTCGGTCTGGAAGGGGAACGGGACGTCTCCGAGCACGTCTGTCCTCACCTGGCCGGGTACGCGGGGACCGGACCGGTACGTAGCGGCAACGACGCCTGGCGGCAGCGGCAGCTCGACGTGCCGGGTGAGGTCGTCTCGGCGGTGTGGCGGTTGCACGAACACCTCGGCGACCAGCTTTCCGTGGAACTGCGCGACATGGTGCTCGGTCTCACCGAACAGGTGGCGGCCACCTGGCAGCTGCCCGACCGGGGTATCTGGGAACCGCGCGACCGCGAGCGGCACTACCTGTCGTCAAAGGTGCTCTGCTGGGCAGCGATGGACCGGGCCGTGCGGCTGGCCCCACAGCTGGGAGAATGGGCGGACGTGCGGCGCTGGACCGGCATCCGGGACGAGATCCGGGCCACGATCCTCCGGGACGGCTTCCACCAGCGTCGAGGGGTCTTCACCACTGCCTTCGGCTCGCCGGACCTGGACGCGGCGGCCCTGTACCTGCCGGTGGTGGGCTTCCTGCCGGCCACCGATCCCCGGATGCGGGCGACCATCGAGGCGATCGAGCGGGAACTCGGCGATGACGACGGGCTGATCCACCGCTGGAAAGACGACCCGGCTGGCTTCGTGCTCTGCTCGTTCTGGCTGGTGGAGTGCCTGGTGCTGGCGGGCGAACAGGAGCGGGCGGCCCGGCTGTTCGAGCGGGTCAGTGGGCACGCCAACGACGTCGGGTTGTTCAGCGAGCAGATCGACCCGGCCACCGGGGCACACCTGGGCAACACGCCGCAGGCGCTGTCCCACATCGGCCAGGTGAACGCCGCGTGGCGGCTGACCAACCCCATGTTCGACTGACCCGCGGCGCTCGGCGGGGCGCCGTCGCGGGTCAGCGTGGCAGCACCGGTACGCCGGAGACGTCGATCGTCTCCGGGTATTTCACCCCGGCACCGGTGTTGAGCACGACGACCCGTTCGCCCGCCCGGATCCATCCGCTGGCGCGCAGCCGGCGCGCGGCCGTCAGACAGGCGGCACCCTCGGGGCAGAGCAGCAGCCCTTCCCGGGCGGCGAAGTCGCGCAGGTCGGTCAGGATCTCGGCGTCGTCCACCGCGATCGCGGTGCCGGCGGTGGCCCGCAGCGCGGCGAGGATCAGCTCGTCGCCCAACGGTGCCGGAACGGTGATGCCGAACGCCACGGTGTGGGCGTCCTCCCACGGCTGCGCGCGATCGTCCCCGGCGGCGAACGCCCGCACGATCGGCGCACAGCCGGTGGCCTGCACCGCCACCAGCCGGGGCAGTTTGTCCTCGACCCAGCCCAGCTCCCGCAACTCGCCGAGCGCCTTGTGGATGCCGATCAGCCCCACGCCGCCGCCGGTCGGATAGATGATGACGTCGGGCACCTGCCAACCCAGCTGCTCGACGATCTCGTACCCCATCGTCTTCTTGCCTTCGAGGCGGTACGGCTCGCGCAGCGTACCGGCGTCGAAGACGGTGCCCTCGGCGGCCGCGACGAGCGCGGCCACCTGGCGCCCGGCGTCGCCGATCAGGCCGTCGACCAGGCGCAGGTCGGCACCGGCGGCCACGCACTCCCGGCGGCAGATGGTCGGTGCGGACAGCGGCATCACGATGGTGGCGCCCAGCCCCGCCCGGGTCGCGTAGGTGGCCCACGCGGCGCCCGCGTTGCCGTTGGTCGGCATGGCGATCCGCCGGATGCCCAACTCGCGGGCCCGACTGACGCCGACGGCGGCACCGCGTGCCTTGAACGAGCCGGTCGGGGTCAGCCCCTCGTCCTTGACCAGCAGGTCGTCGACGCCGATGTCCGCGCCGTACGCCGGTGCGCGCAACATCGGCGTCCATCCCTCGCCGAGGGTGGTGACGTTGCGCGGGTCGGCCACCGGCAGCAGCTCCCGGTAACGCCACAGATCCGCCGGGCGCAACCCGAACCGCTCCGGCTCGATCACCCGGGCTGCCGCCGCCAGGTCGTAGCGCGCCAGCAGCGGTGAGCCGCACCCGCAGAGGTTCTGCGGTACGCCGGCGTCGTGTTCCCGGCCGCAGCGCGGGCACTCGAGGTGGGTCAGATACACGCCGCTCCTCGCCGTCTCAGCCCGCGTCCACGCTGCGCCACGCGCGGCTTCGCCGCCCCGGCTCGTAGCCGGAGTCCAGCCGCTTCGCCACCACCCCGGGCAGGCCCTGGTCGCGCGCCGCGCGCATGGTCTCGGCACCGGCGCCGGGGAACCACGGCGGAGTCTGCCAGTGCGGCCCGGCCAGCGCCAGCGAGTCGAGCAACTCGCGGCGCTGCGGGTACGGCAACTCCAGGCTGCTCACCCCCTCCAACCAGAGCAGGTCGACGAGCAGGTACTGGGCATCGACGCTGTTGCGTCCACCCCGCGCCGGACGGACCTGCCCGGCGCGGTCGATGCGGACCAGCACGCCGTCCAGCACCACCTCCGTCGGTGCCAGGGCCTCGGCCATCGGCCGCAACCACGGGTACGTCCCGGTGATCTCCGCGCCGCTGTCGGAGAGCAGCCGCAACCGCCCGCCGGAGACGTACGCGACCGCCCGTACCCCGTCCCACCGCAGCTCGTACCCCCAGGCGGTCTGATCGGTGGGCAGCCGGCCGGCCGGCGTGGGACGCATCGGCGCGACCAGGTCGGGCATGCTGGTCCAGCCCGGCGGCGGCGGATCGGTGCGTCGCACCATCCAGTCCCGGCCGTCGCGGCCGCCGGTGGCGAACAGCACGTACCGCCCGGTGGCCCGGGTGCCCCGCAGCTCGACCACCACCTCGCGGTCCTGCCACTTCTCGCAGCGGTAGGTGCCCTGGTCGTGGATGAGCATCCGCCCGCCGCCGTACTCGCCGGCCGGGATCTCACCGGAGAAGTCGAGATACTCCATGGGGTGGTCCTCGGTGTGCACGGCCAGATGGTTGCGCCCCGGTTCGCGGGGCAGGCCGCGTGGCACCGCCCAGGAGACGAGCACGCCGTCACGTTCCAGCCGCAGATCCCAGTGCAGGCTGCGGGCGTGATGCTGCTGGATGACGAACCGAGCGCCGTCGACGGCCCGGGACCGCCGGGGACGTTCGGCCGGCACCGGCTCGGGGGTACGCGCGGCGTCTCGCTTGCGCCGGTACTCCTCCAGCCGGTCAGCCACGTACCGATTCTCCGGCACATCGCGCCGACGCGCCCGGCGGCGGCCCGACGCGCCTCATCTCGGGCATGCCGAGCGGCATCGGGGGTAGAACTGTCGACATGGACCACAGCGACCACCCCACCGCAGTTCTCCCCGGTGACGTCCGGATCCCGCTGCTCGGCTTCGGTACCTGGCAGGCGACCGGCGAAGAGGGCTACAAGGCCGTACTCGCCGCGCTCGACGCCGGCTATCGGCACATCGACACCGCCACCATGTACGGCAACGAGGAGGAGGTCGGCCGGGCGGTCCGGGAGAGCGGGCTGCGCCGGGAGGACGTCTTCATCACCACCAAGCTCCCACCCGGGCGGGTCGGCCGGGAGCGGGAGACCATCGAGGAGAGCCTGCGCGCCCTCGGCGTCGACTACGTCGACCTGTGGCTGGTGCACCAGCCACCGCACGACTCCGGTGCCCTGATCCCGGTCTGGCGGGAGATGCTCGCCGCCCGCGACGCGAACCTGGCCCGGGCGGTCGGGGTCAGCAACTACAGCACCGCCCAGATCGACGCGCTGATCCAGGCGACCGAGGAGAACCCGGCGGTCAACCAGATCAGGTGGGGGCCCCGGCTCTACGACCGGCAGCGGCACGCCGAGCATCGGGACCGGGGGGTGGTGCTGGAGGGCTACAGCCCGTTCAAGACCACCGACCTGTCCGACCCGGTGCTGACCCGGATCGCCGGGGCGCACAACGTCTCACCCGCCCAGGTGGTGCTGCGCTGGCACCTCGATCACGAGATCGTGGCCATCCCCAAGTCGGTGACACCGGAGCGGATCCGCGCCAACGCGGACATCTTCGGCTTCTCACTGACCGCCGAGGAGATGCGCGACATCGACGCCCTCGGCTCCTGACCCTGCGGCTTCGCGACGCCCCGCGGCACCGCCGCGATTTGCGGCATCTCGGGCTCTCACCACGTCGGGAGAGCCCGAGATGCCGCATGCCGTGCGCGGTGCCGTCGGTCGTCGTCGTCAGGTGACGGCCGGCGGTGCCGGTTCGGTGTGCGCCCAGCGGTGCAGCGCGTAGCGGCGGCCCTTGTCCTCGACGAAAACCGGATCGTCGTCGGTCGGCCGGTAACCGCCGGACCGGGCCACGGCCACGCTGCCGGCGTTGTCCGACTCGATCTCCAGGTAAACAGTCGGCAGGCCGACCACCCGGTGGGCGTACCCGGTCATCAGCCGAAGAGCCCGGCTGGCCAGGCGTTGACCGCGATAGGCAGGGCCGATCGCGTAGCCGATGGTGCCGGCGGCCAGGTTGAGCATCACCTCGCCACGGGCCAGGTCATCGCCGTCGGTGACAGCGAGGTAGATCCGGGCACCGGCCTGTTCGGCGCGCCGGGCGGTGTTCAGGTACGCCTCGGCGGCGAGCAGGTCGAACGGGGTCGCCACCGGCAGGCGGTACGCCATCTCGGCATCGTCGAAGAGCGTGACCAACTGGCCCAGGTCGCCCTCGGACCACGGGCGCAGGACTATCCCGTCACCTTCCAGGCGTACGTCCACGGCAGCTCGGCCCCCATCGTCGTGGCTGCCAAGTCTGCGAGTTCCCGACAGCGCGGAGCAACCCCGGGTGGGACATCGGCCGGTGCCGTCAGACGGCCTGATCGGCGAATGCTGGGGGTGCGGCGTACGCCGCACCCCCAGCAAGCGCTCGTCAGGAGCGGGAGCAGGCGGCGCCGTTGAGAGTGAAGGCGGTGGGGTTGGCGTACGAGCCGTTGAGCGTGCCCTGGTAGCCGAAGCTGGCCGAGCCGCCGGGTGAGATCGTGCCGTTGTAGCCGACGTTGCGGGCGGTCACCGACGAACCGCTCTGGCTCACCGTGGCGTTCCAGGAGTTGGTCACCTGCTGCCCGGACGGCAGCGAGTAGGCCAGGGTCCAGCCGTTGATCGTGCTGGAACCGGTGTTGGTGATCTGCACGTCGGCGGTGAAGCCGTTGTTCCACGAGTTGGCCGTGTACTTCACCGCGCACGAGCCGCTACCCGAGGGCGGGGGCGTGGTGGGCGGCGGGTTGCTCGGCGGCGGGTTGTTGCCGCCGCCGTTGACCGCGGCGGAGAAGTTCGTCACGGCCAGCCCGACGCCGCCCTGCCAGGGCTCGAAGCCGGCCTGGATGCTGGTCAGGTACCAGGAGTTCGTGATCGCACCCCGGTTGCGGGTGTCGTTGATGAACGCCAGCAGGTTCAGGTTCGCACTGCTGATCGCCGACGGGGCGACGTACGAGATGACGTTGTTGGAGCCGTTGCTGCCCCGCCAGACCTCCCAGTTGCGGCCGTCGATGTTGGCGTTGCCGACGGGTGAACCGATCGGCTGGATCGGGCCCTGCCGGTTGAACCAGATCATGATCTCCATCTGGTTCACGCCGTCGCGCTTGGGCGACGGGTCCAGCCAGATGTCGTACGAGGCGTTGTAGGTGCCGTTGCTCACGTACCGGTAGTTGATGCTGCTGGTCGCGCTGCTGATCTGGCTGACCTGGATCGGCAGGTTGGTGCCGGGGGAGCAGTTGGTGTAGTGGCAGCCGAAGAAGACCGACGGGTACGCCGTCGGAGCGCCGTTGGTCGGGCTGCTGCCGTTCTGGGTGATGATCTCGAAGCCGTTGTTGGTGACGTTGATGCACTGCTGGGCGGTGGTGCCCCAACGGTTGTTCTGCACCACGTACCGGTTCTGGATCACGGTCGAGCCGTACTGCTCGCAGATCTGGGTGTCGGCGGAGGCGGATCCGCCGAGGGCCACGGTGACGATCGAGCCGGCGGCGGCCAGCCCGACGGCCACGATGGCCCGCAAGGTACGTCTCATGATGCTCCTAGCGCTGCGACGTCGTTGCGACGCCGGGACGGATGCGGACGGAGCGGTCGGGAACGCGCCGTCGACAGTTGCGGGAGCGCTCCCATGCTCATCGTCACATTTACATCCTTGAAACAATGGGCGCAACCGCTGCGGGCGATTGGCGTCAATTGCGACGTGTGTCGTGGGCGCACGATCGGACATTCACCGGCCCCGGCTGGCTGGTGACCAGCGCCGACGGGTGGATCCGGTGCTGCCGAGGGGTGCCGGAGGTGAGCCGGTTGCCTCTGGTGTGTACCGATTGCGCCGAGTAGTCTCTTGCCTTCAACGCGTGCCGAACCCCCTCCGGAGGCGTACACCCCCATGCGTGGCTCCCCCCTGCGCATCCTCGTCGTCGGCGCGGGCATCGCCGGGCTGGCCGTGGCCCGAGCGCTGCGCCTGGCGGGCTTTCGGCCTGACCTCACCGACAAGGCGCCGCCGCACGACCTCACCGACGCCGGCCTGTACCTGCCCGGCAACGCGGCCCGCGCGCTGCGCCGGCTGGACCTCGACGACCCCGTCCGCCCGTACGGGAAGGTCATCCACCGGCAGCGGTTCCTCGACTCGACCGGTGCGCCGCTGTGCGAGGTCGACCTCGACGCACTCTGGACCGGGGTCGGCGAGTGCCGGGCGCTGGCCCGTTCCGACCTGCACCGGGTGCTGCTCAGCGGTGCCGGCGGCGCGGTCCGGCACGGCGCGGAGGTACGCACCATCGAGCTGCTGCCGGCCGCCGTCGGCGTCACCTTCGTCGACGGCACCCAGACCGAGTACGACCTGGTGATCGGGGCCGACGGGCCGCGTTCCTCGATCCGGGCACTGGCCGCGCTCGGCGGCCCACCCCGCCCGGCCGGGCAGGTGGTCTACCGCGGCGTCGTCCGGGACGGTCCGCCGGTCGACGAGTGGACCGCCCTGCTCGGCCGACGCTGCGGCTTTCTCGTGGTGCCGATCGGCGCCGGTCGGCTGCACTGCTACGCCGACGAGGCCGGCACCGACCTGCCGGACGACCCGCTGGCCCGGTTGCGTGACCTGTTCGGCGAGTACGGCGGACCGGTGCCGGAGGTGCTCGCCGCGCTCGACGGGGTGTACGCCACCACCACCGACGAGGTCGAACTCGGGCGCTGGTACCGGGGCCGGGTGCTGCTGGTCGGCGACGCCGCCCACGCCACCGCGCCGACCCTGTCCCAGGGGGCCGCGATGGCCCTGGAGGACGCGGTGGTGCTCGCCGAGTCACTACGCGCGGCGGGCAGCGTCGAGGCTGCGCTCACCGCGTACGAGAGTCGCCGTCGGCCGCGTACCCGATGGGTGCAGGACCGGACCCGGGACCGCAACCGCACCCGAGACGTGCCGCCGGCGCTGCGCGACCCGCTGCTGCGCGGACGCGGCGACCGCATCTTCGGGGAGCACTACCGGCTGCTTCTCGGTCCGCTGTGATCACCCCCGAGCGACCCCACGCGGTGCTGTCACCTGCCGGGGACTATCCTCCTTGCGGATGACGGCCCGCCGAGTCAGCGCGTGCCGAGCGGGACAACCCAGAACCGGAGGCCACTCGTGACCACCGTCGCACCCAAGCCGGTCGTGACCCGGCCCTGGCCGGTCCGGGAGCCGGTCAAGGGGTCGGCCATCGCGCGGCTGCTGCGGACCACGGACGCGAAGCAGATCGGGATCATGTACATGGTCACCGCGTTCGTGTTCTTCATGATCGGTGGCCTGATGGCCCTGATCATGCGGGCCGAGCTGGCCCGGCCCGGCCTGCAGTTCCTGTCGCCTGAGCAGTACAACCAGCTGTTCACGATGCACGGCACGATCATGCTGCTGTTCTTCGCGACGCCCATCGTGTTCGCGTTCGGCAACTACGTGGTGCCCATCCAGATCGGTGCTCCCGACGTCTCCTTCCCGCGACTGAACAGCTTCGCCTACTGGCTGTACCTGTTCGGCGGCACCATGGCCACCGCTGGCTTCCTCACCCCGGGTGGCGCGGCGGACTTCGGCTGGACCGCCTACACGCCGCTGAGCACCGTCGAGCACTCCCCGGGTGTCGGCGCCAACATGTGGGTGGTCGGTCTGGCCATCTCCGGTCTGGGCACCATCCTCGGTGCGGTCAACCTGATCACCACGATCCTGACCCTGCGCGCGCCGGGCATGACCATGTTCCGGATGCCGATCTTCACCTGGAACATGCTGGTCACCAGCCTCCTGGTGATCCTGGTCTTCCCGCTGCTGGCGGCCGCGCTGTTCGCGCTGGCCGCCGACCGGTTGCTGGGTGCGCACGTGTACAGCCCGGAGACCGGCGGGCCGATGCTGTGGCAGCACCTGTTCTGGTTCTTCGGCCACCCCGAGGTCTACATCATCGCGCTGCCGTTCTTCGGCATCATCAGCGAGATCATCCCGGTCTTCTCCCGTAAGCCGATCTTCGGTTACAAGGGCCTGGTCGCCGCCACCATCGCCATCGCCGGCCTGTCGATGAGCGTCTGGGCGCACCACATGTTCGCCACCGGTCAGGTGCTGCTGCCGTTCTTCAGCTTCCTGAGCTACCTGATCGCCGTACCGACCGGCATGAAGTTCTTCAACTGGATCGGCACCATGTGGCGGGGGCAGATCAGCTTCGAGTCGCCGATGCTGTTCTCCCTCGGCTTCCTGGTCACCTTCCTCTTCGGTGGTCTGACCGGAGTGCTGCTGGCCGCCCCGCCGCTGGACTTCCACCTGCACGACTCCTACTTCGTGGTGGCGCACTTCCACTACGTGCTCTTCGGCACGATCGTCTTCGCGGTCTTCGCCGGGATCTACTTCTGGTTCCCGAAGATGTTCGGCCGGATGCTCGACGAGCGACTCGCCAAGATTCACTTCTGGCTCACCATGATCGGCTTCCACACCACGTTCCTGATCCAGCACTGGCTGGGCAGCGAGGGCATGCCCCGGCGGTACGCCGACTACCTGCCCATCGACGAATTCACCACGCTGAACATGATCTCCACGATCGGCGCGTTCATCACCGGTATCTCGACGTTGCCGTTCATCTACAACTGCTGGAAGTCGTACAAGGCCGGCCCGGTGGTCGAGGTCGACGACCCGTGGGGTCACGGCAACTCGCTCGAATGGGCGACCAGTTCGCCGCCGCCGCTGCGCAACTTCGACCGGATGCCGCGGATCCGCTCCGAGCGGCCGGCCTTCGACCACAAGTTCCCCGAGCTGGCTGCCGGGCAGACCCTGGCCGGTCCGCCCGAGGGCGGTTCCAGGCCGCTGACCAGCGAGTCCGACGGTGGTGCCAGCTACACCGAGGACGTGGCCAGCGACACCGACCGCCGCTGACCCACCGCGTCGCACGACGGGCGCCGATCCCCACACCGGGGTCGGCGCCCGTCTCGTCCTTCCCCTGCCGAGGGCCGAGGCTGGTATCAGGTCCGCGACCCCATCCGCGCCACTACCGCCGCATCGGGTGTCGCTCTCCGTGACAAGCAGTCATGGCGCCGAGTTGTGCACTCTGCGTGATGGCCCTGGAATGAAACCCATCTGTCCCCTTCCGTCCTTTGCTCTGCTTCAACCCACGCAATAGCGGTTGAGCTGCTGTGATGTGGCGGCTCGGTGAGGGCGTGCCGGCCGATGCGACACGGTCCGTAATCCATTGCGTCGGTTGAAGCAGAGCAAAGGCAGCGGATAGGGGAGGTGGGGGTGGGGCGGATGGTCACGCAAAGTCACCACCAGGTCTGGCTCGGCGACACGGCGCCAGCGGCGGTGATCCGCTGGCCGCTCGGCGATTTGCCCGGTGTGCGGTGATCTGCCGTGCCGTCTAGCGATCTGCTGGCCGGGTGGCGCGTCGGGAGTGGGTCAGGAGGCGGCCGGGGTGAGGGAGGGCGCGGTGTGCTCGTCGCCGGGGCGGGTGGTGGCCGCGATGTCCGCGCGGCGGTGGCGCAGCTCGATCGGCAGCACCGCGAGGGCCACCAGGGCACCGATCGCGCCGGTGACCGCGAACCCCCACAGCGGTGCCGAGGCGTCGATGACCGCGCCGGCCAGTGGGGCACCCACCGCGATGCCGACGGTGACCGCCGAGCCGTGCAGGCCCATCGCCTCACCGCGTACGCCGGCCGGTGCGAGCCGGCTGACGGTGTCGGAGGTCGCCGCGATGGTCGGCGCGCAGAGCGCTCCCGCCGGGATCAACGCCAGGCAGAGCAGCCACCAGTGGGAGCCGCCCAGTCCGACGGGGATGGTGCAGAGGCTCAACAGGCCCATCAGTGCCACCGGCGAGAACGAGCGGCGGACCGCGCCGTAGGCGAATCCGCCCAGCAGGGACGCCACCGCCCAGACGGAGAGCACCGCGCCGGTGAAGCCGGCGTCGCCGCTCTCCCGCAGCACCGCGATGACCGCCACGTCGGTGCCGCCCAACACCAGGGTCGCCGCCGCGCTGACCGCGAACACGGCGACCAGGCGCGAGGTCAGCCACTGCCGCCGCGCCACCCGTGGCTGCGGGCCCGTCGACGTCTCGGCCGCGCTGCGTACCGGCGGATTGAGCAGCCACAGCACCACCCCGGCGACGACGATGCCGGCACCGACGAGGTAGAGCGTGAGGCGGGCGGAGATGGTGGTGACACCCACCGTGGCCAGGGCGGGACCGATCATGAACGACAGCTCGACCGACATCGAGTCCAGGGCGTACGCCGGCCGACGCTTCTCCGGCGGTACCAGCGCGGCGACGGACTGCCGGATCACCGAGAAGATTGGCAGCGCCAACAGGCCGGCCAGGAAGGCCGCCGGCAGCAGCAGGTAGTACGACAGCACCGGTGCGGTCGACCAGAAGGCGGCCTCGGCGACGGTGGTGAGAACCAGCACGGGCCGCAGGCCACGACGGTCCACCAGGCGGCCGAGCAGCGGGCCGCCGACCGCGGCGCCGACGGTGATCGCCGCGCCCACCAGACCGGCCGCACCGTACCCGCGCCCCAGGTCCTGCACGACGTAGAACGTGAGCGTGACGCCGGTGGCGGTCAGCGGAACCCGCGCCAGCACCGCGACGAGCAGCAGCGACCGCAGGCCGGGCAGGGCGAGCGCCTCCCGGTAAGGCTTCATGTTCACGTCGGTCCGTACCTCCGCCGGACATCCTCGACCCGCGGCGCGACGGCTGCCAACGAATTAACGCCTCATGCGGCCTTGATCACAGGGGCGCCGGATGTGGTGATTCCGGCCCCCTCGAACGCGCGCAACGCGACGTCCGTGGTGTCCGGCGCGACGGCCGCCGTCAGGTCCAGCAGCACGCTTGTGGCGAAACCCTCCCGGGCGGCGTCCAGCGCGGTCGCCCGCACGCAGTGGTCGGTGGCGATGCCGACTACGTCCACCCGGGCCACGCCGCGTCGTCGCAGCCAGTCGGCCAGACCCTCGCCGTCGTCGGCGTGCCCCTCGAACCCGGAGTACGCGGCGGCGTACTCGCCCTTGTGAAAGATCGCCTCGATCCGGTCGGTGGCCAGCTCCGGGTGGAACTCGGAGCCGGGCGTGCCGACCACGCAGTGCCGGGGCCAGGTGCTCACGTAGTCCGGCGAGTCGGCGAAGTGCGTGCCGGGGTCGATGTGGTAGTCCTTCGTCGCGACGACGTGATCCCAGCGGTCCGGCTCGGTGGCCAGCAGCCGGGAGATCCCGGCCGCCACTCCCGCTCCGCCGGCCACGGCCAGCGAGCCGCCCTCGCAGAAGTCCTTCTGCACGTCCACGATGATCAGCGCGTTGCTCACCGACCTCACTCCTCTCACTCGGCGGGTACCACGGTGACCGGGATGGCCGGATCGCCCGCGGAGAGCTTGAGACCCTCCCACGGGATAGAGATCAGGCACTGCCGCAGGTGCTCCCGCGACTCGTCGAGCGTCGGCAGGGCCATCGGCTCGCCATCCACGACGTACGACCGTTGCAGCAGCCGGTCGTTGGGGCGGTGGTCCGGCACCCCCTGCGGTACGACGATCTCCTCGGTGGCCGTACCGGTCGGCTTGTGCCGGCGGACGGCGACCTTGCGCCCGCCGATGGTCGCCTTCTGCTCGGACCGTTTGACCACCGGGCGGCCCTCGACCTCGACCAACTTGTAGACCAGCCCGGCGGTGGGCGCGCCGGAACCGGTCACCACGGCGGTGCCCGCGCCGTACATGTCCACCGGCTCGGCGGCCAACGCCGCGATGGCGTACTCGTCGAGGTCACCCGAAACGATGATCTTCGTTTCGGTGGCGCCGAGAGAGTCCAGCAGCTGCCGTGACTGCTGGGCGATCACGGCCAGGTCGCCGGAGTCGATGCGGACCGCCCGCAGCTCCGGCCCGGCCACCTCGATCGCGTTGCGGATGCCCTGGCTGATGTCGTACGTGTCGACCAGCAGCGTGGTGTCCTTGCCCAGCGTGGCGACCTGCGAGGCGAACGCGGCCCGCTCGTCGTCGTGCAGCAGGGTGAAGGCGTGCGCGGCGGTGCCGGCGGTGGGAATGCCGTACCGCTGGCCGGCGGCCAGGTTGGAGGTGAACCGGAAGCCGGCCAGATAGGCCGCCCGGGCCGCGGCGACCGCCGCCTCCTCGTGCGCCCGCCGCGAGCCCATCTCGATGAGCGCCCGGCCGCGGGCGGCGGTGACCATCCGCGCCGCGGCGGCAGCCACCGCGCAGTCGTGGTTGAGCACCGACAGCACAAGCGTCTCCAGCACCACGCACTCGGCGAAGCCGCCGGAGACGGTCAGGATCGGCGAGCCGGGGAAGAAGAGCTCGCCCTCGGCGTACCCGTCGATCTCGCCGGTGAACCGGTACCGGGACAGCCATTCGGCCCCCGGCTCGTCCACCACTCCGGTGCGGCGTAGGTACTCGATCTCGGCCGGGTCGAAGCGGAACGCCCGGATCAGGTCGACCAGGCGTGCGGTGCCGGCGACCACGCCGTACCGGCGGCCGGCGGGCAGCCGCCGGCTGAACACCTCGAACACGCAGCGCCGGTCAGCCGTGCCGTCGCGCAGGGCGGCGCTGACCATGGTCAGCTCGTAGTGGTCGGTCAGCAGCGCGGGACGAAGGGTGTGCACCCACTCAGACTAGGGTTCACATCGCCGTCGTGCCGTCGTGCCCCGGGATCGTGCCGAGGGCCATGCGCAGCTCCGCCCGGCTGGTCACCCCGAGCTTGGTGTACACGCGTTGCAGGTGGTTCTCCACCGTGCGGGCGGAGAGAAACAGCTGCTCGGCGATGGCGCGGCTGGTGCCGCCGACCGCCGCGAGCCGCGCCACCTGCCACTCCCGGTCGGTCAACGTCGGGGTGGCCGCCTGGAGCGCCGGAGTGTGCACCATGTCACACCCGGCGAGCAGCGCGCCGAGCCGTTGCCGGGCCTGCCCGACCTCGGGCGAGCGACGCTGCCGCAACAGGTGCACGGCCTCCGCTACGGCCTCGGCGGCAAGCAGGTCGAGCCCCCGCTCCGCCAAACCGTCGGCGGCACTGAGCAACCCCTCCGGCAGGCCGTCGGCCGACGCCCGCGCATGCCGAGCCAGCAGCGGCGGCAACTCCCCGTCGACCTGCTCGGACAGCTCGGTCAACCGCTGCGCCACGGTGCGGCGATCGCCGTCGGAACACCTCGGACCGGTCTGCGCTCCGGCCTGCCCCAGCCGCACCAGGTCGTGCAGCACCAGGGCCTCGTGCCCGGCGAAGCCGTCCGCGCGCAGCCGGTCCACCAGGGCGTGCAGCCGCTTCACCGCGGTGGCGGTCTCACCACCGGCAGCCAGCGTCGCCGCCCGGGCCTGTTCCAGCCATGGGTACAGCACCACCATGGTCGGCGAGTGCAGGCGGTCGGCCTCGGCCATCGCCTCGGCGGCCTGCCGGGCGTCGCCACGCAACGCGGCGGCCTGGGCCCGCTCCGACTGGGCCAGGCCCGCGTAGACCCGGCTGGTCGCCAGTACCGCGCAGGCACTGAGCGCGGCCTGCAACGCGCTGTCGCTGCGTCCGCGCAGCCGCGCCGCGTACGCCCGCAGGATCGCCAGGTAGCCGGTGCCGAGCCGGAAGTCACCCGCGTCGGCGAGGTCGGCGAACTCGTCGGCCACCAGCGCGTCGATGCCGGCGAGATCGCCGGAGAGGGCCAGCCGGGTGCCTCGGGCCAGCTCCACCGCCAGTTGCAGGTACGGCATGTCGGCCCGCCAGCTGGCCACCTTCGCCTGCACCAGGTCCACCGCGGAGGCGCTGCGGCACAGCTGCCCCTGCACGGCCTGTAGGTGTGCGATCGTGCAGCGGGCCAGCTCGCGGGCGGCGACACTGGCCGCCGGCCGGTCCAGCACGCCCTGCGCGAGCCGAAGCGCGGCCGGCGCGTCCAGCCGGTGCAGCCGCATGATCGCCTCGAAGGCGCGGACCCGAGCCTGGGCGGCGGCGTCGGTCAGCTTCGTGCCCTCGGCGGCGATCTCCTCCACGGTGGACGCCTGGCTCAGCCCCCAGTAGCTGACCATGCCGCGTACGGTCAGCCACCGGCTGAGCCGTTCCTCCTGACCCGCGTCGGTGGCGACGGCGTCGAGCACGCCGAGCGCCTCGGCCGGCCGGTCGGCGAACATCAGAATGGTGGCCAGCAGTTCGGCCGCGTCGAAGCCGCCACCGGCGTCGAGCGCCGCGCGGGCCAGCCGGGTCGCCAGGGGTACGTCGTAACGGGCGAACGCCTCACCGGCGGCGGCGATCAGCATCGCCGGGTCCTGCGCGGTGCCGGAGGCCAGTCGCCACCTCGCCACCCGCAGCAGATCCTCCCGCCGTCGCTTGCCGACCTTCTCCAGCAGGTCCGCCAGGTGCGCCTGCAACCGGCGGGTCCGGCTCACCGGGCACTGCCGGCGTACCACCTCGCCGTAGAGCGGGTGCGCCAGCCGGACGTCGAGGCGCCGGTCGGACTCCACCATGGTGATCAGGCCGCGTTCCTCGGCGTACTCCACGTCGTGCTGTTCCACGGCCTGGTGCAACAGCCGCAGGCCGAGCGGCTCGCCGAACGCGACCAGCTCGACCACCGCCCGTACGCCGGAGGTGAGCTGGCCGATCCGGATGTCGATCAGCTCGGTCAGGCTGGGCGCCAGCTCCAGCCGGCCCGTCCAGGTCCAGACGCCGTACCGCTCGACCAGTTCACCGCTGTTGGTGGCCGCGTGCACCAGCTCGCGCAGCAGCAACGGGTTGCCGGCGCTGAGCCGACCCAGGCGGTCGGTGGAGCCGCTGTCCACCTGACCGCCGACGATGGCGGTCAGCATCGCGGCGGTCTCGTCCGGTGGCATCGGGCCCAGCTCCGCCCGCTCCACCAGGCCATCTGTCCACAGTGCGCGGATCGGCAGCGGGATCTGCTCCCCGTCGCGCAGGGTGCCGACCACGGAGGCGTTCTCCGCGCGGGCCACCAGGTGCACCAACGCGGCCGACGGCGGATCGAGCAGGTGCGCGTCATCGACCGCGAGGACGATCCGCCGCCCGGCGGCCTGCTGCTGCAACACGTCGACGGCCCAGCGCAGGATGCCGGCCGGTGACAGCCCCTGCGGCTGCTCCGGCAGCACCTGGACCAGGCCGCCGAAGGCCATCGCGGAGGTGGTGGCGCTGGCCGCGATCCGCCAGACCGCGTACTCGTCGCCGGGCAACGCCTCGACACCTTCGTGCAACAGCCGGCTCTTGCCGATGCCGGCGCTGCCGGTGAAGAGGACTCCCCGGCCACGCACGCCGGCCACCGCCATCCGGAGACGGTCGAGTTGCTCAGCCCGGCCCACGAAGCTCCACCGACTCATTCGCGCAGCATATCGACGGAACTGTGGCCCGTACGGCAGCGCGCGAGGGGGAACTTGAGTAGTTGTAGAGTTACCGGTGAGTATCGCAATTGTCCCGTTCCCGGCGCTCGCCCCCTTACCCTTCCGGAATCCGAGTGTCGACACCGGATGCTCACTGCGGCCGGCTCGCCGGTCGCCCTGCCTCGGAGGCCGCCGCCTGATGAAGCCGGGCCCGCTCCACCATCTCGGCACGCCCGACGACCCGGTGGGGCCGCCTGGACGCCGGCCCTTTCCGGAGCGGCTCGGCGTGTCCAGCACCGACGCCCGGGAGCCGGTCGCGGTGGTCGCGGCCGGTCCCGCCGGCGCCGGGCGCACCGGCGTACTCGCCGCGCTGCTGGAACTCGACTCCGGGCTGCTCGTGGTGCCGAGTGGCGGCTGGCTGGTGATCCGGCACAGTGCCGAACCCACCCGGGCCGCCTACGTGCCCGGCTACCGTACGCCGCACGCGTACCGGCCCGAACTGCCGACTGCGGGTCCGGCGCTGGCCAGGCCGCCGCGCCGGGTCGAGTTGAGCCTGCCCCAGCCGTTGACGAGACGCTTCGGGGTTGTCGACACGCCGGACATCGCCACGCTGGGCGCGGCCGGCTGCGGCGTGCTGCGCGACGCGGTGGGGCGGGCCGGTGCGCTCCTGTTCGTGATCGCGGCGGATCAGTCGTTCGGCGCCACCGAGCTGAGTCTGCTGTCCGACCTCGCCGGGACACCGGTGCGGGTCTTCTTCGCGGTCACGCCGGGCGCCGCCGGCTGGGCGGCCGGCGAGGGTACGGCGGCGGTGTGGGAGTCGGGGGAGTCCGGCGGCCCGGCGGTCGATCCGGTCACGGTCACCGTCGAGGCACACCGGGCCGCGCTGCTCGCCGCCGTGCCCGGGCTGGCCGACGCCCGCTGGTTCCCGCTGGTCACCGGTGGCGAGGCCGACCTGCGGCGGGCACTCGTGGACTGGGCGTCGGCCGAGGAACTACGGCGGGGCAGTCTGGAACCGCCCGAGTTGCCGGGGGAGCGCGGCCGGGTGCCGGTGCTCGCCGAGCCGGGTGAATGGTCGGAACAGCTCGACCGGCAGGCCCGCACCGCGGCCCGGCGCATCCGCCAGCACCTCGCCCTGGAGCTGGCCAACATGCACCTGCGCCTGGTGCAGGAGATCGTCTTCGGCGTCGGCTGCGCCGGCCTGCCCCAACTCCTCGACCGGGAGGTGGCGGCGCTGTCGCTGCTGGCCACCGCGCAGTGCGACCACCATGCCGGCGAACTCGTCGACGACGCCGCCGGCCGGCTCTTCGGTGCGCCTCTGCCCGAGGGAGTTCGCCGGCGCATCGACAAGGCGGTCCGCTGGGGCCTGGTCGACGACCCCGCCGGGCAGGAACTGGCGCGGGCCTTCCTCGTCACCAGCACAGCGGGCGTGGCGTCGCTCACCGGTCCGGCGGCTGTCGACATGCTGTCCGCGTACCCCACGTCGCCCCGCACGGCGGTGCTCCCACCGGTGGCCGTGGCACTGTCCGGGGGCTGCTGGCAGCACTGGCGTTCACCCGGCAACAACGACCCGAGCGCGGCGCGGGCCTGGGCGCAGCGGGCGCTGCGGGAAATCGAGTTGGAGCTGTCCCGAGAGGTCGCCCGCCGGTTCGAGGCGGTCCGGCTCTCGCTCGGCGCGGTGCTGTCCGATGCTGCCGAACACGGCCTCCTGCTCGCCTGACCCGGCTGCCGTGCGCCCCGCCGGCGATGCCGGCGGGGGGTCCGTGCACGCCCGGAACCGGGTCGGCCGGGGCGAGAGCGCGGCCGTCGATGGTGATCCGGGCTGGTCCGGCGTTCCGGTTCCTCGATTCCCCGGATCCGGTGGCACGATGGGGGGCATGGCGGCTCCGCAGGTTGCACCGGTCGAGACCCCGGACACCGATGAGGTGCCGGCAGCCGACCGGCCGTGGGTGACGATCGTGTGGGACGACCCGGTCAACCTGATGACCTACGTGACCTGGGTGTTCCAGAAGCTTTTCGGATACAGCCGGGAGAAGGCCGAGCAGCTCATGCTGGACGTGCACCACAAGGGCAAGGCGGTGGTCTCCAGCGGGGCCCGGGAACGCATGGAGCACGACGCCTCCCAGCTGCACGCGTACGGTCTCTGGGCGACGGTGGACCGGTCGTGAGCGCGAGGAGTGAGCCGGGTTTGCGAGCCCCGCAGTCGCGAACAGGGATGGCACCGTGAGCGCGAGGAGTGAGCCGGGTTTGCGAGCCCCGCAGTCGCGAACAGGGATGGCACCGTGAGCATGTTCCGCCGCCGGGGCGACCGGTACATCGCCACCTTCGCGGTGGACGAGGTGCGGGTGCTCCGTAAGGTCGCCTCCGAGGTGGTCGGCCTGCTCACCGACGGTTTCGACCACTCCGACCCGGTTGTCTGCCGGCTCTTCCCGGAGGTCTACCCGGAAGACGCGACGGGCACCGCCGAGTTCCGCCGGTACACCGAAGGTGACCTGAAGACCGCAAAGATCGATCAGGCCGGTGCGATCCTGGCCGCCCTGCCCGGCGACAGCGGCGGGGAGGTCCGCCTGGACGCCGAGGCGGCCGAGGCGTGGCTGCGGGCACTCAACGACGCCCGGCTGGCGATGGGCGTACGGCTGGAGATCAAGGACGGGACGGACCTGGGCGCGGAGCTCGACGACGCGGTCGCCGACGATCCGAGTTCCAGCCGGGTGTTCCAACTTTCGGTCTACGCGTATCTCGGATACCTCCAGGAATCCCTGCTCAACGCCTTGATCGAGTGACTGTGACCGGCGCCGCCTCGCGGTCGGCCGTGATCGGGCGCTACCCTTGGCGGCGTGCTGAGCATCGACCGGTCGATCGTCGACGCGATCGTCGCCCACGCCCGTCGGGATCACCCCGACGAGGCCTGCGGTGTGGTCGCCGGTCCCGTCGGCAGTGACACGCCGACCCGGCACATCCCCATGGAGAACGCCGCCCGGTCGATGACCTTCTACGAGTTCGACTCGATGGAGCACCTGCGGGTGTGGCGCGAGATGGACGACCGGGACGAGGAGCCGGTGGTCATCTACCACTCGCACACCGCCACCGAGGCGTACCCGTCACGGACGGACATCTCCTTCGCCGGTGAGCCCGACGCCCACTATCTGCTCGTCTCCACGCGCGAGCCCGACACGGAGGAGATCCGCTCCTTCCGCATCGTGGACGGCGTGGTGACCGAGGAGCCGGTGCGGATCCTCGACGCCGGGGTGGATCCACACGCCGTGCAGTCATACATGTTCGGGCAGAGCCCGGCGACGGTCGACTACGAGTGTTCGGGCCGCTGACCACCCTCAGCCCCCGCACGCCCCTTCCCGTCACCGAGCACCTACCCGATCGAGGAGTACGACACCATGGCCATCGAGGTTCGCATCCCCACCATCCTGCGCAGCTACACCGGCGGCGCGAAGGTCGTCGAGGGCAGCGGTGACACGCTGAACGACCTGCTCACCGACCTGGACTCGCGGCACTCCGGGCTGCGTGGCCGGCTGGTCACCGAGGCCGGCGCGCTGCACCGCTTCGTCAACGTCTACGTCAACGACGAGGACGTCCGCTTTCTCGGCGCGTTGGACGCCAAGCTCAACGACGGCGACAGCGTGACCATCCTGCCCGCGGTGGCCGGTGGCGCGTTCGGCTTCGCCGCGGCGGCGGCGATGGCGCAGCACAGTGCCACCGCGGCGGCCCCGGGCCAGCACGTCGAGGCCGCGCCGGCCGAGCGCCGGGCGCGCGTCACCGCGAGCTGAGGCGGCCGCGATGACGCGGTACGACAGCCTCCTGGACGCCTGCGGCGGAACGCCCCTGGTGGGGCTGCCCCGACTGTCACCCACGGTGCCCGAAGGCGCGCCGCCGGTGCGGCTGTGGGCGAAGCTCGAGGATCGCAACCCCACCGGCAGCATCAAGGACCGGGCCGCCCTGTTCATGGTCCGGGCCGCGGAGGCGGCCGGCCGCCTCCGGCCCGGCGACACCATCCTGGAGCCGACCAGCGGCAACACCGGCATCTCGCTGGCCATGGTGGCCAAGCTGCGGGGGTACCGCCTGGTCTGCGTGATGCCCGAGAACGTCTCCACCGAGCGGGTGCAGCTGCTGCGGATGTACGGCGCAGAGATCATCTTCTCGCCGGCGGCGGGCGGCTCCAACCAGGCGGTGGCCACCGCCAAGCAGATCGCCACCGAGCATCCGGACTGGGTGATGCTCTTCCAGTACGGCAACGAGGCGAACGCCCGGGCGCACTACGAGACGACCGGGCCCGAGCTGCTGCACGACCTGCCGACCATCACCCACTTCGTGGCCGGGCTCGGCACCACCGGCACCCTGATGGGCACCGGACGCTACCTGCGCGAGAAGGTCGAGGGCATCCAGATCGTCGCCGCCGAGCCCCGCTACGGCGAGCTGGTCTACGGGCTGCGCAACATCGACGAGGGGTACGTCCCGGAGCTCTACGACGCGACCGTGCTCAACCGTCGCTTCTCCGTCGGCACTCGGGACGCGGTACTGCGTACCCGGCAACTGGTGGAGGTCGAGGGGTTGTTCGTCGGCTTCTCCACCGGCGCGGTGCTGCACGCCGCGCTGGCGGTGGCGCACGAGGCCGCGCGGGCCGGCCGCCGGGCCGACGTGGCGTTCGTGGTCAGTGACGGCGGCTGGAAATATCTGAGCACCGGGGCGTACGGCGGGACGCTCGCCGACGCGGAGGAGGCGCTGGACGGTCAGCTCTGGGCCTGACCTGCGGCGCGACCGACATGTGACGAGGGCCACCGGCAACGCGGCGGTGGCCCTCGTCGCGTCGGTCCACCCGAACCGACCACTTCGGTGACGGGTGGTCGATCGGACGGGCGAAACCGGTGTCACGTTGATGACAACTTCCAGCAGATCATTCTTGCCCTTGCACGCGCGGGCGTAGGCTGCCCAGCGTGGCGTACGCGTCGGTAGTGATCACCGCCGGAGCGGCGGCCGGCACGTTCACTACCTATCGTGACAGCGAGACAACTCGATGCGACTGACCGTCCTGGGCTGTGCGGGCAGCTTCCCCGGACCCGAGTCCCCCTGCTCCGCCTACCTCGTGGAGGCCGAGGACTTCCGGCTCCTGGTCGACTTCGGCTCGGGCTCACTGTCCACCCTGCAACGCTACGCCGGGCTGCACGCCCCGGACGCCATCCTGCTGACCCACCTGCACTGCGACCACATCCTGGACGCCGCCACCTACGTGGTGGTGCGGCGGTACGCCCCGGACGGGCCGTACCCGCCGTTGCCGGTGTACGCGCCGGCTGGCGCCCCGGACCGGCTCGCCACCGCGTACGGGCAGGAGGACAGCACCGTCGAGGACGTCTACCAGTTCTACGCGCTGCAACCCGGCACCTTCCCGATCGGCCCGTTCACCGTCACCGTCGACCGGGTGCTGCACCCGGTGGAGACCTACGGCGTACGCCTGGAACACGCCGGCCGGGTGCTCTGCTACTCCTCGGACACCGCGCCCTGCGAGGCGCTGCTGCGCCTGGCCCAGAACGCCGACGTCTTTCTCTGTGAGGCCAGCTACCTCGACGGCGCCGACAACCCGCCGGACCTGCACCTCACCGGGGGTGAGGCGGGCGAGGCAGCCGCCAAGGCCAACGTCGGGCGGCTGCTGCTGACCCATCTGGTCCCCGCCTGGGGTAGCGAGGCGCTGACGGTGGCGGCCGCCTCCGCCGCGTACGCCGGTCCGCTGGAAGTGGTCCGGCCCGGCGCCAGCTACGAGGTCTGACCGACCGGGCGCGGGTTCGTGCCGCACTGTTCGCCGGGCGGTCAATTGGACGTCTCCTGGACCTTCGCTGCCACCACCACGGTGAAGACATGCGGATCGCCATCGTGACCGAGTCGTTCCCGCCCGACGTCAACGGAGTCGCCCACTCGGTCGTGCGGGCCGCCGAGCACCTCGTCGCCCGCGGCCACGAGCCGTTGGTGATCGCACCCGCCCCGCCGGGGACGCTGCGCCGCGACACCGACCGGTACCCGTACCCGGTGGTCCGCATCCCGAGCGTGCCGTTGCCGCGTTACCAGGGCTTCCGGCTCGGCGTGCCGACGAACAACCGGCTGGCCGGGGTGCTGCTGGAGCACTCGCCCGACGTGGTGCACCTGGCCAGCCCGTTCATTCTGGGCGCCCGGGCGGCGACGCTGGCGGCCCGGCACGGGCTGCCCACCGTCGCCGTGTACCAGACCGACGTCGCCGCGTACGCCCGGGCGTACCGGGTCGGTTGGGGCGAGGCCGCGGCCTGGCGGCGGCTGCGGGAGATCCACAATTCGGCCCGCCGCACCCTGGCCCCCTCCACCCGGGCCGCCGAGGACCTAGCCGCGCACGGCGTGCAGCGGGTCTGGCTGTGGCGCCGGGGCGTCGACGCGGAGCGCTTCCACCCGGACAAGCGCTGCCCGAGCCTGCGCCGGGCCCTCGCCCCCGCCGGGGAACTGCTGATCGGTTACGTGGGACGGCTCGCCCCGGAGAAGCGGGTCGACCTGCTCGCCGCCACCGCCCGGCTGCCCGGTGTCCGGGTCGTGGTCGCCGGTGACGGCCCGGCCCGCCGCCAGCTCGAACGGGACCTGCCCGGCGTGCGGTTCCTCGGCGTCCAGCACGGCGAGGCGCTGGCCCGCCTCTACGCCAGCCTCGACCTGTTCGTGCACACCGGCCCGCACGAGACCTTCGGCCAGACCATCCAGGAGGCGTTGGCCAGCGGGGTTCCGGTGGTCGCGCCGGCCAGCGGCGGGCCGGTCGACCTGGTCACCCCGGGCCGGACCGGCGAACTGGTGCCACCCGGAGACGACAAGGCGATCGCCGAAGCGGTGGCCGGGCTGGCCGCCGACGAGGCACGCCGGCAGGCGTACGGCATCGCGGCGCGCGCGGAGGTGAGCGGACGTAGCTGGGCGGCGGTCGGCGACGAACTCGTCGGGCACTACCGGGCCGCCCGCGCCACCACGCCCGCCCTCGACCTGCCGGCGGCGTCGTGACCGGCTCCCACCCGGACCGCACCAGCACGCTCCAGCGCACCGGCACCGCCACCCAGACCTCGGGCGCGCCCACCCGCGCGCTCCGGATCGTCCGGCTGGCCAGCTTCGTCACCGGAACCTCCGGCGGGCTGCGCACCGCGTTGCAGCAGTTGGGCGAGGGCTACCGGGCGGCCGGGCACGAACCGGTGCTCGTGGTGCCCGGCCGCCGCGACGACGACGAACAGCACCCGTGGGGCCGCGTGGTCACGCTCGCCGGACCACCGCTGCCGCACAGTGGCGGCTACCGGCTGCTGACCGCCCGCCGCCGGCTGGCGCGGCTGCTGACCACGCTCGCACCCGACCGGCTGGAGGTGTCCGACCGCGCGACGCTGCGCTGGACCGGCGACTGGGCGCGGGCGAACGGCGTGCCGTCGGTGATGGTCTCGCACGAGTCCCTCACCGGCCTGCTGGGCACCTGGGGAGTACCCGGCCCGGTGGGACGGCGGCTCGCCGACCGGCTGAACGCCGACACGGCCCGCCGGTACGACCGGATCGTCTGCACCACCCGATGGGCGGCCGAGGAGTTCGCCCGCCTCGGCGTGCCCCATGTCGACCTGGTACCGCTCGGCGTCGACCTGGACACCTTCCACCCCGGCCGCGCCGACCCGGCGGTCCGCGACCGGTACGCGAACCCGGGCGAGGTGCTGCTGGTGCACTGCGCGCGGCTGTCCGTGGAGAAGCGGCCCGAGCTGGCCGTCGACGCGTTGGCGCAGATGCGCCGGGCCGGTGTGCCGGCGGTGCTGGTGATGGTCGGTGACGGCCCGCGCCGCACCGCGCTGCAACGGCGCGCGGCCGGGCTGCCCGTCACCTTCACCGGCTTCCTGCCCGACCGTCGTGCCCTCGCGGCGGTGCTGGCCGGCGCCGACGTGGTCCTGGCCCCCGGCCCGGTGGAGACCTTCGGCCTGGCCGGTCTGGAAGCGCTGGCCTGCGGCACCCCGGTGGTGGTGAACGCGGCCAGCGCCTTACCCGAGGTGGTCGGCCCGGGCGGGCTCGCCGCGGCCGGCACCCCGGCGGCGTTCGCCGGGGCCGTCGACCGGCTGCTGTCGCGTCCCGAGGCCGATCGGCGGGCCGCCGCCCGCGATCGGGCGGAGCAGTTCGGCTGGCCGGCAGCGGTCGCCGGGTTCCTCCGGGCGCACCACGCCCACACCGACCGCTGATCCCGCCAGCCGGCCGAGGACGCGGCGGACACCCGGGGAGGGTGCGATCGGCGGACCACATAGGGTGCAGGGATGGCGCGACCTGACGGGCGGCGACCCGACCAACTTCGACCGGTGACCCTGACCCGCGGGTGGAGCACCCATCCCGAGGGCTCGGTGCTCGTGGAATTCGGCGGCACCCGGGTGCTCTGCACCGCGAGCGTCACCGAGGGGGTACCGCGCTGGCGCCGTGGCTCCGGGCTGGGGTGGGTGACCGCGGAGTACGCGATGCTGCCCCGGGCCACCAACACCCGGTCCGACCGGGAGAGCGTCAAGGGTCGGGTCGGTGGGCGTACCCACGAGATCTCCCGGCTGGTCGGCCGGAGCCTGCGCGCCGCGATCGACCTCAAGGCGCTCGGTGAGAACTCGATCGTGCTCGACTGCGACGTGCTGCAGGCCGACGGTGGCACCCGGACCGCCGCGATCACCGGCGCCTACGTGGCGCTGCACGACGCGGTGAACTGGCTCGCCGCCCGCAAGGCCCTGAGCGGGCAGCCGGAGAAGGTGATGCACCGGTCGGTGGCGGCGGTGAGCGTCGGTGTGGTCGACGGCGAGCCGCGCCTGGACCTGTGCTACGACGAGGATGTGGCCGCCGAGGTCGACATGAACGTGGTCTGCACCGGCACCGGCGACTTCGTCGAGGTGCAGGGCACCGGCGAGGCCGGTGTCTTCGCCCGCGACCAGCTCGACGCCCTGCTCGACCTGGCCGTGGTCGGCTGCCTGGACCTGGCCGAAGCCCAGCGGAAGGCTCTGCTCCCATGAACAAGGTGCTGCTCGCCACGCGGAACCAGAAGAAGCTGATCGAGCTGCAGCGCATCCTGGACGGCGCACTGGGCGCGCACCGGGTCGCCCTGATCGGGCTGGACGACGTCGAGGCGTACCCGGAGCTGCCGGAGACCGGGCTGACCTTCGGCGAGAACGCGCTGATCAAGGCGCGGGAGGGCTGCCGGCGTACCGGGCTGCCGACGATCGCCGACGATTCCGGGCTGGCCGTCGACGCGCTCAACGGGATGCCGGGGGTGTTCAGCGCCCGCTGGGCCGGGCGGCACGGTGACGACCAGGCCAACCTCCAACTGGTGCTCGACCAGATCGGCGACGTGCCGGACGAGCACCGGGGTGCCTCCTTCGTCTGCACCGTCGCCCTGGTGCTGCCCGGTGGCAAGGAACACCTGGTCGACGGCCGGCAGGCGGGTCGCCTGCTGCGTGCCCCGCGCGGCGACGGCGGGTTCGGTTACGACCCGATCTTCCTCGGCGACGGCCAGGACCGCACGAACGCCGAGCTGACCCCGCCGGAGAAGGACGCGATAAGCCATCGTGGCAAGGCGCTGCGCGAGCTGGCCGCCCTGGTCGCCAAGGTGCTCTGACCCGCGACACGAGTTGCGGCATGTCGCGGTATCCGGGGCGGTTGAAGGCACGAGTTGCGGCGTCTCGGGCGCCATCACCCGGCCTCAGCCGAGGGGGCCGATCTCCTGCTCGATGGCGGTACGGAGGTCGGGGGCGGCCAGCACCGCGCGGGCGGCTTCCATCACCGGGGCCAGGAACACGTCCGGGCCGGGTTCGCCGGCCGCCGGCCCGAGCGCGGCGATCGCCGCCCGCCCGGCCGGCGACGGGGCCAACGGTGCCCGCAACTGCAACCCGCGTACGGCGGCGAGCAGTTCCACCGCGAGCAGGCTGGTCAGGTTGTCCAGCACGGTGCGCAGCTTCTTTGTCGCCGCCCAGCCCATCGAGACGTGGTCCTCCTGCATGCCGCTTGTCGGCAGCGAGTCCACCGAGGCCGGCGCGGCCAGCCGGCGGTTCTCGGCGACGATCCCGGCGGCCGTGTACTGGGCGATCATCAGCCCGGAGTTGACCCCGGCGTCGGGGGAGAGGAACGCCGGCAGGTCCCGGGACCGGGTCACGTCGAGCAGCCGGTCCACCCGACGCTCGGCGATCGCGCCCACCTCGGCGGCGGCGATGGCCAGGAAGTCCGCCGCGAAGCCGAGGGGTGCGCCGTGGAAGTTCCCGGTCGACTCGACCCGGCCGTCGGGCAGCACCACCGGGTTGTCCACCACCGAGACCAGTTCCCGGGCGGCGGTGGTCCGGACGAATTCCAGGGTGTCCCGGGCCGCGCCGGCCACCTGCGGCGCGCAGCGCATCGAGTAGGCGTCCTGTACCGCGTGCGCCAGGTCGTCGCGGTGCGAGTCCATCACCGCCGAGTCCTGCAACAGCCGGTGGATGTTGGCGGCCGAGACGCCCTGGCCAGGATGCGGGCGGATGGCGTGCAGCTCCGCCAGGAACGGCCGTTCCGAGCCGAGCATCGCCTCGATGGCGAGGGCGGCGGTCACGTCGGCCATGGTGAACAGGTGGGCGGCGTCGGCGATGGCGAGCAGCAGCATGCCGAGCATGCCGTCGGTGCCGTTGATCAGCGCCAGCCCCTCCTTGGCGGCCAGCTCGACCGGGGCGAGGCCGGCCCGGCGCAGCGCGTCGGCGGCCGGCACCCGTCCGCCGTCCGGGCCGAGCACCCAGCCCTCGCCGAGCAGCACCAGCGCGCAGTGCGCCAGCGGGGCCAGGTCACCTGAGGCACCAAGCGAACCGTGTTCCGGCACCCACGGGGTGACCTCGTGGTTGAGCAGGTCCACCAGGGCCTCGGCGACCAGCGGCCGTACCCCGGAGTGGCCGAGCGCCAGCGAGCGGACCCGCAGCAGCATCATCGCCCGCACCACCTCCCGGGGCATCGGCGCGCCGACCCCGGCGGCGTGCGACCGGATCAGCGCGTGCTGCAACTCGGCGCGGCGCTCGGGCGCGACGAAGGTGTTGGCCAGGGCCCCGAAACCCGTCGACACGCCGTACACGGGACGGCCGGCGGCCTCGATGCCATCCACGATGGACCTGCTGGTGGCCATCGCGTCGACGGTGGCCGGGTCGAGGACCACCTTCGCACCGCCGCGCGCCACGGCGAGCACGTCGGCGGGGGAGACTCCGGTGGGCTGGATGGTGACGGTCATCGCGGTACTCCGTTGTGCAGGACCTGGCGGACTAGAGGCACCCCGGGCCGGTAGGCCAGGTGCAGGTGGGACGGTGCGTCGAGGATGATCAGGTCGGCCCGGGCGCCGGGCCGCAGCACCCCGACGTCGTCACGGCGCAGCGCCCGCGCGCCGCCGGCGGTCGCGGCCCAGACCGCCTCCGCCGGGGTCATCCGCATCTCGCGGACGGCCAGGGCGATGCAGAACGGCATCGACGAGGTGTACGACGAGCCGGGGTTGCAGTCGGTGGCCAGCGCCACGGTCACCCCGGCGTCGAGCAACCGACGGGCGTCCGGGTACGGCGACCGGGTGGAGAACTCGGCACCGGGCAGCAGGGTGGCCACGGTGGCGGTCTGCCCGTCGTCCGACGCGGTCGAGGCCAGCGCGTCGACGTCGGCGTCGGTCAGGTGGGTGCAGTGGTCCACACTTGCCGCTCCCAGCTCCACCCCGAGTCGCACGCCCGGTCCGGGGCCGAGCTGGTTGGCGTGCACCCGCACGTCCAGGCCGACCGCCTGCCCGCAGGTCAGGATCGCCCGGGCGTGGTCGGCGTCGAAGGCGCCCCGCTCGCAGAAGACGTCGATCCAGCGGGCGTACGGCCGGGCGGCAGCCAGCATCGGCCCGCAGACCAGCCCCACGTACTCGTCGGGGCGGTCGGCGTACTCGGCCGGTACCACGTGCGCGCCGAGGAAGGTGGTTTCCCCGGTGACCTCGGCGGCGATCCGCAGCGAGCGGGCCTCGTCGGCGACGGTGAGGCCGTACCCACTCTTGATCTCGATGGTGGTGGTGCCCTGGCGCAGCGCCTCCGCGCGCAGCCGGCGCACGGTGGCCCGCAGCTCGCCGTCGGAGGCGGCCCGGGTGGCGCCGACCGTGGTACGGATACCGCCGCCGGTGTACGGCTCGCCAGCCATCCGGGCGGCGAACTCGGCGGCCCGGTCCCCGGCGAAGACGAGGTGGGCGTGGCTGTCCACGAAGCCGGGCAGCACCGCCGCGCCGGCCGCGTCGATCCGTCCGTCCGCCGCCGGTGCGTCGGCCGCCGGGCCGACCCAGGCCACCTCGCCCTCCTCGACGAGCAGCGCGGCGCGTCGCCGGATCCCCAGCGGGCCGCCCTCGCCCGAGCCGGCCACATTCGTCACCAGCTCACCGATGTTGTCCACAAGCAGGCTGCTCATGGGGCGGTCACCTCCGCGATCGCCGTGGCCAGTTCCTGCGGTACGTCCACCCGTACGTGCCGACCGTCGCGGACCAGCACCTGACCGTCCACCACCACCTGCGCGACGTCGGCGGTGCTCGCCGCGAACCAGACGCCCGCCGGAGTCACCCCGGCCGTGCGTACGCTGTCCAGCCGCACGGTGACCAGGTCGGCGCGGTCGCCGACGGCGATCCGGCCGGCGTCGGTCCAGCCCAGCGCGGCGTGTCCGGCGCTGCTCGCGGCGGTCGACAGCTCCGCCGCGGTGAAGTGGCCCCGCTTGCGGGTGCGCAGCCGCTCGTCCAGTTCGACGGCGCGCGCCTCCTCGAACAGGTCGATCACCGCGTGGCTGTCACTGCCGAGGCTGAGCGGAATGCCGGCGTCGGCCATCCGGCGGGCCGGACCGATACCGTCGGCGAGATCCCGCTCGGTGGTGGGGCAGAGGCAGACCCCGGTCCGGCTCTCGCCGAGCAGGCCCACGTCGGCGCTTGTCGGGTGGGTGGCGTGTACCGCCGTGGTGGCCCGGCCGAGTACCCCGTGTTCGGCGAGCAGCCGGGTCGGGGTGCAGCCGTGCACCGCCCGGCAGGCGTCGTTCTCGGCGGGCTGCTCGGACAGGTGCACGTGCAGCGGCGCGCCGCGGCGGTGCGCCCAGCCGGCGACGGTGGCGAGCTGCTCGGCCGGCACCGCGCGTACCGAATGGATCGCGGCGCCGAGCCGCGCGTGCCCGCCGTCCGGAGTGAACGCGTCGAGCCGTTCCGCCCAGCGCAGCGCGTCGCCGTCGCCGAACCGCTGCTGCGGCCCGACCAGCGGCCGGCCGTCCACCGAGGCGGTCAGGTAGCAGGTGTCCAGCAGGGTCAGCCGGATGCCCGCCTGCGCCGCCGCCTCGACCAGCGCCGCACCCATCGCGTTCGGGTCGGCGTACCGGCTGCCGCCGGGCCCGTGATGCAGGTAGTGGAACTCGCCCACGCAGGTGATGCCGGCCAGCGCCATCTCGGCGTAGACCGCCCGGGCCAGCGCCAGGTACGAGTCAGGGTCGAGGCGGCCGGCGACCGCGTACATCCGGTCGCGCCAGCTCCAGAAGTCGCCGCGCCCGGCGTGGGTACGCCCGCGCAGCGCCCGGTGGAACGCGTGGGAGTGCGCGTTGGCCAGCCCCGGCAGGGTCAGCCCCGGCAGTCGCACCGCGTCGGCCAGCACCTCGACACCGGCGTCGGGCCGACCGTCCGGCGCGAGCGCGGTGACGCCGGTGATCCGGTCGTGCACGGTCTCGATCAGCACGTCCGGGGTCGGCTCGGCCTCCCCGGGAAGCCAGGCGTACTCCGCGAGCCACCGGGTGGCACTCATCGCAGCAACTCCGCCAGCACCCTGGCCAGGGCGGTCACCCCGGTGGCGCAGTCGGCGTCGGTGGCGGACTCGGCGGGCGAGTGCGACACCCCGGTCGGGTTGCGGACGAACAGCATCGCGGTGGGCACGTGGGCGGCGAGTACCCCGGCGTCGTGCCCCGCCCCGGTGGGCAGCACCGGCGCGCCCAGCAGCCCGGCCAACCGGTCGGCCAGCCCGCCGTCGAAGGCCACCAGCGGGGTCGCCGACTCCTCGGTGAGCGCGACCTCGGTGCCGTCCCGGCGGGCCCGCTCGACGGCCTTGCCGTGCACGGCGTCCACCATCCCGCTCAGCGTCTCCGGCTCCGCCGCGCGGGCGTCCAGCCAGCCGGTCACCCGCGACGGGATCGCGTTCGTGGCGTTCGGCTCCACCGCCACCCGACCGACGGTGGCGTGGGCGCCGCGCAGCCGCGCCTCCTTGTTGGCGGCGAGCACCGTGAACGCGTACGTGAGCATGGGGTCGCGGCGGTCGGCCATCCGCGTCGTACCGGCGTGGTTGCCCTCGCCGGTGAAGTCGAAGCGCCAGCGGCCGTGCGGCCAGATGGCGCTCGCGACGGCCACCGGCGCGTCCTGGTCGACAAGCGCGCGGCCCTGCTCGACGTGCAACTCCACGAAGGCCGCGAAGCGGCCGAGCAGCTCCGGTCGGGCCCCCGCCGGCCGGTCACCCAGCGCCTCGGCGAAGCTCACCCCGCCGGCGTCGCGCAACCCGGCCGCCCGCTCGACGTCCAGCGCGCCGGTGAGCAGCCGGGACCCCAGGCACGGTACGCCGAACCGGGCGCCCTCCTCCTCCACGAAGGCCGCCACCGCCAGCGGCCGGACGGGCGTGACGCCCTCGGCGCGCAGTTCGTCGACCGCGAGGAAGGCGCTCACGATGCCCAGCGGACCGTCGTACGCCCCGCCGTGCGGCACCGAGTCGAAGTGGCTGCCGGCCAGGATCGCGTCACCGGCGTCCGGGTCACCCCACCAGGCGAACAGGTTGCCGTTGCCGTCGTCGGTCACCGGCATGGCCCGTTCGGCGGCCTGCGCCCGGAACCACTGCCGCAGCCGCAGCTCCGGCTCGGTGAGCGCGTACCGCAGGTAGCCGCCGCTGCGCTCGTCCCGCCCGATCGGGGCGATCTCGTCCCAGAGCTGCCGGAACCTGTCGAGCCGGTGCTCGTCCGCTGTCGAATTCGTCAACAAAGAGTTTCCCTCACTCCGCCATCGGGACGCGGACGCCGGTGCGCTCGGCCACCTCGCGGGCGGCGTCGTAGCCGGCGTCGACATGCCGGATGACGCCCATCGCCGGGTCGTTTGTCAACACCCGCTCGATCTTCTGCCCGGCCAGCGCGCTGCCGTCGGCCACGCAGACCTGGCCGGCGTGGATGGACCGGCCGATGCCGACCCCGCCGCCGTGGTGGATGGAGACCCAGGACGCCCCGCTGGCGGTGTTGACGAGCGCGTTGAGCAGCGGCCAGTCGGCGATCGCGTCCGAGCCGTCGGCCATCGCCTCGGTCTCCCGGTACGGGCTGGCCACGCTGCCGCAGTCCAGGTGGTCGCGGCCGATCACCACCGGCGCACTCAACTCACCCGAGGCGACCATCTCGTTGAACCGTACGCCGGCCCGGTCCCGCTCGCCGTAACCGAGCCAGCAGATCCGCGCGGGCAGCCCCTGGAACGCGACCCGCTCGCCGGCCATCCGCATCCACCGGGCGAGGGACTCGTTCTCCGGGAACAGGTCCAGGATCGCCCGGTCGGTGGCGGCGATGTCGGCCGGATCGCCGGAGAGCGCCGCCCACCGGAACGGCCCCTTGCCCTCGCAGAACAACGGCCGGATGTACGCCGGTACGAAGCCGGGGAAGTCGAACGCGCGCTCGTACCCGCCGAGGCGGGCCTCGCCCCGGATCGAGTTGCCGTAGTCGAACACCTCCGCGCCCGCGTCGAGGAAGCCCACCATCGCCTCGACGTGCTTCGCCATCGACGCGCGGGCCCGGTCGGTGAACTCGGCCGGCTTGGCCGCCGCGTACTCCCGGGCGTCGGCCAGCTCGACCCCCTCCGGCAGGTACGACAGCGGATCGTGCGCGCTGGTCTGGTCGGTGACGATGTCGACCGGCACACCCCGGCGCAGCAGCTCCGGGAAGACGGTGGCGGCGTTGCCGACGACACCGACGCTCAACGCCCGCCGGTCACGCCTGGCGGCGAGCACCCGCGCGACCGCGTCGTCCAGGTCGTCGGCGATCTCGTCCAGGTAGCGGTCGTGTGCCCGGCGGGCCAGCCGGCTGCGGTCCACGTCCGCGATCAGACAGGCACCACCGTTCATGGTGACCGCGAGCGGCTGCGCCCCGCCCATGCCACCGCAGCCCGCGGTCAACGTCAGGGTGCCGGCCAGCGTGCCGTCGAACCTCTTGGCGGCGACGGCGGCGAACGTCTCGTAGGTGCCCTGGAGGATGCCCTGGGTGCCGATGTAGATCCACGAGCCGGCGGTCATCTGCCCGTACATGGTCAGGCCGAGCTGCTCCAGGCGGCGGAACTCCGGCCAGGTCGCCCAGTCGCCGACCAGGTTCGAGTTGGCCAGCAGCACCCGGGGCGCCCACTCGTGGGTCCGCATCACCCCGACCGGCCGGCCCGACTGCACCAGCATCGTCTCGTCGTCACGTAGCTCGGTCAGCGTCCGCACCAGGGCGTGGTACGACGGCCAGTCCCGGGCGGCCCGGCCGGTGCCGCCGTACACGACGAGATCGTCGGGGCGCTCGGCGACCTCAGGATCGAGGTTGTTCATCAACATCCGCAGGGCGGCCTCCTGCGGCCAGCCACGGGCGGTGCGTTCTTTTCCGCGTGCGGCGTGGATGCTGGTTCGCGGGCCGGGCGCGGCCTGGTCGGATCGCGTCATCGTGGTTCTCCTCCTAACCGAGGAACAACTGTCGACGGGCCACCGAGGCTTCGAACGCCTCCAGCCGCCGCTGGGTCTCGGCCGGGGCGGCGTCGCAGATCGCCTGGAGCAGCACCATGGCCAGGGTCATCGGAGCGGTGTGCAGGTCGAACACGAGTTGCGCGCCGACCGCGGCGGAGAGCACCACGTCGGCGTGCTCGGTCGCCGGGCTCACCGGTGAGTCGGTGATCGCCACCACCGTCAGCCCCGCCGCGCGGGCCTCGCGCAGCGCGTCCAGGGTCTCCCGGGGGTAACGCGGCAGCACGAACGCCAGCATCGCCCGCGCCCCCGCCTCGGCGGCCTGTTCGAGACGGTCGGTGAGCAGACTGCCGCCGTCATCGAGCACCCGCACGTCGGGATGCACCTTGGCGGCGAAGTACGCGAAGTACGCGGCAAGTGGCGCGGCGGAGCGCAGACCGAGCACCGGCAGCGGTCGGCTGGCCGCCAGCAGGCGCCCGGTCTCGGCGATCCGCTCCCGGTCGGCCAACTGCCCGGCCAGCCGGTCCAGGTTGCCGATCTCGGCGCGTACCGCCTGCTGGAGTTCGTTGCCGGCGGTGGCCGGGCCGGGCGCGGCGGCGGTCAGCTCGCGCAGCCGGCGACGCAGTGCCGGGTAGCCGTCGTGGCCCAGCGCCACCGCGAACCGGGTGACCGACGGCTGGCTGACCCCGGCCAGCTCGGCGACCTCGGCGGCGGAGAGGTAGCCGATCGCGGGGGCGTGCTGCACCAGGCAGTGCGCGATGCGCCGCTGCGTCGGGGTGAGCCGGACCCCGTCGAACAGTCCGACGACCCGCTCCGCCGACACCACCGCAACTCCCTCATTCACTCCGTGACTCTATGCATAAAAACTTTCATTCGGCAAGCTGATCATTCGTTTCTACTGTGGACAGGCGCTGGTCTGCGGTTTCGGGCCGGTGCCCGGAGGCGGGGTGACCGGCGGGCAGATGAGGGTGCGGCAGGTGGATAGGATCCGCACGGCGGTCGAGTAGAGGAGTTGCCATGCAGCCGGAGGGCCCCTACCGGTACACCCACCTGCTGGGCGGGTCGCCGGTCGGTAAGGCCTGGGCGGCCATCGACGACAAGGGGCGACTCGTCACCGTGGCCGTTCTGGACGCCACGGTGGCCGCCTCCGAGGGCTGGCGCGAGGCGTTCGCGGGGATGGTCACCTCGTTGGCCCAGGGTTCGGATATGGCCTACACGTATGCGGATTTCTCCGCCGCCGCGCCGTGGGTGGCGTATCCGGCCGAGGCCGGGCCGGGCGCGGAGAAGCTGTTCCGGTCCCTTGGCGTCGAGTACACGCCCGTGCAGACGTCCCCGTCACCGACCTCGGCGCCACCGGTGTCGGCACCGCCGCAGCCGGTCTCCGGGGCACCCGAGCCGACGTCCGGCGCTCCGCAACCGCAGTGGGCAGCCCAGGCGGAGGCGATCCCCTCCCAACCCGCGCTCGCCTCGCACCCGATCTCCGGCGCTCCGGCCTCGCCAGCGGCGACGGGCGCAGGGCTGGCACCGTCCTCTCCGTCCCCACTCGCGGCGCCGGCCGACGTCGCCCCCCGCGACCCGTTCGCCTCTCCCGTTCGTCGAATCACACCCTCGGGACCGCCCCGTCGGCGTACCGGGCTGTGGATCGGTGCCGCCGCACTGGCCCTGGTGGTGCTTGCCAGCGCCGGTGCGGTCGCCCTGCTCTCCCGTGGGAACGACGCCACTGCGCCGCCGGTGGCATCGACCCCCGACATGGCGGCGCCGCCGCCGATGCCGACCGCGCCGCCGCAGTCGCCTGGTATCGAACCACCGGAGCCCGGCACGTGGCCCACCCAATGGCCAAAGTTCACCGAGCGGGACCAGGTGCAGACGCTGGTTGATCTCGAAGGGGTCGGATTTCCGGTCAAGGTGCCGGAGGGCTGGACGTGCACGCTCGTCGCCCGGGCCGACGGGTACGTCAAGTACAACTGCGGCAACGCGGCGTCGGGCAACCAGTTGATTGGCGGCGAGCTGATCGTGCGGAACTGCCCCGAACCGTGCAACGAACAGTGGCAGAACGCCATGCGTGCGGTCGAGGAAGCCTGGGGTGCACAGTGGATCCGCAGTGGCCAGTACGGCAGCTTCGCCGAGCAGATCATCAAGATCGACGGTGCGGAGCGACACGGCCTGGTCGTTGTCGCCTACTTCCGTAGTGGCGAAGCAGGTCTGATCAATCGCCAGGTTGTCGTCCGGATGACCGCACCCGTCCCGGAGGCCTATCAACTGCGTCGCTTCGCCGGCTACATCCGGGACGTCACCATCTTCTGATGACTCTCTTATCGTCCACACCCGAGGCCGCTCGCCGACCGCTCGCCGACCGGAGTGTCGCTCTGGTCCATGAATGGTTTGGCGCCACCGGCGGGTCCGAGCAGGTCTTCCTGAGCATGGCCGAGGTCGTACCGCACGCGGACCGCTTCGTCCTCTGGAAGGACGATGACGCCACGGTTGACCAGTCCATCCAGGAGTCCTGGATGGCGAAGACCCCGTTGCGGCGCAACAAGGCCCTTGCGCTGCCCGCCATGCCGTTGACCTGGCGGACGCTGACCCGCAAGAGATACGACGTCGTCGTCTCGTCGAGTCACGCCTTCGCGCACACCGTCAAGATCGGAAGTCCGGATCGGACCCGTCACCTCAGCTACGTGCACTCGCCGGCCCGCTACGTGTGGAGCCCGGAGCTGGACCAGCGGGGCGCCAACGCTCTGCTCGCACCGGTCCGCGCCGTGCTCCGGGCAGGTGACCGGAGGCTGAGCCGGCACGTGCACAGCTACGCGGCAAACTCCCGTGAGGTGCAGGCACGGATCCGTCGCTACTGGGGGCGCGACGCACGGGTGATCAACCCGCCGGTCGAGGTGGACTACTTCGGGGCCGCCCCGCCCCAGGTGCGTGATCAGGACCGCCGCTATCTGTTGGGCGTCGGCCGGTGGATCTCGTACAAGAACTTTGACCTGATGATCGAGATTGCCGCGGCGGCCCGCCTACCTCTGGTGATCGCCGGGGGAGGGCCGGAGGAGGAAAACCTGCGTCGGCTGGCTGCCCGGGTCGACGTGCCGGTCGAGTTCGAGTTTCGGCCCTCGAAAGAGCGCCTCCGCGAGCTGTACTGGGGCGCGATGGCGCTGCTCTACCCGGCGCTCGAGGATTTCGGCATGATTCCGGTGGAGGCGCAGGCCTGCGGTACGCCGGTCGTCGGATGGGCTCGTGGCGGGCTACTGGAGACCGTGGTGACGGGCGAGACCGGCATCCTTCTCGACGCCACCGATCCGGCCGCGTACGTGGCGCCGGTAAGGCGGGCGGCACGGCTGTCCCCAGCGGCGACCATGGCCAATGCCCGACGGTTCACCCCCCAGGCCTTTCAGGCGAACATCGCCGCCTGGTTGGCCGACGAGGCGTAGCCGACCTCGGCATCCGGCGACGGGGCCGGACCGGCGGGTATTGGCTTCGTCTGCCGCCTCCCTTAGTCTTGCGCCGGGCTCAGAGCACTGCGAGCGGGAGTTGACCTATGGTGACGGCCTCCGTGCCGGAGCAGTCCCGGCTCGGTGACGGGTCGGTGGCGGACGTGCTGATGTTGGGCACGGCCGAGTGGGACTCCCCGATCGCGACCAATCAGCATTACGTCGCGCGCGAGCTCGCCCACACCACCCGGGTGACATTCGTCGAGTCACTGGGTCTACGCCGGCCAAGGCTGCGGCGCGACGATGTGGTCCGGATGGCGTCGAGGGCCCGCCGGGCGTTCGGCGGCGGGAACGCGGCCCCGGCTCACCGGCCCCGGCCACCCGGCGCGCAGATCGTCTCGCCGCTGGTGCTGCCGGTGCACCGGGCACCGACATTTCCGGTCAACCGGGCGCTGCTGCGCCGAGCCACCAGTGACTGGCTGGCGGCCCCCCGGCCGCGCGTCCTCTGGACTTTCACCCCGGTCACGTACGGGCTGGAGGCGTCGGCGGACGTCGTGATCTATCACTGTGTGGACCTGCTGGCAACCTTCCCCGGGGTGGACGCTGTGGCGGTAGGCCGTGGCGAGCGGTCCCTGTCGTCGCGGACCGCCGTCGCCATCGCCACCAGCACGGCCGTGCGGGAACACCTCGCCGCCGTCGGCTTTCCCCGGATCGAGCTGCTGCCGAATGTCGCGGACGTGTCGGTATTCACGGCGGCGAGCCGGCCGGTGGCCGAGCGCCGTCCCGCCGTGCTCTTCTCCGGCAACCTCACCGTCCACAAGCTCGACCCGAGGCTGCTCGAGTCGGTCGCCACCGCCCTGCGCGGCCGGGGGGAGATGCTGCTGGCCGGACCGCTCGCCGCCGGTGGCGGCAGCTTCGACAGCGAGATGCGGCGTCTCGAGGAGTTGGGTGCCCGCCATCTCGGTGTCCTCACCCCCGCGCGGTTGGCCGAGATAGCCGGTACGTGCGCCGTCGGACTCATCCCATATGCGATAAACGATTACACGCGGGGCGTGAGTCCGCTGAAGTGCTTCGAATACCTCTCCTCCGGTCTGGCGGTACTCAGCACCGGCCTGCCGTCGGTGCGGGAGCTCGCCGAGACGAATCCGCACGTCACGGTCGCCGACGTCGGTGACTTCGCAGCCCGTGTGGTGAAGTTGCTCGACCCGGTGAGCAACACCGTGGTGACGGACCGGATGGCGAGCGCGGCGGAGCAGGGCTGGGAGGGCCGTGGCGCGGTGCTGCGCGCGCTGCTGGAGAGCGAGCTGGGCCGGGCCCGATAGCGGGCCATGAGCAACGATCGCCGGCCGCGCCGCGGTCGCAAACGGGGGTGTCGGGGGGATGAGTCGGGTTCTGGTGGTCAGTGTCGAACCGCCCTGGCCGGCACAGCACGGCGGGCGGATCCGTACTGCCCGGGTGGCCGAGGCGCTGAGCCGTCACGTCGAGGTGCTGGTCACCTTTCCCGACCACGGCCGGCGCGACTCTGAGCCTCCGGTCGCGACTCGCGCGCTGCCCTGGTCGCCGCCACCGGCGCTACGCACCCGCGCGTCGGGTCGACCGCACCTGGGCGGGCACTATCTGGTGCCCGTGGCCGGGGCCCTAGACGCGCTGTGCGACGAGTTCCGTCCCGACGCGGTCTACTGGTCGCACTCCTATCTGGCGGCGTGGGCCCCTCCGGCGTCCCGACGTCTCGCGAGCGTCGTCGAGTTCGCCAACATCGAGAGCCGGCGCCTGCGGACCCTGGTGGCGTCGGCTCGCGGATGGCAACGAATAGCCCGCCGTGCCGAGGCGGTCAAGGCCGGCCACTGGGAGCCACGGCTCGCCGCACGGGCGGCCCTCTGCGTCGCACTCTCCCGGCCAGATCTGGATGTGCTGCGAGGCTGGACGCGCGACGTCGTTCTCGCCCCCAACGGCGTTGACGTCTTGCCCTACCACCCCTCACCGCCGGACGGGTACGTGCTCGCGCTGGCGTCGTACGACTACGAACCGAACGTGCTGGCGCTCCGGGCGTTGGTGCGGGACGTCTGGCCGTTGGCTCGGGCGGAATTTCCCGAGGCGCGGCTGGTGGTCGCCGGCCGGCGTAGCGAGGCGCTGACTGCCGAACTTGGCGCCGTCCCCGGCGTTGCCGTGCTCGGCACTCTCGACGACGTGTCGGAGGTCTACGCCGCGGCCGCGTTCACCGTCGCGCCCGCGACGATCGGCGGGGGCGCGCAGCTCAAGCTGACCGAGTCGATGTCGCGGGGGCGCAGCGTCGTGATGAGTCCGTTCGCGGCTCGGGGCCTTCCCGATCCGATCCGGAAGGCCGACGCCTACTGGGTTGGCGACGATCCGCGCTCTTTCGCGAAGGCGGTCGTCGAGGCCCTTCGGAACGTGCCCGCACGGCACGCGCGTGAGCGCACCGGGTGGCAGCACTGCGAGGCGCTCGGCTGGCCCCGGACGGTCGGCGAGCTGATCGACTCCGTGACCGCCATCGCCGGTCGGACGTCGGCGCCGTGATCCGCCGGGTCCACCTCGTCGAGTCGGGCGGACGGGGCGGTGTCTTCAACCACAGCGTCGAGGTCGCCGCCGGCCTGGTGGAACTCGGTGTGGACGTCGTCGTGCATACCGCCGACGACTGCGAGGCGGCGCCCGCCTCGGTGCCACTGTGCCGGTGCGTCACCTGGCACCGCGCCTCGTCCAGCCGACTGATCCGGCAGGCGAGGACCTCGGCACGGTATCTCCTGCGCACGTTGCCGCACCTGCAGGGTGTGATCAACGCCGAGGATGTGGTCCACATCCAGGGCAGTTTCGCGCTGACCCCAGAGCTGATCTCGGTTGCCCGGCGCCGCGCCGCGACCGTGGTCGTCAGCCCGCACAACACTTTCACCCGGTCCAACGCCCGCGGTGCGGGCCGTGCGCTGCGCAGCGCACTGGAGGACGCTGACCGGGTCCTCGTCTACTCGGACGCCGACCGGCGGAGGTTGCACGACCAGGGGGTGCCGGACGTCGCCCGGGTACCCCTGGTGCAGTGGATCCCACCCGCGGATCCGGCCCTCGTGGCCGGCTGGCGCGCGAAGCTGACGCCGGACGGAGCCAGACTCGCCCTCCTGGCGGGCCAGGTCCGCGCCGACAAGAACCCCGAGCTCTTCGTCCGGGCACTGGCCGGACTGCCCGCCTGGCGGGCCGCGGTGGTCGGCGAGGACCTCGGGGTGGGCCGGCAGATCGACGCACTGATCGCACGGACCAGGGCGGCGGTGACCACCGTCTACCGCTATCTGGACGTCGACGACTTCACCGCGCTGGTCGCCGCCGCCGATGTCGTCGTGGCGCCGTACGAGGTCGCCAGCCAGTCGGGTGTCCTGGCGGTGGCGGCCGGGCTCGGTGTGCCGACGGCGGTGGTGCCGTGCGGCGGTCTCGCCGAGTTGGCCACCGCCGTCGCCCGGGACAACAGCGCCTCGGCGGTACGCGAAGCCGTCCTCGCCGCCTACGACGCCGGGGCGGAACCGGTCGACACGGCGGACGCAGCCGGCCGCTTCCTACACGAGTACACCGTCGCCCAGCAGTGCCGGGCCAAGGGCCGGAAGTGAGGCGTGCCTTGTCAACGATGACCGTTACGGTGGTCTCCGTATCGGACACCGCAGGTGGCGCCGAGGCGCACACCGTCGCGCTCGGGCAGGGGATGCGGCAGCGCGGGCACCGCACCCTGTTGTACGGCCGGTGCCCGGGTTGGGAGGAGCACGGCCTCGACCGACGGGAGATCGCGCTCGGGCCGAAGTGGTCGAGGCGGACGATGGTCACCGGAATGGCGCGGGTGCCCTTCGAGCGACGCCGGACCCGGGAGATCGCCGATTCATCGATCTACTATCTACAGTTCAAGCGGGAACAGATCGCGTTGACGGCCCCGTTGGCCCGCCGGGCCCCGGTGGTCTGGACCGAGCACGGACGATGGATGGGCGGGGCGGCCGGTCGACTGCTTCTCGCGGGTTACGCTCGCGCCGCCGAGCATGTCGCTCGGGTGGTCTGCGTCAGTGAGGCGGTGGCCGCCGACCTGGCGCCGGTGATCGGGCGCGACAAGCTGGTCGTGGTCCCCAACGCGATCGACACCCGGCGTTACGCCACCCCGTCGGCCGAGACCCGGGCGGTGCTGCGCGAGCGCCTGCTTCCGAGCCGGTTCCAGCACCGGCGGATTGCCATCCTCGCCGCCCGGCTGCACCGCGCCAAGCGACACGACCGGGCGATCAGGGCGGCGCTGACCAGCGGTAGCGTCCTGATCGTCGTCGGCGACGGACCGGACCGGGAGCGGCTGGAACGGCTCGGCGCGAGCAGCGCGGACGTGCATTTCACCGGCCACCGGGATGATGTGCCCGATCTTCTCGCGGCCGCCGACTTCTACCTCTACTGCGGGGCGGAGACCGATGGCACCCCCACCTGCGTCCTCGAAGCCGCCGCCAGCGGGCTGCCGATCGTGGCCTTCCGTGGCGACCCCGGCACCGAGCTGGTGCGCCGCTGCGGTGGCCTGGTGATCGGTGAACCGACGGAGCTGACGCCCGGGAAAGCGGCAACGCTGCTGGTCGGGCGGGGTGGCGTCGTGGCCTACGTCGAGCGGCAACACGGCCGGGAGCCCTGGTTGGACGCGTACGAGCAGGTTTTCGCGGAGTGCCTCCGATGAGTTCGCCCGGGCCCACCACGACCGAGCCGGGAGAACGCGACACCCCGCCTGCCCCCGGCGCGGCCGGTGAGGTGGTGGGTACGGCGGGCTCGCGGTCGGCCCGCGGACTCAGCACGGCCACGGCCGTCTCCCTCGGGTTGCGGCTCGTCGGCATGGCCGTTGGCATGGCGACCACGTCCGTGCTAGCTCGCTACCTGAACCCTGACGGGTACGGCGTCTTCGCCCTCGCGCTCACCCTCGGTACGGCGGCGGCGCAGGTCGCCGACATGGGCACCACGATCACGGTCAGCTCCCGGATCGCACGGGAGAAGGTGTCGGCGGGTCGCATCCTGACCACGGGTCTGGCCATCCGCACGGCGGTGGCGCTGGTCGCCACGGTGATCCTGCTCGTCGCGGCCGCTCAGGGGCTATTCGGCGAGTCCAGCGGGGTGGTCAGCGTCGTCGCGGTCGCCACACCGCTGTCCGCGGCGTCCATCCTCACCGCCGGGGCGACCGCCCGGTTCCGTCCAGAGGTATCCGCCATCCTCGCGCTCGTCCAGGGCGTCCTGTGGCTGATCGCGGTCGTCGTCATCGCCCGGACCAACGGCGACGTGCTACTCCTCGCCTGGTTCTTCGTGGCCGTCGTGGCGCTGCAGACCGGTATCGGCGTGATGATCAACCGTAGGCTGGTGCCCCTCGGTCGGCCGTCCTGGACGGAGGCCGGCAGGATCCTCGCGCTGAGCTGGCCGCTCGCCGTCAGCTCGCTCGCGGTCATGGTCTACTACCGCCTCGGCTCGGTGGTCCTGTTCCATCTCCAGGGTGCCGCCGAGGTCGGCTACTACTCAGCGGCCTACAAGTTCCTCGATGTCGCCCAGCTCGGCCCGGCCATGCTGGTGGCTCCACTACTGCCGATCGTGGCGACCAGCATGTCCATGAACGGTCACCGCCGAAACGTGGTCTTCAGTCTGGCGACGCGCACCGGGACGGTGGTCGGCGTCGGTAGCGCGGTCATGCTGGTCGCACTCGCTCCTGTCCTCGTCGCGCTCCTCTACGGCGAGGACTACGGCCCGGCGGTGCGGCCGCTGATGCTGCTGGCCGTGGCCTTCGTTGGTGTCACCCTCGGCTACGTCGGCACGACGATCTGCTCGGCGCTGGGCGTCGTACGGCCGATCGCGGTGTTGACCGTCTCGGTGGCGGTGGTCAACCTCGCGGCCCAGTTCTGGGCGTGTGCCCGTTGGGGAGCGACCGGCGCGGCGGCTGTTGCGGCGGTCACGGAGTTGATCATCGGCCTCTCGACCTGTCTGTTGGCCGCTCGTGCGATGACGTCGCGGCTGCCCCTGCGCGAGGTGGCGAGCGTAGCGTTTGCCGGAGCCGCCACGATCGGTCTGCTGTGGCTGGTCGACCTCCCGTGGCCGATCGAGGCGGCGCTGGCCGGTGGCCTGTTCGGCGCCGCGGTGCTGGTCTCGCAGGCGCTCACCATGGCGGATCTCACCCGGGTACTGTCCCGCAAGGCGCTGTGAGCACGGCCGCCACCGCCGCGTCAGTAGGTGGCGCCGGTGTTGAGGTTGCGCCAGGTCAGGTCCGTGCACACCACCGGACCAGCCCCGCACGGCAGCCCGTCGTTCGTGTTCGTCGCCGAGCTGCCCTCCGCCCGGACGAGCCTGCTGACGTCAACGGCCAGCTCCAGCACGTACGAGGTGACGGAGCCGCCGGACCCGACCGCGACCCCCTGCGCGCCGGGGGCGACGCGCAGCGCGTTGCCGCGCACCACCGCCGCTCCCGAGCTGCGTACCCTCGCGATCCCGCCGGTGGTGTCCTCGGCGGTGACATGGGACAGCAACAGGTCGGTGCGGGTGTTCAGGTCGGCCAGCCAGGCTTTCCCCGTGGTCCGAGCACCACTGATGGTCACCCGAGGCAACGTGTGGGTGGCAGCGGTGGCGGCGATCAGGCCACCGCCGCGTCCGATGATCGCCGTGTCCGACAGGCTCGCCTGCCGTACCGTGGCGCTCGCCGCCCACTCGGGAAGTTTCAGCAGGTAGCTGTCGCCGGGGATGACTGCTTCGACGCCCTCGATGGTCAGATCGTCGACGGCACCGGCGATCCGCAGGACGGTGGCGCCGGCAGCCGACGCGGCGATGGTCAGACGGCCCATCCGGAGCTGTTGGAGTCGTGCTGTGGGCTCAACGCTCAGCAGGGGACCGGCGCCGAGATGAGCGACCTCCACGTCCTCGACGGCGAGTTCCTCGACGGTTGCGGCGGTCAGCGGTGCGACCCGCACCACCGCCCCGTCCGCCTCCGAATCGGCGAAGGTGAGCCCCCGGAGCTGGACCCGGCCGACGCTCGACCCGTTGAGGAAGACCACGTGCCGACCGGGGACGGTGGTGGCGGCGACTTGCTCCACCGTCAACTCGTCGACGCGGCCGCCGGTGGTACGCCATTCGGCGGTGTCGTCGCCGATCCAGATGACATTGTTGTGTGCGAGGCCGGCCACGCCGCGCACGGTGGTACGTAGCGCGGCGGTGTCCGGTGAGCCGCCGAGCACCTTGACCAGCGCCGCAGCCGAGACCACGTCGATGTCCTCGATGAGAGTGTCGGTGACCGGGCCCGAGACGTCGTCGTACGACTGCCAGTCCCGCGGTGTGATGGCGACCGTGTCGTCACCGGTCACTCCCCGGATGGCGATGACCCTGGTCCGCGCGGCCGGACCCTGGATGTGCACACCGTCGGACCGCACCTCGAACTGGATGCGCGTGACGGTCGCATCGGTGACGTCACCGAGCGAGATGGCGTACTTGTCGCCGGAGGTCTTCACCGTCAGCCCCTGCAACACCAGATGGTCCACTCGGCGAAAGCACAGCGTGTGCAGGTCGGTACCGCTGCCACCGACATCGGCGGCGCGGACCCAACTGCCGCCGATCACGGTGATGTTCGCGTCCCGTCCGCCGTCGGTGACCGCCGCGTTGGTGAGGAGGTTGCAGCCGCTGCCCGGCGCTAGGGACACCGTGCAGTTCGACATGACCAGTGTCGTGCCGCGATGCACCACGATTGGCGCGCTGACCTGGTAACTGGCGCCCTTGGGGCCGTGCACGAAACCACCCGCGCCAGCCCAGAGGGCGGCATTGAGTGCCGCCGTGTCATCGCCGCCGGACGGTTCGGGAAGCACGACGCGTGTCGCTCGCGGGGAGTCACCCGCCAGGACCATGCCGCAGGCAACTGCGAGCAGGGCACGACGACTGATCATCTCGGCTCCGAATGGTCGGTGACCTCGGCGGGAGGACGTGCGGCGCTCGCGGTGCGAAGCGGAACACGCGCCGTGGGCATCCTACTGAAACTGACTGGTCGTGGGGCTTGGCGGGCGGAACGTGCGGTAGCGCCCCCCGGCGGGGAGCCTGATACTGTGTGCCGCGGCGGCGGCTGCCCGTGGTGCTCGACCTACCACAGTGCACGGCCGCTGCTCCGGTCACGGTCGCCCTGGTTGGGGTCGTCCCGGGCCTGTCATGGCTAGCGTTCCGGTGTTGTTGTCAGCGGGTTCTGCGCCAGTGAAGGTCGACGGGACCAGGTCACGGGCAAAGGCGGCGATGGGTTCCAGAGGGACTTCGACTGGTTCGGGCACTGATACCGACGTCCAGCCGTGCCGTCGGCCCGCGGGCGGTTCCGCATCCGCCGAGAATGCGGGGATCAGACCGCACCCGATACTCCGCGGATGGCGTCCTCTCGCCGCGACCGCCCGGCATCCGCTCACGTGGGCGTCCTGGACGGGTGCCGCGTTCTCCGCCGCGTACCTCGCGTGGACCCTGCCCTCGCCCGTCGGGATCCTCCTCGCGGTCGTGCTTCCGCTCCTCGTGCTCCGGTTCCCCGTGGCCGGCATCCTGCTGGTGGCGCTGCTCGCCCAGGAGATCAAGCCGAATGGGCGCTTCGGGGAGCTGACCACCTTCGGTCACCAACTGCTGATCAGTTCCGGGAAGATTCCGGCCATTCTGCCGCTCGCGTTGACGGCTGCGTTGGCAGCCGTCGCACGATGGTGGCCTGCACAGCCCGCTCGGCTCCGTTCTCTCCGGGGGGTGCTGCTCGGCCTCGCCGTTGCCCTCGTCGTCGTGGCCACCACCGCCGGCCTGATCCACGGGCAGTCGCTCTTCTCTGCCGTCAACCAGAACGCTCGCCCCTTTGTCCTGCTGGTCCTGGGGCTTGTCATCGGGATGAGTCTGCGGTGGCTACCGGACGACCGTAAGTTGCTCCCGGTCACGGTCGGAGTGGCCCTGACCCTCCTGCTCGTCGCGGCAGCCGTCGCCATCCCGTTCGGCGAGATCGCCGATGAACGGCTCAGCGCCTATTTCGTTTACTACGATTCGGCGTTGCCCGCGATAGCGGCGGCAGTCTTCATCGGCCTACTCGGGGACACCGGTTGGCGTTGGGACTGGCAGCACATGAGCGTGGCCGTCGCGGCGCCGCTGCTGATCGTCATCAGCTTCCGCCGCAGCGTGTGGCTCGCGGCGCTGGTGGTCGTCGTCGCCGCGCTCGTGGTTGCCTGGTCGCGGTGGCGGTGGATCCTTCAGCGGCTCGCCTTCGCCGGCCTCACGGTGGCGGTTGTGGTGTTCGCCGCACCGGGCCTCGCCGCCGATGTCGGTCTCCGCAGTACCGGAAGCTTCGAGGTCGGGGACAGCGGGACGGCTCCGACCAACGATCCGTCTCCGACGGGTGACCGCCCTAAGGCCAGTGCGCCCGCCACGGCCAGTGCGCCCGCCACAGCCAACGGAGCGACCGCAACCAGTTCCGCATCCACGACGACTCGGCCGGACCCGGCCGGCGGTCCGGCCGCATCCGCGGCTGCACCGCCACCGAGTGGACAGGCCAACTCGCCCGTGCCTGTCGGTCCGAGCGTGCCGCCATCAGGATCCGGGCCTGCGGGGGTGGAACACCAGACGGCATCGACCGGCGGCCATATCGAGGATCTTCGGATCGGATGGCAGCATGTCCGCGCGAACTTCTGGACCGGGATCGGTCCGCTCGCCCCGCAGATCCCGGGCCTTGCTGCGGCTCAGGCGGAGCGCATCTACGTGCACAACCAACTGTTGCAGGACTGGCTCCGGTACGGCCCTGCCGCGCCGTTGCTCGTCGTCCTGTTCTTCCTGGTCGCGGGCATAGCGGGGCTCGCCCGTCTGCGCGATCCCGGTAGCGACGTCGTCGCTCGCACGGCGGCCGCGTTCTGCCTGGTGATGCCGGTGTGTTTCATGACTGCACCGTTCCTGTCCGAGACGAGCCGGTGGCCACTGGTGGCCGGCCTGGCTGCCGGCATACTCGCCATCCGGGCGGGATCTGCCACCGACCCGAGTGGAGATTGATCGGGAGGTCATGGTGACGGGTGTGCCGCAGAACCCGGTCGGGGCGGAGGATTCGAGCCTGGGCCCAGTGTCCGTGGTCGTTCCCACCCGCAACAGGAGCGACCTTGCCCACGCGAGGGCGCGTTGGGCGCTGGCGCAGCCGGTTGTGCGGGAGGTGATCTTCGTGGTCGACGGGAGCACGGACGACACCGCGGCCCGGCTACAGCGCCTCGCTTGCGACGACGCCCGGCTGCGCGTCCTCGTCAATGAGCGCAGCGTCGGCCCACCCCGCGCCAGGAACACTGGGATCCGGGCCGTGAACTCGGAGTGGGTGCTCCTCATCGACGATGACGATGTGCCGAGCGAGAATCTGATCGTTGAGCTACTCCGGACAGCGCAAGAGGCGAGCGCGGATGTCGTCGGTGTGCCCTGGTTCAACCTGAGCGAGATGGGGAGCATCGAGGAGGTGATCTCGCAGGCGCCGCGTGCACCCGGTGGGCCGCAACTGGATCGACCTGGGCTCTTTCCTGAGGCGTCCTGGACACAGTGCGTGTGGATGCCGGCAAACGCGCTGTTCCGGCGGTCTGTCTTCGAAACGGTTGGGTACGACGAGGCGTACACGGGCAACTTCTACCGTGAGGAGACGGACCTGTACGTTACAGCGGCGCGGGCTGGTTACCGGGTTGTGGTGACTGACCGGGGCTACACCTATGCCCGATCCCGCCTCGGCGGCGGCATCGACAGGAAGTCGAAGTTCCGGTACGAGTTTTCGGTGCTCCGCAACAACTGGTACTTCCTGCGCAAGCACGGTGCCTGGCTACGTGAGCAAGGATTGATCCGCGGGCCAGGTCGTGAACAGGCATCGCTGTTCGCCCGACGGATGACACCACTCGTCCGCGCTGCCTGGCGGCGCTTGTCGGTTCGGCCGCGACGATGAGGATTGCGATCGCCAGTCCGGATCCGGCAAACAACTCGGGTGGCGTCGAGCGGTTCTGCCACACGCTGAGCGAGGTTATCGGAGGACTGGGCGGCACCGCCACCGTGGTCAGCGCCACCGAGGTGGCCAAGCTCCCGCACGATCTGGCCATCACCAATGGAATGGTCAGTGGACGTACGAAGGCCCCGCGAATCCATGTCTACCACGGGTGCTGGGTGGACCACGTACGGTTGGGATGCCGAACCAACGACTACTCCCTGCCATGGAGGACGCAATTCCTGGTCAAGGGAGCAGCCAAGGAGATCTGGTCGGGTATCAACGCGTACCGGGTCGCGGTCTCCGAACCGACGGCCGCCGAATTGGCGCGGTGGTACCGGCTGCGGGTTCACCGGGTGATTCCGAACGGCGTCGACATCTCGATGTTCGCCATCGGCGACCGCGACACGGCCCGCAAGCAGGTGCAGGTCGATGCCGCCGAGCGGCTTGCGCTCTTCATCGGACGCGCGGAGGCGCGCAAGCGACCGGACATAGCGGTAGCCGCCGCGTCCCGCGCCGGCTACCGCCTGTTGAGCGCGGGCTCGGGCTCGGTCGCCGGCGCGACCAGCCTTGGCGTCTTGTCGCCGATGGAGTTGAGAACCTGGATCCAGGCGGTGGACTGCGTGCTCGCGCCGAGCGACTACGAGGCATGCTCGCTGGCCATCTTGGAGGCGATGGCCACCGGCGCGGCCGTGGTCACGACGCGGGTGGGTTACGTGCGCTCGTTGGTCGCCCAGGTGCCGGCGTACGGTGAACTCACCGCATCGGCCGGCGACCTGGACGAGTTCGTCCGGGCGCTGAGGCTGCTTCCATCCCGGCAGCGAGCGGTCGCCGAGGCCACCGCGTTCGTCCGGGCGGAGAACAGCCTCGAACGCTTTGCCCGGCACTGGTCCACGGCTATCGAGGAGGCACTGGCGCGAAGGGCATAGCCGACGCACGACGGCTGCTCAGCTGGTCTGCCGTCAGCGGCCGCCACCGCGAAGGACTTCCGCGACCGTACGCAACAGGACCTTGATGTCGAGCCAGAGCGACCAGTTTTCGATGTAGTAGTTGTCGAACCGCGCGCGGTCGGAGATCGGCGTGTCCCCGCGCAGGCCGCTGACCTGTGCGAGCCCGGTGAGGCCGACGGGCACCCGGTGGCGCGCCGCATAGGTCGGGTACTCCGCGGAGAACTTCTCGACGAAGTACGGCCGCTCCGGCCGTGGTCCGACCACGCTCATGTCGCCGCGGAGAACGTTCCACAGTTGAGGCAACTCGTCCAACGACGTGCGCCGCATGAACCGCCCGATTGGCCCGACTCGGCGGTCGTGCGCGATCGACCAGTTGGTCTGCGACTCCTGTTCGTCCAGCGGGCGCATGGTCCGGAACTTGATGACCTTGAAGGGCTTGCCGTACCGGCCGATCCGCTCCTGGTGGAAGAAGATGCCGCGACCCCCATCGATGAAGGTCGCGACGGCGCAGAGCAGTAGCAGCGGGGCCAGCAGGATCAGTGCCACCGTGGCGAACGTCAGGTCGGAGGCCCGCTTGACGGCCCAGCGTGGACCGGAGAGGGTGATGTCGCTGATCTTGATGATCGGGATGGCGCCGATGTGGTCCGGGTATCCACCCTGTGTGCCGGAGCCCCACAGCCGCGGCACCGCCCAGAGATCGCAGCGGGAGCTGCGGGGTAGCAGCAGAGTCTCCATCAGCGCGGACTCGGGGCAGCTCGGGTCTGCGATGACCAGGACCTCGCACTCCAGCAGCCGTACGAGCTGTTCGAGGTCATCGAGAGTGCCGCTCAGCGGTACGGCGTCGGCGTCCGGTCGAGTTGGCGCGTCGACGCAACCGACGAACCGTAGGCCGTACTGCGGATAGCGGCGCAGCAGCCGGGCGAGTTCGAGGCCGATGGGCCCGCTGCCGATGACGATGGCGTTGTGCTCCACCCACCGCTGCTTGCGTACGAGGATGATCAGCGTCCGGCTGAGTGCCCGGCCGGCGATCACCAGCCCCGCCGCGAGCGCGACACCACGAATGAAACCGTCGACGTACTCCACGGAGGAGTGCCGAAGCGCTGCGATGATCGCCACTACGGCGGCGGATGCCAGCAGCCGTCCACACAGGATCGGAAGCTCGTCCAGGAATCCTGCGTGCCGACGGGGCCGGTAAAGTCCACCAGTCCCGAAGATGGCCACCGTGAGGACGGCGTTGGCAAGCGTTCCGCGCCAGTAGGTCTGGCTCACCAGCAAGGGTGTGATCAGCGCGGCGATGTCGATGGGAAGCGTCATCATCCACGCCCGTAACCAGCGCGTGCGCGACGATGCCCGGGATCCCGCGTACGGCAGGACCGCGGTGGTGTCGAGCCCGGCGCGAAGGGCGGCGGGCGCGGTGGTGCTCGTCGCTGGTTGGCTTGTCATGGTGGAGCTCCCCCCGTGGAACCCTCGGTCGCGCTACAAGACTCGAAGAGCGACCGCAGGATACGGTCGGGCTGCATTGACCGCCATCGTGATAATGATCCGTCACCTTCCTACTTGGCGGCGGATTTGATCTCCGGCACCGCGTCGCGACGGACCGCGTCGAAGAGCTTGTCGGCCTTTGCTTTGTCGGCCAGCACGACACTCTCGGTGCCGATGCGGCCCGTTCCCTTGGTCGGGCAGGTGTAGAAGTCGAGGTTCCCGCCCCGGAGGTGGCGCAACTCCATCCCGAGGTCGAGCAGGGACATCGACTCGTCCACCGCCACCGCGTCGGCCGTGGCCCGGACGAAGGAGTTCAGTTTCGACGGGCTGGCCAGCGTGCCCCCGGAGGCGGCCTTGTCCAGGATTGCCTTGATGACCTGCTGCTGGTGCTTGATGCGGGTGAAGTCACCGTCGGCGAAGACGTACCGTTCCCGGGCGTAGTCCAGCGCGGCGGAGCCATCCATGGTCTGCTTTCCCGCGACGAACTCTCGCCGGCCGTCCGGGTTCAGCGAGTGCCGTGAGGTGAAGCCCTTCTCGACGGTGATCTCGATGCCGTCAAGGGCGTCCACTATCTCCTTGAAGCCGGCGAAGTCGACCATCGTCACGTGGTCGATGCGGACTTTGGTGAACGTCTCGACCGTCTGCACCATCAGCGGCACACCGCCCCACGCGTACGCTGCGTTGATCTTCGCGTCCCGGCCTCCCCGGCCCTGCGCGGATCTGGGCACGCTGACCCAGGTGTCCCGGGGGATCGAGATGAGCTGCGCGCTCGACCGGTCGGCGGGCAGGTGCGCCAGGATGATGGTGTCGGTGCGGGAGCCGGAGCTGCTCTCCGGATCCCGGGAGTCGCTGCCCAGGATCATGATGTTCATCGCGTCCTTCGCCACCACCTGGGGGCGCGACTCCTCCGGCACGCCCTCGAAGGCGTCGACCCGCTCGATGCCGGACTCGACGGACCGAAGGTAAAGGCCGCTGGCGAGCATGCCGCCCCCGGCCAGCACCACCAGGACCAGGCAGGTGATCAGCAGGGTTCGCCGCCAGCGGCGCCGTCGCGGCGGGCTTTCAGCCGGATCTGACGGCTGCTGCTCGTCAGCAGACGTGCCAGCCGCTGGTGGCCGATCGAGGAACAGGGTCTCGGTCTCGACGTCCCCGTGGTGTTGGCGCATGGTGGGATGCTACTAATTCTCACTTCGTGCTCGCATTCCCCCTTGCGTTCCATTCGTGTTTCGACGTATGGGTGTACCGGGATACCGTGCCGAACATTGTGGAAGTTCGCGAAACGCTCGAATCCCATTTGTTGCCCCGACGTTTCCCGAGGTCTGTTAGAAGGCAGCGGTGGATGCCGTCAAGGTGCGTCGGGCGATCGCCCGTACCCGCCTGGCCCCCGTCGCCGCCTTTCCGAAACGCCTGGTCGCGGTCGCCCGGCACGACGACAAAGTGCTGCATACCTCGGCCCGCTGGCCGCCCGCCGTGCTGCTGTGCAACGCCGCCGAGCGGCACCCGAGACGCCGGCGAACCACTGGTACCCGGGCGACGGCATCGGCGTGGCATGGTGGCCGGGTGCGGTTGAGCGGGATCACCACCTATCCGGTCAAGGGTTGCCGTGGTCTTGTGCACGGTGCGGCCGACGTCCGACCGTGGGGGCTGGAGGACGACCGACGCTGGATGCTTGTCGACGCCGAGGGGATCGGTGTCACCCAGCGCGACGTCACGTCGCTGGTCCGGGTGCATGCCAGCCCCGGCCCCGACGGGCTGCTGCTGCGCGCCGACGGTCATCCCGATCTGGTGGTGCCCGAGCCGGCCGACGTCACCCCGGTGCCGGTGCGGACGTTCCGGCGGCGGGTGCTGCGGGTCGACGCGCTGCCGGCCGGACCGGCCGCCGACGCCTGGTTCGGTGCGGTGCTCGACCGACCGGTCCGGCTGGTCCGACTGGCTCGACCGACCCGGCACATTGCACGCGGCGACCGGAAGTACGACCCTGGGGACCAGGTCAGCTTCGCCGACGCGTACCCGGTGCTGTTGACCAGCACGGCATCGCTGGCGGCGCTCGGCGACTGGCTCGTCGCGGGCGGCGCGCAGCCGGTGCCGATGACCCGCTTCCGGCCCAACCTGGTGCTCGACGACGCCCCTGCCTGGGCGGAGGACGACTGGGCCGGGCGCGGGCTGCGCATCGGCGGCGTCCGCTTCCGCGCCGCCGGCCCGTCGGCCCGCTGCCTGGTCGTCACCACCGACCAGGAGACCGGCGTACGCGGCCGGGAGCCGTTGCGGACCCTCGCCCGGCACCGCAACATCGACCGCAAGATCCTGTTCGGACTCAACCTGGTGCCGCTGGAGGCGGGCCGGGTGCGGCTCGGCGACCCGGTGGAACTGACCGACTGACCAGGTGGACACGGCTCGGCGACGACCGACGGACAGCTCTTGCCGCCGGTCGGCCGGCGGATCGATGATGGCCGAGGCGGACCTCGACCAAGGAGTCTGAGATGTCGGTGATCCATCATCCCCGGGTGGCGTGGGACGCGGCCCGGACGCTGGTCGGGGCGGTACCCGACGACGAGCGTTTCCGCAGCCTCGCCGGTGAGCTGGAACGGCTGCTCGGCGGTGGCGTGGCGCAGCCGCTGCGGGAGACGCGGGACCGGCTGCGCTCGGCCCCCGACGACGGGCGCGACCTGGTCGAGGCCGGAGTGTGGCGGGTCCGGATCGAGGACGCGCTGCGCAGCCACCCGGACGCCGTGGAGCCGCTGCGTCGGCTGACCACCCCCGCGCAGCGGAGATCAAGTTCGTCTTAGCTTTCGCTTAGCTCGCTTGTCCGGGCGGTCGACGCTCCGGCAGCATGTCTGCACGTGACCGACGGAATCGACGGCCTCGCCGGCCAGTCTCCGGCTCGGCGTTCCGCGCCGCGTCGTTGGCTGGTCGGCGGGGCGGTGGCCAGCCTCGCCACGGTCGTCGGGCTCAGCCTCGCGCTCCGCTCCGGCGCCGCACCCGCCTGCGCCGCACCGGCCCGCCCGGCCGTCGGGCTTCCGGCCGCCGGTGCGCTGCTCGCCCCGCCCGCCGCCGGCACCCTCCACAAGGGGAAGGCGACCTTCTACGACTCGAACGGTGCCGGTGGGAACTGCTCCTACCCGGCCGCCCCGGCCGACCGCCGCTACGTCGCGCTCGGCCCCGCCGAGTACGCCGACGGTGCCGCCTGCGGCGGGTACCTGGAGGTGACCGGGCCGAAGGGCACCGTACGGGTGATGGTGATGGACCAGTGCCCCGAGTGCGAGCCCGGTCATCTCGACCTGTCCCGGGAGGCGTTCGCCCGCATCGCGGATCCGGTGCAGGGCATCGTCGACGTCAGCTACCGGTTGGTCGCCGACCCGCCGCTGTCCGGTCCGCTCACCTTCCGGATCAAGGAGGGCGCGTCGCAGTGGTGGTTCGCCGTGCTGGTCGCCGGCCACGGCAACCCGCTGCGTTCGGTCGAGGTGCGTCAGGGCAGTTCGGGGCCGTGGCGAGCGGCCGCGCGGGAGAGCTACAACTACTGGTTGCTCGACTCCGGTGCCGGGCCCGGCCCGTACCAGATCCGGGTCACCGACACCCGGGGACACCGGGCCACCGCCACGGGCATCCGGATGGCGCCGGGCAAGGTGCAGCGCAGCTCCGTCCGGATGTACGGAGGCAGCTCGGCCGGACCGGCCACGGCCACCAGGACACCCGCAGCGCGTGCGAAGCAGTCGCCCAGCGCGTCGACCCGTGCCTCGGCCCGGCCGACACCGTCGGTCGCGGTGACGGCCGACGCGACCGCGTCGGTCGAGCCGACCGGTTTCGAAGCGTTCGCAACCGCGCCGCTCGCCGCGCCGTCGCCCGGCTGCGACTGACGCTGCGCCCCGTCGAGCCTGCACCGGCTGCCGGAGCTTCGACCGGCCGCCCGGGCCTCGACCGGCGGCCGAAGCCGCCCGCTGGGAGCCGGTCAGCTGTTTGTGGGTTCATCCTGCCGGGCTGCCGTCAGGTCGAGCCACATGAGGATCTCGTCGCGGTCGTCGCCGGGGGCGACGCGGATCGCAGCGGGCCAGCGGCCCACCTCGTGGTACCCGAGCCGCCGGTAGAACCGGTCGAGCCCGAACCCGTCTCGCACGGTGACGTGCAACGCCGCCAGTCCGAGGCGGCGCGCCACCCGTTCGGCCTCGCGCATCAGCGCCTCGCCGAAGCCGCGTCCCTGCATGTCGGGGTGCACCATCACCCGGGTGAGCACCCGCAGGTGCGTCTTGAGGTGGAACCGGGGATCGGTGAAGATCGCCATGGCGACCAGCCGATCGCCGTCGTAACCCAGCAGCAACCGGTCCGGCCCGTCCGCGATGGCGGCCAGCGTCGGGTCGGCGATGGTGCGGACCTCCGCGGCGTCGACAGGTGCCACGAAGCCGACCGCGCCGCCGGCGTTCGTCACGTCGACCCACAGCGCGACGATCCGTTCGCGCAGGTCGTCGGTCAGTTCGGGGTCGAGGACGAAGCGCAGACTCACGTCGCTCATCCTGACCCGGTCACCGACCCGGTCGCCCGTGATGGTGACCAGGCCGACAGGCCGATCGGTGCGGGAGAGGGGATTCGAACCCCCACGTCCTCTCGGACACAGGTTCCTAAGACCTGCGCGGCTGCCTGTTACGCCACTCCCGCCGGCCGGGAAAGTCTAGACGGTCGTCGGGGCCGATCGTTCGGTGCGGGCTCTGTCGTGCTGAATCATTTGTGCCATCAGCTCGACAGGCCGGCGGGAGGTCACCACGATCAGCACCACCGCCACGGCGGACGGTCAGTCCAGGCCGAGGTCGCGGCGCAGCTTGGCGACGTGGCCGGTGGCCTTGACGTTGTAGAGCGCCCGCTCGATCCGGCCCTCCTCGTCGATGACGAAGGTGGAGCGGATCACGCCGGTGACCGTCCGGCCGTACATCTGCTTCTCGCCGTACGCGCCGTAGGCGGTCAGCACCGCCTTGTCGACGTCGGCGACAAGCGGAAAGGTGATCGCGTCGCGCTCGCGGAACTTCGCCAGCTTCTCCGGCTTGTCCGGTGAGATGCCCACCACCTCGTATCCGGCGGCCTGCAAGGAGGCCAACGAGTCACGGAAGTCGCAGGCCTGCTTGGTGCACCCGGGCGTCATCGCAGCCGGGTAGGCGTACAACACGACCTTGCGACCGCGCAGGTCGGCCAGGGTTAGCTGCCCGCCGCTGTCGGTGGGCAGGTCGAACCCGGGCGCCGGGTCGCCGGGGGAGAGGCGGTCGGGTGCGGTCATGGCACGACCCTACCGCCGCGCGAAACCGGCTTGCCGGCACGGCACGGTAGACGAGGCGTACGGCACTGTTGCAAGGTATTGGCAACAGCAGCGTGCGGGAAATAGGCTCACCCCTGCCAGCGGGCACGGGTCCGCCGGCAGGGAGGTCACGTGGAAACCCTGGCGATGCACATCTCCAACGGCATCATCAACGGTCCGGTCGCCGCGGTCTTCGCGGCGATCGCACTGGCGGCGATGGCGTACTGCGTCATGCGTGGCCGGCAGGACCTGGACGACCGGCTGGCACCGATGGCCGGCCTGGTCGCCGCGTTCATCTTCGCCGTGCAGATGCTCAACTTTCCGATCTTCACCGCCGGGGTCAGTGGCCACCTGCTCGGCGGTGCGCTCGCCGCGATGCTTGTCGGGCCCTGGGTCGGCGCGCTCTGCGTCGCGGTGGTGCTCGTGGTGCAGGCCCTCGTCTTCGGTGACGGCGGGGTGGCCATGCTCGGGCTCAACATCACCAACATGGCCGTGATCGGCATCGCGGTGGCGTACCTGCTGATCGCGCTGCTGCTGCGGGTGCTGCCCCGCAGCCCGACCGGCTTGGCGGTCACCGCCTTCGTCGCCGCGCTGGTCAGCGTGGTCGTCGCGGCGATGGGCTTCGTGCTGCAGTACCAGCTCGGCGGCACCACCGATCTCGGCGGCAACCTGGCCGGCCTGGCCGGCACCATGGCCGTGTCCCACCTGTTCATCGGCGTCGGCGAAGGGCTGATCACGGCGACCACGGTGGTCACCGTGGCGAAGGTCCGTCCCGACCTGGTGTACGCGCTGCGTGCCCTGAAGCCGGCCGCGCCGGTGACCGTCCCGACCGTCGGAGGTGTTCGGTGAAAAAGTGGGGTTTCCTCGTCGGTGGGCTCCTCGTCGCCCTGCTGCTGGCCGGCGTGGTCAGCAACTTCGCCTCGTCGCATCCGGACGGGCTGGACTCGTCGCTGCGGGAGGGCTGCACCTTCGACGCCGACGACGAGATCACCGGCGGCAGTTGTCCGGCGCAGCAGGAGCGGGAGCACGAGATCGGTGGACCGCTCGCCGACTACGGCATCGCGGGCGTGGACAACGACTTCCTCTCCACCGGGCTCTCCGGCGTGCTGGGCGTGTTGCTGACCTTCGCCGTGGCCGGTGGCGCGTTCTGGCTGGTCCGCCGCCGGCAGCCGGCGGGGGAGAACGCCACCGGGGCGGAGCGCACCGACCCTGCCGCCACGAGCAAGGGGTGACCGAGGTGGGGGCCGGTCACGCCCACCTGCTGTACCGGGCCACCGACTCGCCGGTGCACCGGTTACCGCCGGAGGCCAAGATCGCGGCGATGGTGGCGTTCACCATCGCCGTGGTCGCCACCCCCCGCGAGGCGCTCTGGGCCTTCGGCGCGTACGCCCTGCTGGTCGCGGCCGTCGCGGCGCTGGCCCGGGTGAACGCCCGCTGGCTGCTGCTGCGTTCGACCATCGAGCTGCCGTTCGTGCTCTTCGCCGTCGCCCTGCCGTTCCTCGGCGCGGGCGAGCGGGTCGACGTGGCCGGGCTGCACCTGTCGGTCGACGGTCTCTACGGCGCGTGGAACATCATCGCCAAGGGCACCCTCGGCGTCTGGGCCTCGCTGCTGCTGGCGGCGACCACGAACACCCGTGACCTGATCGTGGGGCTGGACCGGCTGCGCTGCCCGCAGATCCTCACCCAGATCGCCACCTTCATGCTGCGCTACCTCGACGTGCTTGTCGGCGAGGCCCGGCGGATGCGCGTCGCCCGGATCTCCCGGGGCGACGACCCGCGCTTCGTGTGGCAGCTACGTGGCTTCGCCGCCGGTGTCGGGGCGCTGTTCCTGCGTGCCTTCGAGCGCGGCGAGCGGGTCTACCTGGCGATGCTGTCGCGTGGCTACGCCGGTCGGATGCCGACGGTGTGGCAGGGCACCGCGGCGGCGACGACCGGGCAGTGGCTCATCGCGGCCACCGTCCCGGTCCTGGCGGGCACCGTCGCCGCCACGGCCGCCGTCCTGACATGATCGAAGCGTGCAGCCCACCCCGCCCAGCCTGGACGTCCGTGGCGTCCGGTACGCCTATCCCGACGGCCATGTCGCGCTGCACGGCGTCGACCTGACCGTGGCGCGCGGCGAGCGGGTCGCGCTGCTCGGGCCCAACGGAGCCGGCAAGACCACGCTTGTGCTGCACCTCAACGGCATCCTGACCCCCACCGAGGGACACATCGCGGTCGGTGGGCTGACGATCGGCCAGGACCGGGCGACCCTCGCGGAGATCCGCCGCCGGGTGGGCATCGTCTTCCAGGATCCGGACGACCAGCTCTTTCTGCCCACCGTCGCCGAGGACGTGGCGTTCGGGCCGGCCAACCTCGGGCTGCGCGGGCCGGAACTGGCCGCCCGCGTGGACGAGGCGCTGGCTGCGGTGGGCATGTCGGAACACCGCGACCGGACCCCGCACCACCTCTCCTTCGGGCAGCGTCGTCGGGTGGCGGTGGCCACCGTGCTGGCGATGCGGCCGGAGATCCTGGTGCTCGACGAGCCGTCGTCGAACCTCGACCCGGCGGCGCGGCGGGAACTGGCCGGCATCCTGCGCACCCTGCCGGTGACCCTGCTGATGGTCACCCACGACCTGCCGTACGCGTTCGAACTCTGCGACCGCTCGGTCATCCTCGACGCCGGGCGGATCGTGGCCGACGGGTCGACAGCCGTCCTGCTCGACGACGAGGAACTGCTCGCCCGGCACCGCCTCGAACTGCCCTACCCGTTCCGCCCTGCGCCGGGGCGCACGCCGATCAGCGAGTGACGGCCGAGGTCGCAGTCGGGCGGCGGGCGGCGGCGTGCAGGCGCAGCAGCGCGGCGGCCAGCGCACCGGCACCGGCCACCAGCACGAGGATCACCAGGACCCGGGCGACGGTCGGCGGCCACGGCACCGGCAGCACGGCCCGGGCGAACCCGGCGGCGTTCGTCACACCGGCGAACAGGGCCAGGCAGACGCCGGCCAGCGCCACCACGAAGTCGACATCGGAACGGGGAGCCGACGTCCGCTCACCGCTCCCGGCGAATCCACCTCCGCCGCGCACCGCCCGCACCCCGGCGGCGATCGCCCCCAGGCCGGTCAGCAGGGTCCACACCGGACCGGTCAGCAGACCGGCCAGCACGGCGCCCAGCCCCTGCGCCCCGGCGTCGAGCGTCCGGCCGACCGCGAGCGCGACCGCAGCGGCCCCGCCGACGATCAGCAGCCCGCCGAGGGCGACGAGGGCCCGTCGGCCGGGGCCGGAGGCCGCCGGCAGCACCCCGAGCGCACCGACCGCCAGCGCGCCGACGACGGTCACCACCCACCAGGTGTACGCGTCCGGCGGCGGTACCCAGTCCAGGGTGCCGCGGATCTCCGCCGGCCCGTCCGCGCCGCGCAGCGGGACCACCCAGTCGCGTACCCGGTGCTCGCGGTCGGGCGCGGCGCGGACCTGGGCGGGCGGTTCCGCCTCGCGCCACAGGGCCCGCTGGTCGTGCCAGCGGGCCGTCGTCCCACCGTCGACGCGGTGCCAGCGCGGCTCGGCGGCCGGGTCGGCCTCGGCCGGCAGGGCGCTGTCGCCGACGATCGTGCGGTTGAGGTACGTCGCGGGCGAGCGGGAGTTCTCGTAGACCCCGTCCGGTCCGATCCGCAGGTACGGCTCACCCGAGTAGCCGATCACCTCGACCGGGCTGTCGCCGGTGTTCGTCAGTTCCAGCCGGGCACCCGCCTCGACGACCCGTACCCGCAGGTCCGGGTGGCCGGCGTCGGTGACGCTCACCCGGTAGTCGGTGCCGTTCGGCGCGTCCGCGCCGTGGGCGAGGGCGGGGGCGGGGGCGGCGGTCGCGAGGACCGCGGTGACGGTGGCGGCGAGCAGCAGCCCGACCCGGGCGAGCACGGTCACCGGCCGGCCGCCTCCACCGCTGCGGTGATGTTCTCCGGCGTCCACTCCCGCACCGGCTCCCCGTCGACCAGGATGGTCGGCGTGCCGGTGACGTCGGCCTGACTCGCCTCGGCGGTGACGTGCTCGGTCCACGGCCGGTACTTGCCGTCGCGGACGCAGCTGGCGAAACCGTCGCGGTCCAGCCCGACCTCGGCCCCGATGTCGATCAGCTCGTCGTCGCTCAGGCCGGCGCCGCCCTCCGGCGGCTGCCGCTCGAACAGCGCCTCGCTGAACTCGGTGAACTTGCCCCCCTCGGCGGCGCAGCCGGACGCGGCCGAGGACCGGGTCGAGTAGTCGGTGCTGGAGTAGCGGTCGAGGAAGGCCACCGGGTGGTAGACCACCCGCACCCTGCCGTCGGCGACCAACTGATCGATGGTGGCACCGCTTGTCTGTTCGAACTGCTTGCAGGCCGGGCAGATGTAGTCCTCGTAGATGTCGACGGTCACCGGCCCGGAGCCGACCACGATGCCGGTGCCTGCGTCGTTGGCGCCCGGCGGCGCGGTGAACTCGTCGGACTGCTGGCTGGACCAGACGCTCCAGCCGATCAGGCCGGCGACGACAAGCACCAGCACCGCGCCCACCGAGATCCACAGGGTCCGCTTGCGGCGCCGCTCCCGGGCAATCTGTTCCCGGACCACCCGGGCCGCGTCCTTGCGCCCCTTGCGACTACTCATTGTCGTCCTCCACCGGTTCGCCCGTCAGCGCGCCGTCGGCGGAGACGGCGGTGCGGGGCCAGATCAGCAGGAACCCGGCCAACGCCAGGAAGCCGATGTCCCGGAGGATCTCCGGGAGATAACTGGGGGTCTCCCCGGCCGGCAGTTCGCCGCCCACCCCGAAACAGCCGCAGTCGATGGCCAACCCCCGCGACCAGGCCGAGGCGATGCCGGCGATGAAGACCAGCAGCAGGGCCGCGGAGACCCCGGCGGTCAGCCGGGTGGCCAGCCCGATCAGCAGCAGCAGGCCCAACGCCAGCTCGACGAAGGGCAGTGCCGCGCCGACCACCATCGCCACGTCGTACGGCAGGACCTGGTAGGCGTTCACCGAGCGGCCGGAGGCGGCCAGGTCGCCGACCTTCGACCAGCCCGCCCAGAACCAGACGACGGCCAGGCCGAGTCGGACGGCGAGACCGAGCCAGGGGCGCCAGGTGCGCAGGTTGGCGTTCATCCGGCCAACGCCTCGCCGACGGCGTCGACCAGCTCGGCCCGGGCCCGCGCCACCCGGGAGCGGATGGTGCCGACCGGCACCCCCTCCACCGCGGCGGCCTCGGCGTACGACAGGCCGAGCAACTGGGTCAGCACGAACGCCCCGCGTCGTTCGGTGGCCAACCGGCGGACCAGGTCGCTCGCGCCGAGCTGACCGGCCGGGTCGGGGTGTGGCACGTCGGTGTGCGCGTGCGCGGTGAGCCGCTGGTCGAGTCGCCGCCGCCGGACCACCGTGCGCAGGTGGTCGGCGCAGGTCCGCCGGGCGATGCCGAGCAGCCAGGTGCGGGCGCTGGACCGGCCGGCGAAGGTGGGCAGCGCGCGGAAGGCCCGCAGGTAGGTCTCCTGGGTGAGATCGTCGGCGCTGTCCGGATCGACGAGCGCCGCGGCGAACCGCCACACCTCGGCCTGGGTGGCGCGGACGAACGCGGCCTGGGCGACCGGGTCGCCGTCCCGGGCGGCCAGCGCCCACCCGGTGGTCGGGTCGACGGTCGGGTCCGGCTCTGCGTGCTGCGCCACTCGGGCAGGTCGCCGGGGTCGACCGTCGGCGCGGTCCGTGGCGACGCCGCCGCTGTCGGCGGTGGCGGGGTGTCGCGCGGGGCGGGGATCACGACAACCCAGGTTACGCCGCGGCGCGGCGAGCAGCAGGGTCCTTCGGCCCTTCCATGCAATGCGCCACTCCGGGAACTTTTCCACTGTTGTGACCGACTATCCGCCTATGACGTCCGGTCCGGTCCCCGCGCGCCCGCGCCCGATCATGGGAAATCGGTATCAATCGATGAGCGCGCTCGCCTGGAACGGGTGTCGTCAGCGACCATGGGCGTCATGACTGCCGCCCTTCGCCGCCGGTTCGCCCGGCTGGCCGCGACCGCTGGCCTGTTGGTCACCGTCGTGGCGCTGCTGCTCGTCCCCGCCGGCCCGGCCAGCGCCCACGCCGTGCTGTCCAGCAGCAGCCCGGCCGCCTCGGCTGTGGTGCCCGCCGCGCCGGCCGAGGTGGTGCTCACCTTCAGCGAGACGGTCCGCAAGGTGCCGGACCGGATCCGGGTGATCGCCCCGGACGGGTCGCGCGCGGATCAGGGCGAGCCCACCTTCGCCGGCAGTGTGGTGAACATCCCGGTGGACACCGGTCGCGGCAACGGCACCTACCTGGTCACCTACCGGGTGATCTCCGCAGACAGTCATCCGGTCTCCGGCGCGTTCACCTACTCGGTGGGCGCGCCTTCCGAGCCGCCGGTGGACAGCGGCGACGACGGCCAGGCGAATCCGGTGGTCGGCAACGCGGTGAAGATCGCCAAGTTCGTCGGCTACGCCGGACTGCTGCTGGTCATCGGGCCGGCGCTGGTGCTCGCCCTGCTCTGGCCGCGTCGGCTGTCCCGACGCGGGCCGGCCCGGCTGGCCTGGACCGGTCTCGGGCTGGTGGCACTCGCCACGGTGGCGGCGATCCTGCTCCAGGTGCCCTACACCAGCGGCGGCGGACTGTTCGACATCACCGGCGACGGGTTGAGCCTGGTGCTCGGCAGCGCCTTCGGCGCCGCGCACCTGGTCCGGCTCGGCCTGTTGGCTGCGGTGGCGTTGCTGCTCCGGCCGCTGCTGGCCGGCCCGGTGGGCCGAACCGACCTGGTGATCCTGGGCGTGCTCGCGGTGGGAGCGCTGCTCACCTGGCCGATCGCCGGGCATCCGGCCGCTTCGCCGGCCCCGGCGGTGTCCGTGCTCGTCGACACGGTGCACCTGGGTGGCATGGCCGTCTGGTTGGGCGGATTGGTGATGCTTGCCGTGTTCCTGCTGCCCCGGGCCGACGAGCGGGAACTGGGGGCGATCCTGCCGATCTGGTCCCGGTGGGCGGCCCTGGCGGTCTCCGCGCTGCTGCTCGCCGGCACCGTCCAGGCGCTGATCGAGGTGGCCACCCCGGCGGCCCTGGTGAACACCACGTACGGGCGGCTGGTGCTGGCCAAGATCGGCCTCTTCGTGCTTGTCATCGCGGTGGCCGCCTACTCCCGCCACCTGGTACGCACCCGGGTGGCGGCCAGCCGACCGGCCCCGGTACGCCGGGCGATCTGGGCCGAGCTGGCGATCACCGTGATCGTGCTGGGGGTGTCGGCCACCCTGGTCCAGACCACCCCCGCCCGCAGTGTCTCCACGGACGTGTCCGCCGCCGAGAGCGGCTACTTCAGCACCACCGCGACCAGCTCGCTGTACTCCATGCAGATCGAGGTGTCGCCGGCCCGCCGGGGCAACAACTCGGTGCACCTGTACGCGTACACGCTCGACAACCAGCCGCTGCCGGTCGTCGAGTGGCAGGTCACGGTCGCCCTGCCGGCGGCCGGCATCGAGCCGATCCAGGTGCCCCTGCTGCCGCTCACCGACAACCACGCCACCGGAGAGATCAGCCTGCCCGCGGCAGGGGAGTGGGAACTGCGGGTCACCGCTCGTACCACCGAGATCGACCAGGCCACGGTGACCGCCACCGTGCCCGTCCGATAAGAGAGGTTCCATCGATGTTCCGTCACCGGCGTTTCGCCGCCACCGCTGCCGCGCTGACGCTCGGCGCCGTCGCCACGGCCGTGTTCGGCTTCGTGGCTCCGGCCTCCGCGCACGTCACGGTCAATCCGCGCGAGGCCACCCAGGGCGGCTACGGCCGGCTCGCGTTCCGGGTGCCGAACGAGAGCGACACCGCGTCCACCACCAAGCTGGAGATCTTCCTGCCGGAGAACGCGCCGCTCGGCTCGGTGTCGACCATGCCGGTGCCCGGTTGGTCGGTGGCCGTGGAGAAGCGGCAGGTCGACCCGCCGGTGCAGGTGCACGGCAGCGAGATCACCGAGGTGGTTTCCAAGATCACTTGGACGGCCGGGGAGGAAGCCGCCATCGCCCCCGGCACCTTCCAGGAGTTCCCGGTCTCCATGGGCCCGCTGCCCGAGGTGGACCAGATGGTCTTCAAGGCGTTGCAGACCTACTCCGACGGTGCCGTGGTGCGCTGGATCGACGAGCCGCAGGCCGGTGGCGAGGAGCCGGCCGCCCCGGCACCGGTGCTCACCCTCGCCGCCGCCGCCGCTGCCGACACGCCGACGGAGGCACCCGCGGACTCGCCCGCTGAGGCGCAGTCCGACGACAGCGACGACGAGGGCGGCAACGGCCTGGCGGTCGGCCTCGGCGTCGCCGGGCTGCTCGCCGGCCTCGGCGGGCTGGTGCTCGGTGGGCTGGCCTTCGCCCGCACCAGGCGCTCCGGCGACACGGCGGCGACGCCAGCCCCCTGAGGCGTCACCGCAGCGCAGGCCCGCCGGGGTGATCCCCGGCGGGCCGGCCCGCTTTCGGCGTCCGTGCCGTGGATATCCGCTGATTGGCGGGTCGGCGTAGGTAAGGTCGGCCGGGTGTCTGGCTACAGAGGGGAACAGGGCGCATGCGTTTCGTGTGGACGCTTACCGGAATGCTGCTGCTGACCATCGGCACCGCCGCCTTGATCGGTGCGGCCGCGCTCGGTCTGCTGACCGGCCACGCCGGCCCGGACGGGGCGTTCACCGCCCGGTTCGAGACCGTGCAGACTCCGGGCCACGCGGTGGTGGTGACCGACCTCGACGCGCTGGTGCGCAGGGAGGTGCCGTTCGCCCGGGGCGGGCAGGCCCGGCTGCGGCTGGACGCCCGTACCCCCGACGGGCCGGCCTTCGTCGGGCTGGCCCCGGCCGACGAGGCGCAGCGGTGGCTGGCCGGCGCGCCGCACGCCGCGGTGCTCCGGATGTCGCTGGCCCGGGGTCCACTGCCGGTCCGGCTGGAACAGGTGACCCCGCAGGCGGGGGCACCGCCGACCGTTCCGGCCGCACCCGCCGCGCAGACCTTCTGGGTACGCGCCGGCTACGGCGTACTCGAATGGAACCCCGACGACCTGGCCGGGCAGCGGCTGAGTCTGGTGCTGATGCGACCCGACGGTGGGGCGGGGGTGACGCTCGACCTGCGTGCGGAACTGCGGGCCGGCTGGATCGCCCCGGCCACCTGGGGCTCGCTCACCGGCGGGACGCTGCTGGTGATTCTCGCCGCGCTGGTGCTGCTGCGGCCGGTGCGCCCGCGCGAGGTGATCTTCGTGGTCGAGCCGGACCAGGTGCCGGTGCTCGCCGGACGGCTCGGGGTCAGCTCGCTCACCGGCCTGGGTGCCCCGATACCGCCCGGTCCCCGCCGGCTGCCCGAGCGCCAACTCGTCCCGGTCGCCGCCACGGTGCCCGCCACCACGACCCGACCCGCCATCGGCCCCGTCCCCCGCCCGGCCACCCTCGCCGAACTCCCCACCCCGCCCACCCCGCCCTCCCCGCCCCCGACAGGCTCCACCACGCCCTCGGCAACCC
>NZ_JAGPXT010000027.1 GCF_018070465.1 Micromonospora sp. C95
ATCATGAAGTTATTGCCGTGGGTAAGCGCTTGCCGGGGCAATAACTTCATGATCGACGCCATCGAGGGTGGCGCCGTGTGGGGCGGGTCGCTGGCGGACTGCCCAGAGGGCCACCTCGGTGCGGGAGGCGGTGCCGGTCTTGCGCAGCAGGTTGGAGACGTGCACGGTGACGGTGCGTACCGAGATGCCGAGGGCGCGGGCCGCCTGTTTGTTGGACATCCCGGCGACCAGGCAGTCGAGCACCTCCACCTCCCGGCCGGTCAGGCAGACCGGCGGCGGGACCGCCGACCCGGGGGCGGACCCAGGCTCCGGCGCGGCACGGCGACGCGCCAACCGGCCGGGACGGGACTCCGGCACGGCAACCCGGGACGCGGGTACGGCCGGACGGGACGGGGACGACGCCGGATCGGACTCGGGCGGCACGGGCGAGCCGGCCGGGGCCAGCAGGGCGTCCGGATCCTGCCCGGCGTACGCGGCGAGCAGTTCGGTGAGCGCGTACGGGTTGCCCTCGGTGCGCCGCCAGACCTCGTGCACGAGTTCGGGGCGTGGGTCCGCGTACACCTGGGTCAGCACCTCGGCGACCTCGGCCGGGCGCAGCGGGCCGAGGTGCTGACGCACGACGCCGCGTACCCCGCAGAGGCGGGCCAGGGTGCGGCCGGCGAGTTCCGGTGAGACCGCACGCGCGGCGGGCCTGGTCGCCACCACCAGCAGGGCCAGCAACCCGTCGGCGGTGGCCAGTTCGCCGACCAGGTTGAGGCTGGCCGGGTCGAGGGCGTGCAGGTCCTCCACCACGAGCACCGCCGGACCGGCACCGACAAGCACCCGGACGGTACGCACCGCCAGCCGGAGCAGGGTGCCGGGGGCGTAGCGCTCGCGCGGCGCGGTGGGTTGCTGGGCGAGCCAGGCCAGCGCATCGGCCGGCAGGTCGAGCCGGGTGGTGTCGCGTCCGCTCAACACCGCGGCCAACCAGTCGTACGGGGCGGGGCTGTGCACCCGGGCGGCGCCGTTGAGCACCACCGCCGGTCGTGGGGTGAAGGCGTCGAGCGCGGCGGCGACCAGCAGGCTCTTGCCCACGCCCGGCCCCCCGGTGACGACCGCTACGGCCGGGGAGCGGCGGCGGCCCAGGACCACGCTGGACCAGGCCCGGTCCAGCTCAGCCAGCTCACCGGCGCGCCCAACCATGGACACCGGCAACATTCCTCAACCCTACGCAGTAGTGCGTAGAGACGCGGGAAGGGTCTTCTTGGCAAGCTTGTCCCATGACGCTGATCCTCCGCTCGGCCATCCTCAACGACATCGGTCTGGTCCGGACCAACAACGAGGACTCCGCCCTTGCCGGCGAGCGCCTCGTCGCGGTGGCCGACGGCATGGGTGGGCTGCCCGCCGGCGAGGTGGCCAGCGAGATCGTCATCCGGATCCTCGACGAGTTGGTCCCGCCGACCGCGCCGGACGATGCCGCCGAGGCGCTGCGTGCCGTGGTGAGCACCGCCAACCAGCGCATCCACGCCGCGATCGCCGCCGACCCCGCCCGCGACGGCATGGGTACGACGCTGACCGCGGCCCTGCTGGCCGGGGAGACGCTGGTGCTGGCGCAGGTCGGCGACTCCCGCTGCTATCTGCTCCGCGACGGCCAACTGCGCCAGCTGACCCGGGACGACACGTTCGTGCAGGCGCTTGTCGACCAGGGTGCGCTCTCCCCCGAGCAGGCCCGCCACCACCCACAACGCTCGCTTGTCACCCGGGCGGTGCAGGGCGCCGACGCGCCACCGACGATGGGCGCGGTGACCCTCGCCGCCGGTGACCGGCTGCTGCTGTGCAGCGACGGGCTCTCCGACTACGTGGCCGACGACGCGATCGCCGCCACGTTGGGGATGCACGCCGACCGCCACCAGTGCGGCGAACAGTTGGTGAAGCTCGCCCACCAGGCCGGCGCGCCCGACAACGTCACCGTGGTGATCTCCGATGTGGTGACCGGCTGAGGTACGCCGACACCGGCCGGTCGGACCTCCGTACCGCACTAGGTAGTTGTGCCATCTAGGTAGCGGCACTAGGGTTCGGCGGGTGGATTCCGACCGTCGGGGGCAGTGGCTGCGTGGAGTGCTCGATCTCTGCGTGCTCGCCCTGCTGCGCGACGGCGAGTCCTACGGCTATCAGCTTGCCCAGTCGCTCGACGCCGCAGGCGTCGGACCGATCCAGGGCGGCACGCTCTACCCGGTGCTGCTGCGGCTGCAACGCACCGGGCTGGTCACCGCGCGGTGGCGGGAGGGCGACTCCGGTCCGGCCCGCAAGTACTACCAACTCACCGACGACGGGCGAGCGGCGCTGCGGCACGGCGGCAACGCCTGGTTGGCGTTCGTGGCCCCGGTGACCGGCATCGTCACGAAGGGGGTCGACGGGTGAACGCCGACGACTGGCTGCGCGCATTCGCGGCCGAGCTGTACCAGCGCCGGGTGGGCGGCGACGCCGCCCGGCACGTGGTCGCCGAGGCGGCCACCCACCTGCGCGAGGGCGGCGGTGATCCGTGGCTGGTCTTCGGCTCGCCGCAGGCGTACGCCGCCGCCATCGTGGAGAGCATCGGCACCGCACCCGGCCCGCGCCCGGGCCCCGTCCGGCTGCACGCCCGGGGCATCACCAAGCGGTACGGCCGGCAGGTGGTGCTCCGCGACGCGTCGCTTACCGTACGGGCCGGGCAGATCGCCGCCGTGGTCGGCGCGAACGGCTGCGGCAAGAGCACGTTCCTGCGGATCTGCGCCGGCCTGGTCTCGCCGGACGCCGGGGAGGTGACCGTCTCGGGCCGGCTGGGCTACTGCCCGCAGCAGGGCGGCACCGCCGACTTCCTACTGCCCGACGAGCACTTCGTCCTGGTGGGTGCCGGTCAGGGCGTGCCACGGGGGCCCGCCCGGCAGGCTGGCCGGGCGGCTGCCCGGCAGCTCGGCTGGGACGCCGGAAACGCCGTGCTCGCCCGGCACCTCTCCGGGGGTACGCGGCAGAAGCTGAACCTCACCATGTCCACCCTGGCGCAGCCGGACGTGCTGTTGCTCGACGAGCCGTACCAGGGCTTCGACCAGGGCAGCTACGTCGACCTCTGGGACCAGCTGACCCGGCTACGCGACGAAGGGCGGGCCATCGTCGTGGTGACCCACCTGCTCAACCAGCTCGACCGGGTCGACGTGGTACTCGACCTGACCCCCGCTCACCAGGGAGGCCGATCGTGAACCGGCTGGTCACCGTGGCCGAGATGACGCTGCGGGAACTGGCGCGCCGCCGGGGCGTACTCCTGCTCCTGCTGTTGATGCCGTTGACCTTCTGGCTGATCCGGCGGGACTCCTACGTCGGGCAGTCCGTGCGCGCGCTGCTGCTCGGCATCAGCTGGGCGGTCAGCACCGCGGCCCTCTTCGCCACCAGCGCGGCCCGCGAACTGGAGCCCCGGCTCCGGCTCACCGGCTACCGGCCGCACCACCTCTACCTCGGTCGGATGCTCGGCCTGTGGGGGCTCGGACTGGCGATCTCGGTGCCGTTCTTCCTGCTCACCGTCGTCGACGCGAACAACCTGCGATACGGCGGGATCGCCGTGGCGATGCTCTGCTGCGTGGCCGTGGCCGCGCCGTTCGGCATGCTGATCGGTGCCCTGCTGCCCCGCGAGCTGGAGGGGACGCTGCTGCTGCTCACCGTGGTGGCGATGCAGATGCTGCTCGATCCGGCCGACGCGGGGGCGAAGCTGACGCCGTTCTGGTCCAGCCGGGAGATCGCCACCTGGGCGGTGGACCACACCGACGACGGTTACCTGACCCGAGGTTCTCTGCACGGGCTGGTGGTCACGGTGCTGCTGATCGTGACGGTGGCCGGCGTCTTCGCCGTGCGGCTGCGTCGGCGAAGGCACCTGCACCACGTGCCGATCGCCTGATCTTCCGGTCCACGCGGGGCCCGGGTTCATTGACACAGGCCCTAGCATCACGGGGTGCGCCTCAGACCCTCCATCGCCGCGCTCGCGTTCGGCGTCGCCGTCGCCACCCTGGCCGCGTGCAGCCCGTCCGTGCCGAGCGCCGACCCGCGCAGCGCCCAGGCCCCGGACAGCGGCACGTCCCCGACGCCGAGCACGGGGCAGGCGCCGGGCGCGCAGGCCACCCCGGCGGCTCAGACCGGGCTGGGCAGCAGCCCGAGTGCCAGTGCCAGCCCGCCCCCGTCCCGTGCGTCCCGGGCTGCCCCCAACAGCGGCAACCCGAGCGGACGGGTGACCGTGCCGGCGGCCGGGCGGGCGGTCGACACGTCGAAGCCGACCCGTACCGTCGGCAACGGCACCGCCGACAGCTGCACCTCCGCCGCCGTCATCCGGGCGGTCGCGGCCGGCGGCATCATCACCTTCGACTGCGGTCCCGAGCCGGTGACCATCCGGATGACCGCCACCGCCAAGGTGCGCAACGCCAACGGCCCGCAGGTGGTGCTCGACGGTGGCGGCAAGGTGACGCTCAGCGGGCAGGGCAAGCGGCGCATCCTCTACATGAACACCTGCGACGCGTTGCAGGGCTGGACCACCTCGCACTGCGACGACCAGGATCACCCGCGACTGACCGTGCAGAACCTCACCTTCGCCGACGGCGACGCCACCGGCCAGCGCACCGACGGTGGGGGCGGTGGGGCGATCTTCGTCCGGGGTGGCCGGTTCAAGGTGGTCAACTCACGCTTCGTCGACAACCGCTGCGACCGGACCGGCCCCGACCTGGGCGGCGCCGCGATCCGGGTGCTCGACCAGCACGACGACCAGCCGGTGTACGTGGTCAACAGCACCTTCACCGGCGGCTCCTGCGCCAACGGCGGCGCGTTGAGCAGCATCGGGGTGTCCTGGGTGCTCCTCAACAGTGTGCTGCGGGACAACGAGGCGGTCGGCGAGGGCGCCAACCCGGCCCGCTCCGGCACGCCTGGCGGCGGCAGCGGCGGGGCGATCTACTGCGACGGCAACAAGTTCTCCGTACGCCTCGCCGGCACGGTCGTCGAGGACAACGACGCCCGGGAGGGCGGCGGGGCGATCTTCTTCGTCAGCAACGACCGCACCGGCACCCTGCGCATCGAGAACTCGACCCTGCGCCGCAACCCCAGCCACGGCTTCGAGAACCATCCCGGCATCTTCTACCTGGGCTCCGGCAAGCCCACCTTCACCGCCTCCACCATCCGCTGACCTGCCGGCGGGGTCAGTAGGGGTTGCCCTGGCCTGCCGGGAGGGTGGGCGAGATGGACAGGGGTGGGCTGGCGGTTCCGGCGCGCTCGGCCAGGCCGGCGAAGAGTTCCCGCAGGGCGGTGACCGAGTCGACGCTCGGGTGCCAGCCGAGCTCGGTCTCGGCCCGCTCACTGGACATCAGCGGGGCGTTGAGCGCCAGCTCGATCCAGCCGGCGTCGACCGGTTGCAGCCGGGCCCACCAGGTGAGCGTCGCGGCGGCCCGCAGCACCGGCGCGGCCACCGGCACCGTCCAGCCGTGGAAGTGCCGGGCCACCAGCTCGGGAGTCAGCACCGGGTCCGACGCGACGTTGAACGCACCTCGCGCGTCACCCATGATCGCCCGGGCGTACGCGTCCGCCACGTCGTCCGCGTGCACCACCTGCATCCGCAGCCGCCGATTGGTCGGCACCAGCGGCAGCCGGCCGAACCGCAGCAGCCGAACCGGTGCCAGCGGACCGAGGAAGTAGCGGCTGATCTCGGTACCGGCCTCCCGCTGGAAGATCAACCCAGGACGCAGCCGGACGATACGGAGCGCCGGATGGCTCCGCTCGATCCCGTCGAGCATCTCCTCCACCGCCGCCTTGTCCCGGCTGTACGACGACCCCGACACCCCGGTGGCCGGCCAGCGCTCGCTGACCGGGGCGTCCTTCGGCCCGGGTGCGTAGGTGCCGACCGACGAGGCGTACACCAGCGCCGGCACCTGCGCACGCAGCACCGCGTCGACCACCGCCCGGCTGCCACCGACGTTGGTCCGGTGCAACACGCGCTGGTCGTGGCTGGGCTGGATCTGCCAGGCCAGGTGCACCACCACGTCGGCACCGGCGAAGACACCGGCCAACTCGTCCGCCGCGCCGGCCAGGCCGATGTCGCAGGAGTGCCACCGCACCCCGTCGTACGGCTCACCCGCACCCGGAGGCGGCAACCGCCGCGCCACCCCGACGATCTCCACGTCGCGCTCGCGCCGCAACCGGCGCAGCACCGCCGAACCGACGTTCCCGCTCGCTCCCACGACCACGATCCGCATGCCCGGTTCCGTACCCGGTCAGCCGCTCTCCAAGCACAGCGGCCAGGTTGTCGTCTCCCGCGCGCCAGCCGGCATCGAGCCGCAGCGGTGGTCGCGGCCGGACCCGAACGCGGCCCACCGGTCCCGGGCTAACCACCGGCACCGGTCGCTCATCGGGCGAGCAGTGCGCCGATCAGGCAGGCGAAGGCGGTGACCGAGCTGACCGTGCGGACCAGGTTCCAGCGCACCCAGGGCGACTCGAACCACTGCCGCACCCCCGCCAGATCGCTGATCCCGTCGACCGGCCCGGCGGCTTCCAACCGGTTGTTCAGCGGCACGTTGCACCGGCCCGTGACAGCGAGCGTGACCAGATGACCGACCAGCGCGGCGACGAGCCAGCCGAGCACCGCACCGCCGGTGCCGAGATACCCGACGACGGCCACCGCCACGAGCAACGGCCCACCGAGAAACGCCGACAGGAACCAGCCGTTGATGATCTTCCGATTGATCGACTGCATGGTGCCGACCAGGGTCCGACCGTCGGTCGCGGCCAGACCCGGCATCACCGAGCAGGCGTACGCGAAAAACAACCCCGCCACCAGCCCGGTGGTGAGCGTCGCCCCGGCCAGGACGGCGAGGCGGATCGGCTCCGGCATTGCGGCACCTCCAGGACGCGGGACAGCCCGGCCGACGACGAGGTCCGGGCATCGGCCCAGCCGATCCTGCCAGCCGCCGTCCACCCCGATCCGGGGGAGCCGCCACCATCCATCGACGGCGGGCCGGAAGCCGCGAGCCCGCGCCCGTCGGTGTCCGGTAACCTGAGCGACGCGGGCCGCTAGCTCAATGGCAGAGCTGTGGACTTTTAATCCATAGGTTCAGGGTTCGAGTCCCTGGCGGCCCACTCTTACGCAGGTCAGCCGCCCTTCGCCGGGCCGTTCTGGCCGCGATCTTGGCTCGTAGCGGCACCCGTGGATCCACCGCCAGCTGAACCAGGAGCGAGACCCGCGCCGCCCGAGGTACAATTTTCTGTACTTGCCCGGAGGTGGTCATGCGGACTGTGAACTTCACCCAACTACGGCAGAACTTGGCCGCCGAACTCGACAGCGTCATCAACGACGCGGAGGAAGTGGTGGTGACCCGGTCGGGCCACGAACCGGTGGTCATCGTGCCGCTTGCGGAGTACGAGTCCATGAAGGAAACCGAGTACCTCCTTCGCAACCCGGCCAACGCCGCAGCCCTGCGCCGCTCGATCGCGGAGCTCGATGAGGGCGACACGGCCGAGCGGGACCTGGTCGACCCGGCCACCGTGCGGGACGTCGCGTGAGGCTGGTCTTCACCGCGACAGCATGGAGCCAGTACCTCAGCCACACCGACCGCAAGCTGGTCAAGCGCATCAACGACCTGATCGCGGACGTGATGCGCAACGGGTACGAAGGCATCGGCAAGCCGGAACCCCTTCGGGGAGAGCTGTCCGGCTTCTGGTCCCGCCGAATCGATCGCGAACACCGGCTCGTCTACCGGATCACCAAGGACGACGTCGAGATCATCGCCTGCCGTTACCACTACGGCGACCGGTAGCGGACCGGCCGGAAGCGGGAGCGTCGGCGGTCCCGGTCGAGTCCGGCATCGCCTCCGGCGGGCGCTCGGGCGCTCCGGTGGCTAGGTGGACAACGGGGGGGCAGTGCGTGTAACCGGCGGCGACTACTGTGCCCGCAATGGGAGCATCCTGCTTGGCCGCGTGCGTCAGTGGCCTTGGCTGCTCGGGCCCCGGGTCGCCGGACGCCGTCCGAGTTCGTGCCCTAGGAGAAGTCACCTACTCAGGTGGGCCCGGCCATCAGCCGGGCCGCAGGAGCAGCAGAGCCACGGTGGCCAGGTAGATGATCGGGATGGCGGCCCCCTCGAAGCCGATGCCCCGGCGCTCCCTGATCAGCAGGCCGGCGGTCAACGTGGCCGTCATCAGGGTGGTCATGCCGGTGAACAGCAGCCCCGACAGGTTCGCCTCGGAGTAGATCGACCCGGGCCGGTACGAGGCGTCGGCGAGGAAGATCATCAGAGAGTCGAAGGCGTTGCCACCGAGGATGTTGCCGATGCCGAGGGTCAACGCGCCGATGCGGACCGCCGCGATGAGGGTGATCAGCTCCGGCAGCGAGGTGATCGCCGTGGTGATGGTGAAGCCCACGAAACCGCTGGGCAGGCCGGAGGCGGCGACCAAGCCGAGCCCGCCCTGACCGATCAGGTAGCCGGTGGCGGCCACGACAGCCGCCAGCGCGGCCAGTCGCAACCACAGCCGACGCAGGCTCATTCCGGATGTCTCGGCCGCCGGCTCGTCCTGACGGGTGTCGGTGGTGCGGCGGGCGAACCACATCGGTTCCCGGCGGAGCCGGCGCAGCAGCACCAGGCCGTACAGGTAGATGACGGGGATCAGCAGGCTCGCCGGGTGCACCCAGAGCACGGTCAGCTCAGGCGTGGCGTACGCCACCACGGGCAGGCAGAGCAGCGCCACCAGCACGACCGCCTGCAGGACGTTCTCCAGGGAGGCCGCCGCGTGTTCGATGTTCGAGCGGCGGTAGAGCAGGTCGGCGATGGCCAGCCAGACCGTCTGCACCGCGATGCCACCGATCGGGTTGGCGAGGGCGAACTCGGCGTCCTGCCGAACCGACCCGATGACCGTGGTGGCGATGCCGGGCAGCGAGGTCACCGCGCCGAGCAGCAGGGCGCCGGCCACCGCCTCGCCCATCCCGGTTCGGTCGGCCAGTTCGTCGGCCGTCCGGACCAACGCCCGGCCGGCGGACAGGATCGCCGCGAGGGCGGCGACCAGCGCGACCACGCTGGGCAGCAGCGGCCAGGTACCGGTGATCACGAGGGGTCGCCTGAGTGTCGTCCATGAGCCATGCACTCCCCCGTACCCATCTGGCGGGATTTTTCGCAGCGGCGGGCCCGGCGCCGGGGTGCGGAGGTCTGTCAGACTCGCTCGGCGTGAGGCATCAGCAGATCGTGGACAAGCTCGCCGCGCCGGTCCTCGTCCGCGCGCTGAACGAGGATCTGGCCCGGTGGGTGGGCTGGCAGCTGGCGGCCGTACCGGACGATCACCGCGAGCTGGCGCGACGGGTCGTTCCACCGATCCTCACCCGCTGGCGGTGCCTGCTCGACGCCGACGACACCGCTGCGGAGACCCGGCACCGTGGCTGGGTGGCGATGGCCGTGCTGCTGCACCGGTACGGCCTCGCCGATGCGGCTGTCACGGCCCACGCGTCGGCTGCCATCGACTCACTCAACCGCGATGTCGTGCTCTCCGACGCCTTCGCCCGGCAGTCTCCGGCCATCAAGGAGCTGCTGGCCACGCCGCCGCCACCGCTGAAGCGGCGGCCACGCCGGCCCGGAACCCTGACGCTCCTTCGCCCCGGAGACGTGGTGTCCATCCAGGTGGAGGCCGGCTTCCACGCGGCGTTCGTACGCGAGGTCGCGGGCGGCAACGAGTACCCGATCATCGAGTTCTACGCTTGCCGTTTCGACCGGCCACCGACGTTGGACGAGTTGTCCGGCCGGGCCGCCGCCCGCGACCGTGGCCAGGCCCGGTTCGGGGTGGTCGGGCTCACCTACCTGCCCGACCCCGCCAATCAGGTCCTGGCCCTTGCCTCCGGGCATCAGCAGCCACCGCTGGGCGCCGATCCCCGGCCGGGCGAGGGCCGGTACACGATCACCGACATCATCCGACTGCAACAGGTCATCACCCGGCTGTTCAACGGGCACGACCCGACGTAGCCCGGCGTGAAGGAACCAGATCGTTCATCGCGGGTAGGGGTTCCAGCCAGGCCAGGTGGCCGTCGGCGACGGCGATGGTCCGGCTTCCCGTCGCGTCGGTGGCGGTGAGCCCGATGCCCGGCCGGCCCGACGGTGCGACGAGGTGGTCATCCTCCAGTGCGAGGTGCAGCAGTGGTCCGTCCGCTCCGAAGGCCGTCACGGCGGCGTCGAACGCCGGACGATCCTCGGCGGGCACGTGGATCCGCGTCGCGGTGTGCACGACGAGGCGTGGCAGCCCCGGCGGAAGCGTTGCCGCGACCGTGGGACCGATCTCGGTGGCGTTGCCGGCCACCACGCGTGGCGGGTCGGCCGCCATGACGGCCATCGCCGCCTGCAACTGCGCCGCCTGATGCGAGTTCTCCGGCCACACGAGTGCGCGCAGCCACGCCCGGTCGTCGGTGTCGGTGAGGTCCGGCGGAGCCAGGTCGATGCCGACCACGTCGGCGATCTCCGGTAGCTGATCCAGGTCGGGTAGCAGGTCGGCGTCCGGCACCTCCACTCCGATGTGGACCGGTGAGTTGTGGTCGCCGACCGGCCTACCACCCACCGTGTAGGCGTATCGGTCGGCGCGGAGGTTCAGCCCGGCGCTACAGCCCACCTCGACGACGCACACCGGTGCCGCGGTGGTGCGACGCAGCAGCGCCAGTCCCAGCCGTAGCACCAGCGCGCGCTGCACATGGTTGGTCTGCACCAGGCGCGTGCCGAGCAGCGATGCGATCCGGTCGGAGTACGCCGCGCAGAAGCGGGCGAAGGCCGGGCCGGTGCCTCCGTCGACCGGACGAGCGGCGGCGCCGGCCACCGACGGGTAGTACTCGGCCAGCGGACCGGGCGTCCCGGCCAGCAGTAGGTAGTGGACCGCGCCGAAGAGCGCGAACGTGGGCTGCTGGCCGGGGCGGGTACGGGCCGCCAGTTCGAGCAGCGACCTGTCCTCCGCGACGACCGCGAGCAGCCGGCCGTACAGCGGGGAGTTGCCGAAGCCACGGGCCGTGCGAAAGGTCTCCGCCACCGTCGAGATGTCACGCACCGTCTGACAGTAGTGGTGACCGGGGCTGTCGGTCGTACCGCAGGACGAGCCGGCCGCAGACGGCGCCGAGGATCAACTCGACCACCGTGGCGGCAACGAGGCCGGCGGCCGGTGGCCCGTCGAGCGCCATGCCGAGCAGCCGGGACAGGCCGTAGGCCAGATAGACCACGGCACCGACCAGGGCGGCGGTGTAGGTCAGCCGGCGGACGTACCCGCCGAGCATGACGAGTACGCCGGTGGCCAGCAGCGAACCTCCGGCGGAGCGGGCCTCGCTGAGCAGGCTGCTGTTGCCCGCGTACTCGATGCCGTTCCCGGCGTGGAACGTCGCCGGCACGGTCAGCAACGCTCCACCGACCACGATCGCGACCAGTCCGGCGACGGTCAGCCCGATCCTTCCGGCTGTGGGTAGTAGTGCGGACGGTGACTCGACGGGTGACTGCCGGCCGCTCACCGCTGCGCGGCCGACCACGTCTGCGGCCTCGCCCAGTCGAAGGGCTGTTCGCCACGGCGGGAAGCCTGCCGCACCGGATGTCCGAGGCGGTTGAGGCGATCGGCGACGCGTCGGCCGGTCTTGCCGGTCGCGCCGGTGACGAGTACTGACGGTCGGGACATGGGTGGCTCCGTTTCGGAGAGGATTCTTGCTGCCAACCCAGCCTGGTGCGGATTCGGTGGTGGAACAATGATCGTGCTGCCGGATTTTTTTGCCTAGCATCCAGCGACTTGGACGATCAGCAAATCTGCGAGAGCCTTGAGCGATGTGGACGACGCCCGCCCGCGAGGTCGCGGCAGCCCGTGACCCGCTCGGCGAGACACTGCATCTCCTCCGGCTCACCGGCACGCTGTACTGCCGCGCCGAGCTGACCGCACCGTGGGGGGTGGCGGTGCCGGCCCTGCCCGGCTGCATGACGTTGCAGGTGGTCACGGCCGGGCGGTGCTGGCTCGAGGCGGACGGCGTCGAACCGCGCCTGGTCGGGCCGGGCAGCCTGACGCTGATCCCGCACGGCATTCCGCACCGCTTCCGCAGTGATCCGCAGGCGTCGACCGAGGCACTCTTCTCGATTCCGGTGCAGCGGCTCAGCGAGCGCTACGAGATCATGCGGTACGGCGGTGGCGGTGAGCTGACCCAGGTCACGTACGCGGTGTTGCGGCTGGACCACGTCGCGGCCCAGCGGATGGTCGCCCAACTGCCGACCGTGCTGCACCTGGACCGCTTCGACGACGAGACGGGGTGGCTGCACAGCACGCTCCGGTTCGTGGCCAGGGAGGCGCAGGCGTTGCGCCCGGGCGGCGAGACGATGCTCACCCGGCTGGCGGACGTCCTGGTCATCCAGACGATCCGCGCCTGGTTGGACGCCGCGCCGGAGGCGCGCCAGGGCTGGCTGGCGGCGCTGCGCGACCCGCAGATCGGGCAGGCACTCACCGCGCTGCACCGCACGCCCGAGCGGGACTGGAGCGTGACCGAGCTGGCCCGGGAGGCGGGGATGTCCCGCTCGGCGTTCGCCGCACGCTTCACCGCACTGGTCGGCGAACCCGTCATGCGGTACGTGGCCGCGTGGCGACTGCAACTCGCCCACGATCACCTCGGTCGCACCGACGAGCCGCTGCCGGTGGTGGCGCGGCGGTTCGGCTACCAGTCGGAGGCGGCATTCTGTCGTGCCTTCAAGCGGGCGTACGGGGTACCGCCGGGCCGGCTGCGTCGCGAGCCTGTTCCAGACCGTCGAAGAGCAGGTCGAGGGTGAACTCGAACTCGGTCTGGCTGTCACACCAGCCGAGGGTGGGGTCGGTGGCCTCGTGCAGCTCGGCGGCCACCATCGCCGCCAGGTGGGGTAGCCGCGCGGACAGCTCGGCCAGTTCCGCCTCCGCCGCTTCGGCGTCGACCTCCTCGCCCGCGCCGGGCTGGAAGACCTCCTGGGCAAACCCGAGCGCCAGGCTGCCGAACGCGTGCAGCGCCCGGTGGGCGATCCGGTACGAGAAGCCGCCGTCGATCAGGGTGGCGAGGATGCCCTCGTAGTAGCCGTACACCCCGGCGGGAATAGTCGAGCGGGAGGTGAGCAGGGCGGGCGCCCACGGGTGCCGCAGCATCACCGCACGGGCGGCGAGGAAACGCAGCCGTAGTCGGGTACGCCAGTCTCCGCCGGCCGCCGCCGTCTCGGCCTGCGTCGCGGCGGTGGTGATCTCGGCGACGACGGCGTCGACGAGGCCGTCGAGCAGCCCTTCCTTGCCGGGCAGGTGGTGGTATAGCGACATCGCCTCGACGCCGAGGTCGGCGGCGAGCCGGCGCATCGTCAGCGCCGCCATCCCGTCCACGTCCACAAGCGCGATCGCGGCGGCAAGTGCCCGGTCACGGCTCAGCGGCTCCCGGCGTTTCCTCACTCCCATGCGGCTCCCATCTGCCCTTGACCTTACAACGTATGGTTGCCTTACGACGTAAGGCTGATCCGGGTCACCGGAGCTGCCGCAACCGAAGGAGCACCATGCATCCACTGATCCGCACCGCCCGGACGACCGGGCTTTTCTACCTCGGGCTCGGCATCGCCGGCGCACTGGGCTTCCTCACCATCCGACCGATGATCTTCGAGGCCGGTGACGCCGGCGCGACTCTCGCCAACCTGGTCGCCAACGAGTCGTTGGCGCGCCTCGGCGTGGCGTTCGAACTGCTCGTCGTGCTCACCCAGACGCTCGCCGCCGTCTGGTTCTACCGGCTGTTCCGTTCCGTCGACAGCATCGCCGCCGGCAGCATCGCCGCCTTCGGCATCGTCAACGCCGTCGCCATCCTCGGCAGCGCCGCCATGCTCGGGACCGCGCTCGGGGTGGCCACCGGCGAGGCCGGCGGAGCCGCCGACACCGTCCAGTTGCTGTACCTCGTCAGCGAGAACCTGTGGGCGGTGGGCGGACTCTTCTTCGGCCTCTGGCTGATGCCGATGGGCTGGTGCGTGCTGCGTTCGGGTTGGCTGCCCCGGGCCCTCGGCTGGATCCTCGTCGCCGGTGGTGTCGGGTACGTACTGATGACCTTCGTCAGATACCTCGCCCCCGGCGCCGGGATCGCCACCGATCTGCTGGTGGTCCCCGCCACTGTGGGCGAACTCTGGATCCTCGGCTACCTGGTGATCTTCGGCGTCCGGAAGCGGGCGCTCACCGAGACACCGCGAACGACGCCGACCACGCCGTTCACTGCCGCGTCGACCGCCTGACCGCCCCGGTCGGCCCGGGTTCGGGTGGTGCTCGCATCCGGGTACGCCCGAACCGGGCCGGTCGGCCCGCCGTGTCGTTGATCCGGTTGTGCCTGCCACCCGCCGGTGACCACGGTGGGGGCGCCGAGAAGTCCGGGAGGGACGCCGATGACAAGCGAACGCGAGACCGTCGAGGTCGACCCCGCCCTGTTCCAAGCCGTCTACGACTCGCCCGCCGCACTGCCCGGCCGGCACCGCTGGACCACCCCGGAGGCCGACGTACGACGGATCGAGAAGCTGCTCAACATGCCGCCCCGGACCATCGGCGCGCCGCTGTGGGTCAGCGGTGACCAGCCGGACTGCCCGAAGTGCGGTCGCCGGATCACCTGGTACGACATCGTCGCCTCGGCCCTGAAGGGGGTGCACGACCCGATGATGATCGCCACGGTGATCCTCGGCGACCGGCGTTACGTGAACACCGGTCTGCCCGCCGCCATCCCCGGCGTACGCTGCGCCGACTGTCGGTCACCGATCGAGGGACTGCGCAGCTTCAAGTGCCACAACTGGGCGTACGCCTTCGAGGACCTGGCGGCCGTGCGACAGCGGATGTCCGGCGGTCCGGGCCTCGGCGACCAGGGTGAGCCGGTCCACTGACACCAACCGGGTCAGCGGCGGGCGGGGCGGCGGCCGGGTGGGGAGGGCGGCTCGGGACCGGGGTCGGGCAGCGGCGGCATGGGGCGGGTGGTCGGGCGGCCGGCCGTCACCCGTAGGCGCTCACCGTGGTGCCACAGCTCGATCGCGGCGTCGACGTCGGCGTTCGGCAGTTCGTACCGGGCCTCGTCGGCGGTGAGCGTCACGTGTAGCCGGTGACCGTGCCAGAGCAGGCTGAACGCGAGGCGGTCGATCCGGTCGGGCAGCCGCGGGTCGAACGACAACAGCTCCCGATCGTCGCGCAGGCCGCCGAAGCCCTGCACCAGTGCCAGCCAGGCCCCGCCCAGCGAGGCCAGGTGCAGCCCGTCGCCCGTCTTGTCGCCGAGATCCTCCAGATCCTGGAGCACCGACTCGGCGAACAGGTCGTACGCCAGGTCGAGGTGGCCCAGTTCGGCGGCGAGCACCCCCTGCGGTGCGGCGGACAGCGACGAGTCCCGGACCGTCCGCGCCTCGTAGTAGGCGAAGTTGGCGGCCTTCTCCTCCGCGGTGAACTCGCCCGGGCAGCGCAGCATCGCCAGCACCAGGTCGGCCTGCTTGACCACCTGGTGCCGGTACAGCTCCAGGTAGGGGAAGTGCAGCAGCAGCGGATAGTCGTCGTCGCCGGTGTCGGCGAAGTTCCACTCCGGCCGGTCGGTGAACCCGGCCGCCTGCTGGTGCACCCCCCGCTTGGCGTCGTACGGCATGGTCATCGCCTCGGCGGCGGCCCGCCACCCGGCCACCTCGGCGGGGTCCACGCCCAGCCGGCCGGCCGCCTCCGGGTACCGCTCGACGGCGTCGGCGGCGCCGCGCAGGTTCCGCCGCGCCATCAGGTTGGTGAACAGGTTGTCGTCGACGAGCGCGGCGTACTCGTCCGGGCCGGTGACCCCGGCGATGTGGAAGCTGCCGTCGTCGGTGAAGTGCCCGAAGCCGTGCCACAACCGGGCGGTGGCCACCAGCAGGTCCAGCCCGGGACCGGTGCGGAAGTCCTCGTCGTCGGTGGCACCGACGTAGCGCAGGACCGCGTCGGCGATGTCGGCGTTGACGTGCAGCGCGGCGGTGCCGGCCGGCCAGTAGCCGGAGCACTCCCGGCCGCTGATGGTCCGCCAGGGGAAGGTGGCTCCGGTCAGCCGCAGCTCCGCCGCCCGGTCGTACGCCTGCGGCAGGTGCGCGTGTCGCCAACGCAGCGCCGACCGGGCCATGTCGGGCGCGACGTAGGTCAGCACCGGCAGCACGTAGCCCTCGGTGTCCCAGAGCACGTGCCCGTCGTAGCCGTTGCCGGTCAGCCCCTTGGCGGGAATGGTCCGGTCGCCGTCCGAACGCCCCGCCTGGATCAGGTGGAACATGGCGAACCGGATCGCCAGCTGCAACTCCTCGTCGCCGTCGAGCAGCACGTCCGCGGTGCGCCAGGCCTCGTCGAGGGCGGCCCGCTGCTCGGTACGCAGGCCGGCGAAGCCATCCGTACGCGCGACCTCCGCCTCGGCCGTCACCCGGGCGGCAAGTCCTTCGACGGTGAAGTCCTCCACGGGTGCCCACTCGAACGCCGCGAACTTGGTCAGCCGGACCCGCTCCCCGGCGCGCAGTGGACCGGTGAGGGTCAGCCGGATCCGGTCCGGGGTGGCGTCGGCGTCGGTGGTGAGGTGTGCCGGCGCCGCTGCTCGGTGGGCGACCGCGACGGCGACCCGCTGCCCGCTGCGCTCGGTACGGTGCACCAGCAGCGCGTCGGCAGCGTCGACCCGGTGCAGCTCGGCGGTCAGCGGGTCCTTGATCAGCGAGGCGGCCCGAGGATCGTCGGCCCGCTCCGGGACATGCTCGTTGGCCAGCAGGTCCGCGCAGATCCGCACGTCGACCGGCCCGTCCAGGGGTTCCGCCGTCCAGTCGACGGCGGCGACCCGGCGGCGGGCCAGCGACACCAGCCGGGTGCTGCGTACCCGCACCCCGTCGCCGGCCGGCGAGATCCACTCGGTGAGCCGTTCGATCACCCCGGCCCGCAGGTCGAGCACCTGCTCGTGGGCGAGTACCGTGCCGGTGCGCAGGTCCAGCGGCTCGTCACCGACCCAGAGGCGTACCAGTGTGGCGTTCGGTGGGCTGATCACGGTGTCACTGAGCTGCGGGAAGGCGTAGCCGTCCTCGGGGTAGGTGAGTTCCCGGCGTTCGTGCAGCCCGTTGAGGTAGCTGCCCGGCATGTCGACCGGTGTGCCCTCGTCGAGGGTGCCGCGCCAGCCCAGCCAACCGTTGCTCAACGCGAAGACCGACTCGGTCTCGCCGAGCCGGTCCAGGTCGTCCCGGGTTCGTCTGATCCGCCACCGCTCGTCGGGCTGCGGCTCGTCCGGTTGCTGGTCAGGGGTGGGGTGCACAGTGCCTCCAGGACTCTCCGACGGTCCCTGCGGGCTGACAATTCCCCGCCGGCCGGTTCACCACACCAGCAGCAGGGCGCCGACCGTGCCGAGCACCAGGTACGGCCCGAACGGCAGGTGACTCGACAAGCGGGCCCGGCGGCTGACCAGCAGACCCAGGGCGACCAGCCCGGACACGGTCAGCGCGAGCAGCAGGCCGAGCACCGGCACACTCCAGCCGTACCAGCCCAGGAGTGCGCCCGCGCTCAGCGCGAGCTTGGCGTCGCCGATGCCGAAGCCCCGCGCACCGAGCAACAGGGTGGTGCTGGCGAAGAAGAGCGCCAACCCGAGCCCGGCGGCGACGGCGCGCAGCCATGGTGCCGCACCGGCCCCGGTCAGCGCGGCCAGCCCGAGCAGCAGCCAGGTGCCGGCGGCGGCCGGCCAGGTCAGCCGGTCCGGCAGCCGGTGCACCGCGCCGTCGATGAAGATCAACGGCACCGCGAAGGCCAGCCACCACCCGGCGGCGGCCAACTCGACGGCGGGTGGGCGGGTCAGCAGCAGCGCGGCCACGGTGGCCAGGGCGGCCAGTTCGAGGGTGGCCGGCGGGGCACCGACCCGGGCGCCGCACCCGCCGCAGCGGGCGGTCGGACCGAGCGCCGGCCAGGGACGGTGTGGGCCGATCGGCGCGCCGCAGGCGTCGCAGCCGGTCCGGCGGGCGGTTCCCGGGGGTACGGCGTGCCGGGCGACGGCGTACCGGAGCAGTGGGGTGATCGCCAGTACCGCTGCGGCGTACCACCATGACCGGGTGGTGCGCCCGGACGGTGGGTCGGTCGGCGTGGCCGCCCGGTGCGCCGGTGTCGGTGGCGCAGGTGACCGGGTCACTCGGACCACCCCCTCACGGAGGGTAGTGTGTCCGGTCGGTTCGGGTGGCCTTCCGTTCGTCGGACACCGCCAACCATCCTGCTGTCCGGACGTCGGACCGAATGCCCGTAACGGGCAGATGGAATTCCCATCGGCGACAATTGACGACCCATTGGCACCATTTCTGCCGGGGACGGATCGGACCGATTGCCATTTCCCGCCCCATTGCGACCAGTCGGCTGGGCGCCCGCCCACGGATGGGATCGTCCGCTCCGCCGCCCACACCCGGCCGAGCCGCCCCCCGCGCCGATCAACATCGGCAACCTACCGGTAACCATGCGGCGTCACCACCATCCATAACTCAGAGTGTTCGAGTGAATTGCCTCTGTTGCATTGGCCAGCGTCAGCCTATGCTCGCCCCTTGGATGTGACGCAACCCACGTCCACCACCGACGAGCAGCCTGGCGAGTGCATTTCGTAGGAGATCCATAGACGTAAATGTGGCTGCGCACAGAACCGGGATGAAGAGATTCGTCCGGTAGCGCCGCCGCACGCCCGGAGACGCTGGTGACGGCGTACGCCGGTCGGGCACCGAGGAGGGCACGAGGTGCGAGCACGGCAGCTGAGCCGCTGGACGGCCGGCCTGGTAGCGGTTGCCACGGTCGGCACGAGCACCGCTTGTGGCGGTACCCAGGAAACGTCCACCAGCGCAGCACCTGACCGGAACAGACCGGCCGGCACCGAACGGGCCGCCGAGGAGGCGGCTGCGGAGAAGGCGGCGCTGGCGGCCTACTCCGGCTACCTCGCGGCGTCCCGGACGGCGAGCCGGCGCAGCGATCCACAGGAGCCGGCGCTGGCCCGGTTCCTCGCCGACCCACTGCTGACCAGGGTCCGGTTCAGCCTGCGTCAGGCCCGCCAGAACGGCGCGGTGAGCGCGGGCACGCTGCGCTCCGAGGGGCCCACCGTCATCTCGATGGACCTGGATTCCACACCGCCCACAGTGGAGATCCAGGACTGCGTGGACGCCAGCAACTACCGGATGGTCTACCTCGCCGACGACAAGGTCGTACCGGGCACCCGCGGCTCCCGCCACCTGGCCACCGCCACGGCGATGCGCTATCCCGACGGTCGCTGGCGGATCAGCACCGGCGCGGCGCACCAGGACCAGCCGTGCTGACCGGCCGGTCCGCCAGCAGCGCGTCGCTTCCCTCGGCAACCGCCACGTCCGGTTCCGGATCTGCTGCACGGCGCCCTGGCCGCACGTCGCTGGCCGGTCCGCGCGGTCGAGCGGCGGCCCACGATCGCCGCTCCCCGGCTGCACCTCGTGCCGGCATGATCCGGCGGGCGTTGCTCGGCGGCGCGCTGGCGGTGCTGCTGGCCAGCGCCGGCGCGGTGCCGGCGACCGCCGCCGATCCCGGCGCCGACTGCCCGCCCGCCCAACCGAACTGCAACGTCTGGGACGACGATCCAGGCACCCCCGGTGGCGGTGGTGACGGCGGGGACGACGGCAGCGGCGGCGACAACGGCGGCGGGGGCGGCGTCTGCCAGTGGCAGGGCCGCACCATCCCCTGCTACGACGACCTGCTCGGCTGGTTCAACAGCGGCAACGGCTGCTACTACAAGCTCGCCGAGTCGCCGCCCACCGAACCCCCCGCCGGCCAGCAGTACTACCTGGAGAGCTGCAACGGCGGTGCACTGGGCCAGGGAGTTCTCGTGCTGCTGGACGCGCCGCCGCCGGGCTTCGGCGCTCCGCCGGACCCGGAGGAACTGGCCCGCCGGGCGTTCGCCTCGATCACTTTGCTCGCGCCTCGGGCGGCGGTCGCACCCCGCAAGTCCGTCGGCCCCGGTCTGGTCGGTCTGCCGGTCTGGATGTGGGCGGAACGGGGGGCCAACCAGTTCGGCCCGTTGCGCGCCTCCGCCACGGACCGCGGCCTGACCGTGACCATCCGGGCCAGGGTCAGCCGGGTCGTCTGGGACATGGGCAACGGCGACACGGTCACCTGCACCGGCCCCGGCACCCGGTACCGCGCCCGAGGCCAACACGCCGGGCAGCCTTCACCCGACTGCGGCTACCACAGCGGCTACCCCGAGGCCGGGACGTACACGGTCCGGGCGACCACGCACTGGTCGGTGACGTGGACCAGCAGCGGCGGTGAAAGCGACAGCATCCCCGGTGTCACCCGCACCACCGGCCCGGTCGCCATTCAGATCAACGAGCTTCAGGTGGTGGCCCGGTGAGTGAGCCGGTCCTGCGAGCCCCGCAGTCGCAAACGGAAGGTTGGTACCAGTGAGCGTGGCGACCCGGAACGGAACCTCTCCCGTGGACGCGCCGGTCGCCCCGCCCCGGGTGGTCCGCCAACGCCGGGTCCGGCCCGGCCTGCTCGGCCTCGCCGTCCTGCTGATCGCCCTCGGTGGACTGGGCTCGGCGTTCGCGGTGACCTCGGTCCGGGCGACCGGCAGCTACCTGGCGGTGGCCCGGGCGGTCGAGGTGGGCGACGTGGTACGCGCCGACGACCTGGTGTCGGTGCAGGTGGCCGGCGGTCAGGGGCTCGAACCGGTGCCCGCCTCCCGGCTCGCCGACGTGATCGGGATGCGGGCCGCCGTCTCGTTGGCACCGGGCACCCTGCTGACGATGGCCCAGCTCACCGACGACCCGCTGCTCGGCCCGGGGCAGCAGCAGCTCGCGCTCGGGTTGCGCGCAGCCCAGGTGCCGGCGCCGAAGCTCCGCCCCGGTGACCAGATACTGCTGGTCAGCACGCCGAGCAGCGACAGCGGCGGTGGTTCGCCGTCCGGTGCCACCCGGTTCACCGCGACCGTCACCGACGCCGTCACCACCGACGGACGGGACGAGGTCGTCGTCTACCTGGCGCTCGCCGTCCGGGACGTACCGGCCGTGGTGGCGCTGGCCGCCCAGGATCGGATCGCGGTCGTCCTGACCAAGGCGGCCTGACCATGGCGATCATCGCGCTGGTCTCGGCGAAGGGTTCGCCGGGAGTCACCACCACCGCGCTGGCCTGCGCGTTGAGCTGGCACCGGCGGCTGATCCTCGCCGAGTGCGACCCGGCCGGCGGCTCCGTCCTCGCCGGCTACCTCGGTGGCGCGCTCGACGGACCGCGCGGCATCGGTGAGCTGGCCGTCGGCGAGCTGCGCGACGGCAGCCTGGAGAGCACGTTCTGGTCCCAACTGGTCGACCTGGACGCGCCGCGCCGGGAACGGCTCCTGCTGCCGGGGGTGATCGACCCGGCACAGGCCGGCAGCGTCACCCCACTCTGGCAGCGGTTCGCGGACTTCTTCACCGGCCTCGAACGCGGCGACCCACCGTACGACGTGGTCGTCGACTGTGGACGCCTGCACGTCCTCGGCCCACCCTGGCCGCTGCTGCGCGCCGCCTCTGTGGTGCTCGTGGTGTCCCGGGCGCAGTTGCCCGACCTGTCCGGTACCCGGGCCATGCTCCAGGCCATCGAACGGGACTTCACTGAACACCGGGTGCCGTCGGGCACCCTGCGCCTGCTGCTGGTCGGCGGCGGCCACGGCCGGAGCGAGGTCAGCAAGGCCCTTCACCTGCCGGTGATCGCCCGGCTGCCGCACGACCCGCGTACCGCCGAGGTGTTGAGCCTGGGCGGGACGGTGCGGGCCAACCGGCCGCTGCTCCGGGCGGCCCGTGAGCTGGAGGTGCCGATCGGCGCGCTGCTGGAACGGCGGCGGGCCCGGCTGGCGTGGCCCGTGTCCCAGGGGGTGCCGGATGCGATTTGAGCCGGTCTCGTCCGACCCGCGCCGGCAACCACCGGGCGCCACCTCCACCGCCCCGCCGCTGGCCCCGGTCAACGGTTGGCACCCGCCACCGAACGGGCCGGTGCCCGTCGCGGCACCGCCGGCGGCATCGCCACCCCGGCCCCGGGTGGATTTTCAGGTGGTGCGCGAGCTGCGCCGGCAGCTCAGCGAGCGGCTCACCCGGTGGCAGCGTGGCCGCGAGTTCAGCGTCGCCGAGGAGGACACCGAGCGCGCCCGGCTCGCGGTCGAGCTGGTCGCCGAGTACGCCGACGCGGTGCGCCGCGCCGGCACACCGATGGCCGCCGGCGAGGAACGGCTGCTGCTCGACCAGGTGACCGCCGAGCTGGCCGGCCTCGGTCGACTCCAGACCCTGCTTGTCGACGACACCATCGAGGAGGTGCACATCCTCGGCTGCGACCAGGTGCGCATCACCCGGCACGGCGGTGGGGTCGACTGGGCCGACCCGATCGCCGACAGCGACGACGAGCTGGTGGAGATCCTTCAGGCGGCGGCCCGCCGGGCCGGCGCGACGGAGCGGTCCCTGTCCACCTCGAAGCCCACCCTTGACCTGCAACTGCCCGACGGCAGCCGACTGGCCGCGGTGTTCCTGGTCAGCCACCGTCCGTACGCGGTGATCCGCAAGCACAACACCCTCGACGTGACCCTGGACGACCTGGCCGGCGGCCGGGGTGACCTGGACGAGATGATCGACCCGCTGCTGCGCGACTTCCTCCGGGCGTCGATGCGGGCCGGGTTGAACATCATGGTCGCCGGGCTGGCCGGTGCCGGTAAGACCACCGTGATCCGGGCGATGATGAACGAGATCCCGCCGGACGAGCCGTACGTGCTGCTGGAGGAGAGTCGGGAGTTACTCCCGGCCCGCCGCGGCGACCGGCACCGGGCGGTGATGAGCTTCGAGGCCCGGGAGGGGCACGGCGAACGCGGGCCGGACGGTCGACCGGCCGGCGAGGTGAGCATCGCCGATCTGATCCCGGTGTCGCTGCGGATGGGCGTCCTGCGGATCATCGTCGGTGAGGTGCGGTCCCGGGAGATCGTGCCGATGCTCCAGGCGATGACCACCAGCCGGGGTTCGATGTGCACGATCCACGCGCGTACCCCGGCCGGGGTGAGCGAGCGGATCATCGAGTTGGCGCTCGCCCACGGCCGCGAGATGACCGTCGACCAGGCCCGCCGGATGGCCGGCAACGCGCTCGACCTGATCGTCTACGTCACCGTCGACGACGAGACCGGCATCGGCGGGCGCAAGCACCGCTTCGTCTCGCACGTCGAGGAGGTGCTGGGCGTCGGCGAGAGCAGCCGGATCACCACCACCCAGGTCTTCGGCCCCGGTCCGGACGGTCGGGCGGTCCCCCGGCACCTGCCGGAACGGGTCCGGGACCAGCTGCTGCGGGTGGGCTACGACGCCCGGTTGCTGAGCCGCTGGATCGAGGCCGGTCAGGGCGCCTGGCGCCGGCCCCGGCAGACCCGACTCGGTCGGCGGTGAGCCGGTGCGTACGAACATCGAGCTGATCGCCCTGGTCTCGGGGGCGGCCTGCGTCGCCGGCCTGGTGTTGGCGGTCGTCGCGCTCGTCGGCACCCGCCGGCCGCCCGGGCGGGCACCCGGCGCGGGCCCGGGGCTCGGGCGGCTCTGGCGCGGCTCCGGCAGCACCGCCCGCGAGCAGCGGGCGCACCAGACGCTGCTGATCGGCGCGGTGGTCGCCGGTGCGCTGGCCTTCCTGTTGACCGGCCTGCCCGTAGTGGGCCTGCTGGTCGCGGTGGCGGTGCCGGGCGCGCCGTGGCTGTTCTCGGTCGGCCGGGCCGAGCAGCGGGCCATCGCCCGCATCGAGGCGGTCGGCGAGTGGACCCGCCGGCTCAAGGACGTCTCCGCCACCGGGCAGGGGCTCCAGCAGGCGATCATCGGCACGGTCACCACGGCACCTGAGGAGATCCAGGAGGAGGTACGCCTGCTCGCCGCCCGGCTCCAGGCCGGATGGCTGGCCCGTTCCGCCCTGCTTGCCTTCGCCGACGAGATCGGCGACCCGGTCTGCGACCAGGTGGTCGCGGCACTGATCCTGCACCTCACCGACCGGGGTGAGCGCCTCGGCGACGTGCTCGGTTCGATCGCCTCGGCCGCCGCCGCGGAGGTGGCGACCCGCCGGGAGATCGAGGCCAAGCGCACCCAGCCCCGGTTCGCGGTCCGCTTCCTCACCGGGATGACGCTGGCCACCATCGCGTACGGGCTGCTCAACCGGGAGTACGTGCAGCCGTACGACACCCCCTTCGGGCAGGTGGTGATGGCGGTGCTCGGTGCCGCCTTCGTGGCGTTGCTGGCCTGGGTGCGTTCGATGAGCCAGCCACCCCGACCGGCCCGTTTCCTGCCAGCCCCGGACCCGGGCGAGGTGGTGGCGTGAACCTGCACCTCACCCTCGCGGTGGTGGCCGGCGCCACGCTCGGGCTGGGCGTGTTCCTGGTGGTCCGCGAGCTGGTGCCGGCGACTCCGGCGCTCGGCCCGGCGCTGCGCCGGCTGCACCAGCCGCCGGGAAGCCGCACCGGCCCCGCCGACCGGCGGCTGGACTGGCTCACCGGGATGGCCCGCTGGCTGCGGCCGCCGCACCGGCAACTGGCCCTGCTCGACCGCACCCCCGAGCAGTACGCGCTCTCCCTGCTGTTGTCCGCCCTGATCGGACTCTCCGCCCCGGCGCTGCTCGGCGTCACCCTCCTCACCGTCGGCGTGTCGCTGCCGCTGGCCGTACCGGTCCTGGGCAGCCTCGGCCTGGCGCTGCTCTGCGCGCTTGTGGCACACCGGTCGGTGCTGACCAGGGCCGACGCCGCGCGGGACGAGTTCCGCCAGGCCGTCTGCACCTACCTCGACCTGGTCGCGCTGCAGTTGTCCGCGGCGCACGGTCCGGTGCAGTCGCTGGAGCGGGCCGCCGCGATCTGCGAGGGCTGGGTCTTCGACCGGATCTCCGAGGCGCTGCGGATGGCACAGATGCAGATGCACTCGCCCTGGGACGAGCTACGCGATCTCGCCGACCGGATCGGCATCCCGGAGCTGGGCGACGTCGGCGCCATCATGCGTTCCTCCGGCAGCGAGGGCGCGCAGGTGCACGAGACCCTGCGCAGCCGGGCCGACTCGCTGCGCGACCAGATCCGCACCGACAACCTGGCCCGGGCAGAGGGGGTGACCAGTCGGCTCGACATTCCCGGCGCGCTGCTGGTCTTCGTCCTGCTCGGCTTCGCCATCTACCCGTTCCTGGCCCGCCTCTAGGCCGACCCCGAGTGAAGGAGCCCCGATGTCCGTAATCACCTACCTGCACGTCGCGCTACGGGCGCGGCTGGCCGAGCTGCGCGGCGACCGTGGTGACAGCCCGGTGCCGACCGCTGTGATCATCTTCGGCCTGGTGGCCGTGGCGATGGCGGTGACCGCCGCCGCTCTCGGCGCGGCAAACGACTGGATGGACAACATCCCCGCCCACCAGGATCCGACGGCCGACTGATCGATGTTCCGTCGCCTCTCCGCCGGCTGGTGCCGGGTGGTCGCCGCCACCCGGCACCGCGTGCTGCCCGGCGACGGTGAGCGGGGTGGCAATCCGGTCGAGCTGGCGGTGGCCCTGCCGGCGATCCTGGTGATGCTGTTCGCCTCGATCCAGGTCGCCGTCGTCTTCGTCGCCCGGTCGACCGCGCTCAACGCCGCACAGAGCGGGGTAAACGCGGAGCGGCTCTACGACGCCTCGGCGGGCGCCGGTGAGGAGCGGGCGGCCGAGTTCCTCGAGGCCGCCGGGGACTGGTTGGTCGACTGGGACGACCCGGGACCGAACTGCACCGCCACGGACACCGACGTGACCTGCACGGTCAGTGGTAAGGCCCTGTCGGTGGTGCCGGGTGTCAGCTTCGCCGTCGAGCAGACGGCACACGGGACGGTGGAACGATGGACCGAGCCATGAGCCGAGGTTCCGTCTCGATCGAGGTGGCGGTGCTGGCGCCGGCCTTCGTGGCGATGATGGTGCTCGGTGGGGTCGCCGGACGTACCGCGGTGGCCAGTGCGGGGCTGGAGGCCGCCGCACACGACGCCGCCCGGGCGGCGTCGATCTCCCGGGACGCCACCACTGCCCGCCGGGAGGCCCGGGAGGCGGCCCGCCGCCAGCTCGACTGGCGGGGTGTGTCCTGCTCCGGGGCTCCGCAGGTGACCTTCCGCGGCTCGGTCGACGGGCAGTCGACATCCTTCAACCGGGCCTTCACCAGCGACGTCGGGCAGAACGCCGCAGTCACCGTCGAGATCGCCTGCACCGTCTCCTACGCCGACATCAAGCTGCCGGCGCTGACGATGCCGAACGGACAACGGATCATCGCCTCGTTCACCTCGCCACTGGACCGCTACCGGAGCCGGGGATGACGGCCGGGCGGGGCGACGCCGGGCGGGTGAGCATCTTCCTGGCCGTGGCCCTGATCGGGGTGCTCGCGATCATCGGCATGGCGTTCGACGGCGCGGGTCAGCTCCGCACGCTGCAACGCGCCGAGAACCTGGCCGCCGAGGCGGCCCGCGCCGGCGGCCAGGCCATCGACCGGGCCACCGCCATCGAGGGCGGGCCCAAGCGGATCAACCGACGCGAGGCCCGCAGCGCCGTCCGGAACTACCTCACCACCGCCGGGGCCAGCGACCACACCGTGACCTTTCCGGTGGTCGACGGCGAAACCCTGATCCGGGTACGCGTCGAGGTCACCTACGACCGGGCGGCGCTCGGCCTGTTCGGCTTCTCCAACACCGTCACCGTCTCCGGTGAGGCGACCGCACGGGCGCTGACCGGGGGCTCCTAGGGAAGGAAGGTGGCCATGGCCGCATCAGGTGGCACCGTCGTACGGCGGGCCGGTCGGGTGCTCACCGGCTTCGGTGCGCTCGTCGTGCTGATCGGGCTGCTGGTCGGCGGTCCGATCGCGCTGCTGGCCTTCGCCGGCAACCCGCTCCCCGATCACGTACCCACGCTCGCGGAGATCGGCACCACGCTGACCAGCCGCGACGACGGGCAACTCTTCCTCCGGGCGCTGGCCATCGCCGGCTGGTTCGGCTGGGCCACCTTCGCCCTGTCGGTGCTCGTGGAGCTGGGCGCGCAGGCGTTCGACCGGCCCGCTCCGCGGCTGCCCGGCATGGGCCGCCAGCAGCGGGCCGCCGCCGCACTTGTCGGATCGGTCGCGCTGATCCTCGCCGCCAGCCCCGCCGCCACGGCCGCCACCACGGTCTACGGCACGACGGCGTACGCCGGTGGAGCCGCCGCCAGCGCATTCACGCCTTCGCCCGCGATGGCGGCGAACGGACCGGCGACGATCACGACTTCGGCAACCGCACCGGGAGCTGACGCGCGGGCCGACGGGGCCGGCACCTCGGCACCGGCATCCGTGTACCGGGTCGCCAAGGGTGACTACCTGGGCGGAGTCGCCGACCGGTATCTCGACGATTTCGACGACTATCACCGGTTGGCCGCACTCAACAAGCTGCGTGACCCGGACCGGATCCGCCCCGGCCAGCTCATCAAGCTGCCCGAGGAGGCACACGACCAGGGTTCCCGGCCACACGCCACCGGCCGGCTGGTCGCACCGAAGCCCCGGCCCGCCCCCGAGCGGCAGGGCACCGAGCAGACCCGCCCGACGCCGGGCGACCCGGGCGACCCGGCGGCGCGACCCGGCGGCGCGGCCGAGTTGCCCGGCGGCGCGGCCGAGTTGCCCGGTGACCCGGCCGAGCGACCTGGTTCGGCCACGACCGCGCCGGCCAGTCCCGAGGAGCGACAGCCGGAGCCGGCGCAGGGCGAGACGCCGGAGGATCACCCGCCGGTGGTGACGGTGGGCGCGGCCCGGGCCGGCGAGCCTGACCGGGTGAACCGTCCACTCGCCGTGTCCGCCGTGCTGGCCGTGGCCAGCATCGTCGGCGCGCAGATCGGTGCGGTGCTCGGCCTACGCCGCCGGCCGGCCATGTCCCGCGCCGGCACCCGCCACCAACCGCCCCTCACCGTTCCCCGCGAGCTGCCCATCGGCCGACACCGCAAGGACTGACCCGGTCAGCACCGTAGCGCCGCGCCGCTCGACACCGGATGTTGCTGACGCTGTCGAGCTGACAGCACGAACGACTCGTCCCGCGTGACAGCACGAACGGTTCAGCTCGACAGGAGGCGCACAACAACCTCGGTCCTGGCGGGCCGGTCCGACGTGCGCCGGAGCGGAGCACGGACGCTTGGCCGCCCGGGATCATCCGACTGGGTGCCGGGTCAGGGCAGCCGGGCCTCCAGGCGGCCGTCGACGATCCGGGTCGGCAGGATCTGCTGGTCGTTCGGGGACGGGCCGTGCACCACCTCGCCACCGTTGAGTCGGAAGGTGCTGCCGTGCCACGGGCACACCACGCAGGCGTGCCCGTCGACCTCGCGTACCTCGCCCTCGCCGAGCGGTCCGCTCTGGTGGGGGCAACGCTCAAGCATGACGGTCACGTCGTCGCCGTGCCGGTAGAGAATCACCGACACGTCGTCGACCTTGCGGGTGACGAGTTCCCGCTGCGGCAGGCTGGTCATCTCCGCCACCGAGTGCCAGCCCTCGCTGATCAGGTGCAGGTCGGAGACGCTCACGTTCACCTGGGCACCCTGCTTGTACGCCAGATGCCCGCCGAGATACGCCCCGGCACCGGCGGCGCTGAGACCGAGCCAGCCGAGGGTGCGCCCGAGCCCGTGCCGACCGGACAGGCGCGCGGCCAGCGAGGCACCATAGAGCACCAACCCGACGGAGTTCGACGCGGCGTGCACCAGGCCTACCCGACGCTGGTCACGGGAGAGCCCCGCCCAGTCGTTGAGCCCGGCGACCGCCGCCGGCAGCGCGCCGATCGTGCCGACCGCGGTGAGGGTGGTCGCCGCCCTCCGCTGTCCGGGCATCAGGTCCAGCACGGCCGCGCTGACCCACGCGCCGACCGGCAGCTGCACCATCGCCGGATGCAGTGGATGGCCCAGCCAGACCCCGTGCAGCAGGTCGCGGACCCGCTGCGGGCGCAGCACACCCTGCACGGTCTGCTGCAACCGGTCACCGAACCGGTCCAGGCCGGAGGCTTGCTCGATTCTCGTCAACAACGCTCGCACGGGTAACGACTTCCCGTCGTACGCGACCGCAAACCGGTCGTCGGGGACGAATAGCCAGCCGGGCGACGCCGGGGCATGCTGACGGGATGACGGTACGGGTGGAACGGGACGGGCCGGTGACCACGGTGATCCTGGACCGGCCGGCGGCCCGCAACGCGGTCGACGGGCCGACCGCCCGGGCGCTCGCCGACGCGTTCCGGGCCTTCGACGCGGATCCGACGGCGGCGGTGGGGGTGCTCTGGGGGGCCGGGGGCACGTTCTGTGCTGGTGCCGACCTGAAGGCGATCGGTACGCCGCGCGGTAACCGGGTCGAGCCAGACGGCGACGGACCGATGGGTCCGACCCGGATGACCCTGGGCAAGCCGGTGATCGCCGCGATCTCCGGGTACGCCGTGGCCGGCGGGCTGGAGCTGGCGCTCTGGTGCGACCTGCGGATCGCCGAGTCGGACTCGGTGCTCGGAGTCTTCTGTCGACGCTGGGGAGTGCCGCTGATCGACGGCGGGACGGTCCGGCTGCCCCGGCTCATCGGCGAGAGCCGGGCCATGGACCTGATCCTCACCGGACGCGCGGTGCCGGCGCCGGAGGCGTACACCATGGGGTTGGTCAATCGGCTCGTCGACCCGGGCGAGTCCCGGACGGCGGCCGAGCGACTGGCCGCCGAGATCGCTCGACATCCGCAGACCTGCCTGCGCAACGACCGCGCCTCGGTGCTGGCCACCGCCGCGCAGCCGGAGGCGGACGCCCTGGCCACCGAGCTGACTTACGGCCTGCACTCCCTGGCCACCGACGCGACGGCCGGCGCCGCCCGCTTCACCGCCGGCGCCGGCCGCCACGGCACCCCTGCCGCCTGACCTCCCGGCCCCTCTCCCGCGCGCGGGGTGGGGTGGGTCAGGACGGGTGGGCGGCGGTACGCAGCCAGATGGCGGTGTCCGGGGGTAGCCGGTCGTCGTCGAGCGGGCCGCTGGCCAGCAGCTTGCCGGTGTGCGGTGGCAGTGGCACGGCACCGCCGGACAGGTTGACCAGGCAGGTGAAGCCGGGTTCCCGGCGGAACGCCAGCACCCCGTCGGGCGCGGGTAACCAGGTGTGCGTCCCGTCACCGAGCGCCGCCTCGGTACGCCGCAACGCGATCGCCCTGCGGTACAGCTCCAGCATCGACTGCGGGTCACCGGCCTGCGTCCGGGCGGTGCGGTCCTTCCAGTCGGCGGGCTGGGGCAGCCACGGTAGGTGGCTCGCGTCGTCGGGGCTGAAGCCGAAGGGCGGCGCGTCCCCCGACCACGGCAGCGGAACCCGGCAACCGTCGCGGCCCGGGTCGGCGCCACCGGAGCGGACGAACATCGGGTCCTGCCGGAGTGCGGGTGGGATGTCCTCGACCTCCCACAGCCCCAGTTCCTCACCCTGGTAGACGTAGGCGGCGCCGGGCAGCGACAGCGACAGCAGCGCCGCGGCACGGGCACGGCGGGTGCCCAGTTCCAGGTCGGTGGGGATGCCCTCGCGCTTGGCCGCGAAGCTGAACGTCGTGTCCGCCCGGCCGTAGCGGGTCACCTGCCGGGTGACGTCGTGGTTGGCGAGCACCCAGGTGGCGGGGGCACCGACCGGCGCGTGTGCGTTCAACGTGCCGTCGATGCTCTCGCGTAGTGCGGTGGCGTCCCAGGCACAGCCGAGGAAATCGAAGTTGAACGCCGCATGCAGTTCGTCCGGGCGCAGGTAGCGAGCGAACCGCTGGCGGTCCGGCAGCCACACCTCACCGATCAGAGCCCGGTCCCCCGGGTACCCGTCGGCGATCCGCCGCCAGTCCCGGTAGATCTCGTGCACCCCGTCGACGTCGTGGAACGGGTGCGGCCGATCTGCCACGATCTCGGGCAGCGTCGAGTCCTTGACCAGCAGCCCGGCCGAGTCGATCCGGATACCGTCCACGCCCCGGTCGAACCAGAACCGCAGGATGTCTTCGAACTCGGCGCGCACCCGCGGGTGATCCCAGTTGAGGTCCGGCTGTTCGGGGGCGAAGAGGTGCAGGTACCAGTCACCGGGCGTGCCGTCCGGGTCGGTGGTCCGGGTCCAGGTCGGCCCGCCGAACTCGCCCACCCAGTCGGTCGGGCGCTGGTCGCCGTTCGGGCCGCGCCCCGGCCGGAACCAGAACAGCTCCCGCTCCGGTGCCCCCGGGCCGCCGGCCAACGCCGCCTGGAACCAGGGGTGTGCGTCGGAGCAGTGGTTCGGCACCACGTCGACGATGGTCCGGATGCCGAGCGCGTGCGCCTCCGCAATCAGCGCCTCTGCCTCGGCCAGACTGCCGAAGACGGGGTCGATGTCGCGATGGTCGGTCACGTCGTAGCCGGCGTCGGCCATCGGGGAGGGGTACCAGGGGCTGAACCAGATGGCGTCGACGCCGAGCGCCGACAGGTAGGTCAGCCGTGATCGGATGCCGGCGATGTCGCCGATGCCGTCGCCGTTTCCATCGGCGAAGCTGCGCGGGTACACCTGGTAGATCACCGCTCCCCGCCACCACGGACCACTGGCTGCTGCGGACACGCGCACCTGCTTTCTGGGGTCGGCGGTCATCCCTTGAGACCGCCGGTGGTGAGGCCGGACATGATGTTCCGCTGAAACACCAGGAAGATGACGACGGTCGGTATCGCGGCGATCACCGACGCGGCGATCACCACGTTCATCGGCGTACCGCCGGCGAAGGCGTAGATCCCCACGCTCACCGTGCGGGTCTCGGGGGACGGCATGACCAGCTTCGGCCAGAGGAAGTCCTTCCAGACCGCGGTCACCGCGAAGATCGAGACAACGCCGAGGATGGGCCGCGACATCGGCAGCACGATCGACCAGAGCGTGCGCAGAGGCGTCGCCCCGTCCATCAGGGCGGCCGCCATCAGATCCTCCGGAATCGAGTCGAAGAACCGTTTCAGCAGGAAGATGTTGAACGCGTTGGCGACCAGCGGAAGCCAGATCGCGAACGGCGAGTCGAGCAGGTTGATGTGCAGGATCGGCAGGTCGATCACGGTCACGTACTGCGGGACGATGAGGACCATCGCCGGGATCATCAGCGTGGCCAGCATCATGCCGAGGATCACGTTGCCGAGGACCGGGCGGAGCTTCGACAGGGCGTACGCCGCGGCGGTGTCGAAGACCAGTTGGAACAGCACCGCACCTGTCGCGTAGTAGAACGTGTTGAACAGCAGCTTGGCCAGGTCCAGGTGGTGCCAGGCGTCGGCGTAGTTCTGCCACTGCGGGTCCTGCGGGAACAGCGACGGTGGGGTCTGCGCGATCTCCTGGCCGGACTTGAGCGCTCCGGTGACCATCCAGTAGAGCGGCCCGAGGAAGACGAGCGTGAACCCGACGACCACGACGGCGAGCAGCATCCAGTAGACGGCCCGTCCGCGACCGCGCCGAAGCTGTGCCTGGGAGATGAGGGTCCGGGTCCCGGTGTCCGGTGCCATGGGTGCTCCTCCTAGTCCTGTCTCGCGGTGAGCCGCAGGTAGACGGCGGAGAACCCGGCCAGCACCACCAGCATGATCACGCCGAGTGCGGCGGCGCCGTTGAGATCGTTCTGGAAGAACCCGTGTTGGTAGATGAGGTATGCGACCGAGGTCGCCGAGTCCTCCGCGCCCGCGCCGTTGGCGAGGATCAGCGGCTCGATGAAGAGCTGCATGGTGGCGACGATCTGGAGCATCGCCAGCAGCGCGAGAATCAGCCGGGTCTGCGGGATGGTGACGTGCATGATCCGCCGCCAGATCCCGGCGCCGTCCAGCTCGGCCGCCTCGTACAGCTCACCCGGGATGTTCTGCAACGCGGCCAGATAGATCAGCACGGCGCTGCCCATGTTCATCCAGGTCGACGCGATCACCATCGCCGGCATCGTCATCTCCGGCGACTGCATCCACTGCGACGTGGGCAGTCCGAAGGCGTTGAGGATCGCGTTGAACAGCCCCGCGTCGCTCGGGTCGTACGCGTAGAACTTGAACAGGAACAGCGCCGAGGCGGGCGGCAGCATCACCGGCAGGTAGACCAGGATCCGCAGGTATCCCCGGGCGTGGCGGAACTCGTTGAGCAGGATCGCCACGAAGAACGGCACCGCGAACCCCAGGACGAGCGCGAGGCCGGTGAAGTAGAAGGTGTTCTGCCAGGCGGTCCAGAAGCTGGGGTCGTCGAGGATCCGGAGGTAGTTGTCCCAGCCCACCCAGGTGGTCTCGCCGCGCCGGGTGCGCTGGAAGCTCATCACGACGCCGCGGACCATCGGGTACCAGGAGAAGACCGTGAAGCAGAGCACCGCACCGATCAGGAAGGCGTGTCCGGTGAGGTTGTCCCGTACCTTGCGGCCGAGGTTGGTACGCGGTGGCCCGGCCGGCGGCGACGGGGCGGGTCGACCCGGTGCGCGCACGGCACCCGGGACGGTGGTGATCGCCAAGGCAACTCCTGGTGGACTGGGTGACCGGCCGGTGCTACGCCGACCCGCACGGTGCGGTCGGGCGCTGCGGTCGGGGCGGGGGCCGGAGAGCGGGCCCCCGCCCCGCGCTCAGCTCGCCGTGGCGAGGAGCTTGTTGACCTTGTCCTCGGCGGTCTTGAGCAGCGTGTCGATGTTGGCGTTCGGGTTGGTCAGCACTCCCGACATCACCGCGTCCAGCACCGCGTAGATGGCCTGCGCATTGCGCGGCTCACCCTTGATCGGGACCGGGTTCGCCTCGAAGTTCACGAAGTTCGCGGTGTCCACGTTCGCGTTGGCCTTGCGCAGCTCCAACTCCTGCTGCTGGGCTTCGCTGCCGTTTGTGAACAGCAGCGGCTGCGGCAGACCGACCGGGTAGTTCTGTGGCTTGGCCCGGACGTAGTCGAGCTGGCCCTTGCCGGGCGTGAGCTTCTGGTACGCGATCCACTTGAGACCGGCACGGACCTGCTCCGGGGTGAGGTCCTTCTTGACGAAGTAGCCCTCGCCGCCGCCGAGCGTGCTCTTGGCCGGCCCGTCCTGGCCGGGCAGCGGCCCCATCGCCCAGTCCTCGAACTTGCCCTGGAACTGGCTGACGATCGCCTGGGTGGCGTCCGGGGCGCCGATGAACATGCCGACCTTGCCGGCGCCGGCGTTGGTCAGCAGGTCGCCCCACTGGAGCAGCTGACGGTCGCCCATGCTGTCGTCGCCGTAGCGCATGTCCTTGAGGTTCTGGAGGACCTGCCGGCCCAGCGCGTTGTTGAAGTCGGCCTTGCTGCCGTCGGCGGTCAGCACCTGGCCGCCCTGCGAGTAGAGCAGGGCGGTGAAGTGCCAGCCGCCGGTGTTGCCGGCGCTGTATTCCGCGTAGCCGGCGATGCCGTCGCCGAGTGCGGAGATCTTCTTGGCGGCGTCTCGGACCTCGGCCCACGTCTTCGGTGGGCTGTTCACGTCGAGACCGGCCCGTTGGAACAGCACCTTGTTGTAGACCAGGCCCATGGAGTAGTTCTTCACCGGTACGGCGTAGAGCTTTCCGTCGTCGGTGAAGACCTCCTTCAGGGCCGGGTCGACGCTGTCCCAGGTGGGGATGGTGTCCGTGGTGGCGTACTCGGTGATGTCCATCGCCTGGCCGGAGTCGAGCACCTGCTGCAGGTCGGTCATGTACCCGTAGAACACGTCGGTCACGGTGCCGCCGGCCAGCCGGGCGGTGAAGTCCGGCGGGTTGTTGCACTGCTCACCGACGCTCACGCTCTTGACGACGATGTCGGGGTTCTGCCGCTGGAACTCGGCGACGTCGGCGTTCCAGTTCTGCAGCAGCTCTTTCTGGGCACCGACCGGCTGGCAGTCGACGGTGATGGTGACCTTGCCGCTCGCGTCGCCACTGGTGTCGTCGCTCTTGGTGGAGCAGGCCGCGAGGCCGAGCCCCAGCCCGGCCACGAGTGTCAACGCCACTGCCTTCCGGTACTGCGGTACGGACATCTGTCCATCCCTTCGGGAACGGGTGTCTGGGTGAAAGTCGGTGATCGGCGATTGGTGCCCCTCGCCGCGAAGCCCTGCTGGTGATCGGTGTCCGCGCTTCGCCCTGCCCCTCCGTCACGTGTCGGCGGCCAGGTGTGAGTGGAGTCACTGTAACGGCGGCGACTCAATCCAGCAAGGTTTGGATTTTTACTTGCAACTATTCGACTGAGTACTGTCAGACGGAGACCGTAGCGGTCGGCGACACCGACAGACCGGATGAGCGGAGCACGGCAACACCGAAACGGCCGCCGACCGCGGGTAGCGGTCGGCGGCCGAGAACGGGCTTGTCAGCGGCGGGGCGTGGGAGCGGTCGAGCCGCGCACCACCAGTTCCGGCTCGAAGAGCAACTCATCGGTGAGCACACCCCCGCCCTCGATCTGGGTGACCAGCAGGTCCACGGCCGCCTGCCCCATCGTCTCGATCGGCTGTCGGACGGTGGTCAGCGGCGGATCGGTGCAGGTCATGAAGACCGAGTCGTCGTAGCCCACCACCGAGACGTCGTCGGGCACCGAAAGACCGAGCCGGCGCACCGCGCGAATGGCGCCCAGGGCCAGCACGTCGCTGGCGCAGATGATCCCGGTGACCCCCCGGTCGACCAGCTTGGTCGCCGCGACCCGGGCACCCTCCATCGAGAAGCTCGAACGCTCGACCCAGTCGGTCCCCTCGCTCCGACCCGTGACGCGGCCCATCGCGGCTAACTTCCGCCGCGACGGCACATGGTCCTCGGGGCCGAGCACCAACCCGATCCGCTCGTGCCCCAGCGAGCGCAGATGGCCGTACGCCTGCTCGACCGCGACCGCGTCGTCGGTGGAGACCCGGGGGAAGCCGAGTTCGTCCACACCCGCGTTGACCAGCACCACCGGCAACCCCCGGTCGGTCAGCCGGCGGTAGTGCTCGTGCGACGCTTCGGCCAGCGCGTACGACCCGCCGGCGAAGATCACGCCGGAGACCTGATGGTCCAGCAGCATCTCGACGTACGCGGCTTCGGAGACGCCACCGATGGTGCGGGCGCACAGCGCCGGGGTGAAGCCGCGTTGGGCCAACGAGCCGGTGACCACCTCGGCCAGCGCCGGGAAGATCGGATTCTGCAACTCGGGCAGGACCAGCCCGACCAGTCGGGCACGCTCGCCGCGCAGCTTGCTCGGCCGCTCGTAACCGAGCACGTCCAGGGCGGTCAGCACCGCCGTCCGGGTCGCCTCGGCCACGCCATCGCGGCCGTTGAGCACCCGGCTCACGGTGGCCTCGCTGACGCCTGCCTTGCGGGCGACCTCGGTCAGTCTCTTCGTCACGGCCGCAATAGTACGCCGACACACTGCAAGAAAAGAACAGTCACCTGTCGCAGGATGACGGATGCTGTCCGGTCACTGTCCGAGATCGCGCAGCGCGTCGGAGATCGCCCGGTGGAAGGTCGGGTACGCGTAGATCATGTGCCGGAGCTGGCTCAGTGGTACGGCCGCGTGCACCGCCACGACCAGGCCCGACAGCACCTCACCGCCGGCCGGGCCGGCCGAGGTGGCCCCGATCAACACACCCTGGTCGGCGTCGGCGACGAGCTTGATGAAGCCGTCCTCGTCGGTCTTGTGGATCCAGCCACGGGTCGACGACGCCAGCCGGGTGAAGCCGACCTGCACGTTTATGCCGCGTTCGCGGGCCTGCTGCTCGGTGAGGCCGACCGCGCCGATCTCCGGATCGGTGAAGGTGACCCTGGGCAGCGCCCGGTAGTCGGCGCGGGGCACCGATCCGGCCGAGCCGCTCGATCCGGTGGCGGCCAGCGAACTGGCCACGCCGACCGCGCCACCGACCACGCTGGCCGTACCGCTCGGGTCCGCGCCGCCCTGCGCACGTCGGATGTGGTCGAGCACGTCGGCGACCACGATGGACGCCTGGTACATCGCGACGTGGGTGAAGGCACCCTCGCCGGTGACGTCGCCGACCGCCCAGATCCCCTCGGTGACGTGCAGCCGGTCGTCCACCGGCAGGTACCGCCCACCCGCGTCGACGCCGACCGTGTCCAGCCCGAGTTCGTCCAGGTGGGCGCGGCGGCCGGTCACCACCAGCAGCCGCTCGGCGGTGAATTCCTCGCCTTTGGTGCCGCGCAGGGTGAACCCGCCGACGCCGTGCTCGACCCGGGCGGCCTTGACCCCGGTGTGGATCTCCACCCCGTCGGACCGCAACGCGGCGGCCGCCGCCTCCGACGACTCCGGCTCCTCGACGGCCAGTACCCGGTCGAGCGCCTCGACCACGGTGACCCGTACGCCGAAACGGGCGAACACCTGAGCCAGCTCCAGCCCGATCGCCCCACCACCCAGCACCAGCAGCGAGGCGGGCAGTTCCTCGACCTCGATGGCCTCGCGGTTGGTCCAGTACGGGGTGTCCGCCAACCCGTCCACCGGCGGCACCGACGGGCGGGTGCCGGTGCCCAGCACGATCCCGTGGCGGACCTGGAAGACCTGGTCATCGACCCGCACCCGGCCCGGGCCGTCGAGTCGGCCGCTGCCGCGTACGAAGCGTCCGCCCTGGTCGGTGAACCGCTGCACCGCCACCCGGTCGTCCCAGTCGTCGGTGGCCTCCGCCCGGATCCGCCTGGCCACCGGCGCCCAGTCCGGGGTGACCTGCGCGGTGCCGCCCAGGCCGTCGACCCGGCGTGCCTCGGCGACCACGTTGGCCGCCCGGATCATCATCTTGCTCGGCACGCACCCCCAGTAGGGACACTCCCCGCCGAGCAGGTCGCGTTCCACGCCGACCACGGTGAGCCCGGCCTCCGCGAGCCGACCGGCAACCTCCTGCCCGCCGACACCGAGCCCGAGCACCACCACGTCCACCAGTTCCGGCTCCGCCATGCCGCCAGCATCGCGCACCAACCTGCGCCCGGGCCACTCGGCCACGCCGTCGTCGACGGAAGGGGACCGGCCCGGCCCGATCGGTCGCCGGTCGGTAGGGCGCCGCGCCCGGTGGGTAGGTCCAAGGTCGGCAGGAACCGAGGATCGAAGGGAGCGGGTGATGGAACAGGCTCTGGCCGGCAGCGACGAGGAACGGAAGACGGTGCCGGAGCCGCCGACCGGCCGCGCCAAACTCGGCTACATCGGCCCCGGTGTGCTCTGGGCGCTGGCCGCGTTGGCCACCGGGGAACTGCTGTTCACGCCCCGGGTCGGCGCCCAGTACGGGTACGCCCTGCTGTGGGCGTTGATCGCGGCCCTGCTGCTCAAGCTCTTCGTGACCCGGGAGATCGGGCGCTACAGCGTGGTGACCGGCCGACGGTTGCTCAGCGGGATGGCCGAGCTGCCCGGTCCCCGTGGCTGGGCGCTGTGGGTCATCCTGGTACCGCAGCTGGTGGTCGGTGTCGCCGCCATCGCCGGCATCGCGAGCGCCGCTGGCAGCGCCTTCACCCTGGCCGTACCCGGTCCGATCCAGCTCTGGACGGCGGTGGTCATCGCGGCGGCGGCCGGTCTGGTGCTGTTCGGCCACTACACCGGGGTGGAGTGGGTCTCCCGGGTCATCGGGCTGCTGCTGGCGGTCGGGGTTGTCGTGGCCGCCATCCTCGTCGGCCCGGACCTCGGCGAGGCCGCGTCGGGTGTGGTGCCCACCGTGCCCGAGGATCTCGTGGTCGCCGACATCCTGCCCTGGCTGGGTTTCCTGTCGAACGGTGCCGCCGGGCTCATGTGGTACTCGTACTGGGTCGCGGCGAAGGGCGTGGGTGTCGGCGCGCTGGAGCAGCCGACCCGGCTCGACCCGCGCGGCCTGGACGACGGTCAGGTGGCCCGGGTACGTCAGTGGCTGCGGACCATGACGCTCGACTCGACGTTCGCCGTCGTGGGCGTCGGGATCATCACGGTGGCCTTCCTCGTGCTCGGTGCGGAGCTGCTGCGTCCGGAGGGCATCGTGCCCGCCGAGTCCGACGTCGCCCGCGACCTGACCACGCTGTTCAGTGAGGTCTTCGGCAGTGTCGGGTTCTGGTTGATGGTGGTGGGCCTCATCTCGGCCTTCTGGACGGCTACGCTGACAAACATCGACGGCTGGAAACGGCTGTACACCGACGGCATCCGCAAGGCCCTGCCGTCCCACCTCACGCAGCGGCCCTGGGCCCGACCGGCGGTCATCGGTCGGGTCGCCGTCGTCGGCTGGCTCGCGGTGCTGCCGTTCACGGTGTTCGTGATCTTCGGCGACCCGGTGGGTCTGCTCACCGTGGCCGGGTCGATCGAGGCCCTGCACATTCCGCTCGTCGCGGCGCTCGTGCTCTGGCTCAACCGGCGTACGCTCCCGGCCGCGCTGCGCGCCGGTCGGGTGGCCACCGGCCTCGTGGTGATCGCGATCGTGTTCTTCGCCGGTTTCGCGCTGTACTACCTGTGGCAGCAGGTGCTCGGTTAGCGCAGCCAGACCGGGGTGTCACCGGGCGGCTCCAGCGGCGGCGGGTAGTCGAGGGTGCGGCGCAGCGCTTCGGGCAGTCGCCACGGCTGGTGCACCGCCCCGCCGGCCACCGACGCCAACTCGGGCACCCACCGCCGTACGTACGCGCCGTCGGGGTCGTACCGCTCGGCCTGCCGGACCGGGTTGAACCCCCGGTACGGCCGGGTGTCGTTGCCGGTACCCGCGACCCACTGCCAGTTGCCCGAGTTGTCGGCGATGTCGCCGTCGAGCAGCCACCGGAAGTAGACCGCCTGCCCGTCCCGCCAGTCCAGCCCGAGTGTCTTGGTCAGGTAGCCGGCGGTGATGAGGCGGGCGCGGTTGTGCAGCCACCCCTGGGCCCGGAGCTGACGCATGCCGGCGTCCACGACCGGCAGGCCGGTGCGCCCCTGCGCCCAAGCGGTGAGGGCCTGCTCGTCGTAGCGCCAGTGCTCGGTCGCCCGGCGCCGGTACGCCGTGCGGGGCAGGTCGGGGAAGGCCGCGGTCACCTGGTGGTAGAAGTCCCGCCAGCAGAGTTGCCGGACGAACGGTGACTCCCGATCGTCGATCGCGTTGGCCACGGTCAACGGGGACACGCAGCCGAAGCGCAGGTAGGGACTGAGCCGGGAGGTGGCGTCGCCGGCCATGTCGTCGTGGCGGTCGCCGTAGCGCGCGACGTCGGGCCGCCACCGTGCCAACCGACGCCGCGCCTCGTCCTCCCCGCCGGCCACCGCGTCCGGGGACTCCCCTGACGGCAGCACCGGGAAGCGCCCGACCGGCACGCCGGCCGGCAACGTGACGGTCGCCGGCGCCGACAGCTCCTCCCGCCACCGCCGGGCACTCCACGCCCGGTGGTACGGACTGAACACCCGGTAGTGGTCACCGCTGGCCGGGGTCAGTGCCCCCGGCTCGACCACCGTCAGACCGGGAAAGAACCGCAGATGCAGCCGGTGCCGGTCGCACTCGGCTTGCAGGCGTCGCGCCCGACGGGCCGCGTACCGGGAGACGTCGGCGGAGAGCGCGACGCCCTCGGCACCCACCTCGCCGGCCAACCGGATCGTCTCGGCCACCGGATCACCGTGTCGCAGCACCAAGTCACCGCCGAGCCCACGCAGCGCCTCGCGGAGCGCGGCGAGGCTCTCATGCAGGAAGCGGGTGCGGTTCGGCGACAGTTCCGCGAGCGCGGGGTCCAACACGTACAGCGGGACCACGCGGTCGAAGGCGGCGCAGCTGGTCGCCAGTGCCGGGTGGTCGTGCACCCGCAGGTCGCGGGTGAACAGCACGACGGCGGTACGGCCGCTCACCGCAGCGGCGGTCCGGGCACGGCGACCGGGCTGCCGGCCGGGGTCAGCAGGGCGCGGGTGGCCACCCCCAGCCGGCGCCGCTGCGGCACCGTGGCGCGGCGGGCGAAGACGTCGTAGTCCTGGGCGGCCACCTCGTCGAGGATGCCGCCGTAGAGCAGGTAGGCGGTACGGATGCAGGACTGCGAGGCACCGTCGAGCAGGACCACGCCCGGCGCGGCGGCGAGGTAGTGCGCCTGGGCGCGGGTCACCTCGTACCGGATCAGTTCGCGGACCGGCTCGCTGGCCCGCCCGGCCGCGTGACAGGCCACCAGGTCCTCCCGCGTCACGCCGAAGGCGGCCAGGTCCTCGTCGGGTAGGTAGGTCCGGCCCCGGGCCAGGTCCTCGCCGACGTCCCGGATGAAGTTGGTCAGCTGGAACGCGAAGCCGAGCTGGCGGGCGGGCTCGCGGGCCGCCACCGGATCGGAGCTGCCCAGGATGGGCAGCATCATCGTGCCGATGACCGCGGCCGAGCCTTCCATGTAGTCCAGCAGGTGCTCGTAGGTGCGGTAGGAGGTGACGGTCAGGTCCATCGCCATGCTCTTGAGGAACGAGGCGAAGTCCTCCCGGTCGAGATCGAACACGGCGATGGTGTGCAGCACCGCCGGCAGCAGCGGGTCGGTCACCCGCGCCCCGTGCAGGCCGGCGACGAACCGGCCGCCCCAGTCGTCCAGCCGCGCCGCGCGCTCGGCCGGCGGCAGCGTGTCGGTCTGATCGACGATCTCGTCGGCGTAGCGGGTGAATCCATATAAGGCATGCACATGCCGCCGTTTCCATGCGGGCAGCAGCCGGGTGGCGAGATAGTAGGTGCGACCGTGCCGTCTGTGCAGCTCACGGCATCTGTCGTAGGCAGCGGCGAGATCCAGGTCCACCGGCCCTCCTCTGATTCGACGCACCAATCGACGCAACTTGAGACCCTAGGGTACGCTCAGCGGCATGGCCAGCGACGGACCAACGGGTAACCTCCTTCGCGTGGTCCCTGAGCAGCCGGTCGGTGGAGACGACCCGATCGCTGCCGTGCTGGCCGCCTACACGCGCGACATCGTCACCGCCGTCGACAACACGCTTGCCGAGTTCCTGACCGCCGAGGTCGACGCGCTCGACGCGATCGACCCGGCGATGGGCGGCTTCGCCGCCACCGCACGCGACTGTGTCCTCTCCGGCGGGAAGCGGGTCCGACCCACGTTCGCCTACTGGGGATGGCGTGGCGCGGTCGGCGGCGACACGCCGGTCGCCCCGGTGCTGCCCGCACTGGCCACCTTGGAGTTGCTGCACACCTTCGCGCTGGTGCACGACGACGTGATGGATGCCTCCGCCACCCGACGCGGCCGACCGACCGCGCACGTGGCGGTGGCCACCCAGCACGCCGCGGCGGGTCGCAACGGCGACTCCGGGCGTTTCGGCGAGGCGGTGGCCGTACTCATCGGTGACCTCTGCATGGTCTGGGCCGACCAGGTGCTGGCCCTGGCCGACCTGCCGGCCGACCGGCTGCTCCAGGTACGACGGGGCTACGACCGGATGCGGGTGGAGACGGTCGCCGGGCAGTACCTCGACGTCCTCGGCGAGACCGATCCGCTGAGCTGGTCGGTGGACCGGGCGCTCCGGGTGGCCCGGTACAAGACCGCCAGCTACACGGTGCAACGACCGCTGCTCTTCGGCGCCAGCCTGGCCGGCGTCGACGGGGACAGCGACCTGGCCGCGGCGTACACCCGCTACGGCCTCGCCGTCGGCGAGGCCTTCCAGCTCTGCGACGACCTGCTCGGTGTCTTCGGTGACCCGACCACCACCGGCAAGCCGGCCGGCGACGACCTGCGTACCGGCAAGCCGACGGCGCTACTGGTCCTGGCCCGGGAGCTGGCCACGCCGACGCAGTTGCGGGCACTCGACGGTGCCGGCCGGCGCGCCGACGGGCCGGAGGTCGCCCGGCTCGCCGAGGTCGTGTTCGACACCGGCGCGGTGCGACGGATCGAGCGGATGATCGACGAGCGGGTCGAGGACGCGCTGGCCGCGCTCGACGCGGTCGCCGTCGACGAGACCGCCCGTACCGCGCTTGTCGGCCTCGCGACCGCCGCCACGCACCGGAGGGCATGATGGGCTTCCTGCACAGAGAGGTGGTCGCCGGTGCGGACCGTTGACGGGCGTACTGACCGGGTGGTGGTTGTCGGAGCCGGCTTCGGCGGGCTGGCCTGCGCGCTGCACCTGGCGGGCAGCGGACGCCAGGTGACCGTGCTGGAGCGCGAGCCGGTGCCGGGTGGGCGGGCCGGCCGGCTCAGCGTCGACGGCTACGAGTTCGACACCGGCCCCACGGTGCTCACCATGCCCGATCTCATCGCCGAGGCGCTCGCCGCAGTCGGTGAGGAGCTGACCGACTGGCTCGACCTGGTGCCGCTGGACCCGGCCTACCGGGCCTACTATCCGGACGGTTCCACGCTTGACGTGCGCACCGACACCACCGCGATGGCGGCGGAGATCTCCCGGGTCTGCGGGCCCCGGGAGGCCGACGGCTACCTGCGGTTCGTCGACTTCGCCCGGAACCTGTGGCGACTGGAACGGGCCGACTTCATCGAACGCAATCTCGACGCTCCGACCGACCTGCTCACCGGCAACCTGCTCAAGCTCGTCGCCACCGGTGCCTTCCGGCGACTGCAAACGAAGATCAACCAGTTCTTCCGGGATCCGCGTACCCGACGGATCTTCTCCTTCCAGGCGATGTACGCCGGTCTCGCCCCGCACGACGCGCTTGCCATCTACGCGGTCATCGCGTACCTCGACTCGGTGGCCGGGGTCTTCTTCCCGCGCGGCGGCATCCACGCCGTCTCCCGAGGATTGGCCGGTGCCGCCGAGAAGCACGGCGTACGCATCCGGTACGGCACCGCGGTGACCCGGGTGGAGACCGCGAACGGCCGGGCCACCGGGGTGGTGACCGCCGACGGGGAGTTCGTCCCCGCCGACGCCGTGGTGCTCAACCCCGACCTCCCGGTGGCCTACCGCGACCTGCTGCCGCCGGCCCGGCAGCGCCGGCTCACCTACTCACCCTCGTGTGTCGTGCTGCACGTCGGCTCGACCCAGGGCTACCGGCGGATCGCCCATCACAACATCCACTTCGGGCGGGCCTGGCAGGGCACCTTCGACGAGGTCATCCGGCGCGGACACCTGATGTCCGACCCGTCCCTGCTGGTCACCAACCCGAGCCGGACGGATCCGGCGGTGGCACCGACCGGCCGGCACACCTATTACGTGCTGGCTCCGGTGCCGAACCTCGACCGGGCGCCCTTCGACTGGCGCGGCGACCTCACCGCCCGCTACACCGATCAGCTCATCGCCACCCTGGAGGAGCGCGGATACGTCGGCTTCGGGGCCGGCGTCGAGGTGCTGCGGGCGATCACCCCGGCGGAGTGGGCCGAGCAGGGCATGGCCGCCGGTACACCGTTCGCCTCGGCGCACACCCTGTTCCAGACGGGACCGTTCCGACCGTCGAACCTGCACCGCTCGCTGTCCAACGTGGTCTTCGTCGGCTCGGGCACCCAGCCCGGTGTCGGCGTACCTATGGTGCTGATCTCCGGCAAGCTCGCCGCCGCCCGGATCACCGGGGAGCCTCGGTGAGCACGGGGAACGAGGCAGTGCCGAGCCCCGGGTCGACAAACGGAGGGTGGCGCTGATGCCGCAGTCCCGGGAGAGCCACCTCGTCGAACTGGTCGACGACACCGGTCTGCCGGTCGGGGAGGCCACGGTGGCCGCCGCCCACCAGCCGCCCGGTCAGCTGCACCGGGCGTTCTCCGTACTGCTCGTGGCACCGGACGGTCGGTTGCTGCTCCAGCGGCGCGCCGCTACGAAGACCCGCTTTCCGTTGCGCTGGGCGAACTCCTGCTGCGGTCACCCCAAGCCGGGCGAGGCGCTTACCGAGGCCGCCAACCGGCGGCTGTCGGAGGAACTGGGCGCCGGACCGGTGCCGCTGCGCGAGGTGGGCGTCTACGTCTACCGGGCGGAGGATCCGGCCACCGGGCGGGTCGAGGTCGAGTACGACCACGTCCTGCGCGGCGAGTTCCATCCCGACGGTGCACTACGCCCGGAGCCGACCGAGGTGGCGGAGCTGCGCTGGGTGGAGCCGACCCAGCTCGCCGCCGCGCTGCACCGCGAGCCCGACGCCTACGCGCCGTGGCTGGGTGGCGTACTGGATCGGCTGTGGCCGCCCTCGGAGCCGCCCGGGCGGCCGGCCGACGACGTGTCGGAGCGGCCGGGTGGCCGATGAGGCGCTGAGCGCGGGCGCGGTCGCCCAGCGCCTGGGGGTCGCGGTGACCACACTGCGCACCTGGCACCAGCGGTACGGCCTCGGGCCCAGCCAGCACGTCCCGGGCCACCACCGGCGCTACACGCCGGCCGATCTGGCCCGACTCGAGGTGATGCGGCGGCTCACCGCCGAAGGGGTCAGCCCTGCCGAGGCGGCCCGGTGGGCCCGTCAGGCACCCGACACCCTCGCGGCTGTCGGTGCCTCCCGTGCCGTGCTCAGGCGACGCGACGGCGGCGGTACGACCATCCCGGTCGGCCGGGCCGGGCCGGCGGTGCGGGGGCTGGCCCGCGCCGCGATGCGGCTGGACGCCGCGGCCATCGGTGAGACGATCTCCCGCGCCATCGCCGCCGACGGCGTGGTCACGACCTGGGACCGGCTGCTGCGCCCGCTGCTCGTCGGCATCGGCGAGCGACACGTCGCCACCGGCGAGCTGATCGAGGTCGAGCACCTGGTGTCCCGCTGCGTCTCGGCGGCGTTGGGTGCGGTGGCGTCCGCCGGCCCCGCTCCCGGGCCACCGCGCGTCCTGCTCTCCTGCGCCGACGAGGAGCAGCACAGTCTGCCGCTGGAGGCACTCGCCGCGGCGTTGGCCGAGGCCGGCGTCGGCTACCGGATGCTCGGTGCCCGGGTACCGGTGACGGCACTGCTCGCCGCCGTCGACCGGACCGGTCCGGCCGCCGTGGTGCTCTGGTCGCAGACTCGGGCCACCGCCGACCCGGCGCAACTCACCGCCCTGCTCACCGCGCCGAGCCGGCCACTTCTGGTGCTCGCAGCCGGGCCGGGCTGGCCGGCCCGGAGCCTGCCGGCCGGCGTGGTCCGCCCGACCGATCTGACCGAGGCGGTCTCCCTCACCGTCGCGGTGCACGACTCGCTCGACCGCCCGGCCGCCTCCTGACCGCTCGGCCCGGCCGCCGGCCCGGCCCCTTCGGCGGCGCGGCCGGCACCCCGACGGTACGGCGGGCACACCGACGGTACGGCGGGCTCCCGCATCCTGACCCGGCGTCGGTCCACTCGAATCGGGTGAACTAGCGTCGGGGCGTCCGCGTACCCCGAACCCCTCTCGGGAGCGAACGATGCGTCACCGTGCCCTGCTGGCCTGCCTCACCGGCCTGCTCGTCCTGCTCGTCGCCGGTTGCGGCGACGGTGGCGGCACGCCGACGGCCACCGCCCCGACCAGCCCACCGCCCTCGGCCGCCCTGCCGCCGGAGCCCACTCCGTCACCGACTCGTACCGTGCCGCCCAAGCCGCCGCTACGGCCGCTGCCGGCGAAACTGCCGGCCGGTCTGGTCCGCACCACCGGCACCGCCAAGGTGGCCCTCACCTTCGACGACGGCCCGGATCCGGCCTGGACACCGAAGGTGCTCGACCGCCTGAAGGCGGCCAAGGTGACCGCCACCTTCTGCGTGGTGGGTACCCAGGTGCGCAAGCATCCGGGCCTGCTGCGGCGGATCGTCCGGGAGGGGCACCAGCTCTGCAACCACAGCTGGAACCACGACCTCGACCTGGCCCGGCGGCCGGTCGCCGAGATCCGCGCCGACCTGGTACGCACCAACCGGGAGATCCGGCGGGCGGTGCCGAAGGCAAAGGTGCCGTTCTACCGCCAGCCCGGCGGCCGGTGGACCGCCGAGGTGGTGAAGGTCGCCAAGCAGCTCGACATGCGCTCGTTGCACTGGACCGTCGACCCGCAGGACTGGGCCAAGCCGACGGCGGCCACCATCGAGAAGCGGGTGAAGCGCTCGGCCCGCCCCGGAGCCGTGGTCCTGCTGCACGACGGAGGCGGCGACCGCGCCGCCACCCTCGCGGCCTGCGCCAAGTTGATCGCCGGTCTGAAGCGTGACCACGGCGTCGCCGGGCTCACCTAGACCGGCTCCGAGCTGGCGTTTTCCGTGCCGTTGCGGCTGCCGCCATACCGGTTTGGTCGACCGGTACGCCATCACGTATGCTTTCGAAGCCTCCGGCGGGGCCGGATGGGAGCAAGTCCGCTAAACGTTGCGAGTGTGCAATGATGGCGGGGCCGCCCTCATCGTCTAGCGGCCCAGGACGCCGCCCTTTCAAGGCGGTAGCACGGGTTCGAATCCCGTTGGGGGCACGGTTCGGCTCAGGCCGGAGGCAACACCAGCAAGGTCCTGTGGAGCAGTTGGAGTGCTCGCCGCCCTGTCAAGGCGGAGGTCGCGGGTTCAAGTCCCGTCAGGACCGCAAGCGCTGACGCCGCGCACCTCGCGCGGCGTTCTGCGTATCGGGGCATGTGACCCGTCCCAGCGGCGATCCCGCAGGTTGGGTAGCATGGGCCGAGCACCACGGCCAGGTAGCTCAGTTGGTACGAGCGTCCGACTGAAAATCGGAAGGTCGGCGGTTCGACCCCGCCCCTGGCCACATAGCCTTTCGCCGGGCTATTGCAACGCCGACCAGCGGAAACGCCGGTCGGCGTTCTGCTTTGCGCCCTCGGTTGGTTGATCTCAGCGCCGGAGCAGGGCGAACCATCCCACCGCGCCCACGAGCAGCAGCAGCGCCAGTGCGAACAGAGCCCGCCCGACCGCGAGGGGCACGGGGAGAAGCAGCGGTGCCTGCTGGACGAGCAGGCCCGCACCGAGCAGGGCCAGGAAGCCACCGCGACGGACCGGCTGGCCTCGTTGGCGCGTGGTCAGTCGCGCCACCCGCACCCAGAACGCCGGAAACGTTCGCGTCACGGCAACCCGTACGCCGAGTACGACCACGACAAGGCTGAGGATCACGCTGACGCCAGATAGGGCGACCCATACCGGGTCCGGGTCGTCCATGGTCACGGGAACGAGCATGCACCCGGGTGTCAACGCCCGACCTCGGAGCTTGCATCCGGTACCTGCGGTTGCGGCCGGACAGACGGCGGTGGAGCATCCAGACCCGGCTATCATCGCCTTGTGGCGATTGATTGCACGTCAGCACCGACCCCGGCCGTGGCGCTGTTCCGCTCCCTCGGCGACCCGACCCGGCTGGCCATCGTGCGCCGTCTCACGGCCGGGGAGGCGCGGGTGGTGGATCTGACCGGCGAGCTGGGCACGGCCCAGTCGACGGTGTCCAAGCACCTGGCCTGTCTGCGCGACTGCGGCCTCGTCGACTACCGCGTCGAGGGTCGCCAGTCGTTCTACCGGTTGACCCGACCCGAGCTGCTGGACCTGCTCCGCTCGGCGGAGCTGCTGCTGGCGGCCACCGGCGAGGCGGTCGCCCTCTGCCCGGTGTACGGAGCGCCCGCCGAGTCGCGGGCGTGAGCTCGTCGGCCGTCACCCCGCGACGGCGGGCGGTGCTGTCCCGGCGCAGCCTGTGGCTCGCCTACGCCACCGCCGGCTACAACCTCCTGGAGGGCCTGGTCGCCATCGCCGCCGGAGCGGCAGCCTCCTCCACCGCGCTTGTCGCCTTCGGCCTGGACTCGTTCGTCGAGGTGTCCAGCGCGGCGGTGCTGATCTGGCAGTTCCGCTCCCGGGTCCCCGAGGACCGGGAACGGCTGGCGCTGCGCCTGATCGGCCTCTCCTTCTTCGCCCTGGCCGCGTGGGTGAGCGTCGACGCCCTCCGGTCGCTGCTGGGCAGTGGTGAGGCCGAGGCCAGCCCGGTCGGCATCGGCCTGGCCGTGGCGTCGCTGATCGTGATGCCGCTGCTCGTCGCCGCCAAGCGGCGCACCGGACGGGAACTCGGCTCGGCCACGGTCATGGCCGACTCCACCCAGACGCTGCTGTGCACGTACCTGTCCGCCGTCCTGCTCGTCGGCCTGCTCCTCAACGCCCTGTGGGGCTGGTCCTGGGCGGACCCGATCGCGGCGCTCGTCATCGCCGGGATCGCGGTCAGGGAAGGCGTGCAGGCGTGGCGCGGCGAGCACTGCGACGACTGCGCACCGGTCGCCGTCGCGGAGACCACCGGACCGACCTCTGGCTCCACCGACAACTGCTGCCCCAATCGGGAGGTGTGACGTGGCCTGGCCCGCGCTGCTGCTCTACCTGCTCGGCCTGCTGCTCGCGTTCGGCTGGCGCACGTTCGCCCAGTGGCGGCGCACCGGAGACACCGGCCTGCGTCTCGACGCCGGCCCGGTCGGCAGGCTTCGGTGGTGGGCCAAGCTGCTGTTCGTCGCTGCTCTCGTGCTCGGCCTGGCCGGCCCGGTCGCCGCCCTCGCCGGCCTGCCTCCGCTGCCCGGTCTGGATCACCGTCCGCTGCACGTGGCCGGCTTCGTCGTCGCCGCCGTCGGCATCGGCGCGACGCTCGCCGCCCAACTGGCCATGGGCGCCTCGTGGCGCATCGGAGTCGACCCGACCGAGCGCACCGAACTGGTGACCGGAGGGGCATTCGCGTACGCCCGCAATCCCATCTTCACCGCCATGGCCGTGACCATGCTCGGCCTGACCCTCATGGTGCCCAACGCGGCGGCACTCGCCGCCCTGGGCGTCCTGATCGTGGCGCTGCAGGTACAGGTCCGTGCGGTGGAGGAGCCGTACCTGTTCGCCGCCCACGGTGACGCCTACCGCCGCTACGCGGGACGGGTCGGCCGTTTCCTGCCCGGGTTGGGCCGGCTCACCGGCTGAAAAACGATCTCCCACCGTTCGGGCGCAACGGATTGCGGCAAGTCGCGGCCTCCGGGGGCGGTCCAGCGCGCGACTTGCGGCGTCTCGTGGTCCCGCTCCGCCCGACATCGAAGAGTCCGGCGATCATCAGGCGGGACAGACATCGGAGGAAGCTGCGCACCGAGGCATGAGCCGGTATGGTCCGGGCCTATGGGACAGGGGATGGCCGATCCTACCGACATCCAGCAGGAACTTGAACGGTTCGCACTCCGCAGCACCCTGTTCGTCCCCGCTTCCGCCGAACGGGCGTACGAGGTCTTCACCGGGCGGCTCGCCGACTGGTGGGTGATGGAGTACACCTGGTCGGGCCCCACCCTCCTGGCCGAGCTGGGCATGGAGCCCCGCCCGGGCGGGATGCTCTACGAGGTCGGTCCCTACGGGTTCCGCGCCGACTGGGGTCGCGTGCTGACCTGGGATCCGCCCCGCCGCCTGGTGTTCACCTGGCAGATCGGTGCGGATCGCGCTCCGGTGCCCGACCCGGCCCGGGCCAGCGAGGTCGAGGTGCTCTTCACCCCCGCCGAATCCGGCACCCTGATCGAGGTGGCGCACCGGCACTTCGACCGGCACGGCACGGCCGCCGAGGGCTACCGGCAGGCGCTGACCGCCGGCTGGCACGAGTTGCTCTCCCGCTACGCCGCGACACTGATCCACTCGCCCGCATGAGCGCCGTGCCGGGCTCGACCATCGACGCGCAACGTCAGGCGGCCCGATGCCGCAGCGTCGCCACGGTCGAGCCGGCCAGCGTGAGCAGACACTCCGGCAGCAGCCCGTCGGCGGCCGCCGCGCCGAACAGCGCCCGGGCGGTGTCCAGGTCGGCATTGGCGTACGCGCTGACGAAGCGGGCCACCCACCGGGCGTCGTACCCGGCCTGGTCGATGCCGGGAAAATCGAGCGCGCAGGCTCCGGGCGGCACCGGATCCCCCACCATCGTCGCGGCCAGGCACCACGCCACGTCGTACGCGCCGGACAGGCCGGCCCGGTCCACCACCGCGTCGAAGGTTCCCACCACCGCGTCGGAGTCCCCGTCAAGGGCCGAGCTGAGAATCGTCGCGGCGTCCTCGAACGTCTGCTGTGGCGAGTCGGTCACGGACCGCACAGTACGGGTGCCGGTCAAGGAACCCACCGTGGTTACTCTCCGCACATGGTGGAGGCGACCTGCGGATAGACCGACCTCCACGGTCCCGCCGCCGGTCACGGCACGCTAGTCTGCGCAGCGGACCTTCGCCCGAGGAAGGACGACCATGCACATGTCGCGCGGCTCGCGGACGGCCATCCTGGCTGTCTGCGCCACGGTCCTGCTCGCCACCAGTGCCTGCGGGGAAGACCAGCCCGAGGAGGCGACCACCCAACAGGTGCGCCTCTACGGCACGGACGGCAACATGCTCAACTCGTACCCGGAGGAGTTGAAGGATCGCGCCGGCCTGGTCGACGGGATGAAGGGCACCACCCCGCTCACGCCGCTACCGGACAACTTCAAGAACCGGCTACGGTCCGTGGACCCGAGGTTGACCGACTACCTCTACAGCGCCGAGGCGTACGACGCGGTGCTGATCAGCGCGCTGGCGGCGCAGCTCGCCGGGTCGACCGACCCCGCGGACATCGCCAAGCAGATCGTGGGCGTCACGAACAAGGGCACCAGCTGCACCACGGCCAACAAGTGCCTGCAACTGGCCCGCCAGGGCACCGACATCGAGTACCGCAGCGTGTCGATCACCCGGGCCGGCTTCACGGACGCGGGCGAGCCGGCCACCGCCAGTTACGCCACCCTGCACTTCGACGGTCAACAGCTCAACGACGCCAAGACGGAGTTCGTCGGCGCCGGTGACGAGTCGACGGCCAGCAAGAAATCCCCGCCGAAGGCGAAGCGGCAGAACGGCAGCTTCCCCGACCCGAACAGCGGCGCCCCGCTGGTCCTGGGTGGCCTGCTCCCCAAGACCGGTGACCTGGCCATCGCCAACCCGCCGATCGCGGCCGGTGCGGCGCTGGCCCTCAAGGAGATCAACGCGGCCGGTGGGGTGCTCGGCGAGGACGTGGTCTGGATCGACGGGGACGACGGCACCAGCCCGACCGTGGCCAAGGCGACCGTGGCCAGCCACATCGACGCCGGCGTACACGTGATCATCGGTGCCGGCGGCTCGGGCATCTCCGCGGCCGTGCTGCCCGACGTGGTGGACGCCGGCCTGATCCTCTTCTCGCCGTCGAACACGGCCGCGGATCTGACCGAGGCCGACGACAAGGGTCTCTACTTCCGTACCGCCCCGCCGGACAGTCTCCAGGGTCGGGCGCTGGCCGACGTGATTCTCCGGGACGGCCCGCAGAAGATCGCTATCGTGGCGCGTCAGGACTCGTACGGCAAGGGGCTCCAGGAGGTCGTCCGGGCAGAGCTGGAGCGGGCCGGCTTCGGCGGCGACAAGGTGAAATTGCTCGGCTACGAGCCCGGCGAGGACGCCGAGGCCGCGCCGATCAACTTCACCGAGGGGGCCAAGCAGATCAAGCAGTTCGGGGCCGACGCGGTGCTCATCATCGGATTCAGCGAGTCCGCCGCGGTGATCCGGGCACTCGCCGACGCCGACGTACCGCTGGCCGCGCTGAACGCCTCCTGAGCCAGTCGACGCCGACGGCCGCACCGTGACACGGTGCGGCCGTCGCTGTTTCCGGGCGCGCCTCAGCGCTCGCGCCGCCGTTGCAGGAACTCCGTCATCCGGCGGTGCTTCTCCTCGTCGGTGAAGAGCACCGCCTGGCTGACCAGGTCCAGTTGTGGATGCGCGGCGGTCGGGGCGTCCACGGCGAGCTTGGTCAACCGCAGCGCCAACGCCGAGCCCTTGGCCATCTCGTCGATCAGACCGTGGGCCGCCGGCAGCAACTCTTCCGGCGTGGCCACCACCCGGTTCACCAGGCCGATCCGCAGCGCCTCCGCCGCGTCCACCCGTCGGCCGGTGAACAGCAGTTCCTTGGCCAGCGCCTCGCCCACCAGCGCGGGCAGGCGGTGGGTGGCGCCGGCGCCGGCCAGGATGCCGAGCCGCACCTCCGGCTGGCCGAAGACCGCCCGCGCCGAGCAGACCCGAAGATCGCAGGCGTACGCCAGCTCGGCACCGCCGCCCAGCGCCGGGCCGTCGATCGCCGCCACGGTCGGCATCGGCAACGCCCGGATCCGGGCGAAGGCCGCCGAGTTGATCGCGGCCAGTGCGTCCAGCCGGCCGCGTTCCCGCAACTGGGCGATGTCCGCCCCGCCGGCGAAGATCCCGTCGGTGCCGCCGGTCAGCAGCAGCATCCGGGGGTGTGCCTCCAACTCGGCGCAGACCCCGTGCAGCGCCGCGATCAGGTCGGCGTCGATGGCGTTGCGCTTCTCCGGCCGGTCCAGCGTGACCACCAGCCGGTCCGGTTGTTCCTCGACCCGCAATCCGCTCATCGTGCCGCCTCCGGTGACTCGGCACCGCCCGCAACACCACCAGTGGTCGCGACGGGCTCGCTGCCGCCCGAGCGCGCCCCGTCGGTCCACCGGTAGAAGCCGTGCCCGGACTTCTTGCCCAGGCGACCGGCGGCGACCAGCTCCACGAGCAGCGGCGGCGGCGCGAACCGGTCGCCGTACGCGGCCTGCAACGTCCGCGCGATGTCCAGGCGCACATCCAGACCGACCAGGTCGGTCAGTTCCAGCGGCCCGATCGGATGCCGGTAGCCGAGCACCATCGCCTTGTCGATGTCGGTGGGGCTGGCGACGCCGTCGGCGACCATCCGGATCGCCTCCAGCCCGAGGGTCACGCCGAGCCGCGACGTGGCGAAGCCCGGCATGTCGCGTACCACGACGGGGTCCTTGCCCAGCCGGCCGGCGAGCGTGACGGCCGCGTCGGTGGTCTGCACCGCGGTGGCCGGCCCGACCACGATCTCCAGCAGCGTCATCGCCCAGACCGGGTTGAAGAAGTGCAGCCCGCAGAAGACCTCCGGCCGGGTCAGCCCCGCCGCGAGATCGGCGATCGGGATGCTTGACGTGTTGCTGCCCAGCAGCGCCGGCCGCAGCGCCTCCGCCTCGGCGAGCACGGCCCGCTTGAGGTCGGTCCGTTCCGGTACCGCCTCCACGATCACGTCCGGTGCCGGTGCGACCTCGGCGAGCCCCGCCCGCAGGGTGATCCGCGCCTGGTTGGCGTCCGCCTGCTCGGCGCTGAGCCTGCCCCGCCGCACGGCCCGCTCCCAGAGTTCGGCGAGCCGCCGCACCGCGGCGTCACCGCGCTCCCGGTCCACCTCGACCAGCTCCACGGCGTGACCGCTGCCGGCCGCCACGTAGGCGATGCCGAGACCCATCGTGCCGGCACCCACCACCACGAACCGTTCCGTCATCGCGACACCACCGCACAGTGAGATTCGGTCGCTCGCCGAAACCTCCGGCGCGCGGGATCGCCGCCACGCCGGGGGTCAGCCCGTACGCTCCGCTCAGTCATGCTGCGACCCTATGCAGCGCCGGCCCCGGTCCGATGCGTGGGGGCGGACGGGATCGGGTACAGACCGCCGACAACCGAGGGAAGGACGAGCAGATGAGCCAGGCACCGGAGACCGTGGACGGCGCGGGCGCCGAGGGGACCGTCGAGGGGACCGTCGAGACACGCGGCGACGAGCGCGTCGAGCTGCTGCGCGCCGACACCAACAACGACGGCCGTACCGACGTGTGGGTGGTCGACACCGACGGCGACGGCAAGGCCGACCTGTTCCAGTTCGACACCGACGGCGACGGCAAGGTGGACATCACGATGGTCGACATCGACGAGGACGGCCAGCCGGACGAGATCGTCGACGGCGACGGCGGGCTTCCCCCGGAGCAGCTTCCACCGACCGTCCGAGTCTGAGGTGTGAGGAAGGGCACCCTGCCGACGCCTGCGCTGGAGCAGGGGCCCTTCTTGACACTTCCGCTGGCTGCCGTTGCCGGGCTCAGCGGGCCAGTTGCAGGGTGGCCAGGTAGTACGGGGCGTCGCGGTTGTCCACGTCGACCAACTGCCAGCGGGAGCCGCGCACCAGCTCGGCGAGTTCCTCCGGCGAACAGACCAGGTAGTCGAACCACGGCGTACCCAGCTCGCGGTAGCGCAGGCGCAGCCGCAACTGCCCACCCAGCCGGCCCCGCCGTCGGTTGTGATCGTGGTACGCGGTGTGCACCGGATCCCGGGTGCCGTACGGGTCGGTGCCGTGCGCGATCACCTGGGCGCCCGGCCGAGCCAGCGCCGCCAGCGCGGCGAGGAAGTCCGGAGCCCGTTCCCGCCCCTCCAGCAGGCCGAGGTTGTTGCCGAGCAGCAGGAAGGTGTCGTACCGCCGGCCGCTCGTGGCGTGCTCGTCGACGGTGGCGTTCACCAGGTCGCGTACGCCCCGGCGGCGGCACACCTGCAACGCGCCGGCCGAGGTGTCCAGCCCGGTGACCGGTACGCCCCGCTCCTGCAGCAGCAGCGCGATCCGTCCGGCGCCGACCCCGACGTCCAGCGTCGCGCCGCGTACCCGGTCGACCGCACGGTGGTCGTGCGGCTGCCAGTCCTGCGGCCCGTCGAGATAGTGGGCGGCCGGCGCGCCGTTGACCAGCCCGTCGTCCCGCTCGATGATCTCGATGACCGGGCGGGGTAGGCGCCCTCCGGCCAGCGGCCGGGGACCGATGCCGGTCGCCACCGCCAGCGCGTCGCGCAGCAGTTCCCCGAAGACGTCACCGATTCGTGGTTCCCCCGTCACACGCATCACGCTATCCGGCCGGTCAGTTGGCCGCAGCGCCCGTATCCTGGCGGCGTGACCACGTTGGACCGGCTCTCCACCGAGAAGTACATCCTCCTGACGACGTTCCGGAAAGACGGTCGTGCGGTGCCGACCCCGGTCTGGGCGGTCCGCGACGGTGACGCCCTGGCGGTGTGGTCGGCGGCCGACGCCGGCAAGGTGAAGCGGATCCGCCGCAGTGGGCAGGTCACCGTGGCCCCCTGCGACGTGCGCGGCCGACCACACGGCGAGGCGGTGCCGGCCCGGGCGAGCCTGTACGACCCGGGCGCGACCAACCGCATCCGTAGCCTGATCAAGCAGAAGTACCGGGTGATCGGCCGGCTGACCCTGCTCGGCAGTCGGCTGCGCCGGGGCGAGGGTGGCACCGTGGGCATCCGGGTCGAACTGACCGACTGACGGTCCACCCCGGGCATGGCGAAGGGCGGCGGAACGAGTCCGCCGCCCTTCGTGAAGCTCTGGTTATCAACCTCGTGGTCAGTCCCCCTGGCGCTGCTGCGGAATCTGCCCCTGCAGCAGTGCCCTGACCTCAGACTCGCGGTATCGGCGGTGGCCGCCGAGGGTCCGGATGGCGCTCAGCTTGCCAGCCTTCGCCCAACGGGTCACCGTCTTCGGGTCGACACGGAACATCGACGCCACCTCGGCCGGTGTGAGTAGCGGCTCTGGTTCGTGCGTTCGCGATGCCATCGGTCACTCCTCCACATGTATAGACATCGGCCGGGGTCCCGCCGGCCGACGCGTCTCCCATGGTCCGGCTAGTCCCCGATGTCCGACATGGGCCGAACGGCCGAACGTCCCTAGACGGACGGATGAACCATGCCCGATTTATACGACTTTTACACGCCACAAAGTAACTTATTCGGACTCATGATCACGGTTCGTGATGCGTCAACTACGAACCAGCCTCACGTTGAGCCCAAAAATCGGGACATTAGTGCCCTAGTTGCAACGCTCCAGAAGTTGCACCGCGCGCCACCGCGCGACCAGCTTGTCGTACGCCGCCGACGCTTCCTCCGCCTCGCCGCGCGACAGCCCGGCGAGCCCGGCCGCGACCAGTTCCGGCGAGTCGTCCTCGGCCAGCGTTTCGTCCGAGAGCAGGTCGATCAGCCCGCCGTAGTCGAGTTCCACCACCGAACGCGGGTGGAACTCTTCCAGCCAGCGGGCCGCCTCCTCGACCGCCTCCGTGATCGGCGCGTCGCCGACCGACTTGCGCAGCACCGCGAGCGCCCGGGACGAGCGACGGCGAGCCTTGGAGATCTCCGTCCGGAAGCGCAGCGAGCGCCGCTCCGGAACGGTGACGTGGTGGCGCTCCTCGGGCTCGAACAGCACGAACCAGCGCAGCGGCACGCCCCAGGTCGCGATCTGTTCGTGCACCCGGGGAACGCCGTGCTCAAGCACCCGGGCGCCGCTGCGCCAGTCCTCCACCACGGCCTTGGCCTGCCCGGCCAGTACCGGCGGCACGAAGGCGTCGGCCAGCACCGGCGGCACGCCGTCCCGCGCGCTCAACGCCGCCTCGGCCACCCGGATCCGCAGGTTCCACGGGCACACCAGCAGCGTCTCGTCGGTCTCCAGCACGTACGCCTCGTCCGGCAGGTCCGGCAGCCGCGTCCAACCGGCACCCAGCGCCTCGATCACCGAGGTCCGCTGAAGGCCGGGCCCCTCGACCGGCGCCACGGCCCGCCCCTGCTCGACGTAGCGCCGCCAGTAGGACTGGCGGTCCCGGTCGAAGGCGGTGAGCGGCTCGTACACGCGCAGGTATGAAGCGAAGAGCGACGGCACGGCGCGATCCTCCCACGAACGGCAAGCCGAGCGTTGCTCGGCGTCACCGGGCGACCTGTCGCGGCGCAGGAGCAACCCGGGCAAGGCGCTGCGCGCCGCCTCGTCCGCGACGGAGGCGGGGTCGGGACGGACCGCCCGAGGGGCGGGACGGCGACCACTGGGGTACGGCGCGACGCCCCGCCGATACTAGGCTCGCAGCACCGGCAGCATCCCCGCCGGCTTGACCAGGTCCGCGCCTCACGAGGGCGCCCGCCGACACAGGAGCCAGTCATGGGCGTATTCGCCACCACGGACGACCCGGAGGCCACGGGTCACGAACAGGTCGTGTTCTGCCAGGACAAGCAGACCGGCCTGAAGGCGATCATCGGCATCTACTCCACCGCGCTGGGCCCCGCGCTCGGCGGCACCCGCTTCTACCCGTACGACAGCGAAGCGGCCGCGCTCGCCGACGTGCTCGACCTCTCCCGAGGCATGGCGTACAAGAACGCCCTCGCCGGCCTGGACCTGGGCGGCGGCAAGGCGGTCATCTGGGGCGACCCCGAGCAGATCAAGAGCGAGGCGCTGCTGCGCGCCTACGGCCGCTTCGTGGAGTCCCTGGGCGGTCGCTACTACACCGCCTGCGACGTCGGCACCTACGTGCCGGACATGGACGTGATCGCCCGGGAGACCCGGTACGTCACCGGTCGCAGCGTCGAGCACGGCGGTGCTGGCGACTCCTCGATTCTCACCGCCTGGGGTGTGTTCCAGGGCATGCGGGCGGCGGCCGAGCACGTCTGGGGCGTACCGACACTGCGCGGTCGGCGGGTCGGCGTCGCCGGGCTGGGCAAGGTCGGCAAGTACCTCGTCGGCCACCTGTCGGAGGACGGGGCCGAGGTGGTGGCCACCGACGTGAACCCACGAGCCCTGGACTGGGCGCGCGCCACCCACCCCGAGGTCCACCTCGTCGACGACGTAGCCGCGCTGGTCACCGCCGACATCGACGTGTACGCCCCGTGTGCCCTCGGCGGCGCCCTGGACGACGACACGGTGGCGACGCTGCGGGCCAGGGTGGTCGCCGGGGCGGCCAACAACCAGCTCGCCCACTCCGGGGTGGAGAAGCTGCTCGCCGACCGGGGCATCCTCTACGCACCCGACTACGTGGTGAACGCCGGCGGTGTGATCCAGGTCGCGGACGAGATCGAGGGCTTCGACTTCGAGCGGGCCAAGATGCGCGCCACCCGGATCTACGACACCACGCGGGAGATCCTCCGCCTCGCCGACACCGACGGCGTGCCGCCGGCCGTGGCGGCGGACCGGCTGGCCGAGCGGCGGATGGCCGAGATCGGCCGGCTGCGCGCGATTCACCTGCGCTGACGACGCGCTGCCGGGGCGGGCCCGCTGGTCCCGCCCCGGCACCCCGACGGGTTAATCTGAACGTACGGCGTGTTCGTCGGTATTTGTCCGCATGTCACGACCGATACCGGCATCGCTCCTTACCGGGTACAATGGGTTACGTCCTGACGACCGCAACGCGCGGTCGCGGTCGTAGGTAACCCGAGGTGCCGAACGGTGGCATCCCCATGTACCGTAAGAGCCACGAGAGATGCCTGACGTCATCGGGGCCCGCCTTCGGGCTGCCCCGCATTCTGTGCGAGGGGGTCGAGCCATGGGGCGCGGCCGTGCTAAGGCCAAGCAGACAAAGGTGGCCCGGGAGCTGAAGTACCACTCCCCGAACACCGACCTCGCCGCCTTGCAGCGAGAACTCGGCGGCAGCGGCAAGTCGGACCGCAACTTCGACGACGACTACAAAGAGTACGTCGACGATGACGAGGACCACTCCGACGACGACCCGGACAACTGGGTCCGTCCGACCCGCTGACCCCCGGTCACATCTGAGCACGCGGTGACTCCCCGCGTGCTCACGCATGTGCCCGTTACGCGGCGGCGTGCAGCACCCGACGAGTCGAGGGCCCACCACGGCCGGACGATGCTCCGGCGGCGTGGCGGGCCCTCGGCACCGACCGGTCAGCGGGGACGGTTGTTCCAGTTGTAGAACGTCGGGATGTTCTCGAAGTGGTTCCAGGCGCAGACCGCACTGGCTCCGTCGCCACCCGCCACCTCCGCCCGTAGTCGACGCGCGGCCTCGGCCTCGTGGAGCAGAGCATTGAGTCCGGCAGCGGCCGCACGCACCCGGTCGGCGACCCGGTCGGGCTCGTCTCCCGTCGCGGTCTCAGGCTCCCGGTGGCTGGTGGTCTCGGGCATGCTCCAACACTCCCTCCAGTAGGCGGATCTTGCTGTTGCGGCAGTGCTCGGTCTCCGTACCGTCGAAACGCCCCAGCTCGAAGTAGCGGTTGGCCGCGTGGCCTCCGCCACAGAACCCGAAGTACGGGCAGGTGGAGCGACACGCCTCCACGCCGTCGATGAACTCGCCGACCCAGGTCGTGCGCTCCGCGGCGGCCAGAATGGTGTGCAATGGGGTGCTGAGCACGCTGCCGCTGGAGAAGTCGCCGTAGCGGGGATCGGTGAAGCCGGCCAGCTCGGGCGAGAGCACCACGACCGAGCCGTCGTACGCCACGGTCGGTATCGGGTCGAGCCGGCTGGGCAGCAGATCGTCCGCCGTACCGTCCAGCACCGCTGCGGCGTACCGCAACGACCACTCCACCTCCCGCAGATGGATCCGGGGATTTCGCCGCCAGGCCGAGACCAGCTCGGCCCAGAACCCGGTCACCGCCGGGGCGTCGTGGGCGTTGTCCCGGGTGTTGACTCCCTCGGTCTCCTCGATGTTGACGCCGAGCACCTCACAACCGAGATCGAGGAAGTAGTCGTACAGCTCGCTGGCCCGGCCCGGGGACGGGTCGTTGACCACCGCGAGCGCCGAGAACGGCAGCCCGTGCCGACGCAACGCCGCCACTCCGCGGACGATCCGGTCGTACGCCGGCCGGCCCGCCCGGGTGACCCGCTCACCGTTGCGTTCCCGCGGCCCGTCCACGCTCACGCTCACCCGCATCCGGTGCCGGGCGAAGAACTCGCACCAGGCGTCGTCGATCAGGGTGGCATTGGTCTGGACGTGGTGCTCCACCTCGGGCCCGAAGGGCGCCATCAGCGCCGCCAGCCGCTCCCGGCCGGCGGCCAGCGGCTCCCCACCGTGCCAGACCACCGAGAACCGGTCGGTGGCCGCCCACCGGTTCACCGATTCGGCCACCGCCTCCGCCACGGCGACCGGCATCTGCCGATCCGCCGCCCGCAACGGCAGGTAGCAGTACGCGCAGTCGAGATTGCACAAGGTGGTGGGCTGCATCACGACGTACGACGGGACGGTGGCCAAGCCTCGCATCCCGCCCAATGACCGTCCCCGCGCAGCCATCGCCCTCCTCCGTAGCGGTCTTGGGCTGCCGGGCGCGACCCGGCCTGGGCGCGCCCCGCAGCTCTCGAGGGTGCCCTTCAGGCTAGGCGGCGACGGCCACTCGGGTGAAGCCCTGATCAGGTGGTCGGACGATCAGCGCAAAGTGATCAGCCTCGGGTGTGCTGGCCGACCATCTGCACCTCACCGGTGCCCTCGATGATCTCGCCGGCCTGCCAGGCGTCGACGCCGCGCCCGGTGAGCGTGGCCAGTGCCCGGTCGGCGTCCTCCGCCGACACGATGGCGAACATGCCGACGCCCATGTTGAAGGTCGCTTCCATCTCCGGGTCCTCGATCCGGCCCTTGGACTGGACCAGGTCGAAGACCGGCTGCGGCTTCCACGTCGACCGGTTGACCACGGCGTCCACGTGCTCCGGCAGGATCCGCACCAGGTTGCCGGGGATGCCGCCGCCGGTGACGTGGGCCAGGGCCCGCACCTCGGCCTCGGCGATCAGCTTGAGGCAGTCCTGCGCGTAGATCTTGGTGGGGGTGAGCAGTTCCTCGCCGAGGGTGCGCTGGCGACCGAAGTCGTCGATCACCACGTCCAGTCGCATCCGGCCGGCGCCGAGCAGCACGTGCCGGACCAGGGAGTACCCGTTCGAGTGCAGGCCGGACGAGCGCATGGCGATCACCACGTCGCCCACCTCGACCCGCTCGGAGCTGAGGATCTCGCTCTCCTCCACCACCCCGACGCCGGTGGCGGAGATGTCGTACTCGTCGGGGCGCAGCACGCCCGGGTGCTCGGCGGTCTCGCCACCCAGCAACGCGCAGCCGGCGTACCGGCAGCCGTCGGCGATGCCGGCGCCGATCTCGGCGACCTTGTCGGGCACGACCTCGCCGGTGGCGATGTAGTCCAGCAGGAACAGCGGCTCCGCCCCGCAGGCGACCAGGTCGTCGACGACCATCGCGACCAGGTCGATGCCGACCGTGTCGTGGATGTCCATCTGCTGGGCGATCACCAGCTTGGTGCCGACGCCGTCGGTGGAGGAGGCCAGGATCGGGTGCTTGTACTTCGTGGTGTCCAGCCGGAACAGGCCGGCGAAGCCGCCGAGGTCACCCATCACCTCCGGCCGGCGGGTCTGCTTCACCTTCGACTTGAGCAACTCCACGGCACGGTCACCGGCCTCGATGGACACGCCGGCGTCCGCGTACGAGACCGCGCGTTTGCGGGCCGGACGGCCGGAACCGGCCGTCCAGGGCTGACGGTCCCCACCAGCACCGCTCGGGCTGCTTCCTGCGCCGCTGCGCTCGGACACGTGCGTCACGGTTCTCCCCTTTGTGTTCCTCGGCTGTCGCGTCGACGGTGACCGGCGCAGCAGCCGCGTGGTGCTACGGGCGGTTTGTGGTCGCCGACGGTTTGAGGTCGCCGAAGCTGCTGTCGAGTTGCGGGACGAGTTGCTCGGCGGACTCGACCTCGTCGGCCGAGTGGTTGGCGACCCGGCGGCCGATTCCTTCGAGCACGTGCTTGCCGATCAGGTTGCCCACCGGCAGCTCGATCGGGTACTCGCCGTCGAAGCAGGCCCGGCAGAGCCGGGTCTTCGGCTGCTCGGTCGCGGCGATCAGGCCGGACAACGAGACGTAGCCCAGCGTGTCCGCGCCGATCGAGCGCCGGATGCCGTCGTTGTCGAGACCGTTGGCGAGCAGTTCGGCGCGGGTGGCGAAGTCGATGCCGTAGAAGCACGGCCAGGCGACCGGTGGCGAGGAGATGCGTACGTGCACCTCCACCGCGCCGGCCTCGCGGAGCATTCGCACGATCGCGCGCTGGGTGTTGCCGCGGACGATGGAGTCGTCGACCACGACCAGACGCTTGCCCCGCACGTTCTGCCGCAGCGGGTTGAGCTTGAGCCGGATGCCGAGCTGGCGCAGGGTCTGCGAGGGCTGGATGAAGGTACGTCCGACGTACGGGTTCTTCACCAGCCCGGCACCGTAGGTGATGCCCGACTCCTCGGCGTAGCCGATCGCCGCCGGCGTGCCGGACTCGGGTACCGGGATCACCAGGTCGGCCTCGACCGGGTGTTCCTTGGCCAACTGTCGCCCGATCTGCACCCGGGCAGCGTGCACATTGCGGCCGGCGATGGTGGCGTCCGGCCGGGCGATGTAGACGTACTCGAAGAGGCAGCCCTTGGGCTCGGGGGCGGCGAACCTGGTGGACCGCAGACCCTCCGCGTCGATGGCGATCAGTTCGCCCGGCTCGACCTCGCGGACCACGCTGGCACCGACGATGTCCAGCGCGGCGGTCTCGCTGGCCACCACCCAGCCGCGCTCCAGTCGGCCCAGCACCAGCGGCCGCACGCCGTGCGCATCACGGGCGGCGTAGAGGGTCGACTCGTCCATGAAGACGAAGCTGAACGCACCCCGCAGCTGCGGCAGCACCTCCAGTGCGGCGGCCTCGACGGAGAGATCCGGCCGACTGGCCAGCAGCATGGTGACCAACGAGGTGTCGTTCGTCGAACCGTCGGCGCCCAGGCCGCGCTCGGCCACCTCACGCTGCAACTCGGCCGTGTTGACCAGGTTTCCGTTGTGCGCCAGCGCGATGGTCGTGCCCGCACTGGTCGCCCGGATGGTCGGCTGGGCATTTTCCCAGGTCGACGCGCCGGTGGTGGAGTAACGCGCGTGCCCGATCGCGACGTGCCCACGCAGGCTGGCCAGCGTCGGCTCGTCGAAGACCTGGGCCACCAGCCCGAGATCCTTGTAGACCACCACGCCGGAGCCGTCGCTGACCGCTATGCCGGCCGCCTCCTGCCCCCGGTGCTGCAACGCGTACAGCCCGAAGTAGGTCAGGTTGGCGACCTCCTCCCCCGGGGCCCATACGCCGAAGACACCGCACGCGTCCTGGGGGCCGGGTCGCTGGGGGTCAAGGTCGTGGCTCAGCCGGCCGTCGCCTCGGGGCACCTGCCGCTCCCTCTTGCTGGTCTGGACTGGCCTGGCGGAACCACGGGGGTTGCTCCGCCCCTCACGGCCGGGGACCACACTGTCGTCGCCTGACAGTGTACGCGAATGCATGTCGCCACATACAGTCACACTATCGGCGCTCTGCGTCAGCCGGCCTCGGCCGTCAGCGCAGTTCGAGGGGCAGATAGGGGGACAGGTCGGCGCGAGCGCCACTCGCCTTCACGCGACCCTCCGTGACCGCCCGCGCCCAATCGAGTCGTCCCACAGCCAGACCCAGCCAGGTTTCCGGATCCATCTCCACCGTGTTCGGCGGAATACCGCGGGTGTGTCGCGGCCCCGGAACGCACTGAACTGCACCGTAAGGTGGGACTCGCACCTCCACCGATCGGCCGGGGGCCCGGTCCGCGAGGAGGGTCAACAAGGCCCTGACCGCCTCGCGGAGCACCGACCGTTCGGGTGCACGCCCCTCATCGAGCGCCGACAGTGCCGCCGCTACCGAGGCGGACTTAATGTACGGAGAGGACACGACGGGACGATACGGCGTGACCGCGCCGACCGTCACGCTGGCCCTGGGTCGCGCCGATCCGGCCGGACAAGGCATAGTTGCCGACGGCGTATTCGTACCGTGATGTTCCCCCGGCCGGCACCCGCCGGACAGGGGAGGTCAGTCCGGAAGGCGGTGGACGTGTCAACACACCGACGAGCCTGGCACAAGCGGGCCGGTGTGGTCGTGGCGCTGATGATCGGTGCCCTTCTCGCCGCCCCAGCCACACCCGCCTTCGCCGCCGAAGTTGCCGTCTCTCCAGATTCGGTGAACGTTGATGCCGGCAGCGACGCTACGGTGACCGTTCGCATCACGCCAAGCGTTGACGACAAGAGCGGCGAGATTAGCTTGACCGGTCTTCCGTCAGGGGTGACCTGCAGCAGTGGTTGTGGCAGCTTCCAGTTCACCGGTCCACCGCTGTCACCCAAGACCCAGTTGCTAACGCTGAAGGCGAATGACAACGCCCGCGATGCCAGTGCAACCGTTACCGTGCGCGTACAACCAGACGGCTCTGATCCTGACACCGCCACCTTTCGACTGACTGTGAAGGCGCAGGCGCCGCCGACGACGCAGGCGCCGCAGACGGTGCGGTCGATCTCCGGCAAGGTCGTCGACCAGGGCGGCGACGCGGTGGCGGGCGCGTACGTGCTGCTCAAGGACAGCGCCGGCAAGCAGCGCGACACCACCACCAACGGCGACGGCAACTTCCGGTTCACCGGCAGCAGCGACAACCCGATCGCGCCGGGGCGGATCGACATCGGCGCGAGCGCCGAGAACAAGAACGCCGTGGCGAGCTTCACCGCCAACGCCGGGCAGAGCATCACCGGACGGCGGATCACCCTCCCGATCGCGGCCTCGGAGAGCCCGAGCGCCAGCCCGTCGGCCAGCGAGTCGGCGGTGCCCACCGAGGACCCTTTCGAGGACGAACTCGGCGAGGACGAGGAGACCGCCACCGAGAGCGTCGCCGCCCAGGCCCCGACCTCCAACGAGGACTCCGGCGGGTTCGGCAACTGGCTGCTCATCCTGCTGGGCGGTCTCTTCGTGGCCGTCGGCGTCGGCACGATCGTGCTGCTCTGGATGAAGCGCAAGGAGAACGAGGACGGCGAGCCCGATGGTGACCTGCCCGCCGGTGCTCCGGCCGGCGCGGTCCCGGCGGCCCGTGGCCCGTTCGTCGGCGCCGACGACCAGACCCGGGTGGTGAACCGGGTCGGTGCCGCACCGGACCCGACAATGGTCGGCGGGCCCGGGTTGGCCAACGCGCCGACGATGATGCACCAACCGGTGATCGACGACGTCCCGCCGGATCCCTACGGCGCACCGCCGCAGCCCTACGGCGCCGCGAGCGGACCGGGTGGCTGGTCCGGTGGTGGCGGTTACGGCGACGAGCCGGGCGGATACGGTGCTGCGGGCTACGGCAACGCTCCCTCGTCGGGCGGCGGCTACGGCAACGCCCCGTCCTCCGGCAGCGGCTACGGCAACAGCCCGTCGTCCGGCAGCGGCTACGGCAGCCGCGACTACGGAGCCGGCAACGCCGGCCCGGAATACCCCCCGGCAGGTGGTGGCTACGGCGAGCGGTACGACGAGCCGACCGGGCGCTACCAGGGCGAGGAGACGGCCTACCCGGCCCCCGCCGACCCGTACGCCACCGGGATGTACCAGCCGGACGCCGGCGGCCAGGGCTACGGTCAGTCCGAGTCGGGCGGCTACGGGCGGAGCGGGGCCGGCGGCGACTACGGCCGCAACGAGCCCACCGGCGGGTACGGTCACAGCGACCCGACGCGGGGTTACCGTCACGGCGAGTCGGGCGGCTACGGCCAGAGCGACGCGACTCGCGGCTACGGCGAGGGTGAGCCGGGCGGCGGCTACGGTCAGGCCGACCCGAACCGGGGCTACGCTCCGGGTCAGTCGGATGGCGGCTACGGCGCGTCGCCGAATGGTGGATACGACCAGCCGGCAGGAGGCTACGGCCAGGACGCCGGGCACCAACGCGGTGGCTACGACAACACCAGCTACGACAGCGCCTACGACCAGGGTGGCTACGGCGGCGGCTCATACGGCCAGGAGGCACCCTCACGCGGTGGGTACGACCACGGTGGCTACGGCGGCGGCCAGGCCAGCGGCGGGTACGGCCAGGAGCCCCCACGCCAACGCGGTGGCTACGACGAAGGTTACGACCAGGGTGGCTACGGCCAGAGCGGCGGCTACGGCGACCCGGCCCAGGCCGGCCGTGGCCGACCTGACGGCGCACCCCAGGACCGGGGCGGCCGTCGCTTGGACTGGCTCGACGACTAGGGACCGGCCAGCGGACCGAGTTGGACCCGTAGGACGCCGGGCACCGCGAGCGGTCAGGCGGCGGAGAAGACGCCCTGCCGCAGCAGTGGGATGACGTCGGAGATGTCGAGGCGTACCGCGATCTCGACATCCCCGGCGAAGCCGCCCTCGATCAGCTCTCGGCCGGAGACACAGCCGCGGATCGCCGCCGGTACATCCGGGGTGCTGGCCAGCGCGGCCAGTGCCATCGCCGCCTCCACCGAGAGCCCGCCCGGCGCTCCGGAGAGGGCGTCCAGCACGCTGGCCGCGCCCAGCTGATCCTCCACCGAGGGGCGCAACGATCCGTCCGGCCATCGTTCCCCGGCGGCCACCACGCCGACCGGGGCGGCCGTCGAGCCGTACCCCTGGCTGGTCAGCCAACGCCCGACGGCGCGGGCGTTGCGCAGGTTGGCCGCGACCACCGGTAGCCCGGTGGCGCTGGCGGCGGCGCTGATCGCCGATCCGTTCGGCGACGGCAGCACCAGGTCGGGCACCACCGGAGCCCGACTCAGCGCGGCCGGCGACAGCGACCACGGATGGTCGCGGGTGACCTGCCGGCGGCCGGTGGCAGCGACCGCGCCGACCCGGCGTGCGTACGCGGCGGCCTGCTCGCCCCAGGGGAACGGATGCACGCGCATTCCCCGTCCCACCGCCACCTCGACGGTGGTGGTGAACGACAGCACGTCCACCACCACCAGTGCGGCGCAGACCCGGCCGAGTTCGGCCGCACCCGCCAGGCCCCAGTCGAACCGGACCCCCGACCCCGGTTGGGCGGATACGGCCGCGGCCAGCGCCTCAGCGCTCGTCGGGTGCGGCGGGCTGCTCGGTGTCACCGTGCTCCGCCCCGGGTGCCTCCTGGCTGCCCGCCGAGTCGGCCGGATCGGCGGCCTCGGTCGACGGCTGGGTTGCCGCGACGCGACCGCCACGCACCGGCGGGGTGGCCCGCTCAGCCGGCCGGTCGGCCGGCTCCTCACTCGGAGACGACGGGGCCTCGGCCGAGACCGGTACGGCCTCGTCCGGGGCCGGTTCGGTCTGCTCCGGTCCGGTGGTCGTCGCGTCGGCCACCTCGATACCCGGTGCGATGTCGGCCTCGGCAACCGCGTCGACGCCGGTGGTCGGCCCGTCGATGACGACGTCGGCGACTGCCGGATCGGTCACCTCGAACGGCTGCACGCCGCCGAACAGCGCCGGCAACGTGCCGGTGTACGCCTCGCGCAGCTCGTCCAGGCCGATCCGGAACTGGCCGTGCACCTCCAGCGCGCCGGCCGTCGGATCGGTGACGCCGATCAGCTCCCACGGCACACCGTGCTCACCGCAGAGCGCGGTGAACGCCTTCTCGTGACCACGCGGCACCGAGACGAGCACCCGACCGGCGGACTCGCTGAACAGGAAGACGAACGGCATCGAGGTGCCCTCGAACCGCTCCGGCACCGCGATCCGCGCCCCGACGCCGTGGCGCAGGCAGGACTCCACCAGGCTCTGCGCGAGACCACCGTCGGAGAGGTCGTGCGCGGAGCTGAGGTGCCCGACCCGGGCCGCGTCGGCCAGCAGGCCGGCGAGCTGCTTCTCGCGGGCCAGGTCCACGTGCGGGGGTACGCCACCGAGGTGTTGGTGGGCGACCCAGGCCCACTCCGAGCCGGAGAGCTCCACGTGCGTCTCGCCGAGCAGGAAGAGCTGGTCGTGATCGGCACCGGCGCGCGGGACGAAGCCCGACGCCACCCGGTCGGCGACGTTCTCCAGCACCCCGAGCACGCCGACGACCGGCGTCGGGTGGATGGCCGCCGCCCCGGTCTGGTTGTAGAAGCTGACGTTGCCGCCGGTCACCGGGATGCCCAGCTCGGCGCAGCCGTCGGCCAGGCCGCGTACCGCCTCGGCGAACTGCCACATCACGCCCGGGTCCTCGGGCGAGCCGAAGTTCAGGCAGTCGGTGACCGCGATCGGCGTCGCGCCGGTCACCGCCACGTTCCGGTACGCCTCGGCCAGCGCCAACTTGGCGCCCTGGTACGGGTCGAGCCGGGCGTACCGGCCGTTGCCGTCCACGGACAGCGCCACGCCCAGCCCGGTGCGCTCGTCGATGCGGATCACGCCCGAGTCCTCCGGCTGGGCGAGCACGGTGTTGCCCAGCACGTAGCGGTCGTACTGCTCGGTGACCCAGGTCTTGTCGCAGAGGTTGGGTGAGGCGATCATCCGCAGCACGGTCTCGCGCAGCGTGTCCGGATCGCCCGGCCGGGGCAGCGTCTCGGCCCGGTCGGCCTGGAGCAGGATCAGGTCCGCCGGCTCGCGCATCGGCCGGGCGTAGACCGGCCCGTCGTCCACGAGCGAGCCCGGCGGGACGTCCACCACCAGGTGGTCCCGCCAGGTGATGTGCAGCCGACCCGGCGAACCGTCCGACTCGGGCGCGGTGACCTCGCCGATCGCGGTGGCCCAGACGCCCCACTTCTCGGCGGTCTTGAGCACCGCCTCCAGCTTCTCCGGCGCGACGACCAAAAGCATCCGCTCCTGGGACTCGCTGGCCAGGATCTCGTGCGGCTCCATCGAGGGCTCACGCAGCGGCACCCGCTCCAGCCACACCCGCATGCCGGTGCCGGCGGAGGCGGCCGTCTCGGTCAGGGCGCAGGTCAGGCCGGCACCGCCGAGGTCCTGGATGCCGACGACGAGTTCGGCGTCGTACAGCTCCAGGCACGCCTCGATCAGCAGCTTCTCCATGAAGGGGTCGCCCACCTGCACGGACGGGCGGCGCTGCTCGCTGCCTTCGGTGAAGGTGGCGCTGGCCAGCACCGACACGCCACCGATGCCGTCCCGGCCGGTCTTGGCGCCCATCAGCACCACCACGTTGCCGGGGCCGGTGGCGTCCTTCTTCTGCAGCCGGTCGACCGGGAGCACGCCCAGGCAGAGCGCGTTGACCAGGGGGTTGCCCTGGTAGCAGGGGTCGAAGACCACCTCGCCACCGATGTTGGGCAGACCGAGGCAGTTGCCGTACCCGCCGACACCGGCGACCACGCCAGGCAGCACCCGGGCGGTGTCCGGGTGGTCCGCAGCGCCGAAGCGCAGCGGGTCCATCACCGCCACCGGGCGGGCGCCCATCGCCAGGATGTCGCGGACGATGCCGCCGACACCGGTCGCCGCGCCCTGGTACGGCTCGACGAAGCTCGGGTGGTTGTGCGACTCGACCTTGAAGGTCACCGCGAGTTCGTCGGAGATCCGCACGACCCCGGCGTTCTCCCCGATGCCGGCGAGCATCCGGTCGCTCGGCGGGGCCTTCTCGCCGAACTGCCGCAGATGCACCTTGCTGGACTTGTAGGAGCAGTGCTCGCTCCACATGATCGAGTACATCGCCAGCTCGGACTGGGTCGGCCGGCGGCCCAGGATGTGCCGGATGCGGTCGTACTCGTCGTCGGCGAGCCCCAGCTCGGCGTACGGCTGGAGTTCCTCCGGGGTGCCCGCGGCGCGCGGCACGGTGTCCACCCCGTCGGCCCAGTCGGTGGCCGGCGAGACGGCGGCGTGCCGGGCCGGAGCGGCCAGCTGCGCCGGGGCCGTCTCCGGGTTCTCCCGCACCGGGTCCGGGTGCGTGGTCATGACGTCTCCTTGTTGCGCTCGCCGCCCGACGGGCGGGTGAGCCGACCGATGATCCCGCCGCGGACGGTCACGCCGGCGCCCCCACCAGGTGCTTCAGCACCGAGGTGAAGAAGCCGAGGCCGTCGAGGGAGGGGCCGGTGAGCGCCTCCACCGCGTGCTCGGGATGCGGCATGATGCCGACCACGTTGCCGGCCTGGTTGGTGATCGCGGCGATGTCCCGCTGCGATCCGTTGGGGTTGCCGCCGACGTAGCGGGCGACGACCCGGCCCTCGGCCTCGAGCTGGTCCAGCGTCGCCGGGTCGGCGACGTAGCAGCCCTCGCCGTTCTTGACCGGGATCAGCACCTCCTGGCCCGGCTGGAAGGTGTTCGTCCAGGCGGTGCCGGTCGCCTCGATGCGCAGGATCTGGTCGCGGTTGCGGAAGTGCAGGTGCTGGTTGCGGGTGAGTGCCCCGGGCAGCAGGTGCGCCTCGCAGAGGATCTGGAAGCCGTTGCAGATGCCCAGCACGGGCAGGCCCCCGCCGGCGGCGTCGATGATCTTCTCCATCACCGGCGCGAACCGGGCGATGGCGCCACAGCGCAGATAGTCGCCGTAGGAGAAGCCACCGGGCAGAACCACCGCGTCCACCCCGTGCAGCTCCGCCTCACCGTGCCAGAGCCGGACCGGTTCGGCGCCGGCGATCCGTACGGCCCGGGCGGCGTCCCCGTCGTCGAGCGAGCCGGGGAACGTCACCACACCGACCCGGGCGGTCACGGCCGGGCTTCCGCTGGCTCGTCGGTCTCGACCAGACGGACCGTGAAGTCCTCGATGACCGGGTTGGCGAGCAGCTTGTCGGCGATCTCCCGGGCCCGGTCCAGGTCCGGTTCACCGGTAAAGTCGATCTCGATCCGCCTGCCGATCCGTACCGAGGCGACGTCGTTGACGCCGAGCCGGGGCAGCGCGTTTGCGACGGCCTGGCCCTGAGGATCGAGGATCTCGGGCTTGAGCATGACGTCGACGACGACGCGAGGCACTGGGCACTCCTGACTGTGTACGCAGTTGGGTGCCGACCCACAACGGGCGAGCGCAGCCAGCCTACCTGGCAGATGCCGCACCGGACGCACCGGCCGGACGCCGCTGGAGTGCCGCTCCGCCCTACCCGCACGGACAGATCGGGACCGATACGGGTTCGTTGCGATCCCGATACGGCTTCGTTGCCGGCTCCCCTTCGGCCGGCCCCGGCCGGGCCGATCGTCTTCGCGACAGCGCAGCTGAGGACCGCCGCCGGTCGTGCGCGGCCCGGCACCGGGAAATCCAGCTGTTACATCGCCCTGTTTCAATCAACCTCTTGTGAAACACCTCACCGGGCCCTACGGTACATCGTCAGGCGTCGATGTATCGACGTCGCGGTGGCGGATCACCCCCGTCCGTCCCCGCAGGCCGGCCCGGTGAACCCGGGTCCTGGGAACCCGAAGGAGTCCCATGCGCATCCGATCCCTGATCGCGGTCCTCGCCACCGCCATGGCCGCGGTGATGGGCGCCAGTTCCGGCGCCGTCGCCTCACCCGTCGCTCCCCTCATCATCGGCGGCGGCACCGTCTCCTCGGCACCGTGGGCCGCCGCGGTCTTCAGCAACGGCTCGTTCACCTGCTCCGGCACGATCATCGCCCCGCAGTGGGTCCTCACCGCGCGGCACTGCCTCGGCGGCTCGATGTCGGTCCGGGTGGGCAGCGTCTACCGCTCCTCCGGCGGCGTCACCCGCACGGTCAGCGCCACCTACGGCCGGTACGACCTGGCCCTGATGCGACTGTCCAGCTCGGTGAGCACCAGCTACGTCACGCTGGCCTCCAGCAACCCGCCGGTCAACTCGACCAACTCGATCTACGGCTGGGGCATGACCTGCTACAGCGGCTGCTCGGCGTCGACCCAACTCAAGACCGCGAGCGTCCGGGTCACCAGCACCAACGTGAGTGACGCGTACGGCGGGCAGGCGATCCGGAGCACCCGGATCAACGGCAACGCCTGGCGTGGCGACTCGGGCGGCCCGCAGTTCTATAACGGCCAGCAGGTCGGCGTGGCCTCCACCGCGGACGGCCAGAGCATCCAGAACTACGGCAGCGTCGCGTACAACCGTGCCTGGATCCGGTCGGTTTCCGGCGTCTGACGCCTTAGCGCCCGTGGCGGCGCGGATGGTGGGCCCTGCGCCTGCCGTCCGCGCCGCGCGGTTTTTCAGCATCCGAGCAGGTGAACAGGGCTCACGATGTGCCGCACCTGGGCCTGCCAGCATCGGAAACGTGCTGGTCGTGACGACGGATCAACTTCCCGGCTACGAGATCCGCCAGATCCTCGGCGAGGTGGTCTCCTCCATGGCCAGGACCCGCAACCCGTACCGCGAAGGGGTGAAGAACCTGCGCGGTGGAGCGTACGACCCGATGGCACCGGACAACCTCACCCGCTGGCGTACCGACTCGGTGGCCCGCCTCGGCGAGGAGGCCCGGCGGCTCGGCGCGAACGCGGTGGTGGGGATGCGGTTCGACAGTCGCGACTGCGGCGAGATGTGGATGGAGATCTGCGCCTACGGCACCGCCGTGATCGTGGTGCCCAAGGTCCCCGACGTCATGCCCCCCGACCAGCCCCTGGTGGCCGCGGAGACCGCCCAGGACCCGGCCTTCGCGGAGGAACTCGGCGCCATCGCCGAACCGGCGAGCGCCCCCACCCTCCGCACCGCCGCCGAAACCCCCACCCGCGACTGACCCCACCCTCCCACCCACCCACCCACTCCCACCTCGTTGATCATGAAGTTATTGCCTTCCCGCTCAGCGCGGCGCGACAACAACTTCATGATCAACGAGAGATGCCGGGGGTGGGGGTGGGGTGGGG
>NZ_JAGPXT010000028.1 GCF_018070465.1 Micromonospora sp. C95
CCCCCCCCCCCCCCCCCCCCCCCCCCCCCCCCCCCCCCCCCCCCCCCCCCCCCCCCCCCCCCCCCCCCCCCCCCCCCCCCCCCCCCCCCCCCCCCCCCCCCCCCCCCCCCCCCCCCCCCCCCCCCCCACCCCCCCCCCCCCCCCCCCCCCCCCCCCCCCCCCCCCCCCCCCCCCCCCCCCCCCGTTTTTAATGATACGGCGACCACCGAGATCTACACAGATATGGTCGTCGGCAGCGTCAGTTGTGTATAAGAGACAGTTGTTGGGTGGTGGCGGGGGTGAGGCCGCACTTTCCCCGAAGTTGCTGGGTGGTGGCGGGGGTGACGCCGCACTTTCCCCGAAGTTGCCGGGTGGTGACGGGGGTGAGGGCGCGAGGTGCTGGGTGGTGGGCGGACCTGGCCGGCGGGTGACGGGGGGCACGGTCAGGCGGAGGCGGTGGGGGTCTCGGCGGCCAGGCGCTCGGCGCGGCGCTGCCCCCACTCGCCCAAGGGCCCGAGCGCCTCGTTGAGGGACCGGCCGTGCTCGGTCAGGGAGTACTCCACTTTGGGTGGGACCTCGCGGTAGACCTCGCGGTGGACCAGACCGTCCTGCTCCATCTCCCGCAGGTGCTGGATGAGCATCTTCTCGCTGACTCCGGGCAGGCCCCGTTTCAGCTCACCGAATCGCCGGGTGCCGTAGTTGTCCAGCTCCCACAGGATCAGCGACTTCCACTTTCCGGACACCACGTCCATCGCCGCGTCGATCCCGCAGATGTACGGACCGCACCTCTCACTCGATGCCATGGATCCGCCTCCCTCGATCTTCAATACTCACCTTGAGGTAAGTATTGAACAAAATAGTGGGTACTTGCCCGCCTGATTGTGGTCGCCAACCATGGTGATCGGCGCGCCCGTCAGATCACCGGACAAGGCAGGGGACCATCGGAATGACCGTCAGCACCACCTTCCTGGGACTGGGCACGATGGGCGGCGCGCTCGCGACAGCGGCGTTGGACGGCGGCCACCGGGTCGTCGGTTGGAACCGCACCGGCCACCGGGCCCAGAGCCTCGGAGCACGCGGCGCCACCATCGCCGACCGCGTCGAGGAGGCGATCTCCGGTACGCGTACGGTCGTCGTCTGCCTCTTCGACGCCACCTCCGTACGCGAGGTGCTCGAACCCGTGGCGACCGGCCTGTCCGGTCGTACGGTGATCAACCTGACCACCACGACGCCGAACCAGTCCCGTGACCTCGCCCGCTGGGCCGGTGAGCGGGGCATCGACCTCCTCGACGGTGCGATCATGGCCGTCCCGGAGACGATCGGCGGCCCCGGGTCGGCGATCTTCTACAGCGGATCGCCGGAGGGCTTCGCGCAGCACCGACAACTGCTCGACCTGTGGGGCGAGAGCAGCTACCTCGGGCCGGACGCGGGCATGGCGGCGCTCTACGACACAGCGATGCTCGCCGGCATGTACGCGATGTTCGCCGGCTTCCTGCACGGCGCGGCGATGGTCGGCTCCGAGGGGGTGCCGGCCGGCGAATTCGTCCGGCGGCAGGCGCCGTTCCTCGCCGCGATGACCGAGCAACTGGCCGGCTTCGCCGCGACCATCGACGAGCAGGACTACCTCGGGCCGGGCCAGCAGAGCCTGCGGTTCACCGAGACGGCCCTCAGCACGGTGATGCGGGCCAGCACCGGTCAGGGCGTCACCGACGGGGTGCTCAAGCCGGTGCACGACATGGTCCGTCGGCAGCTCGCCGCCGGGTTCGGGGAGCACGGCACCGCCCGCATGTTCGAGGAACTGAGGAGTGTCCGATGAACAACGATCTCCGGTCGGTCACGGTCATCGGTCTCGGGCCGATGGGGCAGGCGATGGCCGCCGCCCTGATGCGCGCCGGACATCCGGTCACCCTGTGGAACCGCACCCCGAGCCGGGCCGACACCCTGGTCACCCGGGGAGCCACCCTCGCGCCTACGCCTGCCGACGCCGTCGCCGCCAGCGAACTGACAATCCTCAGCCTCACCGACTACCCGGCGATGTACGACATCCTCGGCCCGCTGGCCGGCGAGCCCGGGGCCCTGGCCGACCGCACCCTGGTCAACCTCAGCTCCGACACCCCCGACACCTCGCGACAGGCGGCCGAGTGGGCCGCCGGTCACGGCGCACGGTTCGTGACCGGCGGGGTGATGGTGCCCGCACCCATGATCGGCACCGGCGATGCGTACGTCTTCTACAGCGGAGCCCGCGAGGCGTACGACCGCGGCGAGCCGGTGCTGCGGATCATCGGCGAACCGAGGTACCTGGGCGCCGATCCGGGGTTGGCGCAACTGTTCTACCAGGCACACCTTGACGTCTTCCTGACCTGCCTGTCGAGCCTGCTGCACGCCACCGCACTCGTCACCGCGGCGGGCGTACCAGCGGCCGAGTTCCTGCCCGGCGCGCTGACCACCCTGACCGACATCCCGGCGATGGTCGGCGACGGGCTGGAGCTGGCGCACGCGCTGGAGGCCGGCGAGCACCCGGGTGGCCTGAGCACGGCACGGATGATGGGCGCCACGGCCGAGCACATCCTGCGGACCAGCGAAGCAGCCGGCGTCGACGCCGAGCTGCCGAAGGCGGTCAGCTCGCACTACCAGCGGACGGTCGCGGCCGGACACGGCGACCAGGACTGGACCGCCCTGTACGAGGTGATCAGAGCGAGGCGCTGATCGGGCTTGCGGCTGCACCCGCCCCGGACCGCCCGGGGAACGGCGGTCAGGGCAGCTCGGCGGCGCGGTCGGCCAGGCGGGACAGGGCGGGCACGGCGGCGCGCAGCCGCTCCCGGTCGGTCGCGTCGAGGTCGGCCAGGGCGGCGGCGAGCAGCTCGCGGCGGTACTGCCCGTAGGCGGCGATGCGTTCGTACGCCACCTCGGTCAACGCCAACCGGACGGTACGCCGGTCGGCCGGATCCCGGTCCCGGCGCAGCAGACCGGCGGTGGTCAGCTCGCCGACCAGGGTGCTCACCGTGTTCGCGGCGGTGCCCAGACGCGCGGCGGCCTCCCGGACGCTGATCCCGGGCTGACGCTGCACCAGCCGCAGCACCTCGACCTGCGCGTCCGGCAGGGCGGCCCGGCCGGTCCGCTGGAGGGCCCGGCGGCGGAGTACCCGGTGCAGGTCGCTGAGCGCGTCGCCGAGCTGGTCGAGCGTTTCGTCGGTCACAGTGCCGCCCCTCCACGCTGCAACACCTCTGTAGGCAGAGCTATCGTAGCCGGACGCCCCCGGCAGCCGGCCACGCCGTGGCGGCGCCGACCGCCGAGGGGACCACCGATGCCGCAGACCGACGTGCCCGTACGCCCGCCGGAGCGGATCACCCCACCCGCCGGCCGCGCCGCGCTCGCACTGCTGGTGCTGCTCGGCTCCCTCACCGCGATCGGCCCGCTGTCGCTTGACACCTACCTGCCGGCGTTTCCCGGGATGACCCGCGACCTGGCGGCCAGCCAGGCACAGATCCAGCTCTCTTTGACCACCTGCCTGATCGGCATGGCCCTGGGTCAACTCGTCACCGGCCCGCTCAGCGATCGCTGGGGCCGGCGCCGCCCGGTGCTTGTCGGCGTCGCCGCGTACGCCCTGTTGTCGCTGGTCTGCGCTCTCGCGCCGTCGGCGGAGACGCTCGCGGTGGCCCGCTTCGCCCAGGGCTTCGCCGGCGGCATGGGCACGGTCGTCGCCCGCGCCGTGGTGCGTGACCTGTACTCCGGCCGGGCCGCGGCGAAGTACTTCTCCCGACTCGTCCTGATCTTCGGCATCGCGCCGATGGTCGCTCCCGCCCTCGGCAGCCTGGTGCTCAACGTCGGCGACTGGCGCACCATCTTCGTCGCCCTCGCCCTGGTGGGTGCCCTGCTCGCCACCGCCGTCGCGCTGCGGCTACCGGAGACCCTGCCCGCCACCCGACGCAGCACCGGTGGCCTGGCCGCGACCGCCGCCGCCGGGCGCGCGCTGCTCGCCGACCGCGTCTATCTCGGGTACGCGCTGACCCAGGGTCTCGCCTTCGCCGGACTCTTCGCCTACCTCTCCGGTTCGTCGTTCGTCCTCCAGGACGTCTTCGGTCTCTCCGCCGGCACGTTCAGCCTGGTCTTCGGCGCCAATGCGCTCGCCTTCGTCGCCGTCGGTCAGCTCAACGCCCGCCTGCTCGACCGCCACGACCCACGCCCGCTGCTGGTCAGTGGCCTTGCCCTCGGCCTGCTCGCCGCCCTCGGCGTGCTCGTCGGGGCGCTGCTGGACAACCTGCCCCTGGTCGTCGCCGCCCTCTTCGTCTTCCTCGGCTCGCTCGGCCTGGTGATGCCCAACGGCACCGCCCTCGCCCTGGACCGGCACGCTGCTCACGCCGGCACCGCCGCGGCGCTGCTCGGCGGCATCCAGGCCGTGGTCGCGGCCAGCGCCGCCCCACTTGTCGGGCTCGGCGGAGCAGGCAGCGCGATTCCGATGGCCGTGGTGCTCAGCGCCGCAGCCGCCGCCTCGCTCCTGATGCTGCTGACCCTCGCCCGCCCCGCCCGCGTGCGGTAGCTGCGACTGCGCCGGCTACTCTGCGGGCCGCTCCGGCTCGTTGGCGAGCGCGGCGGAGAGCCGTTCCAGGTAGGCGTCGACCTGCCCCATGTCGTAGCCGCGCAGCGCGACGGTGAGCGTCGTGGGATCCAGCTCCGCCCTGACCGCCTGACGCTGCGCCGCCGTCCCCGAGGCGAGCGCGTCCAGGCCCCGCCGGACCAGGTCGTCCACCATGTTCTTGAAATAGCCGCGCAGCACCGTGTCGAAGACCGGCTCGGAGACCGTTTCCGGCTGGCCCTCCCGGAGCTCGGCTCGATTGCGCCGGGCGTCGGTGAAGCGACCACCGCTGATCCGGGTCAACTCGGCGGCCACCTCGTCCGCGGACTCCCGCACGTCGGCGAGGTTGAGCAGTACCAGGGCAGGTCGGTCGTCGACCGGGCTCCGCCCGACGAGCGGACGGTCGATTGTCGACCCGACGCCCGGGACCAGCAGCAACGACGGAGCAGCCGGTCCCGCGGCCGCTGCCCGTGCGGGTTGCCCCAAAACGATCGTGTCGATCTCGGCCCACGACACCAACCGGTTGAGCCCGGCGACCCTCAGGTCCAGCCCGTCGGGGCCGATCCGGAATCGGAACGGTCGCAGCGACCGAGCGGTGATCCAACCACCCGTCAGCAGCGCGGCTCCGGCGAAGATCGATGCGCCCATCCCGGGCGAGCCCAGCAGGAGGGACACCCCGAACGCGAGCAGCAGCACCCCGAGCGCCAGCGAACGTCGATTCCTGCGTAGCTCCACAACGACACCTCGATCACCTAAATGGCGTGCAGAGCATGCCACGCCGACGCAGTCAGCGCTGACCCTGTCGGCGTCGGCCGCCGCTGATCCCTGGCACACGGACGTATTCATGTCGCTGTGACATGTCGCCGGGTCGCCGTCTTGTCAGGGTGTGCCGAAGTCGGGGACGGTGATCGTGCCGTCCGCGGCGATCGGGAAGCCCGGATTCCAGGCGATCTCCCAGAGGTGACCGTCCGGGTCGGTGAAGTAGCCGGCGTACCCGCCGTAGGACGTGTCGCGGGCCGGTCGGGTGACCGCGGCCCCGGCCTGGGCGGCGGCGGTCATCAGCTGATCCACCTCGGCGCGCTCACGTACGTTGTGTGCCAGCGCGACCCCGGCGAACCCGCCCGCGTCCCGGTCCTCGACGCCGGCGTCCTCGGCCAGCGACCGGCGCGCCCACAGCACCACGGCGAGCCCGCCGGCCTGGAAGAAGACGGTCTGCTCGACCTCCTGGCCCTGCCAGCCGAGCTGACGGTAGAACTCGCGGGACCGGGCCAGGTCGGTCACGCCGAGCGTGATCAGACTGAGACGCTGCTCCATCGCGGCAAGGTAACCCGGATCTGCGACAGCTACCCGAGGGGGACCTGGACGGCGACGTCGTGTTTCGGGTAGAACGAGGCGATCTGGTCGGCACCGTACTTGTCGCGGAACATCGCCACGACGTGGTCGACCTGGTCGGCCTCGGTGATCGGGGTGGCGCTCGAACTCAACGAGGTGCCGTCGACGGCCAACTGGACCATCGGGGTCTGCTGGACGTTCTTGTACCACTGACTGTCCGAGCCGGTCACCGGTACCAGGAAGACGTTGTCGTCCTCCTGCACGAACCACACCGGATGGGTGATCTGCCGCCCGCTCCTGCGGCCGGTCACGGTCAACTCGACCTCCTGTACGCCATCAAGTGCGTCACCTATCGCGTTGGTCATGGTGTCCCCCGCTGCTCGCCCCGACGATGCCCCTGCCCGTCAGGCTAGGGACCGCCGCCGGGCCGCGTCGCCGGATCCGGCAGCTTCGCCCGGCGAAAACAGAGAACTCCCGGTGCCGCGCCGGGCGGCACCGGGAGTTCCTGCTCAGGTCAGCTCAGCGGAGTGCCGCCGGGCTGCGCCACGTTGTTCACCCTGAGGGTGTACGGGGCGTACTGGGTGACCTGCTCGGTCGGCTCGTCGTAGGCGACGATGGCGACCACCTTCGGGAAGGCGGACAGCAGCGCCGTCTGGATCAGACCGAGGGTGAAGTTGGACTTGCCGTCGACCTCCACCTGGTAGGCCAGCTTCAGCTTCTCGTTGATGCCGACGAAGCGGACGTTCCAGTTCGCCACCGGCGTCGGGTTGATCTCCGACGGCGAGTCGAACGGCTCCAGGCTCGAACCGTCGCTGACCAGCGTGCCGCCGACCGCGATGTCGTCGATCAGCAGACCGCCCTCGTTGACCCCGCCGTCGCTGACGTACCGGAAGCTGACCAGCACGTCCTGCCCGGCGTACGCGGACAGGTCGAACGAGTGCGGCTGGAAGCCGTCGGTGGTGCCGTTCAGCGCCGGGCCGAGCGGACCGGCGACGGTCTCCTCACCGGGGATGACGGTGTAGGTCTCGCCGCCGTCCGTGGAGACGCTCACGTAGCCGTAGTCGTAGCCGGCCTCGGCACCGTACTTCGCCAGGAAGGTAAGCGTCGGGTCGGCGGCCGGCACGGTCACCGGGGTGACCGCCGCGACGTCCAGGCTGTTGCCGTTGCCGGACCACAGCACCGGGTTTCCGCTGCGATCCGGGTCGTCGCTGACGACCTGCCAGGCCAGCGGGACCGGCGGCAGCGTCTTCGCGCCCTGGAACTTGATCGAACGCAGGTCGCCCAGGCCCAGCGGCTTGCCGTTGGCCTTCTGCAACGTGACGTAGTCGGCGCCGTTGGGTGCCGCGCCGCCGGCCGCGTACGAGGCGGGGTTGGCCAGGTTAACGGTGGCGTCGAGGCTGGCCGTGGTGACCCGGCGCTTGTCCACCCCGAGCATGATGCCCAGCCTGGAGTTGCCGACGATCCGGTCCACCAGGTTCATCGTCTGGTAGTCGTGGATCACCTTGTACATGTCCTTGACGCCCTCGGCCTTCAGCGCAGCCTCAAGGCTGGCGAAGCCCTGCAGCTCACCGTCGCGGTGCAGCCGCGAGATGAAGTCCAGGCCGTAGCGGTCGTAGAGGAACAGCACGAACGAGTAGACGTTGCCGTAGTCGGCCAGCACCCCACTCGACGTGCTGCCCTCGTTCCACAGGTTTATCGAGTTCTCCGGGCCACCGCAGTCCCGTGGATTCGTGTTGTAGTCCGTCTGGACGATGCCGAAGCCCTGGAAGCAGTAGAGGTGGCTGTCCGTGCCCGGCTCGTCGACCCGGGCCGTGGCGTCGACGTACCCGGCGAGCGTCTGCACGAAGTCGGAGAGACCCTCGTTCAGCCAGGTCGTCTCGAACGGGTCGGTGTAGTAGTGCGCCAGGTGCTGCCACTCGTGGATGAACGTGCCCTCGTACAGCTGCGGGCGGGCCGGCCGGCTGGTGCACAGGTCGTCGGTCGGCTCGTTCGGCGGGTTCGCACCGGTGCGGTGCGCCCAGTCGAACGCATCGACAGTCATGATGTTGCGGTCGAGCAGCTCGTTGAAGAGCGAGAAGTGGAACCCGGCGATGTAGCTGGGGGCGGCCGGGAAGTCGTAGAAGTTGTCGTCGCGTACGTTGTCGACGAGGGTGACCGTCCGGTTGCCGGCACCGGTGAAGTCCCCGTCGATCTGCGCGTTGCTGCCGTCCCGCTCCGGCGGGGTGCTGAACGCGGCGGTCGACTTCGGGTACATGTTGGTGTCGAACTCGTTGACCAGGCCCGCGACCTGCTCGTCGGTGACCACCGTGGAGTTCGGGATCTGCCGGCGGCAGTCACCCTCCGGGAACTCCGTGTCGTTGGCGACCCACACCTCGATGTTGTCGCCCACGCCGCGCAGCGTGTAGTCCTTCAGGTAGATGATGCCCTGGTAGTCGTCAAGCGCGAGCCACTGCCGCACCGTGCCGACCGGCGGCGTCTCGGCCGCCGCAGCCGTCGACCGGGCCTGGGTACGCGGCTGGTACTGGGTCGGCGCCTCCAGGCGCTGGCCGTTGAAGGTGAAGTCCTTGCGGGTCAGCTCCCGGACATCGCTGGCCAGCCCGGTGGCCGGTGCCGGCACCGGCTTGACGGTCGCGGCCTCCGGGGTGGCCGAGGCGGCGGTCGGCTGAGCGATGACGAGTAACGGTAGGACGATGGCGCTGGCTGCTATCCCCGCGAAGCGGCGTCGTGCCACGAAACCTCCTCATAGGTGGAAGACCACCGGCCCGGGGTGGCCCAGGCACCGGTGGATCTACGCACGCTGATCGAGCGTCCCCGTATCCTGTGCACGTCGCCCTCGATCAGGCAACCCTCTACCGCCATCGATCAGCAAGAACGGGTCGATCGACCACCTTTTGCGGAATTCGAGACCGGGTATTCCGGCGACGCCGATCGGGTGGTCGTCGATTCAGTCGAGTTCGACGAACGGGCGGTTGAGGTGCGCGGTGGCGAGGACCGCGCGCTCGCGCCGGGCCGTGTCGAGCAGGCTGCGGCGGGTCAGCCGGGCCTCGTCCTGATCCGCCTCGTACCGGTAGGCCACGTCCGGGTCGACGACCTGGACGGCGTGGACGAGCACATCGCCGGTGATCACCACCTGGTCGTGACGGCCACCCTCCACCAGCACCGACTGGTGTCCGGGGGTATGGCCGGGAGTGGGCACCACCCGGATGCGGTCACCACGTCGACCGGCGAGGGTACGCCGGCCAGCCTTCGCCGGGTCGCCGCTCAGCACCACCGGACCGTCCACCGGGTGCAGTTGCCCCGCCGCGCGCAACGGCCGCACCACGTACCCCAGCATCTCGCTGCCGCCCGCCTCCAGCGCGTCGAGTTCACGCTGCTGCACCACGTACCGTGCGTGCGGGAACATCGGCACGCCCTCGGCCGTGACCGCCCAGCCGGCGTGGTCCTCGTGCAGGTGCGTCAGCACCACCGTGTCCACCCGCCGCAGATCGATCCCGTTGCCGGCCAACACCTGTGGCAGCGCGCCCGGCACCGGCGCCCAGGCCGAGGCCGGGCTGCCCTCCGGCCCGACACCGGTGTCCACAAGCGTGTACCGGTCGCCGGGACGGCGAATGGCGTAGCAGCGGAAGCCCAGGTGCCACGTCCGGTCCGGCCCGAACGCGGCCGGGTCGATGCGCCGTGCCGCCGCCCAGTCATTTCCCGACGCCCCGGAGAAGGCGTCGTCGTAGTTGAGGAAGAACGGGCCGGCAGCGTCGCGTAGCGCGAGCACCTCGAAGCAGCCCACCGAGCGGATCTTTGAGCAGTCGGACCTCGCCTTCCCCTGCGCAGGCCGGGCTTCCGCCTGTGCGGGCCGGGTTTGCGCCTGTGCGGGCCGGGCGGCGAGGACACCGCCACCCACGGCCGCCGCCCCCAGCAGCAACGCCCGCCGCCTCACCAATCCTTCGGAGTACGACACAGAAATCCCCTTCTCCCAGTCCACGCCGGCCGCTGTGGCAGGGCCGGCTGGGTGTGCAACTTCGGGGAAGGTGTCCCCTCGCCGCGGCGGGAGGCGACTCTTTCCCCGTAGTTGTCAGGAGATCAGCGGGGCGAGGGCGGGTGCCAAGGATTCGAGGGACTTCTAATGTTGGCGATGTGTTGACTCTGCACGTCGACGCGGAGCGGCTCGTCCGGTCACGGTTTGCGCTGTCGCGGCTGACGGAAGTCACAAACGCTCTGGAGGTGCTCGCCCACCCCGAGCGGGCACCGTACGCCCGCAGCTGGGTGAGCCAGACCCGGCGTACCCTCGACCCGGGCTCGGTCGACGTGCTGTTCGCGCTGGTCAACGGGGCCGCCGCGTACATCCCGGATTTTCTGTCCCCGCTGCCCGGCAGCTACCAGCCCACCTTCGACGAGGAACTCGCGGCCGTGGCGGCGACCACCGCCGAGGACGTCCGCCGGCAGCTGCGGACGGCGTTCCGGATCGGCCCGCCCCCGCCAGCCCTGCTGGAACGCAGCCCGACCGGACGCGACCCCCGCCCACCATTGCCGGCCACGGTCGCCCGGTTCCTTGCCCGACGCGGCGAGACGGCGCTGCTCACCCGGGTTATCGACCAGCTCGCCCGCTTTTGGCGACACACCCAGGCCGAGCTTTGGCCGACCCTGCACCGGGTGCTCGACGAGGACATCCGCCACCGCGCCACACTGGCCACCCGGACCGGCCTCGCCGACATCGTCCGTACCCTCGACCCGAGGCTGACCTGGGACGGCCGCCAGCTCACCCTCGACTCGCCCGCCGACCTGTCCCTCGACGCGGCCCACGGGCTCATCCTGACCCCGTCGGCGTTCCTGCCCCGCCCAGCGGTGTACCTGGGCGCACCCGGCCTGATCATGGTCGGCTATCCGGCGCGGGGGCGAGGTCAGGTGTGGTCGCTGCCCGCGCCGGCCAGCGAGGAGACCGGCTTTCTCGGCGCGCGCCGGGCCGCTCTGTTGACCGACCTGGGTACGCCGCTGACCACCACCGAACTGGCGGCGCGGCACGGGATCAGCCCGGCCACCGTCTCGTACCACCTGGGGCGGCTGGGCCGGGCCGGGCTCGTCGTGTCGCGGCGGGAAGGGCATGAGGTCCGGTACGAGCGCACGCGAGCAGCGGTGAAGCTGCTGCGGGCGCTGCGCGGTGACGGCCGGCGCGGCTGACGACCGGTGAAACTCGCCCGCTCCGTCAGCCTGACCTAGCACGCACCGATACTTGCGAACTCGCCACTGCAACTTGGTGGAGACGCAGGTGAGCAGGGTGTATAAGTATTAACCAAGGGGGTTGGGTAATGCTTATATCGTCGTCCGTCTGGCGCGCTCTGGCTGAAGCGGGGGTCACGCTCGTGCCACGCGGAGCCGACCGGGCTGAGCTGGGCTACGTCGATGCCCGAGTCACGGTGACCGTCATCGCCTCCCCGGTTCCGCTGACCCCGCGCGACATCGCCACGACGATCGACCGCCACCCCGGACCGTGCCTGGTCATCGTCCCGTCGGCGACGGTCGCAGTGCGGGAAGCAGTCGAGGCCGCCGGCTGGTCCTGGCTGATCGACGGCGAGCGGCAGGTGACGGGTGTACTGCGCCTTGACGGCGAACGGGTCACGCTGCGGCCCCCAACAGAGGCAGTGAAGCGAACTGCCAAGCGCGGTCGGGTCCCGTGGGGCACCTTCACCCTGGTCCGCCGGCTGATTCAACAGCCGTACGCGACCCAGCAGGAACTGGCCGCCCTTGTCGGCGTCTCCCAACCACGGGTCTCCCAGGCGCTGGCTGCACTGACTGACAAAGACCTCGTGCGCCGCACGCCGAGCGGCTGGGTCGTGCGGGATCTTGACGAGGCGATCCTGTGGTGGCTGTCGACCTATCCGGGGCCGGGGGGCATCAGCACCTACTGGTACGGCCTGGCGTCAGCGGTTGAGCAGGCCCGGACGGTCGTCGAACTGGTCGCGGAAACAGATGCTGCTGGCGTCGTGGTGTCCGGCGACGTCGCGGCGGACATTATCGCTCCATGGCGTGCCCCGCCGCGCGCGATCCTCTACGCCCGCAATGGCGTGAACCTGGCCGATGTGGGCTTCGTTCCCGCTGGCGATGAGGAGGCGACGCTCGAACTCACGGTGCCGAGGGATCCCGGCCTGTGGCCGCCGCCCGGCAAGGCGGCACCCGGCCTCCCACTCGTCGATCCGCTCCAGGTCCTCTGGGACGTCCGGCGCTCGCCCGGCCCCGACAACGAAGAGGCGGCACAGCGCGTGTGGAACATGCTGCGTCAACGCCACCATGACCAGAGGCACGCGGCGTGACCGGACCAGCCCCAGTGGCACCGCGTTCCGTCTCGCTCGTCTCGACCAGCCGCGCCGCAGACGCCGGATTTCTCACCCTTGCCGACCTCGCGGAGATCACCACCGCGCTCGAACTCGACCACCGGATCGTCGGCGGTCACATGGTCACCCTGCTTGTCGCGCTGCACGGCGTCTCCGCACAGGTGCCACTGCGCGAGACGGCAGACGCCGACTTCGCCGCCCTGCCCACCGTCGTCGCTGACCCTCGCCTGCCAGCGGAACTCGTCGAGCGCGGCTACACATCTCGGGAGGCAGCCAACCGTTTCATGCGTGAGGTTGAAGATCCCCATGGGCCGCTGACGCTGGTGGTCGACATCCTTGCGCCGTCCTACCGGGGTGCGTTGGTGCCCAACCAACGACACGGTGAGCTGGTGGTCGACGAGGTGCCCGGCCTCGTCCTTGCGCTGCATCGACCTGCCGAGTTACTCGACGTCCACGTCCAGCTCACCAGCGGTGAGCCGCTCGGCCTGCGCGTCATGCTGCCGGACGTGGCCTCAGCGCTCTGTCTGAAGGCCCTCGCTTATCGGGGACGATTCGCGGCGAAGGACGCGGTTGATCTGTGGCGACTCATCAACGCGGCCTATGCGGCCGGGCTGCGGGTCGGGAACTGGCCGGGCAGCGTTACCGGCCGTCAGGGCGCTGAGGTACTGCACCGCTTCTTCGGTGCGCCCCAAGCTGCCGGCCTGAAGCAGATGTCTACCAGCACGGCAGACCGCATTCGGATGCAGGCGTTGGTGAGAGAAGTCGTGCCGGTTCCGTAGCAACACAGGCTTACGCGGCGATGGCGCGGGCGGCGGCGAACATGTCGGCGGGTAGCGGGTGGCGTAGCCGCCACACGATCCGCATCGGATGGTCGCCGGTGTGCTCCTGGTACGTCATCGGGCCGGCGTACAGGTAGGCCGGCGCGCCCAGGTCGCGGTCCGGGATCCTCGTCTCCCGTACGAACAGATGCACGGTGGAGCCGCGTGAGACGTGGTGGATGTAGCGCTGCCCGGTCGCTGACGCCGATGACGTGGTGCTCTGCGACTCCCACTGGAACAGCGTGTCGGTGACGGCCCGGTCGGCGTACATCGTGGTGGGGGAGTAGTGCTGCTCGGATTTGACCAGGGTGACGAAGAAGATGTCGGCCTTGGCGTCCGGCAGCCACTTCACCCCTTCCCGCAGTGATCCCGGGTTCGGCATACCGAAGGCAGCGCACGCCTCGTTGCGGCTGTACCGGGCGTGCACGTTCAGCGGCAACCCGTCGACCGGCACCGTCACCCGGTGGATCCGCTCGCGCAGCACCTCGGCCACCTGCCGCAGCTCCGCGCAGCGCGCCGGCTCGGCCCAGAGTCGGGTCAGCCGCTCCCCGCGCTGGCTCAGCGGCGCGTTCGCTCCCCACAGGTCGAAGTGCAGCATGTCCCAGCGCCGTCCGATCGCCGGTCGCTCACCGGCCGCCACCCGGGCCAGCAGGTCGAGCCGGTCCGGGTCGTCCAGGTGCAGCATCCGCCCGATGGCCCGACCCAACTCGCGGTCGTCCGCACCGCCCGGTGCGGCTTCCAGCCCGGCGAGCCGCCGCAGCCCGGTCCACCCGCCGATGCTCGCCGACCGGTAGACGTCCTCGATCTGCACGCCGGCCTCGCGCAGGAACTCGCCAAGGCTCACGTCCCCGAGCAGCCGCAGCTCCTTCACCAGCCCGGTCTTCGAGGTCGGCATCGCCGAGCGCAGGTTGGCCAGCACGATGTCCTTGGCCACCCGGTCGAGCTGGATGTGGCAGCCGCTCGGCAGGGACGGGAAGTCGTCGCGTACCGCCTCGGTTATCGCTCGGCGGCTGACGCCGGTCAGAGCGCGCCAGCGGAGGTCGAAGCGGAAGTTGGCGTGCTGCCCGCCGATGAAGTCGAGCACGGTCAGGCACGGCTTGTCGTCGTCCAGGCGCAGGCCGCGGCCGAGCTGCTGAAGGAAGATCGTGGCGCTCTCGGTGGGCCGCAGCATCAGGATCGTGTCGACCATCGGCAGGTCGACACCCTCGTTGAACAGGTCGACGGTGAACAGCACCTTGAGCGTGCCGTCCTTGAAGTCTTTCAGCAGGGCTTGCCGATCCACCGTCCGGGAGGTCACCGCTGCCGACGGCACACCATGCTTGCTGAACCAGTCAGCCATGAACTCGGCGTGCCCGATGCTCACGCAGAACCCGAGCGCCCGCATCCGGTCGACATCGACGCTGTCCCGTACCGCCCGCAGCACCATCCGCGCCCGCGCGTCGTTGCCGGTGTAGACGCCGTCCAGCTCCGCCGGGTCGTACCCCTGCCCGCGCTTCCAGCGAAGCTGCGACAGGTCGACGTCGTCGTGCAGCCCGAAATACTGAAACGGCGCGAGCAGTTGCCGCTCCAACGCCTCCCACAGATGCAGCTCAACGGCCGCGCGACCATCGAACCACCGCCGCACGTCGCCGCCGTCACTGCGGTCGGGCGTCGCCGTCAATCCCAGCAGTACGCGCGGCGTCAGTCGGGTGAGGAGTCTGGCGTACGTCGGCGCTTCCGCGTGATGGAACTCGTCGACGATCACCATGTCGTACGCCTCGGGGTCGATCTCCCGCCGGTGCAGCGACTGGATCGAGGCGAAGACGTGCCGCCAGTGCTGCGGCTCCCGGCCCCCGACGAGCGTCTCGCCGAAGCTACCGTCCCCCATGACCTGCCGGAACGTCGCCAGGCTCTGCCGCAGGATCTGCTCCTGATGCGCCACGAACAGCAACGAGTCGACGGCCTTCTTCCGATGCAGCCGGCGGTAGTCGAGCGCCGCCACCACCGTCTTGCCGGTACCGGTGGCCATCACCACCAGGTTCCGCCAGCGCCCGTGCACCTTCCGCTCGGCGTCCAGGTCGGCCAGCACCTCTGCCTGGTACGGGTACGGCCGCACATCCAGGTTGGCGATCTCCGTCGGCGCTTCGTCGCGCCGCTCCCCGCGCAGCGCGGTGCGCAGCCGCTCGCCGTCCCGGCCCGGCTCGTAACCCTCGAACGCCGGATCGTGCCAGTAGTCCTCGAACGTGGCGGTGAACGTGTCGATGACGTACGGCTGCTCGACGTTGGAGATCCTGACGTTCCACTCCAGCCCGTCGACAAGCGCCGCCTTGGACAGGTTCGACGACCCGACGTACGCGGTGGTCATGCCGTTGCTGCGGCGGAAAAGCCAGGCCTTGGCGTGCAGCCGAGTGGTCCTGGTCTCGTAGGAGACCTTGATCTCGGCACCCAACTCGGCTAGCCGGTCGAGGGCGCGTTGGTCTGTCGCGCCGAGGTATGTCGTGGTGATGACGCGGAGACGGCCGCCACGCTCGATCAGGTCGCGGATGGCCGGCTCGATGATGCGCAGGCCATGCCACTTGATGAACGCGCAGAGCAGATCGACCTGGTCTGCGGAAGCCATCTCGTGGGTGACCTCGTGGCCGATGCGCGGTTGGTGACGGCCGTTGACCAGCAACGCACCGGACGAGAGCGGGGTGGTGGGGCGCACCGGGAAGGTGGGCTGCGCGGGTGGGGTGGGCGGGGCGGCGATGGCGTGCAGAAGGTGCTTGGCATCGGTGACCTGGTCATCGATGGTGGCGGCATGCGGGCTCAGCGCGGCGATCGTTTCGGCGATGCGGTTGGTCAGCTCAACCTGGCGGTGGAGCCTGTCGTCGCCGCCGACAGCTTGCAGGGCACGGTGGGTCAAGGTGGCGATGTGACCGGCGAGCGCATCAGGGGCGTCGGTGGGGTCGAGTTTCCCGTGTTGGATCAGTGTGGCGTCAACCCGCTGGAGTCGGTCGGTCAGGTCGCGCGTGACCAGATGCTCGTAGACACCCCGCTCAAGATCCGTCACCCGCGAACCAACCACTTCTTGTTGTTCCTGCTGATCTCACGGTTTTGCCGGTTCGACACCGCGACGATCAGGCCGGATTCAGTGCAGGTAGGAGGCCGGCGGTCTGTAGCCGGTCATAGGCCAGCTTGATGTGCGGGCGTGTGAAGAGGCGTGCTTTGCGGCCACTCCAACTGCGAACCCGCTCGGTCAACTCGGCGAGGTCGCTGGTCGGCGGATGCTGCGTAGCCGCGTAGTGCACGGTGGCCAGCAACTCAAGGCTGTAGGGGGCCTCGAAGCCGTCGACCAGCAGGGAGAGCTGCTCCAGGGCGTCGGGCGGTGCCGAGCCCTGGGCCGCCCACCAACTTGCGACCGCTTCGGTGGCGTCGGCGGTGAGCCGGATCGGCTGGAGTTCCTCGACCCGTGCCGACCGGTCGCCGAAGCCGGTGAGGTAGTGCCCTTCCAACCGGTCGAGGACATGGTTGAGGTTCTCGGCGTACGGGCCGTACCGACCGCGAGCGAACTCCAAACGCAGCGGCTGCCCCAGGACCTGGAGGAAGTAGGCGATCTTTTGGATCTCCAGGAGGGTGACACCGTCGCGGGGTTCGAGAGCCCGTGCTCGTTGCAGGTAGCCGTCAATGGCCCGCAGCATGGTGGCTCGCCCGGGGGTTAGCGAGGGCTTCTCGGTGGTTACCGGCATTTCGGCCGGATCCGGTGCCCCCTCCGGTGGGAAGAGCAGCACCTGCACCTCGGGAAGCTCGGCGAAAGCCTGCTCGATAGCTGGTCGGACCTCGTCCCAGTCCAGCCCGCCGTTACCGCAGCCCAGGGCGGGCACCGCTATCGAGGTGATCTGCCGTTCGCGCACGACGCGGACGAGATCAGCGAGGCCGGCTTGGATGTCGGATAGCTTCGAGTTGGCCCGCCAGTGGGCCTTGGTGGGGAAATTGATCACGTATCTGCGGGAACCGAGGCGGGTTGAGTCGAACACGAACATCCGGCCCAGCCGGACCTCATTCTTTGCGCAGGCCGCGCGGTAGGCCGCGTAGTTGGCCGGGTAGGCGCGCTTGAACTGGAGAGCGATGCCCTTGCCCATCACTCCGACCGTGTTGACGGTGTTGACCAACGCGTCGGCCTCGGCGGTCAGTAGGTTGCCATGACTCAGGATGATCATCAACGCACCTCCCTCCGCTTGTACCCGTAGTACCAGTCCGGTATGACACGGACGTACGGCTCGATCATGCCAGCGTCCCGGAAAACCTGCCTCACCTGTTCCTGTCGATCTGCCGTCCGTACGACGTAACCGACGAGCAGGTGGAGTGGAAACTCACGATGCACCAGGAACTCGGCCGCTCGTCGGCGCATCCGGTCCATGTCTTCGGGGATGTTTCGCCAGATCTCCGCCTTCAACAGAGACCAGTCGACGAGAGCCGCCAGCTCATCTACCTCGGTCGAGAAGGTGGTGAGTCCGACGGCGCAGTTGCCGTCACTCGCCACCCACCGGAGGCCGGCAGCATGAACCCGCTCGACCGTGCTCACCAGGTAGACGAGCGGGTCGTCCCCTCCCGGGTAGCAGCCCGGCTTCCCGTCCCGATGGTCGCACGCAATCCGGTGCATCATGGGGGAACGTGGGGCGAAGTAGAACGGCACGTAGTCGGCGACGAAGCCGCCCGGTGGGCAGGGGACCGGCCGATGCCGTCGGCGAGCCTTGATCTCCACGGCGCCTACGTCGGCCGCCAACTGCGGGCCCACGCTGCTGTCCGAGAAGAGCCGGCCGGCCTTCAGGATGCGCGGCAGGTTGTCGACGTGCGTAAAATGCATGATCAGGGTCGGCTTCGGTTGGCCGACAATTCCCACGTCTGTCCTAAGGGGTAGATAAGTGCGGAGCCGAAACTCTAGCCAGCGAGCCGGGGACTTCGCATCCATTCAAGCGCCCGCCAGGCGTGCATTCAGGGCGAAATGAACCCCATGTCCGACAGCTGAGGCAAAGATTGTCGTATGCCGGACAGTTCTGCTATCTCCGATCAACGCTGGCTACCTCAGCTGTTGCATCGTCTCGGCCAAAAGGTCGAAGACCTGATCGAGCAGAGGGTGGTCATCACCCGTCCGGGTCTCCCTTCCAGGTGCTCGGCGAAGTAATGTTCCGCTCGTCAATGAAATTCGAGTTGGGGCTTTACTGGAAAAGACTGGAACTTGTAGCATGCTGGGCGTGGCGGAGCCCATTGACAACATCGAACGTCGGATCGGCACCCTGCGGGCTGCCGTCCGGCGGGCTGTGATGGCTCGCGATGGCGCTCAGGCAACGGCCTTGCGTGCCGAGCTGCGGGCCGCCGAGCGCGACTGGGAGCAGGCCCTCGGTGTTCTGACCAAGCAGGCCGACGGGCAACTTGCCTCGGTGGAGTCGCCGCTGGTGTCACTGCGGGACCAGGTGCACCATGCCCTCACCCTGCTCTCCGCCTCAGCGGCACCTAAGCTGATCACCGAGGTCCAAAACGCCTTTCTCGGAGTCGCTGGCACCACATTCGCCACCGGCAAGCTGACGCACCTGCGCCGGGACGAGGAGCGGTCGTTCCGGACGGCACGGCACTCCCGGCCGTACTACCTCTGCTCAGCCTTGACCGCCGAGCACCTGACGCCCGCCCGAGGTCTGCTCGCCGTGTCGACATGGCCGCTGGAGCGGCGCATCGTCGGGCCGTTGAGCCCGCGGGTCGACTTCCTGACCGCCGCCATCCAGGTCGCGGAGCAGGCCGCCCGTCTCCCCGAGCAGACTCTCCCGGTGGCACGCCTGCTCTGGCGCTTCGCCGCCAACATCCCCGGCGCCGCGGGCGGGCATGAAACCACTGAACCGGCCATCGTCATCAAGGCCGCAAGCGCCGAGTTGGAGATGCACGCCGACGCTGACCGCACGCAGCGGGCCGAGGCGGCCGAGCGGGCGCGAGTCCAGCTCGACGAGGCAGAACAGCTCTTCGGTAACCGGCTGCGGATCCTCAAGGGGTCGGCATGAGCAGAGCGAAGTGCCGGTTTCCCTACCGGGAGCAGCCGTCGTGAGCCAGCAGACGCTGAAGGAGCAGATCGTCACCCGACTACGCGCACAGCCTGGCGGAATGACCGACGCAGAGCTGGCCATCGCGATCGGCAAGCTGCACCAGCAGATCAACCAGCGGTGCCGGCAGATGGAGTCGGTTGGCATCCTGACGCGGGACCGCAGCAGCGGCGTCATCGTCAACCGGCTCCGCAACCAGGATGCAGCTGGCCCGGTGGCGCAGCCGCGCCCAGTGCCGGACTCGGAACGCAGCTGGGACTGGGAGGGCAATGTCCAGGCGGTCCTGTGCCGTTGGCTTGAGGAGCAGGGCTGGCAACTGCTCCAGGTGGCAGACACCGCGACCAAGCAACAAGGCACCGACGTCGTCGCCGAGCGGGCCGAGCAGCGCCTCCACGTCGAGGTCAAGGGCTACCCGTCGAAGACGTACGCCGACCCGCGCCGTGCCGGCGAGGTAAAGCCGACACCGCCGACGCTCCAGGCGAAACACTGGTATGCCGACGCATTGGTGAAGGCGCTGCGGCTACGCGAGAAGCACAGCGGCGACCAGGTCGCTATGGCATTCCCGGACGCGCCGCGCTACCGGTCGCAGCTGTCGGAGACTGCCGGCACCCTCCGGAACATGCGGATCGACGTCTTCCTGGTGACGGACGACGGCCAAGTCGGGCTCTGGGAGGCGACCAATGATTGATCTCGCCCAGCTGACGCTGCTCGACGCCTGCCGATCGGCCGGCGCAACTCAATCTTTTCCCAGAGACGAGAAACCCAACCAAGCGGTCCCGGCTCATCTAGCCTGCCCCCCGCGTTCCGGCCTCTTGATGCTGTTTCGCTCGTCTGCCGAACTAAGCACCCGACCGAAGGTTTGATATGTCTAGCTCCTCCGTCGCGGACCTCAGCAACCCGATCATCAACTCGCCGTATCACCCTCCCGAGCATTACTTCGAGATCGGCGAACATGGTCCTACAGGGAAACTCCTTCCCGGTCGCCGGCCGAGCGAGTCGTTCATCCCGGTCCCCGTCAGCAAGAAGGGACGCAAGGGTGCCGTTCAGCAGGCCTTCGACTTCGACGTCGCCGGCGAGCGGCGCGAGTCGAACTCTTTGATCAACGACATCCGGCTTGCCGTCGAGCGCTGGCGCGCGAACAACTGGAACGGCGTCACGCCGTACACCAGGAAGCTGCTTGCGCACTGGGCGCCCGGTCCGCATCGGGATGACGCTGTGCTGTTCTGCCAGCGCGAGGCGGTCGAGACCGCAATCTTCCTCGCCGAGGTCGCTGGGCGCCACGGCACGGCCGACTATCGGCGACGCCTGGAGCCGGAGAATCGGCTGCACAACGACGGCCTGCCGCGGGTCGGGCTGAAGATGGCGACGGGGTCCGGCAAGACGGTGGTCATGGCGATGCTGATCGCCTGGCAGACCATCAACAAGGTGATGACGCCGCGGGACACGCGGTTCGCCAAGCGCTTCCTTGTCGTGGCGCCTGGGGTGACCATCCGCGACCGCCTCGGCGTCCTCCACCCCGAACGGGACGACAACTACTACCGGGAGCGGGACCTCGTTCCGTCGGACCTGTGGGAGCCGCTGCTCCAGGCTCAGGTCCAGGTCGTCAACTACCACACCTTCCTGCCCAGGGACGCCAAGGAGATCCAGGGCGTCTCCAGCAACACCCGCAAGCTGCTGCGGGGCGGACGACCGGACATGCCCGATGCCTTTCGGGAGACCCCGGAGATGGTCGCCGACCGGGTGCTGCGGCCCTTCGGCTCCACCGAGGGTGGCATCGTCGTACTCAACGATGAGGCCCACCACTGCTATCAGGACAAGCTCCTGGAGCACCCCGACGACGAGGCCGACCGGGAAGACGAGGAGCGCAACCGTGAGGCCCGCGTATGGTTCCGCGGCCTGTTGGATCTGAGCCGCAAGACGAAGGTCAAGTCGGTGTTCGACCTCTCGGCGACGCCGTACTACCTGAAGGGCTCTGGCTACAACGAGGGCTACATCTTCCCCTGGGTCGTCAGTGACTTCTCGCTGATGGACGCCATCGAATCCGGCATCGTCAAGATTCCGCGAGTACCCGTGGACGACGACGCAGCCACCCGGCAGCCGGTGTACCTCAACCTCTGGGACAACATCAAGCCACCGCTGCCCAAGCGTCGGAGCACCAAGGGCGTGGATTTCGGGCCGCAGGGCTGGGTGATGCCGGAGACGTTGGAAGGGGCACTCCGCAGCCTCTACCGCAGCTACGAACAGAACCACCGACGGTACGAGGAAACGCTGGCTGCGGCCGGTGAACCTCCGCCCGTGCTGATCGTGGTCTGCCCCAACACGATCGTCTCCAAGTGGGTGTTCGACTGGATCGCCGGCCGCGAGGTCGAGCACCCCGACGGATCGACTCGCCTCGCCGCAGGCAACCTGCCGCTGCTGAGCAATGTCGATGACGGCGTTTGGACACCTCGTCAGCGGACAATCCTGGTCGACTCTGTAGCGCTGGAATCCGGCGGCCCGCTCGGCCCAGAGTTCCGCAAGGACGCCGCTCGCGAGATCGAGGCGTTCAAGCAGGAATATCGGCTGCGGAACCCCGGCGCGGACGTCGACTCCCTCACCGACGGCGACCTGCTGCGCGAGGCGATGAACACCATCGGCAAGAAGGGTAAGCTGGGAGAGCACATCCGCTGCGTCGTGTCCGTCGCGATGCTTACGGAGGGCTGGGACGCCAACACCGTCACCCACATCCTCGGTGTACGACCGTTCCGCAGCCAGCTGCTCTGCGAGCAGGTGGTCGGGCGCGGGCTCCGCCGGCGCAGCTACGCGGCGAACGCCGAGGGCCGCTTCGAGCCGGAGTACGCGGAGGTGTACGGCGTCCCGTTCGCGTTCATCCCCAGCGACCGGGCCATGCCGAAGCCGAAGTTGACCCGGCCGGCGGTCGAGGTCCGCGCGCTACCCGAACGGTCGCATCTCGCGATTCGCTTTCCGAAGCTGGACGGCTACCGCGTCGAGCTGCCCGATGAGACGCTGCACGCCGACTTCACGGCCGAGTCCCGCCTACACCTCGACCAGCGCGAGGTCGCCCTGTGGGTACAGAACCAGGGCGTGGTGGGCGCGGCGAGCGACGTCGACCTGGAGGACATTCGTCTCGCGCGTCCCCAGCGCATCGCCTACTCCATCGCCAAGCGGCTGATCGTAGAGGAGCGCTACTTCGCGGCACACGCGGGCGTCGAGCGACCGTGGCTGTTCCCCCAGCTGGTTGACATCTGCAAGCAGTGGTTGGAGGAGTGGGTCACCACGGACCCCGAGGTGACGAAGGGGCACCTGCTGCTGACGCAGGCGTGCGCGCGGGCCGCGGAGAAGGTCTACTCCTCGATCATCCGGCTGCAGGACAACCGCACTCCGGTACTCATGCCGGTCGTCCGACGCATGGACCGCGAGGGATCCACGGATGACGTCCGCTACCTGACCCGCAAGGCAGTGATGGATCCTCCGCCTGAGAAGTCGCATCTCAACCACGTCGTTCTCGACGGGGTGCGTGGCAACACCTGGGAGGAAGCCCTCGCCGACATGCTCGAGCGCGACAAGCGGGTCTACTCGTACGTCAAGAACGAGCGACTCGGCTTCACCATCCCGTACGTGTTCGAGGGCCGAAGCCACGAGTACGTGCCGGACTTCCTGGTGCGACTTGTCACCGACCCGGGCGACGTCGAGCGCACGCTAATCATCGAGGTGTCCGGCGGCCGGAAGTCGCCCGGTCCCACCTGGGCCAAGGCCGACACCGCCCGGAACCAGTGGTGCGCCGCCGTCAACAACGCCGGCGACTATGGCCGCTGGGGATACATCGAAGTTGGCAACCCCTTCGACGCGCACGCCGTGCTTCACACCGCCATCGAAAACCTGTACGCCGACCGGCCGATCATCGGCCTGCCCGCCTGATCCTGCGAAGGGAACCCGCACCTATGCCACCGCGGAAGAAGGCCACCACCGGGCCGACCCCCGTCGACGCCATCACCTACAACGACAAGCGGACGAACCTGCCGACCGCCGACGCACACGATTTCGTGGATCCCGAGATCGAGAACCCGTTCGTCTTCAAGTACCCGCGACCGCTCTACAGCCCGCAACTCGTGTGGCGCGGCAAGGAGGAGCAGGACCTAGCGGAGTACCTCGAGGGCAATGCTCCCCCGATCTACATCCAGGAAAAGATCGACCCTCGGGTGCTCATCGAGAACCTCCGGCGGACGTCAGCACGACCTGAGGAAGAGCCCGAGCTGACCCTGTTCGACGCCTTTGACGGCTTGCCCGAACTCGATCTGGTCGACTTCTACCAGCACGAGGCCAACTGGTCGAACCGCATGATCTTGGGCGACTCGCTGAATGTCATGGCTAGCCTCGCGGAGCGGGAGCGCCTCCGCGGCAAGATCCAGATGATTTACCTCGACCCGCCGTATGGCATCAAGTTCGGTAGCAACTGGCAGGTGTCGGCCCGCAAGCGCGACGTCAAGGACGGCAAACTCGAGGACGCCACCCGCGAGGTTGAACAGATCAAGGCCTTCCGGGACACGTGGGAATACGGAATTAACTCGTATCTCACCTACCTGCGAGACCGGATGACCGCCGCCAGGGAATTGCTGACCGAGAGCGGATCGGTTTTTGTCCAGATCGGCGACGAAAACGTGCACCTGGTTCGTAGTCTTATGGACGAGGTTTGCGGCAGCGAAAACTTCATTTCGCAAATCACATTCAAGACAACCAGTGGGGCGACTAGCGATTTTATCGGGGGCACCACCGACTACCTCCTCTGGTACGCCAAGGACCGGAGGGCCGCGAAATTCAGACCACTCTATCGACCGCGCCACATCGGCGAGGGCGGCGACGAGACGTATTCCCTTCTCGAGCGTTCAGACGGCACCCGAGTCCGACTCCGCCGAACGGAACTGGCCTCTTATCGTCCCGAGGATGGCCGCCTCTACCGCCTGCAGCTTCTTACCTCACAGAGCCAGGGTCGCGCTAAGGGGGAAGGCGCAGCCTCATGGTTCCCTGTTCAAATTGATGGCCGGACGTTCCGTCCATCTATGCAGGCTCGATGGAAGACGAACGAAGTTGGGATGGCGAGGCTTATTGCCGCTCGCCGCGTAGAACCGTCCGGCAACAATATCAACTACGTTCGCTTCCACGACGATTTCCCTGCCATTCCCCTGAACAACCTATGGGATGACACCCAGTCTGGTTCGGCGATGAACAAGGTCTACGTCGTCCAGACAAACTCGAGGGTCATTGAACGCTGTATGTTGATGTGCACGGATCCGGGTGACCTCGTACTGGATCCCACCTGTGGCTCGGGCACGACGGCCTTCGTCGCAGAACAGTGGGGACGGCGATGGATCACGGTTGACACCTCGCGGGTGGCGCTCGCGTTGGCCAGGCAACGGCTCATGGGAGGGCGCTTCCCGTGGTACCTGCTGGCCGACTCGGTAGAGGGAAGGGTCAAGGAGAGCGAGCTTTCGGGTACCCCACTGCCGCCTGCCGCGACAACCGGCGACATTCGACATGGCTTTGTTTACGAGCGCGTGCAGCACATCACGCTTAAGTCAATCGCAAATAACCCGGACATCCGCAAGGGGATGAGCCGGGCCGAGATCGACGCGGCAATAAAGCGGCATGCCGAATACGAGCTGCTCTACGACAGGCCGCACGAGGACAAAAGGAAAGTCCGAGTCGCTGGACCCTTCACGGTCGAGAGCCTCTCACCTCACCGGTCGCTGGCCTTCGCGGGGAGCGCAGTGGACGATCCGGAAGCAATTTGCTTGAACGACGAGGGCGCATTCGACGGAAGCGCCGAGTTCGAGCAGACGGTTATCGCCAACCTTCGCGCCGCCGGAATTCAAAACGGCCGAAAGAACGAGCGTCTGACCTTCGACTCCGTGGAGCCTTACGCGTCGCCGTACATCCAGGCTGTAGGTATCCGTGAGGATGCGACTAACGGCATGCCCAAGCGGGTCGGCATCACCGTCGGTCCGCAGTATGGGACGGTTGGGCCGTCCTTCATTAAAGATGCTGCCCGGGAGGCGAACCGCACGCGAGAAGCGGACCTGCTCTGCGTCCTCGCCTTCGCCTTCGACCCAGCTGTGCTCGGCACCGCGGACGACGACTACGTGACCTCCGAGGAAGGTTTCGCCAACGTCGCCGCGGAGCGGCGGCTCGGTCGAGTACCGGTCCTGCTTGTGCGAATGAACGCTGACTTGGTCATGGGCGAGGAACTCAAGAAGACCGGGGCGGGCAACCTGTTCACCGTCTTCGGCGAGCCGGACATCGAGATCAAGCGGGAGGACGACGAACTGCGAGTGCTGCTGCACGGGGTCGACGTCTACGATCCCAACACCGGCGACCTGCGCAGCGACACCACCGACCAGATCGCGCTCTGGATGATCGACACGGCCTACAACGGCGAATCGTTCTTCGTCCGGCACTGTTACTTCACTGGCGGGCAGGACCCGTACAAGCGGTTGAAGGCGGCCCTCAAGGCGGACATCGACCCGGACGCTTGGGAAAGCCTCCACGGCAGCGAGTCCCGGCCCTTTGCCCGTCCGGATACCGGAAAGATCGCGGTCAAGGTGATCAACGACTACGGCGACGAGGTGATGAAGGTCTTCACCGTCTGACGGACGTACTCACTTGGCGGATCCGCAGATGGTCCGTACCTCGCAGCGGCGGCAGCGGGGACCGGGGTTGGGTTTGTAGTCGCGCGCCTTGACGCGCGCGGCGGCCTCGGTCACCGCTGCCTCCGCCCGCTGTACGGCCTCTGGGTCCACAAGGACTGGAAGGCGAGCGGAAGCCTTGAGGTCATGCACGTACGCTGCACGCACGTCGAGGCCTTCTCGTCGCGCTGCGTCGGCGTAGACCTGAAGCTGTAGCGCGTGGTCAGTTTCCCCGGCCGAGGCAGAGGTCTTGTAGTCAACGATGGCGAGGGCGTTGGTTACGCCGCCTTCCTTGTCGAGGATCACGTCGGCTCGGCCGGTGACGGTGACTCCGTCGAGGTGCAGCTCGAAGGGGCGCTCTGTCTCCCAGACTCGGTACAGGTCGGCCTCGTACTGTGTCGCGTACGCCAAGACAAGCCGGCGTGCGGCGTCGCGGAGCTGGCGGTGCGCGGCCTTGTTGGCGGTGGGCAGGAAGAAGCTCGCGTTCAGAATTTCGTCGATCTGTTCCGTGTTCGGCACCCGGCCGTTGGCCTCCGTGGCCTCGGCAACCGCCCGCATGACGTGGTGTACAGCCTTGCCGTATCCGAGCTCGGTGGCGAGGCGCGGCTGGAAGCCGATGAGCTCCCGTAGCCGGAACGCTTGGCCACAGTCCATGAACGCGGCCAACTGGCTGTAGGTCATTGAGATTGGCTCGTTGCCGCCGTGCCCGCTGCTCTCGATGGGCGGGAAGGCGACGTTTTCCGGCTTCACCTCGACCTGCCCAATCTCTTGGTGGTACGGGCTCCGCGCCACCCGTCGCGACCTCACGCGCTCATGGCGCGAAACCGACAGCCAGTCTCGAGCGCGGGTCATCGCGACGTAGAAGAGGCGCCGCTCGTCAGCATCCGAGCCCTCGTAGCGCAAGGCATCGAATTGGTCTCGCGGGACGAGCCATGACTGGGGCTGCCCCGTGCGGCTCGAAGGGAATCGGGTGGCGGTCATCGACGGTACGAACACCACCGGCCACTCCAGGCCCTTCGCGCGATGCACGGTCGTCAGGTCGACCGCATCCAGCGCGAAGTCCGCTTCCCCGTCGAAGCCTTCGTAGGCGCCCTGGGCGTAGTTGACGATGTGCAGCGCAAGGTTCCGGTAGTACCAGATGCCGCGGTCCTGGCCGCCGACCTGTTCCGTGGGCGCGTCGGAGTCAGGCCGGGCCCGACGCCTGACCGACTCGTAGTCGGCGAGCAGGGACGTGAAGCGTGCCAGGGTACCGAGGCGGTTGATGGTCATCTCGTCGGTTAAATTCCAGGATCGAACCTGCAACTCGAGGAACAGCTCGTACAGCTCGCCGACCAGGTTCGCGGTGCGGTTGGTACGCGGTACTGCAGCCTTCCACTCCCTAAGGAGCCGAACAACCTGACGCCGCTCAAGCTTCGACAGGTTGAAGACCCGCTCGTGCTCGTCGAACAGATCCGCGTCCGCGACCGGCTGGCCCGTGCCGAAGGTGCCACGCCACTCGGTATCGGCGAGCCAGGCGAAGGCGCGGCCGAGAACTCTCGCTTCCGGCTGATCGAACAGCCCGGATCGGCCACCGGGTTGCACCGGAATGCCGAAGGTCGCGAACTGCTCTACCTGGCGCGGGTATGCGGCCCTGCTCCGGACGAGCACGGCTATGTCTCTCAGCGGGACACCGTCGTCGACCAGGTCGAGGACATAGCTGACGATCCAGCCGGCCTCCTCCGTCTCCGTCTCGGCCGTCCACACCACAACCTCCGGCTGCGGGCTGTCGGCGGAGAGCCGGCTGGGCAGCATCTGCTTGTCAATACGCTCGGGGATTGTCTCGGCGAAGCGGTTGGCCACGCCGATGATCTGGGGACGACTGCGCCGGTTCACGGTGATCTCGAAGGTTGTCACGTCTGGGTAGCGCTGCGGAAACGTCACGATGTTGGAGACGTCGGAGCCTCGCCACTGGTAGATGGCCTGCTGGCCGTCACCGACGACGCACAGCTCCACCTGCGGGCCGGTCAGCAGCTTGATGAGGCGCTCCTGTGCCGGGTTGACGTCCTGGTACTCATCGACAATCAAGTGGCGCAGGGTCGCATAGATATCTAATGCGAACGCCGGGCGCTCCAGTTCCCGCACGGCGCGAACGACCTGTTGACCGTAGGTCAGCAGCCGGTAGCGGTCGAGGGTCTCGTAGTAGTCGTGGAGGACAGTCTTGACTGGTTTGGGCAGAGGATCAGCGTCGAGCAGCTCATTCTCGACCACGTCGACCGCCTTGAGGAACGCCGCGATCGACGCGAAGAGCCGGTTCCCGGGATCGAGTTGCCGCAGCTCAAGTCGGTTCGCCTCACGTGAGAGAAAGGCGGTCAGCTGGTTGTCATCGAGTACGTCGTACGTCTCGTATCGAGGCACCCGCTGCTGCAGAAGGCTGAACGATACGGTTCTTTAACTCCTCGGCGGCACGCGCTGTAAAGGTGAAGGCCACAATGGACTCAGGAGAAACACCCTCCGCCAAGAGGTCTGCTACTCGCTGGGACACCACCTCGGTCTTTCCGGATCCCGCTGAGGCCACAATCTGAAGATGTGACCCTCGATGACGTACGGCACCGAGGGCGGCCCCGGTGAGGCGAGGTGCGTTCCCTGCGTCTGCTGCCATCAGCTACCCACTGCCACCAGCTCGCTACTTCTGGCCAGGTCGGTCGGCAATGATTTCGGCCGATTTGGCCAGGACCGCCTGCCACAGATTCGGTACCACGCTCTCGCGTAGCAGCTCCACGACGTCCTCGGCGGCTGCCGTGATGACACGCTCGGAGGCCTTCGTGCGCGCAGCGGTAGCAGCCGGTGCGGGATCTGTCGGAGTATCGGAACATCTGTCCTTAAACGGCTTTGGTTCTTTCTCGGCCAGCTTGGCCTCAATGGCGTCAAGCACGGGCCCCCACGGGTCCGGCTCGTTGTCATCGGGCAGAACCTCTGCCTCTCCCGCTCGGTCGGACTCGACATCTACGTCGGGTAGCGGATCGCCGATACAAATCACGTCCAGGTATCTCGTCGTCCTGGTTAGGGCGACGTAGAGGAGACGGTGGCCGCGCACATCATCGGCCACGATGTCGGCTGGTTCGACGACCACGACGGCATCGAACTCTAGGCCCTTGGCCTCGTGGGGGTCGACGACGTTGATTCCTGGGCCGAGTTCACCCTCAGATGCCGCACGCCAGGCAACATCTTTCGCGATCAGCGCCAGCTCAATGTCTTCGCGGCATGTGTCAGGGCAAATGATCGCTACGGACCGACCGTGAGCAGCGTGTCCCATGGCAACCCGGACCGCCTCACCCGCCCGTTCACCCTCGTGCACGTGGTGAATTGACGGGTCTGCGGGGCCCTCCCGCACCACCTGCGGTGCTTTCACCGAAGGTGCAGCGATCGGAAGCAACTTCGCCGCAAACTCAAACACCTGCCTCGGCACGCGATATCCGTAGCGGAGTTCTTCGTAGTTGACCGGCATGTGGGAGGAAAGGTGGCGCACAACGTCGTCCCACTCGTCGCGCGCCCATTTGCCGGTCGATTGGGCGATGTCGCCCACCACTGTAAAGGATCCATTCGCTGATCGTCGAGCAATCGAGCGCAACTGCATGGGTGACAGATCTTGAGTCTCGTCGACGACAATATGCTCAAAGTGACCCTGCACGCTGTTAATTAGATGCTCGGCTTCATCTAACACCGCTAGATCGGCGTTAGTCCATTGCTCGTCAGACAACTTGTCGGCCGCCCGCCGATGCAGCAGGGATACCTCACGTGCGGTGAACTCGTCGCCAGCTGCGGCGATCAGGCGATCCCGCGAGCTGTATAGCTCTCGAAGTAGCGCAGCCGGGGTGGCCGACGGCCAAATTCTGTCCATAAGAGGATCCAATGCCTGTCGGAGACCGGCGGCGCTAATCTCGCGGAATCCGTTCGACCCGTCCTTGGCCAGTAGGTCGAACATGTTCTCTGGCAGCAGCTGACGAAAGAGCTGTCGCCGCTCCGAGTAGCTGCCAGCGCTGTCACGAGCACGGGCGATGACTGCGGTGATGTCGTGGGCTGGCAGCATGAACCGGTGCCGGTCAACTGCAATACGTAGATGCCTGTCGTTGCCAGGAAGACCCACTCGGGCATAGAGAGCTCGCTCGACCAGGCTCGCCATGCGTTGATCGCCTTTTAGGCGGGCGACGTCGGCCAGCTCGACGCCCCCCTTACGCACCGGTGGATGGAGCTGGTGAACATCGAGCTGCACGACACTGGTGTCACCGAGGGTGGGAAGCACCATACGGGTGTATCGAGTGAAGGTCGGGTTTGGGCCGATGACGAGGACTTTCTCCGCCGTAAGCTGGTGGCGGTAATTGAAAAGAAGCCATGAGACCCGGTGTAGGGCAATGGCAGTTTTTCCTGTCCCGGGCCCGCCCTGGACGACCATGACCCCTTCTAGCGGCGTCTGAATCAGGTCGAACTGCGCCGCCTGGATCGTGCGGACAATGTCTTGCATTGACCCCGTGCGGTTGCGCCCAAGTTCGTTGAGTAAAGTGTCGGAGGGCCGTTCCCAGCTCTCAAGCTCCGCGATCTCGGCGGACAGATCCGCCAGGAGCACGTCGGTAAAACTCTGGATTGTGTTGTTCTTGCTGGTGAAGTCGCGCTTCAGGCGTAGCCCGCACGGATCAGTATGGGTGGCCTTGTGATACCGAGTGGCGGCCGGTGCCTGCCAATTAACGACGACGATGTTCGACTCGTCGTCGAAGATGGCGTGATACCCCAGGTACAGGCGCTCTCCGGATTCGTCGTCCATTCGAGCAAACGCGACGGCTTCGTCGGGCTCGCCGAGCTTGTCCTGCCGGGCTTGCGTGTCTCTGCGGATTCGGACGGCTGCACCGCTGTTCGCGGCAGCACCCGCAGCGCTACCGAGGCTGGTGCGCATCCGTTCGCGATGCTCCCAGGCGGCGTCGAAGTAGTCCTGCTCGCGCTTTAACTCGTCCGGGTCGACAGTCACCTGAAACTCCCGCTGAGTACGCCACCACCAGGTGAACGACGAGATTGGGCTATAGCTGGGCTGTCCGGGCGGCTAGGCCCCGGATCACACGAAGGTAATGCGAGTCGCACCCTGTGTCGTCGTCCTAAAGCATGTCATCGTCATCCCTTTGGGGGATATCGACGGTTCGATCGCGCGCCGGTCTAGCGGGAGGGACGAGCACGGGCCAGATTTCTGGCGACTGCCTGCTATCTTCTGGCCGGCGTTTGGAGGTCTGCGAACGGCCTCCATCGTGCTTCGTGATCTTTGGTTTGGGCCGACCTGATACGCCGGTAGAACTCCGCCGCGACGGCGGACGAGCTAGCCAAGAGCGGCACGGCGGCGGCGATCATTTTCAGCTCGCGTGCCTCCCGAAGCAGCGGCCAGCATGGGTCGGTGGTGACGTCGAAGCCGTAGGCGGCAGCCAGTCTGGCGTGGTTACCGACCCCGCCGAAGCGGACTTCGCCAACGGCGACAGCGGCGAGGTCGACCTGCCAGGGACCGAGGCACGTGGCGTCGAAGTCGCACATGACGACCCGGCCGGAGGGCTCTCTGAGGAGGTTGCCCACGTGGGCATCTCCATGAACGAGGCGAGGGGACGTCTGCCGCATTAGGGCTGTTACTTGCGGCTCCAGGCGGTCGCACCACTGCGAGAGGAAGTCGTGCTCGTCATGCCTGATCCCTTCCGCGTCGGCCAGCCGGCGGCGCGCATCGCCGATCGGGTCCCACTCGGGGAGGGCGATCGGCGGAGCGGGGAGGGAGTGGAACTCCCGCAGGACCTCTCCGAGATCTTCGACCGTGGGAGCAGGGAGTGTGGGCGGGACGTAGGCCCAAACTGAGGCGAGCAGACTACCGACGACCATCGGCTCCTGGGCGACCGGAGCGAGTCGGATAGAGGGTGCGTCGATTGCCGCGAACCAGCGCGCGAGGTCGCTCACCTTTGCCACTCGGTCGTGGAGCCGATGGGTCCGCGCGATTCGAACCACTAGTCCTGCTTTAGGAAGGGCGAAGACGGCATTGTTTGTGAGCTGTAGCAGCCGAGCATCGTCGGTCGGGACGGCAAGCCGGGCGGCGATCTGCCGCATGGCCTGTGTCATCGCCTCTTCGGTGAACCGGCCTGTGGCACCCACGCTCACAGCCTTGCCCTGAGCGCGGCGAGGTCCTGCGCGAACGTGGCAACTTCTGGAAGCTCTCGGTGTCGTGCCATATCACGGCGCAGGTTGGCGACGCGATCGATCACCCGCGCCGAGCTGATGCCCTCGGCTTGGCGCAATACTCGGCGCCCAACGTCTAGCGCCTGCTCAGGTTCGTCGGCGAGAAAGAGCGCGCTGCACAGACCGACCTCGTTGAGCGCGCTGCTCCGCACGTTCCCAGGGCCGAAGGCAGCTATCGCATCCGCCACATAGCGCACCGCCGCCGACCCGTGCTTCTTGTCCTGACGGGCTTTATCGCGGTAGACGCGGCCGTATTGCGCCAGCAACTCCCCACGGTCGTAGAACGCCATCCAGCCCGGCTCCCGATCTGCGTGAATCCGCTCGAACTGCGAGCTGGCCTCACCGAGCGCTCGATCGGCGGCTGCGTGGTTGCCCAGTGCCGCCAGCGAGGCCGCTTCCGCCCCCATGATCAGGGCCTTGACCGCAGGCGTGGCCTGGGACCCGAGCTGTCCGCGAGCGAGTTGGAGGGTAGCCAGGGCGTCCCGATTGTGCCGTAGGTGTTGAAGCTGCTTGGCCTGCGAATACCGGATCATGGCAGTCAAGGAGCCATCGTCAGCGGCCAGTGCTGCCCGCTCACCGGCGACGAAGTGTCGCTGGGCGTCCGAGTGCCGGCCCGCATCCAAGGCCGTCCAGCCGGCCACTTGTCGAGCCGCTGCCACAGCGGCGACGAGCTGAGGTGTAAGGCTGGTGGGGTGCGACCAGTCGAGCATCCGATATACCGACTCCGCGAATCGGGCCACCTCCTGGTAAAGAACCCCGCCGCCGCACTCATAGTCGACCGACCGGTATAGGTCGAGGACGGCGTTCAAGCGCGCGACATCGGCAGTGCCAAATCGCCGGGATCGTGAAGCGGTGGTGCCGCCGAGCAGTCCCGCGCCGGCAGCCACAGCGGCGATGCCTGCCAGCAACATCCGCCGGCTCTCGTCCGGACCTTTGATCCCTGGAACCGCCTGAGGTGCTGACCTGCTCCCGCGAACACGTTCTCCACCCACGACGTCGAACCACAGGTGCCCGGCGGGTATGCGCAGCAGCGCTGCCCAGTTTGAGAGCCGGTCCAGATGCACCAGCGGGGGGCCGTTCTCGACGCGGCTGAGCTGGGCCTGGGTGATGCCTAACCAGGCAGCCACCACGGCCTGCGGCAACGCTGCCCTTCCGTGGTACGGGTGGTGTCGGTAGGCCCGGATCACCCGTCCGAGGTGTCGTTCCGCCAGGGCCGCCCGCAGCGGCGGATGCGACCAGAACGACGCCGGGACCTCCGGCGGTGCGCTCAGCCTGTCGCGTTCGGCTGCCTGGCAGGGCGCGCAGCGTCCGCTGTCGTTGTCGCGGGCCAGGCGTGCCCCGCAGCGGGGGCAGTTCGCAGGTGTCACCGGCAACCTCGCCGTTCGCGGGTGGCTGTGTCCATTGCGCTCCGTCGAGCCTAACCATTCAAACGCCTCCCTGGGCTCGCGGTATACGCACCACGTATATCGACAATGCCCACAGCGTTATGAGGATCGAGGGCATCCGGGCGCAGCCTGCGGTGAGACCACCCAACGGAAGGAGCAGGATGCTCACCATCGACCGAGTCGGCACCGGCCGGGCGCTCGTCTCCGACGAGCTGTTCGCCCAGCTGTTCGCCCGCATCGCCCATGACTACCCCGAACTGGCCCCCGACCTGCCGGCGAGCATCCTGGATCAGGCGCTCGCCTTTCTCGGAACCTGTGCCACCACCACCGGACTGCTCGGGCCGAGCGACCTGGTCGACATCGGCTGGCACACGTTCATCCTGCACACCCGCGAGTACGCCGACTTCTGCCAGCGCGTCGCCGGTCGGTTCATTCACCACCAGCCGGAGCCCACGTCGGAGGAGCCGCCCTCCGGACCTGAGCCGATCGGTGCTCCGATCTCTCGGACGGTCGCCGCGATCACCGCCGCCGGCTTCGCCGTCGATCATGAGCTGTGGGGCGGCCGGGTGGCCGACTGCACCCAGTGCCACGCCGGTTGCACCGACAGCCCGACTCGATAGGCAGGCCACCAGCGGTCCCGGGCATAAACTGCCCGGGACCGCTCGCCCTCGGGAGGCCACCGGATGCCGCGTCGCCGCGACTGGCACGAGCTTCCCAGGGAGGTACGCCGGCAGATCGAACAACGCACCGGTGCGGTCCATGCCGCCTCCTCCGTACCGACCGGTGCCTCCTGCGACCTGGCCGCCGTTGTCGACACCGACACCGGCCGGGTCTTCTGCAAGGGTGGCGAGACTGAAAGACCGGCCGCTCGGCTCTACCGGAACGAGGCCCGCGTCAACCCCTGGCTACCCGATGTGGCACCCCGTCTGCGCTGGACGGTCGAGGCGGAAGGCTGGTTGATTCTCGGCTTCGAGTACGGTGCCGGCCGGCATCCCGACCTTGCTCCGGGCTCGCCCGATCTGACTGCGGTCGCGGACCTGCTCGCCAAGCAGAGCCGCCTACTGACTCCCAGCCCGCCCGTCCAGGTGCAGCGCTTCGCTGACCGTTGGCGAGGGCTCATCGCTCCCGACCTGGTCGACGGCGAGACGCTTCTACACACCGACATGACGCCGCGGAACTTCCTCGTCGGTGACCGGCTGTGGCTCGTCGACTGGTCCAGCCCGGCGCTTGGCGCGGCATGGATCGACACCGCCTTCATGCTGGTCCGCCTCATCCGCGCCGGCCATCCGCCCGCTGAAGCCGAGGCATGGGCCGCGCAGATCCCGGCATGGGCGCACGCCTCCGACGAAGCGCTGCACGCCTTCGCCGACGGGTTGGTGCGCCTGTGGGAGGGCAAGCAGCGTTCCGCACCTGGTCCACACCACGGACCGTTGCTCCATGCCGTCCGCGAATGGCGGGACCACCGGGCGAGCCGCAACGTTCGGTAGCCCGACCGCATACGGCATGTGCATGTCGCCTACTTCGCCCACGTCATACGGTCCCCCCTGCTGATCCACAACTCTGCTTTACATGGCCCGGGGCGGGCGCTGGGCTCCGGTGGTACCGACCCCCGACGGTGCGCCGTCCCCGCCCGCCTCGGTGCCGAACCACAGCAGGGGAGGGACATGGATTCGATCGACCAGGTGCTCGGCGAGTTGCCGATGCCGCCGTACGTGACCGCAGAGGACGTCGGTTTCGCCGTGCGTGCGGTGACTGTGCACGCCGCCGAGCAGTGGCCCGAGGGACCGCGCTGCCGCAACGACCGCGCGCCGCATCCGTGCCGGCTGCATCGGTGGGGGCAGCGGGTGCTGGACCGGCGTGGCCTCAGCGACCGGCAGGTGCAGGCGCTGATCGCCGAGCAGGAGGCACCGCGGCGATGATCTATTTGTCCGGGGAACGCCTGCAAGCGCATCACATACGTGCCGTCGAGTTTGACAGGCGGTGGCGGGGCCTGGACCCCGCCCAGGTCCACGCCTACCTCGACCGGGTCGCCGACGAGATCGACAGGCTGCACCGGGAGTTGACGACCGCGAACACCGAGGCCGAGCGGATCCGGCAGGCGTTGCGGCAGTGGCAGTCGCGGAACGCCGACGGCCGGCAGGCCCGGCACGCCGACTGTCGGTCGGCAACCCACGACCACCCGACGGGAGAGCGGCGGTGAGCCGGGAGGCGGTGGCCCGTTGGCTGCGGCTGGTCGAGGCGGACGCGGAGCTGTCGGCGTACCTCATCGGGGTTGATCGGGGCCGGCTCGCCGCGCACCTGGCCCGGCAGCTCGCGGCCGGCGGGGCGGTCCTGGAGGGCTGGCCGGGGCTGCCGGAGGCGCAGCGGCGGCGGGCCGCCGACTACCTGGCCGGGGTTCTCTCCGCCCGCGACCACCCGGTCATCGACGAGGCCGCCGCCCGTTTCCGGGCCGAGCTGCGCTGCCCGGGGCTGCTGCCGGAGCGGGCGACGGCGCTCGTCGTCGCCGCACTGGCCCGGCTGGTCGGTGGTGGCGGTGACCGGGCCGGGCGGTTGGCGCTTTTGGCGGTGCTCGGCCGGGTGCACCGCCGGTACCGGCTGCGACCCGAGCATGGCCCGCTGATCGGTGCCGCGCTGGCGCCGGTGGCGCCACGGCTGTGCCCGCAACAGGTCGGCTGGGAGCGACGCTGGCGGCGGGCCTGGGCGCTCGTCGAGCGCGCCGCCGGGCGGATGGGCGACGGGCCGGCGTTCTGGCCCGCCGAGATGGTCGGCCGCGACCTGGCCGCCGAGGGCGTCGCCATCCTGACGGTACGCCCGTGGCGGCGGCTGCCGTTCCAGCCCGGCCAGGCGATGCCGGTCTGCCTGCCGCAGCATCCCGGCCGGTGGCGCTGGTACTGCCCAGCGAACGCCCCGCGCCCCGACGGCACCGTCGAGCTGCACGTCCGCGCGGTCCCCGCCGGCACAGTCTCCCGCACCCTCGTCCATCAGGTACGCCCCGACGACCTGCTCCACCTCGGCCCACCCGTCGACATCGGCCTGAGCCTGCCCACCACCCCGGAGCCGTCCCCTGCTGGCTGCCCCGCCGAGGCGGCATCCGGTGAGCCGGCCGGGGCAGGACGAGTCACTGCCCGGGACCTGCTGCTGGTGGCCGGTGGCACCGGGCTGGCCCCGCTGCGCGCCCTGGTCGAGCAGGTCGCCGCCGCGCCGGCCGGTCGCCGGGTGACCCTGATCGTCGGCGTACGCACCGTGGCCGACCTCTACGACGCGATCACCCTGGACAAGCTCGACCAGGCCCATCCCTGGCTGAGAGTCGTTCCGGCCTTCTCTCTTGACCCGTTCGTCGCTCCCACCGAGCAGGGCGACGCGCTGACCGTCGCGCTCAACCACTACCGCCCCGGCCAGCAGGTGCACGTCTGCGGACCAGCCGCGATGCTCGACCACGCCCGGGGCAGGCTCACCGCAGCAGGGATACCCGCCCACCGGATCCACCTGCCCACGATCCGGTGACGGCAGGCGGCCGGGGCTGTTAATCGCATCGAAAGGTGTGAGACCTTGTATCGGTCAGTGACCGCCTAGATACAGGGGGTATATGACGTGGGGATTGATGGCGAGCCGTCACAGTGGTCGGTGGAGAAGTTCGGCTCCGACCTGGTCCGTGACCTGCGGGCACGGATCCCCAAGGCCCTCCAGCGGGCTGTCGAGCTGGCGCAGAACGCGCGGGAGGCCTCGGCGTTGGCCACGGACCACGCCTTCGGTCCGACCCGCTGGAAGCAGCAGTACGAGTCGCTGCACGAGCAGCTCCGCGAACTGCCGGACGTGCAGGACGTGCATCCACCCGGTGCGCAGGTGCGCGTCACCATCTGCCGCAACCACCTGCTGTTGCCCTGGATGTACGCCAAGCGCCGCGGTCTCGACATGCGGCGCGTCCGGGGGCGGCTCAAGAACCACCTCGTACGCGACCTGCTGATTCTCTTCGGTCCGGAGCCTGGCTACGACGAACCGACCCTGCCGGGCATGCCCGCGACGCCGGACGAGGCCCGGGACCGGACGCTGCTGCGCGCGGCCATCGAAGAACTCACGCCGCAGCCGAGGACGCTGCTCGTCGGCTTCGCCTGCAACTCGGACGAAGGGCTGCTCGGCGTCTCCTGGGGTGAAGCCGCTCTCGCCCCCGGCGGCGGGCTGGATTGGGGGCCGGTCGAGGAGTTGTTCCGGCTCGCCTGACCCGGTACGCGCGATGTGCTGGCCGTGCCGGCGCTGGCCACGGCTCAGGCGTAGGTGTCGCCGTACTCGCGGATGTCGTCGACGTCGAGGGTGATCCGGCTGTTGTCGGCCCACTCGCCGGTGGCCTGCTGCCAGCTGGGGTCGTCGCGCTCGTCGATCGCGGACCAGTTCGGCCGGTGGTGGCGGAGGTAGATCGGGCCGGTCGACGCGCCGGGGGCCAGTTCTCCGCCGGTGAAGGTCAGTTCGATCCAGCCGGGGATCGGGGTGCCGGGCGGTGGGACGACCGTCGGAGTGGGCGTCGGAGTCCGCGGCAGCGGCGACGTGGTCGTCGCGGGTGCCATTGACGATCCAGGGGCGGGCGGCGATGGCGCAGCCGGCGGTGGCGTGCCCGGCGTGCCCGGCGGGCCGGGCGGCAGGGGCGGTGGGAAGTACTGGATGTGGCGTTGCAGGTTGGCGCAGCCGATCGCCGCCCAGTCGCAGTTTGTGGTCAGCGAGGTGTTCCCACCCTCGAACGTCACGTGGTAGCGGACCCGCACGTCGCCCAGGTCGAGCGGGGCGGTGCCCGTGTTGACGACCTGGAGGACGTGCTGGATCTGGTTGTCCGTCGGCGACCAGCTCAGGTTGCGGTAGCTGACCCGCGCCTTGCCGTACGCGGTGCGGACCGGAGTCACCGGCGAGTCGAGGGAGTACCCGGCGTTTGTGTACGCCCACACGGTGAGCCGATACTCGGTGCCCGGCGCGAGATCGGTGAGCGTGAGGTCGGTGCCGGTGGTGGTGCCGAGGCTGCGGTACACGTTGGGGCCGAGCCAGGCCCGCACCTCGTGCCGGATGGGCGTGTCGCCGGGTTCGCCGATCCAGGTCGACGGTGACCAGGTCAGGGTGAGCCGGTGCGGCTCGTTGGCCACCACCACCGGTGCGCCGGGAGTGGTCAGCAGTGGATCGTCGGCCGCGTGGGCGACGGCGGTGCCGGACAGCCCGAGCACGATGCCGAGGACGGCGACGAGGGTGACCTGACGAGCACGCATAGTGCGCATGCTAGATAGCCGCATGCGTGGATATCAATGGCCAGGGGTCGCAGTCCCGCTCGGCTCAGACCCCTGGCCTTGGCGGGGCGGCTATCTGGGTGACGAGGAAGTCGAGTCTTTCGGCCTGGCCGTTCGGGGGGATGCGCCCGCTCTCGGTCAGGGCGGCTATGCCGTGCAGCGCGCTCCAGGTGACTTCGGCGAACAGTTCGCGTCGCTGATTGTCCGGGTGGAAGCAGCTCACGAACTCGTCGAAAGCGGCACGCAATGGCGGCGGCGTCTCGGCGTGCGCGAACTTCACGTCGGTCGGCAGCATGAACATGGCCTGGTAGAGGGCCGGCTGCTCGGTTGCGAACTCCAGGTAGGCGCGGCAGACGGCGTGCAGTGCCGCAGGCGGCGCGGGGTCGGTGAGACGAGCACGGCGCAGGCGGGTCGCGAGTTCGCCGAAGCCTTCGATGGCGACGGCCCGCATGATGTCGTCCTTGCCGGTGAAGTGGCTGTAGAGCACCGGCTGGCTGTACTCGACGCGCTCGGCCAGCCGCCGCGTTGTCACCGCCTCCCACCCTTCAGCCTCGGCGAGTTCGCGGGCGGCCGTGACGATCAGCTGGTGGCGCTGGGCGCGTTCGCGTTCGCGGCGTTCGGAGATGGCGGACATGGCCTGATCCTAGCAGCGCTAGACATGCTGTCGGCGGCAACGTATCGTCGCTACAACATCTAGCGCCGCTAGTTCCAAGCGAGGAGAACAACCATGCTCAGCAACGTCGCCACCGTGCTCGCCGGACTGGTCGGTGTGGCCGTCATCGTGATGGGCGGTCGCGCCTTCTGGGCGCCGCAGGCCGCGGTCGGCTTTGGCATCCCCGACACCCCGACCGAGGACCGGGCCTTTCACGCCTGGCTGTCCGTCAAGGCCGTGCGGGACATCGCCGCGGGGATCTTCATCCTCATCGTGGTGGTCGGCGGGACAACCCACCTACTGGGCGGGCTCATGCTGGCCGCCACCCTCATCCCCATCGGCGACGCGCTGATCGTGCTGCGCAGCGGTGGGCCCAAGTCGGCCGTCTACGGCATCCACGGCGCTACCGCAGTAGTGATGCTGGCGATCAGCGTGCTCCTGCTCATCGCGTAACCCGTCGCTCTCGTAGCGTTCGGTGCCACGGGGTTCGCGCCGCCGCTGACCGACAGGAGTGGGGGTCGCGAGTTGCGGCATGTTGGGCTTTCTGAGTAATGGGAAGCCGCGAGATGCCGCATGTCGGGTTGGGTGACTGCTCGCGTCCTGCCCGGCAGGTCGGGCGTTCGGCGGCGTGATCGGGGTGGGTTGGGCGGCTCGCCCGATCTGCGTCACGCAGCCGGCGGTTGGTAGGTGACGGGCAGTCGGACGGCGGCGTCGATCTCCGCCGTGGTCAGCAGGGGGACGATCCGGGCGTCGACGCCGCCTGCCGCCCGTACGGCGATGCCGAGGGCGGCGGCGGTCACGTTGTCCGGAACCTCGCAGAGCAGGTACAGGTCGAACTGGCCGAATGCGTAGTACACCGCCTCCACCTGCCCGCCGGCGTTCTCGATCAGGGCCTCGATCACCTCGGCCCGGGCCGTGCCGCCCTCCTTGGCCAGGCCGGCCATTCCCGGAACCGTGTAGATCGCTGTGACCAGGAACTTCGCCACGCTGGCACCACCTCTCCCGCCCGTCTTCCCGGCCCTGACCGCCTGCCGCGCGTACCCGTTCCCTGCCCGGTCACACCCTCGTGCCGCTCAGTAATCGTGGCAGTGCTCACAGAAAGCTCTGCTGGTCGCTAAACGGGCGGCGATTTGTCGTTGGCGAGGGCTACTGTGCCGTGCGGGCTCACCCGCCGTCGCGTCGGCCAGTCGGGCGCCACGTCGGCCACCACCGCTCGTCCCATGGGCATTTCCAACAACAGGAGACCTCGTGACACAGCAATCTGTCGCGGCATCGCAGCCTGTCCCGACCTCGGACAAGCTCGACGCCGCGGTGCTCAAGGTGGCCGGCGTCGTGGTGCTCGGTGCGCTCATGTCGATCCTCGACGTGACGGTGGTGAGCGTCGCCCTGCCGACGTTCCAGAGCGAGTTCGACGCCTCGTACGCCCGGGTGGCCTGGACGATGACCGGCTACACGCTCGCTCTGGCCACGGTCATCCCGCTCAGCGGGTGGGCCGCGGACCGGTTCGGCACCAAACGCCTCTACATGATCGCGCTGGCGCTGTTCACCATCGGCTCCGGCCTGTGCGCCACCGCCGACACGATCGGCGAGTTGATCACGTACCGGGTGTTGCAGGGTCTCGGCGGCGGCATGCTCATGCCGATCGGCATGGCGATCATGACTCGGGCGGCCGGGCCGAACCGGATCGGCCGGTTGATGGCGGTGCTCGGCATCCCGATGCTGCTCGGCCCGATCGGCGGCCCGATCCTCGGCGGCTGGTTGATCGACGTGGCGAGCTGGCACTGGATCTTCCTGATCAACCTGCCGATCGGCATCGTCGCGCTGGTGTACGCCCAGCTGGCCCTGCCGAAGGACAGCCCGCAGCCCTCCGAGTCGTTCGACTTCCTCGGCATGCTGATGCTCTCGCCGGGTCTGGCCCTGTTCCTGTACGGCGTCTCCACGCTGCCCGAGGCCGGCACCTTCGCCGACCCGGAGGTGTGGGGGCCGATGCTTGTCGGTGCCGCACTTGTGGTGGCGTTCGTCATCTACTCGTTCAAGCCCCGGCACCCGCTGCTCGACCTGCGGCTGTTCCGCAACCGCAGGCTGACCATCGCGGCGTTGACCATGTTCGTCTTCATCATTGCGTTCATGGGCGCCGGCCTGCTGTTCCCGAGCTACTTCCTCCAGGTACGCGGTGAGTCGACGCTGCACGCCGGCCTGCTGATGGCGCCACAGGGCATCGGTGCCATGGTCACCATGCCGATCGCCGGCATGCTCGCCGACAAGGTGCCGGTCGGCCGGACGGTGCCGTTCGCGCTGCTGCTCATCCTCGCCGGGTTCTTCACCTTCACCCAGCTCGACGCGGACACCTCGTACGTGCTGCTCTGCGGCTCGCTGTTCGTGATGGGCCTGGGCATGGGCGGCACGATGATGCCGATCATGACGTCAGCGCTCAAGACGCTGACCGGGCACGAGGTGGCCCGAGGTTCCACGCTTGTGAACATCCTCCAGCAGATCGGCGGTTCCGTCGGCGCCGCCGTGATGTCGGTGATTCTGACCAACGAGCTGAACGGCTCCCGGCAGGTCCCCGGCCTCACCGATGACAGCGGCAACTCGGTCACCGAGGCCGGCCTGGCGATCGCCGCCCAGCAGCGGCCGGAACTCGCGCAGCAGCTTCCCGACCCGTCGCTGATCGAGCGCGGGCTGGACTTTGCCGCCAACTCCTTCGCCACCACCTTCTGGGTGGCGTTCGCCCTGGTGGCGGCCACGTTCATCCCCGCCGCGTTCCTGCCCCGGCGGCGGGAACGGTCCCACCTGCTCGACGACCAGCCCGGAGAGCAGCCCGGCGACCAGCCGAAGACCCCGGTCATCGTCCACTGACCACCCCGCCTCGCTCCGCCTCGTTTCGGCGAGGCTGACCTACTCGGTCCCGCTCCGCCCGCTCGCCGGCACCCCGGCTCCGGCGTCGCAGGCATGCTCCGTCGATCGGCCCGCGCCTCGGGGCTCCGCCCGGGTAGTGCCGCCCACGGCTTGCGGCATGTCGGCCCTTCCGTCGCGCTGGAAGGCCCGACATGCCGCATCTCGTGTCGGCCGGCAGCCGGGGCCGGGCCGCGAGTCGAGTCGGGTGGCGGGGTTCGGGGTCGGGTCGGCGACCGGGGCCGGGTTGGGCGGTCGGGGTCGGGTCGGGCCGGCCGGGGTCGGGTTGGGCGGTCGGGGTCGGGTCGGGCGGCTGGGGTCGGGTCGGGCGGCTGGGGTCGGGCTGGGCGGCCGGGGTCGGGTCGGGCGGCCGGGGTCGGGCGGCCAGGGACGCGGTCGGGCGGCCGGGGCCGGATCGGGCGACTGGGGCCGGGTCGGGCGACCAGGGCTGGGCCGGGCGACCAGGGCCTGGCCGGGTGCCTGGCCGGGGGACCGGTCGGGCGACCAGGCCGCGCGGCGAGGCCGGACGGTCAGGTCGGTCGGCCAGGTCGCAACAGGCCGTGGGAGGTCGCGCTTTGCGGCATGTTGGGGCTTCCGGCTCGCGGGAGGCCGCGACATGCCGCATCTCGTGGGCTGTCGCCGAGCGAGTGGGCGGGCGCGGGACAGGGCAGCTGGCGGTAGGGTGCCGCCGGTGGGGAAGATCGCGTTGACGCCGGAGCTGGCGGTGCCGCCGGCGGTCGAGGCCGAGCGGGTGATCACAGCCGTGCTGGCCGACCTGCGGTCCGGCGAGCACCGGGGCGTGGTGGTCGACTCGCCGCCTGGTGCCGGCAAATCGACCCTGGTGGTACGGGCCGCCATCGAGCTGGCCACCGGCGGGTCAGGCGACACCGGTTCAAGCGGCGCCGGGTCGGGCGGCGTCGGTCCAAGCAGCGCCGGGTCGGGCGGCGTCGGTCCAAGCGGCACCGGTCCAAGCGGCACTGGTCCAAGCGGCGTCGGTTCAGGCGGCGCCGGGTCGGGCGACACCGGTTCAAGCGGCGCCGGGTCGGGCGACACCGGTTCAAGCGGCGCCGGGTCGGGCGGCGTCGGTTCAAGCGGCACCGGTCCAAGCGGCACCGGTTCAAGCGGCACCGGTTCAAGCGGCGTCGGTTCAAGCGGCGCCGGGTCGGGCGACATCGGGTCGGGCGGCGGTGTGCCGAGCGGTGGCGAGCCGTTGATGATCATTGCGCAGACCAACGAGCAGGTCGACGACCTGATCGATCGGCTCGCCACCAGGGCGCCGCAGGTGCGCATCGGGCGACTGTCGGCGGGGGACTACCGGGCGTCGCCCCGGGTGCGGGCGCATCCGCAGGTCCGGGTCGCCACGAAGGCCGCCGACCTGGCCGCCTCGGCCGTGGTGATCGGTACGGCCGCCAAGTGGGCCACGGTCACCGAGGGCTGCTGGCCGTGGGCGATCGTGGACGAGGCGTACCAGATGCGCTCGGACGCCCTGCTGCGCGTGGCCGGCAGGTTCGAGCGGGCCCTGTTCGTCGGTGATCCGGGGCAGCTCGACCCTTTCTCCACAGTGGACGTCGGTCGGTGGGCCGGGTTGACCTGGGATCCGATGCAGTCGGCGGTGGCGGTGCTGCTGCGGCACAACCCGCACCTGCCGGTGCACCGGCTGCCGGTCTCCTGGCGGCTGCCCGCCTCGGCGGCCCCGGTGGTGTCCCGCGCGTTCTACCCGTTCACCGGCTTCCGCGCCGGCACCGGCCCGGACGACCGGGCGCTGCACCTCACCGAGCCCGGGTCGGGTGACGCCGTCGACCGGGCGGTGGAGTCGGCCGCCGCCACCGGCTGGGCGCTGTACGAGCTGCCGGCCCGGCACACCCTGCGTACCGACGGGGAGGCCGCCGCCGCGTGCGCCGCGCTCGCGCTGCGGGTGCTGCGGCGCGGGGCGGTCGCGGTCAGCGAGCAGGCGCCCGGTGGCGCGCCGGTCACCGCGGACCGGATCGCCGTCGGCGCCGCCCACCGTGACCAGGTCGCGGCCATCCGCGCGCGACTCGGCGAGGCCGGGGCGGACGTCACCGTCGACACCGCCAACCGCCTCCAGGGCCGGGAGTACGACGTGACGATCGTGCTGCACCCGCTCTCCGGTCGGCGCGACGCGACCGCCTTCCACCTGGAATCGGGGCGGCTCTGCGTGCTCACCTCCCGGCACCGGCACGCCTGCCTGGTGGTGGCCCGCGCCGGCATCGGCGAACTGCTGGACGCCCACCCCTCGACCGAGGCGCCGCAACTGGACGTGCCGGTCCGGTTCCCCGACGGCTGGGAGGCCAACCAGGCCGTCCTCACCCACCTCACCACCGTGACCCATTGACCAGCGGCGACGGCATGCAGGATGAACGGATTCACGCCGTCGTCGATCACCGGGATTCATGTCGGTGTCCCGATACAACGGCGATTCAGATGATCTGTCGCCGTCGATAGCGTGGGATGCCTAGGCCGTCGGAGAAAGGCGGACCATGTCATCCCCATCTGTTTCGTTGTCCCGGCGCGGGCTGCTCGCCGGCACCGCGGTCGCCTCGGCCGCAGCCGTCACCGCAACCGTCGTCACCTCATCCGCCGGGGCGGCCGCCCCGGTCCACCCGACAGCATCGGCGGTCGTCCGCGACGGGATCGCCACCGCACGACTGGCCGCACCGGCGGCCCTGCAACCGGATCTGCACGAGCGGCTGGGCGCCTGGTTGGCGTTCTGGTCGGCGAATTCACCGCGTGGCTGGAGCGTCCCCGTCGAGGTGGTCGGTGTGGCCGACGCCGCCGGGGCGGCGTTCACCCTGCGCGCCATCCGGGTGGTGGTGGACGATCGGCCGCTCGACGCCTTCCTCGCCGGCCGAGCCGACCGCGCGCACCTGGGCACCCTGGCCAGCCTGCATCACCACTTCGGGCAGGTGACCGTCGCCGCCGACGGTGGGCTGCGCGTGGTCGACGGTGCGGCCGGGTTCACCGGCTCACCCGAGCAGGTCGCCTTCGCGGTCGCGGCGTGCCGCGAACTGTGGGGCGTGCGTACCGCCGGTGCCGCCACCTGGCGTCACCAGGTGGGCCGTCTCGACGCCGCCTCCCGTTCCGGCTGGGCGGCCTTCACCCGGGCGGCCCTGCGGCGCGGGCTACACACCGACACCTACTGAACGAACCGGAGGAAACACCATGGCACGCCACGAGTTCCGCTTCGTGGTCGACGGCGTCGACCTCACATCCGAGCAGCAGAGCCAGATCGCCGGTGAGATTCAGAAGGCCGGCCTGGCCGCGCTCTCGGTCGCCGGCACCAAGCTCAGCAACCCACTCGCCCTCGGCCACGCCAACCTGCGGCTGCGGCCCGAGTGGTACGGCCTGTGGGTGATCGACGGTCCGTTCGCGCAGGACCTCGGCGAGAAGATCAACGACATCGGCTTCTGGTTGCAGAAATGACCCGACCGCCGCAGGAACCGGCCGCGTCGGGGGAGCGGTCGTGCCCGAGTACGCCCGCGTCCAACGCCACGGTCTTCCTCGGCATGATCACTCCGGCGGGCCGGGTCGCGTACGTGACTCCGGCCCTGCCCGCCGAGGTGGCCGTCGCTGCGGCGGCGGAGGCGGACGTGCCGGTGGAGGCCCGCTACCGGCTCGCCGGTCCCTGCGTCACCAGCCGGTGCGGGTTCTGGACCGGTGATCACTGTGGGCTCGGCGAACGCCTCGTCGCGTCGTACGCGCAGACCGTCGGCGAACCGGAGGTGGAACTGCCCCGCTGCGCCATCCGACGCACCTGCCGCTGGTTCGCCGAGCAGGGGTCGGCCGCCTGCGCCGCCTGCGCCCACGTGGTCACCGACGCCCGCTGAGCCGCGACGGCACCGGGTGTCGGCCCGGTCGGCTACCGTCGGTTGCCATGGGCGGGCAGGCGGGCGGATTCATGATCGGGCGGGATCATCCGGCCGGTCTGTTGCGGGCCGAGGTCGACCGGGCCACCGCCAGCCACGGCGGGCTGGTCCTGGTCGCCGGGGAGCCCGGGATCGGCAAGACGACACTGGTGACCGCCGCCGCCGACGAGGCCCGTCGCCAGGGTGCGCTGGTGCTCGGCGGCGCCTGCTGGGACTCGGCCAGCGCACCCGGCTACTGGCCATGGACGCAGGTGTTGCGCCGGCTGCGCCGGTCGGCGGCGGACTGGGCGGTGGCGCGCGAGTCGGCCGAGCCGGCGCTCGCCCTGCTGCTCGGTGAGGCGAGTTCACTGGCGCCGGCCAGCCCCCGCGGCGAGCCCGGTTCTCTCGTGGCGGGCAGCGCAGGCGGTGAGGCTGGCGCCTTGGTGCCGGCTGCCGCGCATGGTGCCGGCAGCGATCCGATACCGGCTGCTGGTCACCACGGTGCGGGCAGCGTCCTGACGGCGGCCGGTGGCGGGCACGGTGCGGGCAGCGCCGTGACGGCGGCGGGTGGTGGGGCCGATGCGGCTGAGCAGGAGGCGTTCGCCCTCTTCGACGCGGTCACCACCGCGTTGGTCGCCGTCTCGCAGCGCCGGCCGGTCATGGTGATCCTCGACGACCTGCACTGGGCCGACCCGGCGTCGATGCGACTGCTGCGGTTCGCCGCCCAGCACACCTGGTTCGAGCGGCTGCTGCTCGTCGGGACCTACCGTGACGCCGAGGTGGAGGCGGCCGACCATCCGCTGCGGCCGCTGCTGATGTCGCTGGTGGCCAAGGCCACCACGATCAGCCTCGCCGGCCTGCCCCGGGACGAGGTCGGCGAGCTGATGACCCGCACCGCCGGTCGGGTGCCCGATGCGAACTGCGTCGACGACGTGCACCGGCGCACCGGCGGCAACCCGTTCTTCGTGGAGCAGACCGCCCGGCTCTGGCACGCCGACGGCGGGCTGGCCACCATCCCTCCCGGCGTACGTGAGGTGGTGCGGCGGCGGTTGGAGCATCTGCCCGCCATGGTGGCCGACGCGCTCACCGTCGCCGCCGTGCTGGGCCGTGAATTCCACGGCGAGGTGCTCGCGGCCAGTGCCGGCCTGCCACCGACCCGGGTCGGTGAGTTGCTGGAGGTCGCGGTCACCGCGCGACTGCTGCTCGGGCTGGGTGACGGCCGCTACGCCTTCGTGCACGACCTGGTCCGCGAGACGCTCTACGACACGCTGACCGAGGACGACCGCAGAGCGGGCCACGCCGCCGTGGTGCGGGCCGTCGAGGAACACGACACGCTGGGCCGGCTGCTGATCCCGGCCGATGTGGCCCGTCACGCGTGGCTGGCCGGTGCGCACCTGGACGCTTTCCGCGTCACCGAGTTGCTGCTCGACGCGGCCCGGGACGCCAGATGCCGGCTGGCGCTTGAGGAGTCGACCGTTCACCTGCGGCGGGCGCTGGAGGTGGTCCAGGACGATCTCCAGCGGGTGAAGCTCATGACGGCGTTGACCGATCAGCTCTTCCACTGCGGTGCCCGGGAGGAGGCGCGCCACCTGCTCCGCGACGCCACGGCGCTGGCCCTGACCGTCGACGACGAGGCGACGCTGGCCCGGTTCGCGCTCAACGTGCGTCGTCACTGGCAGCTCGAGCCGGTACCAGGCATCGACGGCGAGGCGCTGCTGCGCGAGGCGTACCGGCGACTCATCGGCGAGCCCGACGCCAGTGCCGGGTCGGCCGTGCTGGAAGCCGACCTGATCACTGCCACCGAGACGCTCGCCCGGTCGACGCGGGACGACGAGGCACTCACGTTCAGCCTGTGGGTGCGACACGACTCCACCTGGGGGTTGGGCACCGCGGCCGACCGGGCCGCCCTCACCGGCGAGATCCGCGAGGTCGCGCGCCGCAACGGCGACCGGGAGACCGAGCTGTGGTCGACCTCCCTGCGCTGGGTCGCGTTGCTGGAACTAGGTGACCCGCGCTATCTCGACGAACTCACCGCCTTCGTCACCGGTGGACGACAGACCGGCAAGCCCCGGCACCAGATGGCGGCGGCCATCGACGGCGGGATCATCGGCGCCTTCCGCGGCGACTTCGCCGGTGCGCAGGCCTGCTATGCCGAATTCGGTGAGCTGGACGAGTGGGAACACGCCGACCACGCCTTCCTCGGGCACCACCTGCGCTGGGCGTTGCTGCTGCTGCGGGGCCGACTCGACGACGCCGACGCGTTGCTCGACGGGCTCGCCAAGACTGATCATCCGCATCTCGGCTTACTGCGGGCGATCACCGCCGCCGAACGCGGTGACCACCGCACGGCGGCCGATCTCATCGCGGAGCTCGAAGCCGCGGGTACCCGCTTCGCCGGGTCGATCTCGCCCATGTGGTTGCGGGCGCGCGCCCAGGCCACGGTCGCCGACCCGAGCCGCTGCGCCGAGGCCCGGCAGGCCCTGTCGCCGTACCGGGGCCAGTGGCTCGTCTCGCTCTACGGCTGCGACCTCAGCGGTCCGGTGGATCACTGGCTCGCCGTGGTCGATGCCGCCGAGCGGCGCTGGGACGACGCCGTCGCCGGTTTCTCCGCCGCCCGCGCCGCCGCCGACCGGATGGGTGCCCGCCCCTGGTCGCTCATCGCCCGGGCCGCGCTGGCCGATGCCCTGACCGCCCGTGGTGAGCCTGGCGACGCCCCGACCGCCGCCGCTCTGCGCGTCGATGTCGAGCGCGAGGCCCGCGAGCTGGACATGCCACAGATCCTGGCCCGACTCGCCGCCGGATCGGCCCGGCCGGCTACCGAGGTAGCCGAGCGGCCCGCCGAGGCGGGCCCGGTTCTCGGCTCGGCCACGGCCGGCAACGGTGGTGCGGTGGGATCGGCGTACGAGTTCCGACGCGAGGGGGCCGTCTGGCGACTCACCTTCGACGGCAGCACCGTGCATCTGCCCGATGCCAAGGGGCTGCACGATCTGCACCTGCTGCTCGGCCGACCCGGCGTCGACGTGCCCGCCGTCGAACTGCTCGATCCGGCCGCCGGGCCGGAACTCGTCGCGGCTCGCAGGATGGGCGGTGATCAGGTGCTCGACGACGAAGCGAGAAGCCGCTACCGGCGGCACCTCACCCGGCTCGACGACGAGATCGACCTGGCGGCCGGGCGTGACGACCAGGGCCGGGTGGCGGCCCTGGACGCCGAGCGGCAGGCGTTGATCGACCAGTTGCGGGCCGCCGCCGGGCTGGCCGGCCGGACCCGTCGGCTCGGCGACGAGGCGGAACGGGCCCGCAAGACGGTCACCGCCCGCATCCGCGACACGCTCCGCCGCCTCGACCAGCGCCACCCACCCCTGGCCACCCACCTACGCGCCACGATCGCCACCGGCGCCGCCTGCCGCTACCTCCCACCTACTGCCCTCCCCTGGCGCCTCTAGCCCCCTTTCGGCGGGTCGATCATGAGGTTAGCGGCGTACTCGATCTCTGTGAGTGCCGCTAACCTCATGATCAACAGGGCGGTGGGTGGGGTGGGTCAGCGGCGGTTGTAGCGGTACATGGTGAGGCTGCCGAAGACCACGATGAACACCGCGCTCCAGGCGGTGATCCACATCATCGCGGAGGCGTCGGTGGTGCCGGCCATGGCTGCGCGTACGGACGAGACCAGATGTGTGATCGGGTTGGCCTTGACGAACGCCTGGAGCCAGCCGGGCATGGTGGACGGGTCGACGAAGACGTTGCTCAGGAAGGTCAGCGGGAACAGCACCATCATGCTGACCCCCATCACCGACTTCTCGCTGCGCAGGATCAGCCCGAAGAACGTCCACACCCAGGAGAACGCGAAGGAGAAGACCACCAGCAGGCCGATCCCGGCGAGGACGCCGAGCACGCCGCCGTCGGGGCGGAAACCGAGCACCAACCCGACGGTCAGGATCACCAGCGCGGCGAGGACGTAGCGCAGCACGTCGCCGACGATCATGCCGACCAGCGCGGCGGGTCGCCAGACCGGCAGCGTCCGGAACCGGTCGAAGACGCCCTTCTCGATGTCGGTGTTCAACCCGACCCCGGTGTACATGGTGATCATCACGACGCTTGTCACCATGATGCCCGGCAGGAAGAACTGCAGGTAGTCACGAGGGCTGTCGGCGAGCGCGCCACCGAACAGGTACGTGAACATCAGCACCATGATGATCGGGAACGCGGTCACGTCGAACAGCTGCTCCGGCACGTGCTTGATCTTCAGCAGGGCACGCCAGCTGAAGGTGAGCGACGCCGACAGCGGGCTCGGCCGGGGCGGTCGCGCGCCCGGCGCGAGGACCGTCGCCAGCGCCTCGGAGGAGGGTACGAAGACCGTCGGCGCCCGGCCGGTCGAGGTGGCGGTGTCGCTGCTCATCGGGCTGCCTCCAGCTCGTCGTCCCGCTCGTCGGCCGGCACGGCGGGGTGGTCGGTCAGGGCCAGGAAGACCTCGTCCAGGCTGGGCTGGCCGAGGGAGAAGTCGTCGACCACGATCCCGGCCCGGGACAACTCGCCAAGGGCTCGGGCGGCCTGGGCGCTGGCGTCCAGCTCACTGCCGTCGCCACCCACCCGGGCGGTGATCGCCACCGGGTCGGCCTCCAACTGGACCGGCACGCTCAGCGCCGCCTGCAACAGCCGTTCGGCCTCGGGTCGCTGGTCGGCGTTGCGCAGCCGCAGGTGGACCGTGCCGGAGCCGACCGACGACTTCAACTCGCCCGGGGTGCCCTCCGCGATCACCCGGCCGTGGTCGACCACCGCGATCCGGCTGGCCAGCTTGTCGGCCTCGTCCAGATACTGCGTGGTCAGCAGCACGGTGGTGCCGTGCGCCACGACCGCCCGGATGATCTCCCACACCTGGTTCCGGCTGCGCGGATCCAACCCGGTCGTCGGCTCGTCGAGGAACAACAGGTCGGGGGTGTTGAGGATGCTCGCCGCGATGTCGATGCGTCGCCGCATGCCGCCCGAGTACTTCTTCACCTGCCGTCCGGCCGCCTCGGTCAACCCGAACGCGCCAAGCAGCTGCTCCGCCCGTTGCCGGGCGGCGGACTTGGGCAGCCCGAGCAATCGACCGAGCAGGATGAGATTCTCGGTGCCGGTCAGGTCCTCGTCCACCGAGGCGTACTGACCGGTGAGGCTGACCCGGGCGCGTACCGCGTCGGCCTCGGCCACCACATCGTGACCGAACACCCGGGCCTGCCCGCCGTCCGGACGAAGCAGGGTGGCCAGCACGCGTACCGCGGTGGTCTTGCCGGCCCCGTTCGGACCGAGCAGCCCGTACACGGCACCGGCCGGAACCTGGAGGTCGATGCCGGCGAGCGCGCGGGTCTCGCCGAAGGACCGGGTCAGACCCTCGGCCTCGATGGCGAGGCCGGTGGTGCGTCTACTCATGATTGCGAAGTGTCCTTCCGTTCGTCACGCCTGCGAGCCGGACCGCCGCGACCCGGCGCCCCACCACACCCCACGGGTACGACAGAATGCTCCCTCCCGTGGCCACCCGCCAGCTACAACGACGCTGGCCGACGGGAGTGGTCGGCTCACCCCCAGGCGCGAGACGGCGGACAGCCGCCGCTAGATCAGATCTAGCGGCGGCTGTCCCGACCCCACCTGTCGGCAGTGCACCGGCACGGCGCGCTGCCGGCCCCCGTCACCAGGCGGTGTCGAGCCGGTGCCGTTGCTCGGGCGTCAGCGTCAGGTCCACCGCGGCGAGGTTCTCGTCCAACTGCGCCACCGAGGAGACCCCCACCAGCGGGATGGTGGGGATGTCGCCGTCGATCAGCCAGGCCAGCACCACCTGGTTGACCGTCGCGCCGGTCTGCTCCGCCACCTCGCGCAGCACGGCCAGCCGCACCGGCGCGCTCGGCAGGTCGTACTCCGGCCCCAGCGGCTTGTCGTCGCGGACGTAGGCGCCCCAGAGCAGTGACCCGTACGACACCAGGGTCAGGCCCGGCTCGGCCCGCAGGTAGCTGGTCAGCTCGCCGCCGACCGCGCCCACGTTGCCGTCGACGTCGAGGTCGGCCGGCCCGTCGAGCCGGGCCGGCAGGTAGCTGCGGTGGTACTGGAGCACCTCGTACCCGGGCAGACCGGCCGCCGCGGCCAGCGCGCGGGCCCGCTCCACCCGCCAGGTGCGGTGGTTGCTCGCGCCGAGCAGCCCCACGGTGCCCTCGGCGACCAACTCGGCGAACCCCTCCACGGTCTCCCGCAGCGGCACCTTGTGGTCCTCGATGTGGGCGTAGAGCAGGTCCAGCCGATCCAGGCCGAGGCGTTCCCGGCTGCGTTCGGCGGACTCCCGGATCACCTTGGCCGACAGCCCTTCAGCGTTGTCCAGGTAGCTGGTGCCGGGGGCCAGTGGCCGGGCGCCGAGCTTCGTGGCGATGACGATCTCGTCGCCGATGCCCCGGCTGCGCCGCCACCGGCCGAGCAGTTCCTCGCTCTCGCCACCCTGCCCGCCGTTCATCCAGAACGCGTAGTTGTCCGACGTGTCGATGAAGGTGCCACCGGCCTCGACGAAGCGGTCGAGAATCGCGTAGGAGGTGGCCTCGTCGGTCTTGGTACCGAACAGCATCGCCCCGAGGCTCAGCACACTTACCTCGCGCCGGGTACGTGGGTCACTGCCGATCGTGCGGTACCGCATGGAAACTCCTCTCCTGCGCCCGACGTATGGACGCGGCACCAGCCTGCGTCTTCGAGCGCACTCGAGGTCAAGTCCGCCAATCAGCGTTGCCGCAGGGCGGTGGAGGTGAGGCGGTAGCCGATGGTGTGCTCGACCAACCGTTCGACCAGGTCCGCCTTGCGCAGCCCGCCGACGCCGCGCAACCCGAGCTGCGCGGCCAGCTCCCGCAGGTCGCGCAGCGGCCAGCCGGAGAGGTACGCGGTGCCGTCGGCGCGGCTGCTCATCGTCGCCAACCGGTCGACGGCACCGGTCACGTCGTCCGGGCCGCTGAGTTGATGATTCGCTCGCTGGCGCTCGCTCATGCCGGTTGCCGGTCCGGCTGGAGATGGTCGAGGAACTCGGTGGCCAGGCGCCGCAGTTCGTCGCGTACGGCGGGCACGGTGACCCGGTCCCGCAACACCACCGGCACGCCGCGCGGGGTGTTCGTCGCGTAGAGGGTGACGTTCTCCCGCAGCGCGGTGGGGAAGACCGGCAGGCCCAGGTTGCGGACCTGGTCCATGTAGGTCTGGTGGGTGGCGATGGGTTGCTGGGAGAGCAACTGGATCATCGTGAAGACCACGCCGGCCACGCCGGGGGCCACCTTCTGGTGCCGGCGTACGGTGGCGAACCGGCGCGCGTCGGCGTTGTACTGCTCGACCAGTTCCCGCACGTTGCCGTGCAGGTAGTCGATGCCCAGGGTGGACAGGTAGTCGGCGCGGGCCGGGATGACCAGGTGGTCGCTGGCGATGATGGCCGACTGGGTGACCACGTTGAAGTTCGGCGGGCAGTCGATCAGCACCATGTCGTACGGGTCGAGCCCGTCGGCGAGCAGCCCCTCGGCGAGCGAACCGCGCACCCGGAACAGTTCGGCGTCGTACTCCTCGCCACCGGCGACGCTGCGGGCCAGGGCCAGGTCGATGTCCACGAGTTGCAGGTGCGACGCGATCAGGTCGAGCCGGCCGGCGCCGCTGAGTCGCGAATTCGCCGGGCCCGGTGACACCACGAGTTCACCGAGCGTGACCGACGGGCTGCCCTCACGCAGGCCGTCGTACCAGCGTTTCACCGTACGGCTGTCCCGCAGTCGCTCCCGCCAGTCGTCCGGGTCGTAGAAGCCGAAGGTCAGGCTGGCCTGCGGGTCGAGGTCGATGAGCAGCACCTTCATCCCCCGGTTGGCCAATTCGGCACCGAGGTTGGCGGTCACCGTGGTCTTTCCGACCCCACCCTTGTAGTTGATCACGGACACGACGTACATCGACGTACCTCCCCAAGACGACTGACGGTAGCCGGCCGTCCGGCGGCAAGTCGATCACGGGCGGGACGTCGCGGGCGTCAGGCCGGTGGCCGGGCCGACCGGGTCAGCCGGAAGTGCTGCCGTTTGCCGTCGTCGCGGACCACCACGCCGTAGCGGGACAGCTCGGCGCGCAGCTCCCTGGCCTCGCCGCCCCGGTCGTGCCGCAACGCCTCCTGCCGGGCCCGCAGCAGCGCATCCGCGCCCGCCGGCAGGCCGGGCAGGTCAGGCACCCAGAGCCGGTACGCCGCGCGGTGCGGATCCGTCTCCGCCCACGGCCAACCGTGCTCCCGGAAGGCCCCGGCCAGCTCCCTCGCCGGCAGGTCGCTCGCCTGCCGGGCCAGCTCGGCGTCGTCCGCGTCGAGCAGCACCAGGTGCTTGCCGTCCAGGTACACCGCCCGGGTGTTTCGCCGGTCGATCTCCCGTTCGGAGTTGCCCTCCCGCAGCCGCACCCCGGTGCCGGAGACGGTCACCCGTACCCGCTCGGCGGTGCCGATGGCGGCGATTACCAGCCCGATCAGGATGCCGACACCCACCCCACCGGGTAGTGCGTACCGGTCGGGCAGGCCGTCGAGCGCCCGGAACAGGCCCTGCACCGGAGCCCAGGGCAGGTCGGCCACCCAGCCGGACCCGGCCACCAGCAGCCCACCCAGTGCGCCGCCGACCAGCGGAATGCCGCCCCAGAGCACGACCAGCTCGGTGAGGCCACCACTGACCACGGTCGGCGTGCCGTACGCCCTCACGCCACCTCCCGCCGCATGGTGCGGACCGTACCGGCTACCACCGGTACAACCAACCACAGCACCAGTGACACCGCGAGGCGCTGCCACTGCCCGGCGGTCACCTCGGCGGTGAACAGCGGCTCCATGGTCCGTCCGGTGTCCAGCCACTCGGCCGCGCGGTTCAGCGGCCGGACCAGTCCGCCCACGATCGACCAGATGATCGGCAGCACCAGATAGGCCACGATGGCCAACGGAGTGTTCAGCAGCAGCAGCCCGAACCCAGCGCCCATGAGCACACTCGCCACCTGGAACACCACGGCGTGCGCCACCAGGGCCGCCTCGATCCGCCACGTGCCCGCGCCACCCGTGGCACCGGCGATCGCCGTGCCGGCGGCGGCGAACGCCAGGCTGCTCAGCACCGCTCCGAGCGCCGCCAGGACCGCCGCGACGAGCTTGGCGGTGATCACCCGTTCCCGCCGAGGTACCAGGGCGAACGTCGTCAGCGCCGTGCGCTGTGACCACTCACTGGTGATCGACAGGATGCCGAGCACCGGAAGCAGTACCCCGACCGGCAACAGGGACGTGGTGAAGAAGATGGTGAAGTTCTGTTCCGGCGCTTCGGCGTACACCAGGAGGAGCGCGACGATGGCGGCGCTGACCAGGCCGATGGTGATCAGCAGCCAGCGACCCGCTCGGGTGTCGACGAGTTTGCGCAGCTCCACGGCGGTCAGCCGGACCAGCGACGGCCGCTGCTCGGCCCGGCGGTGACCCGGGACGGCGGTTCCGGGCGCGGTGGTGACGGTGGTCATCGGAGGGCCTCCCCGGTCGGTTCGACGGTGGTGGTGGCGGGCACGACCGGACCGGGCGCGCTTGCGGTCAGGGTGAGGAACAACTGCTCCAGGCCGCCGCCGGCCGGGCGCAACTCGGTGAGCACCACCCCGGCGGCCAGTGCGGCCTGCCCGACGGCCTCGGTGTCGGCACCGACCAGCAGCCCTTCGGAGCCCTCGCTGACCGTCAGGCCGGCTCGGTGCAACGCGCCGCGCAACGCCGCATCGTCGCGAGCCCGCACGACCGCGCCGGCGCCGGCCAGCAACTCGTCCTTGCCGCCCTGGGCCACGATCCGGCCGCCCCCGATAACCACCAGCCGGTCCGCGACCGCCTCCACCTCGCGCAACAGGTGGGAGGAGAGCAGCACGGTGCCGCCCCGGTCGGCGAAGTCGCGCAGCAGGCCGCGCATCCAGAAGATCCCTTCCGGGTCCAGGCCGTTCGCCGGCTCGTCGAGGATCAGCACCCGGGGGTCACCCAGCAGCGCGTGCGCCAGGCCGAGCCGCTGACGCATGCCCAGCGAGTACGCCCGCACCCGCCGCCGGGCCGCTGTCGGGCCCAGCCCCACCCGGTCGAGCAGCTCGCCGACCCGGCGTCGGTCGACGCCCATCGTCGCCGCGGCCACGGCCAGCGCCTCCCGGCCGGTCCGCCCGGCGTGCTGGGCGGAGGCGTCCAGCAGCACCCCGACCGTACGGCCCGGGTTGGGTAGGTGCCGGTACGGCTGACCGTCGACGGTGGCGGCGCCGGCGGTCGGCGGGGTGAGCCCGCAGATCATGCGCATGGTGGTGGACTTGCCGGCCCCGTTGGGGCCCAGGAACCCGGTCACCGTGCCCGGTTCGCAGTGGAACGACACGTCCTCGACGGCGGTGTGCCGCCCGTACCGTTTGGTGAGCTGATGTACGGCGATCATGGCTGCCAGCCTGTCCGAGCCGGCCGGCCATCCACAGCGGCCATCGGTCTGCCCCGCGCAGACCAAGGTCGATGTTGAGGTCTCGACTTTGGTAGCTGGTCCGGTGCCCGGCAGGCTGCCTACCATTGCGCCTGTGACCAGCGCTGTCGTACTCGATCACCCGGGTCTGCTGCCCGGGGCGCTGGACCCCGGGGTAGGCCGTCGGCCGCGGCGTACTCCCCGCGACTGGCTTGTCGACAGCCTCGCCTTCCTGGTCTCCCTGGCCTGGGTGGTGCTGGCCACCTTCGACGCCGCCTCCCCGAACCCGACCTTCGCCGATCGGCTACCCCACGACTGGATGATCGCGGTCGACGCCAGCTTCGGCCAGCTCTGCACGGCGGCGCTCTGGTTGCGGCGTCGCTGGCCGGTGGGGGTGGCCCTGGCGACGCTGCCGTTGGCGATGTTCTCCGTCGCCTCCAGCATCGCATTGTTGATCATCTACTTCACGGTGGTGGTGCACCGTCGGACGGCGGTCGCCCTGGCCGTCACCGGGGCCGGGCTGGTCACCAACTTCTTCTTCGCCCTGCTGCGTCCCGATCCCGTCAGCGGATACTGGATATCCACCCTCTGGGGCGTGGTGATCACCCTGCTGGTGCTGGCCTGGGGCATGTTCGTGCGGGCGCGCCGGCAACTTGTGCTGTCGCTGCGTGAGCGCGCCGAGCGGGCCGAGGCCGAGCAGCAGCTACGGGTCGCCCAGGCGCGGCAGTTGGAGCGGACCCGCATCGCCCGGGAGATGCACGACGTGCTCGCCCACCGGATCTCACTGCTCAGCCTGCACGCCGGGGCGCTGGAGTTCCGCCCCGACGCGCCCGCCCCGGAGGTGGCCCGGGCGGCCGGGGTGATCCGGGACAGCGCACACGCCGCCCTCCAGGATCTGCGCCAGGTGATCGGCGTACTGCGCGCCGAGACCTCGCTGCCCGACGACCCGGAACGCCCCCAGCCGACCCTCGACGACCTACCCGCCCTGATCGCCGAGTCCCGGGCGGCCGGAACCCGCGTCGACCTGCGGGAGCAGGTGTCCGCGCCGGACCGGCTACCGGTGGCTGTGGGACGCAGCGTCTACCGCATCGTGCAGGAGGGGCTCACCAACGCCCGCAAGCACGCCCACGGTGCCGCGGTCACCGTCGGCCTCGACGGGGGGCCCGGTGACGGGCTGCGGGTGGAGATCCGCAACCGCAGGCCGGTGGGTGAGCTGCCCGGGACGGCCATCCCCGGCACCGGCACCGGTCTGGTCGGCATCGCCGAGCGGGTCAGTCTCGCCGGCGGGCGGCTGGAGCACGGCTGCGACGAGCGGGGCGACTTCCGGTTGGCCGCGTGGCTGCCGTGGCCGGCGGCATGACCGACCCGGCGGGCGAGGAGCGCCCGGTGCGCATCCTGATCGTCGACGACGACGCGCTGGTACGCGCCGGGTTGTCGATGATCCTCGGCGGTACGCCCGACCTGAGGGTGGTCGGCGAGGCGGCCGACGGTAGCGAGGTCATCCAGGCCGTCGCCGCGTGCCGACCGGACGTGGTGCTGATGGACATCCGGATGCCCCGGCTGGACGGGCTGGCCGCCACCGAGGCGCTGCGCGGGCTGCCCCGGCCGCCGGAGGTGCTCGTGCTGACCACGTTCGACGCCGACGAGCACGTGCTGCGGGCGCTGCGGGCCGGTGCCGGCGGGTTCCTGCTCAAGGACACCCCGCCGGTGGAGATCGTGCGGGCGGTGCGCCGGGTGGCGGCCGGCGAGGCGACGCTGTCGCCGACGGTCACCCGGACCCTCATCGAGCATGTCACGGCCGGACCGGCGGCCGACCCACGGCGGGACCGGGCCGCGCGGCTGATCGAGGGCCTGACCGAGCGGGAACGCGCCGTCGCCGTGGCGCTCGGTCGGGGACGCACCAACGCCGAGATCGCCGCCGAACTGTTCATGAGCGTGGCCACGGTCAAGGCGTACGTGTCCCGGCTGCTGAACCGGCTCGGGCTCAACAACCGGGTGCAGGTGGCCCTGCTCGTCCACGACGCCGGGCTGGTCTGAAACCGGTTTGAACCTTCGCGCTCCGGTGGCCGTACCACTGCTTGAGGTGCGGTGCTCAAGCGCACCGCTACCGGAGCTGCGGGAGGTCTGCCGTGCGAGTTGATGAGCAGTCGACGGATCCCATCGATCAGATTCTGGGCGAGTTGCCGGTCCCGACGCCGTTGACCCCCGAGGACGTTCGGCTGGCCGTCCGGGCGGTGGTCGTGCACGCGGCCGAGGAGTGGCCGTCCGGGGCGCTGTGCCGCAACGACGGTGCCCGGTTCCCCTGCCGGCTGCATCGCTGGGGTCGGCAGGTACTGCTGAACCACGGGCTCAACGAACGACAGTTGGACGCCCTCATCCGGCACGGCAATCCGTTCGTGCACGTGCCGTTCCCGTTCCTGATCAACGGGCCGTCGGCGGGACGTACCCCCGCCGCGCGTCCGGCGGGCACGGACCGCGCCGCCGGTTACCCGCCGCGGGCCGCCGGCCATCCGGCGCGACCCGACCGGGCCGCCGGCTATCCGGCGCGAGGTCCGGTGCCCCGGGTGGCCGCACCGGTTGCGCGCAGCGGCGTCCGGACGCCCGGCTCCGGCCGGCCGGTGGCACCCCCCGCCACCGCGCCGCGCTGGCCGCGGGCGAGCTGAGCGGGCTCGCCCGCCGGCGGTACGACGCCGGCCCGGAGTGCGCGGTCATTCCCCGCCCGCGCCCGGGCCGGCGTCGCGATGCGCCGTGCGATCAGCGGGTCCCGGCGGGGATTCCGCAGCTGGGCGCCGCCCAGTAGGTGCTGTTCGCGCTGCGGTCCCGGTTGTTCTCCCGCCGCGAGTCCACGTGGACGTGGGTGTTGTGGCCGGACACGCCCGGCCCGATGATGCCGCTGAAGCCGTGGTTGCGGGCCTGGCGGGCGATCTGGCACAGCGACCTGTCGTTCGAGATGAGGTCGGCGGCGTTGCCGTAGAGGTGCTGGCTGTCCGACGCCCCGCCCACCCGGTTGTTGCAGGTACGGCTGCGGAACCCGCTGGTCACGATCAGCGGTTGGTCACCGAGGCTCTTGCGCAGCGCCTCCAGCTTCCACATGGTGCGCAGCGCGTTCTGCCGCGTCTGGGTGGTGCTCAGCGGGCCGCCGTCCCATCCGCTGCCGCCGCAGCCGTCGTCCATCTCGCGGTAGGCGAAGTGCCGGGGCGTGCAGTTGTTGTCCTGGAGCTGGTACAGCTTCCGGTAGGTCTGTGGCCCGGCCACCCCGTCGACCTTGAGGCCGTACGCGGACTGGAAGCGGCGAACCGCGGCGGCGGTCTTGGGGCCGAACCGTCCGTCCAGCTCCACGACGTTGTTGTTGCCGGCCCAGCCGGCTATCCGTAGTTGCAGCTCACGCACGTCGTTGCCGGACCGCCCCTGATAGAGGTTGCGGTTCCAGGTGTAGCAGCCGTCGGCATGGGCCGCTGGCGCGGCGACCACCGAGGCGATCGCGGCGCCCGGCAGGGCCAGGGCGAGGGCGACGACTGCCCGTTTCAAGGTGTGTACGCGCACAGAAGTCCTCCCGATAGGAGAGCGAATGGGATGGCATCCGGGACTTCGACCGGGCTGTCCCGTGGATCCACCCTCGCACCGGACCAGCCGATTGGAGGGGATAAACGAGAATTGTCCTCGCAATTCGTCGTACCTGAGCATTGGCTGGGAATTGGGCCCGTTTACGAATCCGGCAATCGGTACCAAGGGGCGGTACAGCAGCCACGTCAGTGCCGAATGCCGCAATCGATGACACGGAGGGTGATGTTCTCCGGGCTGGCCGGCCCGGTAACGTCAGCGCCGGCGACGACGGGGAGGTGGGCGTGGCGCGTGGCGGCATCTTCTGTGTCGAGGGCCAGTGGCACCGGGATCTCAACGAGCGCGGGTCCGTGCTGCCCACCCTGGAACTGCTCGAACGGTTGGGCAAGGTCCGCTTCATCCACAAGGACGCGGCCACCCGGGACGAACTGTTCTACTTCATCGACCGCTGGCTGCTGAAGCAGTACGCCGACCATCGGCTCGGCTTCTTCGCCATGCACGGCGAACCGAACCGGTTGTGCCTCACCGACTGGCACTCGGTGGAACTCACCGAGGTGGCCGAGCTGATGGCCGGGCGCTGCGAGGGACGACGCCTCTACTTCGGCAGCTGTTCGGTGCTCCGCGCCCCCGAAGCGGTGCTGCGGGACTTCCTCGCCGTGACCGGCGCCGCGTTGATATGCGGCTTCACCCGCGAGGTGGACTGGGTCGAGTCGGCGGCGTTCGAGACCGTGCTGCTCGACGTGCTCGCCAACGGCCGCCGGCACAACGCCGCCGAGCTGCGGATGGGCTCGGCGCACTGGGCGCCGCTCGCGTCGTACCTGGGTTTCCGGATCATCTACGCCAACGGCCGGGCCTGGCGACCGTCGCTGCGTCCCCGCGTACCCAGCCAGCCGTCCGCCGGTCAGCACGCCTGAGTGCTGGTAGAAACGAGCGATGGCACGCATGATCGCTCGTAACACCCGGGTCGACCGGGACGCACTTGTTGAGTTTCTCCGCCCCCGACACCGGTTGGTGCTGCTGACCACCCGCGCCGACGGCCGCCCGCAGTCCTCGCCCGTCGCAGCCGGGGTGGACACGGAGGGCCGGCTGGTGATCTCCACCTATCCGGAGCGCGCGAAGGTCGCCAACATCCGCCGCGACCCCCGCGTCTCGGCCTGTGTGCTCTCCGACGACTGGAACGGTCCGTGGGTGCAGGTCGACGGCACCGCCGAGGTGCTCGACCTGCCCGAGGCCCTCGAACCGCTGGTGGAGTACTTCCGCAGCATCTCGGGGGAGCATCCGGACTGGGACGAGTACCGGGAGGCGATGCGGCGGCAGGGCAAGTCGTTGACAGGGTCACCATCACCGGGTGGGGCCCGATCGCGACCGGAGGCTTTCCGGCTCGCCTGGCCGACTGAACCCCGGGCGGGGCGCGGCGCAGTGCCGCGCCCCGCCGGGTTCAGCACCGAGCCGTCGCGTACGCGGCGCAGCCGATCAGTTCCATCGACACCTGGAGCCGTTCCAGACTGATGTTCTTGGCGATGGTGTCCTCGGGGCTGTGGTACGGCGGTTCGAGCAGCGCCGGTGACTCCTCGCCGCGCCAGGAGAAGTTCGCGCTGGCGATGCCGACCTCCTGGAACGACTGGTGGTCGCTGGCGCCGCGCTGGGTGACCGGCGAGATCCGCGGTTCGTAGCCGAGCCGCCGGGCGGCGGCTGACACCTCGTCGGTGGCCCGGTTGCTCTCGCCGGTGAACGACAACAGCCAGTACCGGGTCGCCGGATCCCAGCTGGTGGCGACCATGTCGTTCTGGTAGACGGCGAGGATCCGGTCCCGCTCGGGCTGTGGCAGCTGGGCCACGTGGTAGCGGGAGCCGATCAACCCCTGTTCCTCCGAGCCCCACAGGGCGAACCGCACCGTGGCGTTGATCGGTACCGCCTTCAACACCCGGGCCAGTTCCAGGCAGAGCACGGTGCCCGAGCCGTCGTCGTTGGCGCCCGGCGCGCCGATGACCGAGTCGTAGTGGGCGCTGACCATGACCACCGGCCCATCACGGCCCGCCCGACCGCGCCGCTCGGCCAACACGTTGTGCGAGGTCAGGCCCCGGTGGGCGGTGGTGACGATGGTCAGGGTGAGCGGCCCGGCGGCCAGCAACGCGCGCAGCCGGTGCTTCTGCGCCTGGGCCACCCCGACCACCGGAATCGGCAGCGGCGTGGCGGCGGAGCCGGGCAGCGTGGGGGAGAACGCCGACGCGCGACGCGGCTCCACCAGGTCGGCCGGCAGGAAGACCACGGCTGCCGCACCGGCCGCCACGGCGGTGGCGGCCAGCTGCTCGCGCTGGGCCGCGACATAGTCCACCAGCACGATCCGGCCGCTGACGTCGGCCGGGTAGTCGCCGGGGGCACCCGCGCCGACGTCGGCCACGGATGCGCTGACCCGGGTGTCCAGGGCGGCCTGCCCGCTCGCGCCGACCTGCCAGTTCAGGTCCCGGGGCAACCCCGCCGGAGAGCTGAGCTGGGCGAGGAACTTGTCGGCGACCGGGAAGGGTTGCAGCGTGGTGTCGTAGCGCAGCCGGTCGAGCTGGCCGGCGATGTAGTGTGCCGCCCGGCGCTCCGAGTCGGTGCCGCCGATGCGTGGGCCGATGTCCTCGGAGAGCACCTTCAGGTGTTGCAGGGCGCGCTTCGCCGACAGCTGCGCGACGACGATCCGGTCGGACGGGGTGAGGGTCGGAGGCCGGTGGGAGCCCGGACGCTGGTCGGCCACCGCCCAGGCGGGGGCGGGCAGCGCCACGGCGGCGGCGCCGCCGAGCGCGACGGTCAACATCCGTCGCCGGTCGAGCGAGCCTGATCCGGTGGAGCGGGACGATTCGTGCGGGGGTGTCACGGTGTCGTCGAGCGAGGCCAAGACGGTGCCCTCCTGATCCGAGGTCCGACCCGCGCGTCAGGGGTGTGACGCCCGGGCCACAGAGACTCGAATCTATCCGGCGGGCTGCCGTCGCTCAAGATCAGAGATTTAGTACGCGGCGGTGAAGCGCATGTTCCGAAAGCGGCCGTTCTCGATCTCGTCGACCACCGCTACCGCCAGATCCTCGTAGCTGAGCACACTGCGGCCCTGCGCGTCGGTCACCGGCTGGTCGGTGCCGGTGCGGTACCGGCCGGTGCGCTCGCCCGGGTGGAACTCAAGCGGCGGTGGGCAGACGTACGTCCAGGTCACCCCGTCGGCCGAGGAGCGGTAGACGTCGAGGGCCGCCGCCTGCCCCAGCGCGGCGTCGCGGTACTCGTCGGGGAAGTCCGGGTCGTCGAGCAGCGGTGTGCCGGCCGGGGCGAGCAGGGTGGCACCGCCGCCGATGTGGATGACCCGGGGCGCCGCCGGCATCCCGCGCAGCGCGTCGAGCACGGTTCGCGCCGCGTCGGGCCACAGCGTACGGTCGCCGCCACCGATCGCCACCACCAGCGCGTCCGCCTCCGGTGCCAGCTCTCGCACGCTCCGCCCACTCGTCGCGTCCCCGGTGACGACCCGAACCCCGGCCGGCAGGTACGGCGCGTCCGCCTCGGGACGGCGCACCGCGGCCACCACCCGGTGCCCCCGGTCGAACGCCTCCCGGACGATCCGCGAACCGGCGGTGCCGGCCGCACCGAACACGACGATGTTGACCACGCCTCCCAGGCTAGGGATTCGGTCGGGTGGTCGTCGGTGGAACGGCTCAGTCGACGAGTGCCGAGTACACCAGCTGGCGCAGCTGCGGGCGAAGCGGCCAGGTGCTCGACGGCATGAGCTGGGTGAAGAACATGGCGGTGATCTCCTCGACCGGGTCGACCCAGAACGCGGTGCTGGCCACGCCGCCCCAGTAGTACTCGCCGACGCTGCTCGGTACCCGGCTCGGCACGGGGTCGTCGACGACCGCGAAGCCGAGCCCGAATCCGACGCCGTCGAGATTGGTCTCGGCGAACCCGCCGGTCGACAGGGTGCCCAGGTCCTGGCCGCCGGGCAGGTGGTTGCGCGTCATGAAGCGCACCGTCCGGGGGCCGAGCAGCCGCGTGCCGTCCAGCTCACCGCCGCGCAGCAGAAGTTGAGTGAAGCGGTGGTAGTCGGCGGCCGACGAGATCAGGCCACCACCGCCGGAGAGCAGCACCGGCTTCTCGTACGCCAGCGCGCCGAGCGCGTCGTGCCGCACCGCCCGACCGGACGCCGGGTCCGGCACGTACAGGGCGGCCAGCCGCTCGGCGTCGGTGCCGTCGACGTGCCAGCGGGTGTCGCCCATGCCCAGCGGACGCAGGATCCGTTCGGTCAGGAAGGTGTCCAGGCTCTGCCCGGAGACCACCTCGATCAGCCGGCCGAGCACGTCGGTGGCGACCGAGTAGCCCCAGGCGGTGCCGGGCTGGAACAGCAGCGGCAGCTCACCGAAGACCCGGCAGGCCTCGGCCAGGTCGACCTCGGCCGGCGGGTAGAGGTCGTAGCCGGCGGCCCGGTACAGCCCGTCGACCACCGACGTCTGCATGAAGCCGTAGGTCAGCCCGGCGGTGTGGGTGAGCAGGTGCCAGATGCGGATCGGTTCGACCGCCGGCACCGTGTACGGCTTGAGGGTCGAACCCTTCGAGTAGACCCGCATGTCGGCGAACTCGGGCAGCCAGCGGCCGACCTCGTCGGTCAGCTCGAAGCGACCCTCCTCCCAGAGCATCATCGCCGCGACCGAGGTGATCGGCTTGGTCATCGAGTAGATCCGCCAGAGGGTGTCCGGCTGCACCGGCGTGCCCGCCTCGCGGTCCCGCAGCCCGTACGTCGAGCTGTGCGCGATCTCGCCGCGCCGGGTGACCACCGCCTGCCAGCCGGCGAGCCGGCCGGCCTCGACGTAGCCGGCGAAATGCTCGTCGATCCGGGCCAGCCGCGCCGGGTCGAAGCCGACCTGCCCTGGCTCGATGCTGGGTGTGACGCTCACCCCAGGGAACCTACCGGCCGGTACGCGAGGCGGGAAAGCTCTGTTGTCGGGGTCACTGGCTAACCTGCGGGGCATGCCGGAGCCGACCGAGGACGTCACCTTCCACGACGAGGACTGGTACGCCGAGGATCTCGCCGACCGGCACTTCGTCAACTGCACCTTCCACCGCGTGGATCTGACCGAGGCGACCAGCCGGGGCGCGGTCTTCGAGGGCTGCACCTTCGGCGACGTCGCGTTCAACGTCTCCCGGCACACCGACTCGGCCTTCACCCGGTGCGTCTTCACCCGGTGCAACCTGTTCGAGGCGGAGTTCACCGGCTGCAAGCTGCTGGGCAGCACCTTCGACCGCTGCGACCTACGACCGCTGACGGTGGTCGGGGGCGACTGGTCGTTCCTCACCCTGGCCGGTGGTGACCTGCGCGGCGCGCGGTTCACCGACGTACGGATGCGCGAGACCGACCTGTCCGGCGCCGACCTGAGCGGCGCGGCGCTGACCGGGTGCGACCTGTCCGACGTGCAGTGGCGCGGCGCTCGGCTGCCCGGTGCGGACCTGCGCGGCAGTGACCTGGCCGGGCTGGACCCGGCCACGGTGCACCGGGCCGGAGCGGTCATCGATCTGATGCAGGCGGCGACCCTCGCCCGGGCCCTCGGGTTCGACATCCGCGACTGACGCCCGCCCGGGGGGACCGTTCACCACTGACGGGTGCACCGAGGGGCTCAGCAGTAGCCTGGTCGGCGAACGTCCCACACGACCGGGAGGACCGCATGACCACGGGCGAACGAGTGCTGGACAGCCCCACGAACTGGGTGGCCGAGCACATCAACCGCTACGTCGAGACCGACGGTGCCGACGGGCACGAGTGGCGACCAGGCGTCTTCACGCTGCTGCTGACCACTCGTGGGCGGCGCAGTGGCGCGCTGCGGCGTACCGCCTTGATCTACGCCCGATCCGGTGACGGGTACGCGGTGGTCGCCTCCCAGGGTGGGGCCCCGCAGCACCCGGCCTGGTATCTCAACCTGCTGGCCGAGCCGCAGGTCGAGGTTCAGGTCGGTGCCGACCGGTTCACCGCCCGGGCGCGCCCGGCCACGCCCGAGGAGAAGGCGCGGCTGTGGCCGACCATGACGGCCATCTGGCCGGCCTACGACGACTACCAGGCGAAGACCGACCGGGACATCCCGGTGGTACTGCTCGAACGCGCCTGACGAGACGACCCCGGGGAGGACGAACGATGCCCGCTTTCGCCTTGGCGCACCTGCGGAATCCGCAGGTCAACGAGGATATTCTGACCTATCTGGAGCGAATCCAGGCCACCCTGGAGCCCTTCGGCGGCCGGTTCGTGGTGCACGGCCCGGAGGTGGACGTACGCGAGGGAGAGTGGCCCGGCAGCGTGGTCATCCTGGAGTTCCCCGACCGGCGGCAGGCCCACGCCTGGTATGACTCGCCGGCGTACCAGGAGATCCTGCCGCTGCGGACGCGGCACATCGACGCCTCGGCGATCATCTTCGACGGGGTGGGCCCGGGCTACGACCCCGGCCAGACCGCAGCGGCGCTGCGGGCACAGGCCGCGACAGGCTGAGCCCACGGGACAGTTTGTCCGTCACCCTGGGTCGTCCGGGTCGTAACGTCCTGCTGTCCGTGTTCGACCGTCCTGTGTGGAGGCCCAGGCCGATGAACAGCAGCAGCAGTACCGTCCGTCCCGCCGCACCCGTCGGCGAGCGGCCCGGAGTGGGGCTGCGGGATATTCCGCTGCCGCCGTACGTTACCGCCGAGGATGCCCAGTTCGCCGTGCGGGCTGTCGTGGTGCACGCACCCCGAAGCTGGTCCGGCGGCACGGTCTGCCGCAACGACGCCAGCCCGCACCCGTGCCGACTGCACCGGTGGGGCACCCGGGTGCTCGCGCTGCGCGGCCTGCGCGACGCCGACATCGCCGCGCTCATCGAGCGCGGCGATCCCGCTGCCGCGCTGCCGCCTCGGCCCCCAGCCTGAGCGACGCGCGAGGCCCGTCGACGGCGCGCGAGACGTAACCGACACCATTACCCGCACAGCGGGCTGTCATACCTCGTGCTGCGCTGACATCGCTCTATTTGACGGGGGCCTCGACAGCGGGCACCGTGGGACCTGGAGGGGCCTTGAGCTGCCCCGATGTGGCGGTGGATGCGTACGCACCCCGCGACGGGCGGCGGCACCGCCCGGGAGCCCAGAAACCCACGAGGAGTCCCACCATGCTCACGATGACCGACAATGCCGTCCTGGTGATCCGTGATCTCGCCGCACAGCAGGACGTCTCCGAGGGCGGCGGGGTACGCATCGCCGCGGACACCAGCGCCGGCTCGCTCAGCGTCGAGTTGGTACCCGCGCCGATCGAGGGTGACCAGGTGGTCGACAACCAGGGTGCCCGGATCTTTCTCGACTCCGACGCGGCCGACCTGCTCGGTGACGCCTCGGTCGACGCGACCGTCGACGACGAGGGGGTCGTGCAGTTCGGGTTCACCGAGAAGGAGTAGACCGGGCCAGCGCGTTCAGTACGTGGGCCAGATGGTGGGAGGTGCTCCACGCCATCCAGTTGGTTGCCGAGCCGGCCCCGGCGCCCCGGCGTGCCCGGCGTGAGATCTCCTGGTCGCCCCAGGAGAAGCTCGCGCCGGTCGGCGGCCAGTGCGGCCCCGAAACCAGCGTGCGGCACAGGTCGGCGACCCGCTGATCACCCTGACCTCGGCGGCGTGACCAGCGGTGGATCAACCAGACGCCGTCGCCGGTGTACGGGACCGTCAGATGCCGGTCGACGCTGGACTGCGCCGTGGTCGAGGTCACGCCGTAGTCGCCGAAGGTGACGCCCAGGTCGGCCAGCCGTTGCCAGAGCAGCCAGTCCCAGCGGTCCACCCGTACCGGCTCGTCGATCGGCAGCCGGGACATGGCCGGCGGCATCCCGCCGGCCACCACGCTCACCGAACGCCAGGGGTGCCGGCGGGTCCAGTCCAGCATCCGCCGGACCCGGGGCTCGGTCAGCCGGACGTCCGCCGGGCAGCAGACGTCGCCACAGTCGAGCACCAGATCGCACTGCTCCGGGGCCAGCCGTGCGTGTCTGCCGATCCACTCCACGGCCGTGGTGGTGGTGTTCGGGCCGGCCCGGTCGCGACGTAGCCGGAGGCGCACCACGGCCCGCTGGGTCTGTGCGCGAGCCATGGCACCGAGCGCCGCCAATCGCCGCTCGCCGTCCGCCAGCCCGATCACCGGCATCAGCGGTACGCCCCGGCGGATCAGTACGGACGCCGTCGTGTCGGGCAGGGCACCGAACTCGACGGCGGGCAGCAGCCCGGGCGGCAGCCGGGTCAGGGCGTCGAGGACGACGCTGTCGAGTTCGGACAGTTGCAGAATCGGGCTGAGCAGCGGGGCGAGGGCGTCATCGAGATGGCCGAGCGCCTCCAGTTCCCCGCGCCGTGCGGCGAGGACGGGACGGTAGACCGGCTCCTCCGCCCGTCCGCCGAGGGCGGGCACCATAATTCAGCGTAGCCAGTCGATTACCCACCACCCAGGGCGAAAGGGCGGGAATTCACCGGACAGGTGTCAACTCCCCGACTATCCTCGCGCGGTGTCTGACGCACTGACCAGGTACCGGTCCGCCGACGAGGACAGCGCCCGCTGGCAGGGCTTTTCCTTCCGCCCCGGAGACATCGTGATCAGCACCCGCTCCAAGAGCGGGACCACCTGGATGCAGATGATCTGTGCCCTGCTGGTGCTGCGTACGCCTGAGCTGCCGGCGCCGCTGACCGAGCTGTCGCCCTGGCTCGACTGGTTGGTCGAGCCGCCGCAGCGGGTGTACGCGCGGCTGGCCGCCCAGCGGCACCGGCGCTTCGTCAAGACGCATACTCCGTTGGACGGGGTGCCGAGTGATTCCCGGGTGCACTACGTGGTGGTGGCCCGCCATCCGCTCGACGCGGCGGTCTCGCTGCACCACCAGGGTGCCAATCTGGATCGCTCCCGGCTCGCCGAGCTGACCGGTCAGCCGGTGCCGCCGGAGCCGGCCCGCCCCAGTCCGCCGGTCGAACAGGCGCTCCTACGGTGGATCGACGCGGAGCCGGATCCACGCGCCGAACTCGACTCGCTGCCGGGTGTCCTGTGGCACCTGGGCGACGCCTGGGCCCGTCGGCACCAGCCGAACGTGCACCTCGTCCACTACGACGACCTTCGAGTCGACCTGTCCGGGCAGATGCGGCGCCTGGCCGAGCGCCTGGGCCTCGAACCGCCCGGACCTGATCTGGTGGAGGCGGCCACCTTCGACCGGATGCGGGCCCGTGCCGACCGACTCGCGCCCGACGCCGCCGGCGTCCTGAAGGACCGCAACGCCTTCTTCCGCAGCGGTCGGTCAGGTCAGGGCCACGCACTGCTCGACGCGCAGGCGCGTGCCCGCTACCACTCCCGGGCCGCCGCCCTGGCGCCGCCGGACCTGCTGGCCTGGCTGCACCGAACCGGGGCGTGAACAGTCGACGCCCCGGGCGGCAGGTGCCGCTCCGGGGCGCCGGTGGGCCGAACCTGGCCGGGGGCCAGATCAGTCGTCGTCCTCGTCATCGTCGTCTCGGTCGTCCTCGTCGTCGTCCACCGGCTCCTGCTCGGCCTTGACGATCTCACCGGACTGCCGGTCGACGTCGATCTCGTGTTCGGTAGCGCCGTTGACGATCTCGATCTCCCAGACGGCCCGGCCGTTCTCATCGTCCCGGTCGGTCTCGGTGATCCGCCCACCACCGGCCTGCGCCAGCGCGAGTTCACCGGCCCGCTCCCGACTCACCGCGTCACTCTCATCGGTCGGCTGAGTCTGCGCCGGCGCGCTCGGTGCCACGCTGGTCGGGTCGGGCGTGGTGGTGCCGGTCGGGTCGGTGGCCGTGGCCCCGGTGGTGTCGTCGGGAACACCTGCGGTCGTCGGGGCGCCGGTCGCGGCGGTCAGGGTCGTCTGCCGTGCCCGGCTGTCGTCCGCCGCCGCGACGCCGAGGAACACCCCGGCCACCGCGAGCACCGCCGCCGCGCCGCCGACCGACGCCAGGATCAGGGGGTTGCGCTTCATCGTCCTGCACCTCTCCTCGGTTGTTGCATCGAGGATCGGTCGTGCCGCGATAGCGGCGCGCTGTCCGAACCCTAAGCCCCGGTTAAGTTAAGAGCGACCGGCAATAGGACTGGCTGCGGAGGCCCGCCCGCATCGACCGGGCGGGCCTCCGGTGCCGTTACCAGCTGCCGAGGACGAGTCGGCCGGCGACGCGGTCGAGGTTCATGGAGCCGCCGGTGTACCAGGTGCCGTCCCAGTCGTTGCCGTTGAGGAAGGTGTGTAGGCCCCAGGTGCCGTCGCTGTTCTGGTAGGCCATGACGATGTCGTCGCGGCCGTCGCCGTCGACGTCGCCGGAGGCGACTCGGTCTCCGACGTTTCCGAC
>NZ_JAGPXT010000029.1 GCF_018070465.1 Micromonospora sp. C95
GCAACCGCCTCGTCGGCATCCTCCACGGCTGCCTCAAGAACACCACCCACTACGACCAGACAACCGCCTGGTCACACCGCACCCAACCCGCCGCAGCTTGACATCCAAGAAGCTGGGGTGTCTGACATCACCGCACTTGCCAGCCAAACCGCCAAGATCACACATCCTGATCTGCCGCAGGCCGCGCGCTACGCGGCGTCACCGCAACCGGATCAAACCGGCACCGGTCGTGGCGAGAACAATGCGCCCCCTGGCGCGACCGGAGGAACGTCCGTCTCGCTACGCTTTAACTGTGGTCGATCTGCCAGAGACGTGGTGTGTTCCGGTCGTGCGTGCGGACTTCCGCGACGACGGCGTGTGGGAGCAACTCAAGGGCGAGATCGTCAGCCCCACGGAAGAGGGCTTCGTGGCCGGTGTCGAGTTCGTCGAGGACCGAGCGCTGAACGGCCTCAGCGGTGCGGCAATCGCCGCCGGCTCTCCTCGCGCCTACCCACGTCAGTACAGGCACCCGGTGGTGTTCGTCGTCGACGCCGTCACCATCGCGCTGCCGGAGCGTCCCTTGCTCGTCGTTAATCTGAACGAAAGGGACGAGACGGACCCGTTCAGGACACTGCCACGGCAGGTCCAGGCGATCGAGAACAACCTATCGGTCGCGAACATGGACTTTGTTGAGTTCGCGCGGTCGGCAGGCCCGGACGGCATTTTTCGAGGCTTCTGAGCGCAACGCCGGCCGGCCAACACCGCATCGCCCGGATGCGCTGATCTGCCGCAGATGGCGCGCAGCGGGTGCCGCTGATCGGTCGTGGCAATGCGTGGATGTCTCGTGACGTCGGCGAGGTCAGCCCTCGTGGTGGAGCAGAAGCTCCGCGATTTCCTGGACTCGTTTCACGCTGATGCCGTTGCGTTGCTCTACTGACAGAGGGTGGTCAGTCGGTTCGAGGACGATGTGTGGTCGTGTGCCGACCTGCTCGGTATGCACCTTGGTCTTGAGGTTCAACGTCTCGATCGGGTAGGCCGGAAGCTCGGTGGACAGCCAGCCGAAGTACGCCGGCTCCTGCTCTCGTCCGGGCGTCGTCCAGTGATCCAGCATCCGGCTGAAGCTTGTGCTGCTCAGCGACACCCAAACGCCCCATTCGAAAACGGCATCAGCGTCGAGGACAGGTATGACCAAGCGCGCACGGACGAAGTAGTGCTGCGCCTGGATGATGCAGATCTCGTCCTCAAGGACACTGCGTTCGTCGTTGTTGAGATCGTCTCGCCAGTAGGCCGGGGCTGGGGTGCCGTACGAGAACGGCAGGCCCTCATGGCGCTGGCCACAACTGTGGCACATGAAACCGTGATCGATCACGGACGAGACGGTACAGCCCCTGCCTGAGCTACTGAGACGGCGTCGGCGAACCGGGTCCCCTATGCCGCTGGGTTGCGCACTACGTAGGGTCACCATGGCCGGTTGCCCTTGGCGTCGGTGGTGTCGATGAGCGATAGGCCCCCGTCAGCCTCACGGTGCAGCTTCGACGTGCGTCGGACCGCATGACGAGGCACTAGCTTGTGGGGCGGGACAGGCCTTGCATACCGGCAGAATCAAGGCGTCCTTCGTCTGGACGGTGCAGTTCCGCCATTGACATCCGGCCGTCCGCTAGCGTTCGCTGTGGGCCAGCCCGTCCTCCACGCGGCATGCCCATAGCAAATTCTTGAGAACACATTCGGAGGTTGCGGTGGCGACCCTGCTAAGCAGCATCGACGCCACGCCCACCCCCGACCATTGCATGGTCACCATCATCGGCGGCGACTTCGACGCCTTCGGCCACCCAGACACCAACGCCGCCGTGCTCTGCTGGGCCGGCACCGAACAGATCCAGCTGTTCAGCGAAATCAGTGAGGGTCACCGCCCACACGTCACCGTCGAGGCCTGGGACGGTCCCGCACCGACGGACACCGGCGAGTGGGAGGCCCACGGACACGGTGAACTGCACTCGACCAGCGGCACGCTGGGCATCAGCATCTTCGACGAGAAGATGCTGACCCCGTTCATGCCCATCGGAGCCCCGGGAACATACACCGTCGACGTGCACGCCACCGGCAGACGCCAGATCCGGGCGCTGTACGGGAAACCCGCGTGGTTCGCCGACGAACTACCCACCGGCATCGAACGGTTCCGGGTCCGTGTCTGGCCCAAGCGCAGCATCGCCAGCATCTCACCCGGCGAGCCGCACCGTACGGTCACCAGCCCACGACCGCCTGGCGGTCCGCTGGTGGCACTTTCGTCTGCCACGGTCCCGTCCCAGACGGCGTGCGCCGGGGACGAGGACCGCGGGTGACGAGCCACGCGCCGGTGTGCGAAGCGGCCACATGGACCCGGCGCCTGCGGGACTCCGTCGATCCCCGTCTCGGCGATTCCTCGCGCGAGCCTCGGCATCGCCCGTCGATGAAAGGCTGCGCCACGTGGTGCCACCCGTGGTGCCGCCTGGTGCCGATCCTGGCGGGCCGGGACACCGTGCTGGCGGGGGTACTCCGCAGCGTTCTTGACGACGTGTCCTGTCAGGTCGCGGTCAATGACCTACCGGCTCAGGTCGGCGGGACAACCCTTGCTTCTTGACATGCTCGATCAGCGCCACGAGGACCTCTTTGGACGACTGCCGCTGCCGCGCGTCGCACATCATGACAGGCACATCTGGGTCGAGGTCCAGGGCCAGTCGAACTTCCTCGAGGCTGTACTGGCGGGCGTTCTCGAAGCAGTTGACGGCCACGATGAACGGCAGCCTCGCGCGTTCGAAGTAGTCGACGGATGGGAAGCAGTCGGCAAGCCGCCTGGTGTCCGCCAGGACCACGGCACCCAGGGCGCCAATGGTGAGTTCGTCCCAGACGAACCAGAAGCGGTCCTGGCCCGGTGTGCCGAACAGGTAGAGAACGAGCTCCTCGCTGATGGTGATCCGGCCGAAGTCCATTGCCACGGTCGTGGTCGACTTCGCCTCGACGCCGGAGATGTCATCGACTCCCACGCCCTGCTCGGAGAGAACCTCTTCGGTCCGGAGGGGCTTGGTCTCGCTGACGGATCCCACCAGGGTGGTCTTGCCTACGCCGAAGCCACCCGCGATGAGGATTTTGATGGCGGTGGGAAGGGTCGCTTGGCCCGTCCGCTCAGAGTTGACGTAGTCCATTTATGAGCGCCTCGAATACGCTGTCGTCGGGAAGGGTGGCGGCTTGGCGAGGGTCGTTTACCTGAACGAATCCCTGAGCGATCAGTCCGTCTAGCAGCACTCGGACGGTGCCAAGGGGCAGGCTTAGATGCGCGGCCACTTCTGCGAGTGCAAGCGGTCGTTGGCAGAGGTGAATGATTCTGGCCTGCTCTGGTGCTATCCCCACCTCGGTTGGCGGGGCCGATCGGGTCGAGAGGATCAGAGCGACCACGTTGAAGCTGTTGGCTGGTTTGGCTCGCCCGCCGGTAACGGCGTATGGCCGGACTACCGGCCCGGCGGCGTCATCTAACCAGACCGGTTCTTCGTCGGGCATCGTCATGGCGGCCCCTAGTTGTTGGTGTGCTGGCTCGGCCTGGTCGGGGAGGCGAGGAACTTGCCGGCCCGCGCAACGACCATCGCCATCTCGTACGCGACAAGTCCGACGTCGGTTTCTTCAGCCGCGAGGACGGCCAGGCAGGCGTTGCTTCCGGCCGCGGTGACGAAAAGGAACGACGACTTCATCTCGATGATGGTCTGTTGCACGGGTCCGCCACCGAACCGCTTGCTGGCGCCCTTCGCGAGGCTCTGGATCCCCGATGCCATCGCGGCCAGGTGTTCCGCGTCGTCCCGGCTGAGCTGGGCGGAGGAAGCCATGAGCAGCCCGTCAGCGGAGAGCACGATGGCATGCTCAGCCTGCTTGACACGCCCGACCAGGTCGTCGAGCAGCCAGGCCAGATCGCCCGTGGAATTCTGCTGCACTTGCCCGTTCCTCTTTCTTACCGGTCGGTTTCGGCCGCAGACGTGTTGTCGGCGGCGTTCGATTGCTCGTCGTCGTCGGCGTCGACGAGACGTGCGGCGTCATCGCGGCCGCGCCGGGTGCCGGATTGGTAGGAGGTCATCATCCTGCGGATGTCGTCGGGGGATCGCCCCGCCTCGTCGTCCGGTGGCTGTGTTTCGCCTGGGGTCGAGTCGCGAAGTTGCCGCGCGATGTTGGCCTGGCGGACTCGCATCGGCAGCCCATGCTCGGTGTGCTCGGTGTGCCCGGCTGAAGGTCCGGGCTGCTGCCTGACGCTGGGCGCGCTCTTGGCCGGCTCTTCGGTGACCGTGGCGGCGGCGTCAGCGGCGGCGCGCAGTGGACGCACTGCGGGCAGTTCCATCGTCTCGCCGTGCACAGGTGCGGGCTCGGCGACGGCGAGCGAGGTCTGCCGCGCGGTGGTGACGCGCTGGGCGTCACCGGCGGCAACTGCCTCCCTGGACACGCCCGCGGCCGGTGCGGGTCCGGTGCCGATCGGGTCGGCCGTCGCCACCAGATCCTTGGGGATGAGGACAACCGCCGTCGTGCCGCCGTACGGTGACGGCTTCAACCGCACCGCGAGGTGGTGCTTGGCGGCCAGCCGACTGACGACGAACAGTCCCAGCTTCTTGGCGTCGGCGAGGTTGAACTCGGCGGCGATGGCGAGGTCTGCGTTCGCGGCGGCCAGATCGTCCTCGGCCATGCCGAGACCTCGGTCCTCGATCTCGATGGCGAAGCCGTTGGCCACGAGTTGGCCGCGTACCTCGACCGGCGTGCTCTTCGGCGAGAAGGTCAGGGCGTTCTCGATCAGTTCGGCGAGCAGGTGGATGATGTCGCCGGCGGCCCGGCCGGCGAGCGCGACCGACCCGAATGGCATCACCTTCACCCGGGTGTAGTCCTCCACCTCCTGCACGGCGGCGCGGGCCACGTCGACCATCGGCACGTTGCGTCGCCAGCCACGGCCGGGCGTCGCACCCGACAGGACGATGAGGTTCTCGGCGTTGCGCCGCATCCGGGTGGCGAGGTGGTCGACGCGGAACAGGTCCTCGAGTTCGTCGGCATCCTCCTGTCGACGCTCCATCTCGTCGAGGAGGGTCACCTGGCGGTGGACGAGGGCCTGGGTGCGGCGGGCCAGGTTCAGGAACACATCGCGTACGTTGCGGCGTAGCTCCGCCTGCTCGACGGCCGTACGCACAGCGGTCTCCTGGACGGCGTTGAACGCCTGGCCCACCTGCCCGATCTCGTCCGAGCCGAAGTCGAGCGGCGGCGCCTCGGCGGCCACGTCAACCTTCTCGCCGCGCTGAAGGCGCTCGACCACCGCGGGGAGCCGCTCGTCGGCGAGTTGGTGGGCCGCGTCACGCAGCCGCTGCAACTGCGCCACCAACGCACGCGCCGTCGTGATTGACAGCACGATCGACGCGGCAACGGCGAGCGTTCCAAGACCCGCCGCGAGGAACAGCCGGATGATGACCCAAACGGCGACGCCCACGGCGGCAGACACAATTCCGTTACCGCCGGCTGTGACGACTTCTTGCAGCTCGGACTGAGCGTCGTCAACCACAGTGCGCCACTCGGCGGCCTCGACGGGCAGGCTCGACCGGGTGCGGCTGGTCTGGGTGACCCTGTCTTCGATCGCCCGAAGACGGCTGAAGGTGTCGCCAGCAAGCAACTGTTCGTATCGGACGCGGTCGGCGGGTGACAGCTGGATCGAGGTTTCTGAACCGGCGAACCGTTGGGCGCCCACGAGATGTGCGAACTGCGCCTGCTCAGCGGCGGTGATTCGACCGTTGGCGAGGATGCCGCTCAAGAGCGCGTCCTCCTGCGAGATCAGCTCCCCCATGCGGTTCAGCTGGATGAGCGCAGCGGCGTAACCCGCGATCTCCTTGTCGTCCAGGCTCGCTGTGGCGTGGTAAATGCCGAAGATCGAGTCGATCGAGTCGCCAAATGCCTTCGCTGCGCTCGCGCGGTCGATGGAGCGCGCATCGACCAGCTTTCTGATGTCGCCCAGGGCCTCCAGACTGACGTAGGCGACGTCAAGTCGTTGGGCCAACGTGGCGCTGCCAGCAAGATCCGTCTGCCACGTTTGTGCTGACTCTGTGAACGTCGCGGCGAACTGCTCAGTCTCCCGGCGCTGTGTGTCCAGGGAAGCTCGCACCTGACTGTCGTCGGAGCCACCCAGGTAGGCCAGCGTGAGTCGGCGTTCGTTCTGCAGTGCCGTCAGCAGGGGTGCGCTCGGCTCGTACACCTTGCTGTTCAGCGTATTGACCCAGAGCAGATTCAGACCGTCCTGGAGGGTCACCCACGCCGCGAACGCCCACAGGGCAGTGAGCGACAGCAACATCGCGACCACTTTGGTGCGGATATTGGTACTGCGAAAGCGCATCACACCGTCCCAGTCGGCTGTTACACCTAGCAAAAATCCTACGCGATCTTCTGACGCCTGCGTGTCCTACATCAACGGCGTGCGATGACGGGGGCACGCTAGCAGTGTCCAAGAAGGTCCTCAAGCGTCCCTGATCACCGGCTTGCTGGCTGCCTGCTGCGGTTTGGGCCCAGTTGTCGTCACGGTCGCTGCCGTTATGTCGCGCCGTTGCCGCACAAGGTGCAATGCGGCGAGCACCGCGGCGCGGACGATCGCCAGCGGGCTGTAGAGCTCCTTGCCGTACCACAGGGGAGGGGCAGGATCCCGGCCCGCGGTCCCGCAGAGGTACGCGTAGCCACGCCTCGCGGCCGCTTGGACTCCATCGGCCCTCGGGCGCGTAGCCAGGACCACCTGCAGCGCGTACGCGGTCTCCTCAGCGGTGCCGTCCCACCGTCCCCACGACCCGTCGGCCCTTTGAGTGGACAGGACCCAGTCGACGGCCCTCGCCACCGCCTCGGCCGCGGTAGGCCCGCGACCAAAGTCATGAAGAGCGAGGGCGCAGCACATCGTGGCGTAGTACGGCGAGGCATGCCATCGGTCGCGCCAATGCCCGTCCGGCTGCTGGCGCTCTCGCAGCGCCACCGTCAACCGATCGATGGCGGCCTTGTACCGCGGCTCCGGATTGACTCTGCTGGCCACGTGCTGACCGAAAGCGTCCAGGACGTGAGCGTTGGTGGTGACCGACCACCCGTCCTCACCGGGCCAGGTGCAGAATCCATCCGCTGTTTCGTATGCCCATAGCGGCCCGGGATCTACCGGTTGGCCGAGATGGCCGAGCGCACACAGCGCTACCGCCGTGGTGTCTGCGTCGACGGGCAGCCCTGGCCCGGTCGGGGTGCCCAGCGGACTCATCGCGGCGAGCATGCTCTCCACGATGCGTGGCGGCACCTCGACCGGAATGCCAGCCCGGGCCAGTCCGCTCACCACCCACGCCGCTTCAAAGACAGTGATAGGCAACGGACACGGCACCGGGCCGCCGCCAGCGACAGTCGCCAAATGAGTCAAGGCAAGGACGGTGGAGGATCCCGAGTCGGGTTCGCCAATCCAGGCAGCGGTTGCCGCCGGTGAGGCGCCGACCGTCCCGGGCCCCGCCGGTCGAAAGCCTGTGGCGCGGGCTGCGGGACCCAGGACCTCCAGGAAATGCACCAGCTTGCCCGGCAGATCAACCCCGGCAGCGACCGCCTGTCGGACCTTGACGAGACGGCCGTCGTCCATCCCCGTTGGCAGGGCTAAACGCCCGCCGTACCAGGGATCGAGGCACGGCACTGCCATGGGCTCAAGCAGCGCGAGGTGCTGGTTGATGTCCGCCACGAGCGAAGGCACGATGAGGTCCGCACCCGGGGTGTCCGGCACCAGCAAATCAGCCCGTAGCCAGGTAGTAAGCGCCTGCAGGCTGCGGGCGACGGCAGTGGCCAGACTGGCCGCCACGTGATCCCGATGCGCCCCCGGTCCCGTGGAGCGGAGCGTCGCGAGCAGCGCATCGGTGGCACTGAGTGTGGGAACCAGCGCATACCCCTGCGGTGGACCCCACCCCCCGTCCGCCCGCTGCGTCTGCAGCAAGTACGCAATTCGCTCGGCATGCCCACCTAGCCACGGCGACAGTGACACAAGCCGAGCGGTCTCGTAGACCGATGGGGCGACCTGACCGTGCGGTTCGGCCTCCAGCCCGGCGATCAGATCGGCCACGGCCCCGGCAATGTCGACGCTCGATGTATGGACGGGGATGGTCGGGCGGCTCACAGGCTGCCCCAGAAGTCCGACACCTGGTAGAAGCCAGCGGTGAACGAGAGTTGACGTCGCAGAAACGCGGCCTGTCGGGGACAGGTGGTCTCCAGTGGCTCGATCAGCTCGTGGCAGCTCTGGATGACTGCGTTGAGCCTGGCGGTCACTTCGGTACGGCTCACGAGCATGAGCGCGTTGAGATCTCCCCACTGGAGGTCACGACTACTTGTTCCCAGGTCGTTGATCAACCGGATGGCGCGCTGGACCTCGCGGCTGGCGGTCTTCAGTTCGTCCACGTGGTCCAAGCAGTCCTGGTCACCGAGCTGGGCCCAGTGCGTCACGCTGACCAGCACGACAGCGGCGTTGTCCGCGTTGGCGAGGTACTGGTCGAGAGTAGGAACTGCACGCCGCGGGTCCTGCGGTGTCCTGTACGCGGTCTTCCATCGCCACTCCTGCGCCATCGCCGCAACCATGCGCCCGAGTTCGTCTCGCCACATCGGGCCGATGGCCGCGAACGCCGGAGCCGACACCAACTCGTCCCGGATCTCGGCCAGCAGCAGCGCCAAGGGGTTTCCGTCGGCGCACGGATCGCCGTTGGCGGCTGTGATGCAGCTGGCGACGAGCGCCTGGACATCGTCGTCCGTCTGCGCGAGGTGGTCGAACTGCCAGTCCGCCGCAAACACCCACAGCACGGTCCGAGCGGTCAGCCTCAACTGGTTGCCCGCGTACTCGGGGGCGGTGAACGCTACTGACATCGCGATGCCGCTGATGAGCGCCGCGTCGAAGGGTCGCGCTGCGAACAGGTTCTGATGGCGCGTCACGACCTCGTGCAGGTCGCGATCGAGAGTGACGGCCAGCGCGCAAACTCGGGCCTGCTCTTCAACAGTGAGTGCATCGCCGATGGCGACCGGGACATGCGGACTGGGTGTCACGAGATTGAGGAGTGGTCGTGCCGCGGCAGCAGCGTGAGCGTGTTCGGCCGGGGCCGCAGTGAGGCACCGATCCGCGCTTTGAGATCAGCCGGCCCACCGAGCTGGAAGCGGTACCGGCTCAGCAGCGTGGCGATGATGATCGGGGCCTCAAGGAGGAAGAGGTGCTGGCCGATGCACTGGTGCGGGCCTCCGCCGAAGGGGAAATAGCTGTAGCGGTGCTCCCGCCGCGGGCGGTCAGGGGCGAACCTCTCCGGGTCGAATGCGTCCGGGCGATCCCAGAACTGTTCCATCCGCTGGGTCGCGTACGGGCTGACCAGGATGGTTGCTCCGGCTTCAATCCGGACGCGACCAAGGACCTGCTGCTCGACCGCTGTTCGTGGGATGTTCCAGCCGGCTGGCCAGAGGCGCAGCATCTCGTCCAAGACCATTCGGGTGTAACGCATCCGCGGGATGTGGGCCCGCTGTACCGGCCCACGCCCGACAACCTCGTCGACTTCGGCGTACAGCCGGTCGGCAACCTCGGGGTGCTTCTCAAGAACCGGCCACAGCCAGGACAGGACGCCGACTGTTGTCTCGGTGGCCGTACTGAACATCGCGACAAGGTCGCTGCGGACCTGCTCCTCGCTGACCTGAAGTCCGTTGGCCCTTGGGCGGCAGAGCGCAGCGATGATGTCGTCGCCCTCGCCCGGGTTCGCGCGCTCCGTGCGGATGATCGGTAGGACCAGCGCGTCGATGGCTGCGACCGCCTTGCGGAATGCCCGGTCACCGGGCAGCGGAACCCAGTAGGGCGCGCCGGGCGCGAGTAGACGAAACACCATCGTTCGGGTGATCGTGCCCAGGTGGCCGAAAATCTCCACCGCGTCGTCTACGGGGATCTTTCGACCGAAGAGGACCCGCGTTGTGGCCTGGCACACGATCCGCGACATCAGGGTCATGGCGTCAACTGCCACACCCTGCCGAGCCGGTTCTCCCAGCGCATCGATCGCCTCGGCGATGGCGACCGCCATCCGGTCGACCATCTGCTCGACACGCTGTTTGGTGAACAGCGGTTGCAGGGTGTCCCGGCTCGACTCCCACACCTCCCCCTCGGTGACGAGGATCGCCTCCCCGACCACCCGACGGATCGAACGCCAGAGCATGCTCTCACCGTCGCGGATGTAGTTGGTCGTGTCCCGCAGGATCTGCTGTAGGTGTTCGGGGTGGGTCACCAGGTAGGGGCGCATGGTGCCAAGGTTGAGACGCACGACCTCGCCGCCGGACTCGTGTCCGAAGTGGACAAGCGCCGCGAGGGGGTCTCGGAGCATACGCGGCAATGTTTCGCGCAGGGGAATGGTAATGGCGCGGCCGGCGGGTTGCGCCTGAGACATGTGCACCTCCACGAAATGTTGTCCTCCGAGCGTATGGCCAGGCAGCCCCCCGCAGCAGGGGCCCTGCATGATCAACCTTTGGGTCCCATCCATAACTCCACATTTGTCTGAGAGGTTGGTTCGGCAGCGTATGTCCGTTGTGGGTGGACGGTGGATCGGCGGTGCTGGTCTCGGCGGCTATGCGGGTGATGTTGGCAGTGCGAGGACGAACAGTCCGGGTTCGGGCTCGGTCAAGATCTGGCGGGCGACGAGGCGTTCGGGCTTGCCGCGGAGCCCTTCGGTGTCCTTGGCGGTGGTGCCCCTGCCTCGGGTGCGGCAGATGTCCTTGGCGCGCATCGGTGTGGTGGCTGTGCGGAGCACGGCGAGGATCTGCTGGTAGGCGGGACTGGTGGCGGTGACGTCAGCGGCTGTCTCTGGGACGGTCTGTTCGGTGAGGCTGAGCAAGGTCTTTCGGGCGATGGCGAGTTCGGCTGCGTGACACGGCCGAGGCGGGTCGGCTCTCGTACTCGCGCACGAGGCGGCGGTGCAGACGGAACGCCCGCTGACGCGCCGCCTGCGGATGTGGCCCTGCATGACGAGATAATCATCGGTAACATCCAGGACTCAGCTCAGAGGATGGATGGAGGTGAATCCGCTGCTGCCGTGCGAGGTGCTCGACACGTCCGTCCTTCCACCGGGTGACCGTTTCGAGCGCTGGTACGAGGTCATTGCTCGCGAAGCCGCTCCGACCTACGTCAAGAGCCCGCACCTTGCCGACTTCAAGGCATTGGCCAAGCGAGTACCCCTGGGAACTGTCCTGCTGGCTGAGTTGCGCTACCCAACCCTGGACACCATCCGTTCGCCACGGCTGGTCAGGCGGTCGCAGCCCGACACCTACCAACTGGTGCTGATGACCACGGGGGAGAGCGTTGCGCACCAGGAGCGCACCCAGTCCTCCGTGCCGCAGGCGTCGTTCACCCTGCTGGACAACAGCAAGCCGTTCACTGGCACCCACTACGCGTCGGGGCCGACGCTTGCGAGCTCCATCTCTCTTGTCATCCCCCATCAGGCGTTGCCTCTGCATCCAGACAAGGTGCGCGCGCTCCTCGCAAGCTCAATCAGTTCTGACACAGGCATGGCGGCCCTGCTTGCTCAATTCGTCCACCGCGTGGCAGCGCGCCCCGAAGAATTCGTCCCGAGTCAGGCGGTGACGCTAGGCGCGATAGCGCTTGACCTCGCGGCCAGCACCCTGGCACAGCGCTTGGCTGTTCAAGAGCTACTGCCGGTCGAGGTGCGGGAGCGTACGCTGCGTACGGAGATCGAAGCCTTCATCGAAAAAAACCTTGGCGACACTGAGCTGACCCCTCGTTCCGTCGCCGCTGCTCACCACATTTCGCTGCGTATGCTCCACCGGCTCTTCGCGTCCGAGCAGCACACCGTGGCGGAACATATTCGGCACCGGCGACTGGTTCGGTGTCGGCGGGATTTGATCAATCCGTTGCTCGCCGATCGACCGGTCCACAGAATCGCGGCTCGTTGGGGATTCCCGGCCAAAGCGCATTTCAGTCGGCTCTTCAAGAATACTTTCGGCATGTCGCCGCAGGAGTACCGCAACCTGCACCGTTAGTTCGCGTGCCGACCTCGGCTACCCGCGCCGCGCTCCGTACAAGACAGCACAGAAGTGCAACCTGCCGGCACCAGCGGTCAACATCCCAACTGTTCGTTGATCGCAAACTGGAGCAGCGAGCTGGTCCCGGGCGATAGGGCGGGGCTACCAACGGGGGTGCCTCTTTCGTTCGGAACGCTGCACCGTAGGCCACACCTCGGTGTCACATCGCCACCGCTTCCCACCCCCGGGCCTGCACCGCCTCTCCCGGGGGTGGGAAACGGCGCTAGACCCTCAGCAGCGGGAGTGTTGATCTAACGGCACCTCTCTGTGTCAAGGTGCAGCCGAAGTCGTCGACTCCGGCCCGAGGACCGCCGAAGTCAGCTGACCTCAGCGGGTGGCGGCGGTCGGCACGACCCTGGCCTGCCGGGTGTCGCCGCCGCGCAGGTAGGTCATCGACACGGGCTGGCCGGGCTCGACCGACCGCAACGCGCCGATGAACGCCTCCAGAGTGTCGATGCGCTCGCCGGCCACCTGCGTGACGATGTCCCCCGGGCGCAGGCCGGCCTCGGCCGCCGGGCCATTTCCGTCGACGTCGCGGACCAGGACTCCACGGTCGGTGCCGGCATTCAGGGACTGGGCGATCTGCGGGGTCAGGCGGGCCACCGCGAGCCCGAGGTACGGCTGGGTGACCCGGCCGTCGTCGAGGAGGTCGTCGGCGATGTCCAGGGCGGTGGCGGCGGGGATCGCGAAGCCGATTGACACCGCGCCCGTCTGCGGCGGCAGGTAGGCATCGTTGATGCCGATCACTCGGCCCGAGTAGTCGGCGAGCGCGCCGCCCGAGTTGCCGGGTGAGATCGCCGCGTCGGTCTGGATCAGGTCAACCAGGGCGTTGCCCTGACCTGCCGAACCGGGGATCTCCCGGCCGACGCCGGAGACGATGCCGGCGGTGACGCTGTTGAGGAAGCCCAGCGGGCTGCCGAGGGCGAGGACCGGCTCACCCGGTGGCGGAAGCTCGGTGTGGAACGGCGCGGGCGGTAGGTCGGTGCGCTCGGCGCGGAGCACCGCGAGATCGGTGACGGCGTCGGCGGCGACCACCCGGGCCGGAACGCGGGTGCCGTCGGCGAGGGCGACCTCCACGTTCTCCTGGTCACCCACGACGTGCTCGTTGGTGAGGATGAGCCCGCCGTCGCGGAACACGACCCCGGAGCCGAGGCCCTGCCCGACTCGAACGGTGACGACCGAGGGCTGCAGTCGGGCGACGATCTGTGGCAGGTCGGCTGCGGCCGGTGCCGGCGCGGCCGTCGACGCGGCTGTCGGTGTCGCAGCCGCTCCTCCGTCGTCGGCCGTGCAGCCGGCGGTGGCAATCAGCATCGCTCCGCCACCCAGCAGAGCCACCCAGCGCGATCGGGCCGTCACGGTTGAAATCCTCCCCGGGGTGGTAGTTCAGCGGTCGGGTGCCCTGGCTGGCCCGCTACCCGAACCTCCCGGCGGCAAACCCCGGAAACACCGGAAATGGCGGAACGTCATGGTGTTGGGCAGCGGTGGTCATCAGTTCGTCGCACCGCTCGCTGCGGGCCGGGAGACCCGGTCACCCGTGCCCGACGACGGCACGGCTCACTCCGCGCACGGTCACCGTGGGGCGCGTCGAGGACCGGCGCGCCGCAGCGCGCGATACTGGCTCAGCGGCACCCAACCCCCGGGGCCACCCCACTGGCACTGGTCGTCGCGAACGGCATGTCCACCGCGCCATCACCTGCGTCCGACGGCGGATGCCCTGGTCGGCTGCGGTACGCCGTCCGACCTATCGACGAAGGAGCACCGATGAAGGCACGGCCGAGTACCAGGGCAGCGTCGCCGTGGTCGGGGTGGCTGGCCTGGACACGGTCCCGGCGATGCACGACTTCGTGCGGATGGCCGAGCTGTCCGGCTTTCCACAGCTGGCCGACGAGCAGGGCGTGGTGTGGAAGCATTTCGAGATGACCCAGCAGAGCACCTTCGTGGTGCTCGACAGTGAGGGAACGGTGGTGACACGCGGCCACGCCGATGTCGACGAGCTGCCCGACACGCTCGATCAGTTGCTGGTCGGCTGAGATGGTCGACGCGCCGCTGGGCCTGGCGGTGGCCGCCGGGATGCTCGCCGCGGTCAACCCGTGTGGGTTCGCGCTGCTGCCCGCGTACCTGTCGCTGCTGGTGGCCGGCGAAGCAGCGACAAACCGGGGTACGGCGCTTGTTCGGGCCCTGGCTGCCACCGCGCGATGACCGGCGGCTTCGTCGCAGTCTTCGGACTGTTCGGTCTGGTTCTCACCCCCGTGGCCGGCGGGCTCGGCATGCGCCGAGCCCGCCAGTCCTAATCCGGATCTTCAAGAGCCTCCGGTGCTGCCTCCTGGTGGGTGGATCGGTTATGCGAGGGGTGCGAGGCGGAATTGCTGGTTGGTTTGTCCGTGGCAGTCGTAGAGCTGGATCTGGGCGCCGTTGTTGCTGCTCCAGACGTCGAGGCATCGTCCGGACTGGACGCCGGTGATGGTGCCGTTGGAGTTGATGTTCCACTGTTGGTTGGCGCCGCTGTGGCAGGTGTAGATCTGGATGGCTGCGCCGTTGCCGGAGCCTCCGGCGTCCAGGCACATGTCGCCGTAGACGCGGAGTTGCTTGTTCGAGGTGTTGTAGGTCCAGGACTGGTTGGTCTGCTTGTTGCAGTCGTAGAGCTGGACCCGGGTGCCGTTGTTGCGGGAGGCGTTGGGTACGTCGATGCAGCGACCGGACTGAGTGCCGACGATTTCGTTGGCGGAGCCGGAGGGCGGCGGGGTGGTCGGCGTCGGTGTCGGAGTGGGGGTGGGCGTCGGGGTCGGGGTGGGCCCGCCGGTCGGCGGCGGAGTGGTGCTGGGCGGGGTCGACCGGTCCAGGCCGAAGAACTGGATGGCGACCCGCGCCATACCGCTCGACGGCAGGCTGTGCCCGGCGCCCTGGATGGCGTAGGCCTCGACCTGGGTGCCGAAGCGGCGGCGGTTCCAGTTGGCCTGCGGGGTGTCCGTGGACGTCGGCGTCTGGCTCAGCCCGTGCACGTTGGTCCACTGCTCGATCGACTCCTGGAGCAGCGAGTACGGCACCAGGGTGTCGTTGGTGCCGTGCCACAACTGGATCGGCGGGCGCGGGCCGGTGTAGCCGGGGTACGCCGCCCGTACGGCGTCGCCCCACTGCTGCGGGGTCCGGTCCATCGAGCCGTTGGTGCACGGACCACCGGGCGGGTAGGCCGCCGCGTTGGCGAAGCAGTTGAACGGCACGCCCATGAAGGACGCACCCGCCTTGTACAGGTCGGGGTATACCGCGAGCAGGTGCTGGGTCATCATGCCGCCGGATGAGCTGCCGGTGGCGTAGACCCGGTTGATGTCACCACCGTGCTGCGTCCGGACGTAGTTCACCATCGACTCGATGGAGACCGGGTCGCTGCCACCACCTCGGCGCTTGGACGCCTCGGACCAGGTGTCGAAGCACCTGCCGAATCCGGCCTCCTGCATGGCGCTCGGATAGATGACGATAAACCCGTACTGGTTCGACAGCGAGGCGAACTCGCTGCTCGAGTAGAAGCCCGGTCCGGACCCGCCGCAGCCGTGCATGGCGACCACGATCGCCGGGTTGGCGGGCCGGTTGTCCGGCACGTAGAGGTGCATCCGCATGCCGCCGGGGTTGTTGCCGAAGTTGGTCACCTCGACCAGCGAGGCGGCGGAAGCCGGCGAGGACAGTAGGACAAGACCCAAGCTGAGGAGCAGGAAGCTGGCCAACCCGGCCAGCGCCGCCCTGGTTCGTCTCATGATTCCTCCATCGATGGTGGTGGATCTCTAACATTAGGCAATTTCCTGACGACCGTCAATGAAGCACCTAATGTCCTGCAAGCAGGAAGATCGACGGAGGGGTCTCTGCATGGATCGGGCGGGCTCGACGTGCTGCCGAACCCGCCCGATCACTGCTCGGACCTGTTACCTGCGCCTCCTGGTGGGTGGATCGGTTATGCGAGGGGTGCGAGGCGGAATTGCTGGTTGGTTTGTCCGTGGCAGTCGTAGAGCTGGATCTGGGCGCCGTTGTTGCTGCTCCAGACGTCGAGGCATCGTCCGGACTGGACGCCGGTGATGGTGCCGTTGGAGTTGATGTTCCACTGTTGGTTGGCGCCGCTGTGGCAGGTGTAGATCTGGATGGCTGCGCCGTTGCCGGAGCCTCCGGCGTCCAGGCACATGTCGCCGTAGACACGGAGTTGCTTGTTCGAGGTGTTGTAGGTCCAGGACTGGTTGGTCTGCTTGTTGCAGTCGTAGAGCTGGACCCGGGTGCCGTTGTTGCGGGAGGCGTTGGGTACGTCGATGCAGCGACCGGACTGAGTGCCGACGATCTCGTTGGCGGAGCCGGAGGGCGGCGGGGTGGTCGGCGTCGGCGTGGGGGTCGGGGGTGTGGTGGGCGTCGGCGTCGGCGTGCCGGTCGGAGGCGTGGTCGGGTCCGTCGGCAGCAGCGGGCAGGTGCTGCGGTAGGTGACCACGCCGCTGTTGTCCAGCAGCGGACAGAGGAACTGGCTGTACCGAGAGTCGTTGTCGACGAACATCTTCAGGAACGGCAGCATGGTGCGGATCAACACCGGGTTGGACCGGCCGACCATGAACCCGTGATCCCCTCCGGCGACCTCGAGGTAGACGCTCTCCGTCGAGGCCGGGAGGCTGTTGTACAGACCGAGGGCGTACGACGGGGTGACCACCGTGTCGGCCTGCCCGGAGATGACCATCGTGGGCACCCGGTCATTGGCCAGGTTCTGCGACGGCGAGTACGGCGTGATGCCGACCGCCGCCTTCAACGACGAGCGCCGGGTGGCTGCGCTCAGCGCTCCACCGCCACCCATGGAGTGACCGGAGACGGCCAACCGGTTCGGGTCGATCCGATCGCGTACCGGGCTCTGCTGCGTCAGGTAGTCCAACGCGGCGAGCAACTGGGTGCCTCGGGCGGTGTCGAAGTCGTTACGGCTGTTGGTCTCGATACCGATCACGACGAAGCCGTGCGATGCCAGCCACGGCCCCATCCAGGCCAGCTCGGCGGAGAACAACGCGGTGTATCCCGGCGAGATCGCGACGGCACCGAAGGTGCCCTGGCTGGTGTCGGTCGGGTAGTAGATCCTGCCGCCATTGAAGCCGTACCCGGTGGGGACGCTTACCGAGGTGTTGGCGAATGGGCCGTTCACGGCCGCGACGCTGGTCCGGGTCGGATCCGGGCCCCGCTGGTACGGGTTGTCGGCGGCCGATGCGGACCCGGTCGCCACCGTCACGGTGAACATCCCGACGGCGGCGGCGAGTCCCGCCGTGGCGAGTTTGAACAGCCGACGCCGAATGCCGGGGGACACTCGGCCGGCATGGGCTTCCCCCGAGGGCGGGGGGTGAGGTGCGTGTCCTCGCACTGTCGATACCTCCTGGTGGTGGGGTGTGTGAGAGATGGGCGGGCTCGGGTTGCGCCGAGCCCGCCCGCTCCGGCTGTGCCCGAGCCGGATCTGCACGCCGTCAGCGTTGCAGGGTCAGTACTCCCGGGCGGTACGGCAGGAGGCCGTAGTCGCCGCCGGAGTTGGGTGAACGGCCCTGGTAGAGCATTTGCAGGTTGCAGGGGTCGATGGTCATGGTCTGGTCGGCGTTGGTCCGGATCAACTCGCCGTGGCTGATGTCGTTGGTCCAGGTGGCGCCGCTGTTGGCCTTGCCGGCGAACGGGTTGCTCTCACTGGTGGCCTGCGGGGTCCAGCTGCCGCCCAGGCTGGTGGCGGTGAAGGAGCGGAAGTAGCGGCCCTGTGAGCCGATCGCCTCGACGATCATCAGGTACCGCTGCTGGCCCTGGAGCTTGTAGACCTGGACGCCTTCGAACAGGTTGTTCGTGGAGTCGGTCATGATCGTGGTGTAGTTCGAGCCGAAGCTGCCGGGGAAGTTCCCGATCGGCATGCTGGCCCGGTAGATGCGGCCGTTGTCGCCGGCGAAGAACAGGTACATGTTCTGGTCGTCACCGATGAGCGCCTGGTCGATCGGGCCGGTGTTCGAGTTGGAGATCGACCCGGTGAACAGGGTCTGGTGCGCCGACCAGCTGTTGACGTTCGTCGGGTCGGTCGAGGTGCGGTAGGAGAAGGCCGGCCCACCCCACTGGTAGGCCAACACCCAGACGTTACGCGGCGCGAAGTAGAACAACGACGGCGCGACCGCTGCGAACGGCATCTGGTTCTGGCTGGCCGAACCCATCTGGTTCCAGTTCGAGAACAGCCCGAAGTTCATCGAACCCCAGGTGGTGCCGGTGTCGTGGGTGGTGCCGTAGACCAGGTGCTGGCCGTTGTACGGCGCGTGCGTGAAGTCCTTCAACGACACCCAACCCGACCGCGGCTGCGCCAGCGCACCCGTCGACGACCACCGGTACGACGACGGCAGATTGCAGTTACCGGTCGGCGGCGGCGTGGTCGGTGGCGTGGTGGTCGGCGGGGTCGTGGTCGGCGGGGTGGTGGGACCGCCGAGGGAAACCAGCCGGAATTGCTGGTTGGTCTGTCCATGGCAGTCGTACAGCTGAACCTGGGCACCGTTGGAGGTGCTCCAGACGTCCAGGCATCGGCCGGACTGCACGCCGCTGATGGTGCCGTTGGAGTTGACGTTCCACTGCTGGTTGGTGCCGCTGTGGCAGGTGTAGATCTGGATGGCGGCGCCGTTGCCGGAGCCACCGGCGTCCAGGCACATGTCGCCGTACACCCGGAGTTGCTTGTTCGAGGTGTCGTAGGTCCAGGACTGGTTGGTCTGCTTGTTGCAGTCGTAGAGCTGGACCCGGGTGCCGTTGTCGCGGGAGGCGTTGGGTACGTCGATGCAGCGGCCGGACTGAGTGCCGACGATCTCGTTGGCGGAGCCGGAGGGCGGCGGCGTGGTGGGGGTGGGACCCGGCGTGGTGGGCGTGGGACCCGGCGTGGTGGGCGTGGGGGTGGGCCCGGGGTCGGCGCTGTTCAGCGCGTCCAGGGTGGCCGTGTACGCCTGCTTCTTGTTGCCGTTGTTGTCGAACAGCAGCGGGGTGCCGTAGGAGCGCCACGAGTCGCTGTCCCGGATGCCCCAGACGGTGATGCCGTTGCAGCGGGGCACCGCGAGGCAGTCCTGGACCACGTTGCGGTAGGTGTTGGCCTGTTGGCTGCCGGAGCCTTCGATGTCCAGCTCGGTGATCTGCACGTCCACGCCGAGCGCGGCGAAGCTGGACAGCGTGGTGCGGTAGTTGCTGTTGTACGCCGACTGGGCGTTGAAGTGCGACTGGAACCCGACGCAGTCGATCGGCACGCCGCGCTGCTTGAAGTCCTGCACCATCCGGTAGACGGCCTGGGTCTTGGCCCAGGTCCAGTTGTCGGTGTTGTAGTCGTTGTAGCAGAGCTTGGCGCCCGGGTCGGCGGCGCGGGCGGCCCGGAACGCGGCCTCGATCCAGTCGTTACCGGTGCGCTGCAGGTTCGAGTTGCGGCGCGCGCCGCTGTTGCCGTCGTCGAACGCCTCGTTCACCACGTCCCACGAGTCGATCTTGCCGCGGTAGTAGGTCGCGACCCGGGTGACGTGGTTGAGCATGGCGTTGCGCAGCGCCGTGCCTTCCATCTGCTGCATCCAGCCGGGCTGCTGGGAGTGCCAGGCCAGGGTGTGACCGCGCACCTTCCAGCCCCGGGACAGGGCGTGGTTGACGATCCGGTCCGCGTTGCCGAACGTGAAGTTGTTCTGCTGCGGCTCGAGCGCGTCGATCTTCATCTCGTTCTCGGCCGTGACCGAGTTGAACTCACGGTTGAGGATGCCGACGTATGTCGAGTCGTTGAGCTTGTTCGCCGCCACCGCGGCACCGAAGTACCGGCCGGACTGACCGGCAGCCGCCGCGAGAGTGGTCTCGGCGGCTTGCGCGAGACTGGGCAGTAACGACACGACGAGGGCCGCAACTATCGCGGCGGTTCCGGAGACGGAGAGCGTTCGAAGTCGACGCCCGGAGGGACGGGTCCGGGGGATCATGCTGGTCCTCCAATGATGGGATAGGACAAACGCTGTAGCTGTGCGATGGGAGGTTCCGCTCGGGGTCGGGCGGAGCGCGACGATGCTGAGCCCGCCGACCGGTGCGGAACTCACATCTGGCACTCCCGGTGGGAAGGCGGCTCCGGCCACTGACCAGCAGGTGGAGGGTTGCGATGAGTGGCCAGGTCGCCCGCCGGAAGGTGGTTGCGGCGTTGAGGTGGTGGTGGACGGGGTGACCCGGGAGCGTGGTGGGGGCTGGTGCTCGGGGTGCGGCGCCTCCAGAGACTGGAAGTGATGTTAACGATCACAACGATCGATGGGTTTCAGGCTGGCAGATAAATCCATGGTTTTCAACCGGTAGTTTCGGACGTCGTCCGATAGTTTTTCGGCTGGCGCTCGGTCTCGACGGTCGGCGCACCTGGGCGAATCAGGGCATGCCCGCCCGTCCCGGCCAGCTCGTCGGATCACGCGGGTTCAGGTGAAACCACGCGTTGGAGGGGCACCCGCAGTAGCTTGCGGGTGCCCCTCCGGCTGGGTTCTACGACATCCGTTACCAGCCGTGGTGGGCGAGGCGGAGAAGGTCGTCGACGCTCCATTGATCATCGGCGTGGTGGCCGTACTTGTGGGCGAGAACGCGGCCATCGGTGTCGATGAGGAAGTCGGCGGGCAAGCCGAGAGCGGTCTCGCCGTGCGCGGGGCGTGCGGCACTGCCAGCGGCCACACCGCGCAGGGCAGCGAGCCAGGTGCGTGGGTGCAGCACAGCCCATGGTGAGGCGTCGACGCCGAAGCGGGCGTAGAGGCGGCGATCTGGATCGGCGACGGCGTCGAAGGGCAGGTCGCTCTGGTACTGATGCATGTCGACGGCGGTGGAGTGGAACACGGCGACCTCGCGGATGCCAGCGGCGACGATGTCGTCATGTCGCCGGGTGATGGAGCGCAGGTGCAGGTTGCAGATTGGACAGCCGGCGAAGCGACGGAACTGCAGATGGACCAGCCGCTCCGGGTCGGGAATCCGCACCCGCTGTCCGATGATGGTGGCGAGATCGAGTAGGTCGACGACCTGTCCATTGTCGATCTTCGGCATGGCGGTGTGTCGTCTCCTTCGTCGCTTACACGGGTTGGGCGAGGCGGGGCCAGGGGTAACCGGCGGCCCCGGCTTCGGCGAGGGACTCGCGGACGGCGTCCCGCCAGTCCTCGCGCGGGGCGTAGCCGAGTTTGCGGGCGGCGTGGTCGGTGCGGCAGTCCCAGTCTTCGGAGACGTGTACCAGTGAGCGGGTCAGGAAGGGTTCGGAGCCGGGTAGGACGGGGTGCAGCTTCTCCATCAGCCAGGCGAAGGCGTAGCCGGCGGTGTACGGGACGCTGAACCAGGGGCGCGGCGAGCCGGTCTGGTCGGCGATGAACTCGATGACTTCGCGGGCGGTGGGCGAGGAAGGGCCACAGATGTTGAACGACTCGTAGTCGTCGAGCCCGTGGGCCGTCGCGGCGAGCGCGAACGCCTCGCCCAGGTCGCTGCCGCCGACGAGTGGGAGACGGGCGCGTCCGCCGGCGAGCCAGGGCACGAGACGGGTACGTAGCCGGGGTACGAGGGCCGGCACCATGCCGAGGGTGTTGCCGGCGCCGACGAAGTGCCCGAGGCGCATGGTGACCATCTGAGTGCGGCCGTCGCTGCGTCGGCGCATGTGGTCGTCGATGTCGATGAGCCGGTCGAGGTGGGGCCAGAAGCGGGTGTGGCGGGTCGGGGAGAAGTCTCCGATGGGTCCGCCGTTGGCGGGGCGCGCGGCGATCGCGATCGTGCTGGTCTGGATGAAGCGGCGGACGCCCCGGTCGATCGCATGATCGACAAGGTCTCGATTGGGCTCGAAGAACTGGCGGCGCTCCAGGTCGCCGTGGCCCCAGAAGGCGCCCCAGGTACCGGCGTGGCAGACGACGTCGACGGCGTCGACGACCGTCTTGCGATATTCGGGATCGCGCAGGTCGCCGACCCGGGTCTCGCCGCTGAAGTCTGCGGGAAGCCGCTCGGGCGTACGACAGGCGGCGATGAGGGTGACGTCGGGTCGCGCGGCCAACGCGGCGAGAATGTTGCGGCCGAGGAACCCGGTGGCACCGGTGACCAGAACTCGCGTCACACGCGCCTGGCGGCTCATGCTGCCGCCCCGGTCGGGTCGGGCAGGAAGACGGTCACGGCTGCTCCTTGCTGTGGCGGGGTGGCTGACTACAGGGTTTGGAGCCAGTCGGTGAGCCTGGAGGTCTCCCGGTCTACGTGATCGGGGTTGCCGAGGCTGTGGGCGATCAGTGACACGCCCTGCAACGCGGACAGCAGGTGCAGGGCCAGGCCGGCGGCGTCGGCACCGCGACCGAGGGCACGGAACTGCTCCTCCAGCCAACTCAGCAGCTCGGTGAAGATGGCCCCGGTCCGCTCGGCGAGGGGACCGCCGGCCTTGTGCAACTCGGCACAGAGGGTGCCGACCGGGCAGCCGCTGCGGGCCAGCACCGCGCGGTTGTCGGCGGTCATCTGCACGAATGACACAAGCCGTGACCGTGCGTCACCGGCCTGATTCCACTGCTGAAGCAGGACGGCGTAGTGCCCGGCGTGTTCAGCGACGAGGGCTTCGCCGATGGCCTCCTTGGTCTTGAAGTAGTAGTAGACGTTGCCCAGGGGCACCCCGGCCGCGCCGGCGATATCCGCGAGCGTGGTCCGGGCGAATCCCTGCTCGTGCACGAGCCGGACGGCGGCTTCGATCAGCCGGCTGCGTTTGTCGGGTTGGTGGTGCACTGTTTCTCCCTCTTCAGTTAGTTAGCTAACTTACTGAGTGGAGGAGAGGTGGTCAAGCAAGTCGGGCAACGAATCCGAGGCAACGATCGATGAGCAGAGCGAGGCGATGTGATGTGATGTAGGCGGTGCAAAGACGACGATTCGCGGCAGTCGGTCACCGGAAGGTGTCGGTGATCCGGCGGGCCACCTCGACGTTCGCCGTGTGCCCGCTGCGCCGAGCGGTCACATCCATTCCGGTGATCGGCACGCCGGCCAGCCACAGGTCACCGATGAGGTCGAGCAGCTTGTGCCGAGCGGGCTCGTCCGGGAATCGCGGTTTGCCGAGATATCCGGCCAACCCGATCACGAGCACGTCACCCGGGCCGAGCCCGCGACCCAGACCGCGGGACCACGCCGCATCGACCTCTTCGCCCAGCACGACGGTCCGCGCCGGGGCCACCTCGGTGCGGAACGCCCCGGCGAGGTCGACGGTGACCGTCTGGCACCCGGGCCAGCGCGAGCCGAGGTCGAACGTGCAGGTCCAGATGCCGGTGCCGGGCCGCACCGAGATCGTGGACGGGCCAGTGTGGAGGGACAACGGCGCGGTCAGCGTCCGGGCCTCGAGACCGTGGATGACCTGGTAGCCGACTTCGTCGAGCGCGTACACGAAATCCCGGGCGCTGCCGTCGCGGCCGGGCAGTTCGGGGGCCGAGAGGCTCACCTCCGCATCGGTGACCCCGCAGCCGGCGAATGCCGCCATCAGATGCTCGATCGTGGACACCTCGCCGAGCCGGGTACGGCGATCGGTGCCGGTGACGTTGTCCGGGTGGGCCGTGACCCGCCGACCACGAAAAGTGAAGGCAATGCCGTCGGCACCCGGCGTGATCCGAGCGCATACGGGTTGGCCCGAGTGCAGGCCGCGACCCTCGATGGCCACCGTCCGCGCGACCGTCCGGCGTACCGTCACTCCGCTTCCCGGTCGTTCTCCAGCCGGCGCAGGCGGTCCAGGATGGCGGGCAGGTAGGGTGCGGTCGCGTCGAGGCGGTGTTGCTGAGCGAGCGGCCGGGCAGGACTGCCGGCGTAGACGCCGGCCCGGCGGATGTCACGAGTGGTGCACGAAGCGGCCGCGAGTTGGACGCCGGAGGACACCTCGACGTGGTCGCCGACCCCTGCCTGCCCGCCGAGTACCGTGCCCGGCGCGAGGGTGGAGCTACCGCCGACGCCGGACATCGGCGCAAGAACCGTGTGACTGCCGACCTGAGCGTTGTGGCCGACCTGTACCAAGTTGCCGATCTTGCTCCCGTCGCCGATCTCGGTGGTCCCGCAGGTGGCGCGCTCGACCGAAGCCAGGGCACGAACCTCGACGTCGTCACCGAGGCGGACGAAGCCGACGTGTGGCACTCGATGCCAGCCGGCGTCGTCGCGTTCGAACCCGAACCCCTCGGCGCCCAGCACGGCACCCGGATGGATCCGGCACCGGACGCCGACCAGCACGTTCCGTAGCAGCACGGCGTGTGGGTAGACGACACTCTGTTCGCCGATCCGGCAACCGTCGCCAACGTAGCAGAACGGGAACACCCGGACCTCCGGTCCGATGACCGCACCGGCCTCCACCACTGCGTACGCCCCGATCGAGGCGCTGGGATGAACGTCGGCAGCATCGTCGACGACCGCGGTCGGGTGGATGCCGGCACGCAGCGGCAGCGGTCGTTCCGACTCGGCGAGCAACCTGCGGAAAGCCCGGCGCGGGTCCGGAACCCGGATGTGTGGCCGGTCGTCGCCGCTGAGATGCATCGGAAGCAGCAGGGCGCCGACGCCGCCCGAACGGGCGAGATAGCCCTGGTTCTCACAGAGGGCGATGCCGTCCGGATCAACGGTGTCGATCGAAACCAGCCGGAACCTTCGATCCGGATCGCCGGCGATCTCGCCACCGAACATCCGGCCCAACTCGCCCAGCGACCAGTCCATCCCGACCCCCGTCATGTCGTTGCACCCCGTCTACCGAAGCCAGCGAGTCCCCGTGGCGAGGGGCCGGCGACAAAGGCCAGCAGATCACGCACGGCACCACCGGCGCTGCCGTCGAGATCGCCGCCGCGCCGTAACGCGCGAAGCGCCTCCCGGAGTGCCACCCGCTCCGCTGGCGGCACTCCGTGCCGGTTCAATCCCACCTCGTTCACCCACCAGTGAACCGCCGGTGCGCCGTCTACCAGCATGTACGGCAGGACATCTCGGGTGACCTTGGCCATGGCGCCGACCATGGCCAGCCGGCCGATCCGGACGTGTTGATGCACCCCGGTCATGCCGCCGATGATGGCGTCGTCGTCGACCGTGACATGCCCACCGAGTGTCGAGGTTTGGGCCAGTACGACCCGGTCACCGATGCGGCAGTCGTGCCCGACGTGGATGCCGCCCATGAGCAGGCAGTTGCGTCCCACCCGGGTCGGCGTCTCGCAGGTGGACCGATGCACGGTGGCGAACTCGCGGATCACCGTCCGCTCGCCGATCTCCACCCTGGTCGGCATCTGCGGGCTGAACTTCAGGTCCTGTGGATCGCCGCCGATGACCGCGTGTACGCCGATCCGTACGCCGGGCCGGAGGGTGGCGGAACCATGTACCACGGCGTGTGCGCCCACCACTGCGCCGTCGCCGAGAACCGCGCCGTCCTCGACGATGGCGTACGGCCCGATCACCACCGTCCCGGCGAGTACCGCGCCCGGCAAAACCACGGCGGTGGAGTGAATGTCTGGCGAGGACACGCCACATAGTACGGTCGTGATCACCGGCAGTTCAATCCGTGCCGCATTACGGCAGAGGTCCGGCTCGCGCGCACTCTGAACCACCCACTCCCGGCCGGTTTCACCCTCGCGTGGCGGGTATGCAGCCGGACCGCCGAGAACGGCGGTGCGAAACGTCACGGAGCAAGGGAGTGCCCGTCATGCCCGATTCGCAGGCCACCATCGTCCTCGTACATGGCGCGTTCGCCGAGTCGGCGAGCTGGAACGGTGTGATCGAGCGGTTGGCCCCCGCGTACGACGTGGTTGCCGCCGCCAATCCGCTGCGGGACGTCGCGGGCGACGCGGCGTACGTGCGAGACGTGATACGCGGGATCGGCGGGCCGGTCGTGCTCGTCGGCCACTCGTACGGTGGCATGGTGATCACGCAGGCTGCGGCCGACGAGTCATCGGTGCGAGCACTGGTGTACGTGAACGCCTTCGCCCCGGAAACCGGGGAGTCGGCGTTGTCGCTGTCCGGAAAATTCCCTGGCAGCACGCTCGCTGACACGCTGGTGCAGTACCCGCTGTCCACCGGCGGCAACGAGGTGGCGATCGGCCAGGACGCCTACCACGCGCAGTTCGCCGCCGACGTGCCGTCCGACCTTGCCGCGCTGATGGCGCGGACCCAGCGGCCGATCACCGAACGGGCCCTGGGTGACGAGCTCTCCGGCGCCCCGGCCTGGCGGTCGTTGCCCAGCTGGTTCATATTCGGGGACGCGGACCGGAACATTCCGGTCGCGGCGCATCGGTTCATGGCCGAGCGCGCGGATCCGCGGGGTCAGCGAGAACTCGTCGGCGGCTCGCACGCGATGGCGGTTGCCCAACCGAGCGAGGTCGCCGAGACGATTATCGAGGCCGTCCGAGCGTCGTGAGTCGCCGTTGCGGCTGTGTTCCTGCCGGCGGGTCACCGTAGCAACGGGCGGTGCAGGGGCCGTGTACTCCAGATGTGCGGGGATTGTGCGGGTGTCGCCGTATGGTTCGGCGGTCCGGATTTCCTATCCGAGTGCCCGCGATGCGGCGCACCATCTGGAGGATCTGTCCCACATGCCTAAATCCATCGCGGCTGCCGCGACGGCGTTGACCGTGCTCGCGACCGGCCTCGCCGTGGCCGGAGTCGTCGGGTCAGCCCGGCCGGCGAACGCGGCGTCCAGCGACGTCCCGGCGGACTGTAGTGCCTTCACTGCGGCGTACCGCTCCGACGGGCAGCGTCTCAGCTACGGCTACTCGGGCGGCGAGACCAGCACCAGGGCCTACACCGACGACGTCCTCGGCTGGGTGCCGTTGGCGCACCAGCAGCTCGGCGCGGCTGGTGACGACACCATCTTCCGCAGCAGCGAGTACGCCGTCCACCCGACCGACGGCTGGCTCTACCTGGTGCGACGCCAGGGTGAGCTGATCGACGGCGAGTGGCGGATCACGGAGAAGAGCGCCACCCGCTTCAAGAGCGGGTTCGCCAATACCCGCATCCTGGCGTCGGCGTCGCCGTACCTCTACCGGGTGGCGGGCACGTCGCTCTACCGCTACACCGAGAGCTACGTGGATGGTGAGTTCACCCTCTCGGCGCCGGTGCAGCTCACCACCACCGGCTGGGACACCGTAAACACCCTTGTCTACGAGCGCAGCGGCGGCACGGGCAACGCCGCCGTGGACGTCCTGATCGGCACCAAGAACAACGGACAGCTGAAGGAGTGGCGCATCAACCGGGCCACCCCGACGACGATCAGCTCGAAGGTCCTGCGGTCGGTTGGTTGGGCGCCCTTCACCAGCCTCAGCACGGGCTACTGCTCGGAGCACCCCAACGGTCGGCCGCTGCTCGGGATCAAGGGCAACGGGTCGGTCTCGGTACACTTCGACGCCAAAAAGACCGACAGCGACGGCTCGGACATCAAGGGCGGTCCGATCGGTTCGCTGGGCTGGACCGAAAAGGCCTACGGCCAGTAACGGGGTAGCACTTCCGGGAGTCCGCCCGAGGCGCGGCTGCGCTCGGGCGGACTCGTCCGGAGCCTGGTGCCGATCATCCTGACTCCGGCGACTACCGGGCATGCCCGCGGGTACCCAGCGCCCATGGCGCGGTACACGAAGCCCGAACTGCGGGAACAGCTCAAGGAAGAGATCAAGGCGTCCGACCGGGGCGGCAGACCGGGGCAGTGGTCGGCGCGCAAGTCACAGCTGCTCACCAAGGAGTACCAGAAGCGCGGCGGCGGCTACCAGGGGCCGAAGGACGACCGCCAGAAGTCGCTGCAGCAGTGGGGCGACCAGAAATGGCGGACCAGGCAGGGCGGCACCCGGGCGCGACACGCCGGCGAAACCGAGCGCTACCTGCCCGATCAGGCGTGGAACCAGCTTTCCGCCGAGCAGCGGCAGGCGACCGACGCCAAGAAGCGGAACGCATCCAGGTCCGGCAAGCAGTACGTCGCCAACACCCCTGCGGCCAAGCGCGCCCGTCGGAACGCCGTGTCGCCCGGGTCGCTCACCGATCTGCCGGTCGCCGAGGCGGCCCGACACGTCCGGGACCTCGACACCGGCCAGCTCAGGGCGGCACTACGCGAAGAACGCGCAGGGAAGGGTCGCAAAACACTCATCCAGCGCCTGGAGTCGGCACTCGGCCGGCGCTGACCGGGCCCGGAGGTGGGCGGACAGCGCTCCGGACCCGGCCAGGCTCACCTCGGACGCCAACGGCGGGTACTGTCGGGTCAGGCACTTGCCCGTGACCGGGATGCCGCAGTCTGGCTTCGACGAGCCCCGGACTGCACGGTGTTGCCTGGCGGTTCATCTTGCGCCTCAATGCGCTCCGCTTCTTTCGAAGGATTTGCATGGCATCGAACGGCATTGACGGTTCGGCGTTGTTTCTCGCCGTACCCACCCTCGACGAACCCGACGGTTCGGGCCCGAGTGTCGACGGGAGCGAGGAGGCGATGCGGCGGCTCCGCGATCCCTTCGCGACCGGCCCCACGTCGGCGCAGCGGCGCACGACGGACCTGGGTGAGCGTCCTCGGCGCCCTCGCTGAAGCCGGTCGGAGGGGGAGTAGGGCGCGCTGGCGCGGGTACGCCCGGGCGTGGCTGCGATCAGCGACTACGCACTCCTCGGCGACTGTCAGGGGGCCGCGTTGGTCTCCTCGGACGGGTCCGTTGACTGGTGGTGTGCGCCCAGATTCGACGCACCGAGCGTTTTCGCGCGGCTGCTCGGCACCACGGGCGGCTACTGGTCGATCCGGCCACTCGCGCCGTACACGACCACCCGTCACTACCTCGACGGGACGATGGTGCTCCGCACGGAGTTTCACACCCAGGACGGCGTACTGCGTCTGACGGACGCGCTCAGCCTCGGGGTCGGAGAACGCGGTCACGGGATCGGTTTCACCTCCCCGCACGTCCTGATCCGCCAGGTGGAGGTCGTTTCCGGCGTTGTGGACGTGGCCGTCGAGGTGGTGGCCCGGCCGGAGTACGGGCTGATCAGCCCCACGGTCGCCGAAACGCCACTGGGGGTCGAAATGTCCGGAGGCGCCGACCGGCTGGTCCTGACCAGCGATCGGCATCTTGCCTGCGACGGCGGACTTGTCACCGGACGATTCACCCTTGCCGAGGGCGACAGCGCGGTTTTCGCGCTGCACCACCGCCGGGCCGCTGACCCGCAGACCGTGCTGCTGGACGGACGCGCCGCAGTGCGCGACACCATCGCCGGTTGGGAGTCCTGGGATCGCATCCACCAGGGCTACCAGGGGCCTTACCGGGAAGAGGTCCGGCGCAGCGCCCTGGTCCTGCAGGCACTGACCTATCAGCCGACCGGCGCGGTGGTCGCGGCGGCCACCACCTCGCTGCCGGAGAAGGTCGGTGGCACAGCGAACTGGGACTACCGGTTCGCCTGGCTCCGCGACGGCAGTTTCACCCTCAAGGCACTCTGGGTTGCCGCCTGCCCGGACGAGGCGCGCAGGTTCTTCGACTGGATGGCCGCCTCGGTGGGCTCGGTGACCGCCGAGGACCACGTGCCGATCATGTTGGGTGCGGCCGGTGAGCGCGACCTGACCGAGCACACGCTTTCGCACCTTGAGGGCTATCGGGGCAGCCGCCCGGTACGCAGCGGCAACGACGCGTGGCAGCAGAAGCAACTCGATGTCTTCGGCGAGGTGCTGGAGAGCGCGTGGGTCCTGCGGGACCAGCTGGTGGACCTGCCGCCGGATACGGCGTACCTGCTGCGATCGCTTGCCGACCGGGCCGCCGACTCGTGGCGGGAGCCCGATGCCGGCATCTGGGAGGGACGGGAGGGCCAGCGGCACTACCTGACCTCGAAGCTGGCGTGCTGGGTGGCCCTGGACCGGGCCGCCAAGCTGGCGCCGGCACTCAACGCCGAGGAACAGGTCCCCCGATGGTCGAAGGCCAGGGAGGAGGTCCGAGCGGCGATCCTCGACGAGGGTTGGAATGCGTCGAGCGGGGCGTTCACCGGCGCGTTCGGCTCCGACCACCTCGACGCCGCGGTGCTCGGAATGCCGATCCTCGGGTTCCTGCCCGGGGACGACGACCGGGTCGTCTCCACTATCCGGGTCATCGAACGCGACCTGACCCGCGATGGTCTGATGCAGCGCTGGACGGGCGCGGGCGACGAGGGCGCCTTCATCACCTGCTCGTACTGGCTGGTCGAGGCGCTGGCCCTGGCCGGGCGGATCGACGAGGCCAGACACATCTTCGAAGGCGTCACCGCGCGGGCAAACGATCTCGGCCTGCTGGCGGAGGAGATCGACTGCCGCGACGGCAGCCAGATCGGGAACTTCCCCCAGGCGCTCTCCCACATCGGCCTCATCAACGCCGCCTGGGTCATCGACCAGGTTACGGCTGCGGCGAGCGGGTAGGCCGCGATCCGACATCGACGAAGGGAGCGTCCCATCATGGCCGGACGACTGGTAGGCAGAACTGCGCTGATCACCGGATCGGACTCGGGCATCGGGCAAGCCACCGCGATCGAGTTCGGCCGGGAGGGAGCCGACGTGGTGGTGCACTACCTGCACGATCATGCGGGCGCGAATCACACGAAGGCCGAGATCGAGAAGGCCGGGCGGCGGGCCGTTGTGGTGCAGGGCGACATCAGCGTCGAGCACCAGGTCGAGGCGATGTTCGACGAGGCCCTGGCGGAGTTCGACCGGCTGGACATCCTGATGAACGACGCGGGTGTGGACGCTTCCGGCATTCCAGTGGCTGACCTGGACACCGAGACCTGGGACCGGGCGATCCGGACCAACCTGTACGGGATGTTCTTCTGCTGTCGGCGCTTCATCCGGCACCGCCGCGACCAGGGCGGACACGGCAAGATAATCAACATCACCTCCGTCCACCAGGAGGTTGCCCGGGCCGGAGGGTCCGACTACGACGCCAGCAAGGGCGGCATGCTCGAACTCGCCAAGAGCATCGCCCTGGAGGTCGCACCGATGCACATGAACGTCAACAACATCGGGCCGGGGATGGTGCTCACCCCATTCAACCAGCAGGCGATCGACGACCCGAAGTTCCTGGCGGAGCAGGTGCAGTCGATCCCGTGGAAGCGGGCCGCGCAGCCGGAGGAGATCGCCAAGCTCGCGGTCTTCCTGGCCAGCGACGACGCCGACTACGTCACCGGATCGACGTACTTCATGGACGGCGGACTGATGCAGAATCAGGGCCAGGGCGCGTAGCGGTCGTGGCCCGTCCCTCCGGACGGCGCGCATCGCCCGAGGGCCTCGTGACCCAGACGGGTGAGGCAATCTGATGAGGTGAACGCCCAACCGCCCGCCGAGGACATCCGAATTCCCCGGGCCCAGGCCGGGTCCAGCCCGCAGCACCTGCTGACGACCCTGCTCGGCGAGTATCTCGATTCTTCGGATGCCGATCTGCCGTCGATGGCGGTCATCGCGATGCTGGGTGAGTTCGGCGTGAGTGAATCCAGTGCTCGTGCGGCGTTGTCCCGGCTGGTCAAGCGTGGTCTCATCGCGACGCGCGGGAACGGACGGCCGCCGGTCTACCACCTCACGTCCCAGGCGATCGCCAAGCACCGCTCCCGGATGCAACATTTCCTGAACTTCGGTGCCCGTCCGCCGCAGTGGACCGGTGCATGGGTGATGGTGTCCTTCTCGATCCCGAGCTCTGGCCAGGCGTCCCGTCATGCGGTGCGCAAGTCGTTGAGTGCATTGCGATTCGTCGGTCTCTACGACAGCGTGTGGATCCGGCCGGGATCCGACGCCGCGCCGGCCAGGGAGATGCTGGGCGAGCTGTTGGGCCGGGTCGAGGGTGCCCGGTGGTCGGTCATGCACGTGCGCTTCGACGAGGAGTCCGGGCCGCACGGCCCGGCCTCCGCGTACGACCTGACCGCCCTCGCGTCCGCCTACTCGGCCTTCATCGAGCGGTACGCGGAGTTGCGGGTGGCCGCCCGCAATGGCGAGGTCGACGCGGCCAGGGCGCTGGTCGCCCGCACCTCCGCGATGGACTCCTGGCGCAGGTTCCCCGACATCGACCCTGATCTGCCGCACCATCTGCTGCCAGGAAACTGGCCTCGTCAGCGGGCCAGAGAGACCTTCCTGGACATCCACTCCGCGCTCGGTGCGCTGGCCCAGACGCGTCTGGTCCAGGTGGCGACACCGTACTGGCCGGGCGCCGCCTCGTGGATCACACACTTCCAGGCTTCGAACGATCCCGCACGGCCGGAGCCGACCGGCGGAATTGCGGCAACCACCCCCGGGTCGGCTGACCGCGGTCGGGGTCCGAGCGGCCCGGCCCCGCATTGACACTTATCGTTGCGAGAGTGATAGTAACTGCACACAGCTCCCATCGGATCGCCTGTGGGGACCGCGGCCGGGCGGTCCGCCGCATCGACCTGACCCGTGGCCAGTGTCGGCCGCCGTGGTCGGGGTGCGAATGAACCACCGCCACCGCCACCGCAGGGAGCGCCGTCCCGAATCCTGGAGGGTCCATGAGCAGGAGATCGAAGATCTACGCGGCCCTGGTGGCCGCGATCGTCCCGGCCACTGCCGTGATCGTGACGCTCGGTGCGTCACCGGCCGGTGCCGCGATCGGTGGTTCCGGCCCTTATCCCGCCGACTACGAGACCTCGGCCAGCCTGGCCAATCACACCATCTTCCGGCCCCAGACGCTCCCGGCCGAGCGCCTGCCCATCCTCGTCTGGGGCAATGGTGGCTGCTCGGCCAATGGCCTGTCGCAGGGCAACTTCCTCCGCGAGATCGCCTCCCACGGGTTCCTCGCCATCGCCAACGGCGCCCCGAACGGGTCCGGCTCCACCAGCGCCCAGATGCTCACCCAGTCGATCGACTGGGCCGTCGCGGAGAACTCCCGGCAGGGCAGCAAGTACTACGGCAAACTCGACACGTCCAAGGTCGCCGTGGCGGGCTTCTCCTGCGGCGGCCTGGAGGCATACGCCGTCTCGAACGACCCGCGCGTCACCACGACCGGCATCTTCAGCAGCGGCTTGTTGAATGACGCCGACGACTACCAACTCCGGAGACTGACCAAGCCGATCGCGTACTTCATCGGCGGGCCCAGCGACATCGCCTATCCGAACGCCATCGACGACTGGGGCAAGCTGCCGGCCGGGCTGCCCGCCTTCATGGGCAACCTGAACGTCGGGCACGGCGGCACCTACGACCAACCCAACGGGGGCGAGTTCGGCCGGGTGGCGGTGCTCTACCTCAAATGGCGGCTGAAGGGCGACACCACCGCCGGCACCAACTTCGTCGGCACCGACTGTGGCCTGTGCCGCAGCCAGTGGAGTGTCCAGCAGAAGAACCTGACCCTCGACGGCGACCCGCCGCCCACCACGCCGCCGCCCACCACCTCTCCGACCACCCCGCCCACCACTCCACCGACCACCCCGCCCAGCGGGACCCCCGCCTGCACGGCCGCCTACGCGGTGCAGGACCAGTGGAACAGTGGATTCGTCGCCAACGTCAGCGTCACGGCGGGAAGCACCGCACTCACCGGCTGGCGGGTCACCCTCAACCTGCCGAACGGAGCCTCGGTCAGCTCGATGTGGAACGGTGTGAACAGCGGTACCAGCGGCACCGTCACCGTGACGAACCAGAGCTACAACGGACGGCTGGCCGCCGGTCAGACCACCAGTTTCGGGTTCCAGGGCGCCGGCAACGGTGGCGGAGCCACCGTCACCTGCACGGGCATCTGAGCCCAGATCCGACGGGACAGACCCCTGGACGGGCCGACGCCGGGTCGGCCCGTCCAGGGGCTCGACCCCGGCGTGCGCGCAGCGCACCGGGGTTTGAAGTCAGGGCAGCCAGCCGGGACGGACCAGGCCGGCCTCGTACGCGAACACCACCAACTGGGCGCGGTCCCGGGCGCCGAGCTTGACCATCGCCCGGGACACGTGCGTCTTGGCGGTGGCTGGACTGACCACCAGCCGCGCGGCGATCTCGTCGTTGGACAACCCGGTGCCGACCAGCGCCACCACCTCCCGCTCCCGCTCGGTCAGCTCGGCCAACCGCCGGGGCGCGGCCGGCGTGGCGGTACCGGCGGCGAACCGTTCGATCACCCGCCGCGTCACACTAGGCGACAGCAGCCCGTCGCCGGCCGCCACCACCCGCACCCCCTGGATCAGCTCGGCCGGTCGGGTGTTCTTCACCAGGAACCCGGCGGCACCCGCGCGCAACGCCTCACCGACGTACTCGTCCAACTCGAACGTGGTGAGCACGACGATCCGCACCCCGGACAGCTCGGGGTCGGCGGTGATCTGCCGGGTGGCGGCCAACCCGTCCACACCGGGCATCCGGATGTCCATCAGGACCACGTCGGGAACGGTCTGCCGGGCCAGCCGGACCGCCTGTGCACCGTCGCCCGCCTCGCCGACGACGGTGATGTCCGGCTCGCTGTCCAACAGCGCGCGAAAGCCCGCCCGGACCAGCACCTGGTCATCGACGAGCAGTACCCGGATCACGCTGTCGCCTCCCGTGTCTCGTCGCTGCCCAGCGGCAGGGTGGCGCGTACCCGCCAGCCGCCGCCGTCCGGCGCCGGGCCGGCGGTCAGTTCGCCGCCCAACGCGGCGGCTCGCTCCCGCATCCCCGTGATGCCGTTCCCCGCCCGTGGAGCAGGACCCGGATCCGGCGGCCGCGTGCCGCCACCATCGTCGTCGACCTCGACGACCAACGCCTCCTGCCGATACCCGATGGTGACGGTGGCGGCGGCACCGGGCCCGGCATGCCGGCGGATGTTGGTGAGCGCCTCCTGCACGATCCGGTACGCGGCTCGATCCACCGCAGCGGGCAACGGCCGGGTCGTCCCGTCGATCACGGTCCGGGTCGGAAGTGCGGCGTCCTCGGTCAGCTCGGTCAGCCGGTCCAGCCCCGGCGCGGGGGCGCGCGGCGCGGTCTCGCCGGCCGGGTAGAGCGTGTTCAGCACCGCCTGGACCTCGCGCAGCGCCTCCGCGCTGGACTGCGCGATCGCGTCGAGCGCCGCCCGCGCCTGTTCCGGGTCGCGGTCCATCAGGTGCAGACCGACCCCGGCCCGCATGTTGATCAGCGACAGGTGGTGGCCGAGTACGTCGTGCAGTTCGGCGGCGATCAGCAGCCGTTGCTCGCTGGCCCGGCGGCGTTGCCGTTCCTCGGAGAGCCGCCGCTGCTCCGCGATGCCGTCGCGGACCCTGGCGGCGACCAGGATGCCGATCTCGGTGACCAGTCCGGCACCGGCGATCAGCGCCAACGCCGCCAGGGCCTGGCTCAGGGCGGCGCCGCTGACCAGCACCCAGGTGGCGAACGACCCGGCGATCGCCGTCGCCACCAGCCACCGGTGGCCGGCGGCCATCGCGACCGCCGCGCCGATCATCGGCGCCAGCCAGGTGACCCCGACCGGCCGGTCCAGCAGGTGGTACGTCAGGGTCGCGGCGATCACGATCAGGAAATTCCGCCTCGGGAACCGGTGCCGGTCGGCAAGGGCCAGCCCGCTGAACGCCAGTAGCACGTACCCGATGATTCCGACGCTGGCGTGCTGCCAACCGGCGAGCACCGCGGTGCCGACGGGCTGCGCGATCGCGGTCAGCACCGCCAGCCCCGGCCCGGGCCGAGGTGCCGGCCGCCCGCCGGGCGACGCCAGTTCGGCACCGGAGCTCGACCCGCTCATGCCCGCACTGTAGGCCGACCGGGGTCGCCTGCGGCAGCCCGGACGGGAGCAACCCGGCGTACCTCCGGCGGAGTAGCCAGCTCCTGCCGCTGCCGCCCGGGGAGTAGCCGCGGTGCCGCCGTCGCGCCGACGCGCCGCCCGGGCACGACCGGCAGGCTCTGTCGCAGAGCAAGCGACATCTCACGACGAGGAGTTCCCTGATGAAGGCGATCGTGCAGGACCGGTACGGCTCCCCCGAGGTGCTGCGGCTGCGTGAGGTCGACGTCCCGGCACCCGGCGACGACGAGGTGCTGGTCCGGGTACGGGCAAGCTCGGTGAACGCGTACGACTGGCACGCCATGCGGGGCGACCCATACCTGGCCCGACTGACGTTCGGGCTACGCCGGCCCGCCGCGACGGTCCGGGGTCAGGACTTCGCCGGCCGGGTCGAGGCGGTCGGCCGCGCGGTGACCCGCTTCCGGCCCGGCGACGAGGTGTACGGCGAGGCCGGTCCCGCCGGGGGTGCGTTCGCCGAGTACGTGTGCGTGCCCGAGAAGCTGGTCGAGGCGAAACCGGCGAATCTGAGCTTCGAACAGGCGGCGGCGATCCCGCTGGCCGCCACCACCGCACTGGTCTGCCTACGCGACGGCGCTGAACTCCAGGCCGGACAGCACGTCCTGATCAACGGGGCGTCCGGCGGGGTGGGCACCTTCGCGGTGCAGTTGGCCAAGGCGTACGGCGCGCAGGTGACCGCGGTGTGCCGGACCCGCAACGTCGAACTGGTCCGCTCGCTCGGCGCGGATCATGTCGTCGACTACACCCGGGAGGACTTCACCCGTACCGACGCGGTCCGTGCCGGACGCCGTTACGACGTGCTGCTCGACCTGGTGGGCAACCGCTCGTTGACCGGTCTCCGGCGGATCCTCACTCCGGACGGATCGCTCGTGCTGTCCGGAGGAGGCGTGTTCACCGGCGGCAGCCTCCTCGGGCCGATGAGCCTGCTGATCCGGGGGCCGCTGGTAGGGCGTCTCGTCCGGCAGCGCATCGTCGCGCCGTTCGCGGCCGCTGGTCGGGGGCACCTCGCGACGCTGCGGGAACTGGCCGAGTCCGGCAGGTTGACTCCGGTCGTCGACCGGACCTACCGGCTGGACGAGGTGCCGGACGCGATCCGGTACGTCGAGACCGAGCACGCCCGCGCCAAGGTCGTCGTGCGCGTGCTGCCCAACCACTGACGGTGATACAGCCCTCGTTTCACCACCTATCGGTGTCGTTGCTGCAACGATGCAAGACGTGGGAACTGCGAAGACTACGACGCCCGCCATCTCGCCCCTCACCGGCGAGCCGATCAAACCTGCCGATGCCGAGCGGCTAGCGGGAGTGCTGAAGGCATTCGCCGACCCGGCCCGGCTGCGACTGCTCAGTCTGATCCAGTCGTCGCCGACCGGGGAGGCGTCCGTGAGTGACCTCACCGCGCCGCTCGGACTCTCCCAGCCGACGGTGAGTCATCACCTTCGGATCCTCACCGAGGCCGGTCTGCTCGAGCGGGACAAGCGTGGCGTCTGGGCGTACTACCGCCTGGTGCCGTCCGCGATCGCCGCGATCGCCGACCTGTTGACGCCACCGCGCAAGCGAGCGGCGAAGAAGAGCCGCTGACCGGGACGGTCGTCGGCCGGCACCTGTGCCGGCCGACCCGGCACCTGGCCTGCACGACGTCACCGAACCGATGGCCGTTCTCGTGGCCATCGGTCCGTCGGCGTTCGCGGCCGACATCGGATGTGGTGGCCACATGGTGGGCGATTCACCGGAAATTCATCGACGTTCATCTATAATTGTCGAAGCGTGGATCCCGTCCCATCCATCCGAGTCAGGACAGAGCCATGAAACGCATCCCGCTGAGAGCCACTGTGCCCGTCGGGCTCGCGATCGCCTTGATCGCCGGCCCGCTGGGGACACCGGCCACCGCGCAGGCGACCGTACCCATCACCCTAACCGGCGCCAGCGCCACCAGTCCCAGCACTGACGTCACCATCGCCGGGCGGGCCGTGACGATCACCGCGCCGGGCACCTACGAGATCAGCGGCACCCTCAACGACGGCTATCTGAGCGTCGACACCGCCGCCTCGGGTGCCGTGAATCTGATTCTCAACGGCGCCACCATCACCAACTCCAGCAACGCACCGCTGCAGGTGGCCGACGCCGACGAGGTCGTGATCACACTCGCCGCCGGCACCACCAGCCGGCTCTCCGACGCGACCCGCTACGTCTATCCGGACCCGAGCACCGACGAGCCGAACGCCGCCCTGTTCAGCAAGGCGGACCTGCGGATCAACGGAACCGGCGCGCTGGCCGTACGGGGCAACGCGTACGACGGCATCACCAGCAAGGACGGCCTCGTCATCGAGTCGGGCACGATCACGGTGAACGCGGTCGACGATGGTGTCCGGGGCAAGGACTTCCTCGACATCACCGGGGGAAGCCTCGACGTGACCGCCGGCGGCGACGGCATCAAGTCCGACGACACCGAGGCGGACCGTGGCCGACTCGCCATCACGAACGGCACCGTGCGGGTGAACGCCGGCGACGACGCCATCAAGGGCGAGAACACCGTCGCCATCTCCGGCGGCACCGTCACCGTCACCAACTCCTACGAGGCGATCGAGAGTAGGCAGGTGACCATCAGTGGCGGCACCGTGAACGTGACCGCGCGCGACGACGCGATAAACGCGGTCGAGGACGGGTACGGCGACTTCGACGTGGCGCCGAACGCGTTCGTCCGGTTCACCGGCGGCACCACCCTGGTCAACTCCAGCATCGACGGCATCGACTCCAACGGCTCGGTGACCTTCGCGGCGGGCACGGTCGTGGTCAGCGGGCCGAGCACCGGCAGCCCCGGTGAGGGCGCGATCGACTCGAACGGCCCCGTCTACTTCACCGGCGGCACGATGCTCGGGGCGGGGTCGACATCGATGGCGGTGCTGAGCCTGCCGCCGACCTCCGGCCAGGGTTGGGTTGCTCCCCAACTGTCCAGCAGCCAGCCGGCCGGCACCCTGCTCCACCTGGTCTCCGGCGGCCAGGTGCTCGCCTCCTATCGCGCCCCCAAGAACTTCCGCGAGGTGGTCTTCTCCTCCAGCCGGATCCAGCACGGGCAGACCTATGAGGTCTACCTGGGCGGCAGCCTCTCCGGCACGACGATTGGCGGCATGGCCACCACCGGTGGCAGCATCGCGGGAGCCACCCGACTGATGACCGCCACCGCCGGGCAGTACCGCGGCGGCCTGGTCGGCTGGCCGCCCGGCGGCCCGGGCTGGCCGCCGCCCACCACTCCGCCGCCCACCACCCCGCCCCCCAACCCGACCACGCCGCCGCCGAACCCGACGACCCCGCCGCCGAGCGCTGGCGGATGTACGGCGGCCTACAGCGTCGTCGGCCAGTGGCAGGGTGGCTTCCAGGGTGAGGTGCGGGTCACCGCGGGCTCGTCCGCGATAAATGGTTGGCGGGTGACCTGGACCTTCGCCAACGGCCAGGCGATCAGCCAGGTGTGGAACGCGACCATCAGCGCCAGTGGCTCGGCGGTGACGGCGACGAACGTCTCCTTCAACGGCTCACTCGGCGCCGGCGCCAGCGCCACCTTCGGGTTCCTCGGCAGCTGGAACGGCAACAACACCGCTCCGACCCTGAGCTGCACCGCGACCTGATCGGACCCCACCGCTCGACAAGACGGAGCCCGGCACCACCCGGTGCCGGGCTCCGCTGGCGACCGGCCGCCAGACTGCTCGCATGGTGCCTCCGCGCTGCCACGTCTGCCACCACGAACCGGATCAGGCTCCGCCCGGCGCGGTGTGGTTCTGCGGCGAGCACGCACCGCTCGGCGAGGAACGGGAACGTCTGGGCAGCGTCACCGCACTGCGCGACATCGACGCAGTGCTGGGTCGCCTGCCGATGGCCAACCCGGCCGTTGCCGTTCAGACCGGCGGGAAACATCTGTACCGCAGGTGTTCGCCTGACCGATGACCCAGCTTTGTGGCATGGTCGAGTAGAAACATGTTCATGTTTGCCTATGAGCGGACATCACCCCGACCACTGTCACCACCACCACCACAACGGGTCCGACGACGAGGTGCCGTACGGCCAGGTCAACGTCGCCCCGGCGTTCGGCCGCCGAGCGCTGCTGGCCGGCACCGGCGGCGCGCTGATGCTGGCCGCGCTGCCGACCTCCGCCCGAGCGGCCAACACGACGATGGCCAGCGCCCCGACGGCGGCGGCCGGTGCCGCGCGGACCTCGCTGATCACCCAGGGCACGATGCTGGTGCACGCCGACATGCACAACCACACCGTCGTCTCGGACGGCGACGGTAGTCCCGAGGCCGCGTTCGCCTCGATGCGCGAGGCCGGTCTGGATGTCGCCGCGCTGACCGACCACGCCACGCTCTTCGCCATCGAGGGGATCAGCTCGTCGGAGTGGCGGACCACCGGTGATCTCGCCAACGCCGCGAACGACCCGGGCAAGTTCACCGCGATCCGCGGATTCGAGTGGTCACACCCGCTGCAGGGGCACATCAACGTGTGGAACACCTCCGACTTCGCCGACCTGTGGCGGGCCGGCAGCACCGGCAGCCTGTACCGCTGGCTGATCGGCCGGCCGGGCGGTCTGGCCAGCTTCAACCACCCCGGGCGGGAGGTGGGCCGGTTCGACAACTTCTCGTTCAACGCCTCGGCCCGGGATCAGCTGGTGGGGTTGGAGATGTTCAACCGCACCGACGACTACCTGTTCGAGGGCTGGTCGTCCGGGATGACCTCGCCGCTGGTGGCCTGCCTCAACGCGGGCTGGCGGCCGGGCCTCACCGGCGTCACCGACGAACACGGCACCACCTGGGGCTTCCACGAGGGAAAGGGTCGCAGCGGCCTGTGGGTCACCGAGAACACCCGCGCCGCGGTGTTCGAGGCGATGGCGGCCCGCCGGTCCTTCGCCACCCGCGTCTCCGGCCTGCGGGTGGACGCCACGGCCAACGGCGTACGCATGGGTGGTGTGCTGAACGTGGCCTCCGGCGACGTGCGGTTCCTGCTGGACCTCGACCGTGGGCCGGCCTGGGACGGTAAGCCGCTGCGGATCCAGGTGCTGCGCCCTGGCGCGTCGGCACCGACCGTCGTCGACGTCGTCGACACGGTGAACGGTCGGGTCACCGACTTCACGGTGCCGCTGAACGTCGCCGACGGCGACTGGGTGGTGCTCCGGATCTCCGATCCGTCGCTGCCCAACGGCACGCCCGGCCCGGCCGGTCACCCGTGCAACGACTTCGGCGTCGCGTACACCAGCCCGTGGTGGCTACGCCCCTGAGTGTGACCGTGTCGTCCGGCACGGGTTGGCGCGGCACCAGCAGGTCGTCGAGGTAGCCGGCACGGGACCGGATCGCCATGGTGGGCCGACGACGGCACGTCGTCGGCCCACCATGTGCCTGTTGGTTACCGGACCCGAAGCCGCTGGTGGAACCCGGCAGCGGGCGCGTAGTTCCGGTCACCGGAGTAGGCGACGTGGACCGGGTACACCCCGGCCGCCAATTCGGCGGTTGGCAGCTTCACCACGGCCTTGCCGCCGGCCAACGGCACCACCTGGGTGGCGCCACCGAAGGTTACGGTGATCTCACCTGTCACCTTCGGTGCCTTCTTGTGGCCGGCCTCGGCCCGCACGTCTACGTGCAGCTTGAAGGTGCCGCCACGGACGATCGACGCTGGCGTGGCCTTTGCCTTGATCACGGTCCGTGCCGTGCCCACGGTGTCGACCTCCGACCACAGGTGGTCGCGAGCGAAGATCGTGAACAGTTGGCTCGCCGTCATGCCGTCGTGCGCGCCGGGGACCTGGGTCGTCCTGGCGGCGTATCCCCGAGCCCGGAAGTTGTCCGCGATGGCGTTCTGGGCGTTGAGGTTGCCTTCGAAGACACCGTTGCCGAGGAACACGAAGAGGTCGTCGTCGCCGACTGCGGCCGCGACGTTGTCGTAGTCCTGGGCGGACAGGGACGGGTTACCGGAGAAGTGCCCGTAGTAGGCGAACGTGGTCGGGTAGCCCCTGATGACGTGGGCGCCGGTCATGCCGCCGTAGGAGAACCCGGCGTAGGCCCGGCCTTCCCGCTCGGTCGAGACGTTGTACCTCTCCTCGATGAGCGGAAGGATCGTCTGGACCAGGTTGTTGGCGGCGTTCGTCTGGTTGTAGGAACCGAAGCCGAGGCTGGTCCCGGTGAAGTGGTTCCCCATGGTGACCACGACCGTTGGCTCGATCTCGCCCTTGGCCGTCATGTTGTCCAGGATGTTGGGGACGTTCGCCGGGACCATGAAGTCGGTCTCGTCACCGAAGATGCCGTGGGCGAGGTACGCCACCTTGTACGGCTCCGCCCGTTTGGGGTTGTAGTTGGCCGGCAGGTAGACACCGAGGTAGTGGCCGCTGTCGCCCAGGATCGTGGTGTAGGGGATGTAGTTGACGGTGCCCCGCTTCTTGCGGTCCGCGATCGGGAGTTCGTACTCCGCACGCCCCTTCAGCACCGGGTCGTTCTGCTTCCTGGCGTACGGCACGTACACCGCATCGAGGACGTCGTTGTTGCGCACCCGGAACGAGGACTCGCCCGGCGGGCGAGGGTTCGTCGAGGCGGGATCCCAGATGCGCTTGTTCTCCCAGCCCTGGGCCGGGTCCCAGACCCGGTACCAGTAGCTGATCCCGCCAGCGTGCAGTGGCAGCGATACCGACCAGTAGCCCTTCGGATCCCTGGTCATGTCCCTGAGGAACTCGGTGCCTCCGGAGTGGTACCGCCCCGGCTGCCACTCCTCCGGCTGGTACCGGGTGTTGCCGGTGCCGACGTCGAGCAGCGTGAGATCTCCGGCAAGGCGGACCTGCGTCGCGGTGGGGTTGTGGTATACGAACGTGACGGTGTACCCGGTCGGTGAGCCGCGATCCGGCTTGACGGTCGCACCCTCCACCACCTTGTGCTTCCCGGCGGCGGCTGGTGCGGAGATGATGGCGCTGGCACCAACACCGAGCGTGATGATCGTGAGTAACGAGATCGCCCGGCTGAGCCGGCGTCCGATCGGTCTCCTCATCTGGGACTACTCCTCTATGGTCTCGCGCGGCCTCATTGGGATCTACGGTTCCTCCGGTCCATCGACCACCGAGGGACGTTCCCGCCTCACCTCCAGCCGAGGTCCTGTTGGGCGCGGCTCGCCCCACAGGACAACCTGTGCATGTCTCCACGTCAGCTCGGTGATCTGCTAAATCGAATTAGCTTCGACAGTGTGGCCGGGGTCACCTTCGGGTGTCAAGGGTGTTGCGGCGGTGTTACCTGATCTGTCGCTCCTGCGCACGGCCCGACGGTGTGGGCGATCGCGGCGATCGATCCGGCCGACCGTCGACCGTTCCGAATCGCGGATCGACATCCGTGGCAGCTGGGGGTCGGCGCGGCCTCGAAGGTGGCCAGCGGTGTCCGCAGTGTCCGGGATCACCCGATCGGGCGGCGACGTGAAAAGCGCGTTAAGAATCGGCGATTCCTCGTGATGGTCGCGTTATGGCCCCTGTCGTTGGGGGCGAGCGGCGTTGTGATTGCGGGGCGCGGCCGGATGGGGTCGCGCGGGACCTGTTCCGGAATGAGGAGTCAGACGTGTCTGACGTGGTGTACGTGGTGCTGACGGTGGTGCTGTTCGCGGCGCTGGCTCTGATGGTGAGGGGCGTGGAGAAGCTGTGAGCGCCGTCAACGCCGTCGGCCTGGTACTGGCGATCGGCCTGGCCGTGTTTCTGGTGGTTGCCCTGCTGTTCCCGGAGCGCTTCTGATGACCGCGACGACAGCCGGAGTGCTGTTCATCCTCACGCTGGTGGTGGCGCTGGCCGTCGTCCACCGGCCGTTCGGCGATTACCTGTTTCGGGTGGTGTCCGGCACCCGGCACTCTCGTGTCGAGCAGATCGTCTACCGGATCGTCGGGGTCAACCCGGCCGCCGAGCAGAGCTGGGGCGTGTACGCCCGTGCCGTGCTCGCCTTCTCCACCATCTCGATCCTGTTCCTGTACGGGTTCATGCGACTGCAGAATCACCTGTGGCTTTCACTCGGCTTCGACCCGGTGGCCAGCCACGGCGCGTGGAACACCGCGGTGTCGTTCGTGACGAACACGAACTGGCAGTGGTACTCGGGTGAATCGACCATGGGTCACCTGGTGCAGATGTCCGGGCTGGCGGTGCAGAACTTCGTCTCCGCCGCCGTCGGCATCGCGGTGGCGGTGGCTCTGGTCCGGGGCTTCGCCCGCAGCCGCACCGGGGAACTGGGCAACTTCTGGGTGGACCTGACCCGGATCACACTGCGGGTCCTGCTGCCGATCTCGGTGCTCGGCGCGATCATGCTGATGATCGGCGGCGCGGTGCAGAACCTGTCGGGTGGCACAGAGGTGACCACCCTGACCGGCGGCACTCAGACCATCACCGGCGGCCCGGTGGCCAGCCAGGAGGTCATCAAGGAGCTGGGCACCAACGGTGGCGGCTTCTACAACGTGAACAGCGCGCACCCGTTCGAGAACCCGACCACCTGGACGAACTGGCTGGAGATCTTCCTGCTCCTGGTGATCCCGTTCAGCCTGCCCCGGGTCTTCGGCCGGATGGTCGGCCAGGTACGGCAGGGCTACGCGATCGTCGCGGCGATGGCGGTCCTGGCGGTCGCGAGCATCGCCCTGACGAACGTGTTCGAGCTGACCGGCGACGGCACGGTGCCGCAGGCGGTGGGCGCGGCGCTGGAAGGCAAGGAGGTCCGGTTCGACGTGTCGAACTCGGCCACCTTTGCTGCCGCCACCACGCTCACCTCCACCGGTGCGGTGAACTCGTTCCACGACTCCTACACCGCGCTGGGTGGCATGATGCCGCTGGTCAACATGATGCTCGGTGAGGTGGCCCCCGGTGGTGTCGGTGCCGGCCTCTACGGCCTGCTGATCCTGGCGGTGATCACCGTGTTCGTCGCCGGTCTGATGGTCGGCCGGACGCCCGAGTACGTCGGGAAGAAGATCGGTTCACGGGAGATCAAGCTCGCCTCGCTGTACTTCCTGATCACCCCGGCTCTGGTGCTGATCGGCTCCGCGGCGGCGTTCGCCACCGGCAACAACTCGACGGCGCTCAACGTCGGGCCGCACGGCCTGTCCGAGGTGCTCTACGCGTTCACCTCGGCGAGCAACAACAACGGCTCCGCGTTCGCCGGCATCACCGTGAGCACGCCCTGGTGGAACACCGCGCTGGGCCTGTGCATGCTGCTCGGCCGGTTCCTGCCGATCATCTTCGTGCTCGCTCTGGCCGGCTCTCTCGCGCGCCAGCAACCCACCCCCACTTCCGAGGGCACCCTGCCCACGCACCGGCCGCTGTTCGTCGGGATGGTCGTCGGCGTCACGGTGATCCTGGTCGCGCTGACCTTCCTGCCCGCCCTCGCGCTCGGCCCGCTGGCCGAAGGGCTGTGACCATCATGAGAGAGAAGGACATGACCACCTCCACGCCGGCGCCGCACGGCACCGCCGACGCGGCGACCGCCGGCACCCCGGCCACTCAGGGCGACCGGGGCGGCGGCCTGCTCGACCCGAAGCAGATGCTCAAGGCGTTGCCGGACGCGCTGCGCAAGCTCGACCCGCGCACCCTCTGGCGCAACCCGGTCATGCTGATCGTCGAGATCGGGGCGATCTTCACCACCGCACTCGCGGTGGCGGACCCGTCGGTGTTCGCGGTCGCGATCACCGCCTGGCTGTGGCTGACCGTCATCTTCGCCAACCTGGCCGAAGCCGTGGCCGAGGGCCGGGGCAAGGCACAGGCCGCCGCCCTGCGCCAGGCGAAGGCGGACACCGTCGCCACCCGCGCCGTGGGCTGGACCGCAGGCGCCGCACCCGGCACCTTTCGCACCGAGTCGGTGCCCGCTCCACAGTTGAAGCAGGGTGACGTGGTCGTCGTCGAGGCCGGGGAGATCATCCCCGGCGACGGGGACGTGGTGGAGGGCATCGCCAGCGTCGACGAGTCGGCGATCACCGGGGAGTCGGCTCCGGTGATCCGGGAGTCCGGTGGTGACCGTAGTGCGGTCACCGGCGGTACCAAGGTCCTCTCCGACCGGATCGTCGTGACGATCACGCAGAAGCCGGGGGAGAGCTTCATCGACCGGATGATCAACCTGGTCGAGGGCGCCAACCGGCAGAAGACGCCGAACGAGATCGCGCTGAACATCCTGCTGGCCGCGCTGACGATCATCTTCTTGCTGGCCGTGGTCACTCTCCAGCCGCTCGCGATCTTCTCGAAGAACTACCAGGGCGCGGCCCCAGACACCCAGGCGATCACCGACGCCGGCGTCAGCGGGATCGTGCTGGTGTCACTGCTGGTCTGCCTCATCCCGACCACCATCGGGGCGCTGCTGTCGGCGATCGGCATCGCCGGCATGGACCGCCTCGTGCAGCGCAACGTCCTCGCCATGAGCGGGCGGGCCGTCGAAGCCGCAGGCGACGTCAACACCCTGCTGCTGGACAAGACCGGCACCATCACCCTGGGCAACCGGCAGGCCGCCGAGTTCCTCCGGGTCGAGGGCGTGGACGTCGCGAGCGTCGCCGACGCCGCGCAACTGTCCAGCCTCGCCGACGAGACCCCCGAGGGCCGCTCCGTCGTCGTGCTGGCCAAGAACGAGTTCGGGCTGCGCGAGCGGGAGCCGGGCCTGATCCCACACGCCACGTTCGTGCCGTTCACCGCGCAGACCCGGATGAGCGGCGTAGACCTCGGGGCCGAGAGTGTCGGTGGCGAGACGCGTCGCATCCGCAAGGGTGCCGCCGCCGCCGTGATGAAGTGGGTACGCGAGAACGGCGGCCACCCCACCGAGCAGGTCGGCCAGATCGTCGACGAGATCAGCGGCCTCGGCGGCACCCCGCTGGTCGTCGCCGAGCACGTCGACGGCGAGCCGGCCCGCGCGCTGGGCGTCATTCACCTCAAGGACGTGGTGAAGGCCGGCATGCGGGAGCGGTTCGACGAGATGCGCACGATGGGCATCCGGACGGTGATGATCACCGGCGACAACCCGCGTACTGCCAAGGCCATCGCCGACGAGGCGGGAGTGGACGACTTCCTCGCCGAGGCCACCCCGGAGGACAAGCTCGCCCTGATCCGCAAGGAGCAGGAGGGCGGCCGCCTGGTCGCGATGACCGGCGACGGCACCAACGACGCCCCGGCGCTCGCCCAGGCCGACGTCGGCGTGGCGATGAACACCGGTACGTCGGCCGCAAAGGAGGCCGGCAACATGGTCGACCTCGACTCCGACCCGACCAAGCTGATCGAGATCGTGGAGATCGGCAAACAGTTGCTGATCACCCGAGGAGCGCTGACCACGTTCAGCATCTCCAACGACATCGCGAAGTACTTCGCGATCATCCCGGCCATGTTCGCCGGCATCTACCCCAGTCTGGACGCCCTCAACATCATGCGGCTGGCCAGCCCGGAGTCGGCGATCCTGTCCGCGGTCATCTTCAACGCGATCATCATTGTCGCGCTGATCCCGCTCGCCCTGCGCGGCGTCCGGTACCGGCCAGCGTCCGCCTCGAAGCTGCTCAGCCGCAACCTGCTGGTCTACGGCCTCGGCGGCATCGTGGCGCCGTTCGCCGGCATCAAGATCATCGACCTGCTCGTCCAGCTCATCCCAGGGATCTCGTGATGCGCCTACCCACCTGGCTCGCCCAACACCTCGCCGCACTGCGCGCGCTGCTCGTCTTCACCGTGCTGCTCGGCCTCGCGTACCCGCTCGCGCTGGTCGCCATGGGACAGGCCCCCGGCCTAGCGGGCCGGACGGACGGATCACTGCTGGCCGTCGACGGACGGACCGTCGGCAGCTCGCTGATCGGCCAGTCCTTCACCGACGGGGACGGCAACCCCGTCCCGCGCTACTTCCAGTCCCGCCCCTCCGCCGCCGGGGACGGCTACGATCCGACCGCCACCGCCGCCAGCAACCTGGGCCCGGAAAGTGTCGTCGACATCCTCGCCGCTGACCCGGAGGACTCCACGCCGAGCCTGCTCACCCAGGTCTGCGCGCGCAGCAAGGCCGTCGGCGAACTCGACGGTGTGGACGGCCGTCGACCGTACTGCACCACCGACGGAGTCGGCGCGGTGCTCGCGGTGTTCCGCGCCGACGGGCTGACCGGGGCGGTGACCCGGGTGGTGAGTGTCAACCAGGTCGTACCGGCCACACCGTTCCTCACCAGCTACGAGGGCGTGCCGGTGGAACTGGCCCGGCCCGGCGAGGACTACGTCGCCGCCGGTGGCCTGGTCACTCCGATCCGGGGAGACGCACCGGCCGACCCCGCGGTACCCGCCGACGCCGTCACCGCCAGCGGCAGTGGACTCGACCCGCACATCTCCCCGGCGTACGCCGAGCTACAGGTGAACCGGGTCGCACGGGAGCGTGATGCGGACCCGATGGTGGTCCGCCGTCTGGTCGAGGAGCACACCAGCGGCCGGTCGCTCGGCTTCATCGGCGCACCCGGAGTCAACGTGCTGGAACTCAACCTGGCGCTCGACCGGGAGTTTCCCGTCGGCTGAGACATTCGCAAAGGGCCTCTTGCGGTACACATGGCGAGGACAGGGGGCCCTTTCCGTCGAGAAGGGAGGGGTGCGGTGGCGCGAGGGGAACTGCGCATCTATCTCGGCGCCGCACCCGGCGTCGGGAAGACGTACGCGATGCTGGAGGAGGCGCACCGACGCGCCGAGCGCGGCACCGACGTGGTGATCGGGCTCGTCGAGACCCACGGTCGTACGCACACCGCCGCGATGATCGGCCACCTCGACCAGGTGGCCCGGCGCACCATCACCTACCGGGGCACCGAGTTCACGGAGATGGACCTGGACGCGGTGCTCGCCCGGCGGCCCGAGGTGGCCGTCGTCGACGAGCTGGCGCACACAAACGTGCCCGGATCTCGCAACGACAAGCGATGGCAGGACATCCAGGAGCTGCTGGACGCGGGAATCACCGTGCTCACCACGGTCAACATCCAACACCTGGAGTCGCTCAACGACGTCGTCGCCCAGATCACCGGGGCCATTCAACGGGAAACGGTCCCCGACGCCGTTGTCCGCGCCGCCGAGCAGGTCGAACTCGTCGACATGACTCCCGAGGCGCTGCGCCGTCGGATGGCACACGGCAACATCTACCGGCCCGACAAGATCGACGCCGCGCTCGGCAACTACTTCCGCGTCGGCAATCTCACCGCCCTGCGCGAACTCGCGCTGCTCTGGCTCGCCGACAGGGTCGACGAGCAACTCGATGCGTACCGCGCCCAGCAGGGCATATCCGCCACCTGGGAGGCCCGCGAACGGGTTGTCGTCGCCCTGACCGGCGGGCCGGAGGGAGAGACGCTGATTCGTCGCGCGGCCCGCGTCGCCGCCCGCAGCAAGGGCGCCGACCTGCTCGCCGTGCACGTCGCCCGAAGCGATGGGCTCGCCGGTGCCGACCCCGCGCAACTGGCCCGGCAACGGGTGCTGACGGAGCGCCTCGGCGGCACGTACCACGAGGTGCTCGGCACCGACATTCCCGCCGCGCTGCTGGACTTCGCCCGGGGCGTCAACGCCACCCAACTGGTGCTCGGTGCCAGCCGCCGGGGCCGCCTCGCTCAACTGTTCTCCCGGGGCGTCGGGGTCACCACCACGGCGCTGTCCGGTCCCATCGACGTACACCTGGTCACCCATGCCGAGGCCGCTCGCGGTCGGCGCGGTCCGGCGGTGCCCGCCGCGCTGTCCCGGCGGCGCCGGTTGTACGGGTTCGCGCTCACCGTCGTGGGCGTGCCTGCCCTGACCGCGTTGCTCAAGGCGTTGCCCGACCTCACCCTTACCAACGACATCCTGATCTTCCTCGCCGCGGTCGTCGGCGTCGCGCTCGTCGGCGGGCTCTGGCCAGCCCTGCTCGCGGCCCTGGTCGGATCTCTCCTGCTGAACTGGTTCTTCACCCCGCCCTTCTACACGCTGACCATCGCCGAGGCGGACAACCTCCTCGCCCTGGGTGTCTTCGTCGGCGTCGCCGTGGCGGTGAGCTGGGTGGTCGACGTGGCGGCTCGGCGTACCCGCGAGGCGGCCCGGGCCTCCGCCGACGCGCAGACCCTGGCCACCGTCGCCGGCAGCGTCCTGCGCGGGCAGCGGCCCCTGCCGGCGCTGCTGGAACGGCTTCGGGAGACCTTCGCGCTGCGCGCGGTAAGCGTGTTGGAACAGACCGGCGAGGCGACCGGCCGCCCCGATCGGGACCGGGAGGTGCACGCCTGGCGGGTCGTGGCCAGCGTCGGTGAGGCGCCGGCCGGCACTCCGAGCGCCGGCGAGACGGCCGTACCCGTCGATGACCGGCTGACCGTCGTGCTCTGCGGCCGGCGGTTGGCGGCCGCCGACCGGCGCGTCGTCGAGGCGTTCGCCGCGCAGGCTGCCGTCGCGCTCCGGCAGGAGCGCCTCGCCGAGGAGGCTGCCGCCGCCCGGCCGCTGGCCGAGGCCGACCGGATGCGCACCGCACTGCTCGCCGCCGTCAGCCACGACCTGCGTACCCCGCTGGCCTCGGCGAAGGCCGCCGTGTCCAGCCTGCGCAGCCCGGACGTGGAGTTCGACCCCGAAGACCGGGACGAACTGCTGGTGACCGCAGACGAGTCCCTCGACCGGCTCGACCGGCTGGTGGCCAACCTGCTCGACATGAGCCGCCTACAGGCCGGGGCACTCGGCATCACCGTCGCATCGATCGGTCTGGAGGACGTCGTGCCCCGCGCCCTGGACGAGCTCGGCCCACCCGCCGCCGATGTCGGCACCGACATTCCGACCGATCTGCCCGCGGTCACCGCCGACCCGGGTCTGCTGGAGCGGGTGTTGGTCAACCTCGTCGCGAACGCCCTGCGGCACAGCCCACCCGGACAGCCACCCACCATTACCGCCAGCGCCCACTCCGGCCGGGTCGAACTCCGGGTCATCGACACCGGCCCCGGCATCCCCGAAGACCAGTGGGACCACGTGTTCCTGCCGTTCCAGCGCCTCGGCGACCGGGACACCACCACGGGCGTCGGTCTCGGCCTGGCCCTCTCCCGCGGGCTCGCCGAGGCGATGGGCGGCAGCATCAATCCCGAGACCACCCCCGGCGGAGGACTCACCATGGTGTTGCGACTACCCGCCGCGACCGCAGCGATGGAGGGTGCGCCGGAATGACCCGGATCCTCGTCGTCGACGACGAACCCCAGATCCTACGCGCCCTGCGCATCAACCTGCGGGCCCGCGGCTACGACGTCGATGTCGCCGGCACCGGAACCGCCGCGCTGAAGGCCGCCGGAAGCCACCCACCCGATCTCGTCGTGCTCGATCTCGGCCTACCCGACCTCGACGGCGTCGACGTCATCCGTGGGCTCCGTGGCTGGACCGCCGTCCCCATCATCGTGCTGTCCGGCCGCGCCGGCAGCGACGACATGGTCACCGCCCTCGACGCGGGTGCCGACGACTACGTCACCAAGCCCTTCGGCGTCGACGAACTCCTGGCTCGCATCCGCGCCGTCACCCGTCGGCACACCACCGGCGCGGACCCGGCCAGCCGCATCGCCCAACTCGGCCGGCACACCGTCGACCTCGCCACTCACACTGTCGTCCGCGATGACGGCATCGAGATCAAACTGACCCCAACGCAGTGGGCGGTGCTCGAAACACTGCTCCGCAACCCGGGCAAGCTGATCAGCCAACGCCAGCTGCTGCATGACGTGTGGGGACCGGGGTACGAGACCGAAACCGGCTACCTGCGCCAGTACCTGGCCCAGCTACGCCGAAGACTCGAAGCTGACCCCGCCCGGCCTCGTCACCTCATCACCGAACCCGGCATGGGTTACCGCTACCAGCCATGAATCGAACGGCGACGACCGCCACCGTCGCCCAGTGGAATGGTGTCGGCAGGCCGGCCGGCTACTCCGTCGCCACGGTGCGCAGGCGTACCCATTTGTCGATCATCGAATGCACTTTCTCCTGGATATTCGAGGCGCAGGGGGTCATGGGTCGATCAAGGTGCGAGCGACGAAATCCGCACAACCGATATCAATAGACGATCATTGATATCTTGTCCGATTGGTGTGATACTCGGTGGAAGCGCTCCCAACCCGTCCCGGCGAGCGCCTCAGAATTGGAGGATGCACCGTGAGTTCACACCATCCCCACCGATCCGGCCGGCGATCCCGGCCCGCCGTCCGGGTGCTGGTCCTGGCCCTCGCCGTGGTGGCCGCCATGCTGCCCTGGACGGGTGCCGCCCAGGCCCACGGCACCGTGATCAACCCGGCGACCCGCGCCTACCAGTGTTGGCAGAACTGGGGCCACCGGCACATGGATCCGGCGATGCAGACGCAGGACCCGATGTGCTACCGGGCGTTCCAGGCCAACCCCGACACCATGTGGAACTGGATGAGCCAGCTGCGGGACGGCCTGGGCGGGCAGTACCAGGCCCGTACGCCCGACGGGCAGCTCTGCAGCAACGCCCTCTCCCGGAACGACACGGTGAACCAGCCGGGGGCCTGGAAGGCGACGAACGTCAGCCGCAACTTCACACTGCGGTTCTACGACCAGGCCAGCCACGGCGCTGACTTCTTCCGGGTCTACGTCACCCGGCAGGGCTTCAATCCGAACTCGCAGCGCGTCGGTTGGGGAAACATCGACCAGATCCTGCAGACCGGGCGCTATTCGCCGACGCAGAACATCTCGTTCAACGTCTCGATCCCGTCCGGGCGTAGCGGCCAGCACGTCCTCTTCGTGATCTGGAAGGCGTCACACATGGACCAGACCTACATGTGGTGCAGCGACATCAACATCGTCTGATCCGCACGACCGCCAGGCGCAACTCGGCTCCGGCCCGGAACGACCCGGGTTGGAGCCGAGACGTCTCGGCAGCGGTGGTCGGGTGCGTCCGTCCGGTTCTCCGGTGGCCTGCTCGTACGCCGCGCCATCGGCAAACGGCGGGTAGCCTCGGGCGGGTGCGGATCGTCGCGTTCCTGGCCATCTCCGTCGTCGTGCTGACCGCCGTCCTGCTGGTTTCCGCGGTCCTGACCGGCGGTGCCCGACGCCGACGCCACGCCGCGCAGGCGTCCGCCCGCTGGGCGGTGCGTCACTACGCCATACCCGGGCGTGGGCACACCGTCGTCGGGGTCACCCTGACCGACGCGGACGGGCGGGTGCACGGTGAACACGTGGTCGCGCGAATCCCGGACGATGCTCCGGACTGGCAGCGCGACTTCGTCTCGGCCCGTCAGGAGGCTGAGGAACGCGCATTCCACCTCAACATCGACCGCCCGCCGATCGAGGGCTGACGGTGGGCGACGCGGCGGAAGCGGTGCTCGTCGGCCGGCCGGCTACCGTCCCTCGTCCCGCACATCGATGAGGGTGCTGCCGTCGCCGAGTTGCTCGCGAGTGATGATGCTCAGGCTGCCGTCCGTCTCCAGCACCACGGCGGCAAGGTCGTGCAGGTCGCCCGCGCCCTGGCTGCGGGCGGCCTGCCGGATCTCACTCTCCGCCACCCGGGTGGACCGCAACGTCTCGGTTCGTAGCCGTCCGTCCCGCAGCAGCATTGTGGGACGGGCCTTGAGCACCTTCTGCGACGGTGGCCAGCGGACGGCGAGCAGCGCGACCGCGTACTGCAACGCCACCAGCAGGATCAGCGCGAGGGTTCCCTCCACCAGCGACACGTCCCGTGACAGCAGGATCGTGGCCAGCGTCGAGCCCAGCGCGACCGTGATCACGAAGTCGAAGGCGTTCAGCTTGGACAACGTCCGCTTGCCGGAGACCCGCAGGATCACCACAAGTGCCGGGTAGATGATCGCCGCGATCACGAGCAGGCGTACCAGGTCGGCAGGGTTGTTCAGCACCATCGTTTTGACGTACCCGTAGCCGGGATCCGCAAAAGGCCGTGTCGATCAGGTCACCCTTCCAGGTGGCGGAGACGGTTGCTGACGTCGTGCACTCCCGGGGTACGCCAGGCGAGGGCGTGCGCCTCGGCGCTGAGCTCGGCCGTGCTCACCGTTCCCTCGAGCACCACCACCCGGTTCTGCACCTCGATGCAGATGCGCTCGTGACGCAGTCGCGAATCCTGCTGCATGCTCGTGAGCAACCGGCACGCCAGCCGGGTGTCCGCGGTGGTGGGCTCGGCGTAGAACAGCGGGGGCATGTCGTGGGGGAAGAACCAAGGGTGGGTCATGGCTGACTCCTTCAGGGGACGGGTCCGCTACGAATGCCCTACCCGGCGGCCACGGCGGACAACACGACGAACCGATGACGGTCTCTGCCCACGACTGTGACGGTCGGCGGCTCGACGTTTGCGGTCGGCGGTTTCGGGTAGCGGGTCAGCCAGGGCGGCCGACCACGGCTCTGCCGCACGACCGCCGGGAGGACATCATCGTGAGCCGCCGATCGCTTCGGGACGGCACCACGAGCGAGCGCGGGTGGACGAGGTGCCGGTGAAGCACCCGGCGCGGCGATGAGCCGGCCGACCGACGGTGAGCAGACGCCGGACGACGCGGTACTGCACGGCGTCGCCCGGCGGCTCGACAAGCCGATGGGCGCCCTTGGCGTGCTCTTCGTCCTGGTCGTTCTCGGGCAGGCCCTCGCCGGACATCCCACGCTGTCCACCGCCCTGACCGTGCTGGGCTGGGTGCTGTGGGCGGTGTTCGTGGCCGAATTCGTCCTGCGCGCCTGGCTGGCCCGCCATCACGCCCGCCGGTTCTGGCGACGCAACTGGTGGCAGATCATCTTCCTCGCCGTACCGTTTCTCCGCTTCGCCCGGGCCGCCTCCGCCCTGCGCGCCGCCCGGGCCGGTGGTGTCATCACCGCGGCCGTGCGCGGCTCGCGCTCCGCCGGCCGGTTGCTGACCGACCGGATCGCGTGGCTGGCGATCATCACGACGACGGTCGTCCTCAGCGTCGGCCAACTGCTCGTCGTCACCGGCTCCTACCGGTCGTACGGACCAGCACTGCACGACGTCGCCCTGACCACCATCACGGGTGAACCACTCGGCGCGGACGATCCGCTCGCCCAGGTCGTCGAACTGGTGCTCGCGATCTACTCGGTGGTCGTGTTCGGCACCCTGGCCGGTGCGTTCGGCGCCTTCTTCCTCAGCGCCGAGCGGGAGCGGAAGGCCACCGCGACGTGAGCCGGCCCCGTACGGCCGCCGCCCGGCTCGCCGAGATACGGCAGAGTTTCTGGCTCATCCCGGCACTCTTCGCGGCGAGTGCGGTCGTGCTGGCCATCGGCCTGTCCGTGCTGGAACTGCGGCTGCGGCTGCCGGTCGAGAGCATCCTGCCCAGCGGTCCCGCCGGTGCCCGGTCCCTGCTCTCGTCGATCATCACGGCGATGATCTCGTTCACGGCGCTGGTCTTCTCCATCACGGTCGTCGCGCTGCAACTGGCCAGTAGCCAGTACTCCCCGCGCGTGCTGCGGACGTTCCTGCAGGACCGGGTCATCCAGTCCACGCTCGGGACGTTCGTGGCGACATTCCTCTTCGCGATGGTGGTGCTCGCCGCGCTGCCGTCCCGGGACAGCGAGCGGCTGCCCGAACTCTCCCTCGCCGTGTCGATGTCGCTCGTCCTGGCCAGCACCGCGATGTTCATCTACTACCTGCACCACATCACCACGGTGATGCGGGTTTCGCACATCATCGTCGCCATCGGTGCGCAGACTCGCCGGACGATCGATCAGCATGTGCCAGATCACGGGGAGCCGGCCGAGGTGCTGGGCGAGGTGGTGCAGGTCGTGCCGGCCGCGGCGGCGGGCCTGGTCACCAGCGTCGACCTCGCCCTGCTCGCCCGGCTGGGGCGGGAACATGACTGCGCGATCACCGTCGTACCGGCACCGGGAGACTTCGTGGTCGCCGGGGCACAGTTGCTGCACTGCCACCGGCTGCCCAGCGGTGAACCGCGCCCACTGCCCGTCGAACGCGTCGCCAACTCGGTCACCATCGACGTCGAGCGCACACCGGGCCAGGACGTGGGGTTCGGTCTCCGCCAACTGGCGGACATCGCCACGCGCGCGCTGTCCCCCGCCTCCAACGACGTCACCACCGCCGTACGTGCTGTCCAGGAGGCGCACGACCTGCTCCGCCGGCTCGCGACCCGGCCCGACCCGGTCGGGATCGTACGCGACGACGACGGCACGGTGCGGGTCCTGGCGAACCGCCCCACCTACGACACCTACCTGGCGATGATCATCGACGAGCTGCGCAGTACCGCGGATGGGCAACCACGGATCAGCCGGCTGCTCGACGCGGTCGTCACCGACCTGGACTCCGTCGCGCTTCCTGCCCACCGGCCAGCGACCCGGCGGCGGTTGCCGACGAGTTGAGGAAACGGGCCCGAGGTTTCCGCAGGTCTGCTGCTCGTCGCACCGGCCATGGTCAGGCCGCTCGGACGAAGGGCGGCCCGGCATCTGCCAGGAATGCCCGCAGGCTCCGTGCGGGCCGTCCGGTCACCCGCTCGACCGAGTCGGTGACCTCCGCGAAGCTGCCCGCCCGTACGCGCTCGAAGGTCAGGGCGAAGAGTTCCCGCTCGAATCCGGTGGTCCCGGCCACGGCCTCGTCAATCGTGATCTCGTGGAGGGCAACGGTACGTCCTGCTGCGGCGGAGAGCAGCTCCGCGGTGCGCGGCAGTGCGAGCGACTCTGGGCCGGTGAGTTCGTACACCTGGCCGGCATGCCCCTCGTCCAGCAGCGCACGCTCGGCCACGGCGGCGATGTCCCAGGCGTCGATCCAGGCCAGGCTGGCACCGCCGCTGGAGAACGGCAGCTTGCCGTCGGCGACCTGATCGCGGTAGAAGCGCGGGTCGGTGAAGACCTGCATGAACCAGCTGGGCCGCAGGATCGTCCAGGCGTGCCCGCTGTCGCGCACCGCCCGCTCGGCGCGCGGTGCCCATCCGTCGACGCCCATGTAGTCGGCGTCCTGCTCGGACAGCAGGACGATCCGGGTGCGGACGGGCGTCTCGTCGAGCAGTGCGCCGATGAGGTCCGGCGCGTCCGCGCGATCGGGCCGGACGATGTACACGGCGTCCACGCCCTCGGTCGCCGCTTTCCACCCGGAGGGGGCGTCCCAGGAGAAGGCGGTCGGTTGAACGCTGTCCATGGCAACCGAGTCCGGGTTGCTGCTGCCGCCGAGCACGTCGACGTCATTGCGTTCGACAAGCAGCCTGGCCAGCGGTGATCCGGTCTTGCCACGGACTCCGGTGATCAGCACCCGGGGCGTGCCGGCCCCCACTGAGCTCGGACTCTTCACGTCGGACCGTTCCTTTGGTTGAGTCACTAAAGTTCCTTGACCCACTAAAGCAGCGTTACCTGAGCGAGTCAACTAATCTGAGCGCATGACCGAGGTGGCGGACGCCCTTGCCCGGCAGGTGTGGGACCTCGTCTTCGCCTACGACGCGGCCTATGACCGTGCGGCGCAGGTCGTGGGGCTCAGCGCCGCACAGGCGTGTCTGCTCGAACACCTTTCACCAGACAGCCGTCCGATGGGAGAGCTCGCTCTGGAGCTGCGGTGCGACGCCTCGAACGTCACCCAGCTCGTCTCTCGACTGGAGACCCGTGGTCTGGTGGCCCGGGTGGCCGATCCGGACGACCGGCGGATCAAGCGTGTGTTGATCACTCCGGCGGGAGCCGACGTGCGCCGCGCCGTCCGAGGGGCGTTCGGGTTCCCGTCCGAGCGGCTGGGGCTCCTCACCGACCAGGAGCAGCGCCAGCTCTACGGTCTGTTGAGGAAGATGTTGGGGCCGGCTTCGTAGGGCCGTGCCGGGCGGAGCACTCTCGAGTCGCGATCCGACCGGGAAACGGCTCGTCGTGATACGGCGGGGCAACAATGGGTGAGCTTCTATGTTAGCGCCACCATGGCTCCTGTCGTGCATGCTCGCGCGAGTTCGGCCCGGCGGGTCGGCGCAGGCTGCCGACAGGTGGTCGATGGAAGACGTGTCCAGGTTGCCGAAGGTCAAGTGTCGGATAATTCCGGAACGTCCATGCCTCGTGATGCCGGAACATTACGTCTTGACGAACGGCATGTTATCGCCCACAGTCGATGGGCAAGGACGGCGATGCCTACGGCTTACCGGGCAAGCCTGTTTCGCCGGGCCCGTGGACCAGGCGTGTGCGGGGACATGCGGACATCCATGTTAGCGCTAACAGAAGCGCCGCAGGTGCGGAGCGGTGTGCCCATCCTCGGGTGAACCGGTCGGCTCTCGGTAATTGAAGGAGGAACATGTCTGCCTTTGGTAGGTCTCCAGCTCTCCCACCGCCCTCGCGGCGACGTCGGTGGTTCTTGCGCGTCGCTGCGGCGGGCGTCACGGCGGTGGTCGCCGGTGGTGCCGCCGCGGTGGCGGTGTCGACACCGGCCGCCGCTGCGACGGTCGACACGAACGCGTGGTACGTGTTGATCAACCGCAACAGCGGCAAGGCCCTCGACGTGTACAACCTGGCCACGAACGACGGTGCGCGGATCACCCAGTGGTCGCGGAACAACGGCAACCAGCAGCAGTGGCAGTTTGTTGACTCGGGTGGTGGCTACTACCGGCTGAAGTCGCGGCTGTCCAACAAGGTGCTGGACGTCTACAACTGGTCGACCGCGAACGGCGCGAACATCGTGCAGTGGTCCGACCACAACGGGGCGAACCAGCAGTTCCGGTTGGCTGACTCCGACGGCGGCTACGTCCGGCTGATCAACCGGAACAGCAACAAGGTGGTGGAGGTGCAGGGCGCCTCGACCGCCGACGGCGGGAACATCGTGCAGTACGACGACTGGAACGGCGCGAACCAGCAGTGGCAGCTCGTCCGGGTCGACGGTGGCGGAAACCCGACGCCGACGACGCCGCCGCCGTCGGGTACGTGCAATCTGCCGTCGAGCTACCGGTGGTCGTCGACGGGTGCGCTGGCGCAGCCGCGGTCGGGTTGGGTGTCGTTGAAGGACTTCACGCACGCGCCGTACAACGGTCAGCACCTGGTCTACGGCACCACCCACGACACCGGCACGAGTTGGGGTTCGATGAACTTCGGGCTGTTCTCGAACTGGAACCAGATGGGTTCGGCCAGCCAGAACCAGATGCCGTTCGCGGCGGTCGCGCCGTCGTTGTTCTACTTCGCGCCGCGTAACGTCTGGGTGTTGGCGTATCAGTGGGGTGGGCCGGCGTTCTCGTACCGGACCTCGACGAATCCGACGAACGTGAACAGTTGGTCGGCGCACCAGACGCTGTTCACCGGGTCGATCTCGAACTCGGGTACGGGTCCGATCGATCAGGCGTTGATCGGTGACGACCAGAACATGTACCTGTTCTTCGCCGGCGACAACGGCCGCATCTACCGGGCCAGCATGCCGATCGGGAACTTCCCCGGCAGCTTCGGCTCGAACTACACCACGATCATGACCGACTCCACGAACAACCTGTTCGAAGGCGTCCAGGTCTACAAGCTCCAGGGCCAGCAGCGGTACCTGATGATCGTCGAGGCGATCGGCTCACAGGGCCGCTACTTCCGCTCCTTCACCGCCACCAGCCTGGGCGGCAGCTGGACCCCGCAGGCCACCAGTGAGAGCAACCCGTTCGCCGGCAAGGCCAACAGCGGCGCCACCTGGACCAACGACATCAGCCACGGCGAGTTGATCCGGACCAACGCCGACCAGACCATGACCATCGACCCCTGCAACCTGCAAATGCTCTACCAGGGCCGTTCACCCAACTCTGGCGGCGACTACGGCCTCCTGCCGTACCGCCCCGGCCTGCTCACCCTGCAACGCTGATCGACACGACAGAGATCCGGCGCCAACGATGCTTGATCGTCGCGGATGAGGGCGCTCGCCGAATCGGATGAGCGCCGGCACGCCCCGGGATCGATCGGGCGGAGCCGGAACGGGCGGGCTCGGTGCAGACCGGGCCCGCCCGGTCGGTCGGTGGAGGCCGTTTGTCGGGGCCGTGGCGGGGAAGTCCCGCGAGTGCGGCGGTCGTGCCGTCGCCGGCAGGAGGGGATGCCGACGATGACGAACCACCCGTCCATCGCACCGCCCCTGGGTGCCGTGGACGCTTCAGCACCCCTGACCCTCGGGGTGGAGGAGGAGTTCCTGCTGCTGGACCCGGCGACGGGGGAGAGCCTGCCGGTTGCCGACCGGGTGTTGACGGTCCTGCTCGGTACGGCCCGAAAGCAGAGCCGACAGGAGTTCCGGCACAGCATGGTGGAAATGGTCACGCCGGTCTGTGCCGACCTGGCCGACCTCCGGGCACACCTGATCACCCTGCGGCGTGCCGCGGCGGAAGCCGCGCGGTCCGCCGGAGCGCAGTTGGTCGCGGTGGGTGCCACTCCGGTTCACGAGTCGCACCGGTCGGTGCCGGATGAACCTCGCTACCACGCCATGTCCCGCCGCTTCGGTCCGGTGGCGCACGATCCAGCCGTATGCGGCTGCCACGTGCACGTTGGTCTGCCAGACCGGGAATTGGCGGTGCAGGTCTGCAACCACCTGCGGCCGTGGTTGCCGGTGGTGCAGGCGCTCACCGTCAACTCGCCGCTGCACGACGGCGCGGACACCGGTCACGCGAGCTGGCGTTCCATGCAGCTGGAGCGCTGGCCGAGCATCGGGCCCACCCCTTACTTCGCCTCGTTCGCCGACTACGAGGCGACGGTGGCGGAACTCGTCGACGCGGGCATCATGCTGGACGCGGCGATGGTCTACTGGTACGCCCGACCGTCGGCCAGCTATCCCACAGTGGAAATCCGGGTCGGTGACGTCTGCCCGGGGGTGGACGACACGGTGTTGGTCGCGGCCCTGGTGCGAGCGCTGGTCGCCACCATGGTCGACCAGGTGCGAGCCGGCATTCCGGCACCCCACCTGCGCAGCTGTCTGCTCGCGGCGGCCCACTGGCGCGCCGCGCATGACGGGTTGGACGGCTACCTTCTCGACCTGCATGGTGGCGGGGCGCGTCCGGCGTGGGATCTCGTGGAGGAGTTGTTCAGCACGGTGACGCCCGCACTGGTCCGGCACGGCGACCTGGCCTACGTGCTGGAGCAGTTGGCCCGGCTGCGCCGCGACGGCACCGGTGCGGCCCGGCAGCGGCGGGTCATCGCGCGTACCGGTGGGGACGTGCGGGCGGTCCTCGAACACCTCGCCGCCGAGACCACCGCCGGCTGAACCGGCACCCGGCACGCTCAGCGGACGTCGTGGATCTGGAGCCAGAGTTCGAGCAGGCCCAGCTGCCACAGCTTGTTGCTGCCGGCGGCGGCCTGCGCCTGGTCGGGGTCGGTGAACAGCATGTCCACGTACGCCTGCCGGAACAGCCCACGCTCGCGCGCTTCCGGCGCCCGCAGCGCCGCCACCACGAGGTCGCGGACCGGGCCGTCGACGTTGCGTAGCGCGGGCACCGGAAAGTAGCCCTTCGGCCGGTCGATCACCTCGGCGGGCAGCACCTCGCGGGCGACCTCCTTGAGCACGCCCTTGCCGCCCTGGGCGACCTTGTGCTGCGGCGGGCAGGCTGCCGCGAGGGCGACCAGATCCTGGTCGAGGAACGGGGTGCGTACCTCCAACCCCCACGCCATGCTCATGCTGTCCACCCGTTTGACCGGGTCGTCGGGCAGCATCAGGTGGGTGTCCAGGCGCAGCACCGCGTCCAGGGCGGTCTCCGCGCCCGGGGCGTTCAGCTCCGCGAACACCAGATCCCGGCTGGCGTCGACGTCGACGGCGTACGCCGGGCCGACCACCCGGATCAGCTCGGCGTGGTCCCGGTCGAAGAAGGCGGCGGTGAAGGTCCGCGCCGCCTCGGCGCGGGCTACCCGGGTCAGTGGCTGGTGATAGCCGTACCCGGCGAACACCTCGTCGGCGCCCTGCCCGGACTGGGCCACCTTCACGTGGGCGGCGACCTGCTCGGAGAGCAGGTGAAAGGCGACCACGTCGTGGCTGCCCATCGGCTCGGTCATCGCCTCGACCGTCCGGCGGACGGCCGGCACCAGGTCGTCGTTGGCGAGCTGGATGCGGACATGATCGGTGCCGTACGCGCGGGCGACCAGATCGGAGTAGTGGAACTCGTCGCCGGCCTCGCCGTGCCGGCTGTCGAAGCCGATGCTGAAGGTGCGCAGGTGATGCTGCCCGGCCTCGGCGAGCAGAGCCACGATGAGACTCGAGTCGAGACCGCCGGAGAGCAGCACGCCCACCGGCACGTCGGCGACGAGCCGTCGTCGTACGGCGGTGCGCAGCGCGTCGCCGATCGCGGCCCGCCAGTCCCGGTCGTCCCAGCCGGCGTGGACGGGATCCCGGACGTAGTCGGGTTGCCAGTAGCGGCGATCGCGGCTGCGTCCGTCGGCCTCGACGACCCGCACGGTCGCCGGGGGCAGCTTCCGGACACCGCGCAGGATGGTGCGGGGCGCGGGCACGATCGAATGCCACGACAGGTAGTGGTGCAGCGCCACCGGGTCCACGTCGGTGTCCACGTCGCCCGCCTTGAGCAGCGCCGGCAGGGTCGAGGCGAACCGCAGCCGGCCCGGCGTCTCGGCGAGGTAGAGGGGCTTGATGCCGAGTCGGTCCCGGGCCAGGACGAGGCGACGTCGGACGCGGTCGACCAGTCCCACGGCGAACATGCCGACCAGATGATCGACGAACTCCGCACCCCACTGTGCGTACGCCACGAGGATCACCTCGGTGTCACTTGTGGAGTGGAAGTCGTGCCCGGCGTCGCGCAACTCTTGGCGCAGTTCCGGGTAGTTGTAGATGCACCCGTTGAAGACCAGGGCGAGACCGAGATCCTCGCGCACCATGGGCTGACCGCCCGCGTCGGACAGGTCGATGACGGTCAGCCGGCGGTGCCCGAGGGCCACCCAGCCGTCGCTCCACAGGCCCTCGCCGTCCGGGCCCCGGGAGCGCATCGCCTCGGTCATCCGGGTCACCGCGGCGGCGTCGGGCGTGCCGCCGTCGAACCTCACCTCACCGCTGATGCCGCACATCACGTTCCGTCCCTCGCCCGCCATCAGGCGTCTCGGGATGGCCGGTCTGTCTCGACGGTAGGTGACGGATGTTCCCGGCGAGGACGGATCGCGCAAGGGCGGCGAAGGTCACCCGTCAGGCGGATCGGGGGTGGCGCCGACCAGCGCCACCCCCGACGCGCAGGTTGCTATCGGGCGGTGCAGGACAGGGTGGGTGTGCCGTTGGTGCCGTTCCAGGAGCCGTTGAATCCGAAGGTGGCGCTGCTGTTGGCGCTCAACGACCCGTTGTGGCCGACGTTCGAGGCGGTGACCGAGGAGCCGCTCGAAGTGATCGACGCGTTCCAGGAGTTGGTGATGCTCTGGCCGTTGGGCCAGGTCCAGTTCACCGTCCATCCGGAGATGGCGGCGTTGCCGGCGCGGACGGTGACCTCGCCGCCGAAGCCGCCGGGCCACTCGCTGGTCGTGCGGTAGGTGGCGGTGCAGGCACCGTTACCGGTCGGCGGGGGCGTGGTGGGCGGCGGGGTCGTGGGCGGGGGCGTGGTGGGCGGCGGGGTCGTCGGCGGCGGGGTGGTGGGCGGCGGGTTGCTGCCTCCACCGAAGGTCACGTCGCTGCAGATGTAGTACGGCTGGTCGAGGTGGGACGCCTGCCAGATCGTGTACACGACGTGCCGGCCGGTGCGGTTGCCCGCGTTGACCTGCGCCTCGTAGAGCCCGGTGGTGGGGTACGAGCCGGTGCGGAGCACCAGTTCCAGGCTGTTCCAGGTGAGGGGCTGGGTGGTCGGATCGAAGCCCTGCTTGGTGATGTAGATGAGCATGTAGTCGGCACCGTGCCGGGCACCGTCGGTAAGCGTCAGGGTGAAGTTGTTGGGCATCGGCTTGGCGGTCCAGGCACCGACCGTGTCGAGCGAGGCGTACAGTCCGCCCTGGGTACGGCCGCCGCTGCACAGTTGCCCGTCCGGGATGACGGCCTGGTGGTTGCCGCCGACGTTCTCGCGGAACAGGCCGTTCCAGTTCCACATGGTGTTCGGGTTGGCCTGGAAGGCCTGCCAGCACATCGGGTCGCTCTGGGCCATGGCCGGGTTGAGGTGGTCGTCACCCCAGCGCTCCCAGCAGCCGTAGTTGCGCGACGGCGGGTTCGTGACCGACCCGTGCGCCGAGGCCGGGCCGGGCTGATTGACCACGACCATGGTGAACGCGGCGACGAGGACGGAGGCCGCGCCGAGTCCTAGTCGACGTGCTGTTCGTGCGAGTTTCATTGATGCTCCAGTTGATCCGCCGACGCCGGTGTCACTCGCCGGGGTGCCCAACCCCGGGAGGTATGCGTCGATCGACATGACGATCTCAAGGGGCAGCGCGCGAACGCGCCGCCTGCGACGGCTTGGCGGCTCCCAACCGCGATAGTACCCATCGTATCTACCGATGTGAATCTTTTCCGGGAGGGGTCGGTGTTCGGGCACCCGGAGCCCGTCGCTGGGCGAGCTAACTACTCAGGGCGTCCTGGCAGGCCCGGGCGAGGCGTCGTTGGCGGGTCAACCGTCGCCACAACCCCAGCGGCGGCGGGAGGGTGGTGCGCGCCGGTGTCGCCGTCACGGCCAGGACGCCGTCGGCCAGCTCGCCCCGGGTCGTCCACGGGGTCCATCGCTCGAGATCGGGAACGGAGAAGTCGTGCCCCAGCAGTACCGCCGGGCCATCGGCAGGCTGCCGACCGGCGAAGCTCCGCACGCGGACCGCCTCGCTCACCTGGTCGTCGGGCCGGGTCACCGAGTCCACGTACAGCTGCCTGTCGTCGCGGGCGACCGCCAGCAACTCGCCGATCCCGTCCACCCGGGCACCGATCGTGGTGGCGGTGTCGACGTCCAGCACCACGATCAGCCGGGGCAGATACCACCAGTGCTCCCGGCGCAGCAGCGGTGAGTCGATAAGCGCCCTTGCTGGCGGGTGCTTGCGGAGCTCCTGGTCGAGCAACCGCTCCGCGAACAGCGCACCGTCGCGATCCTCGGTCAGCCGGGGCCGGCCGGTCACCGCGACCGGCCGCCAGCCCCGCCCGGTGAGCCGGTCGTCGGAGACGACAAGCGCCGCGACCGGTGCGGCGGCCAGCCGGCGGGCCAGGGTGGCCTCGGCATACGGGAACGCGACGGCGGGCCGGTCGTCGAGCAGCAGCGGCGTGACCGGCCGGGCCTGTGGTCGGCCGTCCGGGTCGATCCAGGCCAGCTCGCCGACCGTGGCGGCCTGGATCGCGCGGCGAACCTCTACACCCTCGTCCATGTGATCCGAGCCGTTCGGTTGACCTTGGAATGTGATCCCCGTTACATTACCGGCAGGTTTCGGGATCTGCACACGAGCGCCCGCCCCAGGGGCCGCAAGGAGGCAGCCGTATGCCCGCCATCGTCGTCGTCATCGCGGTCATGGCGATGTTCGCCCTCGGCTACCGGTACTACTCGCGTTACCTCGCCGACCGGGTGTACGGGTTGGACCCGACCTACGTCACCCCGGCGCACCGGTTCGCCGACGGAGTCGACTTCGTCCCCACGAACAAGCATGTACTCTTCGGCCACCACTTCACCTCGATCGCCGGAGCCGCCCCGATCGTCGGTCCGGCGATCGCGGTGTTCTGGGGGTGGGGCCCGGCGCTGGCCTGGGTGGTGCTCGGCACCATCTTCGCGGCCGGCGTACACGACTTCGGGGCGCTCGCGGTCTCGGTACGACACCGGGCGCGCAACATCGGCACCCTCGCCGCAGACGTGATCAGCAGACGGGCCCGTACGCTCTTCCTGCTGATCATCTTCTTCCTGCTCACCCTCGTGAACGCGGTCTTCGCGGTGGTGATCGGCAACCTGCTCGTGGCGTACCCGGGCGCGGTCATCCCGATCTTCGTGGAGATTCCCCTGGCCATCGCGATCGGCCAGTACATCTATCGCACCCGCAGCGCGGCGCTGGTGCCGTCACTCATCGGCGTGGTCGCGCTCTACTTCCTGATCTGGGTGGGCAACCTCTACCCCGTCGAGATCACCGGGCTGGCCGACGCGCTGGGCTTCGAGCGGACGCGCGACCTGTGGGTGGTCATCCTCTTCGTCTACGCGTTCATCGCCTCCCGGCTGCCCGTGTGGTTGCTGTTGCAGCCGCGCGACTACATCAACTCCCACCAGCTGTTCATCGCCATCGCGGTGATCTTCACCGGGGTGCTGGTCGGAATGGACCGGATCGTGGCGCCGATGTTCAACGACGTGCCGGCCGGCTCACCGAGCATCTTCCCGTTCCTGTTCATCACCGTGGCCTGCGGTGCGATATCCGGGTTCCACTCGCTGGTGGCCTCCGGGACCACCTCCAAACAGCTCGACAAGGAGACCGACGCCAGGTACGTGGGCTACGCCGGGGCGATCGGCGAGGGCAGCCTCGCTCTCGGCTCGATCATCGCGGTCACGGCCGGGGTAGCCGCCACGCGCGCCGAGTGGGAGGGGTTGTACGCCAGCTACGCCGAGGCCTCGGGCGGCGCCACCCGCAACTTCGTGAACGGCATTGCCAGCTTCGCCACCAACCTCGGCATCGAGTTCCAACTCGCGACCGTCTTCGCGGCAGTGGTGGTGATCTCGTTCGCGGCCACCACCATGGACACCGGCGTCCGGTTGCAGCGCTACATCGTGCAGGAGATCGCCGAGTTGGTCGGCTGGCGGCGGCTGTCCCGTCACCTGACCCTGGCCGGGCTGCTGGCGATCGCCGCACCACTGACCCTCGCCCTGCTGCCGGGCGGCGGGGACGCCGGCTACACCTTCGGGGTGCTGTGGCGACTCTTCGGCACCACCAACCAGCTCACCGCCGGGCTCGCCCTGGCCGTCATCGCGGTCTGGGTGCTGCGCCGTCGACGCAACCCGGTCGCGGTCATCGTGCCGCTGGTCTTCCTGCTGGTGATGACGACCTGGGCACTGATCGTGCAGCTGCGCGAGTTCGTGGTGGCCGACGAGTGGGTGCTGGCACCGCTGGACGCCATCATCTTCGTCCTCGCGCTCTGGCTGATCGTGGAGGCGGTGCTCGCCCTGCGTCGCGCCAGTGGCCAGCCCGCCGAGCCGGATTCCGGGCCCGGCCCGGACAGCGACGGTGCGGGTGCCGCCGACTCCGAGCCGGCCGATGAGTCGCCGCAGGCGGTGGGTGCCGAGTCAGCAGCCGGTGCCGGTGCCACCGACGATCGCCGCTGATGACCCGGCACCGGGTCCTGCTGATCCGACCGTGGGATGCGCCCGGGGCCGGATCCGGCTGCTGCACCGGCGCGGCCGACAGCTGCGTCGAGGGCCGGCACGAGGATTCCGCGTTGGCGCGGCAACGGGCCGACCAGCGGCCGTTGGGCGAGGTCTACCGGGTGGTACGGGCCGGTCTGCCGGCCGAGATCGCGGTGGAGATCGTCGACCCACGGAACACCCTGTTCCTGCTGCCGGCGATCGTGCGCGACGGTCGCCGGCACCGACGGCCCTGGCGGGCCCTGCTGCGAGACCTGGTCCGGGGTACCGGATACGCGGCGATCATCGTGGACGGTCGGGTGGTCAGCGAGTCCGGCCTACCCCCGGCGGAGCAGGCCCTGCACATCGTCCGGCGGGCGCTCGCCTCGTCGGCCGACCTCAGCTGCCGCAGCAGCCGCCGGTCCGGTCGCTGGCCGGCGTGTCGGTGCTGACCAGGTTGAGTGGTGTGGCGAGTAGGCCGCCGTTGATGCCGGTGGTGAGGCCCTTGCCGGTCTGCTCGGGTGCTGGGCCGCCGCGGTTGTCGGCGGTGGCTGAGTCGGTGGGGTTGCTGTTGCAGACGCCGGTTTCGGGTAGTTCGAGTTGTACGTCGTGGGCGGCCTGCCAGTCGCCGGCGAGGGCGGCGACGACGGATC
>NZ_JAGPXT010000003.1 GCF_018070465.1 Micromonospora sp. C95
CGATCGCCCAGATCGAGCTGTACACCAAGACCGACCAGTACCCCACCGGCGTGCACGTGCTACCCAAACACCTCGACGAGAAAGTCGCCCGACTACACCTCGACGCCCTCGGCGCCAAACTCACCACGCTCTCCAAGGAACAGGCCGCCTACCTCGGCGTCGCCGTCGAAGGCCCCTTCAAACCGGACCACTACCGCTACTGAGGAGCCGGCCAGTGCCCACTACGCTCGTCACCGGCTCCATCGCCACCGACCATCTCATGCGCTTCCCTGGCCGCTTCGCCGACCAGCTCATCGCGGGAGCTCTGGACCGGATCTCGTTGTCCTTCCTGGTCGACGACCTGATCATCCGTCGCGGCGGGGTCGCCGCCAACGTCGCGTACGGCATGGCGCTCCTCGGTCAGCAGCCGGTGCTCGTCGGCGCGGCCGGCCGGGACTTCACCGACTACCGTTCCTGGTTGCAACGCCACGGCGTCGACTGCGACTCCGTCCTGATCAGCGACACGGCGCACACAGCCCGCTTCGTCTGCACCACCGACGACGACAACTGCCAGATCGCCACCTTCTACCCCGGTGCCATGACCCAGGCGGCAGCCATCGATCTGGCGACGGTCATCGGTGCCGGGCCGGTCGACCTGGTTCTGATCAGTCCGGACAATCCCACCGCGATGCTCCGGCATGCGGACACGTGCCGCCGAATGGGCCTTCCCTTCGCTGCCGACCCCTCTCAGCAGTTGGCGCACATGTCGGGATCCGACATAGCGGCCTTCATCACCAAGGCTCGGTACCTCTTCACCAACGAGTACGAGTACACGTTGCTGCTCAGCAAGCTGGCCGTGTCCGAAGCCGTGCTGCTCGACATGGTCGAGACCGTGGTGTGCACGCTGGCGGCCGACGGGGTCCGGCTCCGTACCCGCCAGGGTGTCACGCAGGTGCCGGCCGTACCGGTCGCCTCGGTCGTCGACCCCACCGGCGGCGGCGACGCCTTCCGCGCCGGCTTCCTCACCGGGGCGATCCGCGGATTACGGCTGGCGGCGGCAGCCGCCCTCGGCTGCCAGCTGGCGGCCTACGCGATCGCCGAGCACGGCACCCAGGAATACCTGGTCGCACCGGACCGCCTGATCGCCGATCTCACCGCACACTATGGCGCGGTGGCCGCCACCGCGGTGCGCGCAGCACTGGCACCGCAGGCTGATCCGGCTCGTCCGGCGCCCTCCGACCGGTAGCGTCGCGGCACAGGACCGGTTCCGCCGCCCCACCCGGCGGAACCGGTCCACCGGCGTTTCCGGGCTCCACGGCCACCGTCACGACGCCACCTGCACGAACTCCGGCCTCCGCACTCGCCCCGGAGGCATCGCCGCGCGTCTCTACGCGCCGACGACACGTCGCATCGGTTACCACGACAGCCGTCGGCGGCACCCATCAACCGGGCGCCGCCGACGGCTGGGTAAATGGTGGATCAGCCCCCGTTGATCTTTCGCTGGACGAACTCGTAGACCGAATCGCCCACCTTCGGAGCGTACTGCTCTGCGTTCTCGGTCGAGGCGCGGAAGTGAACTCCGCCCCACAACCTGCTCTGGCTGCAGTCCTGAGCCATGTCCGTCAGATTCTCCCACCGAAGGGTCATGTCGCTCGCCGGGGTGACCCCCGGCTCGATCGTCGACGACCCCTTGGCGCGGGGCACGTTCATGACCAGATTGTCGGTGCCGAGGAACCGCCGCGCCGCCTGAGCGTAGGCAAGGCAGAACGAGGACGAGCCGGACGGGTACTCGGTATGGTCCGCGGTCTTCAGATAGCTGCGCCACTCGTTTCCGGTGATGTCATCGACGGTGCCTTTACCGGGGCCACCCCAGGCCGTCAGCTTCTTGTTCCCGTACAGGTAACGGATCGCGCTGACCGGCCGGACCGCATCGAACTTCCGCTTGAAGTACCAGGTCGCGACGGAGACGTCGAAGATGGCGAGGTCGACGGTGGTGACGTAGTGAACCGCCTGCTCGATGTCGAAGTTGCCCTGCTGGAAGGCGGCGCTGCCGGCGATGAAGCCAAGGGAGAAGATCTTGTCGTTGAAGAACTCGGCCGTCATCTTCTGGTGATCGGTCAGGTTCGCCGACACCCGGAGAACCTCGTCGGCCTGGCGCTTGTACGCGCGTCGGTTCCGGTGGTTGCTCTCGACCGGCGGAACGACGCGGAACTGGGCCGGGCTGCGGTACGAGACCGGCTTCACCCGACCCCAGTAGGGGGTGACGAACTCCTGCGCTCGCCGGAGCCCGTTCGAGTTGAGGATCAGCGGCTGCCAGCGGGAGGGGTTGCGCAGCTCGGTCGACGTGTTCACCGGCTCGTATCCGGTGTAGTCGGCGTAGGGTTGCAGGTTGTACCGGCGCCCGCCGGCGTCGCCGTCCCGGTTCGAGCCGTCGTTCTCACGCGCTTCCAGCACACCCTTGCTGGCCCGGATGCCGATGTCGGCCGGGCGGCTGACGTCCTCAGCCGGCTCGTCCGGATCGAGGCCGACCGACTCCAGCATCGCTCGGAACTCCGACTCGAACTCGGGGAAGAGGGCGTTCAGCGAGGTGTAGGCAGCGTAGATCACGGCGATGTTCCGATTGCGCGTCGTGGCCTCGCTGCGCGGCTGCCGCCCGAGGTTGGAGTAGATGCCGACCGCGGTCGAGTGGTAGGGCGCGATGGCGTCGAACCAGGCCACCTCCACCATCAGGATGTGGTCGGCCACCAGGGTGGCGTCGTCGCCGCCCGGGGTAACCGAGCGGACCGCCTTCTGGAACCGAGGGTAGATCACCTCGGTCAGGGCGTTGCCATTGTCGAAGTCGAAACCTGCCGCCTTCTGCTGAGACACGGCCGTCGTGGGGGCGAGCGTCACCGCCAACACCACAGCGGCGACGGCAGCCATCCACGAGCGCAGGTGCCAGCGCCGGAGGCGCTTCTGACTACTCAACCTTTTCTCCTCCCGTATCGTCCATCCCGTCCTTACCGCGGAAGGACGAACCTTGCGGACAGTCGATGTTCTGCGTGGTCGGGTCCTCGGGTGGCTACCGGTCGTTCTTCGTCGCGCACAGGATGCCGTGCGCGACAAGGGCGTCCGCCGGCATCTCGGCCGGGTCCTGGGCGACGGCCTTCGTGACCGTGAATCCGGCCTCTTCGAGCCAACGGGCGTAGGTGGACAGCTTCTGGGGTCCGCCCTGGCCCATCGAGCAACCGAGGAAGTAGGTGGGGAAGAAGTCCACCGCAGAGGAGCTCTTGATGTCCTCGGAGTAGACCGGTCCCAGGATGTTCACCTGCCCGCCCACGTTCAGTGCCTGGTGGGTGTTGCGAAGGATCTGCATGACCTGCGGTTTGTCGAACATGTCGAGGAAGTGCTTGATCAGTACGACGTCGAAGCCCTGCGGCACCTCTCGAAAGACGTCACCGCCGATGAACGTGCAGTGTTCTTCGACATCGTGTGCCTTGAAGTTGCGCAGGCACTCCGCCTCCTTCTCAGGCAGGTCGAACGTCGCCACCCGTAGCCCGCGGGACTCCTTCGCGCGGTAAGCCAGGATCGCCCCCAGGCCGGTGTTCCCGGCGAGATCGAGCACCCGGGCGCCCGTCGCTACGTCGATGTTGTCGAAGAACCAGGGATCGATGTGCGCGGTGACGGCGTCCATCATCGTGCTCCACGAGCGGCGCAGGTCGTCGTGCTCCGCCAGGGCGCCGTAGAGGTTGCCCTGGTACCCGTAGATTGTCTCCAGGCCGACGGGCCTTCTCCGGCGGACACTCTCGGTCAGGTGGAAGGACTGCCGGAGCATGACCGTCTTGACCATCTTCATGATGGCCAGCACCCGATGCAGGTCGTCATCGGCGAGTGCGCCGAGCCCGGCGAGCGCGTAGCGGCCCGACTCCTCGTCGTACGTGACGAGGTCATCCTTCACCAGCAGCTGCATCAGTTGCTCGATCGCCTCTGGAGCGGCATCCACCTGATTGCCGAGTTCGTCGGCGGTCCTCCCGCCGCTGCCGCGCAGCGCATCGACGATCCCCAGCTCGAAACAGGACATGACATTCATGAATCTCGCGGGGCCTACCAGGTAGTCGCGGAATCGCTCCAGTGTTCGTTCTCCAGTCATGTCGCACCCTTCCTGTCGAACTCGGGCAGTAGGCGAACCCGGCCGGGCCGGCCGCCGAGCGGCTTCCTCACCGGGCAGCCGCGAAGCCGCGAACCCGCCGCACCACGCCCGCCGCGTCCGCTGGAGACCTGTTTCCGCGCCAGGCGACGTGCTGGTCGGGCCGGACCAGGACCAGATCCCGCTCCCAGAGCTGCCGCGCCCCGTCGTCGGTCACCACCGTGTGGTTCACCGGTAGACCCTGAGCGGTCGCCGCGTCGAGCAACGCGTCGGCCCGGCCGTCGCCAGCGAAGTCGACGAGCGTGAAGCTCGGGCCGAGCCGGTCGAAGATGAACTCGCCGGTTTTCAGCCGGAGGCTGGGTGGGCGGCCGCCCGGCCAGGTCGTCGGCGTGTAGTGCCAGGGGCTCCACTCGGGCTCGGTGCTGTTGTCCGAGCAGACGACGGGGGAACCGGTGTACCGGTATCCGAGCTCGATCCCCCGATACTCGTTCTCACCCCGTTCGGCCTCCAGGACGGACGCCACGGACTCCAGCGGGGCACCCTCGCGCAGGAGCGTACCGGCCTTGAGGTGCACACCAAGGTGGCGATGCGAGGTGTGCATGTTACGCAGTCCAACCGGGCGACGCTCGACCTCGTAGCTGTCCAGCAGGCCCGGACCACCGTAGCCCTGCAGGACGGCGGCCAGTTTCCAGGCGACGTCGACCGCGTCGCCGACGCCGCTGTTCATCCCGTATCCACCGGTGGGGAACATCTGGTGTACGGAGTCACCGGCGAGCAGCACCCGGGCCGCCCGGTACTGATCCGCGAGCAGGAAGTTGGGCCGCCATCGGGAGGTCAACAGGACCTTGTCGATCGCCAGGTTCGTCTGCGTCGTCTCGCGAAGGAACGCCGCCGGGTCGGCTGGCGGCGGGTCGAACTCGGTGGGGTCCGTGCCGTTGACGTGCACGGTCCAGGTGTCCACCTCGTCCTGGGAGATGATGACGTACCTGAAGGCGAAGTAGTGCCAGAAGGATCCGTGCCGGTGCAGGGTGGACAGGTCCTTGCTCTTGAAGTGGACCATGAGAGCGTTGGGAAGTTGCGGCACATCGAAGCCGGTGAGACCAACTCCCACCGCCTTGCGGACCTGACTCGACGCGCCGTCACAGCCGAGCACGTACTGCGACCGGACGGTGATGCGGCTGCCCGTCAACACGTTCACCAGATCGCTGCTCACCCCGTCGTCGTCCTGCACGAGCGAGTCGAAGTACCACCCGGGGCGCAGGTCGATCAGGGGCTGGCTCAGACAGCGGGCGCGCAGAACCGGTTCGAGGTTGATCTGGGAGATCCGCTGGCCCGGCTCAGCCGGCTGCGTCCCGTCGTTTTGCTCCGTGATCTGTCGCCGCTCCGCGGCGACGGATGGAATCGCCCACGTGGAGATGGGCTGCCCGGCGAGGCCGGTCGACCACACCACGTCGGCCGGATGCTCGGCGCCCACCCCTGCCGATCGGACGTCGTTGACAAGATCCAACTGCCGGAACAGCTCCATGCTGCGGGGATTGACGAAGTCAAGTTTCGGGTGGTTGCTGGTTTCGAAGCCGGCGTCGACGAGGACGCACGGTACGCCGTGGCGGGCGAGGGTGAGGGCCGCGACCATGCCCACAGGGCCTGCGCCCACCACGAGAACCGGTGCCGGATCCACAGTTGCCTCCTGGGGTGTGGGGGCGGACGTGCCGCCCCGCACGCCGTTCGGACCGTTCACGTACTGAGCTGGATCTCTGGTTTGACCGAGCCGGGCTCGTGAGCGCCTTCGGTGGAGGCCGATCTGGGCTCGCCGGCGCCGGAGTCAGCGCCGGTCAGGGCACGGACCTGCAGCTCGGCGAAGCCGGCGTCGTTGTGCTCGCGACTACCGATCGTGCCCAGGAACCCCAGCAGGAATGCCGCCGGAACTCCCAGCAGCGCCGGGTCGATGTTGACCAGGTGGAAGTCCACTCCGGAGAGAATTGCGACGGGGCTGCCCGACATGAGCGGCGAGAACAGGAACACCAGCGCGGTCGCCCCGATCCCGCCGAAGACCGACCAGCGCAGCCCTGCGGTGTTGAACCGCTTCCAGAACAGCGAGTAGACCATCGCCGGCAGGACGGCGGCACCGGCGAAGCTGATCGTCACGGGAAGCAGTGCATGGATGTTGACCTGTAGCAACAAGGTCCCGACGACAGTGGCGGCGAGTCCGACGATCAGGGTGTTGCGCCGCGCCGCGCGCAGTTCGCCGGCTGGGTCGGACGGACGCATCGCGTGCACGTCCCGGGTCAGCGAGGTGACCGCGCTGATCAGCAGCGCCGCGAGCATCCCCACCACGATGAGCAGGGCGGTCGCCGCGAGCAGACCGACCAACCACGAGCCGCCGATGAAGTCGGCCAGGATGGGCAGTGTGGTGTCCCGGGTGGGCGGAATGAAGCCGATGTTCTGCCCACCGATCAGGCCGACAGCGCCGAAGGCGAGCACGGCGACGCAGAGGTAGAAGCCACCCACCAGCAGGCCTGCCCAGCCGGCGGACCGCCGTGCCTCCCGCCCGGAGGTCGCCGTGAAGTGGCGCATGAACATGTACGGCAGTGCCGCATGCCCGACGAACGCGACGAACAGCTTCGACAGGTGCCCGAGGGGCGAGCCGCCAAGGCTGAACTCACGGCCAGGGCCCAGCAGGTCGAAGCCGGCGGGATGGGGGGCCGCCTTGGCCTGCGCGTCGTCGAGCAACTGCATCAGGTTGAACCGGTACTTCGCCAGCACGCCGACGGTCAGCACCGCCACCACCGCGATGACCAGCAGGGCTTTCGCCACCATCACGCGCGTCGTGCCGAGCATGCCGCCCACGAGCACGACCACGGTGGCGACCACACCCATGCCGGCCACCATCACGGCGCGCCCGGTGCTCGAGTCGACCCCGAACATCAGTCGAGCCACGATGCCGCCAGCCTCCATCATCACCATCGTGTACGTGACGAACAGCAGCAGCGTCACCGTGATCGACGCCGCCCGGGCCGTCCGTTCGTTCGCGCGTATCGCGAACACGTCACCGATCGTCTGCCCGCCGATGTTGCGGAGCGGGGCGGCGAAGATCAACAGGGCGATCAGCCAGGACATCGCGAACGCCGCCGAGAAGAGGAAGGCGTCGAACCCACTGAGCGCGATGTGCCCCGTCATCGTGAACAGGGTGGTGAACAGGATGAAGCCGGCGAACAGCGCAAGGGCGTTCTGCCCGGCGCCGATCCGACGACCGGCCAGGTAGAAGTCGGTCGGAGTGGTCTGGGTGCGGCGTGCGGCAACCACCATCGCCAGTAGCGCCACCGCGAGAACGGCGGAGATGACGACGCCGACTCCGACGGCAGTTCCATTTGTCATCGAAGGTCCCCTTCGAATTCCGCCCGGATCTGGTCGGCGAGCGGGTCCAACGTTGTCCGTGCGTACTTCAGGTGTGCCACCGTGATCGCCAGTACGAGGGCGAAGGTGACGAGGACGAACAGCAGCCCGACGTTGAAGGATCCGACGATCGTCTGCCGGTAGAAGCTCGGCGCGTAGGCACCGAGCAGGATGGCGAGGAACCACCAACCGACGAAGGCCACGCACGCCCCCAGAGTGAATGTCTGTGCTTTGCGACGCAGGACCGTGAACTGAGCGCTGTCATGTACCGCGGAATAGCGATCGCTGTTCGACGGGGTGTTCCTTATGGCCATGACACCTCCTCCTCGTGACGTGACGGCAGATAGGCAGCATCTGTCATCCCGCCCCGCATGGGCATGCCCCATCCACGGGATTCCACTTAGGGGCCGAAGATGGCGTGGACCGCTGGGCCTTATTCACGCGAAGGTGCGATGTACGGCGACCGCCACCCGGCGTCAAGGTGGTGCACGTCCGGTGTGGTGATCTCCGGACCGGCGGCGATGCCGCCGGGACACCGCCATTCGAGGAGGTTGGGTGAGCGCGACCCCATCACCGACAGCTTGGACGTACGACGACTTCACGACGCCGGCGCTCGATCCCGACCGTTGGGAGATCCTGCGGGTGTCCGGGAACGATGGGGTACGGCATGCGTACCAGGACCGTAATGCCCGCCTGCACTGCGGCGACGGGGCCTTCGAGATGAGCATCGTGCCGTTCAGCCGTTTCCATGACACCAGCCCGATACAGAACAACGCCAAGCAGATGTACCGCTCCACTCAACGATTTTTGGCGCCGGCGGAGGGTGAGCTGCGGTTCGAGGTGAACATGGCGGTGCGGACGTACGGGCAGGTGCCGTACGACCTCCTCGATGCATTCGGCACGGTAAATGTGTTCGACCTCGAGACCGGAGTCGTGTTCAACGTCGCGGCCACCAACGACTCCGTCTACGCGGTCGTCGAGCGCCTGGCCCTGCCCGGAATCGATGAGCCGGGCGAGCCCTATGTCCATCGCGTCGTGCTGGACGTACCCACGGAACCCGGGCGCGAGCACCACTACGCCATCGCCTATCGTGCCGAGACTTCCGAGGCGGCTTGGTACGTCGACGGCAAGCGTGCCTACTGGGCTCGGATCCCGGTGCCGGTGAGCGGCTTCCACGCGGGAATGGCACTTTTCTCGGCCCGGGATCTCACCCGCTACACCCGAGCGGAGCGCGAGCACGGACAGGGTGCTACCGCGCGTTGGAGCGGGTGGACCATCGACGGTTGCGTTTCGACAGTTCGCTGAGCCGGATCGAACGGTGGACCGGGCGACGTCCGGCACGCCACCGGCCGGGGACGTCACACGAGCAGCTCTCCCCCGTCGATGCTGAGATTGACGCCGTTGATGGCGGGATTCTCCAACAGGAACATGACGGCGTCGGTGCAGTCCTGCATGGTCACGAGCCGCTTGGTCGGCGTCCGGGCCTTGGTGGCCGCGCAGATGTCGACCTTCGTACGCCAGTGCGGGGTATCGACGACCAGACTGGGATGCAGGGCGTTGAACCGGATGGGTGCCAGCTCCGTCACCAGTGTCCGCACCAACGCACTTATGCCACCGTTGGCGGTCGTCACGGTCGTGGACCCGGGATAGGGCCGATGCATGGCCAGGCCACCCAGCAGCACGGCTGCGGCGTCGGCCGACATCCGGGACGAGAGGGCGTGCACGACGGTGGTGTAGCCGATCAGCTTCATCGTCAACGTGCGGGTCGCAGCCTCGGGCCGATAGTCACGCACGGTGTTGTGATCCCGCTCGAGCGCCGCGATCACCAGCCGGTCGACCTGCTGCACGTCGGCCAGCGCGGCCGGGATCTGCTCCGGCTCGCCCAGGTCCACCGCCAGCCCGCGGGTGCGGCCGCCGATCTCACCGGCAACGCTCTTGGCGCGGTCGTCTGTTCGGCCGGTGATGACCACGTCACAGCCACGCCCGGCGAACGACTCGGCGACGTGCCGCCCGATCCCGGAAGTTCCTCCGACGACGACGACGTGGACAGGCTTGGACACTGTTCCTCCCCCATGGGATTGCGCTTCGTGGGCCGGTTCGGCCGACCGTACCCAACCCCCTCGCCCCGATTCGTCACGTGTTCACGGTGTCACTGACCGCCGGGCTGCCGGAGCGTGCCACCACGGGCGGCGAATACGACAGCAACGAACCACGTGAATGGGCGATGCCCTGATCGGCCGTCAACAGTGAGGCTCAGCGATGCCAGTACCCGCACCGTGGCGGCCGTATCCCCGCGGCGATTCGAGGCGCGATGTTCTCCGCACAGGATGTCAGGACCGGCCGACGCTCCCCGGTCAACCGTTGGTGGGTCGTCGGCGGGATGGGCCTGGCCGTCTTCCTCGCCTCGCTCGACATGAGCATCGTCAACGTGGCGCTTCCGGCCATCCGCGACTCGCTCTCCGCGCCGACCGCCGTCACGCAGTGGGTGGTACTCGGATATCTGCTCCCACTTGTCGCCCTGGCGCTGCCGACCGGCCGCTGGCTGGACGACGGCGACCACCGAAGCGTGTTCACCTGGTCGAGCACGGGGTTCGCCGTGGCCAGCCTCGCGGCGGGTCTCGCCCCGACGATCGGCTGGCTCATCGCGGCCCGGGTGGTCCAGGGCCTGTTCGGCGCCGCGCTGATGGCGTTGATTCCCGTCCTGATAACCACCTCCGTCGAGCCGGGCTTACGCGGCCGGGCGATGGGCGTCGTCGACACCCTCGGCATGCTCGGATTGATCAGCGGACCGGCGATCGGTGGGGTGATCGTGGCTTCGGCGGGGTGGCCCTGGATCTTCTACCTGAACGTGCCGGTGTGTATCGGCCTGGTGCTGCTCGCCCTCGCCCACATCCCGCGTGCCGGACGACTTCGTCCTCCCGGTCGCGCCGCGGTGGTGGAGGCGGGGTTCCTGGCCGGTTCCACCACCGCGATCATGCTCGCCCTGACCCTGGCCACCGGCGGCCAGCCGCAGTGGTTGTTCCTGGCACTGGTGGCGGTGCCGCTGCTGCTGATCTGGCCGCGGCTGCCGGCGAGCGTCCCGGTGCGGACCCTCCTCACGTCGGCTGACATGCGCGCACCGCTGGCGGCCCTGGCCGCCACCTCGGTCGCCAGTGGACTGATCTTCTACATCGTGCCGTTCCTCCTCGTCACGATCATGGCGACCTCGGCCCCGCTCACCGGCATCACGATGCTGGCCTTCCCCCTGGGCGCCGCGGCACTGGGTCCCTTCGCCGGACTGATGGCCGACCGGTACGGTCCCCGGCGCACGACCCTGTTCGGTCTGGTCGTGTTGACCGGTGGGCTGCTGTTGCTCCTGCCTGCCGATCCCGTCTGGAGTGCCCGAGACGTCGCATGGCGGCTGGCCGTCGCCGGGGCCGGTATCGGTCTGTTCAACGCTCCGAACATGAGTGCGGCCATGTCGGCCGCCCCGCATTCGCTCCTGGGGACAGCGGGCGCCGCGACGAGCGTCGCCCGGCAGGGCGGTTTCGCTTTCGGCCCGGCCGTCGCGACTCTGGTGTGGGGTCTGTCCGGGTACGGAGCCGGCGGGATCCGCTACGCCTTCCTGGTGGCATCGGTCGTCGTGGTACTCGGCGCACTCCCGGTCGCCCGCCGGTCCTGGCAGAACCGACGGCCGCCGGTACGGCGTACGGCCGCCGACCGCATCGGCGCCTCGATCCGGCGACGGAACCGGCCCAGCGAAGGCGACGTCCCCGCCGGATCGGAGCATCAATGACGTGGCAACTTCGCGGCCGGGACGCGCAACTGCGGCAGGTCCACCGGTTCCTGCGGACCACGGAAGCGGGCACCGCGGCCGTGCTGCACGTCGAGGGTGGGTGGGGCAGCGGCCGTACCCGCCTGCTGCGTGAGGTGGTGGACGCGGCTGCCGCCGCCGGGTTCCACATCGTCGAGGACTGGTCCGCGGTCGCGGAGCCGGGCGCTCTCCAGGCCGCATCGGCGTCGCCCGGGCCGGTTCTGGTGGCCCTGGACGATCTGCACCAGGCGGATCCGACGACCGTCCGCGACCTTCGCACCTCGCTGTGGCGGCTGCGGGACCGACCGATCGCCTGGGCGCTCAGCCGGCGTCGCCAGGCGGGTGGGCCCGCGGTGGATCAGCTCTTCGGCGAGGCCGGTCTGACGGCCGACCTGGTCGATCTCCAGCCGCTGTCCACCCAGGCCGTCGCGCTGTTGCTTGCCGATTGCACGAGCAGCCCCCTGGCCGGCCTACCCGGTCTGCTACCGGCGATCGGCGGAAACCCGCTGATCGCCGTCGAACTGGCCCTCGGCACGCCCGGCACGGCACTGGACGGGAACATCGGCGAGCCACCGGCCCGGGTCCAGGCCTGCGTCCGCAGGTGCCTGACGGACCTCGGCGACCACTGCCGACAGCTTGTCCAGGTGGGTGCGGTACTCGGTCCTCGCTTTCTACCGGGCGACGTGGCAAAGCTGCTCGGGCGGTCGGTGGCGGAGCTGCTCACGCCGGTCGAGGAGGCGATCGCCGCGGACCTCCTGTTCGGCGACGGTGACTGGCTGGCCTTCCGGCAGCCGTTGTTCCGGCGGTGCGTACGCGCCTCGCTCCCCGGTGCCGCGCGGATCGCCCTGGAGAATCAGGCCGCCGTCGAGCATCTCGACCTGGCCGTCGCGGCCGTCGACGAGGTCGCGGAGTTGCCGGAGACGCCCCAGATCGACGCCCCTTCCCTACCACTGCGCATCGGACCCGCCAAGCCCGTAGCCGCCCGGTCCGGCTGGGACGATCTGAGTGACATCGAGCGAATGGTCGCAAGTCTGGTCAGCCAGGGGCTGACCAACCAGCAGATCGCCAGCCTCGTGTTCCGCTCACCGCATACGGTGAACTACCACCTTCGCCGCATCTTTCGGAAACTGGATATCCGCTCGCGGGTCGAACTGGCCCGGCTGACCCTGCTGCACTATTCGGCCTCGGAGGCGGACGAAGGCGCACTCGACGTGGCTGGTTGAGTGCTTAGCCGCGTGACCGCTTCGGAGGTGGACAGCGGCACCGCGCACCGACGCGCGGCGTAGCGCAGCGCCATGAGGTGATCCTCGATGGTGAAGTCGGCCAGCGCGTCGGCCACCAGGAACGGCTGGATGTCGCGGGTGAACGCCTCGCAGACCGTCATCAGGCACCCCACGTGGGCGTAGACGCCGCAGATGATGAGCTGGTCGCGCTGGGATCGTCGCAGCCGCTCCTCCAGATCACTGCGGTAGAACGCGCTGTAGCGCCACTTGGTCAGCACCGTCTCGCCCGGCTCCGGAGCGATCTCCTCGGCGATGCCGCGATCGGTCTCCGCCACGCTCATCCCCGGGCCCCACAGGTCGTACAGCAGCCCCCGCTCCTCGCGGGTCATGCCGCCGGGCTGCGCCGTGTACATCACCGGCACGCCCGCCCGGCGGGCCGCCGTGAGCAGCTTCGCGGTGTTGGCCATCAGCTCCGGGAACGGGGACCGCCCTCGAGCGAAGGGCCGCAGGAAGTAGCGCTGCATGTCGTGTACCAGCACCACCGCCCGATCCGGACGAGGACGCCAGGGCAAGGCGGCCGGTGGCACGTCGGCAACGTTCGGCATCCGGTACGGCGGGATCATCTTCATGGCCATCACAGGGCTCCTGTTCGGCAGGGATACTTCTTACAGACCGGTGCCCTCGTCAGCTGCGCAGCGCGGCACCGCCGTCGACGTACAGGTCCTGCATCGTGATGTGGCCGGCCTGGTCGGAGACGAGAAACGCGACCGCCTCGGCCACGTCCTCGGGCTGGGCCAGTTTCCCCAGGGGAATGCCGACGCGGTACGCGGCCAACGAGCCCGCCACGGCGAACTCCGGATCGACTCGTCCGCCGAGCATCGCGCGCAGCATCGGGGTGTCGGTGGAGCCCGGCGAGACGATGTTGCAGCGGATGCCGTAGCCGGCCAGCTCCAGCCCCAGACATCGAGTGAACTGTGCGGACGCCGCCTTGGACGCGGCATAGGCAGCCATCTCCACCCGGGGCACCCCGGCCGCGTTGGACGCCACCGTGACGATGGCACCGTGGCGACGAAGGATCATGCGACGGGCGACCGCGCGACAGACGTTGAAGACACCGCCGACGTTGACGGCCAACACCTCACTCCAGTATCGGTCCGACAGGTCGACCACCCTGCCGGTACGCAGGACACCTGCCGCATTGACGACGATGCCGATCGGGCCCTGCTCATCCTCGACCCGCTGGACCAGCGCCTCCACCGCCACGCTGTCCTGAACGTCGACCGGGCGGCCGCGCACCGACAGGTTCTCGGCCTCGATCTTGGTCACCGTGTCGCCGAGCTGGTCGGCGTTACGGTCGACCGCGCAGACGTGTGCCCCGGCACGCGCCAGCGTCATCGCCACCGCCGCACCGATGCCCTGAGCCGCGCCCGTGACCAGCGCGACCTTCGACTCGATTCCGGAGAGTTCCATCATGATCTCCCACTCGTACGGTCTTCCACGGCGACGGCCGGTGCGGTGACAGCGCCCTCGGCGTCGTATTCGAAGAGCCACTGATGCCGGTCCAGCCCCGAGGAGGTGCCGGCGGCGACATCCCGCAGCCGCTGCGCGGTGCCGTCGGCCAGATGCAAGGTGCCGGCACCGGCGCGCGACTCCGCTTGGATCCGGCTGGTCCGGGGAAGTCGGATCTGCTCGTACCGCCGTAGCGCCGCCGGCAGCCCGTCCCGACTCGCCGCCTCGAGACAGCGGGCGAGCACGGCGGCGTCCTCGATCGCCTGGTTCGCGCCCTGAGCCTGGAACGGCAGCATCGGATGGGCGGCATCGCCGATCAGGACGACCCTTCCGTGGGACAGCCGGTCGAGGCTTTCCCGATCATGGAGGGCCCACCTGCTCACCACGTCCACGGCGCCGATCAGCCGGGTGACGTCCGGATGCCAGCCCTGATACCGGGACGCCAGATCCCCTACGGTGCCCCGCGCCGTCCACGATTCCTCCCGCCAGTCGACCGCCGGGACGGTCGCGCCGAAACTCACCTGCTGGCCCGAGGACACCGGATAGCAGACGCAGTGCTGGTCCGGTCCCAACCACAGGCGTACCGCCGGCTCGGCGACCAGGTGCGGTACCCGGTCGGCCGGCACCAGGCCGCGGTAGATGGTCTGCCCGGAGTACCGCGGCGTGTCGACGGCCAGGTGCTTCCGCACCACCGAACGGATGCCGTCGGCACCCACCACGAGGTCCGCCTTGACGCTCGCCGCATCGGCGAAGCGCAGTTGCGCGCTGTCTGCGGTCTGCGTCACGCCGATGCAGCGAGCGTTCAGGCGGATCTGTTCGGGTGGTGACAGCCCGAGCAGACAGGCGTGCAGATCGGCCCGGTGCAGTGTGTAGTACGGCGCACCGAACCGGTCCCGACAGGACTCGCCCAGCGGCGTGCGTCGCAGCAGTTCGCCATCGTTCCACCGGCGCATCTCGATGGTCTGCGGCAGCACCGCGACGGTCCTCAGCTGCTCCGCCAACCCCAGCCTGTGCAACAGCCGGGTGGCGTTGGGCGCGAGCTGCACTCCGGCCCCGACCTCGAACAGCCGCGGTGCCTGCTCGTAGACCACGACGTCGACGCCGGAGCGGCGGAGGGCGGCGGCGAGCGCGAGGCCGGCGATGCCGGCGCCCACGATGACCACGTTCATCTGTGGCATATCGGCCCCATCCCGACAGTCAGTAGTAGAGAAGCGCCTTGTCCCAGTCTTCGTCGGGGCCGAAAAGGCTGCGCGGCTTGACCACGTCGGGCATCGACGTCAGCACGGCGGCCGGCACCAGACTGCCCGGCGGTAGTCCGACGACCTCGGCGTCGACACCGATCACGGACCGGACCGATGCCGCCAGCTCCGCGCGGGCGGCCTCCCGGTGCTCCTGCGACACCTCGATCTCGACACGCAGGCGATCCGGTTCCACCCGTGCCCGCCAGAACAGCACGCCGTACGAGTCGGGCAGGGCGAAGACCAGTTCCTCGAGTTGATGCTGGGCGACCGTCGTCGACCCGACCCGGTACCCGAAGGCCGCCCGCCCGAACACCCTGACGGTGGGCAGATTCCAGCCGCACGCGCAGTCGCGGTAGGACACCGAGACGTCGTCTTCCAGGTTGTACCGCAGCAGCGGCATGGCCTCGCGGAACAGCGGCGTGACGACGAGTTGTCCCTCGCCCTCGCTCCGCACGGTGCCGGTCTTCGGGTCGTACACCTCGAACAGCGCTCGGTCGGCCCACAGGTGCAGTCGGCCGTCCGGGCACTCGCCGGCGAGGCTGCCGGTCTCGGTGGAGCCGTACTCCTCGATCACCGGCACGCCCCAGATCCTGCTGATGCGTTGCCGACGGACGTCGGTGAGGGGCTCGCCGCCCGTGAAGAGCGCCCGCAGCGCGGGAAAATCGGACCCCGGCCGGTGCCCAGCAGCGGCAGCTGCGGCGGCCCACAGCAGGTACTCCGTGGCCACCGCCCACGTCAACGTCACGCCCAGGTCGTGCAGGACCCGGACCACACGGGCGTACGGCATCGCCAGCGAGCGGTTGTCGCCCGGCACCACCGTGGCGCCGCGCAACCGCCCCGCGGCGTGCGCGAGATGACCCGTCAGCATGAGGGCATAGGGCGTACGGACCAGGAAGATGTCGCTCTCGGAGAAGCCGATCCACTTGCGGGCGAACCGTTCTGCCAGGTCGACCCAGTCCTCCGAGGTGTAGTAGGACGGCGTCGGCTGGCCGGCGGTGCCGCTGGATTCGTGGTAGGTCGCCAACCGCTCCTTGGGTACCGCCAACATCCCCCACGGGTAGTTGTCCCGTAGGTCCTGCTTGGTGGTCAACGGCAGCGAGGCGAGATCCGAGATGCTGGTGGGCAGGTTGGCCGGGTTCAGCCGCGACCGGTAGAACGGCGAGTTGGCGGCCCAGGACACGGTCTGCGGCAGTTGCTTCTCCTGCAGGCGCTGCACGTCCTCGAAGCCCTGCCACTGGCCCAGCTGAGGCAGGCTGGAATCAGGATTCACGACGTTTCCTCTCCTAGCAGTCGATGGGCGTTGTCCCAGGCGACACGTCGCCACTGCTCGGCCGGCAGCCCCAGCACCTCGAACTTGACCAGTTCCACGGCGGGATGCTGGAGCGGATACTCGGAGCCGAAGACGACCCGCTCCGCGCCCAACCGGTGCAGCGCCGCCTCGGCCACGCTCGTGTAGCCGCCGGATGTCTCGAGGAAGATGTTGGGCACGTCCGCGACCAGGGTGAGCGCGTAGAGATCAATGTTGCCGATGCCGCTGTGGCCGAGGACGAAACGCACCTCGGGGAAGCGCTGTGCGAGCGCGACAAGGTCCGCCACGCCCGCGCCCGGCCGGGCGAGGCACACCACGTACACGGGGTGGTTGACCGAGGCCGCCACGTCGATCAGGGCCACGACTCGTGGATCAAGCAGTCCGATGCCGTGCACCGCGGGCGATATCTCCAGGCCACGGAAGTCCGCGGCCACCGCACGATACGGGTCCGGCGTTCGATGCGGGTTCGCGAAGAAGAACGGTACGAGGCGCCCGCCGGTGCCCGCACAGGCACCCAGTACCGCGTCGTTGTCGGCATCCGTCTCCACATGTCCGGCGAGAATGAGCTGGCGCGACAACCTGTCGAGATCGATGACGCCGCCGGCGCACACCACCGCTCGATCGAGCCCACACCCGTCCAGCGTCTTAAGCATCCGCTCCCGAGCACCGGGGCGGGGAGCCAGGCGTACGTGGAAATCCAGGATGCGTTGCCTGGTCATCGCGCACTGCTCACTTCTCGATGCAGAACTCGTCGATCGGGTAACCGACGTGTCGCTGCTCCACCGGCAGGTAGCCGAGCAGCTTCGTGCCCGCCGTCAGCTCCGTGACGTTGAGCACGACACCGCCCGGGCCGAGCACCCGCACGTGCCAGTCGTCCTGAACGATCAGGTTGACCTGAACACCCGAGGCGGAAACCGCGTCGATCGCCAGCATCGGTCGTCTCTCGATCTTTACGCGGCCGACCGTGATGGCTCGTACTCGCCCCGCCGAATCCACCGCCATCACCTTGCCGCCGGCTTCCAGCTCACTGAGATACCTGGTGCGCCCCTGCTCGGAGAGGGTGTACGAGTGCAGCGCTCCGGCGTTGACCCGGAACGGGCGGGTGGGCATGTAGGGCAGCGGGTGGGTCTCACTGCAACACAGGATCATGCCGTGCGAGTACGAGCCGACGACGATGCCTTCGTCGGGACGGAACTGGGAGCAGGTGTCCACGCAGACCCGGTCGCCGAGGCCGGCACGTCGAAGTCCGACGACCTCCAACTCGGACAGCGTGAGGTCTGCGGCACCGCCCGCTGCCGCAGCGCTCAGGTTGGTGGCCTCACCGACCCGGGTGGGCGCGAGCATCACCCCGTCGGAGCCGTGCTCGAGCACCCCGAAGACGATCTGCGCCTCCTCGACGTCGGCAACCTGGGTGATGATCGAGCCCGGCGCACCGGCGGCAGCGGCGAGCACGATCTCCAGCGGGATCTTGGTGGGATCCCGGAACGACAGGACGCTCCAGTGATCGAAGCGGGCCGCCCGGCACGCGTCGTCGAGGCTGGCTGCGTCGACGATCTCCACGAACCGGCCGAACTCCAGCTCGGGGTGGCGCTGAGCCAGATCGGCGGGATCGCCGTGCCGGGCCGGGTCCACGACGACGAGGTCGACGTCGTCGAGCTTCTCCGGCAGTGCGTCGGCGTTCGGGAACAGCACCCGCTTGACGGTCGGGGGAATCGCCGCCAGGTCGGCCGGATCCGCCGCCACGATGGCGTCCACCCGCTGGTGGATGCCCTCCTCGATGATTGCGTTCTTGGCTCCGTCCGCGTTACGGATGTCTAGCCAACACAGCTTCACTGATCGTCTCCCTAGCAGTCAGTTGGTCAGGGAAAGCCGCTCGTCGAGCGCCTTGGGGCCCGGCGGATACCACGCACCGTGGACGAGCCGGGCGATCGCGGCCGCCAGCTGCCGGGGTTGACCGGCCTGGAACACGTTGCGACCGATGGCCACACCGGCGGCTCCACCGCGAAGCGCGTCGGAGACATAGGCCAACAGGCCGCTCTCCTGCTGCGGTGGGCCACCGGCCACGATCACCGGCACCGGACAGGTGGCCACCACCTCTGCCATCTGCTCGGGCGAGCCGGCGTAGTCCGTCTTGACGACGTCCGCGCCAAGGTCGGCAGCCAGCGAGGCGGCGTGCGCCACCAGCTCCGGCGCCCGTGCGTCGCTGATCTCCGGGCCTCGGGCGTACACCATGGCGAGCAATGGGAGGTTCCATCGATCACACGCATCCGAGACCGTCGCCAGGTCCGCGATCTGACGTGCCTCCTGTTCGGATCCGAGATTGACGTGGACGCTCACCGCGTCGGCTCCGATCCGCAAGGCCTCGTCGACGCCGGCGACGAGATACTTCGCGTTCGGATCGGTGGCGTGTCGTGTGCTCGCGCTCAGGTGCACGATCAGCGACATGTCGGTGAAATGGGCGTGGTTGACGTGACGGAGCGCGCCCTTGTGCAGAACCACGGCGTCGACGCCGGTGTCGGCCAGTTCGCCCACGAGGGAATTCAGATCGCCACGGCGGATGGGTCCGTCGGTGATGGAGTGGTCGAGTGGGACGACGAACAGACGCCAGTCGCCCTGCCGGAAAAGGCGCCGCACGCGGAGGCTGCGGGCAAACGAGACGTGAGGTGGGGCCATGATTTCCTGCCTCTCAGGCCGGGGTGGGGTGGCCGGCGGTCGACAAGGCGCCATTGGCGCTGGGCGCGTCCCCCTCGGGTCGGTCGAGGCGGAACTCGCGGTGCAGCACGTCCACGGTGTCGACGGTGCGTTCCTGAGGCACGATGACGGACAGCCGGGACTGGGAGGTGGAGATCCAACTGGTCGGAATCTCGGCGGCGGCCAGGGCGGCTATGAGCCGCGCGGAATACTCGGGACGGCTGAGCAACCCCACGCCGATGACCGACACCTTGCCGACGTTCTCGTCGAAATGCACGCCGCCGTTGTGCATGACCGCGATCTCGTGCAGAAGGCCGCGAACCCGGTCCGCTTCACTACGACGAATGGTGAACCCCATTCGGAACTCTTTCTCGTACGGCCCGGATCTGGCCACCAGGTCGGCCACCGTCCCCTGACCCGCCAGTGCGGCGAACACGTCGGGGGCGAGGTCACCACGACCGTCCCGGCAGTGCACGAGCACCCGCGCGACGTCATCGTCGTGTGTCACCGCCATGACAGCCTGCCGGGTCTCCAGCGGCTGCCCCTCCTCGATCTCGGAGATAATTGTTCCGGGCCGGTCCGACAGTGCGTTTCGGATGCACACCTCAACTCCCTCCATAGCCGCCAACTCGACACAGCGGGTGTGCAGAATCCGTGCGCCCGCGAACGCCATTTCCGCCATGACGGTGGGATGGATCCAGGGCAGCCGCCGGGCAGCGGGAATGACACGAGGATCGGCGGTGAACACGCCGTCGACATCCGTGTATATCTCACAGGCGGCCCGCAGGCGCGCGGCCATGGCCACCGCGGTCGTGTCGGATCCACCACGTCCGAGCGTGGTTACGTCTCCGTACGGGCTGACCCCTTGGAACCCGGTGACTACCGCGATCTTGCCCGCGTTCAGCACCGACCGCACGGATGCCGTCGCGATCCTGGCGATGAGCGCGTCGCCATGCCGGTCCGTCGTCCGCAGACCAGCCTGGTGCGCCGTCAGCGACGTCGCCGGCGCGCCCAGCCCGTTCAGCACGAGCGCCATCAGCGCGGCCGACTCGCATTCCCCGACCGCCAGCAACTGGTCGAGTTCCCGCGACGGACCAGCCGAGCCGACGTCCGACGCGAGTCGCAGCAGATCATCTGTACGGCCGCCACGGGCCGAGACGACCACGACCACCGATCTCCCTCGCCGCCACTCCCGGGATATCCGCAAAGCGGCGCGATGAACGCGGTCGAGCGTCTCCAGAGAGGTACCACCGTATTTTTGGACCAGCACGTCCACGCTCATCACCGCCTCGAAATTGTGAGCGATCGGACCCAACATTAAACGGCGGAACCGACTTGCCGCACTACCCACCCAAGTGGTGCCGAACCATGCAGGTGTTCGCGCCACGTCGGCTCGCATCACACACCCCGCATGACGTGACCACCGCACATCGGGTCGTATAGGCGAGCACCGGAACTTCCGATTAATTGAGAACAGGCCATGGCGTGTTCACGCCATGTTGCGGCCCGCCAGGCCGGAACAGCGTTGCTTGGTCAGGTAGTTGTTTCTGGTGACCGGTCGCCGCAGAATCTAAAGGTCCACCGGGTTCGCCCGCTCGCCTGACAGCTCGAAGATCCGGCAACAGAAGGTGCTGTTCGACTGTGCGTTCGATGGCCGGAGCCGGCCATTCAGCAAGATTCGCGTGGAGCATGCGATACCCATTCTAGGAATGAACAGGGATGCGGGTCATTAAAGCGACCCGCTGTCGCCTGGGAGGCATGCAATGTCCAGCAGACAACTATCGGTCATAGGACGGTCTCGAACGGCCGTCGCCCTCGCGGCGCGGGCGCCGTCGCGATGGCTGAGTGAGCTCCTGCCGGGTGAACCGGACCCTGGACGGCTGCTGAGGTTCGCTCTGGTCAACACGTGTACCGTGACGGCCCTGCTGCTCGGCGCCAGCGCCATCCTGTTGGCCACGAACGGCGAGTTGCGCTGGGCCAGCCTCTGCCTTCTCGGCTGCTTCACCCTCGACGGCATCGACGGGGCGCTCGCCCGAAGGTTCGCGGTGACGAGTCCGTTCGGAGCCCAGATGGACTCGCTTGCGGATCTGTGCGGGTTCGGGCTGGCGACACCCCTGCTGGCCTATCACTGGCTCAGCGGCGCCGCTCCGCTCTACGTGGTGGCGGTCGCGTGCGCAGGCCTGGCCGTCTGCGCGATGATCCGGCTCGCCCGATTCAACGTGCTGCCGAAGGACGGCCGCTACTTCACCGGGCTTCCAGCGGCGATGCCCGCGGTGATCCTCGCCGTCACCATCCAGTTGGGCATCGCGCCGACCGCTGGCCACGTCGGGCTGACCGGGGCGCTGGCTGTCCTGATGGTCACCACGCTGCCGTACTCCAAGTTCGGACCGCTCGTCGCGCTACCCCGATGGATCTGGCCGCTTCCGCTGGCCGCGCTCGTGGCCGGGCCAAGGGTCGTCTTCGGGCTCGCAGCCGCCACCTACCTGTCGTCGGGACCGGCTCTGGGTCTCCTGCGGCGCGTCCGCCGGCCCGCTCCGGACGTGGTCACCGAGCTCCTGCCAGGCCCGCGCAACAACGCAGCCGAGACGCCACCGACCGAGTTGGCCGGGCCCACCTCGACGCGGCACGTTCGGATCGCGATCATCGGAGCCGGCTTCGCGGGACTCGGCATGGCGATGCGGCTCAAGCAGCTGGGCATCGACGATTTCCTCGTGCTCGAGCGCGCCGACGACGTCGGTGGAACCTGGCGCGACAACGTCTACCCCGGTGCCGCCAGCGACGTGCCGTCCAACCTGTACTCCTACTCGTTCGCGCCCGACCCCGACTGGACCCGCACTTTCCCGTCCCAGCCCGAGATCCAGCGGTACCTCCGCCGGTGCACGGAACAGTTCGACCTGAGTGCCAAGATCCGATTCCGCCACGAACTCATCTCCGCCGAGTGGCAGGAGGAGGCCAACCGGTGGCGGATCGACACCTCACAGGGGGATATGACCGCCGACGTCCTCGTCGTAGCCACCGGCCCGCTCAGCAGGCCCGCCACGCCGCGCATCCCCGGCCTGGACCGATTCACCGGCCCGACCTTCCACACGGCGACCTGGGATCCCACGTTCGACCTGAGTGGGAAACGCGTGGCGGTGATCGGCACCGGCGCCTCCGCCGTACAGTTCATCCCGCAGATCCAACCAGCGGTATCCCAACTGTATGTCTTCCAACGTACGCCTCCGTGGGTGATCCCCCGCTGGGATCGAAGGAAGACGGGCCTGGAGAAGAAGCTCTACCGGCGGTTCCCGCAGACGCAGCGAATGGCTCGGACGGCTGTCTATCTGTGGCGCGAGTCCTTCATCCTCGGCCTCCGGTTCGATCAACACATGCTCGGACCGGCGGAGTGGTGGGGGCGGCGTCACCTGCGCCGGCAGGTGAGTGACCCAGAGCTGCGCGCGGCGCTCACTCCCGATCATCGGTTCGGCTGCAAGCGGGTCGTGCTCTCCAGCACGTTCTATCCCGCTGTCACCCGGGACAACACCGAGCTTGTGCGAAGCGCGATCCAGGAGCTGCGCCGGAACTCCATCGTCACGGTGGACGGCACCGAACGGGTGGTCGACACGATCGTCTTCGGCACCGGCTTCGAGCCCGCCAACATGCCCATAGCCCGCCGGCTGCGCGGCAGGGGCGGCCGCCTGCTCGCCGATGCGTGGCGCGAGGGTGCCCAGGCATACCTGGGCACGGCCATCGCCGGGTACCCGAACCTCTTCATGCTCCTTGGGCCCAACACCGTCTCCGGGCAGAACTCCTCGCTGCTGACGATGGAGGCCCAGGTCGACTACGCGATAAACGCCGTGCGCTTCATGGAGCAGGTCGACGTCGCGGTGGTGGAGGTACGACCAGAAGCCCAGGCGTCATTCGTCTCGGAGGTCCAGAGCAAGATGACCGGGACGGTCTGGGCCTCCGGATGCCGGAGCTGGTATCTCGATGAGCACGGCCGCAACACGACACTCTGGCCCAGCATGACCCGTTCCTTTCGCCAACGGACACGTCGGTTCGACCACGAGAACTACGTCCTGCGGTCCTACGCGCTACCCGAATGAGTAGGCGGGAGGGCAGCCTGCGGCGCCGAGCCCGTGGCGATCGGCGGCGCCGCAGGGCTCACCGTCCACCACAGGTCCGCCTCGATCCCTCGGCGTGATGCACCCGGTCGTCAGGAGCCCGCCCCCGACCGAGCCAGGGTGCTGTCCGGACCACTCGAGTTCCGGCCATCTGGCGAGCGGAATCGAACCATGTCGGCACGCGACCACCACTTGATCAGCCCTACCCGAACAGGACGGCTCCACGTGGCTACTGACTACGGTTTTTTCGTTCGCGAGTTCCTGCGGAATCCGGCCCGAACCGCATCGGTCATCCCCAGTGTGGCGGCCGTCGGCAGGCGCATGGCCGCCGCCGTACCCGAGCTGGACGACCCGGTCGTCGTCGAACTGGGGCCGGGAACTGGCTCTTTCACCGCCGAGATCCAGCGTCGGCTCGGAGCGCGCGGCCGACATCTGGCCGTGGAACTCAACGACCGGTTCGCCACCCAGTTACGAGGTCGGTTCCCCGCGGTCGACGTGGCCGTCGGTGACGCGGCTCAGCTCCGTCGTCTCCTCGACGAACGCCAGGTGCGCTTCGCCGACGCCGTCATCAGCGGCCTTCCGTACGCACTGTTCTCCGCGAGTGAGCTGCACCGGATGATGAGTGCCGTCCGGGACAGCCTGACCCCGGACGGGACGTTCGCGGCATTCGCCTATGTCCATGCGGCCTGGACGCCGCCCGCTCGTCGCTTCTACCGCCTGCTACGCGGCAGCTTCCGGGAGGTGGCCGTCAGCAGAGCCGTCTGGCACAACTTGCCGCCTGCGTTCGTCTACACCGCCCGTCACGCCCTCGCTCACGTACCGCAGCAGCGAGGCGACGACCGGCGGGATCGGGCGATGGAGACGGTGACTCCCCCTTGGCGGTAGCCCGGTGCCGCGCTGGCTGCGCGTCATCTGGCCAACGAGACCGGCACCAGCGCACCGAGAAGCTCGTTGAGGATCTGCGGTCCGTGCTGGGTGAGCACCGATTCCGGATGGAACTGCACGGACCGAAAGTGCGGGCCGCGCAGGGCGTGCACCTGCCCGGACCAGCGGTCCCGACTGACCTGGAGAGGCTGACTCAGGCCCGGGTGAACGATCTGGTCCTGGTCGCAGCGGGCGCTGTAGGTGTTGTAGAACGCCACCCGCTCAGGCTGGCCGAACATGTCGATCACGCGCTGGACGCCCTGGTTCGGCACCGCCAGCCGGACGATCTCCAGGCCGAGTTCCACGGCGAGTATCTGGTGTCCCAGACAGATGGAGAGGAAGGGCGTGGTGCCGGAGAGCAGTTCCTCGGTGAGGGCGCGTAGGGCGCTGATCCGAGGATCGTCGGCGTCACGCGGATCCCCAGGACCGGGACCGACCACGATGATCTCGAAGTCTTCCTTGTTCAGCGGCTCGTCGTACCGGGCGATCCTGGTGTGCAGGCCCAGGGCCCGAAGTTGGTGGCCAAGCATGGCGGTGAACGTGTCCTCGCCATCCACGACCAGCACGCGCCGGCCGTGCAGGGCCGGCTCCGGTGCGACCCGGTGTGCACCCTCGAGCCAGAAGTTGGAGAGCGTGCTGTTTCGCCCCTGCAGCGCCTGTCGAACGCGCGGATCGGCGGACAACGGCGGCTGGGAACGCGAGACGGACCGGACAACGGATTCAACTGACTCATCCGTCAGGCCGAGCGCCCCGAGCATGCCCGCCACCTTGGTTCGAGTCTCGGCAACCTCGGAGTCGGGATCCGAATCCCGGACCAAGGTGGCACCGACGCCCAACCGAAGCTGACCACCCGCGTCGATCTCTGCCGTCCGAATCATGATCGCCGAGTCGAGGGTCCGCCGACCCAGGCCATCCTGGCCGATCAGCGCGAGGAATCCGCCGTAGTAACCGCGACCAGTCGTCTCATGGCGGCTGATCACCCGGAAAGCGTTCTCTAGTGGGCTACCCGTGACGGTGGGAGCCAGCAACGTAGATCGCAGCACCTCCCGCACATCGAGGTCGCTGGGGCCATGCAGGAGGTATTCGGTATGGGTCAGGCTCGCCATCTCCTTCAGAAACGGACCCCGGACCCGCCCGCCCGCCGGGCAGATGTGCGCCATCATCTTCAGCTCTTCGTCGACCACCATGTAGAGCTCGTTCGACTCCTTGGGGTCTGCGAGGAACTCCAGAAGCCCTCGAAGGTCCGGGCCCTCGGGCGGATGGCGGTACGTGCCACTGATCGGGTTCATCGTCACCGCGCCCTCGCTCAGGCTCACGTGCAGTTCCGGCGACGCCCCGATGAAGGTTCCGAAACCAGTGTGGACAAGAAAGGTCCAGTACGCCCCGGACTCGCTGGTAACCAGCCTTCGGAAGATGCTCAGCTCCTTGCGAACCGAGTAGTCACGGACCTGCGCGACGAACGAGCGCCTGATGACGAAGTTCGACCCGGCCCCGTTGCCGATCTCGTCGCGCAGAATCCGGCGTACGGTATCCGCATACGTCTGGTCGTCGATGTCGAATCCGGCCCCGCGCACGGACACGTCCTCCGCGGGTAGCAGCGCGGTAGCTCGGGCCAGGTCGATTTCGGCGCGGTCCCGGATCCGCATGGCCAGCAGCGGCGCCTTGTCTTCGCGGCAGGCGAACCCGCGCTCGGTGATCTGCCGGTAGGGGACCACCGCGAGGAGGTCGTGGCGACCTTCGGCCGCTCCGTCTGCGTTGCCTGTCGGTGCCGGCAGCGGAAGATCTGCCAGACGTTCCACAATTGAAATGTCGCCGACGAGCACCTCGACCGATGCGTCCGAGAACGAGTGCGGCCGGTGCAGCAGGGCGAACCCAGATCCGTCCTGGCCCAGACCGGCCAGGACGTCGGCGGGATCTGCCATACCCAATTTCATCCCGAGCACATCCGACCCCTTTCACACGCATGGATTCGGGGAATACCCAATTGATCCTGCGGTGACGGCTAAGGCTGGACAACTACCTATGCAAGCAACACCATCGAGGCCGGCGCAGGTCAGTGTTGGCGCGAACCAGCTATTGTGCGGCCACAACCGTAGGCGCCGCCGCCCGTACGGCGCTCCGGCAATAGCGCGAATCGGCGGGGATACGGCTGCCCGCACTGGCGCGATTACCTGCACGCGGGGGCACCACTCGTCCGGGTAGTGCCAGGAACGGTCAGCCCGGCTTAGGGTCGTGCTGAACCGGCTTCAGAATCGGCGGTGATGGAACATGAATGTGCTGGTACGGGATTTCGGTGCTACTCGTCCGGAAAGGAGGTGGACAGCGTGAGCGACGACGTTGCCGTCAACAAGGCCACCTCCCAGGGGCGCGTGGCGAACCGCGTGCTGTGGGTCGTGCAGGCGATTGTCGGCGTCGACTTCATCATCGGCGGCCTGGTGAAGCTCTTCGGCCTGCCCGCGATGGTGGACCTGTTCGACCGTATTGGTGGTGGCCAGGAGCTGCGGTACTTCATCGGCGTGGTGGAACTGGTGGGCGGGATCGGTGTGCTGATCCCCGCGCTTGTCAGCCTCGCCGCCTCCGGACTGGCGGCGTTGTTGGTGGGGGCTGTCTACACCAATCTCTTCATCGTCAACGACCCGCCCTGGGTGCCGCTGGCCTGGTTGATTGTGGTCTCCATCCTGGCCTGGCGACGCTGGCCACAGACGAAAGAACACCTCACCGCGCTGAGACGGTGAGATGGCACTTCACCTTGCCGCAACCAGGCAGCCGTGGCTGAGCTTCTGAGAAGCCAGCCACGGCTGCCACGGCATGGGTGGTGCTCGTGCGGTGGCCAGCAGCGTTCATCGGGCCACGCCAGCCGCGACACCGCCAACGTTCCTGGGACAGCGCACTAGCCGGAGACGGGAACGTCCTCCAGCAGGGTTATCGCGGACATCGGGCAGGCCTCAGCCGCGTCACGCACCGGATCGTGCAGCGACTCGTCAGGCACCGGAACCAGCAACACGACGATGCGATCGTCACGCTGGGCGAACACCTCCGGTGCGATCAAGGCGCACTGACCGGCGCCGCAGCACTTCTCCTGGTCGACCTCGATCTTCATGGCGGTTCCTCTCTGGGTCGAAACTGACGATGCATTTCGTGGCGACGATGGCTCGGCCGTCAAGTGCCACCGAGGCGACGACGAGGGAGCCTGCGCCCTACGGCACCGCGTCGCGCACACCGGGCTGCTCCTGCACCACGGCCGTCGGCTGTTTCGGTATCCGGGTCCGCGCGAGAGCGACGACGGAGAGCGCGCTGAGCAGCGCAGCCAGGATCATGGCGCTCCGCATCCCGGCGATCTCGTAGGAGGACAGAGACCACATCAGGGTCGCCAGCGCCGGCCCCAACGCGAAACCCATGGTGCGGGAGAGGTTCGTCGACGAGCCGGTGGTCGCCAGTAGACGCTGGGGAGCGTGGCTCATCGCCATGGCCATGTTGGGGGCGTTGAACAGACCGTTGCCGCAGCCCGCCAGGAACAGCCGCCACGCCAGGTCACCCAGGCCCCACGACGTGTCCAACGGCAGCAGAAGAACCAGACCGACGGTGAACAACGAGGTTCCCACGAGGGCCGTCCGCCGAGAGCCCCACCAGTCGCCCAGGAAGCCTCCGATCGGTCCCATCAACGCCATCCCCGCCGGGAAGGCCAGCACGGTGAGGCCGATCGCCGCCGGAGATGCACCGAGTTCCTGTTGGAGGAAGAACGGGGAGATGAAGAAGACGGTGCCGATGGCCGTGGCGGCCAGTAGGAGCGCAAGGTGGGGGCCGACCTCACCCGGCGTACGGAACAGACCCTTCAGGGCTTCACTGGTGGGCAGCCGCAGCCAGAGCAGGAGCAGGGGTACCGCGAGAAGCGCGAGGAGCATCCACGGCACACCGTCGCTCGCGGTGAAGGACAGGGCGAGCAGTACCGACGCGACCGCTCCACTGAGCAGCAGGGCCTCGGTGAACCACCGACGATCCGGCGCACGCAGGGGCGCGCCCGGCGACAGCAGGCGCAGGCCGACCGCCATGACGAGAACGCTCACCGGCAGGTTGACGAAGAAGATCCAGGGCCATCCCATGGCATCGACGAGCAGGCCGCCGAGTCCGGGCCCGCTGATGAGCCCCACCGGACCGAGCGTGGTGATCACACCCATCGCACGACCGCGTGCCTGCGGCCGAACAGCCGTCGTCACCAGCGCCGGCACCAGAGAGAAGAGAAGCGCACCGAACGTACCCTGAACCAGTCGCGCGCCGATCAGGAAGGCCAGGTTGGGTGCCAGCCCGGCCGCGAGACTGGCCAGGGCGAATCCGGCCAACGAGAACGCCAGCGCCGGGCGCCGCCCGACGTTGTCCAGCCACCGGCCGCTGGGCAGTGCCAGTCCGGCGAGCGGCAGCAGGTAGGCGAGCACCACCCACTCGGTCATGCTCGTTGCGATCCCGAAGTCCTGCTCGATGGCGGGCAGCGCCACGTTGACGATGCTCATGTCAACGGACGCCATGAAGACTGCCAGTCCCGCAGCGATCACCAGCCACCACTGATCTCGCTGGATTGCCCCCTGGCTACCGGGGCTACCTCGCTGAGCTGCCTGGTCACCCATATCGCTCTCCCTCATCTCTCTCGGCCGTCTGACGCCTGTCCGCCACCGACGCGACCTCCCACGCTGGCTTCACTCACGGCTCGTCCGGCAGCGGGACTCGGCAGCCGGCCGTTCGGCCCCAGCGGCCCGGACGCACGGATTTCGCTTCGATCGGGCCGGCACGTCGAATCGTTGGCGCGCCCCGTCGCTGGACGCAGCTTCAGCACATGGAGTAGCTCCGACGGTGCAGCACGTCACATGCCGAGATTACATCAAGCTGGTTCGTTAGAACAATCAGCTTTGGTTCATTAGATTCGGTCTGCGGTCGTCAGGCAGGACGGAACGCCTCGCCTCAGGCCACTCGCGACGAACGGACAGCCAAGACGATCGCGCGGCCGGCCAATCCCAGGCCGAACATGACCAGACCGGCGATCACCGACTGCCACGGCAGAGTCGCCACCAGAACCAGACAGCCGGCGACACCCAGCACGTTGAGCCAGCGAGGCCACCGCCGCTCGCGCCGGGGCTGCCGGAAGGCGGCGACGTTCGCGATGGCGTAGTAGACCAACACGCCGAAGGAGGAGAAACCGATAACCCCGCGCAGGTCAACGGAGGCGACCACCGCGCCGACCACGGCCGCGAGCGCGATCTCGGCATGGTGCGGGACGCGGTATCGAGGATGGACGGCACCCAGCCAGCGGGGAAGGTCACCGTGCCGAGCCATGGCGAGGCTGGTGCGGCCGATGCCGGCGATCAGGGCCAGCAGCGCACCCAGCGAGGCGAGCGCGGCACCGACGCGGACCACGGGGGCCGCGATGGGCACCCCTGCGGCCTGCACGGCGGTGACCAGTGGCGCTGCGGCGTCGGCCAGCCGATGGGGGCCAGCCGCCAGCAGGGCCGTGATCGCCACCACCAGGTAGACGGCGACGGTGATGAACAGGGCGATCGGGATGGCACGAGGAATCGCACGTGCCGGCTCTCGGACCTCCTCGGCCATCGTGGCGATCCGGGCGTAGCCGGCGAAGGCGAAGAACAGCAGCCCGGCGGCCTGCAATATGCCGTATATCCCGCCGCCGTCAAGCGTCGGCCAACCGCCCAGGTTCGCCGGGCCGGCGTCGCCGCCGACTGCGACCGCCACCACGACGACAGCCAGGGCGGTCGTGCTCGCGGCGACCAGCAGCCGGGTCAGGAAAACCGTCCTGGTCACGCCCCGGTAGTTGAGCGCGGCCAGCGCCACGACGGACACCACCGCCAGCGCGCGTTGGCCCCACCATGGCCCCGGTACGGCGTACGAGGCGAAGGTGAGCGCCATGGCGGCGCAGGAGGCGGTCTTGCCGACGACGAAACCCCAGCCGGCGGTGAAGCCGGCCCACTGTCCAATGCGTTCCCGCCCGTAGATGTACGTGCCACCAGAGGTCGGCGAGGCCGCGGCCAGCTGCGCCGAGGCCACTGCGTTGCAGTACGCGATCATCGCCGCGATCAGCAGGCCGACCAGCAGGCCGGCGCCCGCTGCGCGAGCCGCGGGACCGAAGGCGGCGAAGACTCCCGCGCCGATCATCGAGCCGAGCCCGATCACTACCGCGTCCCCGGTGCCCAACCGCCGGGACAGGGTGTTCGGTGAGGTCGTCGGACGGTGACCGGGCGGCAATCCGTCACCTCCTTGAGCAATCTCATCAAATACGCTTGATGCACTCTTCCTACTTGGCGTATCTTCGTGTCGTGGCCCCGCCGAGTCAAGCGCCTCCGTCGCCCCGGCGGCGCAGGATGACCGCACCTCCAGCGCCTGCCGCGGCTTCGTCAACGAATGTGAAGGAGCAACTCACCCATGACCGGAGACGACAAGTACGCCAGCGTCCGGTACATCGTCGATGACGTTCAGGCCGCCATCGACTTCTACACCACTCACCTCGGCTTCACGCTGAACATGAGCGCCGCGCCCGCCTTCGCCGACGTGATCCGCGGTCGGCTGCGGCTGCTGCTCTCCGGTGCCCCCAGCTCCGGCGCCCGCGCCACCCCGGCTGACGCCAGCGAGCCCGGGCGTAATCGGATCCACCTGCCCGTCGAGGATCTCGACGCCGAGATCAGCAGGTTGCGTGACGCCGGGCTGAAGTTCCGCAGCGACACCGTCAGCGGTCCTGGTGGTCGCCAGATTCTGCTCTCCGACCCGGCGGGAAACCTCATCGAGCTGTTCCAGCCCGCCCAGTGAGCGAACCAGACCGGTCGCGGCCCGCCGGACGGGCTGTCCGCACAGTGCGCGCTCGGCGACGATGATCACTTCCCGTAGTACGCGGCTCGCATGAGGTCCTGCATGTCGTCGAGCATCGGCATCCGGGGGTTTGCCGGGGCGCACTGGTCCTCGTAGGCGTTGAGCGCCTGCTGCGGCAGGGCCGCGAGGAACGCCTCCTCGTCCACACCGACGGCCTGGAAGGACGGCTCGATGCCGACGGCGTCGCGCAGCCGCTCCACCGCGGCGGCGTACGACTCGACGCCCTGCTGCGCGGTGGCGGCCGGCAGGCCCAGCATCCGGGCGATGTCCTGGAACCGCTCCGGCGCCCGGTAGTGCTCGTACTTGGGCCACCCGGTCAGCTTCGCCGGGGTGGCGCCGTTGTAGCGGATGACGTGCGGCAGCAGGATCGCGTTCGTGCGTCCGTGCGCCACGTGGAAGGTGGCTCCCAGCGTGTGCGACATGGCATGCACGATGCCCAGGAAGGCACTGCCGAAGGCCATGCCGGCGATGGTTCCCGCGTTGTGCATCTTCTCCCGGGCCTCGGCGTCGGCCGCGCCGTCGCGTACCGCCCGCTCCAGGTAATTGAAGATCAGCTTGATGGCCTGCAACGCGAGGCCGTCGGTGAAGTCGTTGGCGTAGACGGAAACGTACGACTCGGTGGCGTGGGTCAGCGCGTCGAAGCCGCTGTCCGCCGTGATTCTGGGCGGCAGGTCGGCGGCGAGCACCGGGTCGACGATGGCCACGCTCGGCGTCAGCGCGTAGTCGGCGAGGGGGAACTTCTTGCCGGTGGCGGTGTCGGTGATGACCGCGAACGGAGTCACCTCGGCGCCGGTACCGGAGGTGGTGGGGATGCAGACCAGTCGGGCCCGCTCCCCCAGCGTCGGGAACTTGAACGCCCGCTTGCGGATGTCGAAGAACTTCTCCCGCATGTCGGCGAAGACCACCTCCGGGTGCTCGTAGCGCAGCCACATCACCTTGGCGGCGTCCATCGCCGACCCGCCGCCCAACGCGATGATCGTGTCGGGTTGGAAGGACCGCATCAGCTCCGCGCCCCGGTCCACGGTGGCGACGCTCGGCTCCGGTTCGACGTCGTCGATGATCTGCAACGCCACCCGCCCGGGTCGCTGCTGCAGCACGGTGATCAGCCGGTCGACGTACCCCAGCCGGGTCATCGTGTGGTCGGTGACCACGGTGACCCGGTGCACGTCGGGCAGGTCGGCCAGGTAACGGATCGCGTTCGGCTCGAAGTAGATCTTCGGCGGAACCTTGAACCACTGCAGGTTGTTGGTCCGGCGGCCGATCCGCTTGATGTTGAGCAGGTCGACCGCGGTGACGTTGTTCGACACCGAGTTGCGTCCGTAGCTGCCGCAGCCCAGCGTCAACGACGGCAGGAACGCGTTGTACATGTCGCCGATGCCGCCCTGCGACGCGGGAGCGTTCCAGATGATGCGCACCGCCTTGACCCGCCGTCCGTACTCCTCGACGAGCCGCGCGTCCTCGGTATGGATGACCGCGCTGTGGCCGAGGCCGTTCAGCTCCACCATCTGCTCGGCGTACCGGATGCCCTCCTCGGTCGACTCGGCGCGCAGCACCGCCAGCACGGGGCAGAGCTTCTCCCGGGTGAGCGGTTCGGCCGGGCCGACCTGGTCCACCTCGACCAGGAGCACCGACGTGTCGGCCGGCACGGTCAGGCCGGCGCGCTCGGCGATCCACGCCGCGCTCTGGCCGACGACCTGCGGGTTGAGCCGCGCACCCGCACAGTCGGTGCCACCGGCGGCCGCGCCGAAGACCAATTCCTCGATCCGGCGCTTCTCGTCGGCGGTGGCCACGTGGGCGTGCAGCCGCTGGAACTCGACCAGCGCCGCCGGATACACCTCGCGATCGATGATCGCCGCCTGCTCGGAGGCACAGACCATGCCGTTGTCGAACGACTTCGACAGCACGATGTCGTGCACCGCCCGGCGCAGCCTCGCGCCGCGATGGACGTACGCCGGCACGTTGCCGGCACCGACACCGAGCGCCGGCTTGCCCGACGAGTAGGCCGCGCGCACCATGCCGTTGCCGCCGGTGGCCAGGATCGTGGACACGCCCGGGTGTTTCATGAGTGCGCCGGTGGCCTCGACGGAGGGTTGCTCGATCCACTGGATGCAGTGCTCGGGCGCGCCCGCGGCTACGGCGGCGTCCCGGACCACCCGGGCCGCCTCGGCACTGCACCGTTGGGCGGCCGGATGGAAGGCGAAGATCATCGGGTTGCGGGTCTTCAGGCCGAGCAGCGCCTTGAAGATGGTCGTCGACGTCGGGTTGGTGACCGGGGTGACGGCGCAGACCACGCCGACCGGCTCAGCGATCTCGACGATGCCGTTGATCTCGTCCCGGGCGATGACCCCGACCGTCTTCAGACTCGCCATGTGATTGGTCACGTGCTCACAGGCGAAGATGTTCTTGACGGCCTTGTCCTCGAAGACGCCGCGACCGGTCTCGGTCACCGCCATCCGGGCCAGGTCCGCGTGCCGGCTCAGCGCCGCCACCGAGGCCTTCGCCACGATCCGGTCGACGTGCTCCTGGTCCAAGGCGGCGTAGTCGTCGAGCGCCTGGAGTCCATTGCCGACCAGGACGTCGATGGCCGTCGCGGGCGTGCTGGCCGGCCCGGGCTGCGGCGGCGGGACCGAGGTCGGCGAAAGGCTCGTCGCGGTCGCGGCGGTCATGGATCACTCCGATCGTCGATGCCGGGTCACGTCGTCCGGTCACCTCCCGATCGTCGCCGCCGCACCGGCGTCCGCGCCGGTGTCCAGCGGCCCGGACCGCCCGGGTCTTTCGCCCCTGACCGCCCGGCTGTCCCCGGGAGAGGCTCGAAGAGAGCTTCCAGGAGGAGACATGGTCCAGCAGCACAGCACGGCAGTCCGACCCGAGCAGCACGCGGCGGTGGGGTCCGACCCGTGGCGCGGCTTCCACGGCGACGCCTGGCGCGACCGGGTCGACGTGGCCGCGTTCGTCCGCGACAACGTCACCCCGTACCGCGGCGACGCCCAGTTCCTCGCCGGGCCCACCCCGCGGACCATTCAGTTGTGGAACCGGCTACGCGACATGTTCGTCGCCGAACGCGAACGCGGCATCTACGACGTCGACCCGCACACCCCCGCCACTATCACCTCCCACGCGCCCGGGTGGATCGACCGGGACCGCGAGCTGATCGTCGGGTTGCAGACCGACGCGCCGCTGCGCCGGGCGATCATGCCCAACGGTGGGCTGCGCATGGTGGAGAACGGGCTCACCGCGTACGGCTTCGCCATGGACCCGCAGGTGCGCCGCATCTTCACCACGTACCGCAAGACCCACAACGCCGGGGTCTTCGACGCCTATCCCGCGGACGTGCTGGCGGCGCGGCGCTCGCACATCGTCACCGGGCTTCCCGACGCGTACGGCCGTGGCCGGATCATCGGCGACTACCGGCGGGTCGCGCTCTACGGCGTCGACCGCCTCGTCGCCGAACGTGCGGCGATCAAGGCGTCCCTGGACGACCGCCCCGGCACCGAGGAGGTCATCCGGGACCGGGAGGAGTTGGCCGAGCAGATCCGCGCCCTCGGCGAACTCAAGGAGATGGCCGCCGGCTACGGCCACGACATCAGCGCGCCCGCCACCACCGGCCGCGAGGCGATCCAGTGGCTCTACTTCGCCTACCTGGCCGCCACCAAGGAACAGAACGGCGCCGCCATGTCGCTGGGCCGCACGTCGACGTTCGTCGACGTGTACCTGGACCGGGACATCGCCGAGGGCCGGCTCACCGAGTCCGCCGCCCAGGAACTGATCGACGACTTCGTGATCAAGCTACGGATCATCAGGTTCCTGCGTACCCCAGAGTACGACGAGTTGTTCTCCGGCGACCCCACCTGGGTGACCGAGGCGATCGGCGGCGTCGACGCGGGCGGTCGGCCGCTGGTTACCCGCACCAGCTTCCGGTACCTGCAGACGCTGTACAACCTCGGTCCGGCGCCGGAGCCGAACCTGACCGTGCTCTGGTCGGCCGACCTGCCCGCCGGTTTCAAACGCTTCTGTGCGCAGGTGTCGCTGGACACCAGCGCCATCCAGTACGAGAACGACGACCTGATCCGGCCGGCGTACTCCGACGACACGGCGATCGCCTGCTGCGTGTCGGCGATGCGCGTCGGCAAGGACATGCAGTACTTCGGCGCCCGCGCCAACCTCGCCAAGGCCCTGCTCTACGCGATCAACGGTGGCCGGGACGAGATCAGCGGCGAGCAGGTCGCGCCCGCGACGCCGCCGGTCAGCGACGACGTGCTGGACTACGACACCGTGCTGGCCGCCTTCGACCGGACCCTCGACTGGCTCGCCCGCACCTACGTCCGCGCACTGAACGTCATCCACTACATGCACGACAAGTACGCCTACGAGCGGCTGGAGATGGCGTTGCACGACCACCCGGTGCACCGCTTCCTCGCCACCGGGATCGCCGGGCTCTCCGTCGCCGTCGACAGCCTCTCGGCGATCAAGCACGCCCAGGTCAAGGTGCTGCGCGACAGCACCGGCCTGGTCACCGACTACGCCGTCGACGGCGACTATCCCGCCTTCGGCAACAACGACGACCGGGCCGACGCCATCGCCGTGGACCTGGTGCGGCGCTTCATGGACAAGGTACGGGAGCAACCGACGTACCGGGGCGCCGAGCCGAGCCTGTCGGTGCTCACCATCACCTCCAACGTGGTCTACGGCAAGCACACCGGCAACACCCCGGACGGTCGGCGGCTCGGTGAGCCGTTCGCGCCGGGCGCGAACCCGATGAACGGCCGGGACACCCACGGCCTGGTCGCGGCGGCGCTGTCGGTGGCGAAGCTGCCGTACGCCAGCGCCCGCGACGGCATCTCGCTCACCGCCACGGTCACTCCGGACGGGCTCGGTCGGACCCGCGACGAGCAGATCGACAATCTCGTGGGGGTGCTCGACGGTTACACGGATTCGGGCGGTTTCCACCTCAACGTCAACGTCCTCGACCGGGCCACCCTCGAAGACGCCATGGCACACCCCGAGCGGTACCCGCAGCTGACCATCCGGGTGTCCGGGTACGCGGTGAACTTCGTCCGGCTGACCCGCGAGCAGCAGCGCGACGTCATCTCCCGCACCGTCCACGGCCGGCTGTGATGACGCGGATGGTCTGGCTGTCCCGCCCGCACCTCGTCCCCGCCGGTGCGGTGGTCGGGTCCGTCCACTCCTTCGACACCTCCACCGGAGTGGACGGACCCGGCACCCGCTTCGTCGCGTTCCTCGCCGGCTGCCCGTTGCGCTGCCGCTTCTGCCACAGCCCCGACACCTGGTACCAGCGCAGCGGACGGGCCATGACGGTGGACGACCTGGTCACCGAGATCCGGCGGTACGAGCGCTTCATCAAGGTGGCCGGCGGTGGCGTCACACTCAGCGGCGGCGAGCCGCTGCAACAGGCCCGGTTCACCACGGCCGTGCTGCGCCGCTGTGCGGAACTGGGGCTGCACACCGCGCTGGACACCAGCGGCTTCCTCGGCGATCGCGCCACCCCGGAGCTGCTCGACGCGACCGATCTGGTGCTGCTGGACATCAAGAGCTGGGATCCGGCGACCTACCGCCGGGTCACCCGCACCGGCGAGATCGCGCCGACGCTGCGCTTCGCCCGCCGTCTCGCCGAGCGGGGCACCCCGATCTGGATCCGCTTCGTCCTCGTGCCCGGTCTCACCGACGACCCGGCCAACGTGGCTGGCGTCGCCGACTTCGTCGCCACCCTGCCCACGGTGCAGCGCGTCGAGGTGCTGCCGTTCCACCGGCTCGGGGCGCACAAGTACCGCGAGTTGGGGCTGCCGTTTCCGTGCGCCGACACCGAACCGCCCACGCCCGAGCTGCTCGACCGGGTCCGGGCCCAGTTCACCGATCGGGGCCTGGTGGCCCGGTGACCACCCGTCGGGCACTGCCCGGCACCTCCCCTACTCGCCCCGGCGCTCCCGTAACCGTGCCGGCTCAAGCCCGAGAGACCGCCGCCGTGCATTCCGGTACGCGGTGCCGGTCTTTAGCATTCGATACATGCCCACTGTCGACAAGAGCGCCCCGCCGCCATCGACGGCGGGAACGGAGAAACAGTCACCGGTTCGGAGCGTGCCATGATCGAGGCCATTCTCCCGGCCGGCACCGTCGCCGTGGACACCTTCACCGAGGCACCCGACCCGTTTCTCTTCCCGGACGAGGAGAGGGTGGTCCGTCGCGCGGTCGACAAACGGCGGCGCGAGTTCACCACCGGCCGCTGGTGCGCCCGGCAGGCGATGGCCCGCCTCGGACGCGCACCGGCGTCGGTTCCGCCGGGGCCGCGCGGCGAGCCGCGCTGGCCGGCCGGCCTGATCGGCAGCATCACGCACTGCGACGGCTACCGGGCGGCGGTGCTCGCCGAATCCGAGGTCGTCACCACCATCGGCATCGACGCCGAGCCGAACGCGCCGCTGCTCGACGACGTCCTGCCGGCCGTGTCGCTGCCCCAGGAACGGGACCGGATCGGCCTGCTACGGCGCGAACACCCGGACGTGTGCTGGGACCGGTTGCTGTTCAGCGCCAAGGAATCCGTCTACAAGGCCTGGTTCCCGCTCACCGCGCGCTGGCTGGACTTCGAGGACGCCGACATCACCTTCGACCCGCTGGCCGGCACCTTCGAGGCTCGGATACTGGCGACGGAGGGGCAGCTGCACGGACGCCGGCTCACCGGCTTCAACGGCCGCTGGCTGGCCCGGCACGGGCTGGTCGTGACCGCCATCGCGGTGGTGGCCCCCGCGTTCGCCGTCGTCTGAACCGGTGGTCGATCCGCACCACTGGCGAAGCCACGGCAGGCCGCACCCGACGGGTGCGGCCTGCTGCCTGTCGCTCAGACGCTGGCGGAGTAGTCCGGGCTCAGACTCGCCGGCAGGTCGCCACGGCGGGCGACGTTCAACTTGCGGTACGTACGGGTCAGATGCTGCTCCACCGTGCTGATCGTGATGAACAGCTTCTCGGAGATCTCCCGGTTGCTGTAACCGGCCGCCGCCAGGGCGGCGACCCGATGCTCGGCCTCGCTCAGCACCGCCACCGCCACGACCGGGTTGATCGCTTCCGCGGAGTCCCCTTCGTCCCAGCCGGTCTCCAGGGTCAGCGCCTTGAGCAGCGATAGCGCCCCTGCCTTCTCGGCGGTGGCATGCGCCCGCCGGGCGATGAGGCGGACCCGCCGCGACTCGCCAAGCGTCTGGAACGCCTCGGTCAGGTCGACGAGGGTCCGGGCCAGCTCGTAGTCGTCACCGCCGTTGTGCAGATCGGCGGCCTGCCGCAGGAACATCGGCCGATGCCGGAGCTCACCGCAGGCCGCATACAGGCGCAGGGCCATGGCGCGCACCCGCGGCTGGCCGTCACCGCAGCGGTTCAGCTGGTCCTCGACCAGACGCTGAGCCTGCTCCGGCGAGTTCATCCGCAGTAGCGTCTCGGCCGCGTCCACCCGCCACGGCACCAGGCCGGGGGTGTCCATCCCCCACTGGGCGGCCAACTGGCCGCAGAGCTTGAAGTCGCGCAGCGCCAACGCCAGCTCACCGACGGCGAGGCTGTACCGGCCCCGGGCGTACAGGTAGTGCAAACCGAAGCGGGTCTGGAACATCTCCTCCGGTACCGGCTGGTCCAGGTGGTCGCGGACCGCACCGAAGTCGCCGATCGCGGTGGTCGCCATGATCAGAACCGCGAGCGGACCGCCCACCGCTACGCCCCAACTGCTCGACGGCATCACCGTCAGCGCGTCGGTGGCGTACTGCCGTGCCCCGGTCAGGTCGCCCAGGCGCATCGAGATCTCCGCGCGGATGGCCGCCAGCCGCGCCTGCCGGCTCGGCGAACGCCGCATCCGCGCCTCGTCGACGAACGCGTCGCACCACACCGCGGCGCTGGCCGGGCAGCCACCGTAGGTGAGCGCCAGCAACGCACTCTCCACGGTGTCCAGGCTCATCTCGTCCAGCCGCGAGTTGCGCAGGACCCGTTCGGCGACTGCGATCGCCCGCTCCGACGGGCCGTCGCTGAGCACTCCGGCCAGCGCGGTGGCCGCCGACAGCCGATGACTGGCCGAGACCGTCGGCATCGCCACCGGCGGCTGGATGCCCGGGTGGAGCAGCGGCCGGAACGACGGGTACGTCGCCAGCATCAGTGGCCGGGTGATGACCAACTCGGCCAGCGTCTCCGCGTCGGCCTTGCTGCTGTGGGCGCTGATCAGCTCGAACGCCTCCCGAGCTTCGGCGAACTGGCCGTGCCAGAGCAGCGCCTTGGTCAGCACCAACGCGTCCACCCCGCGCAGGTGCCCGCCGCGCAGGGCGGCGGCCAGCTCGGGAAGGTATCCGGTCGGCGCGCTCGGGTTGATCCGCCATTCGGCGCGGACCAGGACGGCGGTGATCCGGGCGCGACGCTGGCTGTCGGTGCAGGCGCCCAGCGCGAGTTGCAGGTAGCGTACCGCCGCCACCACCTGGCCCTCGCGCAGCGACTGCCGGGCAGCATCCTCCAGCACCGGCACGGCCCACGCCTCGCTGACGTCGCCGGCGCCGACCAGATGCTCGGCGACCACCGCACTGGACGCGCCACCGCGATGCGCGAGCACCGCGGCCCGGCCGAACAGGTCCACGCGGTCCAGCTCGTCGATGTCGGCCAGCACCGCCGCACGAGCGGCCGGATGCCGGAAGTCCGCACCGGACAGCAGGCCCATCGTGGTCAGCGTGCGTACCGCCTGGCTGATCTGCGCGGCATCGTCCGGGACCAACTGCTCGAGCAGCGCGAGATCGGCGCAGACCGCCAGCCCCCGGGCCACCCGCAGCACCCGGGCGCTGGTGCGGTGCAGGCAGGACACCACCGCCCGGGCGAAGTTCTCCCCGGTCACTGGTTCGCTGCCGGCCGCGACGCCGGCTGCCGACGCCTCGCGGTGATCGTCGAGCAGGCCACGCAGCAGCAGCGGGTTGCCACCGCTGACGTGCTGCCAGGCCGGTACCAGCCGCTCGGCGTCGGTGTCGCCGACGTAGCTGGTCGCCAGCTCGCGCACCGCGTCGGCGGACAGGGCCGACAGGACGATCCGCGAGCCGTGCGGCGGCCGCCAGAGCGCCTCCGTGTCGAGTCCGACCTCGTTCCGGCGGCCCTGCTCGGTCTGGGTGAACAGCAACAGCATCGGCGCGAAGCGCGCCCGCCGGGCCAGGTAGGACAGGCAGACGATCGACAGCCGGTCGGCCCGGTCGATGTCGTCGACCGCGATGATCAGCGGATAGCGGTGGGACAGCTCCAGCAGGATCGTGCAGAGGGCGTGCACGATCTGCGGGTCGATCTGGTTGTCGCAGTCGTCGGCGCGGACCCCTTCGTAGAGCAGGTTCATCGCGCGCCGCTGCTCCTCGGGCACCAGTGGCGCGTCGAGCAGCAACTGGGTGAGCACACCGAGCGGCAGGTCACGCTCGGCGTCCGCACCGATCGCGGTGATCGCCAGCGCATCGCGGTCCACCGCCCGGTCGGCGTACGTGTTCAACAACTCGGTTTTGCCGGACGCCACCGCGCCCGCTATGACGGCGATCCGTCCCTTGCCGGCGACGGCTGAGGCAAGGAGGCCGTCCAGCGTGGCGATCGCGTCCGCGCGCTCGACCAACTTCATGATCATCCTCTCGATACGATCGCAGCTCCGGCTCGCTCACCTGGGATCGGCCGGTACTCCAGACGCTACGGACGGCCGCTGTCGTACCCCTATCGCCGCGCCATCCGTCGATTGTGCTCACCCGGCCCGGGCGTAGCGCGGCGCGACAGCAGGTGCCTGGTCCCGCTCCGAAGCCGGTGCCAGCGGGGTCCGACCGACCCGGGCCACCGCCGAACGCACCGCGGCCGACACCGCCGCCGGCAGGTCGGCCTCGATGCCGGCGCCCCACAACGTCTCGTCGCCCACCCGCAGCTCCGCGTAGACGACCAGGCCGGTCGAGTCGGCCAGGCCGGTGCCGGTACGGTGCACCGCGCGCACCTCGACGCCCCAGCGGGCCAGCGCCCGCCCGATCCGTTCCAGTTCATCGGTGCGCTGCCCGCCGACGGTGAACGCGGCGCCGTCGATGTGCAGGTACGCGGCGACCGGACGGGCCGTCGCCAGCGGCACCACCATCAACGACCCGGACACGTATTCGTCGCGGAACAGGGCACACACCCGCTCGGGGTCGATCTCGCCGCCCTCGGCGTCGGCGTAGGACTGCACCAGGCCGGCGAACTCCAGCTGCAGATCCCGCGGTGGATGCAGCCCGAGCCGGGAACTCAGCACGTACGCCACCCCACCCTTGCCGGACTGGCTGTTGATCCGCACCACGCTCTCGTAGGCGCGGCCCACGTCCTGCGGGTCGATCGGCAGATAGGGAATCTCCCAGACGACCTCGTCGACCGGAATGCCCTGCTCGGCCGCGACCCGGCTCTGCTCGGCGAAGCCCTTGTTGATGGCGTCCTGGTGGGAGCCGGAGAAGGCGGTGTAGGCCAGGTCACCGGCGTACGGGTGCCGGGGGTGCACCGGCAGCTCGGTGCACCGCTCGACGGTGCGCCGGATCCGGTCCAGGCCGGAGAAGTCGATGCCCGGGTCGACACCCTGGCTGAACAGGTTCAGCCCGAGCGTCACCAGGTCGACGTTGCCGGCCCGCTCGCCGTTGCCGAACAGACAGCCCTCGATGCGCTCGGCACCGGCGAGCACAGCCAGCTCGGCGGTGGCCACCCCGGTACCCCGGTCGTTGTGCGGATGCACCGACAGACACAGGTGCTCGCGCCGGCTCAGATGCCGGTCCATCCACTCGATCCGGTCCGCGAACACGTTGGGCATGGTGCGTTCGACGGTGGTCGGGAAGTTCAGGATGATCGGCCGGCCGGGCTCCGGCTGCCACACGTCCATCACCGCCTCGCAGACCTCCAGGGAGAAGTCCGCCTCGGTGTCGTTGAACAGCTCGGGCGAGTACTGGTAGCCCAGGTCGCAGTCGGCGAGGCTCTCCTCGGCGTACTTCATCATCAGCTGGGTGCCGTGCACGGCGAGTTGCCGGCACCCGTCCCGGTCGACGCCGAGCACCAGCCGGCGAAACAGCGGCGAGGTCGCGTTGTAGAGGTGCACAGTGGCGCGGGGCGCGCCGACCAGGCTCTGCACGGTGCGCCGGATCAGGTCGTCGCGCGCCTGGACCAACACCGTGATCCGTACGTCGTCGGGGATCAGGTCCTTCTCGATGAGCAGCCGCAGGAAGTCGTGGTCATCCCTGCTCGCCGACGGGAAGCCGACCTCGATCTCCCGGTAGCCCATCGTCACCAACAGCCGGAACATGCTCAGCTTCCGGACCGGGTCCATCGGGTTGACCAGCGACTGGTTGCCGTCGCGAAGGTCGGTCGAGAGCCAGCGGGGGGCCGCGGACATGACGCGATCCGGCCAGGTGCGGTCCGGCAGCGGTTCATGGACGGCCGGCCGGTAGCGCTTCACCGCGTTGGGAAAGGAATGCATGCTGTCCTCCTTGATCATCGCCGCGGCGTGGTGGTCGTCGCGGCGCGTTCATCACGACGGCGCGCGAGGCGCGCCCTTCGACGTCAGCTGCGGGCACCGAGGAACATCGAGCACGAGTACGGCGCCAGCAGTACCTGGATCTGGCAGGCGTCCGTGTCGGCGAGGAGACCGACGACAACCGCGATCTCGGCCACCGGCTCCCAGCCCTTCGGCGTACGTCGTTCCAGCCGGGTCGGAACTCCGGCTGCGGGTTGGCCATATACCACATCAAGGGCCTGTGCAGTGACCTTCATCGACTTTTGCTCCTGTTCGGCCCGCGACTGCGCGGGCGCCTGGTTTCCGCGATCATCGAATGGGCTGCTATCGCCATGCATTCGAATATCTATCGTCGCGGCCGTCGCCGACCATTGGAGGCAGGAAGAACTTCAATAGTGTGTCAATGGGCCAGGGCCATAACTTCGTTTCCAGAACCGCTGCCGCAACACAGTCAAGGCAGCCGGTAATCCGCTATGAAACGAGGATTCACCATGCGTTCGACTGCTGCACACATCGCCAAGGCCATCGTCGCCGGCTTGTTCGGTATCGGACTCACCCTGGTCGGTGTCACCGCCGCGCACGCCGACGTCGCTCCTTCCGCCGGCGAGACGACCGTGAACTCCACCACGATGGACAACTGGCCCTGGACCTGATCGACGCCGCACCGGACAGGGTGCCCAACGACTGCGGATTCGTGCTGCCGAACGACCCGCGACAGCAAGAGACGGTGTGTAGGCCAATCGCCCGCACACCGTTTTTTCATGCAACTCGTTGCCGCAACCCGCACGGTCACAGCGGCGACCAGACAGACCGCCGCAGCTACTTCGCGGTCACCTCGCGGTGGGCCGGCGTGGCTGCCGCCGCAGCGTCCGCCGGCTCGGCGTACGGCTGGTCGCCGCCACCTGCGACCGCGTACGGCTTGTCGCCGCCACCTGCGACCGCGTACGCCTCGCCGAGCATCACCAGCACCCGCGCCTCGAACATCGGTGCCTGGATGCTGCGGAACAGGCTCAGGGCCCGGTGCAGGTGCACCACCGCCTGCGGTGCCTTGCCGACCGCCAGGTTCAACTCGCCCAGGCTGCGTTCGACCCGCGCCTCGATCATCCGCTCGCCGGTGCTGGACGCCAGCCCTCGCGCTTCGTTGAGCGCGCGCTCCGCCTGCTCGTGATCGCCGGAGCAGAGGTGGCCCAGGCCCAGCCCGTGCAGCGCGTACGCCTGGCCGATCGGATCACCCAGGTCGCGTACCACGGCCAGGGTCTCGTCGAACGCTGTCACGGCCGCCGCATGGTCCCCGGCGCTCAGGTGCGCGTCGGCCAGCCGGTGCAGCACCTGCGCCTCGATGCGCCGGCTGCCGGCCTGTCGGCTCAGCTCCAGCGCGCGGGGCAACATCCGCTTGGCTTCCGCCGGGTTACCGCGTTCCAACGCGGTCTGCGCCATGCTGTTCAGCACGTAGGCCGCCGCCGTCAGGTCACCCGCGGCGAGCAGCACGCCCAACGCATTCTCGTAGCGACGCGTCGCATTGTCGAAGTCGCTGGCGATCCGGTCCAGATAGGCCAGTTGGCGGCTGACCAGGGCGACACCGTGCTCGGCACCGAGCTGTTTGAACAGCGCCTCGGAATGCTCCAGGTTCTCCCGCGCGTCGGTGAAGCGCTTCTCGACGATGCCCAGCGAACCGGTCGAGTACAGCATCACCGCCTCGCCGCGCTGGTCGCCGACGGATCGGCACGCGGCCAGGGCCACCCGGTGGGTCTCGCGCCAGTCGTCGAGATAGATCCGTGACTCGAACAGGGTCACCGAGGTGAACGCGAGGTCCCAGCACAACTCGATCAGGCCGACCTTGACAGTCTGGCGCACGGCGGCGACCAGGTTCAGGCGCTCGCGCTCCAGCCAGCCCAGCGGATCACGGATGACCCGTGCCACCACCTCCGGGGCGAACGTCCACCGCTCGGCCCGGCTGTGCACCTGCCGAGTGTCGCAGCCGTGCAACCGCCCGTGCGCCTGCTCGGCGAGGAAGAGGAGCGCGCCGAGCACCCGCGACAGCGCCGCGCTTCGGTCGGTGGCGCTGTCCTCCACGGCCAGCCGTTCCCGGGCGAAAACCCGGATGAGATCGTGGAGCCGGTACTGGGCGCGCAGACCTCCCTCGGTGCCGGTGATCTCCACCAGTTGCGCGTCGACCAGTTCGTCGAGCAGATCCTGGGCGTCGGCCAACGGCTGGTCGAGCAGCGCGGCGCTGACCCAGCCACCGAAGGCCGGGAAGTCGAGCAGGGCCAGCCGGCGGAACAGCCGGCGGGCCTCGTCGGCCAGGTTGTCGTAGGTGAGCGAGATGCTCACCCGGATCCCCAGGGCACCGTGCTTGAGTTCGTCGAGTCGGCGGGATTCGTTCTCCAGCCGGCTGGCGAGCTGCTCCACCGTCCAGTGCGGGCGCGCCGACAGCCGCGCACCGGCGATCCGCAATGCCAACGGCAACTGCCCGCACAGCTCGGCCAACTCGGCCGCCGCGTCGGCCTCGGCCTGCACCCGGTCGCCGCCGGCTATCCGGGACAACAGCGCGATCGACTGGACCGAGTCGAAGACATCGACCTCGACGTGCACCGCGCCCGGCAGCCCGGCCAGGCGCCGCCGGCTGGTGACCAGCACCGCGGAGCTGGGGTTGCCGGGCAGCAGCGGCAGCAGCTGCGTCTCGCTGCCGGCGTTGTCCAGCACGACCAGGATGCGCCGGTCGGCCAGCAGATCGCGGTACATCTCCGCGCGCTCCTCCAGGTCGTCCGGGATCCCGTTCCCGGGCACGCCGAGGCCGCGCAGGAAGCGTTCCAGCACCTGGGTCGGACTGGCCTGTCGGGACGCACCGCCGTGCAGGTCGGCGAAGAGCTGGCCGTCCGGATAGCGCCAGGCGAGCCGGTGCGCGACGTGTACGCACAACGAGGTCTTGCCGATGCCGGGCTTGCCGGCGACCACGACGATCGGCACCGCCAACTGAGCGGGATTCTCTGCGGCCTCGGCGAGTCGCTCCTGGATCTCCTGGACCTGTTCGGTGCGACCGGTGAAGTCCGCGATGTCGGTGGGCAGCAGGCTCGGGCCGCCACCGGCGACCGGCAGGATCGAGCCGTCGCCGGTGGCCGGCAGGACCGGACCGACGTTGGCGACCGGCAGGACCGGACCGACGCTGGTGGGCACCGCCTGCTCGGCGGGGGCCACCGGCGGCGGGATCGCCAGCGGCTCGGCCGCGACGGGCAGCCCGACCTCGGCCCTCGCCGGGGGCAACGGCGCGCTGAGCCCGATGTCGGAGCCGAGGATCGAGCGCTCCAGCCGCTGCAACCGCTCGCTGGGCTCCAGGCCGAGATCCTCGATCAGGATCCGCCGGGCCGAGCGATAGCACTCCAGCGCCTCGGCCTGCCGGCCGGACCGGTAGAGCGCGAGCATCAACTGCCCGCGCAGCCGCTCGCGCAGCGGGTGGGCGGCGACCAGCCCGGTCAGCTCGGCGATCACGTCAACGTGTCGGCCCAGGGCGAGCTCGAAATCGATGCACTCCTCGGCGGCGGCCAGCCGGCGCTCGACGAGTCGGTCGGCGGCCGCGCGCAGTGGCTCGCTGTCCAGGCCCTCCAGCGGCGCGCCGCGCCACATGCGCAGCGCCTCGCGGTAGAGCCGCACGGCCTCGTCCTTGTCGGCGGTCGCGGCCGCCCGGGTGAGCAACGACTCGTAGCGTTGCAGATCGACATCGTCGTCGGGCACCTCCAGGGCGTACCCCTGGTGCCGGGTGGTGATCGCCTCCGGGCGCCCGTTGGCCGCCAGCAGCCGCCGGAGCGCGGAGACGCAGATCTGCACCTGGGCACGGGCGCTGTTGGGCAGCCGCTCGCCGTAGACCGCGGTCACCAGTCGCCCGACCGAGATCACCCGGCGCGGTTCCAGGGCGAGGCTGGCGAGGACGATCTGCTGGCGATGACCCCCCAGGTCGAGGCGGCTCCCGTCGTCGTCGACCGCTTCCAGCGGACCGAGTACCCGGAACTCCATCAACCCGCCTACCCTGCGCCACCGTGACGTATTCGTCCCGATGGGGTAGCCATACTCACGACTTGTCGACGCCTGCCCTGCGAATCAGCATATTTGCCCCAGTTTCGGTGACCAAACCACAATGCACTCCCCGACCGTCTGTCACATTGAGGTTACGAACGCATCCACAGTCGCCGCTACCCAATAAGCGGGGCGCTTCGTCCAATCAGGACTGTCCGTTCAATCGATTGTGCAACGACACGCGGTGTGGGCCCGGCGACGGACCGCAGCACTGCTCGGTGATTCGCGGCAGTCGACCCGAATGGGCACGGCCGAAACCCTTAGCAGCCCCGGATTTTCCGTCAGGCGGAGAAAGGGGTGCCGCCGGCATCAGACCCGCTCTTAGCGTAGCGGGCATGCAGGATCAAACGGCGACAGCTCTCGTGGTGGAGTATCTCAATCGCGCCGCCGCGCACTACGGCGAAGGCCACGTGACCCGCGACGACGTCGACACCGCCATGCGCCTCGGCTGCGGCCTGCCGCAGGGTCCACTCGCTCACCTCGACGACCTCGGCATCGACGTCGCCCTCGCCATGCTCGACGACGCCGGAGTTCGACCCGCGGCGATCCTCATCCGGATGGCGTGCGATGGCCGGCTCGGCCGCCGCGTCGGCCGCGGCTTCTACGACTACGACCGACCGGACGCCGACGAACCCGTTGCCATGCAGGAATCCCGGCTGCCGGGCACCCCGCGTCCACTGCGTCGCCTCGGCGTCGTCGGGTCGGGCACCATGGCACGCGGCATCGCGCAGGTCGGCGCCGTCGCCGGCCTGCACACCACGGTGGTGGCCCGGACCGACGAGCGGGCCGCCCTGGCCCACGCGCAGATCGGTCGCTCGCTCGCCGCCGCGGTGTCGCGCGGCCGCCTGGACGAACCGACCCGGATGACCGCCGAGGAGCGCCTGACCACCTCGGCCGACCACGCCGCACTCACCGGCTGCGACGTCGTCGTCGAAGCGGTGGCCGAGGACGCTGACATCAAGCGGCAGGTCTTCGCCGCGCTGGCGGCCGTCTGCCCGGCCGGAACGGTGCTCGCCACCACCACCTCGAGCCTGTCCGTCGCCGCGTGCGCGGCGGCTGCCGACCGGCCCGCCGACGTGCTCGGTCTGCACTTCTTCAACCCGGCACCGGCGATGCGACTGGTCGAGATCGCCGCCACCGCGACCACCTCGGCGCAGACGATGGCGACGGCGCACACCCTGGTGCGGCGCCTGGGCAAGATCTCCGTACACAGTGCCGACCGGTGTGGATTCATCGTCAACTACCTGCTGTTCGGCTACCTCAACGGCGCCATCACCGCACTGGAACGCGGCCAGGTGCAGGCCGAGGAGCTCGATGCCACGATCCGAGCCGAGTTCGGCTACCCGATGGGACCGTTCGCGCTGCTCGACACCATCGGGCTCGACGTGTCGCTGGCCATCCTGCGCCGGCTCCACGACGAATTCGGCGAGCCCTGCTTCGCCCCCGCGCCGGCCCTCTCCGCGCTGGTCGCCGCCGGGCGACTCGGTCGTAAGACCGGCACCGGCTTCCTGAGCGAGATCCCCCGAGCCCGGCAACGGCAGACGGCGATGGCCGGCAACGCTGCCGCCCCAGGAGGTGTCCGATGAACCCGAACTTCGCCGCGGCGGTCGTGGCCGCGCCTGACGCCGCGGCGGTGGCCGCCATCCCGGTACCGGAGTACTACCGAGGGGCCGTGCTGCTCGAAGAGGACCAGCACATGTTCGACGACATCCCGATCGCCGAGCGTGAACCGGCCAAGGCGTTGCACCTGCGCGACGTACCGACCCCGGAGCCGGGGCCAGGTGAGGCGCTGATCGCCGTGATGGCGAGTGCGGTCAACTACAACACCGTGTGGAGCGCGCTGTTCGCACCGGTGCCCACCTTCAGTTTCCTGCGCCGGTACGCCCGTACCGATGATCTCGCCGCCCGGCACGCCCGGCCGTACCACGTGATCGGCTCGGACCTCGCCGGCATCGTGCTGCGCACCGGGCCCGGGGTGCAGCGGTGGCGCCCGGGCGATCGCGTGGTCGCGCACTGCCTGTCGGTACAGCTGCAGCACCCGGACGGCCACGACGACAGCATGCTCGACCCGGAACAGCGCATCTGGGGGTACGAGACGAACTTCGGCGGGCTCGCCGACCTGGCGCTGGTCAAGGCCAACCAACTGATGCCGAAGGCGACCCACCTGACCTGGGAAGAGGCCGCCTCGCCGGGGCTGGTCAACTCGACCGTCTACCGGCAGTTGGTGTCGCCGCACGGCGCGGGCATGCGCCTCGGCGACAACGTGCTGATCTGGGGTGCGGCCGGCGGGCTGGGCTCATTCGCCGTGCAGTACGCGCTGTGCGGCGGCGCCACGCCGATCTGCGTGGTCTCCAGCCCCGAGAAGGCTGAGGTGTGCCGGCGCATGGGTGCCGAGGCGGTAATCGACCGGGAGGCCGAGGCCTACCGTTTCTGGCGCGACGAGACCACCCAGGATCCGCGCGAGTGGCGCCGGTTCGGCCAGCGCATCCGCGAGCTGACCGGCGGAGAGGACGCCGACATCGTCTTCGAGCACCCCGGGCGCGACACGTTCGGCGCGTCGGTCTACGTCGCCCGCCGGGGCGGCACGGTGGTGACCTGTGCCTCCACCAGTGGATACGAGCACCAGTTCGACAACCGTCACCTGTGGATGAGCCTCAAGCGGATCGTCGGCACGCACTTCGCCAACTACCGCGAGGCCTGGCAGGCCAACCGGCTCGTCGTGCGGGGCCGCATCCACCCGACGTTGTCCGTCACCTATCCGCTCGACGACGTCGGTCAGGCCGTGGACGACCTGCACCGCAACCGGCACCAGGGCAAGATCGGTGTGCGCTGCCTGGCAGCGGCCGAGGGCGGCGGCGTCGAGGATCCTGAGCTGCGGGAGCGGCATCTGACGGCGATCAACCGGTTCCGCCCGCCGGCCGGGGGTGCGGCATGAACGGTCCTGATCCACGCTGGATCCGGCGGTACCACCGTGGGCCGGAAGCCGCCGTCACCCTCGTCTGTCTGGCTCACGCCGGTGGCTCGGCCAGCTTCTTCTATCCGTTCTCGGCGGCCCTGTCCCGCTCGGTCGACGTGGTGGCCGTGCAGTACCCGGGCCGCCAGGACCGCCACGACGAACCGCAGGTCGACAGCGTGGCGGCGCTCGCCGCGGCGGTGGCCGAGCAGGTGGCCGCCCTCGGCCCGCGACCGGTCGCGTTGTTCGGGCACAGCATGGGCGCGCTCGTGGGTTACGAGACCGCCCTGCTGCTGGAACAGGCCGGTCACCAGCCGACACACCTGTTCGCCTCCGGCCGGCGGGCCCCGTCGACGAGCCGGCCGGAAGCGGTCCATCGGCTCAGCGACAACCGGCTGGTCGCCCACGTGCAGGAACTCGACGGCGACGCCGGCGTCGCCGAGGCGCTCAACGATCCCGACGTGCGCACCATGGCGCTGCCCGCGCTGCGCACCGACTACCGCGCCGTGGAGACCTACCCGGTCACGGCCGGCCCGCCGCTGCACTGCCCGATCACGGTGCTCACCGGCCGCGACGACCCGGTGGTCAGCGCCGCCGAAGCGGCCGCGTGGCAGGGGCACACCCTCGGCAGCTTCGAGTGCCTGACCTTCCCGGGCCGCCACTTCTTCGTGGCCACCCATCGGGACGCGGTCGTGTCCGAGATCGAGCGCCGGCTCGTTGCGGTGCCGAGCGCACCCCGCTGAAGCGGCGATGCGCCGGGCGAGTTGGGCACTGGCCACCCCACGCCGGGCCGGCCGGCAACCGCGAGACTCAGGAAACGTCGCCCCGGGTCGTCTCGACTTTCGTGTGCAGGATCTCGCGGGCCTGGCCTGCGGCTCGGGCGATGCTCTCCGAGACGAAGTCGACGAAGCGGGCGATGTTCTCCAGCCGGGTGGCGGCCGGTGTGCCGCGGCCGAGGACACCAACGCCCTGCCGGGCAATCTCGCCGAGGTGGGCGGTGGCTCGGGCGCTGGCCATCACCGACTCGTACAGCACGTCGTCGTCGACGACGTAGCGTTCGCGACGCCGTTCGTCGCGTTCCCGGCGGACCAGGCCCTGACTGTCGAGAAAGGCCACCGCCTTGGAGACCGAAGCCGGACTGACCCGCAGGCGCCCGACGAGTTCCGAGGCGCTGAGGCTGCCGGTGTCGGTCGTGTAGAGGCAGGCCAACGTCCGGGCCGTCATCCGGGGCAGTCCCGACTGCATGAAGACCGTGGCGAAGGTCTCCTCGTACTCCTGCACGGCCTCGGCGTCCCGACCGTGCGGCTGCGGCGGTGTGTCGGCGCGCCCGGGGGTGGCCTTTCTGCGGCGCCGGACGCGCCGCTCGGTGGCGTGGTGGGCGAGGTCGGCGCGGTAGGCGGTGGGGCCGCCGTTGCGCATCACCTCGCGGGTGATCGTCGAAGTCGGCCGGTCCAGACGCCGGGCGATCGCCGCGTAGGCGAGGCCATCGGCCAGCCCGAGGGCGATCTGCTGGCGCTCGGATTGAGTGAGCCTGCCTCCCGGCACCGTGGCCTCCTTCCATGATCCGTTCGGGGCCCTGAGCATAGCGTTCACTCCGCCTCTGTTGCAACGGAATCCCTCCGACGTTGCATTGAACGTTGCACCATTGCAACGATATAACCCTACTGACCTGCGCATTATTGAGTACGATGCAACACCGACGTTGCCGTCCGGTTGAAAGCAACGTAGTGTTTCCTGCATAGGAAACATCCCGAAGTTAGAGGAGTCATGATGCAGAGCTTCGACACCCCCGCCCCGATCTCGGCCGTGCTCGACATCCCCGCGGGACGTATCCAGATCATCGCCGCCGACCGCACCGACACGACCGTCGAGATCCTGCCCACCGACGCCGGCAAGTCCCGCGACGTGACGGCGGCCGAGCGCATCGAGGTCACCTACGACGACGGCGTCCTGCGCGTGCAGGCGGCGGAGCCGGCGAGGCGGGTCCTCGGCTCGTCCGGATCCGTCGAGGTGACCGTGCAACTGCCCGCCGGCTCACGGGTCGAGGCGGAGGCCGCCAGCGTCGAGTTCCGCGGCGTCGGCCGCCTCGGCGACGTCACCTTCGACGGCGCGGACGGCGCGGTCAAGCTCGACGAGACCGCGCAGGCCCGCCTGACCCTGCAGTCGGGTGACATCACCGTCGGCCGTCTCGGCGGCCCCGCGCAGATCAGCACCCAGCGCGGCAACCTGACCGTCGCCGAGGCCGTCGCCGGCACCGTCACTCTGCGCACCGAGCAGGGCAACATCACGATCGGCGCCGCCCGCGACAGCTCGGCAAGCCTGGACGCCGGCACCACGTACGGCCGCGTCCGCAACGAGCTCCGCAACACCGACGGTGCCGCCGCCGGTCTGACCATCCACGCGACCACCGCCTACGGTGACATCGCCGCCCGCAGCCTGTAGGGATCACCGCCCGCAGCCGGCAGGCAGCGCCGGTCACGGCCGGCCCGGTGGGGACGGGCCGACCCGGTGGGGCCGGCACCACCGGCTTCCGCTTTCCTCTCCCCCACCCGGGCGGCGTACACCGACACCACCGTCGGCGTACGCCGCCCGTGGCGTAACGCCGCCCGGTCGGTGTGCCCAGCCAGGGCGGGGTGCCGCTCAGGCCGCCCCGGGCACCAGCAACCGTGCGGGTGGTCTCGGCCCCGGGTCGGCGACAAGTGCCCGCGCGAGCGCGTCGACGAAGGCGTCGGCCTGAGCCGCGGTGAGCACCAGCGGCGGCGCGAGCCGGATCACGGCGGGCTGGACCGCGTCGACCAGGAAGCCGGCCGTCCGCAGCCAATCGGTCACCGGCACGGCGACCGGTTCGGTGAGCGCGATGCCGAGCAGCAACCCGGCGCCGCGTACCCCGGCGATCAGCGGGTGCGCCACTGCCTCGATGCCGGCCCGCAGCCGGTCGCCGACCCGCTTGACGTGGTCCAGCAGGCCCATGCCGGCAATGGTGCGGATCACCGCCAGCCCAGCTGCGCAACTGAGCGGGCTGCCACCGACCGTGGTCCCGTGGGCACCGGTGGCCAGCAGGTCCGCCGCCGTCCCGAACGCCAGGCAGGCTCCGAGCGGCAGGCCGCCGCCAAGGCCCTGGGCAAGGGTGACGAAGTCCGGCGCGATGCCCTCGCTCTGGTGGTGGAACCAGTACCCGGTACGCCCGAGGGCGGTGTGTACCTCGTCGAGCACCAGCAACGCCCCGGTCGCCGTACAGATCGTACGGGCCGCCGCGAGGTAGCCGGGCGGCGGCACCAGCACACCGTTCTCGCCCTGAATCGCCTCCAGGATCACCATCGCCGTGGTGTCACTGACCGCGCCGCGCAGTGCTTCGACATCACCGAACGGGACATGGGTGACGGCGTCCGGCAGCGTCCGGAACGGATGCGCCCTGCCCGGCTGACCGGCAAACGCGAGCGTCCCCATGGTCCGGCCGTGGAAGGCCCCGGTCGTCGCGACCACCTCGGACCGCCCAGTGAGGCGCGCGACCTGGAACGCCGTCTCGTTCGCCTCGGCGCCCGAGTCGGTGAACAGGACCCGCCCCGGCCCGGTCAGGGCCAGCAGCAGCTCGCCGAGCAGCACGGTCGGCTCGGCCACGTCCCGGCTGGATACGTGGCCGAGCGTCGCGGCCTGCCTGGACACCGCGTTCACCACGGCCGGGTGGGCATGCCCCAGCACGTTCGACGCGGCGCCGCCCATCAGGTCGAGGTACTCCCGGCCCGCGTCGTCGGTCACCACCGCGCCAGTGCCCTTGACCAGGGCCAGACCCGGCGTGCCGTAGCTGCTCACCGTCGTGCGCGACCAGCGTTCGGTGAGTGCTCTGCGGCCACCGCCGTCATCGCGGATCGCCATCACGGCCTCCCGGCGACCAGATCCGCGCCATGTCGGTCAGCAGCCGGCTCTCATCGTCCCTGAGATAGAAGTGCCCACCGGGAAACAGCCGGAGCCGGAAGGGACCGCGCGTGACGTCCGCCCACCCCCGCATCTGCCCCGGGCTGATCGCGGTGTCCTGCTCACCCAGGTAGCCGAACACCGGGCAGTCGAGCAGCGGCCGACGCCCGCCGCGGTAGTCGTTCACCAGTTCCAGGTCCGCGCGAATGGCGGGCAACGCGAACTCCCGTAATTCCAGGTCGGCGAAGACCTCGGTACGGCTCGCGTCGTGCCGGACGATCTCGGCGATGATCTCGTCATCGGTGTATCTGAGCCGTGGCTGGTCCACCAGCGCCGCAGGAGGAAGCCGGGCCGACACACACAGCGCGGCCGGGGGACGACCCCGCCGCTGCAGGCGCACGGCCACCTCGTGCGCAACCGACGCGCCCATGCTGTGCCCGAACAGCACCATCCGCTGCCCGGCCAGCCCGTCGAGCACGTCGGTCACGTCGTCCGCCAGGTCCTCGATACTGGACGGGAGCGGCTCGGTGAGACGGTCCTCCCGGCCCGGGTACCGGATGCCGAGCACGCCGACGTCCGTCGGCAGGCTCGCCGGCCAGGTGCGGTACGCGCTCGCCCAGCCGCCGGCATGGGGAAAACAGACGAGCTTCGTCGTACACCCCTCACCGTCGCGGAAGCGGCGTATCCACCGGTCCTTCGTCAGGGTTCTCATCACACCGTCTCCTCTCCAGGTCGCGGAGGCCGCACGCCACGGTCAACGGAGCCCGCCCGCTGCCCTGGCGTACATGGAGCGCTTGTCGTTTCGTCCGGTACTCCGGGCGAGGATCGAGTCGACGATTTCGCCGCTGCGTACGGCGATGTTCGACAGCAGCGAGGAACTGAGGCCGTGGGTGTGCTCGGTGCCGCCCTGCAGGTAGATGCCGCAGGGCACGTCCGGGGTGGTGGCGATGCGGTAGTCACGCTCCATCCGGAGCCGGCCAGCCTCGTCACGCAGACAGTGCTCGTCGAGCGCGCAGAGCAGCCCCGTGGGCTCCATCGAGTCGTAGCCGGTCGCGCAGACGAGGGCGTCCACCTCGAGCTCGTCCTTATCGCCTCCGGGGCCGCCCCGAAGAAGGACGCGGGTCTCGGCGCCGGAGCGCTTCACCGCGTCCACCCTGGTCAGATTGAGGAAGTGGAGCCGGTCGACGCCGCGTACCTCGTCGTCGTACGCCCTGCGGTAGAGATCCCGGATCACCTCGTCGTCGACCACCGCGTAGTTCGTGTTGCGGTGGTACCGCCAGAACGCCTCGCGCGTCTGGTCGGAGCCGAAGTAGTAGTGGTCGACGGCCCGGGGGTCGAAGATCTGGTTGGCGAACGGCGTGGCGTCGGCGATGGAGTAGCCGTAGGACGGGATGATCGCCGAAACCTGGGCGTGCGGAAGTTCGTCGTACAGAAATCTGGTGATCTCGGCGGCGCTCTGGCCGGCCCCGACCACCGCCACCCGGCGCAGCTCGCGCGGGTCCATGCGGCGGAACTTCTGCAGGAACTCCGAGCTGTGCCAGACCCGCTCGTCACTTGTGACCCCGTCGAGCATCTTCGGCACCAGACCCGTCGAGATCACCACGTTGCGGGCCTCGACCACGCGGCTGACCTGACCGGTGACGTCCGCGACGGTCAGCCGCAGCCGGTCCGGTTGCGCGGTGGGCGCGACCGGTGCCAGGCGGAGCGAGGTCACCGCGGAGCCGTACGAGACGCGGCCGGCCACCCGGGACTGCGCCCACTCGAGGTACTGGTGAAACTCCTGGCGGGTCGGGAAGAAGTCCTGGTTGTTGACGAACTGCGGGAGCCGTCCCGCCGCGTGCAGGAAGGAGATGAAGCTGAAGCTCGACGTCGGATTGCGGAAGGTCACCAGGTCCTTGAGGAAGGAGATCTGCATGGTCGCCGAGGGCAGCAACATGTCGCGGTGCCAGCCGAAGCGCGGCTGCCGCTCGAAGAAGTGATTGCTGAGCGCACGTTGCGGCTCGTCCAGGGCGCGCTCCTGCAGAGCGATGGAAAGCGACAGGTTGGACGGTCCGAACCCGATGCCGACCACGTCGTAGATCTCATGTTCACGATTCGTCATGAATACTCTCCCGCTGGCATGGCCGCACGACGCGCTGTTCGTATGTCGGCCGGCAATAGTGGCTCTGCGGGATCCCCGGCGAGCGATCGCCCGCCGGGGATCCCCGGTTCAGTGCGCGAAACCCGGTACCTGGTTGCAACCGTCGAGTGGTGACGACACGCTCGTCACCGGACGCAGGACGACTCGGACAGCACGCTGGCTGCGCCCGGCTCCGCCCCCAGGGTGATCGTCGCCTGCACCGTGAAGGCGTCCCTGGCGGTCTTGGTGATCGTGGTGGTCAGTGGCAGCGAGGTGCCGTCCGGCTGGATCAGCACGCCGGTCGAGGTGAGCGTGTTGTCGACCCATCCAGGGGTCGTCTGCGCGCCGCGTTGACCGGAGTTGTCGAAGCGGTCCGCCGTGAAGAGGCCCTGCTGGGCGTCCCAGCCCCAGATGTACTCGGCCGAGGCGATCGGCGTGCCGTCGATGGTGTTCGTCTCCTGCCAACGCATGAAGTTCCCGTCGAGGATGAACTTGGCGGTGGACTGGGTGTCGAACGCCAACTGGCTGCCGTCCGGCAGGGTCGTCGTCCCGGTGCAGGTCCACTTACCCCTCAGCTTCTTCAGCGGCTGGAGCGCGGGGGTCGGCGCCACCCGCTCAGCTGACGAGCCGAACGACCCGGTGGCCTGGGCGACGGCCGGGCTCAGCACCGCCGTGGCCACCAGCGCCAGGCCGGTGAGGGCGGCTGTTGTCGAAGAAATCCTCATTGGCATCCACGTCCTCCTATACTTTCGCGCCATCGCCATGTCGATGTCGCTGTGATGTGATCCGGCCGAGCGAGCGGCTGCCCACTCAGACGATTGCTCCGCCGTTCGTCCGCCGACGCAGCGCGGGCCTGCTCGACTTGTTGAGGTTCGCCCAACGCTGAGACAGGCCGGCGACGGTGCGCGCGGCGAACAACGTGCGGATGGAAACTTCCAGGTGCAGCTCCGCGCGGATCAGTCCGACGAGTCTGATCGCCCGCAGTGAGTTGCCACCGAGGTCGAAGAAGTCCTCGTCGATCCCGATCCGGTTCAGTTCGAGCACATCGGCGAAGAGCTTCGCCAGGACCTGCTCGGTGTGGTTGCGCGGTGCCCGGTACGACCCGTCGCGGAACTCGGGAACCGGTAGCCGGGCTCGGTCCACCCGACCGGCGGTCGTGACCGGCAGCCGGTCCAGCACCACGAAGGCGGAGGGCACCAGGGACTCGGGCACCCGCCCGGCCACGAAGCGGCTCAGCTCCTCGTGGAAGGCTTCGGCGCCCGCGCCCGTCGCGTCGCGGGCGGGCACCGGAACCACGTACGCCACCAGGCGCTGCTGGCCGGCGGGGTCGGCACCGACGTCCACGAACGACTGCGCGAGCCGAGGATGCTCGGCGAGCACCTCCGCGATGTGGCCGGTGTCGACCTGGGCACCGCCGAGGCGCGCCTGAGCGCCGGCCCGGCCCGCGTACTCCAACCGGCCGTCGGCCCCCCACCGGGCCCGGTCCCCGGTGCGGTACATGCGGGCGCCCGGCGGCCCGAACGGGCAGGCCACGAACCGTTGTGCGGTCTGCCCTGGGCGCCGGGCGTACCCGCGTGCGACGGCCGGCCCGGCCAGGTACAGCTCACCGACCACGCCGTCCGGGACCGGCGTCAGCCCGGGGCCCAGCACGTAGCGGGCGACGCCGTCGGTCAGGCCGCCGGCAGCGGCCGCGGGCCGCCGCTCGTCGGTCGCCTCGCCGCGCGCCCGGACCAGCGCGGTGGCGCCGACCGGACCATGGCCGTTGACGATCGACAGCCCGGGACAGGCCACGCGGACCCGCTGCATCGCGGTCGCGGTCACCTGGTCGGCCGCGATCCACACCTGGTTCAGTCCCGCCAGGGCGTCGGGGCGTTCGGCGGCGACGGCGGAGAACAGCTGCGCGCTCAGCCAGACGACGGAGATCTGGTGTGCCGACCGGATCGCGGTGAGCCCGTCGCCGTCCATCTCGGTCTGCTCGACCACGACGACCCGGCCGCCGGTGAGCAGGGGCATCCACAGTTCGAGCGCGAGCGCGTCGGAGGCGGGCGACGTGTGCCACAGGACGGTGTCACGGCCGTCGCGTGGCCAGCGTCGGTCCAGGACGAAGCGGGCCAGGTTCCGCTGGGTGACCACGACGCCCGTGTCCGGGTCGGCCGAGGCGGAGCCGTACAGCACGGCGACCGCGCCGTCGGGATGGGCCCGGGCCGGCGCGGCGCCATCGCTGGCGGATGCCGCAAGGTCGTGGCACATCACCACCGGCACCGTCAGGTCGGCCCGGAGCCGGTGGGCCGGCGCGGCGTCGACGAGCAGCATGCTGGCGGCGGACGTGTCGAGCTGCGCGCGGAGCTGGTCGACCGGCAGGCCCGGGTCGACCGGCAGGTAGGCGGCGCCCGCCCGGACCACGCCCAGGAGCGCGACGACCAGGTCCACCGATCGGGCCATCGCCACCGCCACCACGGTCTCGGGTCCGATGCCGCGGCCGCGCAGCGCCGCGGCCAGCCGGCCGGATCGCTCGTCCAGTTCCCGGTAGGAGACCGACGAGTCGCCGGCCACCAGGGCGACCGCGTCGGGGTCCCGCGCCACCCGCCGCGCGAACAGCTCCGGAACCGTCGGAACCGAGGCCGACGTCTGCTCCGGCACCGTCAGCATCCGGTCCCGCTCGGTGTCGCCGGCCACGTCCAAGGCGCCGATCGGCTGCGCGGCGCCGGCGACGACAGCCCGGATGAACGCGATCAGATCCTCGCCGATCAGGCGCAGCTCCGCCCGCGAGTACAGGCTCGCGGCCGCGTCCAGCCGGATGAACAGGTCGCTGTCGGGGGTTCCGTCGCGGTACACGCCGATCGACAGCTCGTTGAAGCTTCCGGTCGTCGCCCCGGAGTAGCGCGCCGGGTGGTCGGCGAAGTGGATCTGGTCGACGAACTCGATGACGTTCATGACGACGCCGAAGCTTCCGCGTTCGCTGGGAGTCACCGCGATCGCGCGCTGGATGTCGGAGTAGTGGCGCAGCGTGTGCCCGGAGATCTCGTAGGTCTCCTCGACGATCGCGTCGGCCAGCTCGGCGACGGTCGCGCTCAACGGCACGCGGATCCGCACCGGCACCACGTTGACGGCCAGCCCGGGAGTCGTGCCCGCCGGTCCGCTCCGGTTGCCGGCGGCCAGGGAGAGCAGGAACTCGGGAAGGTCACAGCGGTGCCGCAGGAACGCCGCCGCGGCCGTGGTCAGCACGGACGACATCCACACGCCCATCGACTCCGCGGCAGCGGCCCACGCGTCGGCCTCGGCTCGTGCGACGGTAAGCGTCCGGCTGGCCATGCCGATCGCGCCGGCCACCTCGGCCCAGCTGTCCGCGCTGCTCATCGGGGCTTCCAGCTCGGGTCGCCGCGCATCGGGGACGACGATCCGGGGGACCTGCGCCGGCGGGGGTGCTTCCTTCAGGTAGTCCTGCCAGAACTCCGCGTCCGCGGTGGACTGATCCGAGGCGAGGTAGTCGGTGGCGAGCGCCGCGAACGACTCGACGTCCCAGCGGTGCGGCAGCGCCGGGATGTCCTGTCCCCGTACCAGCGCCGTGTACACCTCGGCCAGGCGCCGCGACAGCAGGCCGCCGGCACCGTAGCCGTCGGCGATGAGGTGGTGGTAGGCGATCACCAGCAGCGACCGGTTCGCGGCGAGCCTGACCACGCCCAGCCGGAACAGCAGGTCGCGCGTCACGTCGAACGGCTTGCTGATCATTTCGGCCAGCGCGTCCCGGGCGGCCTGCTCGGGATCGCCCGCGTCCGCGAAATCCAGGAAGAACGGCCGCCAGTCGGTCAGTTCCCGGGGCACCAGCTTCAGTCCGTCGCCGTCGTCGGCGAAGGTGACCCGAAGGATCTCCGCCTCGTCGAGGACGTGCCGGAACGCCGACGCGATGGCTGTCTCGTCCAGCTCACCCGCCACGTCCCACATCGTCAGCGCGTGGTTGAGCGTGGCGGACGCCATGCCGTCCGCCAGCCACAGTCCCTTGTGTGCGGGCGACGCATCGAACGAGCGCACACGAATCACCCCTCAGCAATAGCGCGGGAATCGAATAAGTTCGCCAACCACCTCCCACATTCCGCGAGGTGATCCAGCTTTACAAGCCATCTGGAAAGCGGGGGCGGCCTGCTCGCCGCCAATACCCGCCGCGTCCCGCTGGCGGGACAATGCATCGGCGGCAGAGCCCGGAAGGCCCCTTTTTACGCTATTGCGGCTCGCCGGCCGCAAGAGTGGACACGATATGCCCGGCGACCATTCGTGGTGACGGATGGCGCAACACCAGGTTCGCCCGGAGTTTGACCCCGGTCGAGGTGGTGAGACGCTTACTCAGCTCCATGGAGAGCAGCGAGTCGAATCCGATCTCCTTGAACTGCTGGTCCGGATTGATGGTGGTGCCGCAGCTGCGCCCCAGCACGACGGCGACCTTGTCGAGGACGTGCGCGAGGACGAGTGCCGTCGCGTCCTCCGCGGGCAGGGCGGAGATCTGGTCGGACAGCGGCGCCTGGGGCTCGTCGGCCGTCGGTGGCACCGTCGACGGCAGGTCCGACACGGCCTCGCGGCGTACGGAGTCCACCCAGTAGCGTTGCCGCTGGAAGGCGTAGGTCGGCAGATCCACCCGGCGGCTCGACCCGACCAGGGCGGTCCAGTCCACCGCACCGCCACGCACGTGAAGTTGCCCGAGCGAGCCGAGCAGGGTAGCCACCTCGTCACGATCGCGGCGGGTCGACGACAGGACCAGCGCGTCGTCGAGATCCTCGACGATCTCCTGCACCGGAACGGTCAGCACCGGATGCGGACTCATCTCGATGAAAAGGCGGAATCCGTCCTCGGTCGAGCGTCGCACTGCGGATTCGAACAGCACCCTTTCACGCAGATTGTCGTACCAGTACTCCCGGTCGAGTTCGGCGGTGTCCAGGCGCCTGCCGTGCAGCGTCGAATAGAGCGGCACCGGGGCGGTGACCGGCGCCACGCCGTCCAGCGCATCGATCACCTTGTCGCGGACCCGGGTCACCTGGTGCGAATGCGACGCGTAGTCGACGGAAATCCTGCGCGCCTGGATGTCGTCGGCCTGCATCGCCGCGATGAACTCGTCGAGCGCCTCCGGCTCGCCGGACACCACCACCGAGCGAGGGCCGTTGACGACAGCGATGCTCACCCGCCCCTGCCACGGGGCCAGGCGCTGCGCCACGACGTCGGCACCGGCCACGACCGAACCCATGCCGCCGTGCCCGATCAGGTCCACGAGTGCCTGGCTACGCAGGGCCACGATCCGGGTGGCGTCCCGCAGGGACAGGGCACCGCAGACATGGGCCGCGGCGATCTCGCCCTGGCTGTGCCCGATCACCGCAGCCGGTACCACCCCCCATGATCGCCAGAGGGCGGCCATGGACACCATCACGGAGAACAGCACCGGCTGCACCACGTCGACCCGGTCCAGCGTCGGCGCCCCGGCCACGCCGCGCATGACATCCAGCAGGGACCAGTCGACCCACTCGGCCAGCGCCGCGGCGCACCCGTCGAACGTGGTGGCGAAGGCCGGGAAGGAGTCGTACAACTGCCGGCCCATGCCGACCCACTGCGAGCCCTGCCCGGGGAACAGGAAGACGGCCCCGCCCGGGTTGCCGGCGACACCGCGCACCACCGAGGGAGAGTCCGCACCGTCGCGTACCGCCGTCAGGCCCTGGAGCAGCTCGTCCCGATCGCGGCCCAGTACGACCGCCCGATGCGGGAACCGCGTACGGTGCGAGATCAACGACCAGGCGACATCGGCGACGTCGGCGGCGGCATCGCCGGCGACGAAGTCGTGCAGCCTGGCGGCCTGCTGCGTCACAGCGGCGGCGCTCTTGCCCGACACCACCCACGGCACCAGCCCGCCGGGCACCGCCGCACGCGGACCGTGCTCGTCCGCCTCGGCGGCCGCCGGCTCCTCCAGGATGACGTGGGCGTTGGTGCCGCTGACCCCGAACGACGACACGGCGGCCCGCCGTGGCCCGTCCGCCCGGTCCCACTCGCGCCCCTCGACCAGTAGCTGGACGGCACCGGAGGACCAGTCCACGTGCGCGGAGGGCGTGCCCACGTGCAGCGTCTTCGGCAGGTACCGGTGTCGCATCGCCAACACCGCCTTGATGACACCGGCGACGCCGGCCGCGGCCTGGGCGTGACCGATGTTGGACTTCAGGGAGCCCAGCCAGACCGGGCGGCCCGCCGCCCGGTCCCGGCCGTAGGTCGCGAGCAGAGCCCCGGCCTCGATCGGGTCACCCAGCACCGTTCCGGTTCCGTGCGCCTCGACCAGGTCCACCTCGGACGGCGACACTCCGGCGTTGACCAGCGCCCGCCGGATGACCTCCTGCTGGGCCCGGCCGTTGGGGGCGGTCAACCCGTTGCTGGCCCCGTCCTGGTTAACCGCGGATCCGCGCAGCACGGCCAGCACCGGATGGCCGTTGCGGCGCGCGTCCGACAGTCGCTCCAGGAGCAGCACGCCCACCCCCTCGGCCCAGCCCGTGCCGTCGGCGCCGTCCGCGAAGGACTTGCACCTGCCGTCGGGCGCCAGCCCGCGCTGTCGGGAGAACTCCACGAAGATGGACGGCGTCGACATCACCAACGCCCCGCCGGCCAGCGCGAGCGAGCACTCCCCCGCGCGCAGCGACTGCGCGGCCAGGTGCAGGGCCACCAGCGACGAGGAACACGCCGTGTCGATCGACACCGCCGGCCCGGTCAGCCCCAGCTCGTACGCCACCCGGCCGGAGGCGACGCTCAGGGTGCTGCCCTGCAGCAGGTAGCCCTCCAACGCGCTGGGCCCGTCGAGCAGTCGCGTCCCGTACTCCGACGAGCTCACCCCGGTGAACACGCCGACCTCGGCACCCCGTACCTCGGCGGGCACGATGCCCGCCCGCTCGAACGCCTCCCACGAGGTCTCCAGCAGCAGCCGTTGCTGCGGATCGACGGCCAGCGCCTCGCGCGGCGAGATGCCGAAGAAGTCGGCGTCGAACCCGGCCATGTCGGTGAGGAACCCGCCCTGCCGCACGTACGAGCTGCCGGTGGTGTCGGGGTCGGGGTGGTAGATGTCGCGCCAGCCACGATCGGTGGGAAAGTCCGACACGACGTCCCGGCCGGCGCGGATCACCTCCCACAGTTCCTCAGGTGACGAGACACCGCCCGGGTAGCGGCAGGCCATCGCCACCACCGCGATCGGCTCGCCTCGGCCGGCCTTCAGGGCGTCGTTCTCCTGGCGGAGCCGGTCGCGTTCGGCCAGCAGGGCGCGCAGGGCCTGTTGCACCCGGTCCCCGCCCGCGCCCACGGTCGGACCGTCATTGGTCTCGCTCATGTCAGTTGTTCCTCCCGTCGAGAGCCAGGTCCAGCAGCGCCTCCAGGTCCAGCTCCGCCAGTTCGTCCGGCTCGGCACCGGCCCCCGCAACCGGACCGTCCGGTCGTACCGGTTCGGCGCAGGCCAGAATCTGCTCGAGAATGCCCAGGCCACGCAGCCGGTCGATGGAGACCGTGCGCAGCACTTCGCGGATCGCCTCGTCCCCGACCTCGACCTCGTCATCGGCGGCCGGGCCGGGCTGCGGCTCCGGACGCAGCAGGTCGTTGAGGTGCCGCGCCAACTCGTCCGGGGTGGGATAGCTGAAGACGAGCGTGGAGGGCAGGCGCAGCCCGGTCGCCGACGCCAGCCGGTTGCACAGCTCCACCGAGGTCAGCGAGTCGAACCCGAGAACGGTGAACGGCTGCTCGGCGTCGACCACCGCACCGGCCGGATAGCCGAGCACGACGGCGACCTGTTCGCAGACCCACTCCCGTACGGCCGCCTGCGCTTCGTCGCCGGGCAGCGTCGCCAGCCGGTCGCGCAGCCCGCGGGAGCCGCCGTCGGACGCCCGGCGGGAGCCGGAGCGTACCGGTCGACCGCTGTCGGCGAGTTCACGCAGCACCGGGGGCAATTCCTCGGCGGGCCTGCCGCGCAGCGCCGCGGTGTCCAGTCGCGCCGGAATCAGCACCGACGTGTCGAGCGCGCAGGCCGCGTCGAAGAGGGCCAGCGCCTGCGACGTCGGCAACGGCGCGACACCCATCCGCCGCAGCCGGGACAGGTCGGCCTGGTCCAGGTTTCCGGTCATGCCGCTGCTCTGCTCCCACCACCCCCAGCACAGCGAGGTGGCGACGCGGCCACCGGCTCGACGCCACGACGCCAGCCCGTCGAGGAAGGCGTTCGCGGCGGCGTAGTTGGCCTGACCCGCGGTGCCCAGCGTGCCGGCGAGCGCGGAGAACTGGACGAACGCCGACAGGGGGCGATCCCTGGTCAGCTCGTGCAGGTTGACCGCACCGCCGACCTTGGCCCGAAGCACCCGGTCGAGGCTCTCCCGGTCGAGCGATTCGATGGTGCCGTCCGCCAGCACGCCCGCCGCGTGCACGATCGCCGTCAGCGGGTACCGGCCGGGCACGGCGGCCAGCAGCTCCGTCACGGCCTGCCGGTCGGCGACGTCGCAGGCCACGACCCGGACCGCCGCGCCGGTGCCTTCCAGCTCCGCGACCAGCTCAGGCACTCCGGGGGACGCCGAGCCGCTACGGCTCGCCAGCAGCAGACTGCGTACGCCGTGCTCGGCGACGAGATGCCGCGCCACGAGCGAGCCCAGTCCCCCGGTACCACCGGTGACCAGCACGGTGCCGCCGCCCAGGCCGCCGCCCACATCGAGGACCAGCTTGCCGACATGGCGGCCCTGGCTCATCTCGCGGAACGTCCGACGCGCGTCACGGACGTCGCGCACCGAGACCGGGTTCAGCCGCACCCGCCCGTCGGCGAACAGCTCCATGACCTTCTCGAACATGTCCCGGAGCGCGTCCGGACCCGCCTCGTAGAGGTCGAAGGCCGTGTAGTCGACGCCCGGATGCTCGGCCGCCACCCGGTGCGGGTCCCGGATGTCCGTCTTGCCCATCTCGATGAAGGTTCCGCCCCGGGGCAGCAGCCGCAGGGAGGCGTCCACGAAGTCGTGCGCGAGGGAGTTCAGCACCACGTCGAGGCCGCGACCGTCCGTGGTGGTCGAGAACTTCGTCGCGAAATCCAGATCGCGCGACGAGGCCAGGTGCTCGTCGTCGATGCCCAGGGCCCGCAGCGCGGGCCACTTGCCGGGGCTGGCGGTGGCGTAGACCTCGGCACCGACGTGCTTGGCCAACTGGACCGCGGCCATACCCACGCCGCCGGCACCGGCGTGGACCAGGATGCGCTGCCCGGCCGCGAGCCTGGTCACCTCGAAGAGGGCGTAGTAGGCGGTCAGGAAGGCGCTCGGCATCGACGCCGCCTCGGCGAAGCTCCACCCGTCGGGGATCGCGGTGAGCAGGCGGTGGTCCGCCACGGCCACCGGCGCGAACGCGCCGGGGAAGATGCCCAGCACCCGGTCGCCCGGCGCGAGGCCGGTCACGTCGTCGGCCACCTCCAGCACGACGCCGGCACCCTCGCTGCCGAGCCCGGCGTCGAAGGCGGTCCGCTCCACCAGCCCGAGGGCGATGGTGACGTCCCGGAAGTTGAGGCCGGCGGCCTGCACCGCGACCCGTACCTGTCCGCTCGTCAGGGTGGCCTGCGCCTGCGGGCCCGGGATCCAGGTCAGGTTCTCCAGCGTTCCGGCGCTCGACATTCCCAGCCGGTGAGCGTCGTCCGGTGGCGGTTCGAGCTGGTGCTCCGCGGGCGTGACCGGCACCATCCGGGGCACGAGGTACGCGCCGCCGCGTACCGCCAGTTGTTCGTCGCCCGCGGCGAGCACGGCCGGGAAGCAGGCGCGGGTGGCCGGATCGTCGTCGACGTCCACGATCCGGAACCGGCCGGGGTGCTCCGTCTGGGCGGAGCGGATCAGGCCCCACGCCGACGCGCCGGGCAGGCTGTGGACCCCGTCGCCGGTGTCCACGGCCGACCGGGTGATCACCACGAGCGTCGTGGCGGCCAGCCGCTCCTCGGTCAGGAATCGCTGCACCAGCGTGAGTACACCGTTGGTCGCGGCGCTCACCTCGGTCACCGGGTCGCCGCCGACGACCAGATCGTCCACGCCGATCACGAGGTGCCGCGGCGGGCCGGCCGCGATCGCCGCGTCGAGGGACTCGTAACGGGTGACACCGCCGCCCTCGCCCGTCTCCCGGAGGCGGGCCGCCGGGCCGTCCTCGGCACCCAGCACCGCCCACTGTCCGGGGTGAGCTCCCCGTTCGGGCAGCTCGACCGGGCGCCACCGGAGCTCGAACAGCGACTGCTCCGGACTGCCGGCGGCCGCGCGGACCTGCTCCGCACTGACCCGACGGAACGTCAACGCGTCGACGTGCGCGACCGCACGACCGCGCTCGTCGGCGACGGTCACCGAGAAGGCGCCTTCACCGACCGGGGACAGCCGGACCCGGACCGACGGTCCGCAGTCGCCGGCCAGCCGTACGCCGGACCAGGCGAACGGCATCCAGCCCTGCTCGCCCCGTACCTCGATGGCGCCGCCGGCCACCAGGGCGTGCAGCACCGTGTCCAGCAACGCCGGGTGCAGCGCGAATCCGCTGCCGGACGAGGTCTGCGCGGCCTCGGGCAGCGTGGCGGCGGCGAACAGGTCGGCACCGTCCTGCCACACCTCGGCCAACCCGCGGAACGCCGGACCGTAGTCGAATCCCGCATCCGCGAGAGAGTCGTACAGGTCCGGCAACTCCAGCCGTCGAGCACCGGCCGGGGGCCACTGCGTGACGGTCCGGGCGGGCGGTGGCGAGGCCACCGGAGCCAGCCGGCCGATGGCGTGGCGGGTCCACGCCCCTGCCGGCTGGTCGTCGCCGGAACACGAGTAGACGGTCAGGCAGCGGCCGCCGGCCTCGTCCGGTGCACCGGCCACCAGCCGCACCCGGACGTCACCGGCGTCCGGGAGAATCAACGGGACCTCCAGGGAGAGTTCCTCGACCGCGGCGCAGCCGACCTGGTCGCCCACCCACAGCGCCAGATCCAGGTACGCGGTCGCCGGCACGACCACCTGGCCGTACACCGTGTGGTCGACCAGCCACTGGTGGGTCCGCACCGACCACCGGTCGCTGAACATCACCTCGCCGGTGTCGGGGTGGTCGACCACGGCTCCGAGCAGCGGATGATCGGGGGCCGCCAGGCCGGCGGTCGCCACGTCCGCCGTCGTCCCGGCCTGGAAGTCCAGCCAGTAGCGTCGACGCTGGAACGCGTACGTGGGCAGCTCGATCCACTGGCGCGTACCGAGCAGGTCGGCCCAGTTGATCGCGCCGCCCCGCACGTGCAGCTGCGCCAACGCGTCGGCAAGTCCCGCCGCGGCCTCGCGACCGCGCCGCGCCGACGACACCACAAGCGCGCCGTCCACGTTCGCGGTGGCGAAGGCGTCCTTGGTGATGCTGGCTAGCGTCGAGCCCGGCCCCACCTCGAAGAACACGTCGACGCCGGCGGCGCGGGCCTGCTCCACGGCGGCATGGAAGCGGACCGGTTCGCGTACGTGGTTCACCCAGTGGTCGACGGAGGTCAACTCGGCCAGGGTCGCTTCCCGGCCGAGCCGGGTCGACAGGATCGGGATCGCCATCGTGCCCGGCGCAAGCTCGCCGATCGCGTCGGCGAACTCGGCCAGGACCGGGTCCATCAGCGGGGAGTGGAACGCGTGGTCGACGTCGAGCAGCTTCGCCGACACGCCACGGGCGAGCAGCCGGTCACGTAGGTCGTGCACGTCGTCCCGGGTGCCCGAGGCGACCACCGAGTCCGGGCCGTTCACGGCGGCGACGGCGACGCGGTCGTACCGGTCGAGCAGCTCGCCGACCGTCTCCTCGTCGGCGCGCACGGCCAGCATGGCGCCGCGTTCGCGGACCGTCTGCATGATCCGCCCCCGGGCGGCCACCAGCCTGGTGGCGTCGTCGAGACTGAGCGCACCGGAGACGTGCGCCGCGGCGATCTCGCCGACGGAGTGACCGATCAGGTAGTTCGGTCGCGGACCGTACCGGCTGATGAGCCGGTACAGGCTGACCTGGAGGGCGAACAGGGCCGGCTGGGCGATGTCCGTCCGGTTGTGGTCCGCGGGCTGCTCGGCGAGCAGGATGGGCTTGAGGGCGAACGGGAGGTGTGCGTCGAAGCGCGCGCAGATCTCGTCCAGGCTCCGCGCGAAGTCGGGGAAGGCGTCGTACCACTGCCGCGCCACCCCGGTCCAGCGCGCTCCCTGGCCGGGGAACATGAAGGCCGCGCCGCCCAGTTCGGTGGCGACGCCACGCACGACTCCTACACTCTCCGCACCGTCGGCGGTCGCGGTGAGTCCGGCCAACAGCTCGTCGCGGGTGTGGCCGAGGACCACCGCCCGATGCTCGAACAACGACCGCGTCGACAACAACGAATGCGCCACATCCGCCACATCCACATCCGGCGCACCCACCACAAAATCCCGCAACCTGGCCGCCTGCGCCCGCAACGCCGACTCCGAACGCCCCGACACCACCCACGGCACCACACCACCAACAACCGGCACCCCAGAACCCGCCACCGGCCCCTCCAACGCCGGCGCCTCCTCCACAATCACATGCGCATTCGTCCCACTGGCGCCGAACGCCGACACACCCGCCCGACGCACCCGACCCCCACCACCAACCCACGGCCGCGCCCGCGTCAACAACTCCACCGCACCCGCCGACCAATCCACATGCGACGACGGCCGATCCACATGCAACGTCCGCGGCAACACCCCACACCGCAACGCCATCACCATCTTGATCACACCAGCCACACCCGCCGCAGCCTGCGTATGACCAATATTCGACTTCAACGACCCCAACCACACCGGCACACCAGAACCCCGACCCTGCCCATACGTCGCCAACAACGCCTGCGCCTCAATCGGATCCCCCAACCGCGTACCAGTCCCATGCGCCTCCACCACATCCACATCACCAACACCCAAACCCGCATCCGCCAACGCCGCACGAATCACCCGCTGCTGCGCCAACCCATTCGGCGCCGTCAAACCATTCGACGCACCATCCTGATTAACCGCCGAACCACGAATCACCGCCCACACCCGACGACCAAGACGCCGCGCATCCGACAACCGCTCCAAAACCAAAACCCCAGCACCCTCCGAAAAACCCGTACCATCCGCCGCATCCGCAAACGCCTTACACCGACCATCGGCCGACAAACCCCGCTGCCTGGCGAATTCCCGGAACACCTGCGGCGTCGCGGTGACGGTCACGCCGCCGGCCAGGGCGAGGTCGCACTCGCCCTGGCGCAGCGAACGCACCGCCTGGTGCACGGTGACCAGCGACGAGGAGCAGGCGGTGTCGGTCGAGACCGCCGGGCCCTCCAGGCCCAGCACGTACGACACCCGGCCCGACGCCACGCTCGCCAGTGATCCGGTCTGCGCGTACCCGGAGATGACCTCGGGGGTGACGAAGTGGTTGCCGTAGCCGAAGTAGGCCAGGCCCGCGAACACGCCCGTGCGGCTACCGCGCAACGAGTGCGGGTCGATGCCGGCCCGTTCCAGCGACTCCCACGACACCTCCAGCAGGAGCCGCTGCTGCGGGTCGGCGGCCAGCGCCTCGCGCGGGTTGATGCCGAAGAACTCGGCGTCGAAGTCTCCGGCGTCGCTCAGGAAGCCGCCGGTACGGGTGTAGCAGGTGCCGGGCCGACCGGCGCTCGGGTCGTACAGCTCGTCGAGGTCCCAGTTCCGGTCGGTGGGAAAGTCGGACATGACGTCCGCGCCCGACTCGACAAGGTCCCACAACGCCTCCGGAGTCACCGCGCCGCCCGGGAACCGGCAGGCCAGGCCGACCACCGCGATCGGCTCGCTGGCGGCCTCGGTCAACTCGCGCAACCGCTTGCGCGTCTCCATCAGCTCGATTGACGTCCGACGGAGGTATTCCAGGACGTCGGCATTGTTGTCGTTGGTCATCGCTCTTCCCCTAGCCGAGCTCGTGGTCCAGCAGCGAGAGAAGCTCTCCCGCCGAGGCCGAACTGATCCGGTCGACGATGCCGACCGGTGCGCCCACGCTCGCCTTCGCCGTCACCCGGCCGCGCAACTCACCCAGCAGGGCGGCGATGGTGGCCTGCTCCTCGGGCCCGAGGCCGAGGTACACGTCGTCGAGCTGGTTGCCCAGCGCCTCGATCTCCCTGGTCAGCCGATCGACGACGGAGCCGGTGTCGGTGCCGGCGTCCGGAGTGATCCGGGTGAGCAGGAACTTGGTGAGCGCGCGGGGGTTCGGATGGTCGAAGACCATCGTGGCGGGCAGTTTGCCGCCGACGATCGCCGACAGCTTGTTCCGCAGTTCCAACGCGGTGAGCGAGTCGATGCCAAGTTCCTTGAAGGCGGTGGTGGCACCGGCCGTCTTGATGTCGGAGTGCCCGAGCACCATCGCGGTCTGGGTACGGACAGCGTCCAGCAGCACCGTCTCCGCCTCGTCCGGCGGCAGCGCGCGAAGTCGCTGCACGAGTGCCGGCTCGGCGGCGTCAGCCGTCGGATCGACGGCCTCGGCCGGCGCCGCGAGCAGACCCCGCAGCAGCGGCGAGGCCAGCCGCTCGGTGACGGGCGTGTGCGGCGACGGCTGCCACAGGCGGGCGGGCACCAGCACCGCCCGGTCGTGGCCGAGTGCCGCGTCGAAGAGCGCGAGCCCCTGCTGCGAGGAGAGCGGCAGCACACCCTGCCGACGCAGCCGAACCAGGTCCGCGTCGCCGAGTTCGGCGACCATCTCGCTGCGCTCGGCCCAGAACCCCCAGCACAGGGAGCTGGCGGGCAGCCCTGCCGCCCGGCGGGTCTCGGCCAGGCCGTTGAGGAAGGCGTTGGCCGCCGCGTAGTTCGCCTGCCCGGCGGTGCCCAGCACGCTCGCGATCGACGAGAACAGCACGAACGCGGAGAGGTTCAGGTGGCTGGTCAGCTGGTGCAGGTGCCACGCGCCGCGCACCTTCGGCGCCAGCACCGTGTCGATCTGGTCCTCGGTCAGGGTCGCGACGACCCCGTCGTCCAGGACCCCCGCGCAGTGGATCACCGCCGTCAGTGGGTGGTCGGCCGGCACCGCCGCGATCAGCTCGGCGACCGAGGCCCGGTCGGTGATGTCACAGGCCACCACCTCGACCTCGGCGCCCGCCCCGGTCAGCGCCTCCCGTAGACCTGCCGCGGCCGGGGCCGTCGGCCCGCGGCGACTGGTCAGCAGGAGTCGACGGACGCCGTGCCGCCGTACGACGTGGCGGGCCAGCATCGCGCCCAGTCCACTGGTGCCACCGGTGATCAACACCGTTCCGGCTCCGAGCGTGGCGTCTCCCGGGCGCGACGGCGGTTGGCCGGAGTGGTGCGGCGCGGAGCGGTCGCCGTCGGCGTGGGCCAGTCGCGGCGTGCTCGGCACGCCGCCCCGGATCTTGATCTGGGTCTCTCCGGTCGCCACGGCCGCCGGGACCAGATCCCACGACGCGGGTTGCTCGTCGATGTCGACGAGCGTGATCCGGTCCGGGTTCTCGGTCTGCGTGCTACGCACGAATCCCCAGATCGCGGTCGCGACGAGATCCGGGGTGACGACCTGCTCGTCCTGGATCGCGTCGCGCGTGACGATGGCCAGCCGGGAGTCGGCGAACCGGTCGTCGCCGAGCCAGCGCGGCAACCACCGGAGCAGCCGGTGCAGACGGTCCTCGACGGTCGCCGGTGTGTCCGCGTCCGCCGCGGGCGCACCCGCGACCGCGACGATGACGACCGGGGGTGGGTCGGCGAGGCCGGCGAGGGCCGTCTCGGACGGCTCCAGTACCACGTGCCGCCCGGCCGGCTCGGCGGTGTCGATCGCCCGGGGCTGCCAGTCCACCTGATACAGCCGGTCGGTCCGCTGGTCCGGTCCGGGCTCGGCGGCACCGTCGTGCGGCGTGTTCAGCCAGTAACGCTGTCGCTGGAAGGGGTAGGTCGGCAACGGGGTCCACCGACCGTCCCGGCCGGGCAGCGCGGCGTCCCAGGACACCGGCAGGCCCGCCACGAACGCCTCGGCCGCCGACCGGAGCAGGCGATCGAGGCCGCCCTCGTCGCGGCGCAGCGTGCCCACCACCGTGCCGGTGAGGTCCGTGCTGTCCAGCGTCTGGGTGATGCCGACGGTCAGCACCGGGTGGGCGGAAGCCTCGATGAAGACGTTGAAGCCCTGGTCGGCGAGGGACCGGGTGGCTTCTTCGAAGCGGACGGTGTGCCGCAGGTTGGTGTACCAGTACTCGGCGTCGAGCCGGGTGGTGTCCAGCCAGTCGGCGGTGACCGTCGAGAAGAACGGCACCTCGGACGGTCGCGGGGCGATTCCCGCCAGCACCCGGGACAGTTCGTCGCGCACGTCGTCCACCTGGGCGGAGTGCGAGGCGTAGTCGACCGGGATCCGGCGGGCCCGCACGCCCTCCGCGTCGCACCGGGCCAGCAGCGCGTCGAGCGCGGCCACCTCACCGGAGACCACGACCGACGACGGCCCGTTGACCGCCGCCACCGACAGCCCTTCGGTCAGGCGGGCCCGCACGGCGTCGACCGGCAGTCCGACCGACACCATGCCGCCGCGACCCGACAGCGCCAGAATCGCCTTCGACCGTAGTGCGACCACCTTGGCCGCGTCCGGCAGGGTCAGGGCGCCGGCGACGCAGGCGGCGGCGATCTCGCCCTGCGAGTGCCCGATCACGGCCGCCGGTTCGACGCCGTACGAGCGCCACACCTCGGCCAGCGACACCATGACGGCCCATAGCACGGGCTGGATGACGTCCACCCGGTCCAGTGCCTCGGCGTCGTCGAGGACGTCCAGCAGCGACCAGCTCACGTGGGGCGACAGCGCGTCGGCGCATTCCTGCATGCGGCGCGCGAAGGCCGGCGACGACGCGCACAGCTCGCGCCCCATGCCCACCCACTGCGAACCCTGCCCGGGGAAGACGAACACCGTCCTGCCGACGGGCGTCGCCGGTACGGACGGGCCGTCGGTTCCGTCGGCCGTCGCGGTGAGTCCGGCCAACAGCTCGTCGCGGGTGTGGCCGAGGACCACCGCCCGATGCTCGAACAACGACCGCGTCGACAACAACGAATGCGCCACATCCGCCACATCCACATCCGGCGCACCCACCACAAAATCCCGCAACCTGGCCGCCTGCGCCCGCAACGCCGACTCCGAACGCCCCGACACCACCCACGGCACCACACCACCAACAACCGGCACCCCAGAACCCGCCACCGGCCCCTCCAACGCCGGCGCCTCCTCCACAATCACATGCGCATTCGTCCCACTGATGCCGAACGCCGACACACCCGCCCGACGCACCCGACCCCCACCACCAACCCACGGCCGCGCCCGCGTCAACAACTCCACCGCACCCGCCGACCAATCCACATGCGACGACGGCCGATCCACATGCAACGTCCGCGGCAACACCCCACACCGCAACGCCATCACCATCTTGATCACACCAGCCACACCCGCCGCAGCCTGCGTATGACCAATATTCGACTTCAACGACCCCAACCACACCGGCACACCAGAACCCCGACCCTGCCCATACGTCGCCAACAACGCCTGCGCCTCAATCGGATCCCCCAACCGCGTACCAGTCCCATGCGCCTCCACCACATCCACATCACCAACACCCAAACCCGCATCCGCCAACGCCGCACGAATCACCCGCTGCTGCGCCAACCCATTCGGCGCCGTCAAACCATTCGACGCACCATCCTGATTAACCGCCGAACCACGAATCACCGCCCACACCCGACGACCAAGACGCCGCGCATCCGACAACCGCTCCAAAACCAAAACCCCAGCACCCTCCGAAAAACCCGTACCATCCGCCGCATCCGCAAACGCCTTACACCGACCATCCACCGACAAACCCCGCTGCCGGCCCAACTCGACGAGCACGCCCGGCGTCGGCATCGTGGACACCCCGCCGGCCAACGCGAGCGCGCACTCCCCGGAGCGCAGGGAACGCACCGCCTGGTGGATGGCGGTCAGCGACGACGAGCAGGCCGTGTCGGTCGACACCGCCGGGCCCTCCAGGCCCAGCACGTACGACACCCGGCCCGACGCCACGCTGGGGTACGTTCCGGTGAGCGTGTACCCCTGGACCTCGCCGGCGGCGCCGCTGCCCATCCGGGGGCCGTAGTCGACGGGGTAGAGGCCGGTGAAGACACCGGTGTCGGTGTCGCGCAGTGCGGTCGGGTCGATTCCCGCCCGTTCCAGGGCCTCCCAGGAGATCTCCAGCATCAACCGTTGCTGCGGGTCCATGGCCAGCGCCTCGCGCGGGCTGATCCCGAAGAACGGCGCGTCGAAGCCGGCGACGTCGGTCAGGAAGCCGCCGGCCTGCGGGTAGGTAGTCCCGGCCGGGTCGGGTTCCGGGCCGGTCAGCGACGCCAGGTTCCACCCCCGGTCCAGCGGCAGGTCGCTGAGAGCGTCCACGCCGCCGGAGACGATGTCCCACAGGTCCTCGGGAGACGCGACGCCGCCCGGGAAGCGACACCCCACGCCCACCACCGCGATCGGCTCGCGAGCGGACTCCTCCAGGTGACGCACCCGGTCGCGCAGCTGCTGCGCGTCACTGACGGCACGTCGCAAGTAGGACCGGAGCTTGTCGAGATCCTCCACCGGGCCCTCCCTAACGTTTACGGACGAGAACGGACGGACTACAGGTATCCGCGGTCGATGAGCGCGTACAGCTCGTCGTCGGCGCGGTCGTCGAGACCGATCTCCTCGGCCGGCGGGTCCGGCTTCGGCGGTTCGACCAGGGTGAAGATGTGTCCCGCGAGCGCCTGCGGCGTGGGGTAGGTGAAGGCGACGGTGGCGGAGAGCCGCAGCCCGGTGACCGCGGCGAGCCGGTTTCGCAGGCCGACCACCATGGCGGAGTCGAAGCCGAGGTCCCGGAAGGTCTGTGCCGACCGCGCCGTGAGTACGGCCGGCGTCAGGCCAGGCTTCGTCGTGCTCACCATCGCCGCCGCCTCGGCGCACACCAGGCTCAGTGCGGACGCCTCACTGTCCGGGCGCACGCCGTCGGCCGGTGCCGGAGCACCGGGCGAGGTGGCGGCGTCGTCGGCGGTCAACCAGTACCGCTGCCGCTGGAACGGGTAGCTCGGCAGGCTGATCCGGCGGGCGGGCCGGACGCCGCAGCCCGCACTCCAGTCGACTGGCAGGCCCCGCACGTGCAGCTCGGCGAGCGAACCGAACACCTTGAGCAGGCCGCCGTCGTCCCGGTGCAGGGTGTTGACCAGCACCGGGGAGGCGGCCCGCGCGTCGGCGGTCTCGGCCATCGCCAGCTGGAGCACCGGATGCGGGCTGACCTCCACGAACACGGTGCCGGGCACCGCCATCAGCTGCTCGACGACCTCGCCGAACCGGACCATCGAGCGCAGGTTGGCGTACCAGTGGGCACTGTCCAGCCCTCGGGTGTCGAACAGGCCACCGGTGACGGTCGAGTAGAACCTGACCGCCGACTCCCGGGAGGTGACGCCCGCGATGGCGTCGAGCAGCCGGTCCCGGAGGGGTTCCAGGTAGTGGGAGTGGCCGGCCAGGTCGACCCTGACCCGGCGTACCCGGACGCCCTCGGCGCCAGCCAGCTCGGCGAACTCGTCGAGGGCCGGTCCTTCGCCGGAGATCACCACGGACGACGGCCCGTTGACCGCGGCGACCGACAGCCGCCCGGACCACCGCGCCAGCCGATCCCGGACCCACTCCGGCGATGCGGCCACCGCGCTCATCCCGCCGCAGCCGGTCAGCTCGGCCATGGCCTGGCTGCGCACGCTGACGATCCGCGCGGCGTCGTCGAGCGAGATCGCCCCGCAGTCGTACGCCGCGGCGATCTCGCCCTGCGAATGCCCGACCACCGCGTCGGGCACCACGCCGAGCGAGCGCCACACCCGCGCCAGTGACACCATCATCGCGAACAGTGCCGGCTGGATGACGTCGATCCGGTCCAGCGAGGCCGCCGAATCGGCACCGGTCACCACGTCCACCAGGGACCAGTCGAGCCACGGCTGGAAGGCCCGGGCGCAGTCGTCGATGGCGCGGGCGAAGACCTCGGACTCCGCGTACAGCTGCCGTCCCATGCCCTGCCACTGCGATCCCTGGCCGGGGAAGACGAAGACGGTCGGGCCGACCGGCCCGTCGACCACCCCGCGGACCGCCTGGGCGGCGCTCTGCCCGCCGGCGACCAGGTCGAGCCCGGCCAGCGCCGCCTCGCGTCCGTCGCCGAGCACCACCGCGCGGTGCTCGAACATGGTCCGCGTCGCCACCAGCGAGTACGCCACGTCGGCCGCCGACAGCGACGGGTCCGCGGCGACGAACTCCCGCAGCCGGGCCGCCTGCGCCCGGAGCGCCTCCGCCGACCGGGCCGAGAGCACCCACGGCAGCACTCCGGCGGTCGGCGCGGCGGTGGGTGCGGACGGTTGCCCGGGTGCCTGTTCGAGGATCACGTGTGCGGTGGTGCCACCCATGCCGAACGCCGACACCCCGGCCCGGCGCGGCCGGCCGGGCTGCCCCGGCCAGGGCTGGGCGACGCGGGCGACCTCGAAGTCCCGCGCGAAGTCGGCGACGGCGGGGTTCGGCGACCGGAAGTTCAGGCTCGGGACCAACTGACCCCGGTCCACGCAGAGCGCCGCCTTGACGAAGCCGACGATCCCGGCGGCCGGTTCCAGGTGCCCCACATTGGTCTTCACCGACCCGACGGCCAGCGGGCGGGTGCGGCCGGTCTGCCGGAAGACCTCGCGCAGGCCGGCGAGTTCCGCCGGGTCGCCGAGCCGGGTGCCGGTACCGTGCGCCTCGACGTAGTCGACGTCGTCGAAGTCGACGGCGGCCCGCTCCAGCGCGGTGCGGGTGGCCGCGGCCTGCCCGCCGGGGCTGGGGTCCGGCATCCGGCTGGAGGCTCCGCCGCTGGCGACGCCCCAGCCCCGGACCACCGCGTAGATGTGGTCGCCGTCGGCGACGGCGAGGTCCAACCGCTTGAGCACGACGATCGCGCCGCCTTCGCCGCGGACGAAACCGTTGGCCCGGTCATCGAAGGTGAAGCAGCGGCCGTCGGGCGACAATGCGCCCAGGTTGGCCAGGCTGATGCCCGCCTCAGGGTCGGTGATCAGGTGTACGCCGCCGGCGATGGCCAGCTCGACCGCGCCGCTGCGGATCCGGTCGCAGGCCAGCGCCAACGCCACCAGGGAGGAGGACTGCCCGGAGTCCGCGCAGAAGCTCATGCCCCGGACGTCGAGGAGGCTGGAGATCCGGTTCGCGATCAACGCACCACTCGACCCGAGCGCGGCGTAGTGGTCGTCCCGGTCACTGCCGGACAGCTTGCGGAGCAGGTCGTATCCGGACGGCGCGGTGCTCACCACGACGTCGACCTCGCGACCGGCGAGCGCGGTCGCCGGGATGCGGGCGTCCTCGACGGCCTCCCAGGCCAGCTCCAGCCCCAGCCGCTGGGTGGGGTCCATGGCCGCGGCCTCCGCGCCACCGGTGCCGAAGAACGCCGCGTCGAAGCCGTCGATGGCGTCGAGGAACGACCCGGTCATCAGGGTCGGGGCGTCCGGGTGGGACGAGACCGCCGAACCGGTCAGCCGGTGTTCCGGGAACGTCGCGACGGTCGACTCGCCGTCGACCAGCAGACGCCAGAACTCCGGCAAGCCGGGCACGCCGGGAAAGCGGCACGACATCCCGACCACCGCGATGTCCGCTCCTGCCCTAACCATGCGATTTCCTTCCGCTCCGCCCGGCGGACGACTCGTCCCGCCGTGCCGCCGTCACCGCCAGGTGGTCAACAGATCTCGAAGTTCGTCGGGCGCGTCCATGAAGTCGTAGTGGCCGCCGGCGACGACCCGGAACTGCACCGAGTCGGAGTAGTGGCGCCATCCGGCCAACTCGTCGAGGCTCACCTCGGGGTCGTCCCGCCAGTGCACGACGACGATCGGGCAGGCCAGCCTGACCGGCTCCGACCGCCGGTACCGCGCGGCGGCGGCATGGTCGTCGAGCAGCACCGACAGACCCATGTCGATCATGTCCGGCCGGGGGTCGATGCCCCGCCCACGCAGGAACGCCGCCACCTCCTGGCGCAGTTCCGGCTCGCTCATCGCCAGCATCCGGTCGCGCGAGGCGTCGTGCGGGGCCGGCTGGCCCGACACGAAGAGGCACTCCGGGCCGGGCAGGCCACGGGCGGCGAGCCGAACCACGGCCTCGAAGGCCGGCAGCGCGCCGGCACAGTGGCCGAACAGCGCGAACGGGCGGTCGAGCGTCGGTGTCAGCGCCTCGACCAGGCCGTCGGCGAGGTTCTCGTAGGTGCCGTAGTGCGGATGGGCCAGCCGGTTCTCCCGGCCGGGGAACTGCACCGGGCAGATCTCGGTGTCGCCGAGCGCGGCGGGCCAACCGTTGAAGGCCGAGGCCCCGGCCCCGGAGAAGGGCAGGCAGAAGATCCGGGACGGATGCGCGGTGGACGGTTGCCGGATGAACCACGGCGAGACGGTGGTGACGGTCATGATGTCGGCCGTTTCTGGGCAACGATGGGCAGGTGGGTCATCCCGGCGATGAAGTACGAGCGCAGGTGCTGCGGCTCACCGGCGAGTTCGATGGCGCCGAACCGGTCGAGCAGCTCCTCGAAGAAGATGCGCAGCGTCATCCGGGCCAGCGGCGCGCCGATGCAGAAGTGCGGGCCGAAGCCGAAGGCGACCTGACGCTTCGCGCCGACGCGGTTGATGTCGAACACATGCGGATCGGGGAACTGCAACTCGTCCCGGTTGGCCGAACCGATCCAGGCGACGACCGCAGCGCGCGCCGGGATGGTGCCGCCGCCGATCTGGACGTCGTCCACCGCGTACCGCATGAAGTTGCACGCCGCGGACGTCCAGCGCAGTCCCTCCTCCACCAGGTTCGGGATCAGCGACGGGTCGGCCTGCGCCCGGGTGAACTGCTCCGGCCGCTCGACGAGCGCCTCGACCGTGCCCGACACGGTGTGCGGTGTGGTCACGTTGGCGCCCAGCAGGATGCTGTAGCCGTCGAGGGCGATCTCCTCGTCGGTGAGCGGTGCGCCCTCCACGCTGATGTTCATCAGGTGGTCGAGCAGACTCCCGTCGTCGCCACCGCCCGCTCGCCGCCGGCGTACCCACTCGGTGACGTAGGTGATCAGCTCGTGGTGGGCGATCGCCAGGGTCGCGGCCTCGCTGCCGTGCTTGAAGTGCGGGTCGGCGGGAGCGGTCACCATCGCGGTCAGCTCCACCAGTTCCTGCCAGTCCCGCTCGGGGATGCCGAGCAGGGGGCCGGTTACCAACGCCGGCAGCAGCAGCGCCCGGTCGGCCAGGTCGAAGACCTCCCCGTCGAGCGCCGGTTCGAGGAAGTCCACGACGGTGGTGCGGATGGTCTCGGCCCAGGGCGCCACCGCCCGCGCGGTGAGTTTGGCGCCGATGGCGCGGCGTACCCGGGTGTGGCGCGGCGGGTCGGTGGAGGTGAGCAGCCTGCCCGCGGCCGGGTCGTCCGTGCCCAGGTGGGTCGGGACCGTGCCCCGCTCGGAGGTGAACTCCCGGTGGTCGCCGAGCACCCGGCAGACGTCCTCGTAACGGGTGACCGACCAGAACTCCCGGCCGTCGGGCAGGACCTGGTGGTGCAGCGGAGCCTTGGCCCGCATCACGTCCCAGACGGGATGCGGGTCGCCGTGGGAGTAGAGGTCCAGGTCGAACAGATCGACGGCGTCCAGGTCGATGTCGCGGGCCGGTCCCGGGGTGAGCCTCACGTCCCGGCCCTGCCCTGTGCGATCAGCTCGGCGACCCGGGCCGGTGTCTGCGCCAGGTAGAAGGCCCGAACGGACAGCCGTACGCCGTAGTCGTCGGCCATCCGGTCGATGATCTTGATACCGGCCAGCGAGGTGCCGCCGAGCGCGAAGAAGTCGTCGTCCTCCTTGGCCTCGGCGCCGAGATACTCCGACCACAGGTCCGCTATGGCCTGCGCCTGCGGGACGGGTCGCGCCACGGCTGCGCCGCCGCCACCATTCTGGTGGTCCGTCCGTGGTGACGATTCCATTCTTCAGCTCCCTTTGGTCCGCCGGTCGGGATTGCCTTTCCGATCCTTTTCGGCCCGATTCGGGCCGGCACCGCCGACACCACCATGCGGCGTGCGAAAAGTGCCACTGACGGGAGTCACCTCACCTGGCGAGGCAATTCCTCGGTGACCGGTTCGAGTGTGGCGCGATTCTTCGTGCGGGAACACCGGTAAAGGCGATTACAGGGGTTCACCGGGGGTGCGGTCGAGGTGGCCCGCGCGTGGCCGTCCCGCTGGCGGGACAGTACAAGGTGCACCGGCCGTTACGCCGCGTCGGCGTCGCCGACGGTTGCCCCGGGACCGCCGGCGGGTGACCGTGACGGTAATTCGACAACACACTGCGCAGGGACGTGAGGGGAAACGACGTGGAAGAAAGCGGCGTGGATGCGGACGTGGTCATCGCCGGTGCCGGACCCACCGGGCTGATGCTGGCCGGCGAACTCCGCCTGGCGGGTGTCGATGTGCTGGTGGTGGAGCGGCTCCCGCAGCGAACGGGCGAGTCACGGGCCGGCGGAATGCACTCGCGCACCCTGGAGGTACTGGACCAGCGCGGGATCCTGGACCGCTTCACGGAAATCGGCGTTCCGCAACCCGTAGGCCACTTCTCCGGTCTTTATCTGGAGTTCGACGAGGCGGAATCGCGGCACCCCTATCCGTTGATGATCCTGCAGACCGACATCGAACGGCTGCTCGAAGAATGGGCCGTCGCGCTCGGTGTGCGTATCCAACGGTCGTCCGAGGTGACCGGAATCAGCCAGGCCGGTGCCGGGGTGACCATCGAGCTGGGCACCGCGCCGGGACCGACGCGCACGCTGCTCGCCCGCTATCTGGTGGGCTGCGACGGCGGACGCAGCACCGTACGCAAGCTGTCGGGCATCGACTTCGTGGGCACGTCGGCGACGATGACCGCACTGATCGGCGACGTCGAGCTTCCGGAGCTGACCGAGGACTACATCTGGGTGCGGCGCTGCCCCACCGGCGACTATTCGGTGATCGCCTTCGAGCCGGGCTGGTACCGGGTCATCGCCTCCGAGTACGACCGCGTCGTCGACCGGGACGAGCCGGTGACGTTCGAGCAGCTCCGCGAGTCGCTGGTCAGGCTCGCCGGCACCGACTTCGGGATGCGCAACCCGCGGTGGGTCTCCCGGTTCAGCGACGCCGCGCGGCAGGCCGACCGGTACCGGGCCGGTCGGGTGCTGCTGGCGGGCGACGCCGCGCACATCCACTTCCCGGCCGGCGGCCAGGGGCTGAACCTGGGCGTGCAGGACGCGGTCAACCTCGGGTGGAAGCTCGCCGCGGTGGTCAACGGCCAGGCCCCGGAGAGCCTGCTGGACACCTATCACCACGAGCGGCACCCGGTCGGCGAGCGCGTGCTGCACAACACCCGGGCGCAGTCGGCGCTGGCCCGCCCCGGCCCGCACACGGACGCGCTGCGCGACGTCTTCGGCGAACTCCTCCAGTTCGACGACGTCAACCGGCAGCTGTGCGGCAAGCTGACCGCGCTGAACCTCCGCTACCCGGTCGACGGCGATCACCCGTTGGCCGGTCGCCGGGTGCCCGACGTCGACCTCAAGACGGCCGACGGCGCCACCCGGATGTACGAGTTGCTGCACGCCGCCCGACCGGTGCTCGTCGATCTGCGCGGCAGCGTCGAGGTGACCACGGCGGCCGACGGCTGGGTCGATCGGGTCGACCTGGTCGAGGCGACGAGCGTGGACGACCACTGGATCGTCCCGGACCTCGACGAGCTGCCTGCGCCGGCCGCGCTGCTCATCCGCCCGGACGGTCACGTCGCCTGGGCGGCCCCCGCCGACGAGCCACTGGACACCTCGGCACTGCGGGCCGCCCTCGCCGCCTGGTTCGGTCCGGCCCGGCCGGGTCGATGACGCCACCCGGCACCACGACGGGGCCCCGAGTGTCCGCTCGGGGCCCCGTCGTTCGTCGGTCGCGGTCAGCCTCAGACCGGTGCCGGGCTCCTGCCGGTGGTCACCTGCTCGATGACGTCGAGCACCTCCCGGCCCTGATCCACCAGGTACATGTGGTCGCCGGGAAACTCCACGTAGCTGAACTCACCGGTGGTCGCTGTCTGCCACTGCCGAGCCTCCGCGGCGGTCACCAGGCCGTCGGAACCGCCGCGCAGCGAGCAGATCGGCACCGGTACCGGCCCGTCGAAGCTCGGCACGTACGCCTCGTGCATCTCGCAGTCGGCCTGCAACGCGGGAAGGATCAGCTCCCGCATCTCCGGGTGGTCGAGCGCCTCGTGCCGGAAGCCGGCGAACTCCTCCACCCGGGCGAGGAACTCGTCGTCCGGGAGCCCGGCCGCCCGCCGCTCACGCTGCGTCCACGGCCCCGGTGAGCCGCTGACGATCAGCCGCTCCACCACGATGCCCCGGCTGCTCAGCAGGGGCACCAGCTCGTAGGCGAGCACCGCGCCCAGGCTGTGTCCGAACAGCACGGTCCGGGTGCCGGCGCCGAGGTCGGCGGCGATGGCGTCGACCTCGGTCCGGGCCGCCTCCACCACGTTGCGGTACGGCTCCTCCAGGAATCGCCGTTCCCGGCCCGGCAGCTCGACGGAGGTGACGCGCCACCGGCCGGCCGCCAGCTCGCGCCACGGGTGGAAGAAGGAGGCACCCGCTCCCGCGAACGGCACGCACAACAGCGTGCCGCGCTCCCGCGCCTCGCCCTGCCCTGTCATCTCAGATCAACTCCTGTCCTTCGCCGTTGTCCGGTTCACTGCGCCGCGAGCTTGCGGTTGATGACCTCGAAGATCTCGGCCACCGGGCCGGGCAGGTTCATCTCGTGGTGCGTGGCGTGCACGTCGTGTTCCTCGATGGCGCCGAGCACGTACGGCCGCCACAGCTGCGCGTACAGGTCGTCCTTGAGCACCGCGTTGAAGAACAGCACGTCACCGTCGTAGACCGGCGACTCGAACGTCATCATCAGCTGGGAGTTGTTGGCCAGCACCCGGGCCATGACGTCGATGGAGTCCTGCTGGTTGTCGGTGCCGATGTACTGGCCGAAGAAGTCCTCCAGCTCGTCCCGGTAGTCCTCGACGGTCTTGTTGGCGTGGATCTCGGACCAGCCGTGCCCGCCGGGCTGCGAATCGAGGATGGCCGTCAGGGCGATCTGGTGACCGCGCCGGGCGAGGCCGGCCGCGACGGCCTGGGCCACGGTGCCACCGTAGGACCAGCCGATCAGGTGGAACGGGCCGTCCGGCTGGATCTTCAGCATCTCCTCGATGTAGCCGTCGACCATCTCCTCGACCGAGGTCACCAGGTCACCCACGCCGTTGTAGCCGCGCGCCTGCAGGGCGTACGCCGGCCGGTCCGGCACGTGCACCACGAAACTGAAGTACGCCCAGCCGAGCCCGCCTCCCCCGTGAAAGAACCACAGCGGTGGCTTGCCCGTGCCGGGGTCGATGTTCAGCGGCAGCACCACGCCGAGCGGGTCGGCGATCTCCCCGGCGGGCTGACCGATCAGCAGCAGCGACGCCAGCTCGGCCACGGTGGGGAACTTGATGATCGTACGGAGTGGGAACTCGATGCCGAACTCCTTGCGGATGCGCACGCTGAGCCGGGTGGCCAGCAGCGAGTGCCCGCCGAGGGCGAAGAAGTCCTCGTCGACCCCGACGGTCTCCCGGCCGAGCAGCTCGCCGAAGATCGCGCACAGCCGCTGCTCCTGCGAGGTACGTGCCTGTCGACCGGTCGCCTTGCTGGTGTCCTCCTCGGGCAGCGCCCGACGGTCGAGCTTTCCGTTGGGGGTGAGCGGCAGCTCGGCGAGGGCGATCACCGTGGCCGGCACCATGTAGTCCGGCAGGCGTCCGCGCAGGTACGTGGTGAGCTCGGTGCGCAGCTGGTCAGCCGCGACACCGGCGGTGGGCGCCGGCACCACGTAGCTCACGATGCTCTTGTCGCCCTGCTGGTTCTCGCGCACCACGACCGCCGCCTGCGCCACGCCGGGGTGCCCGGCCAGCACGTGCTCGATCTCCCCCAACTCGATCCGGAAGCCCCGAACCTTCACCTGGAAATCGGTGCGCGCGATGTACTCCAGCTGACCGGCCCGGTTCCACCGCGCCAGGTCTCCGGTCCGGTACATGCGCGATCCGGCCGGCCCGAACGGGTCGGCCACGAACCGCTCGGCGGTCAGGTCCGGTCGGCCCTGGTAGCCGCGGGCCAGGCCGTCGCCGGCGAGGTACACCTCCCCGGCGACGCCGCGCGGCACCGGGCAGAAGCGCGAGTCGAGCAGATACACCTGGGTGTTGCCGATCGGGGTGCCGATCGCCACCGGTGCTCCCGGGGTCAGCGGCGCCATGGTCGACCAGGTCGTCGTCTCCGACGGGCCGTACCAGTTGCCCACCTCGGTGGCCTGCCCGGCCAGCGTCTCGGCGAGACGGGCGGGCACCGCCTCCGCCCCGGTCATGATGCGCAGGCCCCGCGCGGCGTCCGGGTCGTGGGCGAGCAGCATCTGCCAGAAACCCGGCGTGGCCTGTACCACGCTGACCCCGTTGCGCCGGATGAACCCCAGCACGGCCGCCGGATCGGTGACGGTCTCCTTGGCCGCCATCACCATCGTCGCGCCGCTGACGAACGGCAGGTACAGCTCGGTGTTCGCCATGTCGAAGGAGACCGTCGTGCTGAACAGCATCCGCTCCCCCGGCGACAGCGGGAACCGCCGCTGGACCGAGGCCAGGAAGTTCGCGACCGCGCCGCGCGGGATCGTCACGCCCTTCGGCGCGCCGGTGGAACCGGAGGTGTAGATCACGTACTGGGTGTTCGCCGGGTGGATGACCACCGCCGGCGGCAGGTCCGGGTAGCCCGAGCAGTCGGCGCCGGCGAGGGTGTCGTCGTCGAGCACCAGCACCGGCTTCGCCTGCGCCAGGATGTGGTCGATGCGGGAGCGCGGGTGCTCCGGGTCCAGCGGTACGTAGGCGCCGCCGGCCTTGAGGACCGCCAGCAGCGCCACCATCAGGTTCACCGTTCGGGGCAGGCACACGGCGACCATCGACTCGGCTCGCACGCCGCGCTCCACCAGCCAGTGCGCCAGCCGGTTCGACCGGACGTCCAGCTCCTGGTAGGTGAGCGAGTCGTCCCCGGTGAGCACCGCGAGTGCCTGGGGTGACTCCTGGACCCAGCGGCTCACCGCCGCCAGCAGGCCGCCGTCCAGCGTCGGCTCGGCGGTGTCGTTCACCTCCACCAGCAGTCGCTCGCGCTCCGCCGCGGTGAGCACGTCGACGTCGCCGACGCACCGGCTCGGGTCGGCGACCAACTGCTCCAGGACGCGGACGAACCGGGCGGCCATGGCCTCCACGGTGTCCCGGTCGAACAGCCTGGTCCCGTACTGGATGTCGCCGTAGAGCACGCCCGCCGCGTCGTCCAGGGTCATGCTGAAGAAGAGGTCGACCATGGCCTTCGTGGTGAGGGCCTGCTGGAACTCGGCCGTGAGCCCCGGGAAGTCGAGCACCGGCTTGGCGAAGTTCTGCCAGCCGCACATCACCTGGAACATCGGCCGGTACGTGGCGGAGCGGTCCGGGTTGATCTCCTCGACCAGCACGTCGAACGGCACGTCCTGGTGCTCGTACGCGGTGAGTGCCTTGTTGCGCACCTGGGCGAGCAGGTCCAGGAAGGTCGGGTTGCCGGACAGGTCGACGCGCAGCACCAGGTTGTTGACGAAGCAGCCGACCAGGTCGGCCAGCGCCTCGTCGGTCCGCCCGGCGATCGGGGACCCGATCGGCACGTCCTCGCCGCCGCCGAGCTTGCTCAGCAGCACCGCCAGCGCGGCCTGCACGATCATCGACATGGTCATGCCCCGCTCGGCGGCGAGGCGTTCCAGCCCGGCGGTGACGGCGGGCCGCACCTCGAAGGCCACCGCGTCGCCGTCGGTGCTCAGGTCCGCCGAGCGCGGATGGTCCAGCGGCAGGTTCAGCGGCTGGGGTACGCCGGTGAGTTCCTTGCGCCAGTACTCCAACTGCGCCGCGGCGAGGCTGTTCGGATCCTTCAGGTCACCGAGCACCTCCCGCTGCCACAGCGTGAAGTCCTTGTACTGCACGGGCAGCGGCTCGAACTCCGGGGCCCGGCCCGCCCGCCGGGCGCCGTACGCGGTGGCCAGGTCCCGGGCCAGCGGAAAACTGGAGCTGCCGTCGGTGGCGATGTGGTGGATGGCCAGGACGAGGACGTGCTCGCGGGGCGAGGAGCGGATCAGGCTGGTCCGGAACGGAACCTCGGTCGCCAGGTCGAAGGTGTGCGCGACCGCCCTGTCGACCGCACCGGACACCTCCTCCGGTGCCACCTCCAGCACCGGCGTCTCCACCCGGGCCAGCGCCTCGGCCACCGGCAGGATCCGCTGGTGCGGCTCGCCCTGGTCGTCCACCACGTAGGTGGTGCGCAGGATCTCGTGCCGCTCGACCACGTCCCTGATCGCCGCGTCCATCGCGGACAGGTCCAGGTCCCCGGTCAGCCGCAGGGCCGCCGACATGTTCCAGGTCTCGCCACCCTCCAATTGGTGCAGGTACCAGTAGCGGCGTTGGGCGAAGGACAACGGAATCATGTGCTTACTCCTCTACGGTCATCTTGCGCAGGCGAGGGCGACGCGGAGCTGCCGGTGCTTCCGGTCCCGCCCGGTCCAGCCAGTCGGCGAGCGCGGCCACCGTGGGCCGGTCGAAGATCGTGCGGATGGGGATCTCCGCTCCGGTTTCCGCCCGGGCCCGGCTGATCAGCCGGGTGGCGAGCAGCGAGTGCCCGCCCAGATCGAAGAAATCGTCGTCGACGCCGACCCGCTCCAGCCCCAGCACTTCGGCGAAGAGCCTGGTCAGGCACTCCTCCCGCGGGGTGCGCGGCGCCCGGTAGTGGGTACCGCCGAACTCCGGCTCGGGCAGCCCGGCCCGGTCCAGCTTGCCGTTGGCCAGCAACGGCAGCCGGTCCAGCAGCACGAAGGCGGAGGGCACCATGAACTCCGGCAACCGCTCGGCGGTGTGCCGGCTGAGTTCCGCGGCGTCGACCTCGCCCCCGGCCACGACGTAGGCGGCGAGCCGGGCACCGGTGCCCGCGCCCGGCCGGGACACCACGACGGCCTGGTCGACCGCCGGGTGCGCGCCGACGACCGTCTCGACCTCGCCCGGCTCGATCCGGAAGCCGCGCACCTTGACCTGTGCGTCGCCCCGGCCCGCGTACTCCAGCTGCCCGTCGTCGTTCCACCGGGCCAGGTCGCCGGTGCGGTACATCCGGGCGCCGGGCGGGCCGAAGGCGTCGGCGACGAAGCGCTCGGCGGTCAGGTCGGCCCGGCCATGGTAGCCACGACCGACGCTGCCGCCGACGTACAGTTCGCCGACCACCCCCGGCGGTACCGGCGCCAGGCCGGGGCCCAGGACGTAGGTCCGCATGTTGCCCAGCGGGGTGCCGATCGGCACGCTTCCCGCCGGGTTCGCCGCGTCCTCGGCGACGGTGCAGGTGGTGGCATAGAACGACTCGCTCTGCCCGTAGGCGTTCACCACCCGTACCCCGGGGAAGGCCTGCCGCGTCTTCTCCACGAGCGAGACGGGCAGGGCCTCACCGGCGAAGACGACGGTCTCCACACTGGTCCGGCCGGCGATCTCGGCGACGAGTTCGGCGAAGGCGGACGGCACGGTGGAGATGACGCTGCCGTGCCAGCCCGCCGGCTCGGCCAGGGCCAGGACGTCCCGGACCACCTCGACGACGCCGCCGGTGGCCAGTGTCGTGAAGATCTCGAACGCCGAGACGTCGAAGTTCACCGAGGTGCCGGCGAGCAGCCGCTTGCCGGGTGCCAGGCCCACCCGGGACGCGAGCCGCAGCACGCCGTTGACCACGTTCGCGTGCGTGATGGCCACCCCCTTGGGCCGGCCCGTGGAGCCGGAGGTGTACATCACGTACGCCAACTGCTGTGCCTGCACGCGCGGTTCGACGCCGGTGTGGTCGCCGGACAGGTCGAGCGTGTCGAGCAGGACGTCCGGTGCGCCGTGCTCCGGCAACTCTGCGACCGTCGCGGAGTCGGTCAGGACGAGGCACGGCCGGGCCTCCCCGAGGATGGCGGCGGTGCGGGTGCTGGGATACCGGGGGTCGACCGGCAGGTACGCGCCGCCCGCCCGCAGGATCGCCAGCAGGGCGACGACCAGGTCCGCCGAGCGCGGCAGCGACACCGCCACCACCGACTCCGGGCCCACGCCACGGCCAGTGAGTTCGTCCGCCAGGCGGGCGGCCCGGGCGGTCAACTCGCGGTACGTGAGCGACTCGCCCCCGGCGACCACGGCGACCTCGTCCGGGGTCCGCGCCGCCTGGGCCCCGACGAGCCCGACGATCGTGGTCTGCGGGGTCGGCGTGGCCGTGTCGTTGACCTCGGTGAGCAGCAGGTGGCGTTCGGCCGCGTCCAGGATGTCGAGCTGCCCGACGGTCAGGCCGGGGGTGGCCACGAGGTGCCGCAGGACGCGGGCGAGGCGGGCTGCCAGCGCCTGCACCGCGTCCGGACCGAAGACGCCCCGCGCGTACTGCAGGAGGAGTTCGAGCTGCGGATCCGCCGCCGCCATCAGGGTCAGCGGATAGTTGGTGGCCGTCGACGGGCGCAGGCCGGTGAAGGCGACACCGTCGGCGGCGTCGGTGGCGGCGTCGAGCGCGTCCCGGTCGACCGGATAGGACTCGAAGACGACGAGTGTGTCGAACAGCGACGGCAGGCCGACCGCCTGCTGGATCTCGGTCAACCCGAAGTGGTGGTGCTCCAGCAGGCGGGCCTGCCGACCCTGCAGCCGGGTGAGCACCGCCGCGATGGTGTCGCCGGGTGCGTACTCGACGCGCACCGGAAGGGTGTTGATGAACATGCCGACCGTCGAGTCGACGTCGGTCACCGCGGGCGGGCGCCCCGAGACGGTCGCACCGAACAGTACGTCCTGGCGGCCGGTGAGCTGGCCGAGCAGCAGCGCCCAGGCACCCTGCACCAGGGTGTTGACGGTGACGCCCCACTCGGCTGCCCGCCGGACGAGGGCCTGCGCCTCGTCCGGGTCGAGCGCGACGGTGACCTGACCGACCCCCTCGACGGCCGCCTGGTCCGAACCGGGGGCGAGCAGGGTGGGCTCCTCGACCCCGGCCAGCTCGGCCGCCCACACCCGCGATGACTCCTCGTCGTCCTGCTGGGCGCGCCAGCGCAGGAACTCACCGAAGTCGCCGGGCGCGGGCAACGCGGCCGGGTCGCCGCCGGAGGCGTAGAGCAGCAGCAGGTCCCGCATCAACAGCGGCATGGACCAACCGTCGATCAGCACGTGGTGGGCGGTCAGCACCAGTTCCGCGCGGCCGGGCGTCGGGACGACCAGGGCCATCCGGATCAACGGTGGGCTGCCCACGTCGAAGTGCGCGGACCGGTCGCCGGCGAGGAAGCGCTCGAACCTCTCGGTCCGCTCCGCCTCGTCCAACGTGGTCAGGTCGTGGTACTGCCACGGCAGGGACACCTCCTGCGGCACCACCTGCACCACGCCGCCGTCCGCGCGGTCGACGAAGGCGGCCCGGAGGCTGGCATGGTGCCCCACCAGCGCCTGCGCGGCGCGGCGCAGCCGCTCCGGGTCGACCGCGCCGGACAGGTGGAAGACCAGCTGCATGTGGTACGCATCGAACGACGACCCGGCCAGCGCGGTGTGGAACAACATCCCGGACTGCACCGGCGTGGTCGGCCAGACGGTGGCCAGCGCACCGAACCGGCTCTCCCACCCGTCGATCTCCGCCTGACTCACCTCGACCAGGGGCGCGTCGCTCGGGGTCAGCCCACCGGCGTCGGGGGTGGTGGCGTGCCGCGCCAGGGCGGTAAGCGCGTCGACCCACAGCCCGGCCAGCTCGGTCACCTCGTCACGGTCGAGCACGCCGGTCGGGAAACCGAAGTAGGCGGTCAGCTCGTCACCGTCGCCGGTGCTCGCGGCGACAGCGTTGATCTCCAGCGCCGACAACGCCGGCATGTCCGCGTCCGGGGCGGCGATCAGATCCCGGTACGTGGTGTCCGGCGCCCAGCCGAGGCCGCGAAGATCCTCAGGAATGTCCGCGCCGGAGGCGCGGCCGAGGTAGTTGAAACCGATCTGCGGCTCAGGCATGCCGGCCAGCGCGGCGGCGGTGTGCGTGTTCAGGTGGCGCAGCAGGCCGTATCCCATGCCGTTGTCCGGCACGGCCCGCAACTGTTCCTTGACGGCCTTGATCGCCCGGCCGGCGGCCGGGCCACCGGCGAACGCGTCCACCAGGTCGACGCCCGTCAGGTCCAGCCGCACCGGGAACATCGCGGTGAACCAGCCGACGGTGCTCGACAGGTCGGCGCCGGGGAGCACGTGCTCGGCCCGGCCGTGCCCCTCCAGCCGCACCCGCGTCGAGGCGCCCTGCGCGCCCCGCGTCTCGTGCCAGCGGCTCAGCGCCAGCGCCAGGCCGGCCAGCAGCCCGGTGTCCACACCGGCCCGGAACACCGTGGGCACGGTGGTCAGCAGGGTCCGGGTGACCTCCGGCGGCACCTGGACACGCAGCGTGTCGACGGTGGCCGCGACGTCGCGGGCCGGATCGAGCGGACGAGCGCCCAGCACCGGCTCGTCGGCCCGCAGGATCTCCTGCCAGACGGGAAGTTCCGCCACTCGTTGCGGGCTGGTCGCGGCATCGGCCAGCCCCCACATCCACCGCCGCAGCGAAGTGCCCACCGCGACCGGTGCTGCGGCATTGCCGCCGCTGACCCGCTGCCAGGCGGACACCAGGTCCGGGACCAGGATCCGCCACGACACCCCGTCGACGACCAGGTGGTGCAGCACGATGAGCAGCCGGTCCATCTCCGCGTCGGAGGTGAATCGCACGAACTGGGCCATGACGCCCGCGTCCGGATCCAGCCGGTCGGCCGCCGCGTCCAACTCGGCCCGCACATCGACGTCGCCGAGGGTGACCTCGCGCAGCAACGCGGCGGCGTCCACACTGCCGACGGCCGCCATGACGATGCCCGACCCGGCCCGGTCGAGCCGGGACCGCAGCACGTCGTGTCGGTCCAGCACGGCCTGCAGGGTCGCGACGAGTCCGGCGTGGTCGATGCCCTCGGGCAGGGTGAGCATCGCGGACATGCAGAAACGGCCGACGCCCCCGCCGAGCGCGAGCACGTGCGCCGCCGTCGGCGGCAGGGGCGCCCAGCCCACGCCACCACCGGGCAGCTCGGCCAGGGTCACCGGCTCCTCGTCCGCCCGGCCGTCGACCAGCTCGGCGAGCCGGGCGACGGTGCGGTGCTCGAAGATCTCCCGTGGGCTGAGGACCAGCCCACGGGTCTTGGCCCGCGCGGCGACCTGGATGGAACGGATACTGTCGCCGCCGCTGGTGAAGAAGTCGTCGTCGATCCCCACCGGCCCGCCGCCCAGGACGTCCGCGTACACCTCGGCCAGCAGCTGCTCCACGGCGCTGCGCGGCGCCCGATGCTCGGTGCCGGCGAACTCCGGCACGGGCAAGGCGCCCCGGTCCAGCTTTCCGCTCGCCGTCAACGGCAGCCGGTCCAGCACCACGAACTGGGCAGGAACCAGGTAGTCCGGCAGCCGCTCGGCCGCGAACGCGCGCAGTTCCGCCGGGGACAGACCGGCCGCCCGTCGTCGCGGACCGTCGCCGGTGGTGCTGTCCGCCGGCGCCACGTAGCCGACGAGCCGGGTCCGGCCGTTGCAGTCCTGACACACGGTCACCGCCGCCCGGCCGATCTCGGGGTGTCGGCTGAGGACGGTCTCGATCTCGGTCGGCTCGACCCGGATGCCGTTCACCTTCACCTGCGTGTCGACGCGTCCCGCGTACCGCAGGTGGCCGTCGTCGTCCCACCGGGCCAGGTCGCCGGTGCGGTACATGCGCGCGCCGGCCGGCCCGAAGGGACAGGCGACGAACCGCTCGGCGGTCGACCCGGCGTCGCGGTGATAGCCGCGGGCGAGCCGACCTCCGACGTACAGCTCACCGATCACGCCGGGCGCGACCGGAGCGAGTTCGGGCCCCAGCACGTAGGCGCGCATGTTGGCCAGGGGTGCTCCGATCGGTACCGCTTCGGAGCCGGCCAGCTGCTGCGGAACCGGGTAGGTGGTGGCGTAGAAGCTCTCCGTCTGCCCGTACGCGTTGACGACGCGGACGCCGGGCAGGGCGCGCCGGACCTCGTGGACCAGATCCGCCGAGAGGGCCTCACCGGCGAAGACGACGGTTTCCACGTCGAGTGCGGGGCGTGCCGGCGTGCCCGCACCGAGCTGATCCAGCAGGGCGGAGAACACCGCGGGCACGGCGCTGACGGTGGTTCCCGACCAGCCGCCCCGTTCGGCGAGTTCGAGCACGTCACGGACGATCTCGATGCTCGCGCCGGTGGTCAGCGCGGTGAAGGTCTCGAAGACCGAGACGTCGAAGTTCACCGACGTCGCGGCCAGCATCCGGGAGCCCGCCTCGACCCCCACCCGGCGGCGCAGGTCCCACACGCCGTTGACCACACCGCCGTGGGTGACCGCGACCCCCTTCGGCACGCCGGTCGACCCGGACGTGAACATCACGTAGGCGAGATGCTCCGGCCGCACACCGGCCGCCGGCAGCTGCGCCACCGGGCCGTCCAGGCACAGGTCGTCGAGCCGCAGCACCGGCTGCGTGCCGGCGACCACCGCCGCCGTCGCGGCATCGGTCACCACCAGGGCCGGTCGGGCGGACTCGAGCAGGAGGGCGACCCGCCCGGCCGGGTAGCTGGGGTCGACCGGCAGGTAGGCACCGCCGGCCTTGAGCACGCCCAGCAGCGTGACCACCAGCTCCACCGACCGTGGCAGGGCGACGGCGACCAGGACGTCCGGTCCGACACCGCGCTGCCGCAGCAGCGCGGCCAGCCGGCTCGCGCGGACGTCGAGTTCCCGGTACGACAACGTGGCCGGTCCGCACACCACCGCCGTCGCGTCCGGGGTGCGGACCACCTGGGCGGCGACCAGCTCCGCCACCGTGGCGTCCGGCACCGGTGCCGTCGTCCGGTTCAGCCGGGCCAGCCGGTCCCGCTCGGCGTCGGTGCGCAGGTCCACGGCGGCGAGCCGCGCCGCGGGATCGGCGACCACCTGCCGCAGCACCCGCAGATAGCGGTCGACGAGGCGCTCGGCCGTGGCCGGGTCGAACAGTTCGGTCGCGTACTCCAGCCGCCCGTAGGCGCCGCCGGCCGGGGCCGGGACGATGTTGAAGAAGAGGTCGAACTTCGCGGTCCCGGTGCCCGCCGGGACCGGGGTGACCCGCAGCCCCGGCAGCTCGACCTGCGCCCATTCGAACTGCCAGGCCAGCATCACCTGGAACAGCGGCTGGTAGGCGGTGGTCCGGTCCGGGCTCAGCAGCTCCACCAGACGCTCGAACGGCACGTCCTGGTTGTCGTACGCGGCCAGGGCCCGGTCCCGGACCTGCCTGAGCAGATCCTCGAACGTCGGGTTCCCGGACAGGTCGACGCGCAGCACCCAGGTGTTGGCGAAGAAGCCGATCAGGTCGTCGAGTTGCTCGTCGGCGCGCCCCTCGATCGGGCTGCCGATCGTCAGGTCGTTGCCGGCGCCGAGATGGTGCAGCAGCACCGCCAGCGCGGCCTGGGCAACCATCGGGGCGGTGGCGCCGTGCTGCGCGGCGATCTTCGCGACGCCGGTCAGCAGCTCCTCGTCCAGCTCGAAGTCGACGTGACCGCCCTGGTGGCTGGCGGCCGTCGGACGCGGCCGGTCCAGCGGCAGGTGCACCGGTTGCGGCACGTCGGCCAGCTCCGTACGCCAGTACTCGACCTGCGCCGCGGCGATGCTGTCCGGGTCGGACTCGTCGCCGAGCAGCTGTTGCTGCCAGATCGTGTAGTCCTTGTACTGCACCGGCAGCGGGGCCCACTGTGGTGCGGCACCCCGCAGGCGGGTGGTGTACGCCGTCACCAGGTCCCGCAGGAACGGACCCATCGACGCCCCGTCCGCGGCGATGTGGTGGAACACGAACGCCACCAGGTGCTCCTGCGCAGCCTCCTGGAAGATCGTGGCTCGCAGCGGAATCTGCGTCTGCAGGTCGAACCCCTGGCGTACCGCGGCCTGCACCGCGGCGGGCGAGGCGTCGCGGGCGACGGTGAGGAACCGGCTCTGGAAGACGGCCTCCTCCGGCGACAGCACCCGCTGTTCGGGGGTGCCGTCCGCGTCCTCGACGATGAGGGTACGCAGGCTCTCGTGCCGGGCGATGACATCGGTGAAGGCCGCGCACAGCGCCGCGGTGTCCAGTGGCCCGCTCAGGCGCAGAACGAACGGAATGTTGTACGTCGCGGACGCGCCCTCCAGGCGGTGGAGGAACCACATCCGGCGTTGGGCGAAGGACAACGGGATCATCGACGCACTCCTACACGTTCATCGGGCGCAGCTGAGGGCGACTTGAGGTGGAGAGCTTCCCGATCTGCGCCGCCAGCTGGGCGACTGTCGGACTGCGGAAGACCATGGTGACCTTGACGTCGACCTTGAGTTCCTTGCGGATCCGGCCGATCAGGCGAGTGGCCAGCAGGGAGTGGCCACCGTGCTCGAAGAAGTCGGCGTCGATACCCACCTCGTCCACCCCGAGCAGCTCGGCGAAGAGCCGGCAGAGAACCTCCTCGGTGTGGTCACGCGGTCCCCGCCCGGTCGTGGTGGTGGTCTGTTCCGGGGCGGGCAGTGCGTTGCGGTCGAGCTTCCCGCTCGACGTCAGGGGAAGCTGAGCCAGCGGGACGATCGCCGAGGGGACCATGTACTCGGGGAGGTTCTGCCGGGCCTGCTCGGTCAGCGCCGACAGGTCCAGCCGTGCCGAGTCCCCGGCCGGGTCGGCCGGCACCACGTACGCGACCAACCGCTGGTCGCCGGGGCGGTCCTCGCGCAGCACGACCACCGCGGTGCCGACCTGCGGGAGTGCGGTGAGCACCTGTTCGATCTCGCCCAGCTCGATGCGGAACCCGCGAACCTTGACCTGGAAGTCGGACCGCCCGAGGTACTCGACCTGGCCGTCCTGGTTCCAGCGCACCAGGTCGCCGGTGCGGTACATCCGGGATCCGGGCGTGCCGAACGGACAGGCGACGAACCGGCCGGCGGTCAGCCCGGTCTGTCCCAGGTAGCCGCGGGCCAGCCCGGCGCCGGCGAGGTACAACTCGCCGACCACCCCGGGCGCGACCGGGCGCAGCGACCCGTCGAGCACGTAGACCTGGGTGTTCCACACCGGCGCGCCGATGGGCACCCGGTCCGCGCCCGGCACGTGCCGCCACGCCGTGACCTCGACGGCGGCCTCGGTCGGGCCGTAGAGGTTGTGCACCTCGCAGCCGGGCAGCAGGTCGACCGCCGCGTTGGCCAGGGCGGCCGGGAACGCCTCCCCCGCGACCTCCATCCAGCGCAGGCTGTCGCACTCCTTGGCCGTCGGCTCGGTCAGGAAGGCCTCCAGCAGGGAGGGCACGAAGTCCGCGCCCGTCACCCGTTCCCGCTGGATCAGGTCACTGAGGTAGGCGGGATCCCGGCGTCCGTCCGGCCGGGCGATCACCACGGCGGCGCCGACCTGTAGCGGTGCGAACAGCTCCGGCACCGACACGTCGAAGCTCGCCGTGGTGCTCAGCAGCACGCGGTCCTCGGCGCCGACGTCGAAGTGTGCCAGGCCCCACCGGAGCCGGTTCATGATCGCCCGGTGCGTCACCTGCACGCCCTTGGGCATGCCGGTCGAGCCGGAGGTGTAGATGACGTATGCGGCGTTCTCCGGCGACAGCGTGCGCCGTGGGTTCTCCGTCGGGCAGCCGGACACGTCGGGCAGGTCCTGGTCGAGCACCAGCAGCGGCTTCGCGCTGTCCAACACCTTTCGGGTGCGGTCGGCCGGCAGCTCGGTGTCCAGCGGCAGATAGGCCGCGCCGGCCTTGACCACCGCGTAGATCGCCACCAGGAGTTCCACCGAGCGGGGGATCCGCACCGCGACCAGTTGCTCGGGTCCGGCACCCTGCTCGATCAACCAGTGCGCCAGCTGGTTGGCGCGCCGGTTGAACTCGCCGTACGTCAGGTTCTCCCGCTCGTGGATCAGCGCCAGCCGGTCCGGGTCGCGTGCCACCTGGGCCTCGAACGCGCCGGGCAGCGTGTCCGCGGCCACCGGGTGGGTGGTGTCGTTGACCTGGCGCAGCAACCAGTCCCGCTCGTGGTCGGAGAGCACGTCCACGGCGCCGACGGCCGTCGTCGGGTCGTCGAGCATCTGCTCCAGCACCCGGACGAGTCGCGCGGCGATCACCTCGGCCGCGTCCCGGTCGAACAGGTTGGTCTGGTAGTCCAGGGAGAGCCGCAGATAGGGATCGGAGGAGTTCAGCGTGAGCGGGTAGTGCGAGCCGGCGAGCGGCCGGATGCGGTCGATGGTGAACCCGGCGGCGACGTTCGCCTCGACGATGCCGACCCGGTCGATCGGATAGTTCTCGAACACGACGATCGTGTCGAACAGGGCGGGGAGCCCGGTGCCCCGCTGGATGTCGGCCAGCCCGTAGTAGTGGTGGTCGAGCAGCGCGACCTGCCGGTTCTGCAGCTCGGTGACGACCTCGCCGAGGCTGTCGTACGGCCGGCAGTAGGCCCTGGTCGGCAGGGTGTTGATGAACAGGCCGACCATCTCGTCGGAACCGGTGAGCTCCGCCGGACGGCCGTTGACCGCGGCGCCGAACACCACGTCCGGCCGGCCGGTCAGCTTCGACAGCAGGATCGCCCACGCGCCCTGCAGGAGCGTGTTCAGGGTGACCCCGAGTTGCCCGGCCCGCCCGGCGAGCTCGCGGCCCTGGTCGATCGAGAACGGCACCTCGACGCGCCCGAGCGCGGACGCCTCCTCGGCGATCGGGGTGTCCGGCGCCACGATGGTCGGCTGGTCGAAGCCGGCGAGTTCGGCCTGCCACCGGGCGGCCGACTCCTGGCGGTCTTGGCGGGACAGCCAGGCCAGGTAGTCGCCGTAGTCGCGGACCGGAGGCAGCGCCTGGTTGTCGGCGTAGAGCTGGACCAGGTCCTTGATCACCAGCGGCGACGACCAGCCGTCGAACAGGGTGTGGTGTGCCGTGATGACCAGCTTGGCCCGCTGCGGTCCGCAGGTGAGCAGGGCCAGGCGCAGCAGCGGCGGCCGGGCGGGGTCGAGCCGGTCGGCCCGGTCCTCGGCCAGCAGGCGGTCCAGCGCGGCGTCTTGTTCCGCGTCGCCCTGCCCGGTCAGGTCTATGTGCCGCCAGGGCAGGGCGACGTGTTCCGGCACGACCTGGACGGGATCGCCGTCGGTCGCAGTGAGGAACGCGGAGCGCAGGTTCGGGTACCGGCGCAGCAACGCCTGTCCCGCCGACCGAATCCTCGTGGGTTCGACGGGTCCGGACAGGTGCAGCACGAATTGCATGTGGTAGACGTCGAAGGTGTCGTCGGCGAGCGCGGCCTGGAACTGGATGCCGGACTGGCCGGGCGCCTGCGGCCACACCTCGGCCAGCCGGCCGTAGCGCTGCTCCCAGCTCTCGATCTCGTCCTGCCGGACCGAGACCAGCGGGGCGTCCGAGGGGGTGAGGCCACCGATGGGCGTACGGGCGGCGTACACGGCCATGCCCCGCAGCACCTCGGCCCACAGGTCGGCCAGTTCGGTGACCCGCTCCCGGGACAGCACCCCGGACGGGAACATGAAGATCGTCTGGAGCTGGGTGCCGTCGGCGGTGTCCACGGCGACCGAGTTGACCTCCAGTGCGGACAGGGCTGGCAGGTCCGGGTCGGGCATCGCGATCAGCTCGGTGGACCAGGACGCCGGCACCCACCCGTGGGTACGCAGGTGTTCGGGCACATCGGTGTCGGAGATCCGGCCGAGGTAGTTGAAGCCGATCTGCGGTGCCGGGTAGTCGGCAAGCTGCTCGGCGGTCTCCGGGTTGAGGTAGCGCAGCAGTCCGTAGCCCAGGCCCTTGTCGGGCACCTCGCGCAACTGCTCCTTGACCAGCTTGATCGCCGTACCGGCGGCCGGGCCGCCGACCAGCACGTCGGCGAGGTCGACCCCGGGTACCGCCACCCGGGCCGGGTACATGCTGGTGAACCACCCCATGGTCCGGGACAGGTCGGCACCGGGCACGACGTCCTCCTCGCGGCCGTGCCCCTCCAGCCGGACCACGGTGGGTTGCGGCGCACCGCGCCACCGGTCCAGGGCCAGGGCCAGCGCGGCGAGCAGCACGTCGGTCCCGGTCGCCCGGAACGCCGCCGGAAGCTCGGTCAGCACGACGTCGGTGACCTCGGCGGGCAGCCGCAGCCGCACGGTGTCGACGGTGCCCATCAGGTCCACCGACGGGTCGAACATCCGCTGTCCCAGCGGCGGGTTCGGCAGCTCCAGCAGGTCCCGCCAGTAGGCCAGTTCGGTCTCCCGCCGCGGGGAGATCGCCTCGTCGGCCAGGGCAGCGGTCCACCGGCGAGCCGACGTGCCGACCGCGGGCAGTTCGGCCGGGCGTCCGGAGCCGATCCGGTGCCACGCCTCGGCGAGGTCCGACATCAGGATGCGCCAGGAGACGCCGTCCACGACCAGGTGGTGCAGCACGATGAGCAGTCGACCGGTGCCGTCGGTCGCGGCGAACCAGACGAAGTCGGTCATGATCCCGGCTTCCGGGTCGAGCCGGCCGAGCGCGGCCTGCAGCTGCGCCTGCGCCTGCGCCAGCGCCGCTGGCTCCGCCCAGTGGCCGTCGCAGGTGACCGGGTGCAGCAGGTCGCCCGCCCGTACGCTGCCCGGCGGGCGGACGTCGAGGCTGAGGTCGCCGTCGCGGACCAGCCGCGCCCGCAGCAGGTCGTGCCGGTCGAGGACGGCGTCAAGCGTCGCGGTCAGCCCGTCGGTGTCGATGCCGGCCGGCAGCTCCACCGTCATGGCCATGGCGAAGCGGTCGATCGCGCCGCCGTGTTCGAAGACCTGCCGGGCCACCGGGGGCAGCACCATCGGGCCGACCCCGCCACCGGCGTCCTCGACGAGCGCGGGGGTGCGGTCCCCTCGGGCGCCCGCCAGTTCGGCGAGCCGGGCCACGGTGCGGCCTTCGAAGATCTCCCGGGTGGTCAGGTGCAGGTTGCGCGCCCGGGCCCGCGCGACGACCTGGATCGAGCGCAGGCTGTCCCCGCCGATGCCGAAGAAGTCGTCGTCGATACCGACCCGGTCGACCCCGAGCACATCCGCGTACGCGGTGGCGATGATGGACTCGGCCTCGGTGCGCGGCGCCCGGTAGGTCCCACCGGAGAACTCCGGCTCGGGCAGGGCCGAGCGGTCCAACTTGCCGGTCGGACCGACCGGAAGTCGGCTCAGGGCGACGAACGCCGACGGCACCATGTAGTCGGGCAGCCGCGCCGCGACGAACTCGCGCAGTTCGGCTGCCGAGGCGCCGGCCTGCACGTCGACGTCGCCGATGCCACCGGCGCCGTCGTCGCCGACCCCACCGTCGCCGGTGTGCACCACGTAGGCGACGAGCCGCCGCCCGCCGCCGGGCACCTCGCGGGTGATCACGACGGCCTCGCTGATCCCGGGGTGCTGCGTACAGGCCGCCTCCACCTCGGCCGTCTCGATGCGGAAACCGCGCACCTTGACCTGGCTGTCGTCGCGACCGACGCACTCCAGTTGGCCGTCGGCCCGCCAGCGGACCAGGTCGCCGGTGCGGTACATCCGCTCGCCGGCCGGGCCGAACGGGTTGGCCACGTAGCGGTCGGCGGTCAGTCCCGGGTGACCGTGGTAGCCACGCCCGAGCGAGGCGCCGGCGACGTACAACTCGCCGAGCACCCCCTGCGGTACGGGCACCAGGCCCGGACCCAGCACGTAGGCGCGCACGTTGTCCAGCGGGGTACCGATGGGCGCGACGTCACTGTGCGTCCAGTCCTGCTCCGCCGGCAGGGAGAAGGTGGTGGCGTAGAAGCTCTCGCTCTGCCCGTACGAGTTGACGATCTGCACGTCGGGCCGGACCTCGCGGATCTGCCGCACCAGGCGACCGGGCAGCACCTCTCCGGCGAGGACGACGGTACTGACGTTCGGTGCCCGGTCCAGGTGGGCGGTCAGTTCGCCGAGCACCGACGGCACCGCGCTGACCACGTGGCCGTCCCAGCCGTCGCGCTCGCCGAGTGCCAGCGCGTCGGCCACCACCTCGACGGTGCCGCCGGTGGACAACGTGGTCAGCAGCTCGAAGACCGAGACGTCGAAGTTGACCGAGGTGCCGGCCAGCATCCGCCATCCGGGCGGCGCGTCCAGGCGGCGGGTCAACGCCCGCACTCCGTTGACGACGTTGCGGTGGGTTATCGCGACGCCCTTCGGCCTGCCGCTGGAGCCCGAGGTGTACATGACGTACGCGAGGTTGTCGGCGGCCGGCGGGATCGGGGACGTCCCGTCGGGTGCCGCCCACTTCTCGCGGTCGTCGAGGTTGACGACCGACATGTCGTCGTGGGGCAGCTCGGCCGAGGTGGCGGTGTCGGTGACGGCGAAGCGTGGACGCGCCTCGGCCAGCACGCCCGCGGCCCGCGCACCCAGATACCGCGTGTCCATCGGCAGGTACCCGGCACCGGACCTGAGGATCCCGAGGAGGCCGACCACCAGGTCCGCCGAGCGCGGCACCGCCAACACCACCAGGTCCTCCGGCGTGGCCCCGCGCCGCACGAGTTCCCGGGCGAGATGGTCCGCCCGGTCGTCGAGTTCGCGGTAGGTGAGCGTACGACCGTCGCAGACGAGCGCCACGGCGTCCGGTGTCCGGGCCGTCTGGCGCGCCACCAGCTCCGGGATCGTCTGCTCGTCGATCGTGGTGGCGGTGTCGTTGAACCGGCTGAGCAACCGGTCGCGTTCGGCCGGCGCGAGCACGTCGGTCCGGTCGACGTCGCGGTCCGGGTCGGCGACGAGCTGACGCAGCACCCGCGTGAAGCGGGCGGCGACGCCCTCGACCGTGTGCCGGTCGAACAGGTCGGTGGCGTACTCCAGGCGGACGCCGGCACCGCCGGAACCGTTCGGGATGATGTTGAAGAACAGGTCGAACTTGGCCGTCCCCGTCTCCAGGGTCTCCGACTCGGTCTCCAGACCGGCGAAGGCGAGCTCCCCCAGGGGTTCCTGCCAGGCGAGCATCACCTGGAAGAACGGGTGGTACGCGGTGGAGCGGTCCGGGTTGAGCAGTTCCACCAGTCGTTCGAACGGCAGGTCCTGGTTGTCGTAGGCGCCGAGGCAGCGATCACGCACCCGGTCGAGCAGCTGCCGGAAGGTCGGGTTGCCGCTGAGGTCGACCCGCAGCACCCAGGTGTTGACGAAGAATCCGACCAGGTCACGCAGTTCCTCGTCGACCCGGCCGGCGATCGGCGCACCGATCGGCACGTCGTCGCCGCAGCCGAGGTGGCGCAGCAGCACCGCCAGCGCGGAGTGCATGACCATCGACACCGTGACGTCCTGCTCGGCGACGAGTCGCTGCACGGCCGCGAGCAGCTCGGGCTCGATCGGGAACTCCACCAGGTCGCCGTGCGAGCGCATCACTCGCGGACGGGGCCGGTCCGTCGGCAGCGCCAGAGGCTGTGCCAGACCGTCCAGCGCCGCACGCCAGTACGCCAACTGCCGAGCGGCCACGCTCTGCGGGTCGGACTCGTCGCCGAGCATCTCCTGCTGCCACAGCGTGTAGTCGGCGTACTGCAGCGGCAGCGGCGCCCACTGCGGGGCCCGCCCCTGGCGACGCGCCGCGTACGCGATGCTCAGATCGCGCAGCAGCGGCCCGAGCGACTCCCCGTCCAGGGCGATGTGGTGCACCACCAGGACGAGCGTGTGTCGACCGGTGCCGGTGCGCAGCAGCCGGGCGCGGATCGGGGTGTCTGCGGCCAGGTCGAAGGTCTCCTTGGCCACCGCGTCGACCGCCGCCGGCAGGTCCGCCTCCGCGATCTCGACGGCCGGCAGGTCGAACGGCCTGGCTCCGGATGGCAGCACCTCCTGGTACGGGATTCCGTCGTCGCCTTCGACGATCACCGTACGGAGAACCTCGTGCCGGTCGATGACGTCCCGGAGCGCTGACTCCAGCGCACCGACGTTCAGCTCACCGGTCAACCGCAAGGCGAAAGCGCCGTTATAGGTCGGCGACGGGCCCTCGAACCGGTCCACGAACCACAACCGGCGCTGCGCGAACGACAACGGAATCATTGTTTCTCCAAATCGGCGAACCTGGGGAGCAGAACGTCGGTCAGTCCTGGTCGAGCAGGGCCAGAAGTTCCTCGTTGTAGAAGTCGTCGATGGATATCGCTCCCGACAGGGTCGAGAAGTAGCGATCGATGTGCTCCTGGTGGCCGACCAGCTTGCGCAGCATGTCCGTGCGACCCTCGGGCTTGAGTTCGGCCACGTTGAGAGCACCCTGGTAGTGGTTGAGCGCCTCGTTGCTCAGGCTGCGCTCGTAGCGCCGCAGCGCCGACCGGAGCGCCCGGTCGTCGTGCAGGTCCGCGCCGATGTGGTCGGTGAGCGTCTGCGCCTGCACCCACGCCTCGGTGATGCCCCGCGCGGTGATCGAGTCCTTGTGGTTCACCGCGTCGCCCACCAGCACCCAGCCGGGCCCGTACGCCTTGCGGAAGTAGTTCTCCTGGTGCCCGGTGCCGTAGAGCTGTTCCACCCGCTCGCCGGACCGCATCCGCTCGTACAGCTCAGGTGCCGTCGAGCGGAACGCCTCCAGGTAGGCGGGCTCCACCGCCTTGCGGACGTCACCGAAATCGGCCTGCGGGAAGTAGGTCATCAGCAGGGTCAGGTCGTTGTTCGTGGGGACCACGCCGATCCAGCGACCGGGCCGCTCGTAGAGCTCGAAGTTCGCCGGCACCCCGGCCCAGTAGCTGTAGTAGACGCAGGTCAGCCGGGCGTGCTCGATCACGTTCGGCGCGCCGACCTTGCGGGCGACGAGCGAACGCATGCCGTCCGCGCCGACCACGAGCCGGGCCCGTTCGGTCGTCTGCACGCCGGCGGGCGTGGTGTACCTGACCCCCACGACCCGGTCGTCCTCGTAGATGAGGTCGTTGACCGTGCACGACTGCCGGAACTCGGCGCCGGCCCGCGCGGCACCTGCCGCGAGGATCGGGTCGAGGACGTACCGCCGCGGCGCGTACGTCGTCCGCAGGCCGTTGATCGGCAGGGAGAACCCCTCCACACGCACCCCGGGTGCCTCGTACACCTGGTGGGTGATGGGCTGGACATCGGTGGCGCGCAGCTCGTCGAGCAGCCCCCACCGGTCGAGCAGCGCCACGCCCTGCGAGTGCAGGTAGTGCGAGGAGAGGGTGTCCTGCGGGAACTTCGCCTTCTCCAGGAGCAGGACCCGGTACCCCTGCCGCGCGAACAGCATGGCCGTCGGCGAACCCGCGCAACGGGCACCTATGACAATGACGTCGTACATGGCGCCTCTCTTAACCAGGCTTCACGATTGACACGGCCCCGGATGGGGCCGGCTGAGGTATGCGTTCACACAGCGCGCGGAAACAGCCGCTGTCGAGCGTCGGCAGGCCGGTATGCGCCGCTATCCGGTGGCGGCCCGCGAAGATTCGATGTACGCCGAGATGGACGCCACCGTCGGGTTACGGAACAGCTGGTCCACGGGCACCTCGACACCCAGTTCGACGATGAGGGACCGCTGAATTCGGGCCATTATCACCGACTGGCCGCCGAGGGCGAAGAAGTCGTCGTCGACGGCCACATCGTCCCGCCCGAGTTCGCGGCGCCAGATCGCGTGCACTCTTTCGGTAATCATCACGTTTCCTTCGTCGGTCATCGGGCCGGTACGCCGGTCCGCAGCTCGTCGAGCAGCGCCGCGCGGTCGACCTTCCCGTGCGGGGTCAACGGCAGTCGGGCGATGGTGCGGAATCTGGCCGGCACCATGTTCCGCGGCAGGGTCTCCAGCAGCCGGGCCCGCACGTCGTTGTCGGCCAGCGGGTCACCGGTCGGCACCAGGAAGGCGGTCAGCTCGCAGTCGCCGGAGCCGTCGGGGCTCACCACGACCGCGGCCTGCCGGACTCCGGCCAGCCGGCCCAGCGCCCGTTCGATCTCGTGCGGATCGATGCGCATGCCGCGCACCTTCACCTGCGTGTCCATCCGCCCCAGGACGATGAGCTGGCCGGTCTCGGTGACGTATCCCCGGTCGCCGGTGCGGTAGATCCGCACCGGAGCACCGTGGACCTGGATCGTGGTGAAGCGCGCCGACTCGGGACCCGAGCCGTTGAGATAGCCCGCGCCGACGCTGCGGCCGGCGATGCAGATCTCGCCCGGTTTCCCGGTGCGCACCCCACGCAGTTGCTCGTCGAGGATGTGGATGTCGGTGTTGTAGCCGGGCCGGCCGACCGGTGCGACGTCGTGCTCGTCGCTGCGATAGTCGGCGAGGTCGTACGAGGTTGCCACGTCCGCGCACTCGGCGACGCCGTACTGGTGCAGCAGGGTGCAGGTGTTCCCCTCGGCCCTGGCCCACTCCAGGACGCGTTCGACGTGCAGCGGCTCCCCGCCGAACAACATGTAGTCCAGCCGGGTGAGGGCGTTCCCGCCGCTCGCGATCTCCCAGTCCACCAGCACGTAGAGCGTGGACGAGGCGCAGTTCACCGTCCGGATGTCATGCTCGGTCAACATCCGGTACGCCATCGCGGCGTCGAAGTTCCGGCTGGCCATCAGGTACTGGGTGGCGCCGCAGAACAACGGCATCATCAGGCTGCGCTGCGAGAGGTCGAACCCGAACGCGCTGACCACGAGGTTGTGCGACTCACGGTGCAGGCCGAACTCGAAGGTCAGCCAGTTCAGGAGGTTGAACCAGTTCTCGTGCCGGACCGCGGTCAGCTTCGGCGTACCCGTCGAGCCGGAGGTGAAGACCGCATAGCAGAGATCCTCGCCGGTGACCGGCACGTCCGGGTCGACCACCGGCATCGCCGCCAGCTGGTCGGACATCTGCGCCAGGTCGATGACGGGGGCGTTCGCGCACTCCACCAGCTCGACCGTGGCGGGCGCGGCGACGATGGCGGCGAGTTGCGGTATCTGACCCAGCAGCAGCCGCAGGCGGGCGGCCGGGTAGGCCGGGTCCAGCGGCACGTAGGCCGCACCCGCCTTGAGGGTGCCCAGGATGGCGACCAGCATGTCGGCCGAGTAGTCGAGGCAGACGCCGACCTTGGCGCCACGTCCGTGGCCACGCTCGACGAGCAGATGCGCGAACTGGTTGGCTCTGGCGTTCAGGTCTCGGTACGACAGGCGCTGCCCGGCGCAGTGGACCGCGGTGGCGTCGGGGGTGTCCGCGGCGTGCGCCTCGAACCGGCGGTGGACCACCGGCACCGCGGGCAGCGGTACTCGTTTACCCGGAAGAATCATCAACCTACTCCGATGTGACGGGTGGCCGGCCGGCCTGGTTGCCGGATCACCACGAGGGGGACGGTGCAGCGTCGTCAGGCGACGCGCCGATCGACGGCGTCGAGGACGCGGGTGACCCATTCGTCGACCGAGAGACCGCGCGCGGCGGCCAACTTCGAGTAGCAGTCGAGTTGGTTCGCGGACAGCTCGATAGTGATCTTGGTGGTCGACGCCTGGCGTTGTTCGGCGTCCACCGCGGCTGCCAGCTGTGCGACGCCCTGGCTCTGGTCGCCGTCGGTGACCGGCGGTGCGGCGTTCGCGCCGCGCTCGGCCAGACTGGCCCGAACCGCCTTGCGGAGCTCGTTGCGCGACCACTTCTGCTGCTCCGCCTTGCGCAGCCAGTAGTCCTGCTCCGCCGGTGCCAGGCGGGCCAGCTCGGCGTGATGGGCGAAACTGAGCGTGTCCCGCCGGCGGCCGTGCTCGAACCGCCGGGCAACCCATGCGTAGTTGCGCAGGGTCTGGTAGTCCAGGCCGGTCCGCTCGATGGCCTCCCGGTACCGCCGCCACCCGTACGTGGTCTCTCCGAAGATCAGCCAGTCGGCGAGCCACCAGGCCGACGAGTTCGCCAGCTCGCGGAGGCTGCTGCCGATCTGTTCCCAGGATCGCTCGGACAGACCCTGCGGGAAGACCATTCCCGACTTCCGTACCGTCGTCTGGTTGCCGACGAACGAGACCACGAGATCGTGCTGCGTGTGTCCGCCGGCGCTCAGCGGTCTGGTTCGGCATTCGTCCACGGTCTTCACGGATGTCCCCCATTCCTTGTCGAAACCAGAGGTGGGTGGCGTCTGAATTCACTCGATCGAACTTCCCGCCACCGGATTTCTCAGCCGCGCTCGGCCATCCTGGTCATGTATTCCGCCACTTCGCGCTGCCCCCCGGCCGCTTCCTGGAAGTGTCGGCACACCTGGCCCTGTGTCTCGCGGTTCTGTTCCTGACTGAGCTTGAAAATCGCCTCGGACCGGTTGACCGTGAAACGGAAGGCGCCCACCCCGGGAAGAATCCGGCGGAAGTGGCCCATCGACTCGGTCATGTCCCAACCGTTTCCGAAGTCGGCCTCCAACGTCCCCGCGGTCGCCCGCACGACCGACAGCGTCTCCTCCGCGGACTCGATCGGCTCGATGACGCCGCGCAGCTGCACCGCGGTGTAGTTCCAGGTCGGCGCCGCGGGCGTGAACGGGTACAGCGTCGGCGAGACGTATCCGTGCGGGCCGGCGAAGCTGAGCACCGCGGGCGTGCCGTCGTGCAGCGCCTTCCACTGCGGATTCGCCCGGTTCATATGGCCGAGCAGTGTGCTGCCGGTCAGGTCCGGCGAATCGTCGCCGGCCCGTCCCGGATCCGCGATGACCGGCAGGTGGGTGCCGAACGGTCCGTCCGCGTCGGCACCGTTCGTCATCAACAACGCCAGCGGGTTCCGCCGAACCAGCTCCCGGATCCACCGTGGATCCGGCTCCCGGTACATGCTTGGCACGAACATGACGCTCCACTCCTCCGCGAGATGCGACGACGGTCAGTTCGCCGCCATGGCCTCCCGCAGACTCCGCGGGCGCAGGTCGGTCCAGTTCTGCTCGACGAATTCCAGGCAGGCGGCCTTGACGTCCGCGCCGAAGACGACCCGCCAACCGGCCGGCACCTCCGCGAAGACCGGCCACAGGGAGTGCTGGTCCTCGTCGTTGACCAGGACGTAGAAGCTGCCGTTCTCGTCATCGAAAGGGTTCGTGCTCACGTGCCACCGTCCTTGAAATCGTCGCGGAATGACTCGGGTTCGAATCGAGATGACGCCCGACATTCGACGGCCGCCGAAATAAATGCCAGGCCATCGTAGGCGCCGGCCGCAGACGCCTGTCAAGGACGGTGATACCCCTGTTCAGGAGACCTCTCCCCCAAACCATTTACGGGTCCCCTGTCGCAGAAACCGGGCCCGTCCCGAGTCGGCCCCTAATCTCGTCCGGCAACCCCTATACGCAGCTTCGGGACGTAGACACCGCATTGGAGACAAATACGCTTACTACTCGGCAGACGCTGAGCCTGACCATCCTGAGAGGGACGCCGGGTGCCCGATCAAGGCAAACGCGCTGCGTTTCGGACACGACGAGGACGGTGGAGAAGTGAGACGTTCAGCGGTTTCTGTTTCAGGGCTGCGCAAGAGCTACGGCGACAAGGTGGTCCTCGACGGCATCGACTTCGACGTCCCCGCGGGATCGGTCTTCTCCCTGCTCGGCCCGAACGGGGCAGGCAAGACCACGACCGTGAACATCCTGACGACCCTGATGCGAGCCGACGCCGGCACGGTGCACGTCGCCGGACACGACGTGACGACCGCGACCAGGCAGGTGCGCTCGGCAATCGGCGTGACCGGCCAGTTCGCCGCGGTGGACGAACTGCTGTCGGGCCGGGAGAACCTGCGCCTGGTCGCGGACCTGAAGCACCTGCGTGCCGGTGACCCGGTCGTCACCCGGCTGCTGGAACGCTTCGACCTGGTGGAGTCGGCGGACAAGTTGGCCTCGACCTACTCCGGCGGCATGCGACGCAAGCTCGACCTGGCGATGACGCTCGTCGGCAACCCGGACATCATCTTCCTGGACGAGCCGACGACCGGCCTCGACCCGCGCAGCCGGCGCACGATGTGGAGCATCGTCCGCGAGCTGGTCGCCGAGGGCACCACGATCTTCCTGACCACCCAGTACCTCGAGGAAGCCGACCAGCTCGCCGACCAGGTCGCGGTCCTCAACCAGGGCCGGCTGGTCGCCCAGGGCACCCCCGAGCAGCTCAAGCGCCAGGTCCCCGGCGCGCACCTGCAACTGCGGTTCGCCGAGGTGCACGACCTCGACGCGGCGGCCCGGGTCCTGGGTGCCGTCACTCGGGACGACGACGAACTGACCCTGCAGGTGCCACACGACGGTGAGCCCCGGTCGCTGCTGACCCTGCTCAACCGCCTCGACGAGCAGTCGATCAATCTCCGGGAGTTCGCCGTACGGACCCCCGACCTCGACGACGTCTTCCTGTCCCTGACCGAGCACTCCGCCACCAGCCACCGCCGTGAGGAGGCGATCGTCCGATGAGCACTGTCGCGACCTCGTTCGGTGACTCGACCGTCATGCTGCGCCGCAACCTCCGGCACACCCTGCGCAACCCGACCACGGTGTTCAACGCGATCCTGTTCCCGATCGTGATCATGCTGATGTTCGTCAAGGTGTTCGGCGGCGCGTTCGACGTCGGCTCCAGCTACATCGACTACGCGACACCGGGCCTGCTCGTGATGGCGGTCAGCTACGGGCTGGGGGCCACCGCGACGGAGGTGAACTCCGACATGACCAAAGGCATCATCAATCGTTTCAAGGTCATGGACGTCTCTCGGGGTTCCGTGCTGACCGGGCACGTGATCATGACAACCCTGCGCTGCCTGGTGGCCTGCGCGGCCATCATCGGAGTTGCCTTCGGACTGGGCTTCCGCCCCAGTGCCGGCCCCGTCGACTGGCTCGCCGCGATCGGCGTGATCGTGCTGCTCGGCTTCGCGGCCGGCTGGCTCACCGTGGCGTTGGGGCTTGCCGCGAAGACCGTGGAGTCGGCCGGCATCGCCACCGTACCGCTGATCATGCTGCCGTTCCTGAGCAGCGCGTTCGTGCCGGCGGAGTCGATGGGAGCCGGCGTGCGGCAGTTCGCGGAGTACCAGCCGTTCACCCCGATCATCGAGACGCTGCGCGGACTGCTGATGGGCCAACCCTCGACCGGTAGCGCGCTGGCAGCCGTCGCCTGGTGTCTCGGGCTGGCGTTCATCGGATACCTGTGGTCGGTCTCCACCTTCAACAAGCGGGCGTGACACACCGAGCCTCGACAATGTAGTTGGGCTCGGGCACCACCGGGGCGGACGCCCTCCGGTACCTCGGCCCCCGTGGCGCCGGCTCGACGAACCTTGATCGCCGAGCCGGTGCCGCACGGTCGACCTGCCGCGCCGACCGGCCAACGCTCATCACCGCGGCACCCGCCTCTCTCCCTGGGAGTGACAATGACAGCGAACCCCGTCGAAATCGCCGACCTGCGCAAGTCGTTCGGCTCCGTCAAAGCGCTCGACGGCCTGCACCTGACCGTCCGTCCCGGTGAGATCGCCGGCTTCCTCGGCCCCAACGGCGCCGGGAAGTCGACCACCATCCGGGTGCTGCTCGGCCTGCAGCACCGCGACTCGGGTACCGCCCGGCTCTTCGGTGGCGACGCGTGGCGCGACGCCGTGGCCCTGCACCGCCGGCTCGCCTACGTCCCCGGTGACGTGAGCCTGTGGCCCAACCTCACCGGCGGCGAGGCCATCGACTACCTGACCCGGCTGCACGACACGTCCGACCGGGCGGAGCGCCGAAAGCGCAAAGCCGCCCTGCTGGACCACTTCGAACTCGACCCGACCAAGAAGGCACGCACGTACTCGAAGGGCAACCGCCAGAAGGTGGCGCTCGTGGCCGCCTTCCTCATCGACCCCGAGCTCTACATCTTCGACGAGCCGACCTCCGGCCTGGACCCCCTGATGGAGGCGGTCTTCACCGAGCACGTCCAGCAGGTCAAGGACGCGGGACGTGCGGTACTGCTCTCCTCGCACATCCTGAGCGAGGTGGAGAAGGTCTGCGACACCGTCACGATCATCAGGAACGGTCGCACGGTCGAGTCCGGCACCCTGACCGAGCTGCGACACCTGACCCGTACCACCGTCAGCGCGCTCGTCGTCGACGACCCGGCGGCCATCACCGGACTCGCCGGTGTCCATGACGTCACCACCACCGCCGGAGGCGGCGACGTCACAAAGGTCGACCTCTCCGTCGACAACGCACAGATCGGTGCGGTCCTGGCCGCGCTGTCGCGGCTGGACGTACGCGGTCTCACGGCCACCCCACCGTCGCTGGAGGAACTGTTCATGCGGCACTACGGCGCCGACCCGGCCGCTGCGGCGCCCCGAGACGTCGAGGCGGTGACCCGATGAGCACGCCGACCACCCACGTCGCTCGGCAGGCACCGCCCACCCGCCCCGCCGAGGCGCGGACTCCGGCCTCCACCTCCACCCTGGCGGGCACCGGCTACCTCCTGCGGTTCATGCTGCGGCGCAACCGGGTCCGGCTGGCGGTCTGGACGGGCTCCCTGGTGGCGTTCTGCGGTTACTACGTGGTCGCCATCGCGGCGGTCTACCCCACCGCCGCCGACCGGCAGAACCGGGCCGAGTCGATCGACAACGCCGGTGGCACGCTGCTGGCCGGACCGGGCTACGGGCTGGAGGACTACACCATCGGCAGGATGTTCGCCAACGAGATGTCGCTGTGGTTGATGGCGCTCCTGGCGACGATGAACATCCTGCTGATCGCCCGCAACACGCGCGCCGAGGAGGCGAGCGGCCGCACCGAACTCGTCCGGGCCCTGCCCGTCGGACGACACGCGGGGACCGTGGCGGCGTTCCTGGTGGTGGTGATCGCCGACGTTGCCTTCGCCCTGTTCGGTAGCGCGCTCATGATCAGCGCCGGGCAACTCGCCGCGGTGGACACCATCGTTCTGCTGACCGGTGTGATGCTCACCGCCCTGGTCTTCGCCGCCGTCACGACGGTGACCAGCCAACTGACCGTGCACAGCCGCGGCGCCTCCGGCCTCGCCTTCGCGGCACTCGCCGCCGCGGTGCTGATCCGGGGCATCGGGGACATCCAGCAGCAACACGGCAGCTGGCTGTCCTGGCTGTCCCCGATCGCCTGGGCGCAGCAGACCAGACCGTACGCCGACGTCCGGCTCTGGCCGCTCGGCCTGAGCCTGCTGGCGATCCTCGTGGCGCTGGCTGTCGGGGCCGTCCTGGCATCCCGGCGTGACCTCGGGGGCGCCCTCCTGCACGGCCGGCCCGGCCCCGCCGCCGCCGCGCCGTCGCTGGCCAGCCCGTTCGCGCTCGTCGTCCGCCAGCAGCGCGGGGCGCTGCTGTGGTGGCTCGTGGGGTGTGTGGCGATGTTCGGCCCCGCCGGACTGTTCCTCGGCGCGGACTCCGGTGACGCCCTCCAACGGATCGCCGAGCAGAACGAACTCACCGAGACCATCTTCGGCGACGACCCGATCATGGCCTTCCTGGCCATCATGATGCTGCACAACGCGCTCGCGGTGGCCGTGTTCACCACCGCGTCGGTGCTGCGCGTGCAGACCGAGGAGGACGAGGGCCGACTCGGGCTGGGCCTGTCCCGGCCGACGTCGAGAACCAACGCGCTGCTCGCCCACCTGGCCGTCGCCGGGATCGGCGCGCTCGTGCTGCTCGTCGCCGGCGGTGCCCTGCCGCTCTGGATCGGCGCCTCCCTCTCCGGCGGCGACACCAGTCTGCTGATCCTGCTCAACAGTGCCGGCGCGTTCGCGCTCGGCATCGCGGTCCTGATCGGCTTCACTGCGGCGCTCTACGCCTGGGTTCCCCGGGTGAGCGCGCTCGCGTGGGTGTTCTGCGGGATCATCGTGGTGGAGCGGTTCTTCGGATCGGTCCTCCAGCTACCCACCGCGGTCAAGGCCCTGTCGCCGTTCTGGTGGGTCGGCAACTACCCGAACGCGTCCCTCGATCCGGCGCACCTGGCGGGTCTCGGCGTGGCCGCGGCGGCGCTGGTGGCGCTGGCGGTCGCCGGCTTCCGCCGACGTGACCTCAGCGCGGGCTGAGCACCTGATCGACCGCCCAGCGTGGGGCGGTTCCCGATGGCCCCGGCCCGACGGCCGGGGCCATCGGCGTGCGGTCACGGGTTCACCCGGTGGATGCCGGCGGCCGCCGGGCGTACCAGCGACGGCCTGGGGTGGCGGTGACACCGTGCACCACCGTGCTCGCCACCACCGCCAGGCTCCCGGCAGCCCACAACCGGGTGTCGGCGACCCCGTTCTCCTGACTGTGCGTGAGATAGAACAGCGCAGACACCCCGATCGGGCCGAACCAGCCGAGAAACACCGTGCTCCGCCAGGACATCCCCAGCAGCGGCTGCAGCGCCAGCACCACCGGTAGCCGGCGCAGCAGCAGCACCGCGACGGCGAAAGCGACGACCGGCCAACCGAGATCGACCCAGTCGTGCCACGGCACCTCGACACCGAGCAGGAAGAACAACGGCAACACCAGGTAGCGGGTCAGTGCGTCGTCGAGCCGTTGCTGCGACGCGCGGGAGCGGCCACCGACGACCGCGTTGTACGCGAGACCGGCGACGAAGACCGCGAGGATCCCGTCCGTGTACGCCGACCGGGCGACGCCCAGCGCGGCGACGCCGAGCACGATCGTGAAGACCAGCAGGGAGCCCCGGTCCACGTCCTCCCGCTGCTCCGCGGCCAGGATGGCCCGGCCCGCGGCCCAGCCGACGGTCACGCCGATAAGCAGCGCGCCAGCGACCGCCCAGATCACCTCGACCAGAGCGCCACGCAGCGACCCGGACGTGACGACGGACAGGGCGAGCACGACGAAGGCGAAGGCGAGGCCGTCGTTGGCGCCGGACTCGCCGCTGATCACCTGCCGCAACCGCGCCGGGAGCTGCCGCTCAGCGGGCCCACCGGAGACGACGCTCGACGCCAGCACCGGGTCCGTCGGTGTCACGCAGGCGCCGAGCAGCACCGCGAGGGCCAGCGGAAGACCGAGGACGAGCCAGGCCAGACCGGCGCTGACCACCGCCATGCCGACCATCGCGACGGCGAGCAGCACACCGACCGGACGGATCACCGACCGGTAGTCCGACAGCGGAAAACGCAGCGCGACCGCCATCAGCGAGATGGCCAGCAGTATCCGACTGGACTCCAGCATCAGCGCCGTCATCTGGTCGGCGGGCAGGTCGATCAGGCCGAGCACCGGACCGGCGAGGACGCCCAGGAGGAGCGCGAGCAGCGGCTCACTGACTGGTGCCCGTCGCACGGAACTGGACCAGAAGGCCAGCACCAGCGCCAGGACCCCCACCAGGGCGTAGCTGAGATGCAGCCGGTTCATCCCTGGTCGTTACCCCCCTTTCTCCCGCCGCATACCAGCCGACTGCTGCGCCAACGGGTGGATCGTCCCGGTCCCGCCCGACTCGATCCCCACCAGCCCCGGTACCCGCGGTTGTCGGGTTGACATCAGATCGGTGTGCGGTCCCGCGCCGGTCGCATAGCCTCCAGCCACCTGCCAGACGGCAATCGGGAGGCGCGGTGGCGACCCGGGACCGGCATGACGCCCAGCCGCCCACGGTCGGCGGCCGGCCAGCCGTGGCGCTACCGACGCCGGGCGGCGCGATCCGCGGCCTCGGTGAGAAGTTCGCCGCCAACCCGGTGACCGGCAGCGCCTCGCTGAGTGTGCCGCTCGGCGCCACCGCCGGCCGCTCCGACTTCGGCCCGGACCTGACGATCGGCTACGACTCGGCGGCCGGGCAGAGCGTCTTCGGCTACGGCTGGCAGCTCGACCTGCCGACGGTCAGCCGGCAGACCGAGCGGGGTGTGCCCCGCTACCGCGACGACACCGACGTCTTCGTGCTCTCCGGCGCGGACGATCTGGTCCCGGTCCCCGACGCCGCAGTGCTCCGCGACGGCTACCGGATCCAGCGGTACCGACCCCGCATCGAGTCCGGCGACGCACGCGTCGAACGGTGGAGCAGCATCGCCGACCGGGCCGATGTCCGCTGGCGGGTGATCAGCGCGGACAACGTCACCTCCTGGTACGGCCGCGACCAGGCCAGCCGGATCGTCGACCCGACCGAGCCGGGACGGATCTTCAGCTGGCTGCTCTGCCAACGCCATGACGACCGGGGCAACGTCATGGTCTTCGAGTATCAGGCCGAGGACTCCTCCGGGGTGGACACCCACGGCGTCGACGAACACCACCGCACCGACGCCGGCCGCGGCGCCAACCGGTACCTCAAGCGGGTGCGCTACGGCAACGAGACGCCGTACCACCCGGACGACGGGGCGGCACTGCCCACCACGTGGCACTTCGACCTCGTTCTCGACTACGGCGAGGACGGCGACGGGGCCTGGCCGGTCCGCGCGGACCCATGGTCCAGCTATCGCGCCGGGTTCGAGGTCCGGACCTACCGGCTGTGCCGGCGTGCGCTGATGTACCACCGGTTCCCGTCCCTCGGCGACACCGCACAGCTGGTCGCGTCAACCGACTTCGGCCACCAGGTCCGCGACGGGTACACGTTCCTGGCGACGGTGACCCGACGCGGGTACGACGGCACCGCGAGCGGCGAGCTGCCACCGCTGTCGCTGTCGTACCAGCAGGGCGTGGTGGACCCGGTGGCGCACGAGGTGACCGGTCTGCCGTACGGGTTCGACGAGACGGCCCGGTTCTGGGTCGACCTCGCCGGTGAGGGGGCCGCCGGCCTGCTCACCCGGCACCGCGGCGCCTGGTGGTACGCGCGCAACCTGAGCCCGTCGACCGGCCGGGGGCAGTTCGCGGCACCCCGCCCGACCACGGCCCGACCCAGCGGGGAGGCCGGCGGTCTGCTGCTCGACCTCGACGGCTCCGGCGCGCCCGACCTGGTCCGCCTGACCGGCACCGGATCGGTCGTCGCCCGCCGCGCCGACGACGGCACCTGGCGGGCGGCCGAGCCGCTGGCGGCGGCACCGATCCCGGCTGGGGATCCCGACGGCGCGCGCCTGCACCTGGCCGACCTGACCGGCGACGGCCTGCCGGATCTCGTCGCCGAGAACGCCAGCGGGGCGCGGTGGTACGCGTGTCTGGGCCGGGACGGTTACGCCGCGGCGATGGCGCTCGTGGACGGCGAGACCGGCGCGACGCTGCCCCGCTTCACCTCGGGCGAGGGCACCGAGCTGGTGCAGTTCGCCGACATGAGCGGCGACGGCCTGCCCGACCTGGTGCGCGTCGGCAACGGCTCGGTCCGGTACCGGCCCAACCTGGGGCACGGTCGGTTCGGCACCTGGGTCCGGATGGCCGACGCCCCCTGGTTGGACCAGCCCGGCCAGTTCGACCCACGACGGGTGCTGCTCGGCGACGTCGACGGGACCGGCCCGGTCGACCTGGTGTACCTCGCGGCCGACGCGGCCCGGCTGTACGTCAACCGCAGCGGCAACGGTTTCGCGCCGCCCCGCAGGCTCACCGGCGTGCCCACCCCCGACCGGGTGACCGGTGCGGCTCTGATCGACCTGCTCGGAGTCGGCACCGCCTGCCTGGTCTGGTCCACGCCGCTGCCGGCCGGCGGGCGGACACCGCTGCGCTACCTGGACCTGATGGGCGGGGTGAAACCGCACCTGCTGATCGGCTACGACAACGGGCTGGGCGCGCAGGTGCGGATCGAGTACCGCCCGTCGACCGCCTTCTATCTGGAGGACGAGGCGCGGGGGCGGCCCTGGGCCACCCGGCTGCCCTTCCCGGTGCAGTGCGCGTACCGGGTCACCACCACCGACCGGGTCCGGGAGACGGTGTTCGTCCGCCGCACCTCCTACCACGACGGTTGCTACGACCCCCGGGAGCGGGAGTTCCGTGGCTTCGGCCTGGTGGAGACGCAGGACACCGAGAGCTACGACAGCTTCGCCGGTGCGGCGAACGCATCCGACCCGAGCCTGCACCAGCCGCCGGTGCTGACCCGCAGCTGGTTCCACACCGGCTCGCTGGCCGGCGAGCGGCTGCTGCACAGCCGCCGGGAGCAGTACTTCGTCAACCCGGAGTGGGCCGAGCACGACCTGGCGGAGCCGGTGCTGCCGGCCGGGCTGACCGACGACGAGTACGCCGAGGCGGTGCGCGCCCTCAAGGGGCTGCCGCTGCGCACCGAGGTGTACGCCGTCGACGGGTCGTCCCGCGAGGATTTCCCGTACACGGCGACCGAATGGTCCTACCAGATCCGGCGGGTGCAGCCACGGGTGTTCCGGGTGGCGCCGGCCGAGGCGGTCCGGTACGGCTACGACCGGGTACCGGCCGATCCCCGCGTGGAGCACATGCTGGTGCTGGAGCTGGACGACCTGGGCATGGTGCGCCGGTCGGCGAGCGTGGTGTACCCGCGTCAGCGGGTCGACCCGGCGCTGCCGGAGCCGGTCCGGGTGGCACAGGCCCGCCGGCACGTCACGTACACCGAGCACGACCACACCGCCGACGTGTCCACCGCCGACGCGCACCGGTCGCGGGTGGTCCACGACAGCCGCGGCTACGAACTCGCCGGACTCGGCGCACCGACCGGCTTCCTGTCCCGCGCCGACCTGCTCGCCGCCGTGGCCGGTGCCCCACGGGTGCCGTACGAGCAGCTCGACGGCGACGGCGTACGGTTGCGGCTGCTCGCCCGATGGCGGGTCGACTTCCTCGCCGACGACCTCAGCGGCCCACTGCCGGCGGGCACCATGCAGTCGCTGGGCCTGGTCCACCGGGTGTACCGGCTCGCGCTCACCGACGGCCTCGTGGCGGCGGGCTACGACGGTGCCGTTTCCGCCGCCGACCTGACCGCCGCCGGCTACGTGCCGGGCGACGGCGGGTGGTGGCTCCCGTCGGACACCGACGTCCTCCCGGCCGACGCCCGCGACCACTTCTACCTGCCGGCCGGCCATCGCGACCCGTTCGGTCTGGTCACCACCGTGGAACGGGACCACGACCTGCTGCCCCGGCGGATCACCGACCCGCTCGGCCACCAGACCACGGCCCGCAACGACTTCCGGGTGCTGGCACCGGACCGGGTCACCGACGTCAACGGCAACCACCGCGCCGTGCGCTACGACCCGCTCGGGGTGGTCGTCGCCGCCGCTGCGGCCGGGCAGGACGGCGAGGGCGACACCCTCGCCGATCCGACCGCCACCGTCGAGTACGACCTGTTCCGGCAGCCGGCCCGGCTCGTGGTGCGACACCGGGAGCAGCACGGCGCCGCCAACCCGCGTTGGCAGGAGCGGCACGTCCACCTCGACGGCACCGGCGCCGCGCTGATGACCAAGACCCAGGCGCCGCCCGGTCCCGCCCTCACCGTCGACCCGGAGACCGGCGCGGCGGTCGAGGTCGACACCGGCACCGAGCTGCGCTGGATCGGTACCGGACGGACGATCGTCGACAATCGTGGCGCCCCGGTCAAGCAGTACCAGCCGTACTTCAGCACCACCGCAGACCACGAGTCGGAAGCCGCCCTCGTCGAGACCGGGGTCACCCCGGTGATCCGCTACGACCCGGTCGGCCGGGTGATCCGGGTGGACGCGGCCGACGGCACCTTCACCCGGTTCGAGCACGGCGCCTGGCTGACCCGCGAGCACGACGCCAACGACACGGTGCTGGACAGCCTCTGGTACGGCGAGCGTGGCTCACCGTCGACCGCCGAGCCGGAGCCGGCCGACCCGCACCGGCGGGCGGCGTGGCTGGCGGCGGCGCACGCCGGCACGGCGACCGAGCGTCACCTCGACGGGCTTGGCCGCGAGGTGCTGGCCAGCGCCGACAACGGTGCGGCCGGACCGGTCCGGTCCCGGTCGGAGGCCGACCTGGCCGGACACGTCGTGACCGCGTTCGACACCCGGGACCGTCCGGTCGCCACGGTGGTCACCGATCTGCTCGGCCGCCCGGTGCGGGCGCACGGCGCGGAGCGGGGCAGCCGCTGGATGCTCACCGACGTGGCCGGCACCCCCGTGCGGGTGTGGGACGACGCGGGGCGGGTCTTCGCGACCGGGTTCGACGCCTTCCGTCGGCCCACCACGACGACCTGCACCCACCCCGGCGGGCAGGCCGTGGTGGGCCGGGTGGTCTACGGCGACGCGCATCCGGAGGGGGCGCGGCGCAATCTGCTGGGGCTGGCGCACGTCGTGTACGACGCGGCCGGCTCGGTGACGTTGGAACGCGCCGACTTCCGGGGCCGACCGGTCGAGCTGACCCGCCGGTTCACCCGCGACATCCACTCGCCGGCGGACTGGAGCGGTGACCCCGACGCGCTGCTGGAGTCGGCCGGGCACACCGCGTCGGCGCGTTACGACGCCGTGGACCGGGTGACCGAGGCGACGCTCGCCGACGGCACCGTGCTGAGCCCCGGCTACGACGTGGCCAACCGGCTCGTCGCGCTCACCGCCACCGGGCACGGGTCCACGCACACCTTCCTGGTCGGCGAACGCTACGACGCCCAGGGACGACGGCTGAGCGTGGAACTCGGCAACGGCGCGGTCACCCGGTACGCGTACCACCCCCGCTCGCTGCGGCTGACCGGGGTCACGACCACGGCTCAGGGCGGCGGCCGGCTCCAGGATCTCGCGTTCTTCCACGATCCGGTCGGCAACGTCACCGAGATCGTCGACGGGGCGCAGCAGACCCACTTCTTCGCCAACGCGGTGGTCCGGCCGGACACCCGGTTCACCTACGACGCCCTCTACCGGCTCGTGCGGGCCAGCGGGCGGGAGCACGCGGGGCTGGATCAGGCCGACCACACCGACCCGGTGCCGGTGGCGCTGCCGCACCTCAACGACGCGACGGCGGTGCGCCGGTACCACCAGGTCTACCGCTACGACGACCTCGGCAACCTGACCGAGGTGCGGCACGTCGCGGACGGCGGCGGCTGGACGCGGCGCTACCGCTACGCGTACGACGCCGATCCGGCCGACCTCACCAACCGGCTGCTCGCCACCAGCCGGCCCGGTGACCCGCCGGGGACGTTCAGCGCGAGCTATGGACACGACGTGCACGGCAACATGGTCACGATGCCCCATCTGGCGTCGCTGAGCTGGGACGTCTTCGACCGGCTCGGCGGCGCGGACCTGGGCGGCGGCGGCACCGTCCAGATGGCGTACGGTGCGGGCGGCGACCGGGTCCGTAAGGTGGTGCAGCGGCAGGGCGGGCTGCGCACCGAGCGGCGGTACCTGGGCCCGGTCGAGTTGTACCGCGAGTGGATGAACGGCACGCTGCGGCGGCAACGGTGGACCCTGCACGTCTCCGACGGCCAGGGGCGGCTGGCGCAGGTCGACACGACCACGGTGGGCGACGGGCCGGTGGGCGCTCCGGTGGTGCGGTACCGCTACACCAACCACCTCGGCTCGTCGATGCTGGAGACCGACGCGGACGGGGTGCCGATCTCCTACGAGGAGTACCACCCCTTCGGCACCACCGCGTACCGCTCGTCGCGGCCGTCGGCGCACCACAGCCTGGCGCGCTACCGGTACACCGACGGGGAACGCGACGAGGAGACCGGGCTCTACCAGTTGGGGGCCCGGTACTACGCGGCCTGGCTGGGCCGGTGGACCAGCCCTGACCCGGCCGGCTTCGTCGACGGGCCGAACCTCTACGCCTACTGCCGCAACAACCCGGTCACGCTGGCCGACCCGACCGGCACCAACGGCGGGCGCCGCCGCCTGCCGTACGAGTATCCGGAGCTGAACAGCGCGATGGCGGCCGACCCGGGCAGCTTCCGGGACACCGGCGAGGTCGCCGCCACCCACACCAGCAGCGGCACCGAACTGCGTTGGCGAGTGCTCCAGCACGACACGTTCGGCCGGGTCTGGCAGTACGCCGGGGCGGTGACCGGCCCGTACCACACGGTTGTCTGGGGCGGTCCGCCACTCATCCGCGAGTCCGACGCGATGGCCCGCTGGCCCGGAGCCCGGGTCGGGCCGCCGGCACCGCAGCCGCAGGAGGACGGCGACCTCACCGGGCCACCGGGCCCCGCCGAGCCCCCGCACCCGGACACCGGCAGCGCGGGCGGTGGCACCGGTGACGAGCCGGCACCGGAGGCCGGGCCCGGCACCGAAGCGGGCACCGGGCAGGAGCCCGGCGAGGCGCCGGGCCGCACCGGCGGGCAGGGCGCGGTGACCATGTGGGACACCCACCAGCGCGGCCAGTACATGCAGGGCAACCGGGCGGCCTCCGACGCGGCGCAGCGGTCGATTGCGCAGAGCGTCGCCGAGGGCAACACCGACGACGCGATGCGTGCCGCGCAGGAGGTGTCGGAGGCCCGCAACGCGCGGCGGCTGGCCACCCAGGGCCGGCTGAGCCCGGGCGGTCGCGCGCTGTCCCAGGCGATCGAGGGTGAACGCAGCTTCGCCTCGATGCTCCGGACGTACGTGAACCGGCTCCCCGGTGTGGAGGGCGGCCGGCCGGTCCCCTCCTCTGGCCCGGGCGAGACCGCCCGGCGGATCGCCGTGGCGGCCGGCGAGAGCCGAGGCTCCCTGAAGACCCTCACCAGGATCGGGCGGGTGGCCGGCCCGGTGGGGATCGCGCTCGGCGCCGTCTTCGGCATCCATGCGGTCGCGACCGCCCCGGAGGGGCAACGTGGCCGGGTCGCCGCGCGGGAGGTCGGCAGCTTCGTCGGCGGCGCGATCGGCGCCTCGGTCGGGATGACCGCCGGAGTGGCGCTGGCCGGCGGCATCTCCGGATTCCTGATCGGTCTCGGCGTGATCAGTGGCCCGATCGGCTGGCTCGCGATCGGTCTCGGCCTGCTCGGCGCGGCGGCGGTCGGCTGGTGGTGGAGCAGGCGGGGTGGCCAGATCGGCGAAGCGATCTACGACTGGTGGTAGTGGTGACGACGGTGGAGATGAGGCCGACATGCCGGTGAACGACGGACGGGACGAGGAGACGGTCCGGCTCGCCCCGGTCGTGGCGCGGACGCAGCACGAGTTCACCACGGCCAGCAAGACCCGGGTGGCCCGGATCCACCGGCTGCTCGCGCAGGCCGGACAGCAGGTCGACCCCGCAGAGGTGGCCGCCCGCACGTTCGGCCCGACCACGACCACGGCCCTGCGGGCGGTGACCGGCGGCGCCGTCGTGACCGACGAGGTCACCGCGCGGCTCAAGGCACGCGCGCTCGCCGCGAAGCTGAGTTCCCGGACCCAGGTCGCCGGGGCGCACCGGGCGCTGCGACGGGCCCTGGAGATCGCCAAGGTGAGCGCGCCGATCGACGGCGGCGAACTGCGCTCGCGCGAGGTCGGGCCGACGACCCGGGCGGCGATCAGCGCCTTCCAACGCCGCTACGGGCTGCCGGCCACCGGCGAGTTCGACCCGGCCACGTGGGAGCGGATGGCCTCGGTGAACGCCTCCCGGCCCCAGCCGGTCCGGGCGTTGACCGTCAAGCCGGACGTGGTACTCGCACCGCTGCACAAGACGTTGCGACTCAACATGCGCGGTCCCGAGGTCGGGCGGGCCCAGCAGGCGCTGGCGAAGCTGGGGCTGACCATCGCCGTCGCCGAACACGGCCAACAGCGTTTCGGCGGCACGACGCGCGCGGCGGTGCTGGAGTACCAGCACCGCAAGCACCTGCGGGCCACCGGGCACCTGGACAAACCCACCCTGCGGGCGCTCAACCAGGAGATCACCGGCGGTGCGGTGACGCATCCGTACCGGCTGCGGGGCACGGTCCGCGACGAGCACTGGCGCGGGCTGGGCGGCGTGACCGTACAGGTGCGGGAGCGTCCGGTCCGCGGCGAAGGGACGCTGGTGGCGGAACGGCGAACCCTGGCCAACGGTTTCTTCGACATCCCGTACCCGGCGGCGGCGCGGCCGGCCCAGCTGGAGGTCACCTTCGTGCGGGCCGGGCAGTCGCTGGGCAGCCGGGTGGTGGCCAACCCGAAGATGATCTCCTGGGTCAACCTGACCCTGGGCGACCAGCCCTACCGGGGCACGAGCGACTTCGAGACGCGGATGCGCGCGGTGGCGGCGGTGCTCGACGGCATCGCGATCACGGACCTGGTGGAGACCGAGCAGGACCAGGAGGTCACCCGGGTCGCGGTGGCGGCGCGGCTGACCCAGGACGAGGTGATGCGGCTGCTGCTGGCGCACCGGGTCGCCGCCGAGCTGGGCGCGCCGTTGACGCCCGCGACCTGCTACGGCTTCCTCGCCCAGAACCTGCCGCCCACGCTGCCCGACGACCTGCTGGCCGCCACCGACGAGTGGAACGCCGTCGACCGGCTCGTCGACGACACCGCCACCGGGCTCGGTTTCCTCGACCCGGAGACGGCGACGGCGGCCTTCGACGCGGCGACCGCAGCGAACCTGTTCCCGATCGGCGTGACCCGGCAGCGCGACACGATCCTCGCCGCGCTCGCCGCCCGCCGCACCGCGTTCACCCTCGACAAGCCGATCCTCACCGGCTCCGGCACGCTACGCGGCCTGCTGGCGGTCTCCGCGGTCGACGAGTCGGCCTTCGGTACGGTCGCCGACGCCTTCGTGCGCCACCAGGGACCGGGCCCGGAGTTCTGGGCGGAGCTGACCGAGCGCGCCGCGCAGGTCGGTGGCGAGGCCGCCGTCGCGGATCTGCGTACCACGGTCGAGGTGGCGCAGGTGGCGGCGAACGACACCGCGCTGGTGCAGCACCTCAAGCAGGTCATCGCCGACCCCGACGACCCGACCCTGACCAGCGCCCGAGGGCTGGCCCGGCTCACCGTCACGCAGTGGCGGTCCGCGGTCGAGGCCGCCGGCGGCGGGGTGGCGACCGAGCTGGCCGAACGCGCCGAACAACTCTTCCCCGACGTCGCTCTCGTCGCGCACGTCGGCCGGGCCACCGGGCACGGTCTCACGCACGTGCCGCAGGTGGCCGAGTTCCTCGACGAGCGGCCCGACTTCGTGCTGCGCGAGGCGAACGTGGACAGTTACGTGGCCCGCAACGCCCCGGGCACCGACCCGGCAGTGGTCGCCGAGCTGCGGGTGGTGCAGCGGGTGCACCGCCTCGCCCCGGACGCCGACACCGGCAGCCGGCTGCTCGGCGCGGGGATCCACAGCTCGGCCCAGCTGCTCGCGCTCGGTGCGGACGGGCTGGCCCGGACCCTGCCCGAGGTCGGCGCCCCGGTTCTCAGTCACCTGCTCGCGACCGCGCAGCTGCAGTACGCGCAGGTACTCGACCGGATCGCCGAGTTCCGCCGGGACCTACACCCCGGTGACCCGTACGTGCTGGGCGAACAGAACCTGACCGCCGAGCAGGTGCAGGAGGTGCTCGGCGAGATCCCGAACCTGGAGCTGCTGTTCGGGCCACTCGACTACTGCGACTGCCCCGGCTGCCTGTCGGTGTACAGCCCCGCGGCGTACCTGGCCGACCTGCTGCGGTTCCTGGGCAACCGGCCGGCGGTCGCGCCCGACACGACCGTGCTGGACGTGCTGCTCGACCGCCGGCCCGACCTGGCGGACGTCAAGCTCAACTGCGCCAACACCGAGACCCCGATGCCCTACGTGGATCTGGTCTGCGAGGTCCTGGAGAGCCGGATCCCGGGCGCGCCGCCCGCGCCGCAGACGTGGCAGACCACCCGGGTCGCGGCCGAGGTCCGTGCCTTCCCGGAGCACCAGCGCGCGGCGGCGTACGACACGCTGCGGCAGGCCGACCACCTCACCGGCGACTTCGACCTGTGGCAGGAGGAGGCCCGGCTGCTCCTGGAACACCTGGGCGTACCCCGGCCGGAGCTGATGGCGGCGTTCGCCGGCACCAACCCGACCGAGGTGAGCGTCGCGGGCGAGTACTTCGGTCTCTCCTCGCACGCGACGACGCTTGTCACCACGGTGGCAGCGGACGCCGCCACGCAGACCGACGTCTGGGGGCTGGACGCGACCCGTACCCAGCTCACCGTGGCCGAGTTCCTCCAGCACAGCCGGCTCTCCTACGACGAGCTGCTGGAGCTGCTGCGGGTTCCGTGGTCCGGACCGGTCACGCTGGACCGTCCGGACGGGACGTGTGACCTCGACCGGCAACGGCTCACCGGGCTGACCCCGGCCGTCTTCGACCGGCTGCACCGGTTCCTGCGGCTGTGGCGGCACACCCCCTGGCGGCTGCACGAACTGGGGCAGCTGCTCGCCGCGCCGGGCGTGTGCGACGGCGAACTGGACGGCGAAGCATTGGTGGCGCTGCACCGGTTCGCCCAGGTGTGTCGCCGACTGGCACTGCCGGTCAGCTCGGCGCTGAGCCTGTACGACACGATCGGCACCACCGCCGAACCGGGCCAGGTGTCGCCGTACGACGCGCTGTTCCAGAACAAGCTGCTGACCAACCCGGTGGATCCGGCGTTCACCCGCCCGCTGCCCGGCACCGAGCCGCTCGCCGCGCACCGGGCGACGTTGGCCGCGGCGTACCAGGTCACCGAGGCGGAGCTGGTGCTGCTGCTGGCCCGCACCGGCCCGCTGCTGACGCTGGACACCCTCACCGTCGCCCTGCGCCACGTCACGCTGGCCCGAGGGCTGCGGATCCCGATCGCGGACCTGCTGCTGCTGGTGGACCTGTGCCACGGCACGCTGCCGGACCCGTTCGCTCACCCGCAGGCCACCCTGGACCTCATCGGCCGGTACGAGGAGATCGCCCGGTCCGGGTTCGCCGTGTCGGAGCTGGACCACCTGCTGCACCACCGCCCGGACTCCCCGTTCGAGCCGCGAGAGGACACCGTCACGCAGCAGGTCGAGGCGTTGCGGGAGAGCCTGCGCAGCACGCCGGCCGCGGACCTGCACGGCCAGACCGTGGCGCACGTGGCGGTCACCTTCGGCCTGGCCGACCAGCAGAGCGCGGTCCTGCTCGACGCGCTCGGGCTGCTCACCGACCTGTCCGACCCGGAGCTGACCGAGCAGGACTCCGACGGCGTCTTCGTCAACCCGGTCACCCCGGTCGCCTTCCCGGCCATCTACCGGGCCTGGCGCCTGCTGCACAAGACCGCGATCCTGGTGCGCCGGCTGCGCGTCGAACCGGCCGTGCTCGGCTGGCTGTTGGACCGCGCGGGCACCGCCGGCTGGCTGCACCCGGGCGACCTGCCGGTCACCGCCCCACCCGCCGGGCCGCTGTTCGACAGGTGGCGTCAGCTGGTGCGCTGGCTGCACCTGCGGGCCCGGTATCCGGAACCGGAGGAGGTCACCCTCGCCGGCATCTTCGACGCGGCGCTGGCGGCGGCCCCGATCGGCGAACTCCGCACCGCCCTGGGTACCCTCGCCCACGCCGACCCCGGTGATCTGAGTGCCCTGGACGGTGGGGATCCGGCCGCGTACGCGGACGTGGTGCGGCTGGAGCGGATCCTGCACGTGCTGGGGCTGGCCCGCCGGCTCGGCGTCGACGTGGTGACCGCGCGCAGCTGGGCCCGGCGGGACGGCTCGGCGACGGCACAGCGGGCCGTCACCCGCGAGATCGGGCAGATCGTGAAGGCCAAGTACGACCACGACGTGTGGCTGGCCCGGATCACCCCGATCCAGGACGCGCTGCGCGAACGCAAGCGTGCCGCCCTGGTGGCGTACCTGCTGGAGGAGTCCGCCCGCGACACGCCTCCGACAATCACCGTCGACGGTCGCGAGTACGCCAACCCCGGGTACTGGCGGGACACCAACGACATGCTGCGCTGGTTCCTGCTCGACGTGGAGATGTCGGCCTGCCAGCTCACCTCGCGGATCAAGCAGGCCATCGGCTCGGTGCAGATGTTCGTGCAGCGCTGCCAGCTCAACCTGGAACGCCCGCTGGTGGTGATCTCCGCCGACGAGGCCGCCGACACCACGTCGCTGGACAGCTGGCGGCAGTGGACGTGGATGAAGAACTACCGGGTCTGGGAGGCCAACCGCAAGGTCTTCCTGTACCCGGAAAACTGGATCGAACCCGAGCTGCGCGACGACAAGACCCCGTTCTTCACCGACCTGGAGGACGACATCCTCCAGGGCGAGATCACCGACGCCAGCTGCGAGACGGCGTTCCACCGTTATCTGCGCAAGGTGCACGAGGTGTCCCGGCTCACCGTGGTCGGCACGTACCACGAGATCGACGCCGGCACCAACGTGCTGCACGTGGTGGCGCGCACCCCGGCCGACCCGGCCCGGTACTTCTACCGCACCTTCGACCTGAGCTACGGGCGCTGGACGGCGTGGGAGAAGATCGAGCTGGACATCGTCGGCGACCACGTGGTGCCGGTCGTCTACAACCGGCGGCTGCACCTGTTCTGGCTGGTCTTCGCCGAGAAGACCCAGCAGGTCCGCAAGCAGCCGCCCGCGCGGGCCACCGAGACGCCGACCGACACCCCGGAACCGCCGAAGCTGCTGGAGATCCAGCTGGCCTGGAGCGTACGGACCCCCGACGGCTTCGCCGCCCGGCGGACCTCGCCGTTCCTGCTGGTGCACCCCTGGCAGCGGCCCACCTCGGCCTACCATCTCAAGCCGCGCTACAAGTCCCGGGAGAACCATCTCTGGCTGGACGTGTACCTCTCCACCACGCAGGAGTTCAACAACACCCGGTTCTACGACCCGTACGCCGACCAGTACGCGTACGTGACGAAGAACCGTTTCGACGAGCGGCTGCGGCCGTGGCACTCGTCGTCGTTCGTCTTCGACGGCGAGGTGGTCGCGCTGAAGCTCAAGCCGCTGCGCGGGCAGTACCGGGTGCTGCTGCCGGGCGGCACCATGTCGTCGAACCCGGTCACCACGAACTCCTACGTGTACGTGCACGACTCGCTGGACAGCCGCGCCCTGGCACCGCTGAGCGGTCCGTACGAGATCGCGCCCCGGCTGGTGCTGCCCGAGGGCATGCACTTCGAGTTCACCCGGCTGACCAACAACCGCCGGCACGCGGCCAACGGCAGCGCGGTGCGGGTGATCTCCGGCGGCACCAGCGTCACCCTGGCTCGGGGTGGGAAGGCACCGTTCGAGGTGGCCCAGTCCCCACACCAGATCCAGTACGACGTGCAGGCGAGTCTGTCCCCGCTGCTCTACCAGGACCGCAGTCGGTCGTTCTTCATCCTGCCCCGGTGGCGACCGATGCTGATCTCCTGGTGGGGCGCCAACGCCGGGATCCAGTGGTTCACGGTCCTCGGTTTCACCTGGTACCCCTTCCACCACCCGTACACTGCGCTGTTCCTGCGCGAACTGGGCCGCTCGGGGTTGGACGGCCTGCTGAACCGACGGATCCAGCGTTTCCCGCAGCACTACCCGCCGGGCAACGCGTTCACCTTCGCCGGCTACCAGCCGGCGGCCTGGAACGCGGCGGACAGCACCGCCGCCACGGACGTCGTCGACTTCACCGCGTACGGCGCGTACGCCCAGTACAACTGGGAGATCTTCTGCCACGCGCCGCTGCTGATCGCCGGCAAGCTGGTGGCGAACCAGCGGTTCGAGGAGGCGATGCGGTGGTACCACCGGATCTTCGACCCGACGAACACCGAGGCGCTCTCCGCGCCGCAGCGTTACTGGATCACCAAGCCGTTCTTCGACCAGAACAGCGAGGACTACCGCCGACAGCGCATCGAGACGCTGCTGAACAACCTCGCGGGCAACCTCGACCAGGTACGGGAGTGGAAGAACAACCCGTTCAACCCACATCTGATCGCCCGGCGACGGCCGGTGGCGTTCCAACGCGCCGTCGTGATGAAGTACCTCGACCTGCTCATCGCCTGGGGCGACCAACTGTTCCGCCGGGACACCCTGGAGTCCATCAACGAGGCGACCTTGCTCTACGTGCTCGCCGCCGAGCTGCTCGGTCCCCGCCCGGTGAAGGTTCCACCGGTCGAGCACGCCGAGCTCTCCTACCGTGAGCTGGTCGGCGAGGGCCCGCTCGACCCGTTGGGCAACACCACGGTCGACGTGGTCGTCGAGAACTTCGTACCGGCCCCGGGCCCGGGCCCGGTCGACGACCTCGCCGCGCCGGGCGTACCGGCGGCGCCGCTGCCCCACCTGGAGGTGCGGTACTTCGGCATTCCCGCGAACACCCGCCTGTTGTCGTACTGGGACACGGTCGCCGACCGGCTGTACAAGGTGCGCAACTGCATGAACATCGAGGGCGTCGTCCGGCAGCTGCCGCTGTTCGAGCCGCCGATCGACCCGGCGCTGCTGGTCAAGGCCGCCGCTGCCGGCATCGACCTGTCCAGCGTGCTCGGTGTCGGTGCGCTGCCCGCCGGCCAGTACCGTTTCCGCACGCTCGCGGAGCGGGCCGCGACGCTCTGCGCCGAGGTCCGCGCCCTGGGCGAGCGGTTGCTGTCCGCCCTGGAACGCCGCGACGCCGAAGGGCTGGCTCTGCTGCACGCCGGCAACGAGGTCTCGCTGCGGCAGGCTGTCCGGGCCGTCCGCGAGGAGCAGGTCGACGAGGCGCTCAAGACCCAGGCCGCGTTGGAGAAGGGGCTGCCCGTCCTGGACAAGCGCATCCAGTACCACGGCGACATCCCGCGGATGAACGCGTGGGAGATAGCCGGGACGGTCAGCCACGGCCTCGGCATCGTCTCGGAGATCGTCGCGACGGTGCTCAACGCGGTCGCCGGTGGCACCGCCTTCATCCCCTACATCACCGCCGGTGCGGCGGGCTTCGGCGGCTCACCCCTGTTCACCGTCTCGTACGGGGAGCAGCCGTCGAAGTCGTCGTTCAACTTCGCTGCCATGTTCGCCGGCCTGTCCGGGATCCTGCACCACGCCGGCGAGATGATGACCACGCAGGGCGGCTACACCCGGCAGGACGAGGCCAACCAGTTCAACAAGCGGCTGGCGGAGCTGGAACGCCAACAACTTGAGGTACAGATCGAGGTGGCCGGCATCCGGCACGGCATCGCCGAGTTGGAGCTGGCCAACCACGAGTTGTCGATCGCGCACGCCGACGCGGCGCACGCGTACCTGACGGAGAAGTACACCAGCGCCCAGCTCTACGACTGGCTGGTCGGGCGGCTGTCCACCACGTACTTCCAGGCGTACCAGCTCGCCTTCGACCTGGCCCGCCGGGCGGAGCAGGCGTTCCGGCTGGAGCTGGCCGAGCCGGGCGCGAGCTTCGTCCAGTTCGGCTACTGGGACAGCCTGAAGAAGGGACTGCTCGCGGCGGACCGGCTCGGCAACGACCTGCGCCGCATGGAGGTGGCCTACCTGGACCGGCACGCCCGCGAGTTCGAGATCACCAAGCACGTGTCGCTCGCCGAGGTGGCCCCACTGTCACTGCTCGCGCTCAAACTCACCGGCAGCGCGACGGTGGCGTTGCCCGAGTGGTTGTTCGACCTGGACTACCCGGGCCACTACCGTCGGCGGATCCGGTCGGTGGCGCTGAGCGTCCCGTGCGTCGTCGGGCCGTACACCAGCGTGAACTGCACGTTGTCGCTGACCAACAACGGCATCCGGCTCACCGACAGCGTCGCCGGCGGGTACGGCGACCCGCTGGCCGGGCCGGACGAGCGCTTCGTCCGTAACCCGGTGCCGGTGGCGGCGATCGCGACGTCACACGGCGCCAACGACCGTGGCATGTTCGAGCTCGGTTTCGCCGACGAGCGGTACCTGCCGTTCGAACTCGCCGGGGCGGTCAGCGAGTGGCGCATCGACCTGCCGAGGCAGAACAACCGCTTCGACTTCGACACCATCGGCGACGTGGTGCTGCACCTGGACTACACGGCGGTCGCCGGCAGCACCGCGCTGGCCGACGCGGCCCGGGCGAACGTGGACGCGACGTTGCCGACCGCCGGCACCCAGATGTTCGTGCTCGACGAACAGTTCGCCACCGCGTGGCACCGGATGCTGCACCCGGAGGAGGACGGCGAGCAGACGCTCACCGTCACGCTCACTCCCGACCACCTGCCGTTCTGGGCGAAGGCCCGGATCGCCGACGGCGGCACGGCCACGGTCACCGCAGTCGACGTGATCCTCGACGCGGCCGAGGCGTTCGACGGGCAGGTGGCGGTGCCCGGCGGCTCGTTCAGCGACGTGCCCGGCCCCCTCGACGGCGCCTTCGGCGGCGTTCCGCACCTCGCCCTGGTTCCCGCGCCGGGCACCGCCGCGCTCGGCGAGTGGCGGTTGCGGCTGCGCCGGGCGGGTAGCACCGGCTGGACCGAACTGGTCGTCACCGACGTCCACCGGGCCTATCTGGTCCTCCGCTTCACGGTGTCCTGACGGCTAGCCGACACCACGGTTGCCGGCCGCGCCCCGGGGTGCGACATTGGTTCCGCTGGGTGGTACTTAATGGTGTGGTATTGGTTGCTGAATTGTCTTTGGAAGAGAAATTTGGCGGCGTCAAAAAAGGCTATCTCAGCTGTTTTACGAGGGGGCGGTCGCGCATTGGCTCGGGCGCCCTTTCTTCTTGCTCAGGCGTCGCCGGAGACCGACGCGGGCGTCGGCGTCGACGCGGCCGGTCGCGGGCTCGTCCGGACCGGCAGCCGGACGGCGAACCGGGCACCCCGACCGGGATGGCTACGGGCGTCGATGGTGCCCCCGTGTCCGGTAACCACCTCCCGCAGCAGCGCCAACCCGAGCCCGGTGTGCCGTTTGTCCGGACCGGCACCGCTGTGGAAGCGGTCGAAGATGCGGTCGGCCGGATCGAAGCCGTTGCCGGTGTCGGCGACGATCAGCTCCGCCACGCCGTGGCCGGGCAGCCGTACGGTCACGTCGATCCGCCCGCCGGCCGGCGTGTGGGTCAGGGCGTTGGTCAGCAGCTCACTTATCACCCGGCGCAGCGCCGACTCCACACCGGAGACCGGGACCGGCACGTCCGGGCGGCTGAGGGTGAGCAGCACACCCTGCTCGCCGGCCCGGTCGTTCTCGGCGAGCACCGCGGCCTCGGCGACGGCCGCCAGGTCCACCGGGTCGGCGGCCGCCCCCTCGCCCGGCGCCACGGCCAGCCGGGCGGAGAGCAGCAGGTCGTTGACGACCTCGCCGAGCCGCCTGGTGGTGCCGGTCAGTCGGTTCAGCTCCGACTGGTACTCCGCGGGCACACCGGCCGCGCCGGCCCGCCGGGCCAGCAACTGCGCCCGGGTGTGCACCTGCGCGATGGGGGTACGCAGTTCGTGGCTGACGTCGGCGATGAACCGGCGCTGCCGGGCGAGGGAGTCGGCCAGCGGCGCGACGGCGAGCCGGCCCACCACCGACCCACTGGCGACGGCGACGACCAGCCCGAGCAGTTCCGCGACGGCGAGGGCGGCGAGCAGGTGCCGCCGGTCGGCGAGCTGGTACCGGGCGTCGAAGATCGCCTGCACCACGTCCTCGCCACGGGTCTCGGTCAGCACGAAGTAGACCGTGCCGTCGCGCTCGATCGTCGTCTCGGACGCGACTCCGGTGCGGGCCGTGGTGGTCATCGCCGCCGCCAGCGGGAACCCGGGCGGAGCCGGCACCGCGCCGCCGGCGATCCCGCCGTCGTGGAGCAGGAAGAGCCAGGTGCAACCGGGTGGACCGGACGGGTCGCCCCGGCTGGCCGTGTAGGCGAGTTCCCGTTTGATCTGGCGCTCCTGGCCACGGATCAGCATGCCGTAGGAGAGCACGCCGACCGCGGTGACCAGAACGGTCACCGCGAGCCCCACCAGCAGGCCGACCCGGCGACGGGCCCGGGCCACCACGATGCGCTCGGCCGCCAGCCAGGAGAGACCGGACGACCCCCGCCGCACCCTCCGGCGCGGCGTCACAACTCACCGAGCCGGTAGCCGAGGCCGTGCACGGTGCGGACCGCCGTCCGGCCGAGTTTGCGGCGCAGGTAGTACACGTAGGTGTCGACTATGGAGGTGGCCTCCGCCGCGTCGAAGACCCGGCGGCGCAGCTCGGCGCGGGTGTGCACCGCCCGCGGGCGCAGGGCGAGGACGCGGAGCAGTTCGAACTCCCGGGCGGAGAGCGCCACCCGGGTGCCGTCGCCGAGCACCACGTCGCGCAGGCCGAGGTCGAGTCGGCCGGCACCGATCGGCAGCGCCTCGGCACCGTCGGACGCGCGTCTGCACAGCGCCCGGATCCTGGCGCTCAGTTCGTCCAGGTCGAACGGCTTGATCAGGTAGTCGTCGGCGCCCGCGTTCAGGCCGGCGACCCGGTCGTCGACGGTGCCGAGCGCGGTGAGCAGCAGCGCGCGGGCACCGATCGCGCGGGAGCGCAGCCGGGTCAGCAGGTTGAGCCCGTCGAGCGCCGGCAGCAGCCGATCGATCACCATCACGTCGTAGGGTCGGGTGAGCCCGAGGTGCAGGCCCCGTTGTCCGTCCCGAGCCACGTCGACCTGGTATCCCTCGTCGGCCAGCACCTCGGTGAGCATGTCCGCGAGTTCCGCGTCGTCCTCGACCAGAAGCAGCCGGTGTACGCCTGGTGATACCTCGCTTACCTCTAGCACATGTCGAGAATCCCACACCCGTCCATGCTATCGATTGTGACCAATGTCTCTATGTTCTCGCGCCGACCGATCCTTCCGGTCGGCCCGCCGCGGTCATCGACGAACCTCCGCGAAGTAGCTCGCACACAGGCGCTGGCGCCGGGCATCGAGCACCATCCAGGTGCCGAGCACGAGTTGGACGAGGCTGCGCCCCACGTCGGACCAGCGGTCACCCCAGCGCATCAGCGACAGCCGGCCCCGTGCGGGCGGTCGGGCACCGGGCGGCACGAGGAAACAGGGTCCACGGTTCGGCAGCGACCGGGTGTGCCGTACGGTGGAGACCAGCGCGTACCGGCGCAGCACCTCCCGGGTCACCGCGCGCATCATCACCGGCGCCACGCCGCGGGCCGGGCAGGCCCGGTTGGCGGTGACGCCGAACGGGACGAAGTGCGCGGCACCGCGCTCCAGGGTCAGCCAACGGGCCGGCTCGAACGAGTCGTCGGCCGCCGGTCCGCTGCGCTGGTAGGCGAGGTAGTTGAACAGCAGCACCGAACCGGCGGGGATGGTCAGCTCCGGGTCGACCTCGATCGGGCCGGACGTGATCCGGTGCGCCACCCCGAACAGTGGATGCACCCGCAGCGTCTCGTCGATCACCCGGTCCAGGGCGGCGTCACCGTCGGGACCGTCGAGGGTGGCGACCAGGTCCCGCTGCACCGCCGGATGCTGCGCCACGGCGAGCAGGAGGTGCGCCATCGCCTCCGACATCTGCACGACGGCGGTGTTGAAGAAGGCGCCCTGCAGATACCACGTGGTCTCCTCGGCGGTGAAGGGCTCCGGCAGCGTCACCGGCGCCGTGCCGGCCTCGACCCGGGCGCGCAGATAGCGGGTGAGCCGGTCGCGGCGGTCGAGGTGTCGCAGCCCGCAGCACTTGAGCGCGGTGACCACGTCGTCGGCGTTGGCCACGATCAGCGCCCGTACGTCCGGCGGGCACGCCGCACCGAAGACGAGTTCGTAGTAGACCTCCGCCCAGATCGGCATCATCAGATCCCGCAGCCGGACGTGGCGGGTCCGGCCGGCCGGCAGCTCGTCGAGGATCCGTCGGGTCGCCGCACCGGCCAGCTCGGTCGAGCGCTGCTGCGACACCGCGACCACCCGTCTGGTCGTCCGGGCGACCGTGCGGTAACGCTCGCCCGGCTCCAGGTGTTCCTGGTGCATCTGCGGGCCGGGCGCCAGCCAGTACCAGAACAGGTCGGACAGGCCGGCCCCCCGGCTACGCCCGCTGGCCGCCGGGTGGGCGTAGATCCGCGCGAAGTGCTCGGGCCCGATCCGGGGACCGGGCACCGGGATCCCCTCGGCACCGTTCACCCGCCTGAAGATCCACTCTCGGAGTCGGACCACCGCCGGCGGCAACCGGCGCGGCAGCAGCCACCCCACCGCCAGCAGACCGGCCAGCCCGCACAGCACCACCAGCGGCCGGGTCATACCGGCATCCGGTCGAGGATCATGTCGCGGGCGAGGTCGGCGGGGCGGACCGCGCCGGCAAGCGTCATGGCCCGGGCCAGCTCGGCACGGAGCAGGTCGAGCAGCTGCCGCACTCCCGGCTCGCCCCGGGCCGCCAGCGCCCAGACCACCGGTCGGCCGATCCCGACCGCGACCGCCCCGAGCGCCAGCGCGGTGAGGATGTCGGTCCCCCGGCGGATCCCGCCGTCGAGCAGGACCGGGACGCGGCCCCCGACCGCCGCCACGACGGCTGGCAGGGCGTCGATGCTCGCCGGTACCCCGTCGAGCTGCCGCCCGCCGTGGTTGGAGACCAGCACGGCGTCCACGCCGTGCGCGACCGCGAGGCGGGCGTCGGCGGGGTGCAGGATCCCCTTCAGCACGATCGGCAACCGGGTCGTCTCGCGCAGCCACTCGATCCGGGCCCAGTCGAGGGTGGCGTCCATGACGATGTTCCGGACCCGGCCGCTCTCCGGATCCCGCATGTTCTCGCAGCAGCAGCCGGGCGGCAGGTCGAGGAAGCCGTTGCGCAGGTCGCGGTCGCGGCGACCGAAGACCGGCGAGTCGACCGTGACCACCAGGGCGCGGCAGCCGGCCGCCTCCGCCCGCCGGATCACCGAGGCGGTGAAGCCGAGATCCGGCTGCGGGTAGAGCTGGAACCACAGCCGCGCCGATCGGCCCGCCGCCTCGGCGACCGCCTCGATCGGCGTGGTGGCGGCCATGCTCACCACCATCACGGTGCCGGCCGCACCGACCGCCCGGGCCGTCGCCACCTCCCCCTCCGGGTGTGCCAGCCGGTGAAAGGCGGTCGGCGAGACCAACACCGGCATCGGCAGGGTCTCACCGAACAACTCGGTCCGCAGGTCGCGCTCGCCGCCGCCACGCAGCACCCGAGGCAGGATCCGGTACCCGTCGAAGGCCGTCTCGTTGGCCCGTAGCGTCCGCTCGTCCCCGGCACCTCCGGCGAAGAAGTCCCGGTGCACCGGATCGAGCCGCAGCCGCGCCTCCGCCGCCAGGTCCTCGACGCGGTGCAGCGGACCGGGATCGGCCGTGGCGGCACGTTCCGTCGTCGCCGGTGCGGGCAGAGACGACACGGGTCAGCCCACGGTGCTGGTCAGGCAGCGGTTCAGGAAGGCGACCAGCGGCGCCCGGTGCACCTGCGGCTTGTTCCACTGGTTCTCCAGGTTCTCCGCCAGATGGTGCTCCGCCACCACCTGGCCGCCACGCTGGTGGCGCACCACCGGATGCAGATACGCCGCGTCGTGGGCCTGGCCGGCGACGTCCTGGGCGATCCGGCGCACCGAGATGTCGAAGGGGTCGACCTGATCGTGGTCGGGACCGTACTCGAGGGTGACGACGAACGCGTGCTCGACCGGATGGTCTGCGGTGGCCAGCCCGGCCTGCCCGAGGTGGTCGACCGGCACCTCCTCGTGGTAGCGGGCGTCGGCCCCGGCCACGGTGACCACGTCGGCGAGCACCGCGAACTGCTGCCAGAGACCGGAGGACCTGTTGACCCGTTCGATGATCGCGTCGGCCGCCGCCTCGGCGGTCGCGTCGAGCTTCTCCGCCGGCCACGGATTGTCGTGGTAGCGGTTTTCGAGGATGCGGTGCAGTGCCCGGACGCCGTACCGGAAACCGTGGACGAAGCCGTTCGTCGACCTCTTGAAGTCGCGCTCCTGGGTCAGCGTGCCGGCGAAGAACAGATCCGGGACGTTCACCGACTCGAACGCCGGGGTCTGGGCCGGGAACCGATCCCTTATCACCAACGCCGGGCGGCAGTCGTCGGCGAAGATCGACGCATCGAAGCGGAAACCGGTGCAGGCCAGCACCCGGTCGTACCGCAACTCCTTGACGACCTCGTCGGCCCGGGAGAAGCCGAAGGTGACCCGGTAGCCCTCGTCGTCGCGCTCGATGCCGCGCACGTGCCCGTCCAGGATCGCGTTTGCCGACTTCAGCTGGTACGTGTCCAGGAAGTTGTTGTTCACCGCCCGCAGGTGCCCGACGTAGTGGGTCCGCCACGCCATCCGGACCGGGCTCGGCCCCGCCACATGGACCAGCGTGGTCGTCTCCATCAGCGCGTCGGCGGTCTCGAAGGCGGAGTTGCCCTTACCGATGATCAGCACCCGCTGGTCGAGGAAGTCGCGCGGGTCGACCGGCATCTCGTCGTACCGCTCCGCCAGCTCGATGCCGGGGATCGGCGCGACGTAGGGCTGCGAGACACCGGTCGCCACGACGACCCGACGTGCCCGGTACGTCGTACCCTCCTCGTCGGTGACCAGGAAGCCGGCGTCGTCGGGCCGGGCGACCCGGACCACCCGGCTGCGGTAGCGGACCCGGACCCCGGTGGCGGCCGCGAAGTCCGCCAGGTAGCGGACCATCACCTCGGCGTCGGGGAAGTAGCGCTCGGTGTAGCGGGTGAAGCGCAGCGCCGGGTCGTCGCTGAGCAGCGAGTTCCAGTCCAGCCGCAGGTTCAGCTCCGGATCGTCGGATCCGGTGTGCGGCTTGTTGATCGAGATGAGTTGGCGGTGCCGGGGAAACCGGGTGAAGAAGGCGCCGGGGACGTCGGCGGACTCCAGTACCAGGTAGTCCCGGCGGCCGTCCCGTTCGAGCAGCGCCCCGAGCTGAAGCCCGGCCGGTCCCGCCCCGATGATCAGATAGTCGAGCATCTCTCCGGTCACCAGGCGACGGTACGAAGACGAACTCAGAGAAAAATCAGCCGTCGAATCCGGTGGTCGCCGCCGACGCCGCCCAGTGCGGTGCCCCGGTCAGCAGGTCGAGCAGGTCGGCGGCGCGACGGACGTCGTCGTCGAGCGGCCGGTCCGGATCGATCGCCGGCACGGTCTCCGCGAGCCGCTCCAGCACCGCGAGGCAGGCCGGTGCCGTCGGGGTACGCGCACCGACGTGGACCGCCTGACGCAGCCCCACCGCGAGCGTCCCGCAGATCAGCCGCAGCAACCGCGCCTGGTCCACGGCGCGCAGCGCGGCCTGGGTACCGAACGGGACGACGTCCTGGTTGTGCAGATTCGTGGGCAGACTCTGCATCCCCGCCGGGGTGGCCTGCCGGCGGATCTCCGCGACCATCGCGGTCGCGGCGAGCTGGGCACCCTGCAACCCGTGCTGCCGTCCCGGTCCGGCCGCGAGCATCGGCGGCAGCCCGCCGTTGCGGGCCGGGTCGACCAGGAGGTCGAGCTGACGCTCGACGAGGTTGCCGAGCTGGGCGGCCACCGTCGCCAGCAGGTCGGCGGCGAAGGCCGCCGGCTGACCGAAGAAGTTGCCGCCGTGCAGCACCAGGTCGTCGTCGGGAAAGAACAGCGGGTTGTCGCTGACGCTGCGCAGGTCCGACTCCACCACGCCGTCGACGTAGCGCAGCGCGTCCTCGGCCGCGCCGAGCAGCTGCGGGGTGCAACGGATGCTGTACGCCTCCTGGAGCGGGCGCCCGCCAGACGGCACCGCACCGACGAGGCACTCCCGCATCCGGGCACCGACGTCGACCGCACCGGGGTGCCCGTACGCGGCCAGCAACCGGGGATGCAGGAACTGGCCGGGGTCACAGCCGAGCACGTCGACGAGCAGGCAGCTCAGCAGCTGGGCGGCCCGGTGCGCGCGGCGGATGTCGTCCAGCGCGAGCGCGGTGGCGGCGGTGGTCAGCGAGGTGCCGTTCACCAGCGCCAGCGCGTCGCGTCCGTCGAGCAGCAACGGTGTCAGCCCGGCCCCGGCCAGCGCCTCGGCGGCCGGCATCCGGTCACCGGCCAGGCAAGCCCAGCCCCGACCGCGCAGCGACTGGGTGGCGTAGGCGAGCGGAATGAGGTCACCACTGGCCCCGACCGACCCGAGGCGGGGCATCGCCGGGACGAACGTCGTACCGAACATCGCGGCCAGCCCTTCGACCACCCGCGGCGAGACGCCGGAGGTCCCCTGGCCCAGCGACCAGACCCGGACCAGCATCGCCGCCCGGACCACCTCCGGGTCGATGTCCGGGCCCTGACCGGCACCGAGGTGGGCGAGGGTGTTGTCGCACTGGTCGGCGTCGTCGTCGCGGCCGGCGAACCCGACGAGCGCGCCGAACCCGGTGGTGGCACCGTAGACCTGACGGTCGTCGCCGAGCACCGCCCGCAGGTGGTCGCGGGAGCGCCGCACCCGGTCGCGTACCTCGGCGGTGATCTCGACGGTGACCTCGGTCGCGGCCCGGCGCAGGTCCGCCACCCGCAGCGGGCGGGCCAGATCGATCGGGTCGGCCGCGACGGACACGGTGTGGGTCGTCATCGGGCCGACCGTAGCCGTGGATTCTCAGAGCGGTCTGAGTTATCTCTGATGACCGGTCGCTACCGTCCGGCAGATGACGCACGCCTACCTGATCATCGGCGCCGGGCCGGCGGGACTGCAACTCGGCGCGTTGCTCGAACGCGACGGTCATGACTACGTGGTCCTGGAGGCTGGCACCGCCCCCGGCACCTTCTTCCGCAGCTATCCGCGACACCGCAAGCTGATCTCCATCAACAAGGTCCACACCGGTTCCGACGATCCGGAGTTCAACCTGCGGATGGACTGGAACTCCCTGCTCAGCGACGACCCGGGGCTGCGGTTCGGCCGGTACAGCGGGCGGTACTTCCCGGCCGCCGACGACCTGCTGCGCTACCTCGCCGACTTCGCCGAGGCGACCGGAGTGCGGGTGCGCTACCAGACGCCGGTGGTCCGGATCGGCCGCGACGACGACGGGTTCCACGCCCTCGACGCCGACGGCCGCACCTGGCGGGGACGTCGGCTGGTCGTCGCGACCGGCGTCTCGCAGTTGTACGTGCCGGCCATCGACGGGATCGAGACCGCCGAGCGGTACGACACGGTGAGCGTCGACCCGACCGACTTCGTCAACCAACGCGTCATGATCATCGGCAAGGGGAACTCCGGCTTCGAGACCGCCGACGCGCTGATGGAGACCGCCGCCGTGGTGCACCTGGCCGGCCCGCGCTCGGTCCGGTTCGCCTGGCAGTCACACTACGTCGGGCACCTGCGGGCGGTGAACAACAACTTCCTCGACAGCTACCAGTTGAAGTCGCAGAACGCCGTGCTCGACGGCACGGTGGAGAGCATCCACCGCCGGCCCGAGGGCGGCTACCTGGTCCGCTTCCGGTACGCCCGCACCGTCGAGGCGATCCGGGAGATCCGCTACGACCGGGTGATCGTGTGCACCGGATTCCAATTCGACGCGAGCATCTTCGACGACAGCTGCCGGCCCCGGCTGGTCATCGACGACCGGTTCCCGGAGCAGACCTCGGCGTACGAGTCGACCACGGTCCCCGACCTCTACTTCGCCGGCACCCTCACCCAGCAGCGCGACTTCAAACGGTCGACGAGCGGCTTCATCCACGGCTTCCGGTACGGGGTGCGGGCCCTGCACCGCATCCTCGCCTCCCGCTACCACGACACCGGATGGCCGACCGTCCGACTGGCGGCGACCCCCGAGGCGATCACCGACGCGATCATCGCCCGGATCAACCGCTCCTCGGCGCTGTGGCAGCAGTTCGGGGTGCTCGGCGACGTGGTGACGGTACGCGACGACACCGCGCACTACCACGAGGAGGTGCCGATGGCGTACCTCGCCGACGGCGGGCTGGGCGGCGGCTGGGCCCTCGCCGTCACCCTCGAGTACGGGCCGGACCACGACTGCGTCGACCCGTTCGACGTCGCGGTGCCCCGGGTGGCGGAGAACGACGCGTACGCCGCGCACCGGGCCACCTACCTGCATCCGGTCGTGCGGCAGTACCGGGACGGCCAGGTGGTGGCGGTGCACCACCTGGCCGAGAACCTGGAGAACGAGTGGAACCTGCCCACCGTGCACCAGCAGCCGCTGACGGTCTTCGTCAAGGAGTCCCTGACCGGCGTCGCCGCTGCGGCGGGAGCGACCGGGTGAACCCGGACGGTGGACCGGGCTACCCGCAGGCGATCCTCGACCTGCTGGGCGAGGAACGGGACCGGCCGGTCTTCGAGCACGGCTCGCGCACCGTCTGCGCCGACGAGGTGACCGAGCTGGTCGCCCGGATCGCCGCCGGCCTGCGGGCGGCGGGAATCGGTCCCGGTACCGGGGTGGCGGTGCTGCTCGGCGTGTCCCCGGAGGCGTTCGCCGCCGTCGTCGCGGCCCAGGTGGTCGGCGCCCGGGTCGCCGGAGTCCGCCCCGGGCTTCCCCCCGATCACCTGCGGCACCTGCTCGGCCACCGGATCTCGGCGGTGCTCGTCGACCGCTCGACCGTGACCCCGCAGCTGCGGGCGGTCACCGCCGGTCTTCCGCTGCTCGGCATCGGCCCGGTCGACGGGGCACCCGACCTGACCGCCGCCCGGGCCGACGGCACACCCCCGGTCCCCGCCGGGCGTCCGGACGACATCGCCCGGGTCGTCTACACCAGCGGCAGCACCGGCAACCCGAAGGGCTGCCTCCAGACGTACGCGTCCCTCGACGCCGCCTGGGCGGCGCACCCGGACCGATGGCCGCCGGCGGTCCGCGACCTCGCCGGGCACCTCGACCGCTACCTGGTCTTCGGTTCGCTGGCCAGCCAGGTGATGCTGGAGTACGGCATTCTCACCCTGGCCGCCGGCGGCACCATGGTGATCGCCGAGCCGCCCCGCGCCGGTGTGCCGTTCTTTCCCGACGCGCTGGTCCGGCACCGGGCCAGCACCAGCGTGATCACCGTGGGCCGACTGGCGAAGCTGGTCGCCGCCCAGCGCGCCGCGCCGGCCGACCTCGGCGCGCTGCGCGCCCTGTTGGTCTCCGGCTCCCCGCTGCACCCGACCCGGCTCGCCGAGGCGCTCGATGTGCTCGGGCCGGTGGTGTACCACGGCTACGGCCAGACCGAGACCGGCATGATCGCCATGCTGACCCCGGCGGAGATGCTCGCCGCCCCGGCCCTGCTCGCCTCGGTGGGCCGCCCGCCGGCCGCGGTCGACGTGCAGGTCCGCGACGCCGACGGGCGGCCGGTCGCCCCCGGCGTCGAGGGCGAGATCTTCGTCCGTACCCCGTCGCAGGCCAGCGGCTACTGGGACGACCCGACGGAGACCGCCGAGGTCTTCACCGCCGGCTGGGTACGCACCCGCGACCGCGGTCGGCTGGACGACGCCGGCTACCTGCACCTGCTGGGGCGGTCCCGGGACGTCGTCATCGTCAACGCCGACCTCCGGTACGCCGGCCCGATCGAGCGCGCCCTGGCCAGCTGCGCCGACGTCGCGGAGGCGTACGTGGTGGCCGCACCCGACGAGGAGACCGGCGAGGCGGTGCACGCCTTCGTGGTCCCCGCCGCGGGCCGGCGACCGGATCCGGACGTGCTGCGCGAGCTGGTCCGGACGCAGCTCGGTGAGCCCAGCGCTCCCCGAAAGATCACCTTCATCGCCGAGGCACCGGTCACCGCCGCCGGCAAGCCCGACAAGCGACGCCTTGCCGGCTCACTCGACGACCGCGCCGGAGCCGGATGACGGGCTGCGATCTGCCGGCCCGGCGACGACGACCCGTGACACCACGTCACACGCGGTCATGACACTGCGGCACTGACGGGTCGGCCGCGTCCGCGCTGTCATGGGTACATGTCCGTCACTCCTGTGGTCGAGGCCCGCCGTTCCCGACGGTGGTGGCTGGGGATCGTCGCCGGCAGCGTCGCCACCGTCGTGGCCGTCGTCAGCCTCGGCGTGGCCGCGCTTCAGCTCGGCCTGCCCTGGCAACTGGGCGAGGGCGACCGCAACCATGTCTACGAGGGCCCCGCCGGTTCGCAGCGCTACCAGGTCCATCTGCCGCCCCAGTACGACGGGACGACCCGCCTGCCGGTCGTCATGGCGATCCACGGTTGCGGGATGACCGGCTACGGGTGGAACTCGATGAAGGCCACCACGCAGTTCAACAGCCTGGCCGACCGGGAGGGCTTCATCGTCGTCTACCCCACGCAGTTGATCACTCGTAACGTGATCGCCTGCTGGAACTCGGCCGATCCGCGGCATCAGCAGCGGCACACCGGAGAACCCGCGCTGCTGGCCGGTGTCGCCCGCGAGGTGGTCGAGGAGTACCACGCGGATCCGGCGCAGGTGCACGTGGCCGGCGCCTCGTCGGGGGCGGGAACCGCCGTCATCCTCGGCGCGACCTATCCCGACGTCTTCGCCACGGTGACCTCGGTCGCCGGTGGTGAGTACGGGCTCAACCAGGTCGATCCGGACGACCCGGACTCGACATCGCCGCTGGACACGGCACGTCAGGCCTGGGCGCAGATGGGCGAGCGGGCCCGACGGGTGCCGCTGCTGATCGTTCAGGGTGAGCGCGACGAGGTCGTGCCGCCCCTGGTCGGCACCCGACTCGCCGCGCACTGGACCGCGGTGGGCGATCTCGTCGACGACGGGCTGCCCAACGACAGCCTCGACCTGACCGAGGAGACCAGCTCCGTGCCAGCCTCAGCGGCACGACACGCCTACACGCATACGACGATCACCGCCTCGGACGGCTCGTCGATCGTCGAGTCCTACCACGTGCAGGGCATGGGACACGCCTGGCCTGGCCCGGACGGCGACGGCAGGTACACCGATCGCGCGGGCCCCGACGCCAGCGAGATCGTGTGGCGGTTCGCCGAGCGCCACCCGATGAGCTGAGGACTGCCGCCTTCCAATCCAGCCGGCAGCCTTGGCTCGAATTATCTTAGTCGTTAAGGTAACGGCATGAGCGTATCGACTGGCTTCTCGGTGGCGATCGCCGGCGGCGGACTCTCCGGCCTCTGCCTAGCCCAGTACCTGACCCGCGCCGGCATCGACGTGCACGTCTACGAGCGGGATCCGGGTCCCTTCGTCAGGCGGCAGGGCTACCGGATCATTCTCAACCGGTACGGACTGGAGGCGCTGCGGGAGAGCCTGCCCCGTCCGCTGTACCGCCTGGCCCTGACCACCGGTGACGAGCCCGGCGGTCACCTGCGCTTCACCGACAGCCGGCTGCGCGACGCATTCACCATCAACTTCAAGGAGGAGCCGCACGCCACCCGCCAGGTGGACCGGCTGACCCTACGGTCGATCCTGCAGTCCGAGTTGGACGGGCGCATCCACTACGGCAGGACCGCCGTCGCGGTGGACAACGGCGACCCGGCCCAGCTGCGACTGCGGTTCGACGACGGCGGGTCCGTCGCAGCGACCGTCGTCGTGGGCGCGGACGGCGTCGGCTCGGCGCTGCGCGCGCAGCTCATGCCGGACGCGGACCCGACCAACACCGGAATGGTGGGCATCTACGGTCGGTCACCCCTGTGGCGCCACGGCGAGAACGTCCTCCCGGACGCGCTACGGACCAGCGGGGTCCTGGCCATCGCCGACCGGCCGGGCCGCGCCTTCTTCTTCACCTCCATGCGCTTCGGCGAACGCCCGCAGGAGGCGTTCGCGCGCCTGGCCCCGGGCAGCTACGCGCCCACCGGCGACGACTACGTCATGTGGGCGCTGCTGCTTCCGCAGGAAGAGGTGCCCGTCGACGTACGCGGACACCTGCTGGCGCAGTGGAATCTGGCCGCCCGGCTGAGTGCTGACTTCCACCCACTCATCCGGCGGCTGGTCGACACCGCCGAGGTCGACGCCACGGTGCTCAACCATTTCGCCACCGGCCAGCGCCCGCGCCGATGGGCGGTACCCCGGGCGACGATGATGGGCGACGCCGTGCACGCCATGCCGCCGTTCGGCGCGCACGGCGGCAACACGGCGCTGCGCGACGCCGCCCTGCTCGGCCGCCGGCTGGTCGCGGCCCGGGCGAGCGGCACGCCGGTGGAGAAGGCGATCGCCGGCTATCAGAACGAGATGGCGCCCTACGCCTTCCGCGCCGTCGACACCGCCGCCCGGCTGATGCGCCGCCTCACCGGGGGCGCGGCCGCACCGCACTGGGTGCTGACCCGCCTGTTACCTCGGCTGCACCCGGTCACCGTGCCCGAGGCATGATGGCGGACATGTCTCCCAAGCCGGCCCGTGCCTGCGCGATCGCCGACCTGATGCGCGCCGGACGGGAGACCGCGCGGCTGTCCATGGTGTTCCGCTACGCCATCGCGGAGCGGCTCGGCCTCACCGTCAGCGACCTGGAGTGCCTGGACTACCTGGCCGACGTCGGTTCGGCCAGCGCGGGACAGGTCGCCGAGCGGACCAACCTCACCACCGGGGCCGTGACCAGCATGCTCCGCCGACTCCAGCAGGCCGGCTATGTCACGGCCGAACGCGATCCGGCCGACCGGCGGCGCGTGATCGTCACCCTGCGGCCCGAGCGGACCGCCGAGCTAGGACGACCGTACGAACGATTCGCCGCACAGGCGGAACGGCTCGTCGAGGGCTACACCGTCGAGGAGATCGAGCTGCTGGTCCGGCACTACGAGCGCATGCAGACGATGTACCGCGCCGAACTTGACCACCTGAGTGGTTGACCAGGCCCCCGGAGGCGTAGCCCGACCCCGGTGACCACCTCGCTACCGGACGGCCGTCTCGGACGACGTCGCCGCACGGTCGATGGCCGCCTCGACGGCGGTGCCGATGCGCCTCAGCGTCGCCAACTCGTGCGGTTCGAGCTGGTCGATCAGGTATTCCCGGACCGCCGCGACGTGTCCCGGCGCCGCGGCCACGACCACCTCGTAGCCGGCCTCGGTCAGCACGGCGTTGGTGCGCCGGCCGGCGCCGGGAACCCGGACCCGGGCGAGCAGGCCGCGTTTCTCCAGCCGCTCGACGACGTGCGACAAACGGGACAATGACGCCGCCGTACGGGCGGCGAGGCGGCTCATCCGCATCGTGCGCTCCGGCTCCTCGGACAGCACCGAGAGCACCATGTACTCGAAGAAGGTCAGCCGGGACTCTCGCTGCATCCGGGCGTCAAGCGCCGCCGGCAGGCTGATCATGATCGCGGAGTTGGCCAGCCACGCCGCCCGCTCGTCGTCGCTCAACCACCTGGTTTCGGCGCCGGCGCCCGTGGCCTCGTCCGCCGCCCTCCGCTTGGTCATGAGAGTAACGCTACAAGCGAGTTGTTGACATTTCAAGTTCGGGCGGGTAGAACTTGAAGCATCAAGTTCCAAAGTTTCGCCGCACGGCACCGCGAACCAGCCGTCGATCCGGAAGGACATCTCGATGCACACCACATCACTTGGAGGCCTCACGGTCTCGCGCATCGGTCTCGGAGCCATGGGCATGTCGGCCTTCTACACCGGCGCCGGCCACGACGACGCCGAGTCGATCCGCACCATCCGGCACGCCCTGGACCTCGGCGTCACCCACCTCGACACGGCCGAGGCGTACGGGCCCTACGTCAACGAGGAACTGGTGGGTCGCGCGATCAAGGACCGCCGGGACGAGGTCGTCGTGGCCACCAAGTTCGGCATCGTCTCGCACACCGGCAGATCCGGAACGGACAGCACCGCCGCCAACGTACGGGCGGCCGTGGACGGGTCACTGCGACGGCTCGGGACCGATCACATCGACCTGTACTACCAGCACCGGGTCGACCGCGACACCCCCATCGAGGAGACGGTGGGAGCCTTGCGCGACCTTGTCACCGCCGGCAAGGTGCGCCACATCGGGCTGTCGGAAGCATCCGCCGCGACGATCCGGCGGGCTCACGCGATCCACCCGGTGGCCGCCGTCCAGACGGAGTACTCGCTGTGGACCCGCGACCCCGAGGCAGACGTGCTGCCCACGCTGCGTGAACTCGGCATCGGTCTGGTGCCCTACTCGCCGCTCGGACACGGCTTCCTCACCGGCGACATCCGCTCGCTCGACGGTCTGGACGAGAACGACTGGCGGCGCACCAACCCCCGGTTCACCGGCGACAACCTCACCCGCAACCTGCGCATCGTCGACGAGGTCCGCGACGTCGCGAGCGAGGTGGGTGCCACGCCCGCGCAGGTCGCCCTGGCCTGGCTGCTCGCGCAGGGCGAGGGCATCGCGCCCATCCCGGGCACCAAGCGCGTCAACCGGCTCGAGGAGAACTGCGCCGCCGACAGCATCCGACTCACCGCCGGGCAGATCGCCCGGCTGAACAACCTGACCCCGGCGTCCGGCGATCGCCACGCCGAGCCCGACATGGCCGCCATCGACGGTTGAGCCAGGCAGACGTACTGCGCGGGCGGGACGGCACGGTCAACGCCGTCGCGCCCGGACCGACCGCCACGCCGCTGTTCCTGCAGGGAGAGGACGAGGAGACGGTACAGCGCATGGCACGTATGAACCCCAGTGAGCGGCTCGGCACACCGGAGGGCGCTGCCGAGGTCGTGTCCTTCCTGGCCGGTCCCGGGCGCCGGGTCAACGGCCAGGTCATATGCGCCAGCGGCGGGGCCGCCTGAACCTCTTCGGCCGGCAGAACCCGGCCGAGCCGGTACGACCACCAGAGACAGGAGACGTCATGACGAGTCCGCCCGTGCCCGAAACCGTTGATGACGCCGAGGAGGTCGCCACGCTGCAGCAGGAGTGGATTCTCGGCTGGGACAAGACCGAGAACGAGGAGTTTCGCCCGTTTCGTGAGGTCTTCGACCGCTATTATGACTTCGACGCGCCGGTGATCCTGTACGACGACTTCGACCCGCAACGCCGGGTGTTTCGCGCCGTGCAGGATTACGCCGCCGCGTTCTGGCCGGGCTTCTCCCAGCTGCGCTCGGCCGCACACGCGATCGAGGCGCCGCCCGAGGTGATCGTCGAGGGCAACCTCGCCGCCACCCGGATGGTGTTCATCGCCGTACTCACCCAGCCGGACGGCACCGTGGTGGCCAACCGTGCGACCAACTCCCAGGTGTGGCGACGCATCGAGGGCATGGGGTGGCGGATCGTCCGCGACCACACCAGCGTCGACGAGATCACGGTCGACGAGGCCGTGGCCACGTTTCCCGTCAAGGGGTGACGACCACGCCGCGTTACGGCAAACCGAATCACAGATGGAGAACAGAGTCATGAAGATCCTCGTGACCGGAGCCACCGGAACTGTCGGCGGCAGCGTCGCCCGCGCCCTTGCGGCATCCGCGCATCAGACCGTCGTCCTCGTACGGAATCCGGCGACGTACGACGCCCCCGCCGGGGTGGAGGTCGTCCAGGGTGACCTGACCGTCGCGGCCGACGTCCGCCGAGCGCTGTCCGGGGCCGACCGCGCGTTCCTGAACATGGCCGACGACAACGGTGCCACCTTCGCGAAGGTCGCGGGTGAGGTCGGTCTCGAGCACGTCGTCCTGCTGTCGTCCTTCGCCGCGGTCACCGAGCTGCCCCGCGGCGACGGCAACATCATCACCGCTCGCCACCGCGCGGGCGAGCAGGCACTGACCGACGCCGGCGTGCCCGCGACGTTCCTGCGCGCCAGCGGCTTCGACTACAACTTCCTGATGTGGGCGCGCGACAGCGCGAGCGGCGTCATCCGGGCTCCGTGGCTCGACGTGAAGCTGCCCGTGGTCGACCCGGACGACATCGCGGCATCGGCAGTCGCCGTCCTCACCGCCGCCACGCCGGTCGGCCGCAGCTACTCGATCACCGGCCCGCAAGCCCTGTCCGTCGAGGACCAGACCGCGATCGTCGCCGAGGTCCTGGGCCGCGATCTCCGGGCGGAGAAGCTCGACCTGGACGTGGCCAAGTCCGCCGCGTTCCCCGAGGGCACGCCCGACGTCGTGGTCGACTCCGTGTTCGGTGCGTTCGGACCCGAGGCCAGCGTCGTTCCGGTTTCGGCAGACGTGCAGGCGTTGACCGGCCGTCCTGCTCACACGTTCGCGCAGTGGGTCGTCCGCAACCAGGCGGCCATCGCGTGACGGTACCCGGGTCCGGTTGGGGCTGTCCGCCGGATCGCGAGGACTGGCCAGGGAGAGCCCGACACTGCCGGCGCGCCGGTCCGCCGCGGCCGCCTGGAATATCCATCATTGGCGGCTAAATAGGTCAAGGACGGCATATGTTGACGTTGTGCGTACCGGCGTTGGGGTGAGCGAGGCGCGGTGGTGAGTCGGGCCCCCGTGGTGGGGCGACGGTATCCCCGCCTCGAAGGCCACGAGAAGGTCACCGGAACGGCGCGATACGCGGTGGAGTACCCGGCGCAGGCGACGACGTACGGGTGGGTGGTGCAGGCCACCGCCGCACGCGGGACGATCACCGAGGTGCACACCAGCGCCGCGCTGGCCGTTGACGGTGTACTCGCCGTGTTGCACCACGGAAACGCGGCCCGGCTGAGCCCCGAGGTGGACGCGGAGCTGTTCCGGCTCCAGGAGCCGACGGTCCACTACCGGGGCCAGATCGTGGCGGTCGTGGTGGCCGAGAGCATCGAGGCGGCGCGGGAGGCGGCACGGTTGGTGCGGTTCGACTATGACGTCGTACCGCACCGGACCGAGTTGTCGGCGCAGGACCCGGACCTGTACCGGCCCGACCACGTCAATCCGGACTACCCGACGGACGTGATGGCCGGTGACTTCGACGGCGGCTACGCCTCGGCCGAGGTGCGGCTGGACGTGACCTACCGGACGCCGGCCTACCACAACAGCCCGTTGGAACCGCACGCGACGACGGCCCAGTGGCAGGACGGGCGGCTGCTGGTACACGACTCCGTCCAGGGTTCCTCACCCACCCGGGAGATCCTGGCCCGGGTGTTCGAACTCCCGGTCGAGGCGGTCCGGGTGGTGAACACACATGTCGGCGGTGGCTTCGGCGGCAAGATCTATTGCAAGATCCAGACAATGCTCGCGGCGCTCGCCGCCCGGCATGTCGGGCGACCGGTCCGGCTGGCGCTCGCCCGCCAGCAGATGTTCGGTCCGGTGGGTTACCGCACGCCGACCATCCAGCGGATCCGGCTCGGCGCGGCGGCGGACGGGCGGCTCGGGGCGGTGGCCCACGACGCGATCAGCCAGACCTCGATGGTGACCGAGTTCGCCGAGCAGAGCGCCGTCTACACCCGAAACATGTACGCGGCCCCGAACCGGCGTACCACCCACCGGCTGGCCCGCCTCGACGTGCCGACGCCGTTCTGGATGCGGGCGCCCGGTCACACCCCGGGCTCGTTCGCCCTGGAGTCCGCGCTGGACGAGCTGGCGTCGGCCTGCGCGCTCGACCCGGTCGAGCTGCGGCTGCGCAACGACACGATCATCGACCCGGAGAGCGGGCACCCGTTCACCAGCCGCAACCTGGCAGCCTGCCTACGCGACGGGGCTCGGCGGTTCGGCTGGGCAGATCGCGACCCCACCCCGCGCGCTCGCCGCCACGGCCGGTGGCTGATCGGCACGGGCATGGCCGGCTCCAGCTATCCCGCCCGGGTCCGTCCGGCCGCGGCGTCGGCCGCCGCCTACCCCGATGGCACCTTCGAGGTACGGATCAACGCGGCGGACATCGGCACCGGGGCACGTACCGCGTTGTGGCAGGTGGCCGCCGACGCGCTCGACGTGCCACCCGCGCGGGTACGCATCCTGGACGGGGACACGGCACTGCCGCCGGCGGGCGTGGCCGGTGGTTCGACCGGCCTGGCGTCGTGGAGTTGGGCGGTGGTGCGTGCCGCCGAGCGGCTGTGCGACCGGCTCGGCGAGCTGCGCGGCGTCGTGCCGGCCGAGGGGTTGACCGTCGAGGCGAACACCGACGACGAGGTCGCCGCGCGGGCCACGCTGCCGCGGTACGCGTACGGCGCGCAGTTCGCCGAGGTACGGGTGGATGTGGACACCGGCGAGGTACGGGTCCGCCGGCTGCTGGGCGTCTTCGCCGTCGGCCGGGTGGTCAACCCGGCCACCCTGCGCAGTCAGTTGATTGGCGGGATGACCATGGGCCTGTCGATGGCGCTGCACGAGGTGGGCCTGCTGGACCCGCGCTATGGCGACTGGGTCAACCACGACCTGGCCACCTACCACGTCAGCAGCAACGCCGACGTGGGCGCCGTCGAGGCGTACTGGATCGAGGAGGAAGACCCGTACGTGAATCCGATGGGCACCAAGGGTATCGGTGAGATCGGTATCGTCGGTGCCGCCGCCGCGATCGCCAACGCGGTCCACCACGCCACCGGCATCCGTATCCGCGAACTGCCCATCACACCGGACAAGCTGCTGCCCGAGGGGTGACGTGGCGGGCCCGTCGAGAGGGGCTCCGCCCGCGACGAACGATCGGGTGGCTGGTTGTGCCGTCAGACGGTAAGCAGTTTGTCGAGCGTGATGGGCAGCTCGCGGACGCGAACGCCGGTGGCGTGGTGGACCGCGTTGGCGATCGCGGCGGCAGCGCCGACGATACCGATTTCGCCAGCCCCCTTGATGCCGACCGGGTTGAGTTGGTCGTCCTGCTCGGCGATCCAGTGGGCCTGCACCGCCGGCACGTCGGCGTTGCTGCTGACGTGGTAGGTGGCCAGGTCGTGGTTGATCACGTGGCCGTAGCGTGGGTCCAGCAGGCTCGCCTCGTGCAGGGCCATCGACAGGCCCATGGTCATCCCGCCGATGAGTTGCGAGCGGGCGGTCTTCGGGTTGACCACCCGGCCGACCGCGAACACCCCGAGTTGGCGGGGCACCCGGATCTCGCCGGTCTCCCCGTGCACCCGTACCTCGGCGAACTGTGCGCCGAAGGCATGCATGGCGTACTGCTCCAGGTGGGGGTTCTCCGGCATGTCGACGGTGACCTCCAGGCCGTCCGCCGGAATCGTGCCGCCGTGCTCGGCGGCGATCCGGCGGCGCAGTTCGTCGGCGCCGACGCAGATCGTGGCGCCCCAACTGGTGATGCCGGCGGAGCCGCCCTCCTGCGCCGCCGGTGGGTACGCGGTGTCGCCCAGGCGCAGCTCGACCTGCGCGAGGTCGACTCGCAGCGCGTCGGCGGCGACCTGGGTCAGCGCGGTGCGGGTGCCGGTGCCGATGTCCACCGCCGCCATCAGCACGGTGTACCGGCCGTCGGGCGTGACCCGGATGGTGGCCTTCGAGCCGGGCAGCCGTAGCACCGGGTAGGTCGAGGCGGCGACCCCGGTGCCGACCAGCCAGCCGTCCTGGCGGCTGGGCGTGGTCGTGGCCTGGCGTGGTTGCCAACCGAACCGGCGTGCGCCCTCCCGCAGGCAGGCGGCCAGACCCCGGCTGGAGAACGGTCGACCGTCCAGCGGATGCGCCACCGGTTCGTTGCGTAGCCGCAGCTCGACCGGGTCCAGGCCGCACGCCACGGCGAGTTCGTCCATTGCCGATTCGAGGGCGAACATGCCGACCGACTCGCCCGGGGCCCGCATGATCGAGGGGGTGGGCAGATCCAACGCCGCCACCTGCTGGCGGATGCGCAGATGCGGTGTGGCGTACATGGTCGGGGTGGCCCGGGTGGCGTGCTCGGCGAACTCCCCGAGCCGGGAGGTCTGCTCGAAGGACTCGTGGTCGACCGCGGTCAACCGCCCTTCGGCGTCGGCGCCGAGACGTACCCGTTGGATGGTCGGTGACCGGTAGCCGGTCTGGGTGAACATCTGATGCCGGGTGAGCGCGAAACGCACCGATCGACCCGGGACGAGTTGGGCGGCCATCACCGCGAGAATCAAATCCGAATGCACGGGAACCTTCGAGCCGAAGGCGCCGCCGACGTGCGGCGCGTACACCCGGACCTGCTGTGGATCGAGCCGGAACGCGGCGGCGACGGTGCTGCGCACCCCCATCAGGTACTGGGTCGACACGTACAGGGTGAGCTGATCGTCGTTCCAGCAGGCGATGGTGGTGTGCGGTTCGATCGGGTTGTGGTTGTACCAGGGCGTGCGGTAGTTGTGCTCCACGCGGACGGACGCCGCGGCGAGCGCCGATTCCACGTCGCCCTTGTCGACCGTGACCGGGAACATCGGCATGATCTGCTGCGGAACCCGCAGGCGTCCCTGCTCGCGGCTGGACTCCAGGTCGACGTCGTGAGGGCGCGGCCGGTAGTCGACCCGGACCAGGCCGGCGGCGTGCCGGGCGATCTCCGAGGTTTCGGCGATCACCGCCCCGACGAACTGCCCACGGAACGCGACCTCCTCGGACTGGAGGATGCGCAACTCGCCGTCGTCGGTGCCGAGCCGGGGGGCGTTCAGGTGGGTGAGCACCCCCAGCACGCCCGGCTGGGCGCTGGCCTGACTGCAGTCGATGCCCATGATCTGTCCGGTCGCGATGGTGCTCCGCACGGCCGACAGATAGGCCGGGCGCGCCACCGGGTGCTCGTAGGCGTACGGTGCCAGACCGCGTACCTTGTCGGCACCGTCGAACCGGTCGAGGGGCCGGCCCATCGCGCGGGCGGGGATGATGCTCACCGTTCCGCCTCCACCAGGTCCAGCACGGTACGGACGATGGCGTTGCGGGCCAGCGGGATCTTGAAGGCGTTGTCCGACTGGGGTTGCGCCTCGGCAAGTTCGGCCTCGGCAGCTCGACGCAGCCGGTCCTCGGTGGCCGGCCCGCCGCGCAGCAGATCCTCGGCCCGCCGGGCCCGCCACGGTTTGTGCGCCACGCCGCCCAGCGCAATGCGTACGTCGCGCACCTGCCCGTCGGCCACATCGATCGCGGCGGCCACCGACACCAGGGCGAAGGCGTACGAGGCGCGGTCCCGGATCTTGCGGTAACGCGAGCGGGCAGCCATCGCCAGCGGCGGCAGGTCGACGGCCGTGATCAACTCGCCGTGCGCCAGGACGTTGTCGTGTTGCGGCTCGGACCCCGGCAGCCGGTGCAGCTCGGTAAGTGGGATGCCGCGGCTGCCGTCGGGGCCGACGGTCTGCACCGTCGCGTCCACCGCGGCCAGTGCGACCGCCAGGTCCGACGGCTGGGTGGCGATGCAGTCCGGGGAGGTGCCGAGGATCGCCAGATCCCGGTTGTGACCGTCGATGGCGGAGCAGCCACTGCCCGGCTGCCGCTTGTTGCACGCGGTGGTGATGTCCTGGAAGTACAGGCACCGGGTGCGTTGCAGCAGGTTGCCACCGACGGTGGCGACGTTTCGCAGCTGGGTGGAGGCGCCGTTGAGCACCGCCTGGGCCACCACCGGGTAGCGTTCGCGGATCAGCGGCTCGGCGGCCAGGTCGCTGTTGGACACCCCGGCGCCGATGCGTACTCCCCCGTCGGGCAGCTCCTCGATCACGCCGGAGACGGCCCCGCGAATGTCGATCAGCAGGTCGGGCCGAGCGACGTCGAGCTTCATCAGATCGACCAGATTGGTGCCGCCGCCGAGGAAGGCCGCCTGCGGCGAGCGGGAGAGCAGGGCGACCGCACCGTCCGGGTCGGTGGCCCGCTCGTACCGGAACGGCCTCATGACTGGGCAACCTCCTGGATCGCGGGGACGATGTTCGCGTACGCGGCGCAGCGGCACAGGTTGCCGCTCATCCGTTCCCGGATCTCGTCGGGACTGGTGGCCAGGTCTACCGGGCCTGTGCCGACTGCGCCGTCGGAGCCGTCGGGTGCTTCGAAGGTGACCGCACTGGGCCAGCCGTTCGCCGCCTCGTCGAGCATGGCGACGGCGGAGACGATCTGCCCGGGCGTGCAGTAGCCGCACTGGAAGGCGTCGTGGGCGATGAAGCTGCGCTGCATGGGGTGCAGGTCGCCGTCGGCAGCCAGCCCGGCGGCGGTGACGATCTCGGCGCCGTCATGAGCGACGGCCAGTGCCAGGCAACTGTTCGCGCGTCGGCCGTCGAGCAGCACCGTGCAGGCGCCGCACTGGCCGTGGTCGCAGCCCTTCTTGGGGCTGGTGTTGCCCAGCCGTTCGCGTAGCGCGTCGAGCAGGGTGGTCCGGGTGTCGACGGTGAGCCGACGCTCGGCGCCGTCCACGCGCAGGCTGATCTCGGTATCCATGATTCCCGCCAGATGAGGTTCGTGGGCTGGCTGCCAAATTTATCCGCTTTCAGCGTTGTATGTACTGATAATTGGTTGAGGAACGACGAGACGCGAAGCTGAGTGTGGAGTTGAGGTAACGGCAGGTGTTGACCGAGGTGTGGCCCTTCGTCGAACAGCGCCACGGGGCCGGGCAACGGGTCGTACTGATCCGGCTGGTCGGCCGGGTCGGGTCGGGCTCCCGACCGCTCGGTGCGACCATGGCGGTGGCCGCGGACGGCGGCTGGACCGGGTCGGTCTCCGGTGGCTGTGTCGAGGGTGCACTGCTCGGCGAGGCCCGATCGGTGCTCGACGGCGCCCCACCACGGTTGACCGCGATCAGTCCGGGCACGGATCTGATGCCGTGGGAACCCGCCCCGGCCTGCACCGGTGAACTCACCGTGCTGGTCTGTCCTGCCCCGACCGGAACGGTGTACACCGCCATCGGCGCAGCGCTGGCGACCCGCTGTCCACTCGCCGTCGGCGTCGCACTTGAACCACCGTTCCGGTGGTCCACGGCCGCCGGTCGAGACGGACTACCGGCCGGCGAGAAGCACTTCGTCGAGGAGCTGCACCCCGGCCCCACACTGCTGGTGGTCGGTGCGACTGACCTGGCCGTCACGCTTGCCGCGTTGGCCGCCCGGATCGGTTACCGGGTGGTGGTGGTCGATCCACGACCCGCATACGCCCAGTCGGAGCGGGTGCCGGCGGCGGAAGACGTGATCTGTGCCTGGCCGGACGACTTTCTGGCCACCCGTAGCCTGGACGTCCGCGACGCGGTGCTGGTGTTGACCCACGACCCTCGGATCGACGATCGCGCGATCCGGGCCGCGCTCAGCGGATCTGCCGGGTACGTCGGGGTGTTGGGCAGCCGGCAGACGCACGCCCAGCGGCTCGCCCGGTTGGCCGGCACCCCGGGTCTGCATCGCCTGACCGGTCCGGCGGGCCTCGACCTCGGGGCCGGCTCGTTGGCGCAGACCGCGCTCTCGATGCTTGCCGAGGTGGTGGCCGTCGGCAACCAGCGGGCGGGCGGACGGCTCTGTGCTGCCGAGGGACGCATTCGGGCGATCGAGGCTGCGCGGCTGAGCCCGGTGGCATGACCCATCATCCGCCGACCGCCGGGCTGCTCCTGGCAGCCGGAGCCGGGCGACGCTACGGCGAACCCAAGGCGCTGCGTTTTCTCGGCGCGGCGATCGACACACTGGCCGCCGGTGGCTGCGATCCGGTGATTGTGGTGCTCGGTGCGGCCGCCGCAGCGGCACGTCGGAGAACCGCGGGCCGGCCGGTGCCGAACGGTGCCCGGCTGGCGGTGGTGGTCAACCACGACTGGTCACGGGGGATGGCCTCGTCGCTGCGGGTCGGTCTGCGGGTCGCCGCCGAGCTGTCAGCGTCGGTGGTCTGCGTACACCTGGTCGACCTACCCGGGGTGACGCCGGCCGCCGTGCGGCGGATTCTGTCCACCGTGCCGAACGCCTGTCCCACCTCTGTCCTGGCTCGTGCCACCTACCAGGGCGAGTTGGGTCATCCGGTGCTGCTCGGCGCCGATCACTGGGCCGGGGTGGGCCGAAGCGCCCGTGCCGACCGAGGTGCGCACGAATACCTGCGCCGGCACGACGCCGTGCTCGGCCGGGTCGAGTGCGGCGACGTGGCCGACGGCGCGGACGTCGACTTCCACCCGTCATGAGTGATCGAACGCGGTGTCCCAACGACCTCAACGACGAGCAGTGGGCGTTGAGACGCCGCACCAGCCCAGGCACAGGGCAGGGCTTCCTGCCGGCCCCCAGGGCCGCCGAGAGGCGTCACGCGTCCCCGGCCCGGTCCTGGCGCTCGGCGGCGGGCATTCCGCGCCGAGGCGTGACCGACACGACGGCGGCCGCGCCGAGGACCAGGGCCGGAATCACGAAATAGACACCGTCACCGAGGCCGAGCAGCAGCCCCCAGACCACCATCACCATCGCCGCCAGCGTCGTCGTGACACCGACCGCGCGGCCCGCCAGATCCGCAGCGAGGGGCAACAGAGCCGCGACGGTCGGCACGCCCAGCAGATAGCCGGCTGCGGCGCCGCTGTCCGACAACATGTCGGGCAACACGGCGACGACGATCCCCAGCGTCACCCCGAGCGCGAGCAGTCGCAGCGACCGGCCCAGCGCGCTCGGCGTGGCACGCCGACGGCCCAGGTAGACGAACGCTACCGCCGCGACGAACAGCGCCAGCACCACGCCGACAACGGCAGCGACAGTCATGACGATTCCTCCGCTTCCATCAGTTCCGCGACCCTCGTCTCGGGCACGTCGACCCGCCACCGCTTTCGCAGCGAGTCGGCGAGCTGACGCAGACGCTCGTCCTGGCGATGCGCGGCCATCGCCGACCGCACCCGGTGGGCCACATGGTACGTCGATGCCTGCTCGCGCAGGCAGGCCGCGTACGCGGCCAGCCCGCCGCGTAGCCGTCCCGGAAGTCGATGGTGACCTTCAGGTCACCGCGGTCGAGGTCGGTCAGGCTGGGCGGTTCTCCGTACAGGCCGCCGCGCACCCCGGTGCCGAGGAGAAGCATGTTCGAGGCGGTGCCGTGGTCGGTGCCGTTGGCCCGGACCCTGCGGCCGAACTCGGAGTAGACAGCGGTGATCACCCTCCGGCCCGCGTCGGTACGCGCCATCCGGTCGCTGAATCGGGTCAGCGCCCGGTCGAGCTGCCCGAGCAGCACCTCCTGGAGCTGCCTTTCGTCGGCATGGGTGTCGAAGCCGCCGAGTGACACCGAGAACACGCGAGTCGTGACACCGGCCGCGCCCGAGCCGGCGCAGGGTTTCCAGCTGCCGCAGCATCAACCCGGCGGAGCGAACCTTCTGCACACTTGTCGCCCAATGCCCGTGCCAGAAGAACAGCAGCTTCTCGGTCAACTGGTGCTCGGCGGCGACCATCCGTCCCAGCCACCAGTCGAGCAGCCGGGTCACCTGCTCCCGGCGCTGCTGGTTGGCCCGCTGCCGCTGCTCCCGATGTACGACGACGGTAGGAACTCGGTCAGCGATGGACAAACATGCGGTCGGCAGCGGGCCACCGGGAGCGCCTCGCCGACCCAGTCGGCTCGACGACGAGCAGTTCCGCGGCATACGACGCCCGTAAGGAGCTCGTAAGGCCCCCCGCGCCGGTGGCCGGGTTAGCATCCGATCATGCCCGGCATCCGTACCGCCCCCGCCGTCGCCGCCCTCACCGCGGCCGTCCTCGCCCTGACCGCCTGCGGTGGCACGGAGCAGCCCGCCGACCCGAAGAGCACGACTGCCGGGCCGAGCGCGGTGGCTCAGCCGACACTGTCAGGTCCCGCCGCGCCGACGGCGAGCAGCGGGACGGAAACGACGGTCCCGCAGGCGCTCTCGTTCAGTGCCCGGACGATCGACGGTGAGACCTTCGCGGGTAGCAGCCTCGTCGGCAAGCCGGCGGTGTTGTGGTTCTGGGCGGCCTGGTGTACCCGGTGCCGCGCGGTGGCCGACGAGGTCGCCGCTGTGCAGCGGGACAACGCAGGCCGGGTCAACGTGATCGGCGTGGCCGGGCTGGGCAGCGGCGACGAGGCGATGAGAAGGTTCGCGGAGCAGACCGGAATCGATCGCTTTCCCAACCTGGCCGACGACGACGGTCAGGTGTGGCGCCGCTTCGAGGTGACCAGCCAGGAGCAGTATGTGCTGCTCGACTCCGCCGGCACTGTCGTGCACTCGGGACCACTGTCTCAGCAGGACCTTCGCGAGCGGGTCACCGGGTTGAGCTGACCATGACAGACACTCCGTACGGCCTCGCCGTCGGTGCCGGGCTGTTGGCCGCGGTCAACCCCTGCGGCTTCGCGCTGCTACCGGCATACCTGTCGATGCTGGTGCTGGGTGACGAGCCGTCGGCCGGTCGGGACGCGCTTGCGTCCGTCGGCCGGGCGGTCGCGTTGACCGGTGCCATGACGCTCGGGTTCGTCGCGGTGTTCGGCGCGTTCGGGCTGCTCGCCGCCCCTGCGGCGGACGCGGTCGCCCGTCACCTGCCCTGGGTGTCGATCCTCATCGGGCTCGCCCTGGTGGCTGCCGGTGGCTGGCTGCTGGCGGGGCGCCAGTTGCCCACCTTCACGCCGAAACTGGCCACCGGGCCGGAGGTCCGCCGGCGCTTCGGTTCGATGGTGCTGTTCGGTGCGGCGTACGCGATCGCTTCGCTCGGATGCACCATCGGCCCGTTCCTCGCCGTCGTGGTCGCCGCTTTCCGCGCCGGATCCGCCCTGTCCGGCGTCGCCCTGTTCGTGGCGTACGCCTTCGGCATGGGGCTTGCGGTGGGGGCAGCCGCGCTGGCCGTCGCGCTGGCCCGTGAGTCGCTGGTGCGCCGCGCCCGCCGTGCTTACTCACTGCTCGGGCGGCTAGCCGGGCTGCTGCTGGTGGTCACCGGCGGGTACGTGGCCTGGTACGGCTGGTACGAGGTGCGGATTTTCGCCGGTCGCGGTGATGTGGACGACCCGATCATCGAAGCGGCCGGCACGGTCCAGACAGCGGTCAGCACTTGGCTGGCAGAGCTGGGTCCGTGGACGGTCGCGGTGGCGGTGCTGGCGCTGCTCGTCCTGGCCGCAGGGATCACCCTGCGGCGCCGGCATCGGCTGCCTGCCCGCCGGTCCGTCGCTCGCCCGGCGGGGCCTGACCGTTCGTCGGACGACCGGGCATGAGTATGGGTCTGCTGCACCCCGCAGCTGACGAGGACCTTGTCGCGCGCGGGTTCCAACCTCGGTAGGTGGTACGAAGAGGCGCGGATCCTCCACGAGGATCCGTTCTTCGCCGTGCTGGCCACCGGTGGTGGCGGGGGCGGTCCATGACGAGCGCATCCGGGCGGCTGCCGAGCGTGCCACGACCTTACCCACCGCCGGAAGCGGCTGGGACGTTCGCGCTTGTTCGAGGCCGGCCCTTGCGCTGGGCCGGATGGCGGCGGGTTACGCCGTGTCGGCTGTGTCAAGAAGGCGACATCGGGGTGACCTGGGCGGGGGATGCCGCAAGTAAGTCACGGCCCGCAACCATGTAGCTCCACAGAGGAGGGAGAACTATGTCATGGAGCTTGTGGCTCAGGACCGCCGCCCACGGCAACGGCCGATATGCGGAGGTCGCGCCCACCGCGCGGGCCAGTGAGCGGACCATCGAAGTGATCTCGGCGGAGTTCAGCTCTCCAGGTCTCCTGCAGCGGCAGCTCGGTCGCGGCCAAATCGCGTTGCGTCTGCGTTTTCCCGGACCGAGCGGCCGGCCCCATCACGCCCACTACCACCCGGGGGATGTGCGACGGCTCGGCGAGGCTGGCTGGTATCTCGCGCTTTCCTTCGTCCAATTCGGTGCGATGCGGTATGCGTGGCGGGGTAGCGCGGCCCGCCGGGCCGGCGACCCGCAACCACCGCGCGATGTGGTCAATGCAGTCCAGAGCGGCAGCGACGGGTTGGAGTCCCTGATCGCCGTCTATCAGCGGCTGCGGGACGCCGACTCGTTCCCGCGAGAGGGATACTACGTCGACGAAGACGGCGGTGAACTGCTCATCCTCGGCAAGATCACACCGTCTGACCTCCATTGACGGTCGCGCTCGGCGACGCGCTGCTCGGATGGATCGTCGCCGCCACCGGCGGCGGCGTAGTCCGTTCACTGCGGGCAGCGCCGATCGCCTCCGGCATGCGGGCGGTGGTGGAGGAGTTCCGTCGATGTCACCGTGGCGGAGCTCGGCGGTCATCTCGACGCCGGCCGCGCCGCGCACCTGCGCAGCGCGCTGCTGCTGCGCGAGGCCGACCTGACCGACCGGCTCCAGGTTCCCCACCGGGCTGCGTTGGCGGCGGCCTTGCGGGTCTGGGTGGAGCCACTGGACCAACCCGAGTACGGCGAGCCCGGCTACCTGACCGGCCTGGGCCTGGACCCGGCCTGCCTCGCCGACACCCTGGCGACCCGAATCGCCGAGGGCATCCGCGCCAACGGTCGGGCGGGCGGCGCGCTGGGCCCGCTGGCCGAGTGGTGGTGGCGGGAAGAGTTCGGTCCGCGGTTCGACGCGATCGAGCAGAGCCTTGCCCATCTACGCGACCTCCACGAACCACGCCACCGGGTCGCTAGTCTGCCCGGGGTAACGCCCAGATTCACCGGCCGCGGCGCGGCGCTCGCCGAACTGGGGGCCCACATCTGCGCGCACGAGCCGGACGGCACCGTCGAGACCGTCCTCGCCGTGGTCGGCATGGCGGGCGTGGGCAAGACCCAGCTCGCATTGCGGGCCGCGCACGAGCACAAGCACCGGTACCCCGACGGGCAGTACTTTGTCGACCTGCACGGGTACACCGATGGAATCGCGCCGGTCACGCCGGTGGCCGCCCTGGAGGAGCTGCTGCGCCAGGCCGGCCTGACCGGGCAGCAGATCCCGTCCGACCTGGCCGGACGGCAGGCGCGCTGGCGGGCATTGCTGGCCGGTCAGCGGGCGCTGGTGCTGCTCGACAACGCCCTCGACGCACGGCAGGTGCGGCCGGTGCTGCCCAAGGCGGCCAGCTGCCTGGTGCTCGTCACCAGTCGTTCCCGGTTGACCGACCTGCCGGGGGCCGGCAGCATGCCGCTGGATGTGCTCTCGGTCGACGAGGCAATCGCCCTGTTCTGCCGGCTGAGCGGCACCGACCCGCGCACCGACTGGTCGGCGGTGAGAACGATCGTGACGTTGGTCGGCCGGCTGCCGGTGGCGATCGAAGCCGCCGCCGGTCAGATTCATGATGACCTGACGGTGGCCGAGTTCGCCGACGACCTGCGAGCGGCCCGCAGCGCGCGCCATTTCACCACCGACCTGGGGCCGCTGGGTCCGAGTGTGTCGGCCGCCCTCAGCACCTCGGTGGACCGCCTCGACCCACCGCTCCAGACGGCGTTCCGGTTGCTTGGTCTGCATCCCGGACCACGGGTGTGCGGGCCGCAGTTCGCTGCGCTGTCCGGAGCTTCCGCGGACGAGGCCCGAGCGATCCTGCATGGCCTGGCCACTCGGCACCTGATCAGGGTGAGTGGCGGCCCGGCCGCGCGCCGGGGCTACGAGCTGCACGACCTCGTCCGCGAGTTCGCCCGTCGGGAGGCGGGCACCGGGCTGAGCGCCGCGCAACGGGCAGCAGCGGTTGACCGGCTGGTCACCTGGTATGGCACGGCGATGAGCGACATCTGGCACCTCCGCCGCACCCCGCCCCGGCAATTCGGAGCCACCGGAGCGGGGCTGGGCTGGACCGATCCTCGACAGGCCCAACGGTGGCTGGCCGACGAACAGGAGAACCTGCTCGCCCTGGCCGAGGTCGTCACCGGCGGGACGGCGGCGACCGTGCTCCGCCGTGCCGCCGAGCAGATGCACGCGTACGGTTTCCATGCCACTGCCCGTACCCTGCACACACGCGCCGCCGCCGGAAGTGCGGCCGCTGGTGACCGCCCCGGGGAGGCCGCCGCCCGGCAGGGCCTGGGCGAGGTCGAGCGGGTGACCGGCGACTACCCGGCCGCGATCGGGCATTACCACGCTGCCCGCGCCCTCTGCGCCGCGCGCGATGATGTTGCCGGCGCGGCACACGCACACCGAGGGCTCGGGGAGGTCGCGCTGATGTCCGGCGACCTCCCGGGCGCCACCCGCGAGCTCCAGCTCGCGCTGTCCGGCTTTGACGCTGCTGGCGACCCGGAGGGGGCGTCGATGGTCCGCCGGATACTCGGAGAGGTGGCCCGCGCCGCCGGAGACAACACTGCCGCAGTCCGGCATTTCCAGGCCGCGCAGGCCGGCTTCGCCGCAGCCGGCAACCGCGACGGTGAAGCGTACGCGCGGTTGGGTCTGGCTGACGTCGCCCTCGGTGCCGGTGAGCACGCCAGCGCCCGCGCGCACTTTACCGCCGCCCGCCGCGGGTTCGCGGCGATCGGCAACCGGGATGGTGAGGCGTACGCCCGGATGGGCGTCGGTGAGGTGGCCCGTGCCACCGGGGACCATGACGCCGCCTACCGCCATTTGCGTGCCGCCTACCGCAGCTTCCGGCGGATCGGCGACCGAGAGGGAGCGGCACACTCGGGTCGCCTTCGGCGATCTGGCACTGGCGGCGGGCGATCACCGGGTCGCGACCGCGCACTTCGACGCGGCGCGCGCCGGCTTCCGGGAGATCGGTAACCGTGACGGCGAGGCCGAGTCGCTCTCGGCGCTGGGACGAGTGGCATGGGCGCAGGGTCGGCCCGATCTGGCCCGAGCCCGGTGGCAGGCGGCGCTGGTGCGCTACCAGGAGATCGGCAGCGGATCGGTCGCGATGGTGCGGGACCTGTTGCGGCAGCTGCCACCGGACCCGCCCGCAGCCACCGCCCCGGTCTAGTCTTGCTTTTGACCGTCTCGCGCTGTCGTGATCGGACAGCACGGCGGCCGTCGTCTCGCTGAAGCTGACCGTGATCATGATCCGATGGACGCCTGGCCGAACGCGAGGAACTCGTCGCCTGATGGACAACCCAGAACCAATGACCGACCAGGAGCTCGCCGAGATCGAGGAGCTTGCCCACGCCGCGACTCCCGGCCCCTGGTACGTGCGTCAACTCGACGATGACTTCGCCATGTGCCTGGTCGCCATCAGCACGACGCCCGACACCGGGCTCGGTGAACGCTGGCCGGACTTCGACCATCACGAGATCGTGGCCGCCACCCTCGTCCAGCAGCCTCGCTACGTCGATGTCGCCGACGAACGCTGGGACGAAAACGCCCAGTTCATCGCCAGCGCCCGCCAGAACATCCCCCGCCTGATCGCTGAGATCCGCAGGCTCCGCCCCCTACTCACAGGAGACGAGTAGAAGGCCACCACCGGACTCGCGCGACTCACCCGTCCACGAAACGGTAACCGTGCAGGTAGATAGGTCCGTCCGTATCGCCGCTCGTGATGACAGGCCCGGGGTTCGAGCGGGCCACCTCTTGAGCAGGTGCTCAAATTCGCCTACGCTCCGTTTGAGCGGTCGCTTAAACCCGGGGAGGAAAGCATGACCAGTGAGCCGGAGCCGGAACCGGAACCGGAAGCGAGACGGACCTGGGCCAACTGGACGCTCGCCGGTCTCATCACGGCCTTCGGGATCGTCGTCTACGCCGTCACCGTGGCCCAGGGGCGCGCCGACAGCGCCCTGCTCTTCGTCGGACTGCCGGTGCTGCTGGCCGCCGCCCTCGCCCTGACCCCGGGCCGCACCACCCACGGCCGGGTCTTCGCCGCCACCACGATCGCGCTGCTGCTGGCCTCGGTGGCGCTGCACGAAGGCGCCATCTGCGTCATCCTGTCCGCGCCGCTGGTGTACGCCGTGGCCCACGGCACCACCGCCCTGATCAGGCTGGCCCGCCGCGACACCACCCGGGCGTACTCGCTGTTCGCCGTGCCCCTGCTGCTCGTATCCGGGCTCGAGGGCACCGGGCTCGCCCCACGGATCACCCCGGAGCAGTCGGTCGAGGTGGTCCGGGTGGTGAACCTGCCGGCCCATGCGGTCGGTGAGCGGCTGGCGACCGGCCCTCGCCCGGTGCCGGTCCGGTCGGTGCCGCTGCGTCTGCTCGGCGTACCCGTGCCGACCCGGGTCACCGGCGACGGCCTCGCCACCGGGGACCGTTGGATGTTCGCCTACCACGACAGCTCGCACGGGCCGGGCGGGCATCTGCTCACCGAGGTCACCGGCACCGAGCCGGGCCGGGTCGGCTTCCGGTTCGTCGAGGACACCGCCATCACCGGCCGGTGGGTCACCTTCCGGCACGCGGAGGTGACCTGGCAGGCGGTGGACCGGGAACGTACCGAGGTGCGCGTCCGGGTGGCGTACGAGCGCGGTCTCGATCCCTCCTGGTACTTCGGACCGCTCCAGGGCGGCCTGCTCCACGAGGGCGTGGGGCACCTGCTCGACATGCTCGTCCTGCCGTGACCGCCGCCCGCTGGCTCGCCCTGGGGGTGCCCCTGCTGGCGGTGCTGGCCGCGGCCCGGCTGGAGCGCGACCGGCGGGCGCGGGCCGCCGCCCTGCTCGCCGCCGTGGCCGTCGCCCTGGGCGTCGCCGCGCTGAACGAGTCGGCGCGCCGGACGGGCTGGTACGCGTTCGCGCCGGTGCACGGGGCCTACCGGGGGATGCCGGTCGATCTGTGGCTGGGTTGGGCGGCGCTCTGGGGCGCGCTGCCGGTGCTGCTACGCCGGTTCCTGCCCCTGCCCCTCGCGCTGGGCCTGCTGCTCTGGCTCGACGTGGTGGCGATGCCGGCGCTGCACCCGCTCGTCCTGCTCGGGTCGCACTGGCTGGTGGGCGAGGTGGTGGGGATACTCGCCGTGGCCCTCCCCGCGCAGCTGCTCGGCCGGTGGAGCGCCGACGGCCGGCACCTGCGGGCCCGGGTGCTGCTCCAGGTCGTCGTCTTCGCCACGCTGCTGCTGTGGCTCGTGCCCGGTGTCGCCTTCGAGCTGGGTGGCGGCTCGTGGTCCCCGCTCACCGGGCTGTCCCGGGCCGCCCTTCTGGTCCTGGCCCAGGTCGCGCTGCTGGTGGCCACCCCGGCGCTCATCGCGGTACGCGAGTTCGCCGCACGAGGCGGCGGCACCCCGTACCCGTGGGATCCGCCGGCCCGGCTCGTCAGCACCGGGCCCTATGCGTACCTGGCGAACCCGATGCAGGTCGGCGGTGCTGCCCTGCTCCTGCTGACCGCGGCGGTCACCCGCAGCACGGCGCTGCTGGCCGCGACCGCCCTCACCGTGGCCTTCAGCGCGGCCGTGGCCCGGCCGCACGAGGAGCACGACCTGGCCCGCCGGCACGGGGACGCCTGGCGGGACTGGCGACGGGCGGTACGCGACTGGTGTCCGCGCTGGCGGCCGTACACCTCGGGCACGCCCGCGGTGTTGCGGCTCGACGCCGGGTGCGGGCCGTGCGTGGCGGTCTGGCGGTTCCTGGCGCGGCGGGACCCGGTGGACCTGACGATCGCGCCGGCCGAGGCGGGGCAGCTGCGGGCCGGGTACACGGGCGGCGACGGCCACCAGGAACGGGGGGTGGCCGCCGTCGCCCGTGCTCTCGAACACCTCAACCTCGGCTGGGCCTGGGTGGGCTGGACCCTGCGACTGCCCGGCATGACCTGGCTGGCGCAACTGGTGACGGATGCGATGATCGCACCGCCGCACCCGGCGGGAGGAGAGCGATGTCCGACACCAAGCGACGCCTGCTCGACGGCACCCTCGCCGCGATCCGCCAGCATGGCATCGCCGGCGTCTCGGCCCGCACCATCGCCGCCGCCGCCGGAGTGAACCAGGCCCTGGTCTTCTACCACTTCGGGACGCTCGACGAGCTGCTGGCAGCCGCGTGCCGGACCGGCACGGCCGAGCGGGTCGCCCACTGGTCGGCCCGGCTGCGCCAGGTCGGGTCGCTGCGCGAACTGCTCGACGTGGGGCGCATCCTGCACGCGGAGGAACGCGAGCTGGGCAACGTGTCCGTGCTGGCCCAGATGCTCGCCGGCGCACAGGCCGACGAGCGCCTCGCCGCCCCCACCGCCGAGTCGCTGCAGCTGTGGGTGGACGAGATCGAGCTGGTCCTGCGCCGGCTGCTGGCCGGGTCACCGTTCGCCGAGGTCGCCGACGTTCCCGGGCTCGCCCGCGCGGTGTCGGCCGCCTTCATCGGCCTGGAGCTGTACGACGGCGTCGACCGGCCCTCAGCCGAGCGCGCCATCGAGGCGCTGGACCAGCTCGCCGGGCTCATCGAGATCGTCGACGAACTCGGCCCGATCGCCCGGCGCGCCCTCCACAACAAAATCAGCAAAGCAACCCGACGCTAGACCGCAACGCCGGCCCTGGTCGGGCGCGCTCAGCGGCGGCAGCGTCGGCCTCCAGCAGCCAGCGCAGGCCCCTCCGTTTCATCGAGCAGCGCGGCATCTGCCGTTCAGCGATCATGAGCCGTACATCGTGGATCCAGGCGGCTACGTAGGTGAGTCGACCCGACGGGAGATCGCCTACGCGGAGTCGCTCGGCAAGCCGGTCCGGTATCTGAGTCGCGAACGCTCGGCTCGCACGGGAGGCGACGCCGAGGAGTGAGTGCGACCGGCCGGTCAGCTCATCGGCTACCGCGCCGGTCGCCGCCGTTCCTCAATCACGCGCTGAGAGACGCCCGGACGACGGCCAATCCACAGTCCAAGATCGTTTGTGTCGTCCGCACAGCCTGTCCGGGCCGCCTGGTGGTCAACGGTCCGGTGCCCGCAATTCCTCGATCAACGCCATGATTGCAGGATCCACCGGCGTGCGTACGTCCGTAGGTCGCGTGACCTCGTCGCCCTGAGGATCGTAGATGGTGAGGTCGTATCGGCGGGCGAGTTGGTCAATCAACTCCAACGCGGGCGTGCTGCGTTCGCTGAAGCTCAGCTGCATGCTGACGTGGTCGATGCCGACATCCAGCGGCATGTCCATCCACGGGGAGTCGTCATCGTACGGCGGAAAGTCCGGGTAGTGGGCGCGGAGGTTCTCGTAGAACCCGACGATGCGTTCGTCCAGCTCGCCCTCGGGGTGACGCCGGCTTCGGCACTGCTCCGCCATCGCCCGTACCGCGACATCGGTCGCGCCCGGGGCGACAGCAAGCACGACCAGACCGAAGCTCATGGGCCTATGGTGCCCCACGACCACCGGCCCGTCGATCAAGACCTTACCGGAGCAACCCGACCGAGATCGGGTGTGCCCTCATCGGCCAGATCCGCACACCGCCGGGTCGGCTGGCTCAGCAGCATCGCCCAACGCCCTCGACGCGGCTGCCGACGCAGGGACACTCGGAGCCCTCGGGCCGGCAAGCAGGCGCCGAGCAGGGTGCCGGCGCCGTCAGTGCTCGGGGGCGGGAGCGGAGAGCCAGTCCTCGGCCGGGGTGAGCGGGACGGGTGCGGGGCGTTCGACCGCGGTGGCCAGCTCGACCCGCCGGCCCTCGTCGGCCGACCGGAGCAGGGCGGTCATGATGTCGAGCACGTGCAGCGCCACCGCACCGCTGGCCCGCGGCGGACGCAGCTCGTCAGCGCGGACCAGGTCGATCAGGCCGACCCCCCGGGACGCGGCGACGTAGCCGGCCCGCGGTTCCAGGGTGCGCCATCCGGGGCCGTCGAGCGCGAGGTGGCGGACCTCGCCGTCGAAGTTGTTCGGATCGGGTACGGCGAGGGTGCCCTCCTCCCCCTGTACCTCGATCGGGGCGGCCGTCGTCGCGACGCCGTCGAAGGTGGTCGTGAGGGTGCTCAGGGCACCGTCGACATGTTCCAGCACCCCGCTCACGTGGGTCGACACCTCGACCGGGATCCGCTGCCCGAGCCGGGGGCCTGAGCCGATGATCCGGGCGTCGCGCAGCCGACTGGCCGCCCCGATCACCGCACGGACCGGCCCGAGCAGGTGAACGAGGGCGGAAATGTAGTACGGCCCCATGTCGAACAGCGGGCCGCCGCCCGGTGCGTAGTAGAAGTCGGGGTCGGGATGCCAGCGCTCGTGTCCCGGGGTGACCATGACCGCCGACGCGGAGAACGGTCGGCCGATCAGTCCACCGTCGATCGCCGCTCGGGCGGTCTGCGTACCGGTGCCCAGGACGGTGTCCGGCGCACAGCCGACCCGGACGCCGGCCGCCGCCGCCCGGTCGATCAGCGACCGGCCCTCCGGGAACGCGACGGTGAGCGGCTTCTCGACGTAGACGTTGCGGCCGGCGTCGATCGCCGCGCCGGAGATCTCGGCGTGCGCGGCCGGGATGGTCAGGTTGAGCACCGTCGACACGTCGGGGTGGTCGAGCAGTCGCTCGACGGTTACCGCCTCGGCGCCGGGAATCGTGGCGGCGGCAGCGGCGGCGCGGGCCGGGTCCAGGTCGGCCACCGCGACGACGCGCACGGTGGGATGGTTGGCCAGCGTGTTCAGGTACGCGCGGGAGATGAATCCGGAGCCTACGACGCCGATGCCGTGCGGGTCGCCCACAGCATCCCCCTCTCGATGACGGTCCGGACGGATCCGTGCTCCAGCACGTCCAGGCTGTGCCCCGGAGTCGTCACGACGATCCGCCCGGCACCCCAGTTTCGGGTCCAGATCGCCGGTGAGGTGACCGGCCGGTGCCACGGATACCACGGTTGTGTCGGGTGGGTGGTGGTGGCCAGCACGTCGATCAGATCGTCGTGCAGCACCCAGTACTGCTCGGTGACCAGGTCGAAGTCCTCGATCCCGGCGGTGATCGGATGCTCCCGGCCCAGTTCGGTGACCGTGACCGAGTGCGGCAGGAAGTTGTCCGCCTCGCCGCCGCTGCGGTCGCACGGCTGGACGCCGGGATGGGTGGCGAACTGCCCACCCACCAGGTGCAGGTAATCCGAGGAGGCACGGAACGAGTCGACGATGCCGCCGTGCCAGCCGGTGAACCCCGTACCGGCGACGATCGCCGCGGCCAGCCCCGCCACCTGCTCCGCGCTGATCTGCGACATCGTCATGCACTGCACGATGAGGTCGGTGTCGGCCAGTTCGGCGGCGTCGGCGTAGATCTCCGTCGATCCCTCCACCCGTACCGCGTATCCGTTGCCTTCGAGGAACGGGATGAACAACTCCGTCGCCTCGACCGGCCGGTGGCCCTCCCACCCGCCTCGGACCACAAGGGCTTTCCGCCGCGTCACACCCGCTCCTCCCCGGTCCGCCGTACCGGGCCACCGCTGCCGCCCGGTCCGACGCCCACGCATCCGACCGCCGCTAACCGTACCCGGGCCCACCTGCCATGCACAGGAGTAATGGTCCGGGCTGGGCTGCCGGTCGCCAGTTCCGGGCGCTTACAACGCACAGCGTGCGGTCTCAGCGGAAACCGCGAATATAAGCTGCATGCATGATTGACTCGTGGACCTTGCGGGTGCTCCTGGAGGTCGCCGGCCGGGGTTCGTTCTCCGCCGCGGCCGAGGCACTGTCCATGACGCAACCAGCCGTCTCACGGCAGATCAGCGGGTTGGAACGGCGCGTCGGCGTGCCGTTGTTCCGTCGGCTTCCGCGCGGCGTACGGCTCACCCAGGCCGGGCAGACCGCCGTCGAGCTCGCCCGCGACATCCTGGTGCGGACCGACGCCCTGGAAGCCCGGTTGCGTGCCTTCACCAGCCTGACCGGCGGGCAGCTCAACGTGTCGGCCTTCCCGAGCGCCAACGCCCGACTCACTCCGGAAGCCATTCGTCGCTTCGCCGAGTCCCACCCGGGCGTCGCGGTGAACCTTGTCCGGCCGGACGAGGCGGGGCCGCTGGCGGCCATCCGGGACGGCCGGATCGACGTGGCCCTGCTGACCTCGTGGCAGTTGTTCGCCGACCCGGCCAGCGCGAAGTACGACCCGTCGGCGTCGCGAGTCACCGACGAGGCGCTGGACGGTCTCGACCTGGTGCCGCTCTGCGACGAACGACTACACGTCGCCCTTCCGGCCGATCACCCGTTGGCGCAGCGCAATCGAGTGCCGCTGCGGAAACTGAAGGACGAGCGGTGGATCGAGGGTGCCTATCCGGACTGCCTCGGTCCGATCCCGCCGATCGCCGAGGCGTTGGGCGGTCCCCCGCAGATCGCCTTCTTCTGCGACGACTGGAACGGCAAGCAGGCCCTGGTCGCCGCGCGGGCCGGTGTCATGCTCGTACCGACGCTGACCCAGGCCGCGCTACGGCCGGACATCGTCCTGCGCCCCACCGTTCCGGTCCTGCCGACCCGCCGGTTGTATGCCGCAGCGGCCGCTCCGCCGTTCCGGTCGCCAGCGGCGACCGCGATGATCGAGATCCTCACGGCGATCTGCCGGCAGCCCGTCGAGGCTGACGACCGTCCGCCGGGGCGCCCGGAGGATCGGGAGGCGCCTCGGCGGAAGCCCTGATCAACGTACGCCGCTGTCCACCGTCGGTCGCCGGCCGTTCCCGCTCGTCGGCGGTTTCCTGGGCCAGGCAGGTGTCGTTGCCAGCAACACCGCGGTGACCAGGGTCAGTACCCCGGTGCCCTGGAACAACACGTCGTCCGAGATGCGCGCATCGCCGTCAACGGGATACAGGTTATTGATGAGGGCCTGAGCGTCCAGCAGCCGCAGCACGACGAACAGGGCGTGATTGAACCCACCTTCGAAAAGGCCGACCGCCGCCACCCAGAAGGCGTAGACCAGGGACCAGAAGATCGCGCGTGCCCACCGCATCGTCGTTCCGAGCCGGTATGCCAGATACGTGACGGCGAAGACGGCGCTGAAGACGACAGCCAGGATGGTCCGCTGCGGGCTGTCGAACTGGAGCCCCCCGTACAGATGGTGGATGAACGTCACCAGGAAGACCACTGTGGTCCAGGCGATGGCGGTTCCGCGCCGGTCCGCTGAAACTCGTTGCATCAATTGTCACATCCTTCGGACGTGGCCGGAATCCGGCCTGTCGGCAGCTCGATCGGCAACGGCGACGGGTGGCTCGTGCAATGTCAGGTCATACCGCTGAATCGTCTTCAGGAACTCACCCGCATCGACGATCTGGTCGATGTGGTGCACCCCGGGCGGATAGCGGCGACCCATCAGGCCGATGGCGATCTCCGCCGCCACCACGCCGGTCGCCTGCCCCTCCTGACGGCCCGTCACCGCCGACCACACCTGCCTTCCGCCTCCATCGGTGGCCGAAGCGTGCACCACGAACCGATCCCCGCCGAGCCGCAGTCGGCTCGCCGCGCCGGTCAGCAGGCGAGCCCCGCCCAGCCGATCCGCCAGCCGGAAGGCGCCGGCGGCACGCAGCCCGAACAACGTCGCCGTCACCGCACCGGAGTCGAAACAGAGACGAGTGGTCACCGGGACGCCGAGGGTGCGGGTCAAGGTGTACTGATCCGAGAAGGGAAACGGGTACGCGGTGCGCACGCCGAACCCGGGCAGGTCCACCCGGGCCCGTCCCGGCCGGCGAGTCCGGTCGGGCGGAGCCGTCAGTCCTGCCACCGTCCAGCGGACCGAGTCGGGCCCGTGGTCACCGGCCGCACCCAGCAGGATCGTCACGTCGACGGAGGTCGCGGGCGGCAGGCGTTCGGTGCAGCGTCGCGCCAGCACGTTGGTCAGCCCGGGTGCCAGCCCGACGCTGAGCACGGCGGCCGTTCCGGTCCGCTTCGCGGTGGCATCGAGCCGTTCGATGCCGGCCAGCACGTCGGCTGACGCACTGATGTCGACGACGGCAACGCCACGGTCCAGGCATGCGCGCGCCACCGCCTCGTTGCGATGCTCCACACACATGACCACCACGGCGGCGTCGGCCAACAGCCCGTCGAGACCCCGCGGGTCGTCGAGGTCCAACCGGCGCGGAGTCAGCCGGCCCGGGTCGGTCCGGGCCAGGGCGTCGGCGCGCGCCAGATCACGACCAGCGACGACGACCTCGTACGCCGAGTCTCGGGCCAGCGTGGTGGCCACCACCCGACCCACCGCGCCGTAACCGCCGATCACGACGGCCACCCCGTGGCCGGTCACGGCCGCCTCGCCGGGACGACCCAGTGCCTACCGCTGAGGCGGACACCGGCCGCCCGACCCTGGGCGCACCGTCGGGCTGCTCTCCGGGTGGTGCGCCCCGTGCCGCACCCGATGTCGAGCAACACGTCGGTGGGACCGATCTCGGCCGTCCGGAAGAGACGGTCGAGCATCTGATCACCTCTTCGGACGCTGTCCACGGACATAAGTCTGAGCGGGCACAGCTATGAGCACCACTGCGACTTGGTACGGGAAGACATAACATCTGCGCATGGCAACGGTTCGTTCGACGCCGCTTTCGCCGGCGGATCGGGCGGCGGTGCTCCGCCAGGATGAGGTGTGGTCGGGGCCGAGCCGCCGCAGCGTGCCGTCGGGGGGCAACCCTGCCCGCGCCTGGGCCCTTTGGACGGTGTTGCTGTCGGGATAGCGGGAATCGCCTTGCTGAGGCGTGCAAGGCGGGACACGCTGCCGCCATGCTCACACAGCAGCGCGGCAAGCTGTGGCTGGTGGTGGCCGCCGCCGGCTACGGCAAGACCACCGCGCTGCGCCGGCTGTTCTCCGGCCCCACCGTTCGGTGGCAGCGGGAGTGCGACGTCGACGCGCTGCTCGGCGGCGAGCTGGCCAGACTGGCCACCGGGACGACGCAGCTCGTGCTCGACGGGTTGCCCGCCATGTCGGAACGCACCGAACAGGCGTTGCTGCAGGCGATTGCCGGCCTGCCGGACGGCGTACGCCTGGCGCTGTCGTCGCGCTGGCCGGTGGGCTGTGCCGCGTCGTCGTGGTTGACCCGGATGGCGCCGGCGCAGCTCCGCCCGGCCGAGTTGAGTCTGACCACCGACCAGGTCCAGGAGGTGCTGCACACCGAGTACGGGCTGACCGTCCCCACCCTGGCGCAGCGCGTGCACGAGATCACGGCAGGGTGGCCCGCGCTGGTCCGACTGGTCGCCGAGACCCTGGTCGCCGAAGGCGTACCCGCCGGGCCGCTGCTGCCGGCGGTGACCGAGCCCGGCGGCCTGGTGACGGGTTACCTGGCCGAGGAGGTGCTCGGTCCGCTGCCGGAGGACGTTCGGCGGCTGCTGCACGAGGTGGCCGATCTCGCACCGGTGACGGCGGGCGTCTGCGCGGTCGCCGGTCACCCGGCGGCCGGGCCGCAGCTCGGCCGGCTGCTACGCACCGGGCTACTGACCAGAGTCGGCACCGATCCCGACACCGGCCCCCGGGTGGTACCTGTGGTCACCGCGGTCGCCGGTCATGACCGGCCGGCGGTGGCACGCGGGACGCTGCTGCGGGCGGCGACCTGGTACCGCGACCACGGCCCGGCCCGCGCCGCCGCGTACACCTTCCGGCTCGGCGGCGACGACGCGGCGCTGGCGGCGGTGCTCGAGGAGCACGGCGACCGGATGATCATCGGTGGACGGCCCACCGCGACCGCCGAGTTGGTCGCCGCGCTCCCGGCACCGCTGCGCACCCGCCGGCTGCGGCTGCTCGCCGGTGACGCGCTGCGCATCGCCGGCGACGTGGCCGGGGCGGCCCGCGCGTACCAGGAGGTGGCGGCGGCCGAGCCGGCGTGGGAGCCGGGCATCGCCTGGCGGATGGGCCTGACCCACTACCTGCGCGGCGACCAGCCCCGGGCCCTGGCCGACTTCGCCCGGGGTGACGAGGCCCCCGGTCGTCCCACCGACCAGGCGATGCTGCTGGCGTGGCGGGCGGCGGCCACCGCCCGCAGCGGTGACGCGGCGGGCGGAGTGGCGCACGCCTGGCGGGCCTACCACCTCGCGGCCGAGACGGGCGGCGACAGCGTCCTGGCCACCGCACACGTCAGCCTCGCGCTCTGCCTCGGACTCACCGGTGACCAGGTCGGTGGCGAGGAGCACTACCGACTCGCGCTGGGCATCGCCGAACGCACCGGCGACCTGGTGCTGCTGGCCCGGATTCTGGTCAACCAGAGCTACCACCTCGTCGAGCAGGCCCGCTATCCGGCGGCGTTGACAGCCGCGCAACGGGCGGCCAGCGCCGCCGAGACGGCCGGGCACGCCAACCTGTCCGCGATGGCCGCCGGCACCGAGGCCGACATGCTGGCGATGCTCGGCCGGTACGACGAGGCGGCGACGCGGTACGCCCAGGTGCTCGCCCGCCACCGGCGGATGGGCTCGCGCCGCTGCGCCGACACGTACCTGGGGCTGGCCGAGCTGTATCTGATGCGGGGCTGGCGGGAGCAGGCCCGGGCCGCGTTCGTCGAGGCGGTCCGGCTGGCCGATGACGGTGACAGCCGGAAGCTGGCGGTGCGGGCGCACGCCGGACTGGCTCGGGTGCTGCTGCCCGACGACACCGCGGCGGCGGCTCGGCACGCCGCCGAGGCGACCCGGCTGGCCAGTGACGACCTTCGGGTTCCGGCACTGCTCGCGCAGGGCTGGGTGGCACTGGCCGACGGTGATGCCACGCGGGCGGCGCGGCTCGCCGACGAGGCGCTCGACCTGGCCCGGTCCGGTGGGCTGCGGGCCGGCCTGGCCCGGGCGCTGGAGCTGCGCGCCGCCGTGGAGACCGACGCGGGTCGCGCCCGCACCGCTTTGCGGGAGGCCCACGCGATCTGGGCCGGCGCGTCGGCCGTGGGCGACGCGGCCCGTGCCGCGCTGGCACTGAGCCGGCTGCCGGGTGCCACCGCCGACGACCGCTTCGCCGCGCTGCTGGCCACCGAGCGCCTCGCCGCCGGCGGCGTCACGATCGACCCGGAGGAGACGTCGGCGGACCGACCGGCCGCCGGCCGACCGTCCACCGGTGTCGGTCGCGTCGGTGTCCTGGTTCGCACCCTCGGCCGGTTCGAGGTGCGGGTGGCCGGCGCCGCGGTGCCGCCGTCGGCCTGGCAGTCGCGACGGGCGCGGGACCTGCTGCGGATCCTGGTGGTACGCCGAGGTCGGCCGGTGCCCCGGGGCGAGCTGTGCGAACTGCTCTGGCCCGACGACGATCCGAGCCGGACCGGGCACCGGCTGTCGGTGTTGCTGTCGATCGTGCGTGGGGTGCTCGACCCGGACCGGGTCTTCGCCTCGGACCATTTCCTCGTCACCGACGCGGCGAGCGTCGCGCTGGACGTCACCCACCTGCGGGTCGACGTGATGGAGTTTCTCGGTGCGGTGACCCACGGCCGTCGGTTGCTGGCTCGCGGCGCTCGGGCGGAAGCCCGCACCATCCTCGCGGCGGCCGTTAGGGACTACCGGGCCGACGTGTTCTCCGACGAGCCGTACGCCGACTGGGCGTCGGCGCTGCGAGAACAGGCACGGGCCGCCTACGTCGCCGCGTTGCGGATGCTGGCCGAGGCGCACCGGTCGGCGGGAAGCGGCGGCGCCGCCGTGGACTGCCTGCTCCGCCTGCTGGAGCAGGACCCGTACGACGAGCCGGCGCACCGGATGCTGGTGCGCACCCTGGTGACGGGTGGGCAGCACGGCGAGGCGCGGCGGGCGTTCGCCCGCTACCGGGCGGCGATGCGCGCCATCGGAGTACGGCCGCCCGACGAGATCATCCTGGCACCACGGGCCGGGGTAGCGCCGCCGGCGACGGTCGTACCCCGGCCCGGGTGAGGGCGCGGGCGGTCCCGTTGCCCTCGCCCTGCTGCTCAGTAGATGTCGTGGTCGGTGCTGTACCCGGTGACCGACCACTTCGGGTCGTCGTCGGCCGAGTACCGGTTGATCGACCGCAGACCGCTGCCCGCCGCCGCAGCGCCACCGGCGACGGACCGGCCCGTCACGGTGCCGGCCCGTTGCACCGCCGCGACGGTCGCGCGGGTTCCGTCGTCGTTGGGCATCATCGCGTCGATGAAGATGTCGGTCCTGGCGATCGGGAACGGGTCGGCGGGGTCGGGCAGCACGGTGACCTCACCGCCGACGCCGGACAGTGACGGGACCTCCCACTCCCACTCGCTCTGCACGGTCACCGTCCTCGGCGACGAGGTACCTACCGGGCTGGTCGCGGCGAACCGCTTGTAGTGCGGTCCGACGCCGCCCCACGAGGCCCGGTAGCCGTCCACGCAGACCGCGTAGGCGACCGGGCTGGCGCCGATCAAGGTGAGGGCGGTGCGAACTGTCACGCTCGCGCCGTCGACGTCGGGGACGAGTCCGGCCAGCGGCACACCGGCGGGCAGGTCGAACCCGGTGCCGCTGAGCACCAGGCCGGCGGGGCAGCTCGCGGTTCGTGACCCGGCCGGGGAGACCTCGACGACCCGCGTCCGACCGTCGTCGGACTCGCAGATGGCGGCGGCGAGCACCGACCAGGGTTCCGCGTGGTCCGGGTACGCCTCGCCGCGTACCACCACCGAGGTCGCGCCCGGCACGATCGCGGCCAGCCGGACCCCACCGTTTCCGTTCCTGATCCGGCCACCGGCGCCGATGAGCACCTCGCCGGACCCGCACGTCGCGGTCACGCTCTTGGGCGACGTGGTGTCGTGGGCGCTCTCCGCCCGGTGCCGGTACGCGGCGTGGGCCGCTCCGGGTAGGACGAGGGTCGCCGCGACCGCGACCACCACGGCGGTTGCCGCGACGGCCCACCGCGCCCGGGTGCGGGTGCGGGTGCGGGTGCGGGTGCCGAGTGTCGTGCCTGTGCTCATGACAAGTGTCCTTTCCTGCTGGTGGGTTGCTGCCCGGTATCCTCGGCGCCCGCGTCACGGTGGCGTCATGGCGGCGCACGACACGTCGTGAAACAACCCCCGCGCCTGGTCACGCCGACCGACGTGACCAGGCGCTGCCCTCGGATGACAGACCGTCACGGACCCCAGCAGATGGCGTGGCTCTCCAGGTCCCACGGCGGCAGGTAGACACCGTCCTCTGTGGCGATCGCCTGGGCGTTGTTCTGGGCGACGGTCGCCGTGACCCGGGTGAGCAGGACGTTGCCGGTGGCGGTGGCGGCGACCGTGGCGCCGACGCCGGTGGCGAGCGCGCCGGCCGGGCAGCCGGCGGACGCCTGGCCCTTGGGGCTGGCGCTGTTGGCCGCCCCGGTCAGGCTGACCAGCGTGCCGGCGAGGTTGGCGGGCAGGGTGGCGCAGATGGCGTACCCGACGAGTTCCCACGGCCCGGCGAACCCGCCGGCCGCGCCCGCAGTCACCACCCCGGCGGTGAGCGCCGCGTTCGGCTCGATCCGCTGGTAGAACGCCTCCCCGTTGGCGGTGCGCAGCTCCGCGCCGAGCCCGAGCAGGTCGGTGCCGGCCGGACAGGCGGCCACCTGGTTCTTGATCGGGTCGCCGTTGCTGCCGCTGGCCGACGTGATCCGCTGGTAGTTGGCCGGAGGCGCGCCCGGCACGCAGATCGCCTGCGCCACGAGGGTGTACGCCCCGGCTGCCCCGCCCGGGTTGGTGTGCGCCCAGACCGTCACCGACTGGGTGGCCAGGTTCGGGATGATGTCGGTCAACGTGACGTCGCCGCCACCACCGTCGACGGAGCCACCGCCGCCGGCGAGAAACTCGCCGGCCGGGCAGGTGGCCACGGCGGACTGGTTGGGGAAGGCGCCCGCCACGCTGACGTTTACCACTGTCGCCTGCGCCGGCCCCGCACCGGTGGCCACGGCCACGGCGGTGCTGGCCAGCAGCAGGGTCGCTGCGCCCGAGAGTCGGGCGAGCCTGGATCGAGTTGGCATCGTGCACTCCACTTCGTACCTGCCGCGAGACCTTTACGCCCCGGCGGGACGGCGCGGCAGGTATCCCACGGTCCAGGGCGGCCTCATGGCTGCCTCAGCGCCGTGTCACGGTGGACGAACCGGCGCACCGGCGACGAGGACGCGCTCCGCGTCGCGCTCGACCGTGGCCGGCGCGGCGCAGAATGAGACAATGGAGACGACCCGGGTCATCCTCTACCGCTTCCAGATCCCGCTGCCGCGCGGCGACAAGATCGTCAGCCAGGAGGGCCGGACGACGGTCATCCGATGGGACAACGAGCCGGTCGCGCTGCTGACGGCCGTGTGGGTCGACGACGATTCCCGACACCGCTACTTCATCGACCGCGATCTGGCCCACCGGTTCGGCCTGCGCCCCGCCGAGCGGGACTGGCTGTTCCTGTCGGTGGACCTCGACCCGGCGACGGCCGAGCAGTGGCGGGCGGCGGCGGAGAGCTACCTGACCGCGATCCAGGCCGCCGAACGCGCCCGGCACGCGGCCCGCGATCACCCACCGTGGTTTCGGCGCAGAGCCGCCGCCGAGCGTGCCCGGGCCCGGCACCGCGCGGCGCTCGACGCCGCCGACGACGCCTACGCTCCGGTGCGGGAGGCGGCCTCGCGGTTGCTCGACGAGATGTACGCCCCGATCGCCGCCCGGGAGAAGGCCATCGCGGCAATCATCGGCAGACCGATCTGGCGGTACGTGCGCAAGGGCGAGATCGCTCATGTGCACGCGGCCGAGTCGCGCGGGTCAACTGCCGAGCAGCTCATCTCGGCGATCACACGGCAGAAGGGGATCACCGCGTTCCGGTGGGAACCCGACGCCGTGGCGAAGGCCGTGGAGTTGCTCGGTGAAGAAGGATTCGAGGTGTGGTGGCACCGGTTCGCCGGGAATTGGCAGTACCGGCTCCAGCAGAAGGAGGAACCACGGCGGGCCGGCGGCACCGGCCTCGCCGGCACCGGCGGCTTCGGAATCTGAGACTCCTGCTGGCGACCTGCTGGCGCACTCAGGGCAGCAGGATGAGGTGCAGGGTGCGGGGGCCGTGGACGCCTTCGACCCGGTTGAGCTCGATGTCGCTTGTGGCGGACGGGCCGCTGATCCAGGTCAGGGGTCGGTGCGGGGTGAGGCGGCTCAGCGCCTGGGGCACGTTGGCGACGACCTGGGCGGTGCGGATCACGCAGATGTGCAGATCGGGTAGGAGGCTGAGCACCCGCCGGCCCTGGTCGGGTGAGCCGTCGAGGATGACGGTGCCGGTGTCGGCGATGGCGACGGCAGCGGCGGTGATCACGCCGTCGGCGGCGGCGATCGTGGTGTGGTCGAGGTCGTCGTCGGATCGGGCGGTCACCGTCGCCGGTAGCCAGGCCGGTGGCAGTGCCGGTGGCACGACGACGGTCGCGCCGGCCGGCAGGATGGCGGCGACCGTGTCGGCGACGGCCGGCTCGGCGACCCGGTGCACGTGGGCGCGATAGTCGGTCAGCCGGTCGACCAACCGGTCGAGGTCGACAGGGGCGTCGCGCCGGTACTCGCGGGGCGCCTCGACCGGCGCCGGCGCGGGAGCGAGGGCGGCGCGGAGCCGGGCGAGGATGATCTCCCGGGTGGTCACCGGCTCGCCCACCACTGCCGGAAGGTCTGCGCCGGGGGCTCGGGCAGGTCACGGTCGGCGGTCCAGCCGGACAGCGGCGGTGGCAGGCCCCGACCACGCCGGCCGGTCAGCCGGCTCAGCCGGGTCGCGCGCTGCGCCGCCGCGTACAGCGCCGGGTGGTCCATGGCGTACGCGGCGGCGGCCATCGCGGCCGACTCACCGCGCGGATGCGGCGCCTGGTCGCGCAGGTGCACCAGCAGCTCCGGAATGTTGATTTTCACCGGGCAGGCGTCGTAGCAGGCTCCGCAGAGCGACGACGCGTACGGCAGCGACGCATTGTCGGCCACCCCGGTCAACTGCGGCGACAGCACCGCACCGATCGGACCCGGATACACCGACCCGTACGCGTGCCCACCGGTGCGCTCGTACACCGGACACACGTTGAGGCAGGCCGAGCAGCGGATGCAGTGCAACGCCTGCCGGCCCACCTCGTCGGCGAGCACCGCACTGCGACCGTTGTCCAACAACACCAGATGAAACTCCTGGGGCCCGTCACCCGGGCTCACCCCGGTCCACATCGACGTGTACGGGTTCATCCGCTCCCCGGTCGAGGCCCGGGGCAACAGTTGCAGGAACACCTCCAGGTCCCGCCACGTCGGCACCACCTTCTCCACACCCATCACCGTGATCAACGTGCGCGGCAGGGTCAGACACATCCGACCGTTGCCCTCGGACTCCACCACCGCCAGGGTGCCGGTCTCCGCCACCGCGAAGTTCGCCCCGGACACCGCCACCGGCGTGGACAGGAACGTCTGCCGCAGAAACCGACGCGCCGCCGCCGCCAGCACCGCGGGCTCGTCGGTCAACCCCGGATCCACCCCCGGCATCGCCCGCAGGAAGATCTCCCGAATCTCGGCCCGGTTGCGGTGGATCGCCGGCACCAGGATGTGACTCGGCCGATCCTCACCGAGCTGCACGATCAGCTCCGCCAGATCCGTCTCCACCGGCGCGATCCCGGCCGCCTCGAGGGCCTCGTTGAGGCCGATCTCCTGCGTCACCATCGACTTGACCTTGATCACCCGGTCGCTGCCGGTGGCCCGGACCAGGTCGACGACGATGGCGTTGGCCTCGTTGGCGTCGGCGGCCCAGTGCACCACTCCCCCGGCGTCCGTCACCCGCTGCTCAAGCTGCTCCAGCAGCTCCGGCAACCGGGCCATGGCATCGGCCTTGATCGCGCTACCGGCCGCCCGCAACTGCTCCCAGTCCGGCACCTCGGCGACCACGGCGCCGGACTTCGCCCGGATCGTCGCCGTGGCGTGCCCGAGGTTACGGCGCAACTGCGCATCGCTCAGCGCCCGCCGGGCAGCAGCCGGGAACGGCTCCGCACCCCGCAGGTGCCCGACGCCCTTCGGCGCGGTCGTCGGCATGCCGAGAAAGGTTCGACTCACGATCGCACCACCAGGTCGCTCCGCTCACCGCCGGCACGGTCGGGCTCGGTCGGGGCCAGGATCTCGGCCAGGTGCACCGTACGCACCGCAGACCCCGACCGGGACAGGCCGCCACCGATGTGCATCAGACACGACGCATCCCCCGCCGCACAGACATCAGCGCCGGTGGACAGCACATGGCGCAGCTTGTCCGCCAACATCGCCGACGAGGTGTCCGCGTTCTTCACCGCGAACGTCCCCCCGAACCCGCAACACTGCTCCGCCGCCGGCAACTCCACCAACTCCAGCCCCCGCACCGCCCGCAGCAACCGCACCGGCCGGTCGGCCACCCGCAGCATCCGCAACGAATGACACGTCGGGTGGTACGTCACCCGATGCGGGAAGAACGCTCCCACATCGGTCACCCCCAACACGTCCACCAACAGCTCCGACAACTCGAACGTCCGCGCCGCCACCGACTCCGCCCGCGACGCCAACCGGACATCACCGGCCCGCCGCGCCACCATCGCGTGCTGATGCCGCACCGACCCCACACACGACCCCGACGGCGCCACGACCACGTCGTAGGGATCGAACACCCGCACATGCCGGCGCACCAGCGAGACCGCCTGCGCCTGATAACCGGTGTTCACGTGCATCTGCCCACAACACGTCTGCCCCGCCGGGAACACCACCTCATGACCCAACCGCTCCAACAACCGCACCGTCGCCTTCGCCGCCTCCGGAAACACGGTGTCGGCCAGACACGTCACGAACAACGCGATCCGCACGTCACACCCCCAACCGCCCTTCGCCGGCCCGCGCCGCCAACGCCTCACACCAGGTGTAAGGCATGATCCGCTGAGTCTGCCCCACCAGCCGCCGCAGCGCAGCAAGGTCACCACCGACCATGCCGGCGGTCCCGGGGCCAGACGGCGGTGCCGGCAGGCGGTGGGAGGCGCAAACCGCGACGACCTCGCCGGGCGCGAGGCAGGACAGCCAGTCCTCGACACGGCCGCCGTCCGCTGCTGCCGGGCCTGACAGGTCAGCCCAGGCAACGGTCCAGCAGGCGGATCGCCTGCGCGATGTCGACGGTGTCGAGCGCTCCGAACCCCAGGACGATGCCGGCCTGCGGCTCACCGTGTTGGTAGGTCAGCCGGAGCGAGGACAGGCGCAGTCCACGCCTGGCCGCCCGTTCGATCAGTTCGTCGTCGTCTGGTGCATCCGGGGCGAGCAGTGTCATGTGCAGGCCGACCTGACTCGGGATAACGGTCAGGCGGGACCTGGACAGCGACGACAACGCCGTACGGATGGCGTGGTGGCGTTCGGCGTAGACCTTTCGGGACCGACGTAGGTGGCGGTCGAAATGCCCCTGCTCGATGAAGACGTTTAGCGCTTCGGTGATCAGCGGAGGCGGGCCGGCATCGACAACCTGCCGAACGGTGGTGATCGCCGGAACAAGCCCGGGTGGGACGACGGCGAAACCTGTCCGAAGTGTCGGGCTGAGGGTCTTGCTGAAGGTGCCGACGTAGATGACCCGACCGTCCCGGTCGAGTCGGTGCAACGGCTCCAACGGTCGGGTCGTGTAGCGGAACTCGCTGTCGTAGTCGTCCTCCATGACGGCAGCGCCGTGACGACTGGCCCAGTGCAACAGCGCCAGCCGGCGTTGCCTGCTGAGGACTACGCCGAGCGGATATTGGTGTGAGGGTGTCACGTGGACGAGCCGGGCGGTGGCGGGCAGCGCATCGACGATCAGACCGTGGTCGTCGACCGGGACGCCGACGACGGTGATGCCGAGCGAACGTAGCAGGTTCGTGACTGGCGGGTAGCCGGGCTCCTCGACGGCGGCGACGTCACCGGGCCGTAGCAGGACCCGCGCCAGGAGGTCGACCGCGTGTCCGGCGCCATGGGTCACCACGATGCTCTCCGGGGTTGCGGCGACTCCGCGTGACCGGGCCAGCCAGTGGGTCAGCGTACCGCGCAGTGCGATGCTTCCGGCGGGGTCGCCATAGTGCCCGTAGTGTCGGGCGAGTCTGGTGACGGCGCGGTTGCTGCTGCGCCGCCAGTCGGCGACCGGAAACAGGCGGGTGTCAACCTGTCCCGCCCGAAGGTCGAATCCCGCGTGTGGTTGCCAGTCGGTGCCGTAGCGGCGTACCGCGGCGGCTTGCGCGGTGGGCGTCAGCGCGGTCCGGGCGGCGGCCTGCGCCGGGCGGGGGAAGGCGTGACCGACGACGACGCTACCGCCGCCGCGGCGTCCCGCGATGTGTCCCTCGGCGGCCAACCTCGTATAGGCGTCCGTGACGGTGGATCGCGCGACACCGAGATCCTTCGCGGCGGCGCGGCTCGGCTGCAGGCGCCCGCCCGGCGGCAGCCGCCCGTCGGCGATCGCCTCCCTGATCTGGTCGTACAGCTGCATGCTCAGGCTGCGGTGGTCACTGGGGTCGAGGAACAACTCCATCGGCGATCCCGGATGACGACGATTTGGTCTGCTCATTTCACACAGAGTTGGACCTGTCGAGCCTACCAACGTGATGCGTAGCGTCGGAGACCGAGCGGGGACTTCCGAGAAGGCCGGCAAAGATCAGCTGTCACGGTCCTGGTGCGACAGCCGCCCTTCTGGTGGCGCCTTTCACGGCGCGGTGCCGCGCACCTGCGGCGCCGAATCAACGCGACGAGAAGAAGGAGAGCAGTGGGTACGGTAATCATGCACAGCGTGGTCTCGATCGACGGGTTCATCGCCGACGATGACGATGATGTCGGGCCTTTACACGACTGGTACTTCAGCGGCGACACCCCGATCAGGGAGTCCCGTACCTCAGCCTTCGATCATTCCGGCATCGGGGTTGCATTCAAGGCTTCCTCGACATCGGCCGAGTACGTACGGTCCATGTGGGAATCGGTCGGTGCCATAGTGATGGGGCGTCGCCTGTTCGACCTGGTGAACGGATGGGAAGGCGATCCACCCACCGGTGATCACGTGGTCGTGGTGTCCCACCGTCCAAAACCCGAGGGCTGGCACCCGGAGGCGTCCTACCACTTCGTCGACAACGTGACAGCCGCAATCGGCACGGCGCGGGAGCTGGCCGGTGACCGCACCGTCTCCGTGAACGCCGGCGAGGTTGGCGGGCAGATGCTCGCGGCCGGACTGGTGGACGAGGTGGCCATGGACGTGGTGCCTGTCGTCTTCGGATCAGGGAGACGGTTCTTCGGCAGCCTCTGCTCCCGGCACGTGCTCAAGGATCCGCACGTTGTCCTGCGCGGAGACCGGGTTCTGCATCTGCGGTTCAGCGTGGACCACGGTTGAATCGAATCACCCTGGAGGAACAATGAGACCCATTCGCTGGAGATCGCAAACGGTCGCGGCCGCAATCGCCGCCTTGCTGCTGGCCATGCCCGTCAGCGCCACAGCCGCCGAGATGGTTCCGCAGCCCACCGCCGCCGAGTCGTTGAAGGGCTACATCTACAACGCCGACAAGAACCGACTGGGCATCGGAATCGGCGTCATCTCTTCGTTTGACGGCGACTACACCCATGGGAGGTACGATGCGGTCCTTCCCGTATTCCGTCGCACGGACACTCTGTGGGGGTGGAACCGTGCGGAGGCCTTCTACATCGGGGCACCCTACTGTGGCAGAGCGGAGTACTACGCTGGGGGCAAATGGCGGCTCCTGCTCCGGAAGTTCTCGCCTGGTATCCACTACCTTCCGCCCATCGACGGTGAAAAGATCGCGCGCTATCAGGTGACCGTCTACCGGCAGGCGGGCGACGCATGCTGACAGCGCGAGACGGTCGACGGATCGAGACATGGCGGCTCGGGACCGCGATCGCTGCCCTCTCGGTGGTCGTCGCCGTGATGCTGCCGGCACCGGCGATGGCGACGTCGACGGAAGAAGCGGCGGCCAGCCAAGCGGCAGCAGATGAGCTGCGCAGCTACATCTACAACCGTGATGCCTGGATCCCCGGCGGGTACGGGATCGGGATCGGCGTCATCTCGGAGTTCGACGGGCGGTACGTGCACGGTAGCTACGACGCGGTGCTCCCCGCCAAGCGGCGGACCGACACCTGGTGGGGCTGGCCGCGTGCCGAGGGCGTCTACGTCGGCCCCGGCTGGTGCGTCAACGTAACGCAGTGGAAGGGCGGCCGATGGTCGATCGTGGGCACCAAGTACCCGGGTATCCACTACCTCGGGCCCATCGGCGGTGAAAAGGTCGCCCGGTACATGATCGACGCGCTCCGCTGCTGACGGTGCTCACCCCACTCGCCGTCCGGGGCGCTTGATCACCACGTACCCGGTCGGGCTGATCAGTGTTGCCGGGCGGTACCGACCACGAGCCGGGCGGTCGCGTGTGGTCGGTACCGCCCGGCTCGGTGCGGTCAGTTCCCGCGTACCTCGGCGGCGGCGGCGACCAGGTGCCGCAGGGACGCCTCGACCTCCGGATAGCCCCGCGTCTTCAGGCCGCAGTCCGGATTCACCCACAACCGGCGGGCCGGTACGGCCGCGACGGCCCGACGCAGCGCCTCGATCACCTCGTCGCGCGGCGGCACCCGGGGCGAGTGGATGTCCCACACCCCCGGGCCGACACCCCGGCCGTAGCCGATCGCGGCCAGGTCGTCGAGCACCTCCATCTTCGACCGGGACGCCTCGATGCTTGTGACGTCGGCGTCGAGGGCGTCGATGGATTCGATCACCTCACCGAACTCCGAATAGCACAGGTGGGTGTGGATCTGGGTGTCGTCGGCGACGCCGCCGGTGGCCAGCCGGAACGCCTTGACGGCCCAGTCCAGGTATGCCTTCTGGGCGGCCCGGCGCAGCGGCAGTGTCTCCCGTAGCGCCGGTTCGTCGACCTGGATGACCCGGATCCCGGCGGACTCCAGATCCCGGCACTCGTCACGCAACGCCAGCGCGACCTGGTCGGCGGTGTCCGCGAGGGTCTGGTCGGTACGGACGAACGACCAGGCCAGGATGGTGACCGGCCCGGTGAGCATGCCCTTGACCGGTTTGCTGGTCAGCGACTGCGCGTAGGTGGACCACTCGACGGTCATCGGTGCCTTGCGGGACACGTCGCCGTAGATGATCGGCGGGCGTACGCAGCGCGAGCCGTACGACTGCACCCAGCCGTGCCGCGTGGCGGCGAAGCCGTCGAGTTGCTCGCCGAAGTACTGCACCATGTCGTTGCGTTCCGGTTCCCCGTGCACCAGCACGTCCAGACCCAACTGTTCCTGCAACCGGATGACCTGCGCCACCTCCGCGCGCATCCGGTCGGCGTAGCCGGCGTTGTCGAGGCTGCCGGCCCGATGCGCGGCGCGGGCCCTACGCAGCTCGGCGGTCTGCGGGAACGACCCGATCGTGGTGGTCGGCAGCTCCGGCAGCCCCAGTCGCTCCTGCTGGCGGGTAGCCCGGGTGGAGTAGTCGCCGCGCTGCCGGTCGGTGGGGCGCAGCGCGGCGAGGCGGCCGCGTACGTCGTCGTGACGCCAGGCCGCCGGGGTGGCCGGCAGGGGCGCGGGCAGCGCGGTGGTGCCGTCACGCAGCGCCCGGCCGAGCAGGACGATCTCGTCGACCTTCTGCCGGGCGAACGCCAGCCGTTCGGACAACCGGGGATCGAGGTGCGTCTCGGCGGACAGGTCGACCGGGACGTGCAGCAGCGAGCAGGACGAGGAGACGGCGACGTGGTCGGCAAGCCCGGCGACCGTCGCGCCGGCCGCGACGGCGGCCCGCAGGTCGGTACGCCAGATGTTCCGGCCGTCGACCAGGCCGGCGACGATGGTCTTGCCACCGAGTGGTCCGGCGGCGGCGAGCCGGTCGAGGTTGCCCGGCCCGGCGACCAGGTCCAGACCGACGGCGTCGACCGGGGTGTCCAGCAGAGCCGGCAGCGCGTCGCCGAGATCACCGAAGTAGGTCGCCACGAAGATCCGCGGCCGGTGCGTGAGGTCACCGAGGCGGGTGTAGACGCGGCACAGGGCGTCGATCTCGGCCGGGCTGCGGTCGGCGACGTAGGCGGGCTCGTCCAGCTGCACCCAGCCGACGCCCGCGTCCGCCAGCTCGGCGAGAATCCGGGCGTACGTCTGGACCAGGTCGTCGAGCCGAGCGAACGGCTCGTCGCCCTTGGCCAGCAGCAGGAACGTGGCCGGTCCGACGAACACCGGCCGGGTGGTGATGCCCAGGTGCCGGGCCTCGGCGTACTCGGCCAGCGCCTTCGCCGGGTTGGCGGTGAAGACGGTGTCCGGTGCGATTTCCGGCACCAGGTAGTGGTAGTTGGTGTCGAACCACTTCGTCAGCTCCAACGCCGGCTCGGTGTCGACACCACGGGCCATGGCGAAGTAGGTGTCCAGCGCCGACAGGCCCAGCCGGGTGAACCGGGTCGGGACCGCGCCGACGGCGACGGCCGTGTCGAGCATCTGGTCGTAGTAGGAAAAGACGTTCGACGGGATCGCGTCGAGACGGCCGTCGCGTAGCGTCCGCCACACCTGCGCCCGCAGCCCGGCGCCGGTGCGCTCCAGAGTCTCGGCGTCGATGGTGCCGGCCCAGTACGCCTCGACGGCCTTCTTCAGCTCACGGTTGGCGCCGATGCGTGGGTAGCCGAGCACTGTGCTCTGCCCGAATGCGGTACTCACCAAGGGGGTCCTTCCCTCGAAGTGTCCGGCGGACACGGGAGGGAAGACGGGTACACCTCAGGCACCGGCTTCCGCCCTGGCCCTCCCGAGAGGCCGCCGGCGGCGCACACCGGCGGCGTGCGCAGCACTGGCAGGTCTTCGGACTCGCGGGCATGACACCAGGTCGCCTACTGGCCGTCGCTTCCCGGACCGCACGGTCCAGTGCTTCGTTGACGGCGGTCGTTCCCACTCACCGCTGCGGGGCAGTCCCGGACTCGCACCGGGTTCCCTCTTACGACGCCCCACCCACCCGGACGGGACGAACCAGCACCACCGGCCATCGTACGGGCCACACCGCCGGCCGCGTCCGGAGTGCCCGGCCTACGGGACGGCGAGCAGGCCGGGCACGGGTGACCGCGCCCGACCGCTGCGAGCCGTCGGAGGCGCGAGTCACGTCGATCCGACATGGACCGCGACAGAGGATCACCCGACCTGCGGTCAGCGGCCGTACGTCTCCAGCAGGCGCAACCAGACCTCACTTACCGTCGGGTACGCCGGCACCGCGTGCCACAGCCGGTCCAGCGGGACCTCACCGACGATGGCGATCGTCGCGGCGTGGATCAGTTCCGCGACGTCCGGACCGGCGAGGGTGAATCCGACGATCACCTTCCGGTCCTCGTCGACAACCATCCGGGCATGTCCCTGGTAGCCGTCGGCGTGCAGGCTGGCCCCGGCGACGGTTGCCAGGTCGTAGTCCACGACCCGGATCCGCAGTCCGGCCGCCTCTGCCGTAGCCGCGGTCAGCCCCACCGATGCGATCTCCGGGTCGCTGAACACCACCTGCGGCACCGCACGCTCATCGGCGGTCGCGGCGTGCCGGCCCCACCGGCCGTCATCGACCTTCTCACCCTTCGCCCGGGCAACGATCGCGTCGCCCACCGCGCGCGCCTGATACTTGCCCTGATGGGTCAGCAGCACCCGCCGGTTCACATCACCCACGGCATACAGCCACCCGCCGCCGCCGACCACGCGCAGCGTGTCGTCGACCGTCAGCCAGGCACCCGGCACCAGTCCCACGCGGTCGAGGCCGATGTCCTGGGTGTTCGGCGTCCGGCCGATCGCCACCAGCACCTCGTCCGCCTCGGCCCGCTCGCCGTCGGCGGTTGCGATGTGGACGATGCCGCTGTCGTCGCGATGGACGGACACCGCCTCCGCGCCGAGGCGTACCGACACACCGGACTCGCGCAGCGACTCCGTGACCAACTCGCCGGCGAACGGCTCCGCCGACGGCAGCAGACCGTCGCGGGCGAGCACCTCCACCGAAGACCCCAGAGCGGCGTACGCGGTCGCCATCTCGGTCGCCACCACGCCGCCACCGATGATGGCGAGTCGACGGGGCACCGACCCGGCCGAGGCGGCCTCGCGGCTGGACCACGGCGCCGCCGCGCGCAGACCCGGGATGTCGGGCAACAGGGCGCTGCTGCCGGTCGCCACGACCACCGCGTGCCGCGCGGTCAGCCGGGTCGTGACACCGTCCACGCCGGTCACCTCGACAACTCGGGCGGAAGCGATCCGCCCCTGGCCACGGTGCAGGGCGACACCAGCCGACTCCAGCCAGGAAACCTGCCCGTCGTCCCGCCAGTGGGACGCGAAGGAGTCGCGCCGGCCGAGCACCGCAGCGGCGTCCAGGTCGCCCGTCAACGCCTCACGCGCACCCGGCAGCCGACGAGCCGCCCGCAACGCGGACGCGCTGCGTAGCAACGCCTTGGTGGGCATGCAGGCCCAGTACGAGCACTCCCCACCGACCAGTTCCCGCTCGACGATGGCGGCGGTCAGCCCGCCCTGCACGACCCGGTCGGCAACGTTCTCCCCGACCGGACCGGCACCGATCACGACGACGTCGTACTCAGGTGAGGTCATGTCAGTTGCCCTTCGCGGCACGGCCGAGACGGACGGCCGCGATCAGGAAGAAGATGGCGCCGGGAATGGCGTAGCCGGCCGCGTTGATCAGCGACGGGTCATTCGCGGAGGCGGCGACGATGAAGGACCCACCAGCCAGCACCGAGATGCCACCGCTGATGATCATCGGCCACTGGCCGCCCATCCGCCGACGGGTGACACCGACGATCAACTGGATCAGACCGGCGACGATCGCCCAGGCACCCCAGACCCGCAGGACAGCGGGAACACCGGACGCGCCGGCGACACCCACCCCGACCGCCGTGACGAGGCTCACCGCGATGTTCACATACAGCAGGGCCGGCGAGCCGGTGGCCCTTGCCGAACGAAGATCGTAGATGGCGGCGCCCACGTCGAACAGCGGGTAGAGCACGAACAGCGCCACCGCGAGCGGTCCGATCTCCTTGGCGGAGGCGATCGTCACGCCGGCCCACACAATGGCGAACGCGAAGCGGATGAAGTACAACCGCCGCAAGGCGGAGGCAGCCGCGGAGATTCCGGGCGAAGCGGCAATGGTGGCCACGGGTGACCCTTTCAACGGAGGAGTGAGAGACCGAACGTTCTGTCTCTATCAGCATGCCAGGGGTGGCCCGTACCGTCAAGACCGAACGTTCTGCCCATGGCGACGGAGCGGAGCTGGACCCTGAGGTCGCTTCCATCAGACCGAACGTTCTGTTCGTTAGGATGGTGGTATGACCCGCGGCAAACCCGACACTCGGCCCTCTGAGGCGCGCCTCAGGCTTCTCGCCACGGCAACCAGGATCTTCTACGCGGAGGGCATCCACTCCGTCGGTGTCGACCGGATCATCGCCGAGGCGAAGGTGACCCGGGCGACCTTCTACCGGCACTTCCCGAGCAAGGACGACCTCATTCTCGCCTACCTGCGCGAGGTCCACGAGCTGGAGCGCGGCACGGTCGACGCGGCCATCGCCGACAATTCGTCACCGGTCGACCCGCTCCTGGCCATTGCCGGCTCCATCGCCAAGAACATCCAGTCCCCCGGTTTCCGTGGCTGCGCCTTTCTGAACGCGGCAGCGGAGTATCCCGACACGGAACATCCCGTCCGCCAGGAGATCATCGGCCACCGGCAGTGGTTCCTGGACACGCTCAGCAAGCTGATGTCGCAGGTTCACCCGGAAACGGCGGACCCGGCCGCGCGCCGTTTCGTCATGCTCCGCGACGGCGCCATGGCAGCCGGATGCCTCTTCGACCCCGCGTTGGTGTCCGAGACGTTCCTGCACGGCGTCGAGGACCTTCTTCAGACCGACGCCCACTAGCGTAGGTGCCGGGCGAAGAACTCGGCCGCGCCCTCCCCTGCGTACCAGGGAACACCCGTGTGTCCGCCCATGTTGGCGTGCAGCGTCTTCTCCTTGGAGCCGAAGGCGTCGAACAGATTCAGGGCCGCCTGTCGATCGTTCCCTTCGTCATCCCACTGCAACAGCACGTGCAGCGGAATGGTGACCTGTCGGGCCTGCTCGAACATGAGGCGCGGCACGAAACTCCCGGCGAAGAGGCCGGCCGCCACGATACGGGGCTCCACCACCGCGAGCCGGATGCCGACGGAGATCACTCCCCCCGAGTACCCGACCGGGCCGCCGATCTCGGGCAGCGACAGGAGGGCATCCAGAGCAGCCTGCGATTCCGGGACCGCCTTGTCGACGAGCGGCAGGACGAGGGCGTCGATGATGTCGTCGTTGACCGGTTCGCCGGCCTCCAGCGCCCGGCGCAGGTCGACCCGGGCCCGTTCGACAGCGGCCAGAGGAGGCCGATCGCCGCTGCCGGGCAACTCGATGGCAGCTGCGGCGAAACCGTCCGCCACGGCCCGCCGGGCCCGCGCCACCAGACGGGGATACATCCTGCCCAGCCCGAGTGGAGGGTGGCCGAGCAGGATCAGCGGGACGGGTGCTGTCGCAGAAGCGGGCGTCCACAGGACGCCGGGGATCTCGTCGAGAGCGAACTCGCGTTCGAGGAGGCCGTCATCGAGGTGTCGTTCAGAGGTGAATCGCATGGTGGTGCCCTTCGGGAGTGCTCGTGGACGGCGCTCCCGGACGATCTATCGCCCGACCGTGACACCAGGGAGAGCACCCATGTCGTAAACGTTCACGGGTATCACCTCCCTGGTCTTCCGCACGGCCGCCGGCCAAACTAGCAGCGGGCCGCCGCGGGCCGCCACGCAGTTTTCTGCGCCGGCTTCGCGATCACCGGATGCCGCGGATGCGTAGCATCAGCAGCCCGGATGCCACCGCGCACAGGGATCCGAAGGCGAACAGCGCCGGATAGCCGCCGAACCAGGTGATCAACGCACCGGCCACCGCCCCGGCCAGCAGCTGGGGCAGGCCGGTGGCCACCTGCAGGATGCCCAGGTCACGGCCCTCGCTGTCGGCATCGGGCAGGACCAGGGACATGACTGCCAGGTCGACCGCGAAGTAGGTGCCGATCGAGGCGCCCAGGCAGGCAGCGTAGATCAGCATTCCGGTCCAGGTCGGCATCGCCAGGGGGATGGCCATCGACGCGGCGACGCCCAGGGCGCTCACCCCGACGACCATCTTCCGGCGATCCACCTTGTCCGCGATCCAGCCGGTGAGGCCGGCCACCACCACCCACACCAAGATGCTCAGCGTCAGCATGGTGGTCACCGCCGCGGCCACATCGCCGCCGGGCACGTTCTCGGAGCCGATGTAGTCCTGCAATGTGTAGAAGAGGTAGCCGCTGACCACGTAGTAGGACGCGAAGAGCATGAACCGGCTCGCGAATGCCAGCCGAAAGTCACGGGCCGCGAAGGCGGTGAAGAACGACCGCAGCAGATCACCGAGACGCCTGCGCTCACGCACGACGAGCGGCAGGTCCCGCGCCGACTCCTCCCGGGCTCCGAACAACAGCAGCGCGGTGGTGACCAGCAGTACCCCGGCGATGACGGCATAGGCGGTCAGCTGGTTCACCCGGCTGGCGATCTGAACGCCCAGAACGACGCCGGCCGGCGTGCCCATCCCGATGACTCCGGCCGCCAGGCCACGGCGGTCGTCGGGAACCCGGTCGGGCAGGATCGCGGTGATCGCACCGGAGTAGAGGTTCGCCGCGAACCACAACACCATTGTGGTCGCGACCAGCCCCAGCAGGCTATCGGCCAGGCCCATGAGGATGCAGGCGACAGCCGAGACCACCGCGGCCCCGGCGATCCACGGCGTTCGACGTCCGAACCGGGAACGCGTGCGGTCGGACAGCGCACCACCAACGGGAATCGCGACCATGGTCGCGACGGCGGCGAGGGTGTTGAGCAGGGCGAGGTTGCCGACCTTCGACGCCGGGTCCACCGCCTCGACCTGCGCCGGGAGGATGACCGCCGAGATGCCGTTGAAAAGCGCGTACATGGCCGCCGTGGCCGGAAAGAGCAGGACCAGCAGGCGGCCGACACGTGGTCGTGACGCCGACACGTGCGAAGGGCGGCGTACGTCAGTCATGAGGTCTCCGGTCAGGTCGAGCGGAGTAAGGATCATGCCATCAGTCGCCTGGCCGGCTTCGACGGCGTGGATGGTATCGTCCGCCTGTGGAAGGAGCTCCGTACCGTTTCGACGGGTTCGAGCTTGACACCTCCCTCTACGAACTCCGGCTCGCGGGCAAGCGAGTCCCGCTGGAGCCACGGGCGTTCGACGTCCTTCTGCACCTGATGAGGAATCGTGACCGAGTCGTCTCCAAGGAGGAGCTTCTCGACTCGGTCTGGGGCGACCGTTTCGTGACCGACGCCGCGGTCACCACGGTGCTCCGGGCCGTCCGGCTGGCGATCGGCGACGCCGGCAAGGAACAGCGGCTGATCCGTACCGTCTATCGCCGGGGCTACCAGTTCATCGGGCCCGTCACACAGACGCCGGCCAGCTCGGCGGCAGGGGATGCCGCGGCGCTACCCGCTCGGTTGGCGATGTCGTCAGGTCTCGGATTCACCGGACGGCAGCACGAGCGTGCGGCACTCGCGGACGCGTGGAAGGAGGTACACGCCTCGCGGCAGCGTCGGTTGGTGCTGCTGAGCGGCGAGGCGGGGATAGGTAAGACGACGCTGTGTTCGGTGTTCGCGGCCTCGGTACAGCACGAGGCGGTGGTGCTGTACGGGCGTTGCGACGAGGAACTGTCGATTCCCTATCAGCCATGGCGGGAAGTGCTGACGAGTCTCGACCGCGACGCCCACGATGTCGTCGCCGGTCGCCGCGACGGGCTCGCACCGCTGCTGGGTGGTGCGAGCGCGGTGAGCCTGGAATCGGATTCGGCTCGGTTCGCGCTCTACAACTCGGTCCTCGACGTACTCGGTGCCGTCTCGGTGCGCGGTCGACCGGCGCTCATCGTGCTCGACGATCTGCACTGGGCGGACATGCAGACGCTCGCTCTGCTGCGGCACGTCGCCGAGCGGGCCTTGACGACACCGGTCCTGGTCGTCGCGACGTTCCGCGATTCCGACTTCGACGCGTCGCATCCGCTGAACGCGCTGCTGGCCGCCACCCATCGCGAGCCCGGGACGATCCGGCTGGCCCTACGTGGTCTCGACGACAGCGAGGTGCTCGGCCTGCTGGAGACGATCGCCGGCCACGAGATGGACCGCAACGGGCGCACACTGCGGGATCTGTTGCGCGCGGAGACGGAAGGCAACCCGTTCTTCGTCACCGAGATTCTGCGTCATCTCGCCGAGACCGGGGCGATCAGCCGCCAGCAGGATGGCCGCTGGACGGCTCCGACGCGGCTGCTGGCCCGGGGGCTGCCCGTCAGCGTCCGGGAGGTCGTGGGCCGCCGCGTCCAGCGACTCGGATCCGACACCCGCCGCGCGTTGGACATCGCGTCGGTCCTCGGCCGGGACTTCGAACTCGACCTGCTCTCGGAATTGCTCAGCGAAGGACCACTGCGAACGTTCGAGCGGCTGGCGCCGGCGGTCGACAACGCGCTCGTCACGGACGCCCTCGGACGGTTCGCCTTCACGCACGCCATCGTCGCCCACACGCTGTACGCCGAGTTGAACCCCACCGCGCGGGCGTTCATCCACCAGGCGATCGCGACGGCCATGGAGCGACGGATCGGCGATGACGCGGGCGAGCGGGCGGCCGAGATCGCCCACCACTGGATCCATGCCGTCGCACCGGCGAACCGCGCCAAGGCAGCGGAATATTCGCAGCAGGCGGGCAGCTACGCGCTGACCCACGTGGCACCCGACGAGGCGGTCATCTGGTATCGCCACGCCCTTGAGCTGATTCCCGCCGGTCCCACGGTGCAACGCTGTGAGTGCCTCGTCGGTCTCGGCACCGCGCAGCGTCAATCCGGTGACCCCGCGCACCGTGAGACGCTGCTCGAAGCCGGTCGCCTCGCGATCCAACTCCACCACGACGACCTTCTCGTCCGTGCCGCACTCGCCAACAACCGTGGCGACGTCAGCGGATTCGGGACGACAGACGACGACCGGGTCCAGATCCTGCGCCGGGCGATCGCCGCGCAGCCCGACCCGGCGGACGGTGCGCTGCTGCACGCGATTCTCGCCATCGAGATCCATGCCACCGCCGCCGAGGATCTGGAAGAGGCCGCCGCCCGGGCGGTGACGCTCGCCCACGAGGCCGGCGACGACCATGTCCTCGCGCACGTCGTGCGGCTCACCGAAAGCGCCCTGCGTACGCTGGACGCCCTTGATCGTCGCGAACAGTTGCTGCAGGCGGGCATCACGGCCGCAGAGCGAACCGGTGACGCGCGGTTGCGCGGCATCCTCTCGATGTCCCACCACGAGATCGCGCTCGAGCGCGGCGACCGCGAGGTGATGAACCGGGAGAAGGGCATCCGCGACGCGTTCGCCCAGCGCAGTCCGGAACCTTTCGTCCGCTGGACCAATGCGCAGACGTCGTCGATGCACCATTTCCTGGACGGCGACCTGGCCGGAGCCGAAGCCGCCGCGAACACAGCCCTCGAACTCGGCGTCGCAACCGGCCAGCCCGAGGCGTTCTTCGGCTACGCGGGCCAACTCTTTCAGATCCGCCGGGCCCAGGACCGACTGGCAGAGGTGGCCGAGGCCATGGAACAGGTTCTCGAAAAGAACCCCACGCTGCAGGTGTTCCAGGCGGGCATGGCCTACGTGTGGTGCGAGCTCGGCCGGGAAGCCGACGCCCGTACGCTCACCGACTCCCTCGACGTCTCCGCCGGGGGCGCGCCCCAGTTCTGGTCCACCGCCCTGATGCTGTGGGCCGAGGTCTGCCACCGGCTCGTCCTGCCCGCATCCGCCTCCCGCCTCGTGCCGCTCCTCGACGGTTGGCGCGACCGGGTCGCCAGCACCGGCGCGACCACCGAAGGTTCGATCGCCTACGGGCTCGGCCTCGCACTGGCCACGGTCGGCCGAAGCGATGATGCACGAGCCGCCTACGACCTGGCCCTGACCGTGAACCGGCGGCTGCGGTCCCCCCTGTTCGTCGCCCGCACCCAGGTCGCCTATGCCGAGCTGCTCGCCGGGACCGAACCCGATCGGGCGCACACGCTCGTCACCGACGCGCGAGCGGCTGCCAGGCACTTCGGTTTCGCATTCGTCGACCGGCGCGCCCAGCAACTCCTCGACCGTCTCGGATGAGGGTCACACGCCCAACCGAAACGCCTCGATGTGCCGCTGACGGGCCGGCACCCGCAGCGCGCGGAGGCTGCGCTGCACGGTGCTGGCCATTGCCGGAGGGCCGCACAGGTAGACGTCCCGCTCGGCGATGTCCGGAACCAGGCCCCGCAGGCTCTCCGGACTGAACGGCTGGCTGCCGTCGGTGGTGCGCCCGGTCAACAGATGCAGGCGGGCGCCGCGGGCCTGCACGAGATCACGCAGTTCACCGATGAGCACCGCGTCGGCGGGTGTGCGGGCCCGGTAGAGGACCACGACGTCTCCGGTCAGTTCCGGATCCTCGAGCAGCGCCCGGATCGGGGTGATGCCGATGCCGCCGGCGATCAGCAGGGTGTTCTCCCGGGTGCGGCGGGCGGTGGTGAGGGCACCGTACGGGCCCTCGGCGTACACCCGGGTGCCCACCGGCAACTGCCGCAGCCCGGCGCTGGTGGAACCGATCGCCTTTGCGGTCAGCCGCAGGGTGCGGCCGTCGGGTGCCGCCGACAGCGACCACGGGTTGACCTGCCACCAGGAGGTGTGTCCGGGGAAGCGCCACCAGAAGAATTGGCCGGGACGGGCGCGCAGCCGGTCGAGGCGGTTGCCGCCGATGTAGACGGACACGGCGTTGTCGGTCTCCGGCACCACCGCGACGACCCGAAGCCGGTGCCGGGCGTTGCGCACCAGCGGCACGAACAGGCGGTTGACCAGCAACGAACCGACCGCGAAGGCCCACAACCCCCACCAGTACGCCTTGGTGACGTCGCTGTTGGCGAACGAGGCGCCCTCGTAGATCTGGTGGATCACCGAGAGCACGATCACCACGTACACCACCAGGTGGATGGCGTGCCAGGTCTCGTACGGCATGCGGCGGCGGGCCATCCGTACCGAGGTGAGCGCCATGACGCCGATCAGGACTGCGGCGATCATGCCGAGTAGTACCGGCATCTGCTTGGCCAGGTTCGGGATCTCGGCGAAGAACGAGATCCGGTCGAGCTGTGCGTAGCCGAGCATCACGAAGGTCGGATGCAGCAGGACCAGCCAGAAGATCGCGAACCCGGTCCAGCGGTGCCAGTTGGTGAGTTTGTCCATGCCGATCCGCCGTTCCAGGAACGGCACCCGACCGATCAGCAGCAGTTGCAGCGCCATCACGAAACCCAGGTGCAGGCCGAGGAAACGGCCGATCCCGGTCAGGGTGTTGGGCACCGGCCGGCTCGGATGGGCGAACATGACCTGGAGGATCACCAGGTTGACCAGGAGAAAGGTCCAGAGCAGCAGGTACGCGACCCGGGCCTGGCTGCGGCGCACCGGTGCTGCTGCGGTGGCGGTGAATGTAGTGGTGGACATCGCGAGCCTTCCTGGAGCGGCCCCGGTCGGGCCGGCGTGCGATTTCATCGATGGCCTAGCGGGACGGCGCGGTCGCCGTCACACCGATCTCCGGCAGGCGGACCTTTCCGTCCGCCTCAGCGTGCCAGCGCCAGCGCGCGCCCGGAAGATCGCCGAGCACGATCGCGACCTGCCCGGTGCCGGGCCCGCAGGCGGCGAGCAGATGCGCTGCTTCCTCGGCCGACGGCGTCTCGCCGATCACCGCCACGGCGGTGAGAGCACGCCGGTGGGCGGCGAGGCGCACCATCCCGTCGTCGGTCTCCGGGCCGGAGTCACTTGTCCGCAGCTCAGTGATTGATCGCAGGCGTACCGCGGACTGCGGCAGGCCGGGTGGCCGGCCGCCGAGCCCCGGCAACGACAGCACCGGCAGTTCCGGACGGAAGCGGGTCAGGTCGGCCATGAGGTTGGCCAGGACGTCGATGGCGACCCCGGCCGATCCGCCGATCGCCAGCACGCCGTCGAGCCAGGTCAGATCCACGAACAGGGTTCCGTTGTCGTCGCCGCCGACCCGCACCAGGCACGGCGCGACTGTGTCATGCCGGGTGGGCCGTCCGGCGGCGGCGTCGGCGGGGCGCGTCCACACGCCGTCGGTCTCGGCCAGCCAGGGCGTTCGGGGGGTGTGATCGGCGGTGACCCAGGCGGTCACCGCCTGTGTGTCGACGCGCAGCGCGTACGCCTCGACCTCTTCGGCGGTCAGCTCGGCGGACGCCTGCCAGGCCAGCGCGGGACGATCCTGGTCGGCGGCGAACTCGGCGGACAGCTGCGCGCGCGTACGCATCCGTTCCTGGATCTGGCGGTGCCAGCGGGCGTTGTCGGCGTAGGCGCGGTAGCGGCCGCGAAGCCGAGCCGTGATCCGGCGGCGGAAGACCACCAGGAGGCTGAGCAGAGCCAGCATCACCGCGCCGAGCAGCGCGGCGGCGACCTTCCAGGTGAGCAGGGGCGCACTCTCGGCGGCGGCGGCAGAAATCCGTCCGAGCCGGACGTCGGGCCCCGTCGCGTCGGCCGGCAGCAGCAGCACCCAGCCAGGGCGCACCTCACCGGAGTTGGTGAGGGCGCCGCCGTCGCTCTGCGGGCGGCCCTGGTTCAGGTCGAGGATCTCGGCGGCGCGGGCCGGGTCACCGAGCGTTCGCTGAGCGATCTGGGCCAGGGAATCGGGGCGCCCGTCGTTCTGTCCGGGGCTTCGCACCACGGCTACCTTGACCACGTCGTCGGGAGCGGCCGAGGCGGTCACCGGCGCGGCCAGGACGGCGGTGAGCACCGCGAGCAGCAGCACGACGGCACGGCGGATCATCGGGCCGCCGTCCAGCCCTGGGTGGCGGCGCTGGCGATGATCGTGTCGGTGCTCTTGTCGGCGACGTTGCGGTAGAGCGGAGACCCGTCCAACGTCACCTGTTTGGTCCCGTCCTTGCGGCTCAGCCACCAGACCCGACCCTCGTCGATGCCCTTGAGCTTCACCTTGCCGCCGTTCCTGGCGACCACGGGCTGCCACAGAGCGGCGCACACGCCGGTGCAGTTGCTTGCCGGCGGGTCGGTGTCGTCCCCGTCGAAACGGTAGACCGTCGCGCCGTCGTCGTCGACGACGATCGGGCCGTCCCTGCCTTCCTTCGCGGTCAGCGTGCTGGTGCGGTCCGGCTTCGCGGCCTTCAGCTCCGCCGTCGTGATCAGTGCGTCGATGGCCTTTCCGTCGGACCCGAAGGCGAACCAGGCGTTGTCGACGCTCTGTCCATTGAGGTCGCCGGGCACCGTGTCGCCGCCGAAGCGGTAGGCCGGCCGGCCGGCGATGGTGACCTGCACACCGCCATCGGGTCGCCGGATCGCCCCGATGTCGTCGGTCTTCAACCCGTCGACGAAGACCCGGCCGCCGGCCTGGATCAGTACCGGTGGCCAGCTCTCGGCGCACGTGCCGGTGCATGCCGAGGCGGGCGGCTCGGCCGGGTCGTCGGCGAAGCTGTAGAGGGTGAACCCGGTCACGTCGGTCACCGTCTCCCCGATGGTGGCCTTGTTGGTGGAGAGCTGGACCCACTTGGCCGGTGCGGGCACGGCGGCGACCGTCGCACCCGGCGTCGGGGACTTCGTGCCGGCCGCCGGAGATGCCGTGCTGGCTGACGTAGCGGCGTCGTCACCGCGGCCGTCGCCGGTCAGGCCGGCGCTGGCGGCCGGCGCGTCCACCAACTGGATCTCTCCACCGGCGAGAACGGGCGCCGCCGCCGGCTCGGCGGTCTCGTTACCGGCGCAGCCCGCCAGGAGCAGGGCCGCGGCAAGTGGGGCGGTCAGAGCGCGGGCCGGGGTCCGGGCCACGATGACACCTCCGTTCGATCGGGCTCGACAGGTGCGGTCTTCACGACCCGGCCACCGATCCGGTTCGAGGCTTGTGTTCCAGGTCACATTCGCCGAACCGTTGCGGGATGTCCGGCGTGACGGGCTCATGGCCAGATCAGACATCGTCATCCCGGGCGAAGATCTTCAACAGGCAGCGGACGCGATGCGCCAGGTGCTGCGGACCATCAACATCAAACGCAGCTCGGCCGACTTCAACCGGACCGTCGGACCGCCGGTCCGCGACGCGGCGGAGAACTTCGAGGACCGCTGGGACGCCGGCCGCAAGCAGCTGCGCAACGAGTGCGACGACATCATTGAGGCGATCGACGTGATTCTCGACGCCTTCACCGCCGTCGACGACCAGAGTGGCAACAGCCTCGGTGGTGGCCGGTGACCGCCCCCGTACCCACCCCTGGATCATTCACCTTCGAGGTGCCGGAGGGGTGGCTCGACTACGACCTGGCGGGGCAGGACTTCAGCCGGCAACAACGCGAGCTACGGGCTGCGGTGACCACCGCCGAGCAGCGCAGCGCGGTCGACGACGCGCTGCGTCAGGCACGCCGCCTGCTGCGGGCGGCTCGTCAGCAGGGCGCTGCGGCCGCGGCCGGCATGATCGCCCGCGACGACGACGGCGGGCTGCTGATGGCGTTCGTGGCGGCCTTCGGGATCACCGTCCCGGACGGTACGCAACCGTCGGTGGCCGACATCGCCCAGCAACTGACTCGTCCCGCCGGGATCAACGGCCACGGGGACCGCACCGTCACCTCGGCCACCCTGCCCACGATCGGCACCGTCGCCCGGATCACCGGAACCGAGGTCGTCGAACTGACCGAGAGCACGTCCGCGGTGATGGTCGCCATGCACACGATCATTCCGGTGCCGGGACAGCCCGGTTCGTACCTCGTGGTCACCGGCATGAGTCCGAATCTGCCGCTCGCCGACGCGCTGTACGACGTCTTCGACGCGATCACCGGGACGCTGCGCTTCACCTGACCAGCCGCACGACCACCACGGGATCCGGCGACGCCGAGCCGGCGCCACCGGATCCCGCGCTGTCAATCCGTCGTCGGCACCTGCACAGCCGTCAGCACCCCGTCGCCCAGATGCAGGTAGGCACGCCCTGGCCGGGCGGCCTGCCCGACGATCCCCCGTGGGATCCGCATCCCGATCAACTCGCCGTCGGTGATGCTCTGCGGCGCGATCAACAGACCGGCCCGGTTGCGTTTGAGCTGGGTCAGCCAGCCCGCCAGGCCGAGACTGAGCGCCTCGGCGTTGCCCGCGACCACCAGGCCCCACCCATTGCCTGCCGCACCCCGGGCCAGGGTGTTGAGGTCCCCGTCGATGTCCGACTGGGCGAGCAGTTCGGCGTCGTCGATGACCACCGTCCCGGTGTCCTCCGGAATGCTCTTCAGGAGATTCCGGAAGTCCATCGCGGCGATGCCCGCGTCGGTCACCACCGCGGCCACCCCGGGCTGCCCGGCCAGGTCACGCAGTGGCGAGCGGCGCGGTGCCACCACGAGCAGCCCGGTGCCGTTGGCCAGCAGCGTCCGTGCCACCGACAGCAGCGCGGTGCTCCGGCCGGAACGCGGTGGCCCGCCGATGGCAAAGGTCGGAATGTCGGCGAGGTCCGGGCCGAGCGGGACGACCTCGTCGCCGCCGACCCCGACGATCGCGGTCAGCGCCCGGCCCGGCTGCGGCAGCATCCGGCGTACCTCGGCGTACCCGACCAGGTCGGGCAGCGCCGCGAACCGGCGCGGCCGGGCCGCCGCCGGCACCGCGGCGTCACGTACGGTGATCTGCCTGGCGACGTCGGTCAATGCCGCCGCCTGGCCCTGCCCGCTGAGGTCCGGGCCGAGGACCGCGATCTGCGCCTCCGCGTGGTCGGCCAGCCGGATCGCCCGGCCCGGTGCCTGCTCCGGTGGTACGTCGCGCAGGTTGAGACCCAGCAGGGAGTAGTCGCTGCGGTCGTTGAGGCGCAACACCAGCTTCTCCTCGGTGGCACCGGCGAACCGGCCCGAGCCGAGCACCTTGTCACCGGCCAGCACGACGTGGACGCCGACGCCGGCACCGTCACGCAGCAGGCGGGTCAGCCGTTCCAGATAGCTGCCGTTGTCGTACGTGGCGAAGTCACGCTCGAACACCTCGAAACGATCCACCAGCAGTACCACGTGTGGCAGTCGCCGATCCGCGGCGGCGGAGCGCCGCTGCTCCGGCAGGTCCGCGACGCCCTGCTCACCGAAGCGCGCCTGCCGTCTGGTCAACTCGGCGTTCAACCAGGTCAGCAGGCGATCCAGGCGCTCGGTCTGCAGCCGGTCCACCACCGCGCCGCAGTGCGGCAACCCGACCAGCGGCAGCAGCGCGCCGTTGCCGCAGTCGACGGCGTACAGGTGCAGGTCGGCGCTGGAGTGCCGGGTGGTCAACGCGACCGCCAGGGTGCGCAGCGCCTGCGAACGGCCGCTGCGGCCGGATCCGATGAAGAACACGTGCCCGGTACGGTCGGCGTCGAACAGCAGCGGCTCGCGGCTCTGCGAAGCGGGCAGATCGACGATGCCGTAGGCGACCGCGCCCACATCGCCCGGGATCGTGGCCGGGGGCGGCTGAGGAAGATCCGCCCACTGTGCCACCTCGGTGAGCGCCGGCAGCCACGGGCTCGGCTGCCGCGGCACCCCGAGCCTGTCGGTCGCCGCGACGACAGCCGCGACCAGTTCCCGCAGGTCGGTGTCGGCCGGGCCACCAGACGTGGCAGTCGACGAGCGGCGGGCCGGAACCGGGTCACCCAGCCGCGACCAGTTCACGTGGGTGACCTCGACGCGCACCTCGTCGGCCCGGTCCCCCAGCACCGGCCGTTTGCCGCCGATGCGGCCGGCCTGGAACGGCAGCAGCGCGGCGTACCCCAGCCGGGCGTACGCCCGACCCGGCGTGCGCGGCGACAGTTCACCCGCATCGGGTGCGTCGATGATGTCCCGACTCTCGCCCTGGTCGGTGGTGCGCAGAGCGATCCGCAGATTCGTGTTCGCCCGGATGTCCGGGGTCACCGCTCCGGACGGCCGCTGCGTGGCCAGGACCAGGTGGATCCCAAGAGATCTGCCCCGCTGCGCGATGTTGACCAGACCGGTGACGAAGTCCGGCAACTCGCGCACCATCGACGCGAACTCGTCGATGACAAGTACCAGCCGCGGCATCGCGGGCATGCTCGCGTCACGGGCGCGTCGCTCCTGATACCGGACGATGTCGGCGGCGCCGGCCGCGGCCAGCACGTGCTCGCGACGACGCAACTCCGCGCCGAGCGAGGTGAGCGCCCGCTCGACCAGGTGGGTGTCCAGGTCGGTCACCATGCCGACGGTGTGCGGCAGCTGTTCACACTCGGCGAAGGCACTACCGCCCTTGTAGTCGACAAGCACGAAGGTCATCTCGTCCGGCCGGTTCGCCACCGCCAACGTGGCCACCAGGGTCTGCAACAACTCCGACTTGCCGGCTCCGGTGGTGCCCGCGATCAGGGCGTGCGGCCCGTCGCGTACCAGGTCGATCGCGAACCGGCCGTCCAGCCCGACGCCGAGCACCGCCTCGGTGCTGCGCGGCCGGACCGCCCAGCCCGCCGCGATCCGGTCCGGCGTCGGCGGCTCCAGGTCGAGGACGTCGAGCAGGCGTGCCGACTGCGGCAGCACCATCTCGTCACCATCCCCGGACACACTCAACGGCGCCATCCGCCGGGCAGCCCGCTCGTACCATCCGGCGTCCGGTTCGTCGGCGCGGATACCGGCGACCAGCGGCGTCTTGGCGGTCCGCAACGACGCACCGCCCGCACCGGACACCACCACCGCCCGGCACTCCTCGGGCAGCAGCCGCTCCTGCGGCTCCAGGCACATCACGTACACGCCAACTGCGGGACCGTCACGCAACAGCGTGACCGCGCCGGGCATCGACCGCAGTCGCCGCGCGCCGTCGAACACCACCAGGATGTCCGGATCGCCGGCGGCACCGCCCCGTTCCGCCCCGCTCGACCGGTCACCGGCCGACCGCGCCGCGATCAACCGGTTGAGTTCGGCGATGCGCCGCGACACCGACTCGGCGCTGGTGCCGACGCGGATGTACGCCTCCTCACCGTCGGCACGGGCATGCGGCAGCCAGCGCAGCCACGACCAGCGCTTCTCACCGGCGGCATCGGTGAGCACACAGATGCGCAGATCGTCGGGGCTGTGCAGCACGGCCGCCTGTGCCACCAGCCAGGGAGCCAGCCGGTCCAGGCGGTCGCCGGCGACACCGACCACACCGTTGTCGCGCACATCCACGGCCACCGGCACCTGGCCCAGCTCGGGCACGGTGATCCGCCGGTGCTCGTCCAGCGCCGGATCCTCCACCCGCACCGCCGACGGCATCGAACAGGTGCCGACCCGCAATGCGAGAAAGTCCTCGTCACGCCAACGGCGCTCCCACAGTCGCTCGCCCGGAAGGGTCGCGATCCGGCCGGTGAACGCCGGATCCGGGTAGGCGTACCGGCGGGCCCGCTGCTCCTCCAGCACCGCTTCGTCGATGTCGGCACGGACCCGGCTGAGCTTCTCCTCGTACTCCTGCGTCCGCTCGGCCAGGCTCTTCCGGCCGCGTCGCTTGGCACCGAACTGGGTCAGCAACGCACCGAGCGGCGAGACAAGCGCGAGGAAGATGAACCGCCAGTTGCCCGTCGCGAGAATGCCCACCAGCGCCCCGATGGCCGGGGCCAACAGCAGCGTCACCAGCCCGATCGGGTTTCGGTCGGGTTCGGTCGGCGCGGTGGGAAGCCGGAACTGTCCACCCGGGACGTTCGGGAAGAACCGCGGCGGCCGGTTGAATTCCCAGGTGAAACCGTCCGCCGCACGGCTCAACGGAGCCCGTACCGGCACGCCGGTAGCCAATTCCAGCAGGATGCCGCCGAGCGCCAGTTGCCGGCCGGCCGGCCATTCAGCGCTGCCGTCCAGCGCAACGCCATCCAGCTCGGCAGCGGTCACCGCGGTCACCGTGACCGTACGATCCACGGTGACCAGCAGCCGGGCTGCGACCGGCGGCACGTCGCCGCCAAGGCGTACCCGGCACGTGGGCGCGCTGCCCACCTCGTACTCCCCGGGCGGGAGGAGCACGATCCCCCCGGCTCCCGGGCCGCCCACCAGGCGCACCTCCACCGCACCCGCCCGGCCGGCCATCGGCCGGGCCGGACGATTCAGGCCCAACTCGGCGCCGGCACCCAGCCGCGCCTCGGCCAGCGAGAGTCCCGGGTCCAGGGGCTGTGCACCGTGGAACAGCGTGCCGGGACGGCCGCCGACAGCCTCGGCCAGTTCGGTGGCGAACGTCCCCACCGACGTCCCCGGTTCAGCCTCCACGACCAGCGGCTCCGCCGCAGGTGAGGCGTCGGAGACCAGACTGACGTTGAGCCGCATCTCGACCCTCCTCCTTTCCTCTCAAGCGGACACGCCCGGCGCTTGCGCACGCCGGGCGGGTCCGGTTCGTTACTGGAACGCCTGTCAGCCGAGACGCGAGCCGAGGTCCTGGTCCGTGGAGGCGAACGCCTCACCGACCGAACGGACGTAGTTGCCGATGCCCTGCAAGCCCTGGTTCACCTGGTCGAACCCCTTGGCGAACTCGTCGAAGAACGGCTGGAACTTCTGCTGGGCCGCCGGGGTGCGATAGCCCTGCGCGAGCAGGTTCTGCACCTTGCCACGCACCTCGACCAGCTTGTCCTGAAGCTGGGAGAAGTCGTTGAGCAGCGCCGCCGAGGTCTGGGCCGTCTCTTCACTGTTGACCGCGAAATCGGGCATGGTGGTACTCCTTGATCTCTTGACCACCGCCGGCAGGCAGCCGGCGGACCCCTTACCTGCGGAACTTCCTGGTGATGCCGGTGTCGTCGGAGGCTGAGGCGTCCGTGGCCGCGTCGGCTGCACCCAACACGAAACCCGCCTTGACGGCCGCCTCGACAAGCGCGTCGGCCGGCGAATCCTCGGCTTCCTCCTTCTCGATGGCGGCCGATGTCGCATCGCTTGCCCCGCTGGCGACGATCCCCGTCACCGCCTCACCCGCGCGCTCCTCGACGGAGTCCTCGCGGGCCGACTCGTTGTCGGCCTTGCGAACGTCCGGTGCGTCCTCGCTCGTCGGGGGCGCGTCCGGCGGCTCCGTGAGGTGGTCCGATCCGTCATCGGCGTCCGGTCCCGGGCGGGCAGCGCTGGGACCGGCATCAGACGCGGATCCGGCATCGGCCGGCGTACGCGGCGGCGGGCCATCCGCGGCACCCACACCGGATGGGCTGGCGGCCGCCGGTGCGTCCGGATCCGCCTGCGCCGGACCGGCGCCCACCGGGCCTGGCTCCGGGTCGGTGACCGCCTCACGCTGATCCGTCCTGGGTGGCGCATCGGCCGAGTCACCGGCAGTCACCGGTCCCTGCGACGTCACTCCGCCGGCGGCCGGTCCACCTCCGGCGGGTGCCTGGGGCGCAGGTCCGCCGGTGCCCGAATTCGACGCCGTCGGGAAACCAGTCTCGGACCCGGAACCCTGCGTAGCCGGGCCCGACCCCGCCGGCGCACCCGACCCCGCCGACGCGCCCGACCCCACCGGCGCACCCGACCCCACCGGCGCACCCGACCCCACCGGCGCACCCGACCCCACCGGCGCACCCGACCCCACCGGCGCGCCCGACCCCACCGGCGCACCCGACCCCGCCGGCGGTGTCGGAGCAGTAGCAACGGTGGCCGGATCGGCAACGCCGGTGGAACCACCGGCCGCCGGTGCCTCACCGGCCAGCGGTGCGGAGGTTCCCTGTGGTGGAGCAGCGGGCGGTGCCGGGACGGTGCCGGCAGAGCCGTCGCCTCCTGGGGTCGGCGACGGTGCCGGGCTGGCCGGTGTGTCGGTGGACGTGGATCCGCCCGACGGCCCGTTGCCCACCGCGCCAGCGTCGACAGACACGTCGCCGGCGGGTGCCCCGTCACCACCACGGGCGGTGTTCGCCCCCGAAAAGCCGTCGGCGCCACCACCAGGGAGATCGAACTCGGTGCCGCCGGAGAAGCCCTTCCGGAAGCCGTCGACGGCTCCTCCGGCGGCGGCGCCCGCCGCCGCGCCGCCGAAGATCGAGGCGGCGTTGAATTCTGCGCCCTTGGCGTTTCCGAGCTTGTTGAGGCCGACGGTCGCGACCTCCTCCACCACACCCTTACCGAAGTCCGTGACGACCTGTTTGCCGAAGCCACCACCACGGCCACCGAACCGGAGCAGGCCACTGATCACGGTGTTGTTCCGGCCGAACTGGCCGAATGCCGCAGCTCCGCTGCCAACCGTCTTGACCAGGCCGGGCGCTACCGCTTTCGCCCCTCGCACGAACGGACCGAACAGCTTCGCTCCGGGCACGAGCGCCACCAGGCCCACCACGAGCGTGCCCAACTCGAAGTTCCCGTTCGCCGCCTGGACCGCCACCGTCACCACGAGGGCTACCGCGGCGAGCACGATGCCGACCACCGGCAGCAGCACCCCGACGACGGCGATCGCGATGTCGATGATCAGGCGGAGGATCGGGTTGTTCCTGAAGAAGTCGCCGATGCGCTGGAAGAAGTTGCGCCGTGGCGGTGGCTTGATGGCCTTCGAGGCGGCGTCGTCGAGCGCCCGATTGCATCGCGCGGACGCGGCCTCCCGCAGTCGGCGGGCGTCGGCGGCCAGCCGTTGCGCGGCCGAGAGCTGGTCCCGTGCGCCGGCGATCTGGTCTGCCGACGCCCTCGCCGCCGACGCCTGCTCCGGTGTGGCGTCGACGGCGACCCGCGGCGCGGCAAGCCGTACCACCTGCACGGCCTCGGTCGCCTGATCCATCGCGGTGTCGATGCGGGTCTGCTGCTCGCGCAGCGCCCGGCTGTAGCTGCGGTAGGCCTGGGCCGCCGTGTCGAAGGAGTCGACCGCCTGCTGCAACTTGCGCGGCAGGCTGTCGAGCATGTCCCGCAGCTTCTCCATCGATTCGCCGCGCGCTCTCGACAACGATCCGCCCCGACCGAGGACGCGCACGCCGGTCTGGGCGTCGTCGCGGATCTCCTCGTAGAAGCGGGCCAGCTGGTCGATCTGATCCGGATCTCCGGGGGTCGGATCCCGCTCCATGCCGAGGATGCCGAATCCGGAGGTGTGCCGCCGGCTCATGAAGGGCTTCCCGATCCGGACGAAGCCGCCGACACCAGCTCGGCCCGCAATGCCCGGACGGCATAGTGAGCCCGGGACTTGACTGTTCCCGGCGGTATGCCGATGGATCTCGCGGCCTCGGTCACCGTACTGCGACGGTAGTAGAGCTCGAAGATCACGTCACGGTGCTCCGCGGTCAGCCGGCGTAGCGCCGGCATGAGACAGGCAGCGGTCACGACGGCATCGGCATGGTCAGGAACCGGCTGCTGGATGCTGTCCCAGATCTCAGCGCCCACCGGCTGCGACCGTCGTCCCCGCAGCTGGTCCACGGCGGCGTTGTGCGCGACCGTGTACAGCCAACTCCTGATCGAGCCCTCCCGGCCGACCAACCTCTGCCGGTGACGCCACGCCCGCAGCAGGGTCTCCTGATAGACGTCCTCGGCGATCGTCTGGTTGCGGGTCAGACGGAGCAGGTACGCGCGAACGGACGCGCCGTTCTGTGCCACCAGGTCGGTGTAGACCTGCTCGGCCGTCGCTGACTGAGCCGGGGCACGCCCGACGTCCGGTGACCGACGTCCGCCCCGGCCCACCGTGTCACAGCTGTTCCGGACGGTCTCTCCGGATCTCTTTCGCCAGGCACGTCGGCCCTGTCCCTGCAGACCGCCCTGACCCATGCCAACGGCATCGGCGGTGCTATGACCCGTGGTCACTGCGGCAGCTCTCCCTCTGCTCCGGGGCCGCCGGTGCGGACCCGGTTCAGAGCCTGCGGGAAGAGCCGCGCCGAACCTTCTCGATTGTCTGAGGACTTTCTGAGGACACCGGAAGGATGCCGCCGATTGCGAAACTGCTTCAATTGCGTCAGCGTCGGCAATCAGGGCTCTTGACGCATCGGGCAACCATGCGTGCCGGCCAGGCGACACCACGTGCCCGATCGGTGGGCCGGGCCGCCACCGATGTCGGCTCGACGTCGACACGTCCTGGACGGAGGTGAGGAATGGCCAGCACACCGCTGTCCCTGCCGCAGCCGTCCGCGCGGGCGCCCGAGTTCGGCCGGGACGCCCTCATCGTCTGCGAGAACCTGGTGCGGATCTACCAGACCGGTTCGATCGAGGTGCAGGCCCTGCAGGGACTGGACCTGGCTGTGGCCGGCGGTGAGCTGGTCGCGGTCGTCGGCGCCTCCGGGTCGGGCAAGTCGACGCTGCTGTCCATCCTGGCTGGCATCGACGCCCCCACCGCCGGGCGGGTCCGGGTCGACCGGTGGAACCTGCTGGCGATGTCCCGCGCGGATCGGGTGGACTACCGGCGGCACACCGTCGGGTTCGTCCGGCAGCAGACGGCGAGCAACCTGATCCCCTACCTGACCGCACGGGAGATGGTGGACCTGCCGATGACGGCGGCCCGTACCGCGAAGCGGGAGCGCCGGGAGCGCGCCGCCGAGTTGCTGGACAGCCTCGGTGTCGCCGACTGCGCCGACCGGCGCCCCGGGCAACTGTCCGGAGGGCAGCAGATGCGGGTCGCGATCGCGGTGGCGCTGGCCAACCAGCCGCGGATCCTGCTCGCCGACGAGCCGACCGGCGAGTTGGACGCCGCCACGTCCGCGGAGGTCTTCGGCGTCCTGCGGGAGGTCAACCGGCGGTACGGCGTCACAGTTGTGGTGGTGACCCACGACCCGGCGGTCAGCGGCCAGGTCGAACGGACCGTCGCGATCCGGGACGGACGCACCAGCAGCGAGGTGCTGCGCCGCACCACCACCAACGCGCAGGGCGACACGCACGTGATCGCCGAGGAGTACGCCGTGATGGACCGGGCCGGGCGGGTGCAGGTGCCCCGCGACTTCCGTCAGGCGCTGGCGCTGACCCGACGGGTCCGGCTGGCCCTGGAACCCGACCACATCACGATCCGCCCCGACTCAGGAGCCGGCAAATGAACTCAGGAGCCGGCAAATGAGCAGTGGGCCGCTGCTGCGGGTACGCGGCGTGCACCGGCGGTTCCGCACCGGGCCGACCGTCGTGCACGCCCTGCGCGGCGTGTCGTTCGACGTGGCCGCCGGTGCCATGGTGGCGCTCGTCGGCCGGTCCGGCTCGGGCAAGACCACCCTGCTCAACATTATCGGCGGCCTCGATCGCCCGGACACCGGCACCGTGCACGTCGACGGCACCGACGTCACCGCCCTCGACGAGGACGGCCTGTCCCGGTTGCGGCGCGAGAAGGTGTCGTACGTCTTCCAGAGCTTCGGATTGATCCCGGTGCTGTCGGCCGCGGAGAACGTCGCCGCCCCGCTGCGGCTGGGCCGCGTCGCCCCGGCCGAGCGTGAGCGCCGGGTCGAGTTGCTGCTGGAGCTGGTCGGCCTGGCCGAGCACGCCGGGCAGCGGCCGGCAGAGCTGTCCGGCGGCCAGCAGCAGCGGGTGGCGATCGCCCGCGCGCTGGCCGCCTCGCCCCGGCTCCTGATCGCCGACGAGCCCACCGGGCAGCTGGACGCCGAGACCGGCCTGTCGGTGATGGCCCTGCTGCGCGGAGTGGTCGAATCCGAGGGCGTCACCGCACTCGTGTCCACCCACGATCCGGTGATGATGGCACTGGCCGACCGGGTGATCCGCATCGACGACGGGCAGCTCAGCGACGAGACAGCCGGACAAGCCGAACCCGGGCCGGAGGCCAGGTGACGCGCCGATGCTGAGGCTGGTCAGCCGGCGCGCCCGCGCGCAGTGGCCGTTGCTGGCGGCCCTCGTCGGAATCGTCGCGGTCGGCGCGACCCTGCTGGGCACCTGCACCCTGCTGAGCACCCGCACCGCCGAGCGGGCGCTGGAGGTCGCCATGGCCCACGCCGATCCCGCCGACGTCGAGGTGACCGTCTACACCGGCACCGTCGAGGGCCGGGACACCCGGTCCGTGGCCGCCGACACCCGTACCGCGGTGGTCGCCGCGCTCGCCCCGTTCCCGGTGACCACCACCGCTCGGGCGTCGACGGTGCTACGGGCGCTGCCGCCCGCGCTCGCCCCGGGCACCACCGTGCCGGCGCAGGCGTACCTGTCGGGGCTGGACGACCTGCCGACCCGAGCAGAGCTGGTCACCGGGCGTTGGCCGCGCGAGCGTGGCGACACCGTGGTGCTTGAGTCCACCGCGCAACTGCTCGGCCTCACCCCCGGTAGCCGGGTGCGCCTCGGCGCCGAGTTGGCCCACGCGCCGGTACCGGCCATCGACGTGACTGTCGTCGGTGTGGTCCGCCCGCTGCCGGAGCGCGGCTGGGACCGCGACCCGCTGGCCGCGGCCGGCTCCGCCACCGGCCACCGCGACGGCCGCTTCCGGCAGCCGGTAAACGCCTACGGCCCGTTCCTCGTCGACCTCGCCGACCTGGTCACCACGGGCGCCACCGTCGACCGGATGGAGATCACCGCCCATCCGGACCTGTCCCAGGCCAACCGCCGCGACCTGGCGACCGTGGCTCGGGCCGTCCGCGGCGCCGACCGCCGGCTGGCCGGCACCCTCGGCGACCGCGTCCGGCTCGCCCGGGTCGCCTCCGACCTGCCGCTGACCCTGCGCTCCTTCGACGACCAGCGGCACGTCACCGCCGCCGTCGTACTCTCCGTCGCCGTCCTCGGCGGCGTCCTGGCCGCGACGGCACTCGTCCTCGCCGGCCGACTGACCGCAGGGGTACGCGCCGACGAGACCGCGCTGCGGTCCGCCCTCGGCACCAGCCGCGGCCAACTCGCCGCCACCGCGACGCTCGACGCCGTTGTCGTCGCGGCCGTCGCCGCCGCGCTCGCGATACCGGCCTCGTCGGCCGTGCACGCCGGCCTGACCCACCTGCCGCCGCTGGAGGGCGCCGGCCTGACCGCCCAGCCGGCCATCACCGGTGCCCAGGTCCTCGCGGTCGCCGGCGGCGCGCTGGTACTCGCCGCCGTCCTCACCGTCCTGGCGGTCCGGCCCGCCCCGGCGGCCGACGACCGCCGCACCCGCCGCGACCTGCTGACCCGGTCCGGCACCGACCTGCTGCTCGCGGTGTTCGCCGCCGCCGGGTGGTGGCAGCTGTACGCGCAGCCCACCGCCGCCGGCCCACGCGCCGACGCGGTCCGGGTGCTCGTGCCGGCGCTGCTACTCACCGCGGGCGCCGCCCTGGCGCTGCGGGTGGTGCTGCCCGCCCTGCGCGGCGTCGACCGGCTGGCGTACCGAGCCCGTGGGCTGGCGCTTCCGCTGGCGGTCGCCGAGGCCGCCCGCCGGCCCCAGGCGCTCGCCGCCGGGCTGCTCGTCGGGCTGGCCAGCGCGGCCGGAACCTTCGGCCTCGCCTTCGACACCACCTGGCACCAGTCGCAGCGCGACCAGGCCGCGCTCTCCGTCGGCACCGACCTGGCACTCGCCCTCAGCACGGCACCGGCGGCCGGAGAGGGCGCGGTCGTCGGCGCAGCCACCGGGGGGACGGTGAGTCCAGCCCTCGACCGAGGTACCGCGGTCGGTCAGTGGCTCGGCACCGCCGGCGACGCGCCGCGCCTGGTCGCCGTCGACACCAGCCGCGCCGACGCGCTGCTGCGCGGGCGGCTCGACCGCGACCGCAGGTGGACAGAGGTGGCAGCGATGCTCGCCCCACCGACCCGCGTCACCGGCCTCGCCATTCCGGCTGGTGCCCGGCTCGTGCTGACCGGAACCGCGACCGGAGACACCCCCCTCGCCGTGACGCCCCGGCTGCTGCTGCAGGACGCCGCCGGCCTGCGCACACCCTGTACCGGTCCCGCCGTGCCACTCGACGGCCGGGCGCACCCGTTGCCCGAATGCGCGACCGCCGACGGACTGCGCCTCGTCGCGGTGTCCCTGCCGGTCGAGGCCGGGCCGGATGCCGGGTACGGCGTCGGTGGCCGCGCCGCCATTGCCGTCACCCTCACCGTGCCGCCCGCCGGATCGGCGGAGGGATCGGACTGGACCGCCACGTCGGTGTCGCAGGTGCCCAGCACGGTGCGCGACCCGACCGTCGTGCTCTCGGCCACGCCGACGGGGACCGCGTTGTGGATGGCGGCGACCGTCGACCTCGGCAGCGTCGCGTACGCCGCCCCCAACCTCGTCGCCACCGCCTTCCCGGCCCCCGGCCCGGTGCCCGTCGCCGTCTCCGCCCGCTTCGCCAGCGAGGTCGGTGCCGACACCGGCAGCCAGCTCAGCGTCACGGTCGGCACCACGCCCGTCCCGATCGTCGTCACCGAGGTGGTGCCGACCGTGCCGTCCGCACCCGGTGCCGTGGCCGTCCTGGCCGACCTGGACCTGCTGTCCCGCGCCCGCGCAGTCACCGGCGACCTGTCGTTCCCGGTCGACGCCTGGTGGGTCGGCAACCCGGCCGGAACCGGCGCCGCCGAACGGGCCGCCGCCCTGCACCTGGGCACCGTCACGACCCGCGAGGCGGAGACCGCCCGGCTCACCGGCGGCCCGCTGAACGCCGGGCTGCCGGCCGCGCTGCGGCTCGTCGTGCCGGCCGCGGCCCTGCTGCTGCTCGCCGGCGTCGTCCTGCACGTCACCTGCGACCTACAGGCCCGCGCCGTCGAGGTGGCGCGGCTACGCGGCGTGGGGATGTCCCGGCGCGGCATCCGGGCCGTGCTGCTCGGCCAACACGCCGGCGTTCTGCTGCCCCTGCTCGCGGCGGGCGCGGCCGTCGGTGCGCTCGCCACCCGCGTCGTCGCTCCCCTGCTCGTACGCTCCGACTCCGGCGCCGCGCCCGTGCCGGCCGCCCAACCACACTGGCCGTGGCCGGCCGAGGCCGCGCTGCTGGCCGTCCTGCTGGCCGGATCCCTGCTGGCGGTCGCCGTGGTGGTGGTCGTCCAGGTTCGCCGGGCCGACGCCGCGCACCTGCGGGTGGCGCCGTGAACCGGTGGCTGACCCGCCGCTGGCCGGCACCGCACTGGCCCAGCGTCCGCGCCCGTGGCCGCGCCGACGCGGGACCGTTGCTGCTCACCGCCGCCGTCATCGCGGCCGTCGCGCTGCTCGCCGGGGCCGTGCCGGCGTTGCTCCGTGCCGCCGCCGACGACGCCGTACAGGACACGGTCCGCCGCGCCGGAAACGACTCGAACGTCCTCGTCCATGCCAACTGGGAACGCGACGACGGCCCGACCGGCGGACGGATCCGGATACCCCGCCTCGCCGAGGATGTCGACGACTTCCGCGCCCGGGCGACGTACGCGCTCGGGACCGACCTGGACGCCGCGCTGCTTCCGCCCATCGCCGTCGTCAACAGCCCGAGTCTCAACATCGTCGACGGCGATCAGCCGCGTACCCTCCAGGTCACCTACCTGGCGGATGACCTTGGCGGCCCGGACGTGACCTGGATCGCCGGCAACGCGCCCGGCACCGCCGTCCCCGGGCGGTCAATCGAGATCCCCTTCAACGGACCGCCCTGGCCGATGCAGGTCGGCCTCTCCGAGGCGGACGCCGCCGCCCTCAACCTCGGTCCCGGCGACCGAATCCCGGTCCAGGACGGCCAGCGCCGCGACAAGGATGTCCGGATCAGTGGAATCTACCGCCCCGTGGACAGCGCCGACCCCGCCTGGCAACTCGCCCCGGCACTACTGCGGCCCGTGCCCGGCGCCGACGGTGTGGGCACCACCCGGTTCGCCGGACTGCTGTCGCGCGAGTCGCTGCCGGACGCCCGGCTCGCCTTCGACGAGGATCAACTGCGGCGCACCGTCCACTTCGCCCCCGAACCCGACGCGCTCGCCTGGGACGCCACCGCGACGCTCGCCCGGCGGGTGGTCACGCTCAAGGCAACCTCCGGCTCGTCAGGCGCCCGGGACCAGTCCCTGAAATGGGCATCACAGCTCGACACCGTCCTGCGCGACGCCCGTACCCAGATCGGGGCCGCCTCGGCACAGGCCGCCGTCCTGCTCGCCGGGGTGCTGACCGGCACGGTACTGGTCCTGCTGCTCGCCGCCGATCTGCTGGTCCGCCGCCGTACCGTGGTGCTGAGCGCCGCCCGGCAGCGTGGGGCGGCGCTACCCGACCTCGGTGCGGAACTGCTCATCGAGTCAGCCCTGGTGTCCTTCTCGGCCAGCGCCGTCGGGCTCGCGCTCGCCCGCGCGGTCGCTCCGGGTGTCTCCTGGACCTGGGCCGTTCCCGTGGTCCTGGCCGGTGCCGTCGCCGGGCCGGCGTTCGGCACCCTCGCCGCCGCCCGGGCCAGCCGCGACCGGCACCAACCCGCCAATCCGGCCGCGCGCCGCTGGATCCTGGCCACCGGCCGGCTGCGCCGCGCCGCCGTGGAGGCCACGGTGCTGATCGCCGCGGTCGCCGCCGTCGTCACCCTGCACCAGCGCGGGCTGCTGCCCGTCGCCGCCGACGGCGACGCCGCTGAGTTGACCGGCGACCTGGTGCTGCCGGTCAGCGCCGTCGCCCTGGGTGTGCTCGCCGGCACGCTGGTCCTGCTGCGGCTGCTACCCGTCGGAGTCCGGCTCGCGCTCCGACAGGCCCTGCGCTCGCGCCGCCCGCTTGCCGTGTTCGGCGCCGCCCGGGCGGCTACCACGGCCGGACGCGCGCTGCCGTTGCTGGCACTTGTCAGCGCCACGGCGCTCGCGTCGTTCGCGCTTGTCGTCGGCACCACCGTCGACCGTGGCCTGACCGACGGCGCGTGGAGCATTGTCGGCGCCGACGCCCGCCTCGACGTCGACACCGATGCCGAGGCCGCGACGCCCGCGCTCGCCGAGCACATCACCACCATGCCCGGGGTCGAGCAGGTCGTCGCCGCGCAGGTGACCGACTCGGCGCGCGTCTTCACCGAGTCGGCACTGCTCACCCCACGCCTGGTCGTCGTGGACGCCGCCGCCTTCCAGCGCCTGCTGGCCACCACCCCGCTGCCCGACGCGCCGGCGCTGGCCCGGCTCGCGGCACCCGGTCCCGCGCCCCTGGACGTCCCGGCGCTGGTCCGTTCGAGCGACGGCGAGCTGCGGACCGGTATGCGGCTGCAGTTGGCCCGGGACGACGCCCCGGCGATCCGTCTCGCCGCGGTCGGTACCGCTCCCGCCGTCGGCGGTGCCGGCGACCTCGTCATCGTGGACGCCGCAGCTCTCGCCGACGCGGGGCTGGCCGCCGTTCCCAACACCGTCTGGGTGACCGGCCCCGGCGCGGCGCGGGCCGTGTCCAACAGCGGCACCGCCGCCGACGTGGTGCTGCGCGCGGACGTCCAGCGGGCGCAACGAGTGGCTCCGCTGACCGCCGGGATCCTCCGGCTGGCGTGGACGGCCGCCGCGGTGTTGCTGGCGCTGGGGCTGCTCGGCCTCACGCTCGCCACCGCCGCCGGTGCGTCGGAACGATGGCAGACCCTGACCCGACTGCGGACCCTCGGCCTGCGGCCACGTGACGCCCGCTGGGTCGCCGCCGGTGAACTGCTGCCGCCGGTCGTGGTCGCCGCGTTCTGCGGCCCGCTACTCGGGGCCCTGCTCGCTCGGCTGACCCTCGGCCCGCTCGAGCTACGGCTGCTGACCGGTCAGGCCGCCGACCCGGCGGCGGCCCTGCCGTGGTGGCTGCTCGGCCTGGTGAGCATGGCGCTGCTGGCAACGACCGCCGCGGTCGTACCTGTCGAGTCGGCGCTGCGGCGCCGTGACCGGCTGAGCGAGGTGCTCCGCGTCGGAGGGACCAACGACCTCAGGTGAAGGTGCGACCCGGCCCGAGATCCTGGATCACATCCTGGCCGGCGGCGGCCGAGGCACGGCCGCCGCCGGCACCCGTCCGCTACCCGGTGTACTTGCCGTTGCGGGTGTCACCCGAGGTGGCGTCGTAGAGCACCTTGCGGTAGCGGTGCACCGAGCCCTTCTTCACCTTCTGCCAGTGCCACAACGGCACCGCCTGGTCGTGGTGCTTCTTGTACGAACCCGCCTGCTTGTAGTAGATCCGGTGGCGGGCGTGGCCACCGCAGTTGGCCAGGTAGCTGTGCGAGTACCTGGCCATGCCGCCGAAGTCGGACGAGTAGTAGGTCCGCTGCGGATGCGACACCGAGTCCGGTTGGGGGTAACCGGGCAGTTCGGCCCAGTGGTAGGAGTTCCAGTACAGGTCCCAGCAGGTCGACACCGCCGTCGTGGCCGCACCGACCGGCGACGGTACGGCGAGGTTCTCCGCGACCACCGGTGAGGCCACGATGGTGCGGTCACTCAGTTCCGGTGGAGTCGGCGTGCCCGGCCGTGGCTCCGACAACAACTCGCGCGGCACCGGCGTGTCCTTCGGGGTGATGCTCAGGTACGCCGCCAGCATGCTGGACGCGTCGTCGCGGACCAGCGGAGCGTTGCGGTCGATCTGGCCGTCCTCCCGCAGGCCCCAGTCGCCGGACTCCTCGTCCTGGGCGAACGTGACCCGTACCCCGTTGCGGTAGGTCAGCCGGGCCACCTCGATCTCCCGGTCCGCCGGCTCCTCGGCGTGCGCCCCGGGTTGCGGGTCAGTGGCGGCAGCCGGCGTGGCCGAAGCGGTCACCGCCACCACGGTCGGCAGGACGACAAGCACGGCGAGCACCGCACGGCCCGACAGCAGACTCCTCATGGCACCTCCTCGTTGTGCGTTGATCGGTACGCGGACCGGACGGCCCGCTGCGGCACCCATGCTCGGAGGCGGGGTTCACAGCGCCGTCAAGGTGACGTCAATCGGTGCTGTCGCAACGGCGACGCTGACGTACCCACAATGTCCCGGCAGGCGCCAAATGGAGGTGGACCAGTCTCACCGGAAGGTGTCGGATGGGCGGGCAAGGTCGGCTGCAGCAGCACAGGTGCACCCTCGTCGTGGCCGCCGCCGGCTACGGCAAGACCAGCGCGGTACGGGCCCGGCTGCGCGACCGGGCGGTGCACTGGTTCGACGGCGCGGACGCCGGCCCGCTGGTCGCCGACTGCCCCCAGCGGCTCGCCGACCTCGGTGCCCGGTGTGTGCAAGACCCGTCCGGCCGTGATCCGGTCTGGCTTGTCCTCGACGACGTGCCTCAGCTCTCCCACCGCCAGCTACGCGCTCTCGTGGACACCGTGGACGCGCTGCCGCACCGACTCCGGGTCGCGGTGCTGACCCGACATCCCCCGGCGATGCTCCGGCACCCGACGGGGATGCCGGCCGAACTCGGCCCGGCCGACCTGGCGCTCACCACCGAACAGGTGGCGGCCGTCCTCGTCGCGGACCACGGCACGGCCGACCCGACGCTCGCCGCACGGGTGCACGCCGCCACGGCCGGCTGGCCGGTGCTGGTCGCGCTGGCAGCGAAGTCGGCCGGGGTCAGCGGCGTCGACCTCGACGACCTGGCCGGGCCGGGTACCGCGGTGGAGTCCTACCTGATGCGGGAGGTGCTCGCCGGCCTGCCGGCCGAGGCTGACCGGCTGCTGCGGGACGCCGCTCACCTCGACCCTGTCCTACCCGACCTGTGTCGGCACCTCGGGCACCGGCGGGCCTGCCATCTGCTGACCTGGCTGACCCGCGCCGGCATCGTCGCGCCGGCGGCCGTCGGCGGGCAGGAATACCGTGTGGTCCCGGTCGTCGCCGACGTCGTCCGACGCTGTCTGCCGCTGACCGTAGCGCGGCGCACCCAGCTGTACGCACGTTCGGCCACGTGGTACGCCGACGGTGGACATCTCGTGCCGGCGCTGCGGTCGTACGGTCGCTGTGGTGCCGTCGAGGCCACCGTCCGGCTGCTCGCCGAGCACGGCGCGACGATGCTCGCCTCGGGTGGGGCCGCGACCATCGACGAAGCCTGCCGGTCACTGCCCGGGTGGGCGCTCACGCCGTCGCTGCGGCTGCTGCACGGAGAGGCCCTGCAGATCCGGGGCGACTTCGACGCCGCTCTCGCCGCGTACGACATGCTCGCCGCGCGGCAGTCACGGTTGGTCGCAGCGCTCGCCTGGCGGTACGGGCTCGTGCACTACCTGCGCGGCGAGCCGGACCGCGCCCTCGACATCTTCCGGCGTGGCCGACTCGATCCGCTCCCGACCACCGACAACGTGCGCCTGCTCGCCTGGACCGCGGCGGCGTACTGGACCACCGGAGATGCCACCGCCTGCCGGGATCACGCCCGCCGGGCCTTGACAGCGGCGGTCGCGGTCGGTGGCGACGACGCGCTCGCCGCCGCGCACGCGGCGCTGGCGTTGGCGGCGAAACTGACTGGGGACCGCTGCGCCGCGGACGAGCACCACGAGAAGGCGCTGCGATCCGCCGAGGCGGCCCGCGACACCGTGCAGGTGACCCGGATCCGCGCCAATCGCGCCTCGGCGCTCGTGGGCGAGAGCCGCTACGCCGAGGCGCTGGCCCAGCTGCGGCCGGCGGTGGAACTGGCCGAGTCCAACGGTTACGCGGCGATGCTCGCGCTGACTCTGTGCAACGAGGGCACCGCGTACTTCCATCTCGGACAACCGGCACAGGCTCTCGCCTGCTACGAGCGGGCCGTGCCGATCCTGCAGCGGATGGGGTCGCACAAGGTCGCGTACGCCCTGGTGGGAATCGGTGAGGTCCACGCCCTGCGGGGCCGCGGGAGCCTGGCGCGAGCGGCCTTCGAAGAGGCGCTGCGGGCCAGCGAGCCGGTCAACGATCTCCAGGCTCTGGTGCCGGCCCTCGCCGGGCTCGCCCGGGTGCTGGCCGCTGAGGACGGTGCCACGGCGATCACCATGGCGCAACGGGCGGTGGCCCTGGAACGCGGACCCGATTCCGCGGCCGCCCGGCTGGCCCTCGGCTGGGTGGCACTGGAGACGGGCGACCGGGATCGGGCGGTCAAGGTCGCGTCGACGGCCGCCGAGGCTGCCCGTCGGCACCGTGACCACGCCGCGCTGGCCGAGGCGCTGGAACTCCGCGGTGCCGCCACCACCGATCTCGACGATACGCGCCGGGCCTGGCGGGAGGCGGCGGTGATCCTGCGGGACATCCAGGCACAGGTGGCGGCGGACCGGCTGGCGGTGCTGCTCGGTCGGCTGCCCAGGACAGGGCCGCAGGAGCGTGCCGCCGGTCACCTGGCCGCCGCGCGGCTGACTGCGGTCGGCGTACCTCCGCCGGGCGTCGGCGGCCGGCACCATGCCGCCCGGGTCCGCATCCGCACCCTCGGCGGATTCGAGCTGCGGGTGAACGGGGAGCCGGTGCCGGCCACGGCGTGGCAGTCACGCAAGGCGCAGGATCTGCTGCGGATCCTCGCCGCTCGACGCGGCCGACCGGTGCCGCGCGAGCAACTCGGCGAGTTGCTCTGGCCCGACCAGGATCCGGGCCGGGTCAGCCACCGGCTGTCCGTGGCCCTGTCCACCCTCCGCTCGGTGCTCGATCCCGACCGTCGCGCACCGACGGACCACTTCGTCGTCGCGGCGCACGCCAGCCTGACCCTCGATCTCGGTCACGTGGAACTCGACATCGAGCAGTTCGTGACCGATGCCGCGCACGGGCTCCGGCTCGTCGAACAGGGAGCGGTCGAGGACGCCCGTACGGTGCTGCTGCTCACCGAACAGCTCTACCGGGGTGATTTCCTGGAGGACACCGCGTACGAGGACTGGGCGACGCCGACCCGGGACGAGGCGCGTCGCGTCTACCTCCGGGTGGTGCGCACCCTGGCATCGCTGGCGCGGCAGCGGTGTCAGCTCGACGAGACCGTGCGGCTGCTCAGCCGCGCCCTGGAGGTGGAGCCCCACGACGAGCGGGTGCACGGTGAGTTCGTCGGTACGTTGGTGGCAGCAGGTCGGCACGGTGAGGCCGACCTGGCGTACCGGCGCTACGCCGACGCGATGTCCGCCATCGGGGTGCGCCCGCGCACTCGCGGCCAGTTGGACGGCGTGCCGCTGCGACCGTGACCTCGGGCCGCATGATCGTTGTGCGGGCCGACGGCTCGCGGGTTCGTGACCCGGTCGGCCGACGATATCGTGGTGTCACGATGCGCCTGGTGCCGGACATACAGAAGACGTGAGCTCTGAGGACCGGTTCCGGCGCGTCTACGCCGGCAACTTCGAAGCGCTTCTCGCGTACGCCGCACGTCGGGTGCAGCAACCGGAGGACGCCGCCGACGTGGTCGCGGAAACCTTCCTGGTGGCGTGGCGGCGCAGCGCAGACCTGCCCTCCGACGATGAGATCCGGCTCTGGCTGTACGGAGTGGCCCGCCGGGTGTTGGCGAACCACCACCGCAGCGGGATCCGCCGAGAGCGGCTGGGCGAGCGGCTCCGGCAGTGCCTGGCCGCGGTCGCCACACCCGATCCCGGCAACGAGGTGCCGCAGCGACTCGCGGTGCAGGCCGCGCTGCGCCGACTGAACGACACGGACCGGGAGATGGTGCTGCTCGTCGCGTGGGAGGGCCTGCAGCCCCGGGAGGCGGCGCAGGTGGTCGGGGTGAGCGCGACCGCGGCCCGGACCCGCCTGTCGCGAGCGCGGGCCCGGCTGCGCGAACTCGTCGGTGACGACCCTGACGCGCCCGGACATGTACTCGATGTCCTGGCCGTACCCGTCCCGGAGGAGGGCAGATGACCGACGAGCACCTCGACCGCCTGGTCCGCGACGTCGACCCCTATCGACCTGAGATCATCCGGCGCCTCGCCGGGGCGGATGAGCAACTCCTGGAGGAGATCATGTCCACCCCGAAGCTCGACTCGGTGCCGGCGAGACCGGTACGCCGTACCCTCGTCCGTCGACTCGCCGGCCCCGTGGCCGCCGCGGCGGCCGTGGCCGGTGTCGTCGCCGCCACGGTCTGGTCCACACCGCCCGACGACCGGTACGCCGGACCGACCGGCCTGCCCAGCGTGGGCACCGCCGCGATCAGCGGATGGGAACTCGACCTGAAGGCCGCGCAGGCGCACCCGCGCCTGCTGATCGACGAGCCGGGCTGGAACGCGACAAGCGTCTACGGGTTCGCCGAGGAGACCGGCACCATCGAATTCCGCAACGGCGACCGCAGCCTCCAGATGAACTGGTACCCGGACGAGCAGTACCAGGACTACTACGACGACCGGCTGCACGTCAGCAGACCGGAGGCGACCACCGTGGCGGACCGACCGGCAAGCATCTTCACCTACCGCGAGAACGACATGTCGGCAATGCTCAGGCCGCAGGACGGCACCTTCGTCGAGCTGCGCACCGGGGGCAACTGGACGCGGCCTACCTTCGACGGGATCCTCACCCTCGTGATCAAGGTGGACGCCGAGGCGTTCCTCGATGCGCTGCCTCCGGAGATCGTCACGCCGGGCGACGTCCGGGAGGAAGCCGCCAGGATTCTCGCCGACCTGCCGTCCCCGCCGGGCTTCGACGTGTCGGTACTGGACAACGCCGGGGCCAACGACCCGTACCAGTTCGGCGCCGCAGTGGCCGGCAGGGTCACCTGCGACTGGATCGCCGAGTGGATCCGGGCCGACTCCGCCGGCGACGAACAAGCGGTCAAGCAGGCAGCAGCCGCGTTGCGCAGCAGCCACCAGTGGCAGGTGCTGCACGACATGAACGACGAGGGCGACTACCCGGAGGTCGTCTGGGAAATCGCCGACCAGGTCGCCGACGGCGACGTTCCCAGCTGGTACGAGGAGGGCCTGGGCTGCTGACGCCGCCACCAGCAGCGGCTCGGCAACCGAGCCTCGACCGACTGCGTGCCCCGGCCGCCTGGTTCCGCCACGGCGTACCTGCCTGACCCACTAACGTCCGTGCAGCGCCCTGCCGGTCGTGGCCCCCTTGCCGATCAGCTGGCCAGCTTCTCGAAGCCGGGGCTTCGGTCGACAGCGGAACCGGCATCCACATCGCGCCAGGTCCGCCGTCACTGCGGGGCGGCGTTCTCCGCCTCCCTGAGCACGGCCAGGCTCAGCCATGAGGTGAACTGCTGGTCGATGACGTGGCGTACGCGCAACGCATTCAGCACTGCCTGCGGCTGGGTGACCTGCCACACCCTGACGTCGAAGCACGGCAGCCCGTCGTCGTTGAAGTGCTGTTGCGGCAGGAACGGCAACGCCCGCCAGGCGATGCCGGCGTTGCGCAACTGGTCGACCTCCATGAAGGTGCACAGGTTGGCCAGCAGGGTGGGCAACGGCACTGCCCGACCACCGCCGTAGGTGGTGCGCAGGTTCCGCAACGTGCTCAGCTCGTTGCCGCCGATGGTGACCTCACCCCGGTCGAACTCGGCCCACCATAAGGCGTCGTACGCGCCGATGTACCCCTGGAACAGGGCAGCCGTACCGTCGGTGGCCCGCTCCAGGACGAACTCGTGGATGGCGTCGTTCACCACATTGATCAGTACCGGATTCGGATAGTTTGCCTGGACCAGCTGGGTCAGCTTCGCGGCGCCGTTGGTGCCGTACAGCCCCTTCTCCTCGGCCACCAGCTCCACCTGGCCGCCGAGGTCCTGGACACGGCCGATGAGGTACTTGGCGGTGGGGCCACAGGCGCCGAAGAAGTTGCGGAACTGAGAACGGCTGAACGTCGTGTGCACCGGGTCATACCAGGCAAGCACGCTCTCCGGACGCCGGATCACGCGGTGCGCGGTCAACTGCTGTGGGTATGCGGTGCCCGGCACCCAACCCTGCAACGCAGTGGCCACCTCGCTCCAGTCGGCAAACCGCCAGCGTTCGGCCACCGTGTCCGCGGCCAGCGCGGCGAATCCGGGGCTGCCCAACCACGCCGCGCCCTGGACCAGCGCCTGGTACACCTCGGCCTGCTGCAGGTCGAGCAGGGCGGAGTACTCGACGACCGCCTGGCCCCGGCCGATGCGCACCGTGCCAGGCTTCTCCGCGCCGGACGGAGCAGCGTAGTTCAGCGCGACTGCGCCGGGCGTCGCGGCCAATCCGCCGACCCACTTCGCTTGCAGCAGCACTGCCAGCGCCTTGACCAGCGCGTCGGCGTCGACGAACTTCCACAGCTTCGTCGAGCTGCCGAACAGCAGCGCCGGTATTCCGGCTGACACAGCCTGCACCGCAGCGGCGTGCTGGGGCAGGTTCTTCTCCCGGTAGACGAGCGAGCCGACCTGTACCGTCACGTTGTCCCTCCTCCGTCAGCGCTCACAAGAGCTGCCGGAGAACACGATGGGCCACAGCATCGTGCCGATGCAGTCACCAGGGCGACACGCTGAGCAACCATCGGCCATCCGTCAGCTATCGCTCGTCGGACCAGTTCCTCGGTCACCGACGACCCCGGGGTGAACGCCTGAGATCGTCGATCCGGCGACCTCCCGACCTCACGATCATTTCCGGAGCATTTCCGGAAGTTGTTGACAGTGCGGCGGGACGGTATCGAGACTGACCGTTCGGGGACATGTATATACGTCGATAGACGACGTCCAGCACCAAGGAGGTCCCGTGAACAGCGACCTGCGGCACCGTAGAAAGGTTGCTCGAACAGCTTTGCCGACGGCGGTGCTGTTGCTGCTGGGCGGCGCTGTGGTGGTTCAGTCCAGCGCTCCGGCCGCGGCCGCCGAGACCACGCTGCGGGCCGCAGCCGCCAACGCCGGGTTGTTCTTCGGCGTCGCCGCCTCGCCCAACCGGCTCTACCCGATCGTCGGGCAGGAGTTCAGCCAACTGACGCCCGAGAACGACATGAAGCCGGACCGGATCGCCACCTCCAGCGGCGGGCTGCAGAACACCAGCGGCGCGGACACCCTGGTCAACCACGCCCAGAGCAACAACATGCTGGTCCGTGGCCACACGCTGGTCTGGCACTCGCAGGCCGGGGCGTTGCAGGGTGCCAGCCAGGCGACACTGAACACCTTCATCGGCAACGCCATCAACCGCTGGGGCAGCAGGATCGCGTACTGGGACGTGGTCAACGAGGCGTTGGAGGACAACAACACCGGCCGGCGCCGCAACCAGTGGCCGCACAGCATGAACCGGGACGCCAACGGCGACGGTGACTTCTTCGACGCCGGTGACACCGATGTCATCCGGGACTCGTTCATCCGGGCCAAGCAGGTCGTCCAGGCGGGCGGACTGACCACCAAGCTGTGCATCAACGACTACGACGTCGATGGCCTGACGGTCCAGGGTGGCACCCCGAACCGCAAGGCCAACGCGCTGTACGACATCGTCCGCAACTACCGGCAGTACATCGACTGCGTCGGGTTCCAGGCGCACTTCAACGACAACCCGAACAGCATCATCACCGACGATCTACAGGCCAACATCCAGCGCTTCGCCGACCTCGGCGTCGAGGTGCACATCACCGAGCTGGACATCGACGACGACCTGAGCAACAACGACATCGGAGCGGGCCAGGCGGAGAACTACCGCAAGGTCGTCCGGGCCTGCCTCAACGTCGAGCGGTGCACCGGCATCACCGTCTGGGGCATCTCCGACAGCGAGTCGTGGCGCTCCTCGGAACGGGGCCTGCTGTTCACCGGCGGCAACGGGAGCTACCAGAAGAAGGCCGCCTACCACGCGGTCCTCGACGAGCTGAACAAGGGCCGCAACCCCACACCCCCGTCGACCACGCCGCCGGTGACGCCGTCCGTCCCGCCGACCACGCCACCGGTCGACCCGACCACTCCCCCGCCGCCGACCACCCCGCCCCCGCCGACCACCGGGTGCTCCGCGACGGTCTCGCTGAACTCCTGGACCGGTGGCTTCGTCGCCACGGTGCGGGTCACCGCCGGTGCCGCGCCGATCAGCGGATGGAGCGTCCAACTCACCCTGCCCTCCGGAGCCAGCGTCACCAACGCCTGGAACGCCAACCGCTCCGGCAGCAGCGGCACCGTGCAGTTCAGCAACGTCAGCTACAACGGCTCGGTGAACGCCGGCCAGACCACCGAGTTCGGCTTCCAGGGCGTCGGGACCGCCACCGGCCTTGCTGCCCCGGTGTGCACCGCCGCCTGAGTACCAGCTGTCCTGGGCGGCCGTCATGGGGTACGACCGTGCCGCCCGGGCAGCTGTTGCGGAGGTTCGCTGCCGTATCGGCGACGTGCCGGTGGGCTTGTGGGGCTGGAGCCAGGTGGCCCGCGTTCAGTCGCTGACTCTGCCTCGGGACTGGTACCCCAGGTCCTGGTACTCGGGGTGCCGGGCGATCCACCCGCGAAGAGCTCAGCTCAGCCCAGCTGATCCGCCACCTCCAGCGCCGCCCGGTAGCCCACGTGCTGCACCACGATGTCCACGTCGAGTGCGGACTGCACCGCCCGGGCGACGTCCTCCCGGACCTTCGCGAGTGCCTTGGTGCCCAGGTCGGTCAGCCAGGCACGCAGCAGCAGCAGGCGAAGTTCCGAGGCGGCCAGTTCGGCCGCCTCCAGGCGACCTGCCTGCTCGGCCCGGGCCGTCAGGCGCTCGGCGAGCAGGGTCGGCGCGTCGAGTTCGCGGCCGATGAGGCACAGCACCAGCCGGTGCTGTTCCATCCGTGCGGCCAACGCGTCGGCAACCAGCACCACGCCCGCCGACGCCCAGTGCCGTACCACCGGATTGTGCCGGCTCACCACCGCCATCAGCGGGCTCAGCTCGTGCCCGTCGGCTTGGCGGCGCAGTTCGAGCAGGTAGCTGGCGGTGAGTGCCTGAAGCCGGCGTTGCGCACGCTGCACCTGGTTGAGGGCGGCCACCCGTCGCACCCCGCCGGACAGTGGACGCAGGGACTGCAGCGCGCGCTTGGGCGAGTCCTCGAACGCGTCCACCACGTCCTGCTCCAGTTCGGTGCGCTCCTCGGCGGTGAGCGCCTCGCCAGCGAGGAACTCGGCGAACGCGACCGTCTCCGCCAGGTGGCCACGGGTCAACCGGTATCCCCGGGAGGCCGCGACGACCGTGGCCGCCACCGCGGGGTCGATCGACACGTCGCCACGCGGGAAGCCGCTCGACTGCTCCAGCCAGTGCTCGGTGGCCAGCGGCGTACCGGCCCACCGGCGAGCGGCGTCACCGCGGGCCTGCTCGGCGTCGAACAACGGTGTGGCGGCACCTGCGGGCGCGGCGCTGACCTGTATGGACATGGTGACCTCCGAAGCTGGTGACGCGGAATGTGCCGGACCGGGCGGCCCGCACAACCCACATTCGCCGGCCAGCCGCGTCGCGGTTCCCCGACCCGGCTGGGGAACCGGTCCGCACCGTCACGGCGAACCCTGGCTGTCGCGAGCCTCGCCAAGGGACGCGCGTTGGGGGAAGGAGCCGGACGATGGCGTACGTCGGTATCGACAGTCAGGGCGCGCGGGGGTTGGGCGGGGTGCTCCGCGACACCGCAACCCGCGCGGAGGCGGTGCGGCGTCAGGTGGTCGGCGCGCTCAACCTCGCCGAGTTGACCAGCCAGGCGCCCCTGCAACTCGCCCTCGTCCAGGACGGGTTCGCCACCCTGGGTGCCGGGGTCATCGACAAGGCCGACCTCGCCGAGCAGTTCGCGATCGATCCCCAGAGGTTAGCCACCAGCCTCGGCGCGACCACCGCCGAACTCGGCAGTGTGCTCGGCGCGCTGCTCGGCTTCGCCGGCCCACGGGATCTGCGGGCCGTCCTCGTCGGCCTCGCCCCGGCCGGCAAGGACGCAGCGCTGGACGCGGCACTCGCTCGCCTGTCGCCGGTGCTGGTGCCGGCGCTGCTGGCCGGGCAGCGACCCGACCTCCCCGCCGAACTGCTGCCCGACCTACGAGTGCTGGCCCTCGCGCTGGGCATCGAACACGTCGGACCACCGGTGTCGCAGGTGGACGGGGAGCAGACCGGCGGTGGCTTCCTCGGCCTGTTCCGGCGCCGGGCCGAGCAACGCACCACCGAGGTGTTCTGGCAGGACTTCTGGTCCGACGGACGGTCCGTCGACGACGTGCTGGCCGACCCGCAGCGACTGCTGGACTGGGTCGCCGGCACCGTCGACCTGGACCACCGCCTCGCCCGCGCGGCAGATCTCCCGCGACTGGGCGACGTGCTGGCCACGCACGACTTCGCCACCGCCGAGAGCGCACCGGCAGAGCTGGCCGCGAAGATCGCCGCCGCCGAGGTCGAGTTCGCGGCGATCGCCGACTGGCTGCCCGCCCACCTCGTGGGCCGGGACACCACCGCGCCCGATGACACTCAACTCGGGCAGACGCTGGCCTTCGCCGCCCGGGTCGGCTGGACCGACCCCAGTGCCACGGCGGCGACCCTGACGGCCCGGTTCGCGGCGGCGGTGGCGTTCCTGCGCGCCAACCGGATGGTGCAGAGCGCGCTGCTGCCCACCGGGTTCGAGGGCGACACCGACCCGACGGCGTTCTTCAACGAGGCGGGCATCGACGTCGTCCTGCGGTTCGGCCGCGCGGCAGGGGCCATCGACGAGTCGTACACGGTCGGCCTGGCCGGGCTCGTGGACCAGGCGATGACCGCCGCCGGGGTTGATCTGAGCAGCGCGACACCCGTCGAGCTGACCGAACCGATCCAGCAGCGGCTCTTCGCGCTCGTCGCGAGTCAGATCCCCCGCTCGATGGCCGAGTCGCCGGCTGTCCAGGCGCAGTTCGTGGGGGCGTTGAGCTACCTGCGGGGCGCGACCGACGGGCCGCAGTTGCGCGAGCGCATCAACCGGGTCGTCGCGGCCTTCCGGTCCCTGGCCGTCGTCGGGGCTCCGGCGCTCACCGAACGCGAGCTGACCGCCGTGGTGGGCGCCAACGTGGTGGACGCGCTGGGCCGGGGTCGACTGCGGCTGCGCAGCCGGGACGCGGTCGAGCGCAGCCCCGAGTTCCTGATTCTCGCCCGCCAGTGGGGCATCCCCGGTAGCCGCAGTCAGGATCTCGGCAAGCACAAGCTCAACGTCACCTTCGACGACCTCGGGGTGCTGACCGACATCAGCCGGCGGAAAAAGAAGAAGAAGGGTTTCCTGTCCCGGATCTTCGACACCGTCAAGTCGATCGGCAAGGCCATCGTGACCGCCTGGAAGGACAACCCGTTCAAGGCGATCTTCCAGATCGGCAAGATCGCGCTCGGGGTCGCCAGTCTCGTCGTACCCGGTCTGCAGGCCGTCGGGATCGCCACCCTGGCGGTCAACGCGGTCGAGGCGGTGAGCCACGCCATCGACGGCAACTGGCTGGGCGCCATCGGTGCGGGACTGTCCGCCTTCACCGCCGGCGCCGACCTGCTGGGTGCGGCGGCCGGGGCGGCGAAGCTGGTCGGTCAGAGCACCATCGTGGGTGATCTCTTCGACGCCGGCAGCACCCTGGACGTGCTGCGCAACGCCAAGCGCGCCTTCGACATCGGTGCGTCGGTGTTCCAGGCGTCCCAGGCGAAGACGGTGGTCGGTGCGATAACCGCGGGGCTCGGCGCGGCCGGCAGCGTCCTGGGCAACGGCGGGCCGCTGCTGGCGAGCCTCGACCTGATCGACAGGAACCTGGCGCTCGACCTGGTGCGACTCGGTACGTCCGTCCGGGACGTCGCCCGACTCGTGACCCCGGCCGCCGGTGTGATCCAGGCTCTCGACCGAGGCGACGCGCTGGCCGCGTTCGGCAACGGACTCTCGGTGGTCTCCGCCGGGGCGGCGGCGCTGCTCAATCCCAGGGGCGTCCTCGGCGACCCGAAGACCGTCGCCGGAACGGCGTTCGACTTCGATGCCAGGACCCGGACCGACCTGGCCGACCTGGCCAAGGGCACCGGGGTCGCGGCGAACCTGGCGCAGGCCATCTCCGCGGTCGACGCGGGGCGTCCGTTCGCCGCCGGACAGGCACTTGCCCAGGCGCTGCGGATCGCCCGTACCTCGCCGCCGGACGGGCCGGACGCGGCCCTGGTCGCGCAGCGCGTCGCCGAGGTGGGCGTCGTGCTGGAAGGGGTGTTCCGGGGCGCCGACCCGAGGCTGGCCGCCCCCTTGGTCATGCAGCGGCTCAGCGACGTACTCGGTGCGCTGCGGCCGACCGGCGTACCCGGCAGTCCCGCCACCGGGCGCGAGTCGCTCGCCCTGTTCACCGGCGCAGCCACGACGTCCGCGGCGACCGCCACGTTCGACCCGCTCCCGGGATCGGCCGGCACGGCTCCGCCGAGCGGCCCCGCGGTGATCGGCACCCTGGCCGAAACGGCCGGGCAGAGCAACCTGCCGGGCGGGGCCGGAGCAGACGTCCTGGCGGGCGGGGCCGGGGCAAACGTCTTGGCGGGCGGGGCCGGGGCAGACACGCTCGGCGGCGAATTCGTCCTGGCACAGGCCACCGGCGGGCCGGGCGCCCGCCGGCCGACCATGACCCTGCCCGGCTCCGCGACACCTATACCGCTGCAACCGGGAATGCAGTTCATTCCGCCCGGTGCCACGGTCGTGGGGCCTGACGGCAGCGTGTACGGCGGCGACAGCGGATCGGTACCGGACTCGGCACGCGGCTCGATGAGCCTCCTCGGCGGGATGCGGTCGGCTCCCGGACAGCTCAAGGAACTCCCCGGCGGTTACCTGCTCTTCTTCCTCGACCGCTCCGAGGACATGCCGCAGAGCCGGCTGGACGACCCGGACGACACGGGCATCGCTGGCGGTGGGACTCGTCTCGCCGGTTTCGCCGGCGCGTCGCTGCTCGGCGGCCCCACCAGCGATCTGCTGCTTGGCGGGGCGTCCAGCGACCTGCGCCGCACCGGCGCCGCCGGCCCCCAGGACGAGTTGGGACGGATCGCCCTTCCCGACGGCCTCGGTCGCCACCCGGATTCGCCGTTCTACGTTCCGCTGCCGGCCGAGCCACCGTTGCATCCCATCGGGCAGTTGTTCCTGCCGCCGGCTGACGGGCCGTCCCACGTCTGGGCGGCGCCGCAGAACCCGGCGTTCGTCGCCAACCATGTCCTCGACGGCGGCGCGCGGACCAAGGAGTCCATCCTCAACATCGTGGGCTGGGGCGCCTCCGCCCAGGGGCCGCACCACGCGTCCGAGTCGGTCTACGTGGGTGTCCGCAACGGCGTGCTGCTGATCGACAACGACACGGCACCGGTGGACGGTCTCACCATCGGCGGCATGGCCGGATTCTCCTACCAGGGCGACCGCTACGGCCTGGTCACCTCGATTGCCGGCGAGGTGAATCTCGGTCCGATCCTGGACCTGCGGCTACCCACAGTTGCTCTCGACGGGATGGCAGCGGTGAACATCCCCTTCATCGGGGCCGTCGGGTTCCGGGCCAACGGCGACGGGTTCCGGCTCGCCGAGCAGAGCGACTTCGCCGAAGGCCTGGCTACCGGCGGGGGCGCACTGGTCAGCGTCAAGTACCCGGTCGGCGGCGATCTCGCGGTGGAGCGCATCGCCGAACTCGCCGAGGTGTCCACGGCGGACGTGCTCGTCGCACAACAGGCACCGCCGGGCAGCCTGCTGGCGTTCGACGTACGCGACGAGTTCCGGTCACCGTTCGACCCCACGTTCGCGGGCCGGCCCGGTCTCCCGGCCCCGGACATCGGGCCTGCCGCCGCCCGCGACCTCGATGGCGGCCTGCCTGACGGCTTCTCCGTCGATCCGGGCGATGCGTACGCGCCACCGCCTGACGACCTGTACCGCTACGGCAGCCTGGGGTCAACGGAGCTGGTCAGCTGGGACGACGTAGCCGAGCACGAGCTGCCCGACCTCTACCACACCGCCTACGACACCATGATCGGCCTCGGGGCACCCGAGGGCACCACCGTCGACTTCGGACTCGACGACGACTTCTGGGCCCAGACGCAGCTCTCAGCGGCCTACGACGACGGTACGCCGCCGCTGCTGGGATCGGCGCTCGACACGTCGACCTGGGATCCCCAACTGGAGTCGTTGCCCGGGATCGACATCAGCTACGACGAGTTCACGCCGCTCGACCTGGAGGCCGACGGCGGCTGGTCGGACTGGTGAGCGAGGGAACCGAAACGGTACCCGGCAGCGAATGCAGACGACCGAGGCGACACCGGTCGCCCGGGAAGAACACATCGGGAGGAAGCAGTCATGAACGTCGGAATGCTCGGCGGCGACGTCGCCCAGATCCAGCAGCACGCCAGCGCGTACCGCAGCCTCGGTGACAGCCTCGCCGCCTGTGGTGGCAACGTCGTCTCGACGACGGACAGCGCGGTCGCCGGTCTTCAGGAGCAGATCACCAACGCCCAGACCGCCGTGGTCTCGGCGCTGCTGGCGGTCAGCCAGGAGTCCCGCTCGGTGACCACGAGCTTCGGCGGCGTCCAGTGGACCGGCGCCAACCGGGCCCAGGCCGAGGAGGTCGGCGTGGAACTCGACGCGCGGGTCAACGAGACGACGGTGCGCGTACAGGAGATCTTCGAGACCTTCCGGGCCGACCTCGCCCGCCTCGGTGGGGAACTGAACGACGTGGCCACCCAGTTCAACGCCGTCGCCGTGGCGGCCGGCGAGTCGGCCGGATCGCTGGGGCAGGCGATGGACGCGCAGGCCGTCCAGCTCGACGAGATCATGAACACCGGGATCACCCGCGCCTGAGTGATGGGTCGCCGTACCCGGGGCCGGGGTTGGTCCTGACACCCCGGCCCCGCACAGGTGACCCGGCACCGCGCCGGAAAGGAGCGTCGAAGTGCCATTCGCGGAGGACTACGAGGCCGCAGCGACCGTCCTGGACACGGCGGCCCAGATGGCCGGCACGCTCATGGAGCCGGCGCGGGCGGCGATCGGCAACGGATCCATGATCGGCGGCCAGTTGACAGACATCGTGACCGACGAACTGGACGCCGCGGCCACCATCCTCGATCAGGTCGCCACGGAGCTGACCCAGCTCGCCGTCACCTGCCGCGAGCGCGCGGAGACCTGTCGCGAGGCCGTGGCGGCCGAACGCGATTACACCGCCGCGTACGAGGAGTACCGCACCGAGCTGCGGGACCGGCAGGGGCAGCCGGAGCCGGGCGACCCGCCCACCGCGCCCCAGCCCCCGCCGGCACCGCCGCCGTGGGCCAACAACTGAACGAGCGCCGAAGCTTGCCCGCTGGCGCGGTCACCGGTGACGGTGGACCGCGCCAGCCTGCTGAGGTCAAGAGTCCAGCGCCGCCGTCATCACCACCAGGCCGGACGGGGTCGGCGGCGCCCCCTCCGTCTGGAGGGTGACGCTGAAGGTGGTGTAGTCGGCGATGTCCACGCCACTCCACAGCTCGATCGGTACGCCGGTCCGGCGCTCGTGGAACGACCCGATCGGTACGGTGCCGCGCGGCCCCTTGAGCCACGCCGCGTAGTAGGAGCCCGGTGCCGCGGCGGGCAGGCCGACCGGTTCCAGCACGACGGACGCCCCCGACGGGGTGTCCACGACGGACACCTTGCCACGCGCCTGCGGAGCCAGATCCGTTCCGGCGGCGACGTAGACGTCGGCGTGCGGCTGTGGGTCGAGCATCCGGTCGACGGCCAGCACACCGGCGGTGAACACCGCGGCACCGAGGGCGGCGGCGGGCAACGCCCAGGTGAGCCGGCCCATCCGAGGACGCCACTGCGCCGGATGCCACCACCGCGGGCCGGGGTCCGCCGGCGGGACCGGGGTGGCCGGGCCGGTGGTCGGCGGCGCGGGCGCGGGCACCGCCTCGGGCGCGGGCACCGCCTCGGGCGCGGGCACCGCCTCGGGCGCGGGCAGCCGCTCAGGCGCGGACAGCGGCTCGGACGCCGGTTCGACAACGCGCTGCTCGGCAACGCGCTGCTCGGCGGCTTGCGTCCGCACCCGGCTGAGGATGCTGTCCCGAAGGGCCGGCGGTGGACCGGACGCCCAGGTGGTCTCGGCGCGCAACTCGGTGGCCACGGCGGCCAGCAGGGCGGGGTCGGCGCTCTGCGCCGCCGCCTTCTTCCGCCCCGGGGTGCGCCTCGCGTGCCGGTCGAGGTGCCCGGTCAGCAGGTCCACGAGCTGATCGTCTGCGCCCCCGTCGGTCTGTGGTGCGGTGCTCACCCGTCGCTCCTCCCCTCGCTGCCCGCTCTACCGATTGTTGTTCGTCCCCCGGTGCCGGTCTGGTTCGCTCCGTCGTCCAGCTGCGGTGGATCCCTGACGTGGGCCAGCAGTTCGGCCAGCCGCCGGTGCGCCCGGTGCGAGCGCGACTTGACCGTACCCAGTGGCAGTTCCAGCCGTTGGGCGATCTGCGCGTGAGTCAGGTCGTCGAAGAACGACAGCCGGATGATCTCCCGCTCGTGGTCGGCGAGCTGACGCAACGCCTCCTGCACCGTCCAGGACAACCATGCCACGTCCAGGTCGGGTGCCTCCACCACCGCGTCCTGCTCGGCCTCGTGGCCACCCCGGGTGGGACGCAGCTCGCGGCGGATCAGGTCCAGCGCCGTGTACCGCGCGATGGTCAACAGCCACGGGCCGAGATCCCGCTCCGGGTCGTACGTCGACGCGGATTTCCACGCCCGGATGAACGTCTCCTGGAGTGCTTCCTGCGCGAGGTGGTCGGCGCGGGTGACCGTCATGGCGACAGCCCACACCGAACGCGAGTACCGGTCGTAGACCTCGCCGAGCGCATCGGCGTCCCCCGCCCGAAACCGCACGAGTACGGCGGACGGCAGCTCGCGCCGCCCATCCCCCGTGTCCGCTGGTTCCGCCGACGAGCCGGACACGGCTGTCGCACCCGGCGCAGATCTTTCGGCCACCGATCCACGATACGCAACTGATCGCCCCACGTGAATCTGCCGAATTCCGTGTCGGCGGGAACCATCGGCAGGCTCGGCGACGAACCGTGGTCATGAGGCTCAGCGTCCGCATCGAAGAGCAGCAGCCGGCCCACGACCCCGCCGGCCCACGGTCGCGCACTCAGGACGTCTGCCTGCTCACGGCCGCCCCGGACGTCACCGTCAGTGACCTGCTCGACCACCTGGTCGGACCGCTCACCACCCGGATCGTCGCCGGTGAGCTGGACATCGAGGTGGACGGCGTGGGAGTTCCCGGCGACGCCCTGCTCGCGGACCTGCCGCTGTGGGCCGGTTCGGAGCTGAGTGTGCGGCCGGTGGCACCGGGTCCGTCGGCCGACCGGTCGGGCGGTGGGCCGGCTGGGCGGATCGTCGTCGAGCTGAGCCGGGTGGCCGGGCCCGACAGTGGCCAGACCATCGAACTCGACCACGGCACGTTCGCGATCGGACGCCGCCGACAGGCCGGAGTGGACTTCGGCACCGTGACCCGACCGTTGGTGCACATCGATACGACCAACCAGCTACGGGTCACCGCCACCGCCGTCGACGACAGCTGCCCGATCCGGGCGGACGGACGGGACCTCACCGACGACGAATCCGACGCCGACCTGCACGACGGAACCTACCTCCGGCTCGGCGACACCGCCTTCCGAGTGGCGGCCGCGGCGCAGGCGCCGTCGCCCCCACCATGGCCCGCGCCGTCGACCGGCGAGGCGACGGGGGGCCGTGAGCCGCTGATCCGTACGCCCCGGGTGGCCACCACCGCGCCGGCGGAACAGGTGTCCGTGCCGGCCGCGCCGGCACCCGTCGCCGCCCCCGCACCGTTGTCCTGGCTGCTGCTCATCGCGCCGTTGCCCATCGGCGTGGTGATGGCCTTCGTGTTCAGCCCGTTCTTCCTGGTCATGGTCGCGATGACGCCGTTGATGGCGCTGGCCCGCTGGGTCGAGTCCCGGCATCGCGCCAAGAAGGACACGATCCGGTTGGCCCGGGAGTCGGCGGCGGCCGTCCAGCGGTTCAGCACCGACCTGGACGCCACCCGCACCGAGGTGGCCGCAGCCGCCCGCGCCGCCTATCCGGGGCTGGCCGGTCTGGCACGTCGAGCGGTGTCGGGTCGCGGCCTCTGGGAGGTGCGCCCGGGCGACCCGGACCAGCTGCGGGTGGTGGTCGGTGTAGGCGCCCGACCCTGGCTGCCGGAGCTGGGCCGACGCGGGGCCGAGGAACTGGCCGGGCGGCCGGAGCTGAGCGAGGCGCTCGCCGAACGGTCCCGGTTGCCCGACGTACCGATCCACGTCAGCCTGCGGGACCGTTCCGGACTGGGCATCGTCGGCACCGGCACCGCCGCGCGCAGCGCGGCCGCCGCGGTCGTGCTGGATCTGGTCACCCGGCACGGACCGGCCGACCTGGCGCTGGCCCTGGTGGTGCAGCCGGACCGGCTGGCCGGGTGGGACTGGCTGAAGTGGCTGCCGCACCTCAGCGGCGACGACGGTACGCTGCGGGTCGCCGCCGACCCGGCCGGCACCGAACAACTGCTCACCCGGCTGGCCGCCGACACCGCACCGCCGTCGCGCACCGCCCTCGTGGCGCACGGTGGGGCCGGCACGGAACGGGCGGGCGCCACGCACACCATCGTCGTGGTCGACGGTGATGACCTGTTGACCGGGCGCGTCGCCTCGATGCTGGGCCGGCTCGCCCGCGGCAGTGGCCGAACACTTGTGGTGAGCGGACGCACCGAACGCCTGCCGTCGGTGTGCCAGTGCTTCCTCGAACTGGCGCCGGACGGCACCGCCGAGCTGACCGACGCGGTCACCGGTGAGCGGACGCCGGACCTGCTCGCCGTGCGGGCCGCCGAGCAGGTGTGCGCTCCGGCATCCCGGGCACTCGCCCGCTGGACCGACCCGGAGCAGGCGGTCGCGGCGGCCCTGCTACCGGCCCACGCCCGCCTGGTGGACCTGCTGCGGACCGTGTTGTCCGGCCCCGACGGGCTGGGACAGCCGGTCGAGGAACTCGACCCGCTGTCGATCGGTGAGTGGTGGCGACGCGGGAACTGCGGCATGCGGGCCACCATCGGGATGACCGAACACGGCCCGTTGACCGTGGACCTGCACCGCGACGGACCGCACGGTCTGGTGGTGGGCACCACGGGCGCGGGCAAGAGCGAGTTCCTGCGGACCGTGGTGGCGTCGCTGGCGTGCGCCCACTCACCGGACGCGCTCACCTTCCTTCTCGTGGACTTCAAGGGCGGCGGCGCCTTCGACGCCTGCGCCGCACTGCCGCACACCGTCGGGCTGGTCACCGATCTCGACGAACACCTCGCCGCGCGGGCACTGCGCTGCCTGCGGGCCGAGTTGCGGCACCGGGAGCGACGTCTACGGGAGGCTGGTGTCAGCGACATCGACGACCTGATGGCCCCAGACCCGCCGCTACCGCGGCTGCTCATCGTGATCGACGAGTTCGCCACCCTCGCGGTGGAGCTACCCGGCTTCCTCGGCGCGCTTGTCGACGTGGCGCAGCGGGGCCGCAGTCTCGGCATCCACCTGCTGCTCGCGACGCAGCGACCACAAGGGGTGGTCGACGGCAAGATCCGGGCGAACACGAACCTGCGGGTGGCGTTGCGGGTCCAGGACGAGGCCGACTCCCGTGACGTGCTGGGCACCCGCCAGGCGGCCGACATCGACCGGCACCGGCCCGGCCGCGCCTACGTCCGGCTCGGCGCGGGCGAGGTGGTGGGGGTGCAGACCGCGTTGGTGTCCGCGGCGACCCGACGAGGACAACGCGAACGAATCGAGGTCGCCCCGTTCGCACTGCTGACCGACCAGGAGACGAGCGTGCGGGAGGAGCAGCCGGACGGCGTACCGACTGATCTTGAGAGGCTGGTGACCGCGATGGCGGAGGCCGCCGAGCGGGGTGGTTACCCCCGGCCCCGGGTGCCCTGCCCGCCACCGCTGCCGCCGGAGGTCGACGCCTGGGGCCTGTCGGCCGACGTCGACGCCGCAACGGATGGTCCTCCCCCGGTGCCGCTCGGCCTCGTGGACCTGCCCGACGAGCAGCGCTCCGACGTGTGGTGCTGGGCGCCGGAGACGGGCGGGACGTTGGTGCTCGGCGCCGAGGCGGCCGCCACCGGCGCGGTCCTCGCCACCGCCTGCCTCTCCCTCGCCCGCCACCGTGCCCCCGACCGGCAGCGGATCTTCGTGCTGGAGGGCCTCGGCACCGGGCTGGCGGCGCTGGCCGGTCTGCCGCACGTGAGCGCGGCAGTCGGCGTCGACGACAGCGAGCGCCTCGCCCGGGTACTCGACCAGTTGGATGCCGAGATCGCCCACCGGCGCACGAGCCGGATGGCAGGGCCCGACGTCCTGCTCGTCGTGGCCGGCTGGGACGCGCTTGTCGAAGGGGCCGAGCGGGTCGGCGTCGGTGAGGTCGGCGCACGACTGGAGCGTCTGCTGCGCGACGGCGCACCCGTCGGGATCCGGTTGCTCATCTCGGCGTCGCACGACCGCGGCGTACCCGGTCGGGTGCTCGCCCAACTGCCCACGAAACTGTGTCTGCGGTTGGCGGACTCCAACTCGTACACCGGGCTGGGTCTGCGGGCCCGGGACGTGCCCGAGCTGACCGGGCTGCGGGCCGTCGACCTCCAGACCCGGCGCGAGATCCAGATCGGGCGGCACTGCGACGGGCGGCCGGGAGCGCTCGCCGGCGCGGTGGCCCGGGTCGCCGCCGACCACCCGGACGCGGTTCCCGCGCCCACCGTCACGGTGCTGCCCGAACTGGTGCCCGCCGGTGAGGTGCTGTCCTCGTCCGCAGCGGGCGGGCCGGTCTGGCGGCTCGGCATCGGCCGGCACTACCGCGATCTCAGCGTCGCCACGCTCGCACTCGGTCCGGGCATGCACGCGGTGGTGGCCGGCCCCGCCGGCAGCGGCCGCACGGCTGCGCTGCGGCTGCTCGCCGCCGCCGCCCGCGCCAGCGCACCCGAGGCCCGCGTCCTCGTGGTGGCCGCCGACCCGGACGCCTGGACCGGTACCCAGGGCGCCGAGGTGGCCGGCTCCTTCGCTGGGTTGACCAGCCAGCCGAGCACGGGACGAGGCCTGCTGCTCGTCGACGGGATCGAGTCGCTGCCCGACGCCGGGCCGGCCCTGGACCGGCTCCTGCCGGGCCTGCCGGCCGGCGTCCACGTTGTCGTCGCCGGCCGGGCCGACGCCTTCCGCGGCATGCAACCGTGGCAGCGGGCGGTGACCATGTCGCGAACCGGGCTGCTGCTGCGCCCGACGCCGGACGACGGCGAGGTGCTCCGGGTCCGGCTGCCGCGCGAGGCCCCGCCCCGGCCGCTACCGGGACGCGGCTATCTGGTGGAGGCCGGCGGGTTGGCTCAGGTCCAGGTCGCGTTCCTGGATCAGCCGGCCGTACGGCTGGCAATGCCGGTCGGGGTGTTCGCAGGGGAGGCACGATGAACCGCCAGCCCGCCTACGGGGTAGGGGTCTGCCTGACCGCGCACGGTGCCGTGGTCGCGGTGGTCCGCGCCGATCCGCTGCGGCTGGCCGCGGTCGCCGAGGTCACCGGCGGCCCGACGGGGACGAGACCGCTGTCGCGGCGGCTGGCCCGCGCACGGCGGCAACTCGGCCTGCCCCGCTGGTGCACGACGTCCATGGTGGACGTACCCGGTCTCCCCGACGATCCGGGTGGGCCCGGCGGTCGGCACGCTCCGGACCGGCCGACGGCGTCGTGGCCGGAGTTTGCCGCCCTACTCGCCCGCGCGGGGTTCCTGCCGACCGCGGTGCGGGCACCGGCGCAGCTCGCCCACCTGCGGCGCCACGTCGAGCTGGGTGTCGGGGCGATCGTCGACCGACGACTCGTCGAGGCGATCGCGGACGAGGCCCACGGGTGGGCGACGGCTGCGGCCCTCAGCGCCTTCCCGGAGCCGAACAGCTCCGGGTACGGGGATCGACAGATCGCCGGTGACGACCCCGACAGTGATGTCGGACAATGGGAAAGCAGCACAGCGGAGAACGGATGGGCCGTGCAGCGCGTCGGCGCGTCCGGTGAGCGCGAGCAGCAGACGGAGGAAACGCCATGCGTATCCCGACGCGAGGTGTGAAGGTCACCGTGGCCACCGGCGAGCGGCGGCCCTTGTCACCGGTTTTCCGCTGGCTCGTCATCGCGCTGGCCTGGGTCCTCGCCTCCGCCACCGTGCTGGTGGGTTCGAGGTACGCGGTGAGCGCCTGGGTCGGCGACCCAGGGACCATCCCGGCCACCGCGCTTGACGCCCGATCGTTCGGCGACGCCTCGGCACCTCCCGCGGACCGGGCGGTCGCCGGCTCCACCCGCCTGATCCCGGTGCAGCCACAGGTGCTGCTCGACTCACGCGAGGTCGGCGCGCTGCCCGCCGGCGTGGACGTGACGGTGCCGGTGCCCGAGACCGCCCCCGGCACCAGTGCTGTGCTTGTCGAGATCTCGATCCTGGCCGCCAAGGGGCCCGGCGAGGTCACCGTCGGTCAGGGCACCGACCGGACGGTCGTGCTGCGGGTACCGAAGGCCGGCGCACAGACGTCCGCCACCGTGGTGGCCCGTCTCTCCCCCGACGGCGACCTGCGGGCCAGCGCCACCGGCGGCGGCGACCTGCTGGTACGCCTGGTCGGCGTGTTCGAACCGGCGCAACGGTCCGACGCCGGTCGCATCGTGGCGGTGCCACCGGCCCGGGTGGTGACCCTGGTGCCCAGGACCGACGGGAAGAAGGCCAGGGTTCCGCTCGCCGAGGTCCGGCAACTCGCCGACGCGGGCCCGATCTCGGCGGTGATCCTGCAGGTCTCCGCCGACGTCGGCGGCAACGGCGGGTTCGTCTCCGCGGGAACGCGCGCCGGTGACCTGAACCAGACCGTCTACTGGTCGGCCACCAGCGGCGACGACCGCACCCGCGGCGGGCTCATGGTCGTCCCGATAAGCGACGGATCGCTCCACCTACGGTACGAAGCGGGCACGGAGATGCGAGCGGACCTGGTCGGCTACGTCACCGGCACCGGCGCACCCGAATCCACCGAAGGACTTGTGGTGCCCGTTGCACCAGCCACCCCCGAGCCGGTACGCGCCACCGAACAGTCCGATGTCGAGATCACTCTGGGCACCACCGAAACGCTGGCGACCGTGCCGGTGGACCGCATCGCGGCGGCGCTGCTGACCGTCACCGCCACGGGCGACGCCGCAGGCGGTGTCGAGGTGGGCGGCAAACCGATCCTGACCGCCTCGAAGGGCGTGGCACGCTCGGCGCTCACCCTCGTCGAGACGCCACAGGCGACGGTACGCGTCCGAAGCGCGGTGGCCGCCACCGTGGCCGTCACGCCACACGCCCTGGTGCTGACCGGCTGACGGCGACGAACCCGAAAGACATCCGCCGTTCGGCATGTCTGCTGGTCGTGGGACCGGTCCACTGGGAGCGATACCAGCGGGGCGACAATCCGCACCGTTCGATCGCTACACTTCCGGACAGAGGTCCGGGGCCGCCCACAGCGCCCGGTGCGCCGATCAGATTCGGATGGAGATGCCGTTGACCCGCGACGAGGCCGCACCCGCCGGAATCGACCTCACTGTGCCCAGCGTGGCCCGGGTCTACGACTACTTCCTGGGCGGCAAGGACAACTTCGAGGTCGACCGGAAAGTCGCCGAGCACGCCCTGCGGATCACTCCGGACGGGCCGGCCGCCGGCCAGGCCAACCGGGCCTTCCTGCGCCGGGTGATCCGTTACCTGGTCACCGAGGCTGGCATCGACCAGTTCCTCGACCTCGGGTCGGGGCTGCCCACCCAGGGCAACGTGCACGAGGTCGCCACCGAGCACAACCCGAACGCCCGGGTGGTGTACGTGGACAACGACCCGATCGTCCTGGCCCACGGGCGGGCCCTGCTCGCCACACAGGACACGTCGACGGTGATCCAGGCCGACATCCGGCGACCGCAGGAGATCCTCAACGATCCGGACGTCCGCCGGTTCCTCGACCTCGACCGGCCGATCGGGTTGCTGCTCTTCGCGATCCTGCACCACCTCGGCGACGACGAGGAGCCGCGAGCGGTGTCGGCAGAGTTGATCGAAGCGCTGCCGTCGGGCAGTTACGTGGCGATCTCACACTTCCGTGATCCGGGCGAGCGGGACCCGGAAGGCTCCCGCAAGGCCCGTGAGGTCGAGCGGGTCTTCAACGAGTCGCTGGGCACCGGCCGCTGGCGCACCGACGAGGAGATCCTCTCCTTCGCCGACGGGCTGACGCTGCTGGAGCCGGGGCTGGTGCCGCTGGCCGAGTGGCGTCCAGATCCGGGCACGCCCGCGCCGAGCCAGACCGACACCTACCACACCTTCGTCGGACTACTCGCCCACAAACCGTAGCTTTCGCGACGTGGACCTAACGTCCGAGTGGTGCCGCGCCGTAGACGGTGAACGAGGCCCAGTCGGCCAGTCCGGCGAACGGCCGGACCGTCCGGTACGCCGGAGCACTCGTGGACACCTGCCGGGACATCGCCCCCGCCGGTAGCGGCTGACCCTCGACGAGCCTGCTCAGATGGCGCTGCCAGGTCACGAACGCCTCCATCTCGCCTGCCGTCCGGTGCGCCACCGCAATGGTGCGGCAGCCCAGCACGGCCTGGTCCCCGCCCGCCGCCACCAGGTGGACACCCCGCTCCACCAGGTCGGCCGCACTCGCCCCGCGCAACTGCTGCTGTGCCTGCCCGAGGACCGCGCCGGCCTGCGCCAGTCCGAGCTGCCCCGAAGGGTCCAGCCCGTCGTAGAACCAGCCCATCAGCAGCGCCGTCGCCAGGTCCGGGACCGGCCGGACCGCCGTCACCAGGCCGCTGGCGCCGGCCGCCAGCAGGGTCCGGCCCAGCCCGACTAGTTCGTCTCCGTCGCGCACCTCGTGCCGACCGCTGTCGCAGGCGCTCAGGACGACCAGCACCCCGCTCCAGTTCCACTGCGCCAGCCGGGCCAGGCTCACCAGGTCGGCACCCGGTCCCTGGGCAGCGGCTCGCGGATCCAGCGGGTCGCCGCGCCGCTGGTCCCCGTCGAGATGCCGGCCCACCCGCGCACCCTCATCCAGGTTCGTCGGTGCAGCGGATGTCGGTGCAGCGGCCAGCACCAGTCCGCTGCGCTCCGGGCGCCGCCGATCGAAGACAGCGTGACAGGCCAGATGCACCAACCGGGGGCGTACGGGGCCGGCGAGCGCCTCGGCGAGCCAGGCCGAGGTGACCGCCGCGCCGGTCCGCCCCGTGCCGCCGAGCCGGGCCGCCACGTAGGCGGACTCGGCACGCGCATACGGCAGGTCACCGAGGGGGTCGCCACACACGATGACGTCGCCGGCTGCCGCGGAGCGCGGGTCGGGCGCACCCCCGAGCGGGTTGGTGCGGGCGCGGGCTGACCGGTGTGCCCGCAGCAGTGAAGCGCTCGGCAGCAGGTACGTCCGGGGCCGGACCCTGACCTCTGCGGTGTCGAACTGCCCGATTTCACCGGCCGGACCGGCGTCGCCGGCGGTCCTGACCGGTGGGAGCACATGCAGGGGAACCATGTGCAGGGTGCCGTGTGGCACCACATAGACGGGCCGGCTCGGCGGCACCTCGGCGATGGGCGCGGTCAGCGCGGTGTGCACCGGATGCTCGACCAGCCGGCGCATCCCGTCGTCGTCCGCCGATGCGAGCAGGTCCTCCCAGCCCTCGACGTCGGTGCCGGCCACAGCGCCGGGACCGGCCGGCCCCAGCAGGCGTCGGGCGGTGAGGTCGGTGCCGTCCAACGTGAACGCCCACACGCCGAACGGGCCGGTCAGGTACTCCACCAGGACGGCGTCCCCCGCGTCGGCCAGCAACGGGGCAGCCTCGCCGGCAGTGATCGGCTCGGCCATCCGGTGGGCGCGCATCGTCGGGTGGGTGGCGGCCATCCGCTGCCACAGGTCATGCAGCTCACCGCGTACCTTCAGCTGCTCCTCGGCGGCCGACACCCGACTCGCCAGCAGCCGTCGACGCCGCTCGACCTCGACGGCCCCGCCGACATCCATGCCCGAGGCGCGCAGCCGCCGCAGCTCGGCCCAGAGTGCGGCCTCCCGAGCCACCAGCGGATCGGCCGGATCGACGGCGGTCTCCCGGTCCCGCATCGCGTCCAGCAGCGCCCGCGACTTCGCCCGTTCCAGCAGTGCGAACGCCTCCTCGACCCGGCCCAGGTCCAACGCCAGGTCCGCGGCCTCGACAAATGGCGGGGTGAAGATCGCACCGAAGCCGGCCGCCCCGCTCAGGTCGGCGATCCCCTGACGCAGCTCGTCGTAACCGTCGCAGGCGTCGCGGAGCACCCGCAGCGTCTCTTCGGTGCGCTCACCGGCGGCCAGGGCGGCGAGGCCCAGCGCCGCGTCCGCCGGGTAGCGCACCGCCGCCGCTGTCGCCTCGCCGCGCAGCGCGACAAGTCGGTCCCGGAAGGGCGCGGCCTGCTCCGTCCGGCCCGAGCGCGACCAGTCCAGCACCAGTGTGCCGAGTCGAAGCGCCAACCGGTCCAGGCCGGCGAAGGGCAGCTCCGTACCCTGCCGCTCGTGTGTGCGCTGGAGTGTGTCGATCGAGGCCAGCAGGTAGCGGTCGGCGAGCGCGTTCGCGCCGTGGTCGCGGGCCACCCCCGCCATGATCGAGTCAAGGATGCCCAAGTCGCCGGTGGTTTCGGCGGGGAACTGCGCGGTCAGGAAGGTGAAGAGCGCCCTGGCCTGCGCGGCCAGCTCCAGCAGGTTCATCCCGGTCCGGCTCGGGTCGCGGGAGAGCAGCGTACCCAGGTTGATCAGCGCGGTGAACTCGGCGCGGGCGTCGCCGATCTCGTTCGCCGTCCGTCGGGCCTGTTCCAGCAGCACCAACGCCTCGTCGTGGCGACCGACCGTCGTGTAGAGCAGGCCGAGGGACGACCAGACCGCCGGCAGCGCGTGCGCGGCGCCGAGTTGGGTCCAGAGCTCCTCGGCCGTGCGCAGCGAGCGCTCCGCCTCGCCGTAACGGTGCTCCATCAGGTGCCGCTGGCCCTCCTCGCTCGCCCGCTGGGCGAGGTAGGCCGGCGCACCGAGCGCGAGATTCTGCCGCATCCGGGGATCGGCCAGACCCGCGATCTTCTCCCGGAACGCCGGGTGGGCCAGGGCGAGCAGGTCATCGTCCGCCCGCTCCCGGGTCGCCGCCTCGATGCGCTCCACGCGGGCCCGGAAGCCGGTCGTGTAGTGCGAGGAGTCCACCTCGGAGTGCAGCTCGTGAATGAGGTCGTGCGCCGCGGTGAACGCCTCACCGGCACGGCCGCGGTCCACCTCCCGGCACATCGTGGCCAGGTTGATCATGGCTTTGTAGGTGTCGTACCGCGCCGGCGAGTCGGCAAGCAAACGTACGGCCTCCGCCGCTGCCTCGACCGCCTCGTCGTGCCGGCCCTGCCGGAACAGCTCCCGGGCCATGTTGTCCAGCAGGATCCCGCGTCGAGGCCCCACCACGCCAGGCTGGGCCAGCGCCCGCCGGTAGAGCTCCTCGGCACCGGGCTTGCCCTGCCGGTGCACCACCTCCGCGTGCCCCGAGAGCGCCGAGACCAGGCCGGTCTTGTCGGTGACCAGCTCCGCGAGTTGGGTCGCCATGCCGTACAACTTGGCCGCCTGCTCCAGCCGATCATCGGCGATCTCCACGGTGGCCAACCCGGTGATCGCCGCGACCCGCAGGTCCACAGCCCGCTCCCCGCCGCTGTCCGGCAGAGCCGCGGCCACCTCGAAGGCCATCACGTACGCCCTGCGGGCGTCGTCGAGCCGACCGGCGACCCGCGCGCACTGGCCGAGCAGCCGGAAGACCATGAAGCTGGCCGGGCTGGGCGAAAGGGCCTGTGCGTGGCCGACCAGCCCCCGCAGCACCCGGTCCGCCTCCACCAGTTGGCCGGTGTTGACGAGCCCGTGCACGAAGTCGGTGGCGCCCAGCAACATTTCCTCGGTGACCTCGTCACCGCCGCCCGGCCCGGTCGGCCGGCCCTTGTCGACCGGGGCATCGGAGCCGGATCTGCGGCGACGGAACAACGGCATGACCTCAACGCCCCAATCGTCGCAGCAGGATCTCCGGGTCGTCCTCGAACTCCGTCGCGCCGGCGTCGCCGGGGTGATCCCCGCCGCGTACCGTGCCCGCCGGGGCGGCGGCGCGCTCCACCAGCGCGACGTACTGGCGTTGGTATTCCTCGAACAGGGCCTCCTGCTGTGGGCGGATCAACTCGTCGGTGCAGAGCGCACCGGCGGTCTGCCGCCACAGCACCTGGGCCGCCCCCAGGTCGCCGTCCGCGAGATGCTGGCGGGTCCGCCGCCAGAGCTGGAAGAAGGCCAGCTGGCGGTAGTCGTCACGGTGCCGGGTCGCCTCGACCCGAACCAGGATGAAGTCGTGCTCCGTATAGGGCGCGGTCGTGCCGTCGGCAGCCACCCGGCAGAGCCGGCCACCGACCACCCCGAGCGAAGCCAACTCCCCTTGAGTCGCCTTCCCCGCCGGCCGACGGATGATCGCGAAGTGAGTGGACGTCAGCTCCATCGGGTCACGGGCCATGCCGCCCGGACCGGTCGGAGCGGACCAGGATTGGTGCACTCCCACGCGCAGCTCCAGCGCCGCCGAGTCTACGAAGGACTCGATGCCGTCGATGAGCGCCTTGGCGACCCTGGTGGAACCCAGCAGCCCGGCGAAACCGATGGCGCTGCTCACGTTCTCGATCAGGTTCAGCGATCGCTGCAACGTGTCCGACGTCTTCGCTCGGTACAGCGCCAGCAACAGACTGACGTCGTCGCCCTCGTAGGGCACTGGGCCGGCCACCCGCAGGTTCGAGATCTCCACCGCGTCGTGCTCGCCGGTGACCTGCAGCCGCCGACTCAGCTCGCTCGCACCGATCAGGTACGGCACCGCGACCCGGTCGCCGTCGCGCAGGAACTCGGTCACCACGGCACCGAAGGGCAGGAACTCGCGCCACAACTCGCGCTCGTTGGCCAGCCACAGCTGGCTGACTCGGATCACCAGATAGACCTCGTCGGCCACGAACGGCGTGGTGTCGGTCGGTCCGTCCAGGGTGGGCACCGGCCGTGCGATGACCCCCTCCGACTGCCGCGCGAGCACCCGGCGCACAAGATCGCGCAACGCCATGGACCACTCCCCACTCCAGACCGACCCCGCCACGTTAGCGCGCGATCGCAAAGCGCGGCGTACCCCGCGACCGAGCAGGTCGTCGTCGCGGCTGCGGACGGCCAGGGACGATGGGACGGCTCGGGGCGGGTGGTCGGTTGTCGCGGCGGATGCGCCAGCCCATCCGCGTACGACACCGACCGGCCTGGCCCTAACCCGACGCGACGGATGCGACGGCGAAGTCCGGTAACTGGGCGTGGATGGCGTCGAGCAGGCGCCGCTTGATGGTGTTGAACTCCGGTGCCGTCACGTCGCGGGGGCGGGCGAGGGTCACCCGCTCCTCGTGGACGATGTGGCCGGGAACACCGTGGTTCGGTCCACCGCTCATGACGATCACCCGGTCGGCGAGGAAGAGAGCTTCCTCGACGCTGTGGGTAACGAACAGCACTGTCGGTCGGACCTGCTGCCAGATCTCGGTGAGGGAGTACTGGAGGCGTTCGCGGGTCAGCGAGTCCAGGGCGCCGAACGGCTCGTCCATCAGCAGCACCGCAGGATCGTTGGCGAGAACACGAGCTATGGCCACACGTTGCTGCATGCCTCCGGACAGCTCGCTGGGATATCGGTCCGCGAAGCTGTCCAGTTGAACCATGGTGAGATAGCGGGCGGTCCTAGCGGCGATCTCTGCGCTCGGCAGGCCGCGCTGTCTCGGGCCGTATGCGATGTTCCCCGCGACGGTCAGCCAGGGGAACAGGCCGTAGTCCTGGAAGACCACGCCCCGGTCGGGCCCCGGGCCGCAGACCGGCCCGTTGCGGGCGTCGAGTTGCCCGCTGGAAATGTCCTCGAAGCCGGCGACCAGGCGCAGCAGGGTGCTCTTGCCACACCCGCTGGCACCGACGAGGCAGACGAACTCGCCTTCGGCGACATCGAGGTTGATGCCACGCAACGCCTCGACGGAGTTGCCACGATGGCCGGTGTAGGTCTTCCCGACGTCCTTGATGCGCAGGGCGAGCGTGGTGACGGCGTCGGTCATCGATGGCCTCCGAGGAGAGGACGGCCGCGCAGCAGCAGGCGCAGCGTAAGCGTCATGAAGCGGTCCGAGAGGTAGCCGGCCAGCCCGATCGTCAGCATCCCGACGATGATGAGTTCGGTACGGCTCACCTGCCACGCCTGGGTGATGAGGGCACCGAGGCCGGTCTCCACACCCACGGTCTCACCCACCACGAGGACGACCCAGCAGAAGCCGAGCCCGATGCGCATGCCAGCGAACACGTTCGGGGCGGCCGCCGGGAGAACGACCTTCCACAGGGCGCGGTGCCGGCCCGTACCCAGCATCGCCGCCGCTTCGAGAAGCCGTGGTGGTACGGCCTTCACCCCGGCGATGGTGTTCAGCAGCACCGGAAAGAAACCGGCGATGACGATCAGGACGATTGCCGACTTCGAGCCGATGCCGACGATGACGACCATGAGTGGCGCCCAGGCGGTGACCGGGATCGGGCGGAGCAGGGAGATCATCAGATCGAGCATCCGCGACACCAGCGCGGACCGGCCCATCAGCACCCCGAGCGGCACGGCGACCAGGCATGCGATGCCAAACCCGATGCCGACCCGCTCGGCCGAGGCGAGAATGTGCAGGCCGAGGGTCGAGCCGAACGCCGAGCCACCCTGGAGCAGGTCGAGCGCGCTCTCGCCGACGTCGCCCGGCGCGGGCAGGTTCGCCACCCATCCTTGTCTCACCGCGACGTGCCACAGCGCCAGCGCCAGCACCGGTACCGGGACCGCAAGGGCAGCCCGTCCGAGCCGGCCGACGTGACGCCGCACCGGGGCGGCTGCGGTCGTGGTGCGAACTGTGGTGCGAGCAGCGGCCGGCGGCGAGTTCAGCACCTCGGTCATGGCATCGCCTTCCCGACGAACGACGCATCGACAAAGGCGGTGTAGTCGGGTTCCTGTTGCAGGGAACCGACGGAGAGCATCTGCCCGCCGAGCACCTTGATCTGGGCAAGATACGAGTCGTCCATGAGCCAGCGCAGGGAGATGTTCTCGACCGCGATACTGAGCGACTCCTCCCGGAACCCGTACTGGTCAACGACCGCCCGGATCCAGTCGCTCTTGGAGGCAGCCATGTGCTCCGTGGCCTTGGCGTGTACGGCGACCATCGCCGTCACGAGGGCCGGCGACTTCTCGATCACGTCGGCGTTGGTGACGAAGGCAATGTTGATCTTTCCCATGTCGGTGTCGTACGGGTGGGTCACCAGGACCGCGTCCCCCTTGGCCAGCGCGTCGGACGGCCCGACCTCGGCACCGGAGAAGGCGTCGATGTCACCTCGGCTCAACGCGGCCGCCATGTCGGCGAACTGGACGTTCACCAGGCTCACGTCGTCCACTGCCAGACCGGCGTCGCGCAGCGTCAACCGCAGCAGGATGTCCTGCGCCGATCCCGGCACGTAGCCGATCCGCTTGCCGCGCAGATCCGCCACCACGGTGATGCCGGCATCCTTGCCCGCCACGATCGCCGAGCCACCGTCGGCCGCGGCGGCCACCACCACGACCCGCTCCCCGGCCGCCGCGCCCTGCAGTGCCGAGGTGATGCCGGTGACGCCGAACTCAAGGTCACCACTCACGACCGCGTTCTTGATCTCGGTCGAGTTGGCGAACGGAACAACCTTCAGAGTCACGCCCTCGGGCAGATAACGTTCGTAGAACAGCGCATGGGACAGGTGCGGTTGCCGTAGCACACCCACCCGAACCTCGTGCCGTGGCCCGTCATAGGCCACCCGGTCTGCAGGATCGGCAGCTTCGCCGGTGCCGCCGGCGACTCCGCCGCAGCCGGCCAGAACCATTACGCCCGCCAGCCCGGCTGTCAGCACCCGTGGCGTGGTCATCCGTCGTTTCACGAGACCTCCCATTGGCTTGGGCTTCCTATAGGACGCAGGGCTTGTTTCTGAGCCGTCACTAGACGGTCAGGGGTAAGTAAACTCACTGCTGGCCAAGGGTTTGGCCGGCCGCGGGCAGCTTCGCCGTGCGGGTCCAAGGTTATGATCCGACCATGGTTCCTATAGGTCACCTCACTCCGGCGAAGCAGTTCGTCCTCGCACCACTCGAACGCACCGGCCGGGCCGGGGGCACGGCAGACCGGGTGAGCGCAGTGCTGACCGAGGCGATCCTGTGCGGCGGCTTCAGACCCGGCGCACACCTCAACGCCGACACGCTCGCCCGCCAACTCGGGCTCAGCCACATCCCGGTCCGGGAGGCGCTGCGCTCACTGCACGCCGAAGGGTGGGTGGAGATGCGACCACACTCCGGCGCCTTCGTTCGCAGTCGCACCCAGCAGGAACTGGCCGACCTGTTCGAAATGCGACTCCTGCTGGAGTCGCAGGCCGCCGCCCTCGCCGCCGAGCGCCGCTCCGCGGCCCAACTCGACGAACTCGCCCGCATCCTCGATGCTCAGGCAGCCGCGACCGGCGCGCCCGATCTCGCCAGCGCGAACGAACAGTTCCACTACGCCGTGGCCGCGTGCTCACACAACGGCATCCTCGCCGACGCGATCCGCCGGCTCGGCCGCCGGGCCAGGTTCTACTTCCTCACCGTCGCACCGAAACGGCGCACGGAGTCGCTGCGGGAACACCGGCAGCTCGCCGACGCCATCCGACGCCGAGACGTCGACGCCGCCGCGACAATCGCCCGTGATCACATCGCCAACACCCGTACGGACGTGCACGACGCCCTGCGCGGCAACGACGACGTCGGCTGATCGTGCACGTCCGGTTCCGAGGGGCGGCGCAGCAGTGCGCCGACGCTACCCGGCCAACTGACGCACCGTTGGATCAGCCGAGAGCATGCGGGCTACTGCGGCGACCGGGTCCAGGCGAAGAGATCCACGATGTTGCCGTCCGGATCGCTGACCTGTGCATAACGCTGCCCCCACGGTGCGTCCCAGGGCGCGTTGACCGAGGAGTATCCGGCGGCGACCAGGTCGGTGTGGCACCGGTCCACCTCGTCGGCATCGGAGCAGAGAAAGGCCCAGCCACCGGAGGGGGGCGCCGGCTGGTAACCCGGATCGAGGGACTGCAACGAGGCGTGTGTGTCCCACATGAGACGAATTCCGCCCGCGACCGTCGTCTCGACGTGCGGCTCCTGCTCGGCGCCGGCCGGAAACTTCAGGCCCAGCCGCCGGTAGAAGGAGAGGGACGCTGCCATGTCGGCCACCGCGAGGCCGATCGCATTGAAGGTGGGTGCCATGACCTCGACCTTACGAGCCCGCGTGGCGCCGGAGGTGACCTGCTCAGCCACGGATCGCCGATCCCCCGCTGCCCGCGAAAGAGGTCGGGCCACCGCAGGACATGGCTTCAACGGTCGCAGGGCTCATCGCAGGGATGCGCGCGGCGGCAGTGCGCTGCCTGTGGACCCGCCGCAGCAATTCAGCGAGGGCGATCCTGGCGGAGGAAGTCCGAGAGCAGTTGCCGGAACTCGTGCGGGTGCTCGATGGCCGGCACGTGCCCGCAGCTGTCGAGCACGTGCAGACGGACGTCGGCCAGGTGGTCGAGCAGGGGCCGGGCTGCCTTCTCGAGCGGGGTGATCCGGTCCTCGGCGCCGTGCACGAGCAGCACGGGCACCCGGACGGCGGCCAGCGTCTGCCGCGAGAGGGTGAGGTCGTCGACCCACCGTGCCCTGGGTGGAGGGAACAGCGAAGCGTACGCGGCCGCCCCCGCTCGCATCGCGGCTGCCCGGGCATCGACGGCCGAGTCGGTCACGAGCGCCTGGTCGTGGACGAGGCGACTCAGCATGTCCCGTGCGCCGACGGGGCCGGCGGGGGCGGCCCAGAGCGCGTCGAGATCGGCGGACAGCGGCGCCCCGGGCGCGCCCATCGTCGAGACCGCCACGACCCGGGTGACCTGCCGGGGGCGCGCGGCCGCCACCGCCAGCGCCACGGCACCGCCCATCGAGTGACCCACCACGGCGTAGTGATCGACCCCGAGGGCATCCATCAGGCCCGCGGCCTGCTCCGACCACAGCCGAAGCCCACCGGCGGAGCCCGCCGGCACAGGTGTACGACCGAACCCCGCCTGGTCCGGGGCCACCAGATGCCAGGACGTGCCCAGCGCCTGCGCCGTCGTTGCCCAGGCGCCGGACCCGGTCGTGCCAGGTCCGGAGCCGTGCAGCATCAGGACCGCCGGCCCGGTGCCGCACTCCATGACGCGGACCGGGGAGCCGTCGACCGTGACGGTCCGAAGTGTCGTCACCGGGGCGGGCCGGGCGTGCTCATGCCGATGCGGAGCTGACGGACTTCGAGAAGAGTTCCATCATCGCCCTGCCGAACTGCGGCATGTCGGGCCACCCGCGGCACGAGACGAGGTTGCCGTCCACCACGTCGGGAGCGTCGATGACCGTCGCGCCCGCGTTCTCCATGTCCCCGGTGATGGGTGGGAAGCACGCCGTCTTGCGGCCTTTCAGTAGCCCGTACACCGCTGGCACCTGCGCGCCGTGGCACACCATCGCGATGGGGAGGTTGCGCGCGAAGAAGTGCTCGGTGATGCGCCGGACGTCGGCGTCGACCCGGATCCACTCCGGGGCCCGTCCCCCGGGGATGATGAGGGCGTCGTAGCGCTCGACGTCTACCTCGGCCCAGGTCACGTCGACCGGCAGCTTCCGGCCGTTCTTCTCCACGTAGGCGTCGGAGTTGGGGTCGAACTCGTGAATGACAAGTTGCACGTCACGCCTCGTCCGTGACGTGACGTCGACGTCCCAGCCGCCCTCCTGCACGCGATAGTAGGGGTACATGGTGTCGAGTTCCTCGGCGGCGTCGCCGGTCAGGAGCAGCGCTCTGGGCACCTGCTTCTCCTCGCATCCGGGGTGGTGGTGGGTAGATCCAATCCGATCCGATTTAGTTAGCATTCCCCGGCCCGGCCCGCCCGTCAAGCCTTCACCGTCACCGCGTCCGCGTCCCTGGCCTCGTCGAACAATCGCCGGAAACGCTCGCCGGACCGCAAGATGTGCCGACGCATCGCGTAGGCGGCGGCGTCGGGATCACGCGCGGCGATCGCGGCCACGATCTCCTCGTGCTCGGCCATGGCCAGGTGAGTGACCTGGGTGTCGTGATGCAGCCGGAAGAGGTGCACGTGGCTGTGCAGGCGCGCGAGCGCTTCCCGGATGACCTGGTTCTCCGCGCTCAGGGCGACGAGATCGTGAAAAGCGGCGTCGCGTAGACCGAAGGCCCCGTAGGCCGTGGGCCCGCTGCCCCCCTCCAGCTCCGCCATCTCCTCCAGCATTCCGCGCAGGCCGGCCACCTGCTCCGAGGAAGCGCGTTCGGCGGATCTGCGCGCCGCCGCCGGCTCGAGGAGCAGGCGGACCTCGAGCATGTCCTCGAATCGACGGCGGGTGATCTGGGGTGGAATGCGGTAGCCGGCATGAGGCACCCGCACGACCAGGCCCTCGGCCTCCATACGGTTCAGCGCGTCTCGGATCGGCGTCTGCGAGACCCCCAGCTCGCGCGCCAGGACGTCGATCGTGACCCGGGAGCCAGGCTCGATCCGAAGCGACATCAGCTGTCCGAGCAGCGTGTCGTACACCTCGTCGGCGAGCCGGCCGCCAGATCTTCCCGACGACGTTGCGCCGGTCACGGCCCGACGGCCCCGCGCGATCGTTCCTTCGTCGTCCATCGTGACGTGAGGCCCTTCTTTGCGTCTTCCGGAACCTGTTGACATCAGTCACAACTCTGCGACATGCTGACGCCCCAGCCGGATCGTATAGGAAAGATGGCGTACAACCGCCATCCTGCACCGTCGCGGAGCCACCCGCGATCGTTCTACTTCGATCACCTGGAGCTCTCATGAGCGTGCCCGACGTCCCGCTCGATCCACTCCCGGACCGCAGCCGGGCCGAAGGACCGCTCGACGAAACGAAGATCCAGTACATCACGGCGTGATCGTGACGCCGGCCCGCAGGTCGGCCCCGCGACAGCCCGCCAACACGTGAGACAAGCCGGCGAAGCACAGAGCGAGGTTCTAGAAGCTCCCACCGGAAAGCAGGCGAGAAGATGCGATATCAACAGCGAATAGGACGAATGTCCGTTCCTGGCCGAAAGGTACGGCTGGCGACGGCCGCCATGCTGGTGGCCACGACCATGGCAGCTTGCGGCGATGGTCAGGACGACGGCGCACAGGTGAGCGCCCCCAAGGCGCCGGCGACCATCCCGGAGCTCACCACGGACCCGCTGACCCTCAGCTTCATCTGGTTCGACTGGCCCCCCGCCCAGGCGCTCGAAGACTTCGCGAACGCGGAGTACAAGAAGGAGCGACCAAACGCGACGATCAAGGTCAACACCGTGCCGAACGCGAACTGGCACGACGCGATGTTCACCCAGTTCGCCGCCCGCAAGACCGACTTCGACATCGCGATCCTGGACTCGCAGCACATCGGCGAGGCCGTGACGAACGGCAACATCCTCGACATCACCGACTTCGTCAAGAACAACATCGACGTCACGGCCTACAACCCTTATCTCCTGGCAGCGTACGGCCAGTTCCCCCAGGCGGAGACCGGCCAGCGCGACGAGAACGCCCGCCTGTACGGACTGCCGCTGCTCGGCGACACCTGGACGATGATCTATCGCAAGGACCTGATCGGCGACCAGCCACCGCAGACCTGGGATGAGATGATCTCGGTCGCCGAGAAGTGCCAGGCGGACAACCCTGGCGTCAGCGGGCTGGCTTTCCACCAGGCCAACGGCTCCGACGCCGCGGCCGTAACCTACAACACGGTGAACGGCGTCTACGGCGGCAACCTGTGGGACCCCAAGACGCGCAAGATCGAGGGCGTCCTCAACGACGCCGCCGGCCAGGAGGCGATGGACGTCCTGGTCAACAGGATGAAGCCGCTGACCGCCAAAGGGTCCGGCAACTGGTTCATCGACGAGGTGAACGCGGCGGTCGCCCAGGGCAAGGCGTGCATCGCGTTCAACTGGATCGCCGCCAGCGGCGGGCTGCTCGATCCGAAGCAGTCGACGCTCGGCACCACCCGCGAGCAGATTCTCGACAAGCTGGGTTTTGCCACCCTGCCGAGCCAGAAGACCAACCTGGTCCCGCTCGGCGGCATGGGGATGCACGTGTCCGCCTACTCCGCCGAGGCCAACCAGGCTGAGGCGCTGAACTTCATGAAGTGGTTCGAGCGGGCCGACATCCAGAAGAAGTGGGCCGCGGCCGGTGGTGTGCCAGCGCGTACGGACGCCCTGGAATCGCCCGAGTTCCTCAATGCCGGCCCGTTCAACCAGGTGTACGCCGACTCGGTGCCACGGATGCGGGACATGTGGAACGTGCCCGAGTACGCGCGCCTCGTCGACATCGAGAACACCAACGTGAACGCGGCTCTGAACGGCGCGAAGAGTCCGAAGGATGCGCTCGACGACATCGCCAAGGAGCAACAGGCCGTGCTCGACTCCAGCAACCGCAGGGGCGGCGGCGGACTGTGAGTGACCCCGTACCGCTGACGACCGACCCCGGGCAGGTGGCGTCCGCGACGCCGCCTGCACCGGGTCGGTCCCGCCGGCTGAGCGACCGCGGGCTCGCCGTGGCCTTCATCTCCCCCGCGCTGCTGCTGTTGCTCGCCATGTCCGTGTTCCCGCTGCTGTGGGCGTTGTACCTGTCGTTCACCGACTACTCGGCCACCCGCGGCGGACCCGCCCGTTTCGTCGGGTTCGGCAACTACACCGCCATCCTGACGTCGGCGCAGGTCCACCAGCGGGCCCTGACGACGTTGATCTACGTGGTCGGCGCGGTAACCCTGCAGACCGTGCTCGGCTTCGCCATCGCCTACCTCATCTCCCGACGCACGCACGGGCGAGGAGTGCTCACCACCCTGTTCCTGGTGCCGATGATGCTGTCGCCGGTGGTGGTCGGTCTGTTCTGGCGATTCATGCTCGACGCGCAGTTCGGCGTGATCAACAGCCTGCTCGGCTCGATCGGCCTGGGGCAGGTGGAGTGGCTCACCCGGCAGCGTACGGCCTTGATCTCCCTGATCGTGGTCGACACCTGGCAATGGACGCCGTTCATCATGCTCATCGCCCTTGCCGGCCTCACCGCGGTGCCCAAGTACCTGTACGAGGCCGCCTCGATCGACCGGGCGTCCGAGTGGTTCCGGTTCCGCACCATCACTCTTCCGCTGGTGTGGCCGCTGCTCCTCATCGCCGTGCTGTTCCGGGCCATCGAGGCCTTCCGACTGTTCGACCTCGTCTACATCCTCACCAACGGTGGCCCAGGTGTCTCCACCGAGACGCTGTCGTTCCACGTCTACAAGGTCGCGTTCCTGGGCTTCAACACCGGAACCGCCTCGGCGTACGGAATCCTCATGGTCCTCGTCGTCATCGTCCTCACGCAGCTCTACCTGCGCTACCTGAACAAGCTCAAGGAGGGCTGATGGCCGTCTCCGTCGACGAGGCCGTGTCCACGGTTCCGGCCCGGGATCGTCCGCGCCCCACCCGCCGCCTCGGCGGTCGGGGCCGCTCCCTGGTGGAGGTCGCGCTGCTGACCGTGCTGGCCGTCCTGATGCTCTTCCCGGTGCTGTGGATGATCGAGACGTCCATCAAGGAGAACCGGGACGTCTACGCCGTCCCAGCCGAATTCTTCGGCTTCACGGTCACCATGGAGCACTTCAAGGACGTGTTCGTCGGCCCCGACGGCGGTCGTTCGGCCTTGTCCGTCGCGTTTCTCAACTCCGCCGTCGTCGCCGGGGTCTCTACGCTGCTGGCCACCGTGCTGGGAGTGCCCGCGGCCTGGGCATACTCACGCTTCGCCGTGAAGGCCAGGAAGGACCAGCTGTTCTTCATCCTGTCCACCCGCTTCATGCCGCCCGTGGTGGTGGTGATCCCGATCTTCCTCATGTACCGCCAGGTCGGACTCATCGACAGCAAGCTCGGCCTGATCCTCATCTACACCGCGTTCAACGTGCCGTTCACGATCTGGATGATGAAGGGGTTCGTCGACGAGGTGCCCGCGGAGTACGAGGACGCCGCCATGCTCGACGGCTACACCCGCCTGCAGGCGTTCCGGCGATTCACCCTTCCCCTGCTCGTACCCGGCATCGCCGCGACGGCGGTCTTCGCTCTCATCTTCTCGTGGAACGAGTTCGTGTTCGCCATCTTCCTCACCTCCAGCGACAGCGTGCGGACAGCGCCACCTGCCATCGCCGGTCTCATCGGTGGCACCACCACGGACTGGGGTCTCGTGGCCGCCGCCTCCGTCGTCTTCGCCCTACCGGTGCTCGTCTTCGCCTACCTGGTGCGCAAGCACCTCGTCGCCGGCGTGACGCTCGGGGCGGTGCGACGCTGATGGCGGGTATCGAGGTGACGGCCCTGCACAAGCGCTACCCGGACGGCACGGTCGCGGTCGACCACGTGGACCTGTCCATCGGCGACGGCGAGCTGTTCGTGATGCTCGGCCCGTCGGGTTGTGGCAAGACGACCACGCTGCGGGCCATAGCCGGCCTGGAGCGGCAGACGACGGGCGACATCCGCATCGGCGACACGCTCGTCAACGACCTGCCGCCCGCCGAGCGTGACATCGCCATGGTGTTCCAGTTCTACGCTCTCTACCCACATCTGCGCACCCGGGACAACCTGGCATTCCCACTGCGGGCCGAGGGACTGCCCAAGGCGGAGGTACGCGAGCGGGTCGCCGAGGCCGCCCGGTTGATGCGGCTCGATCAGCTGCTCGACCGGCGACCGCGCCAACTGTCCGGCGGGGAGCAGCAACGGGTCGCGCTGGCTCGCGCCCTGGTGCGGCGACCGCGCGCATTCCTCATGGACGAACCGCTCACCAATCTGGACGCGGAACTGCGGGCGGACATGCGCACGGAGATCAAGCACCTGCAGGGGGAACTGGGCACGACGATGGTCTACGTCACCCACGACCAGGTCGAGGCGATGTCGCTCGGGCACCGGATCGCCATCCTCAACAAGGGCCGCGTCGAGCAGATCGGTACGCCGCTGGAGGTCTACGACCGTCCGGCGAGTCTCTTCTGCGCCGCGTTCATCGGCTCACCACCGATGAACCTGATCGAGGTGGCGGTGGCCGACGAGAAGCTGCGCAGTCAGGGCGGACTGGTCCTCACGCCACCGCCCGGCCTACCGCGCGACCGTCGTCTGGTCGCCGGCGTCCGGCCGGAGGCGCTGGAAGTCACCACACCAGGGGCGGAAGGTTCGGTCCCCGCCCGGGTGGTCTCGGCGGAGTGGCTGGGCGACGAGATCATCTACGTGGTGGACCACAGCGGCCAACACGACGTACGGGTACGGATGCCCCCGACTGTCCGGTTCGCCGCCGACACACCCGTCGGGCTGCGGCACACCGGCGGAACCCCGACGGTCTACGACGTGCACACGGAAGAACTGGTGGCCTGATGGGAACCGTGGCAGCGCACGGGCTGTGCAAGTCCTTCGGCAAGGTCCAGGCCCTGGACGGGGTGACGCTCGACGTGCCGGACGGCTCGTTCTTCGTCGTGCTCGGGCCCTCCGGGGCGGGCAAGACGACGACCCTCCGAGCGATCGCCGGCCTTGAGAAGCTCGACGCCGGATCGGTGCATCTGGACGGCAGGGACGCGACCGGTGACGCCCCGGCCGCCCGCGACCTGGCCATGGTCTTCCAGAACTACGCCCTCTACCCGCGACACACGGCGTACGAGAACATCGCTTCCCCGCTGCGGGCCCGCCGCCGTTCGTCGAGCGAGATCGCCGCCGCCGTCGAGCGGATGTCGAACCTGTTGCACATCGATCGGCTGCTGCAGCGTCGTCCCGCACAGTTGTCGGGTGGTGAGATGCAGCGGGTCGCCCTGGCCCGGGCGCTGGTTCGTAGCCCGCGCGCGTTTCTCATGGACGAGCCGCTGACAAACCTCGATCTCAAGCTCCGCGTCGAGATGCGCACCGAACTCACCCGCATCCACCGCAGCCTCGGAGCGACCTTCGTCTACGTGACGAACGACCAGGTCGAGGCCCTGTCCATGGCCGACCAGGTCGCGGTCCTCAAGGAGGGAACGGTGCAGCAGGTCGGGACCCCGACCGAGGTGTACGAGCGTCCCGCCAACCGATGGGTCGCCGGATTCGTCGGAAGCCCGCCGATCAGCCTGCTCGCCTGCCGCGCCGAGGGAGACCGTCTGGTCGGTGCGCAGGGCTGGACGCTGCCGCGACCCCGTTGGAGCACGGCTGAGAACGGTCGCGAGCTGCTGCTGGGCCTGCGCGCGGAGGATCTGTCCGTCGAGCAGCGTGGGAACACGTCGTTGTCGGGGGAACTCTACGGGCTTGAGCCGCTCGGTGACCGCACGGTGGTCGACGTCCGAGTGGGGACAGAGATGCTCAAGGTCAAGGCACGGCCCACCGTCGCCGGCACCCCGGGCGAACGGCTGCACGTCACGGTCGACCTGGACCGTGCGCACCTGTTCGACGCGGACACCGGGCTGTCGCTGTCCCGGGCTGGGCGGTAACCGCGCCGGGCGGCGACGGCACCATGCGCCCGCACGCGGCAATCGAACCCCGGCGGACCGTCACCATCGCGCACGACCTGACGGCGCGGAGACGGCCGTGGCCCGAGAAGGCGACCGGTCGCGCGGGGCGTCGCCCTGGAGACCAGGCAACGCCATGTCCGACCCGCTCGGCGACCTCGCCCCGGCGGCGAGGGCGGGTGACCCCGTCGGGCCGCGCGCACGGCGTGATCGTCGAGGCACGCCGGACATCACCAGGAAGATCCGAGGAGGCGGCGCAATGAGTGACCCGATGAACGTCCTGGCACCCGAGCATCGGCGGCTCCGGATCGGCGACGCCTGGCGCGACGCCGCGAGCGGAGCCACCTTCGCCGTCGAGGACCCGGCCACCGGCAGGACCATCGCCGAGGTGGCGGACGCCGGCGTCGTGGATGGACTCGCGGCTCTGGACGCGGCGAGCACCGCAATGGGGCAGTGGGCGACGACCCCGCCGCGGCGACGGTCAGAGCTGTTGACCGCGACGTACCTGGCATTGACCGAGCGAGCCGAGGAGATCGCCCGGCTGATAACGCTCGAGATGGGCAAGCCGCTCGCCGAGGCTCGGGCAGAGGTGGCCTACGGCGCCGAGTTCTTCCGCTGGTTCGCCGAGGAGGCGGTACGCGTCGAAGGTCGCTACAGCACCGCCCCCGCGGGCGGATACCGCATCCTCACGGTGCCGAAGCCGGTCGGCCCGTGCGTCTTCGTGACGCCCTGGAACTTTCCGCTGGCCATGGGCGCCCGCAAGATCGCTCCTGCGCTGGCCGCAGGTTGCACGACGGTCACCAAGCCGGCAGCCCAGACGCCACTGACCATGCTGGTCCTGGCCCGCATCATGGAGCAGGTCGGCGTTCCCCCGGGCGTGGTCAACGTGGTGACCACCAGGCGGGCCGGCGAGGTGGTCGCCGCGCTGCTGGCCGACGGCCGCACCCGCAAGCTGTCGTTCACCGGGTCGACCGAGGTCGGACGGGTGCTGCTACGGCAGGCTGCGGACAACGTGCTGCGCACCTCCATGGAACTGGGCGGCAACGCGGCCTTGATCGTGTGTGCCGACGCGGACCTGGACGTCGCGGTCGACGGTGCCATGGTGGCCAAGATGCGCAACATCGGGGAGTCCTGCATCGCGGCCAACCGGATCTACGTCGAGGAGCCGGTGCGCGAGGAGTTCACCGCGCGTTTCGCCGAGCGGATGGGCGCGCTGTCGGTGGGCCATGGTCTCGACGACGGCGTGAACGTCGGAGCACTGATCGACGAGACCTCGGTAGCCAGGATCGACGAACTCGTCGTCGACGCGGTCGATCGCGGCGCCCGGGTCCTGGTGGGCGGCAAGCGTCCGGATGGGCCGGGTCACTTCTATCCGCCCACGGTCCTGGTCGACGTGCCCGACGACGCGCAGATGCTCAGGGCGGAAATCTTCGGCCCGGTCGCGCCGATCATCTCGTTCACGTCCGACGACGAGGTGCTGGCGAAGGCCAACGACACCGAGCACGGCCTGGTCGGATACGTCTTCACCCGTGACCTCCAGCGGGCGCTGCGGTTCACCGAGGGGCTGGACACGGGGATGATCGGCATCAACCGAGGGCTGATATCGGACCCGTCAGCTCCGTTCGGCGGCGTCAAACAGTCCGGGGTCGGCAAGGAGGGGTCGCACGAGGGCATCCTCGAGTACCTCGACGTCACCTACGCGGCGATCGACCTACCATGACCGGCCTACTGCCCCGGGTGCCCGCCGAAAAACCCGGCGCCCTGCGTCCACCCGATCTGACCGGGCTCCACCCGGCCGACCTCACCGACGCCGTCCCGGTCTCGCAGGTGACCCGGACGTCCGCCCAGCACATCGCCGCCGTCGTTTCGAAAGAGGCACCGACATGCTTGAGACCGTCCGCGGACCACGCCAGCTGATCGTGGGCGAAGGTGTCGCACAGAACATCCCACGAGTGGTGGCCGAGAGCGGCTCGCGCGTCCTCATCGTGACCGACCAGGTTCTCCTGCGCCAGCCGGGCGTGGCCGAGATCGTGGCCGCCGTGCGGGAGAAGGTCGGTGTCGTCGAGGTGTTCGCCGACGCGGCTCCAGACGTGCCACTCACCGATGTCGCCCTGGCCGTCTCGGCCGCCGCCGAGGTGGACGCCGACGTGATCCTCGCCATCGGCGGTGGCACGGTGATCGACCTTGCCAAGATCGTCGGAGTCATCCGGCGCCACGGTGGAACGCCGCGCGACTTCTACGGCGAGTCGAAGGTGCCGGGGCCGACGTTTCCTCTCGTCGCGGTCCCGACGACGTCGGGCACCGGCTCCGAACTCACCCCCGTCTCGGTGTTGACCGACCCGGACCGCGAGCTGAAGGTGGGCATCTCCAGCGTCCACATCGTGCCCGACTTCGCGATCGTCGACCCCGAACTCACGTACACCTGCCCGGCGACCGTCACCGCCCACTCCGGCATCGACGCGTTCTGTCACGCGGTGGAGAGCTACACCGCGCGACCCCGGGCCCACGGGCCGCGCGACCCGGTGGAGCAGGTGTTCCTCGGCCGCAACCCGATCACCGACCACTACGCGCTCCTGGCGGCGGAGCGGATCGCCCGTAGCCTGCGTCGTGCGGTCCGGGACGGCGGTGACACCGACGCGCGCGCGGACATGTCCTACGGGTCCATGCTCGCCGGGCTCGCCTTCTCCCACGCGGGCAACGCGGCTCCGCACGCGCTCCAGTACCCCATCGGCGCAGCCACGCACACGCCGCACGGCCTGGGCGTCGGGTTGCTACTGCCCTATGCACTGGACGCGGCCAGGGACGCCATCGCCGACCGGTTGGCCATCCTCGCCGGGGTGTGCGGGCTCGACGTGACCGACGCCTCCGACGCCGAGGCCGCAGGCGCGTTCCTCACCTGGCTCGACGGACTCCTTGCCGACATCGGCATCCCGCCCACCTTGGCGGACATCGGCGTGGCCCGCACCGACCTCCCGCGCTTCGCGGAGATGGCCAGTGGCGTCACCCGCCTGATCCAGAACCATCCGGGCCCGACCGACACCGCCAGCCTGACCGCCATCCTCGAAGCGGCCTGGACGGGGGATAGGACCCGACACGTCCTGAGACAGTGACCGAACCCTCACATGACTCCGAGTCTCCCCGGTCAGCCAGACCGGTTGCGTGTAGCGACACGATCGGCCATCATCTAGCGATGATCTCCAACCGGAAGGGCGGCCACGCCCTGGCGCGTTGACCGCGCCCACGCGGCACGACGAGGCCGCGACCCTCTCCCCGGACTCCCGCGAACTGTGGCGGCAGGCCGAAGTGATCCGGCAGGAGTGGCTGGGGTACGCCCTCTCCACCGAACCCGCCGACCGAGCCACCACGCAACAGTGCCTCACGGCGATCTACGCCCGGGCCGGCCGCCGCGAGCCCCGGTTCGCCTGGGTGGACTCCCCCGCCGCGGCCCTGCCGCTGATCCAGCGACTGCCCACCCTCGACCAGCTCCTCCAGTGGGTCCGTGACCCCGCCCCGGCCGGCCCACCGGCCCCGGCCAGCGACATCGCGACCGTGGCGTCCCGGCTGAGGGCAGCGCTCAGCGACGGCGTCCGGCACACCGACCCCGAACTGTCTCCCGTCCGACGAGGCAGAGCACGCGAACCTTGGCCGGAGCTGCCACCGCCGGATGCCCTCGACCGGCAGGTGCCACTCGGCGTCGTGCTGCACCGAGGCGTCCGCAACGCCCTGCACCGCAGCCTGATCCCCGGCTTCACGCAACCGGTCCGCGCGGGGCTGCCCGGCGGCGACCGGCAGACCCCGGTCTGCTGGTACGGCCAGCAGGACGCATTCTGGGTCGGCTACTACGACACGCTGCACCGGCTCGGGCTGGCCGCGTACCCCGCCGAGGCGAGCGACCACCTGCGGACCTGGACCGACCTGACACGATCCGGCGGCTGGTGGTGGCCCGGCTCGACCGTCTGCGTCGTGGTGGAGCGGCCGGCAATGATCCGCACCGAACCCGTGCCCGGCTCGTGGTACGACGAGGTCCGGCTCCGGCCGGACGGTGTCCGGTACCGCGACGGCTGGCGACCGCCGCCGTGCTGACCGACCACTGAACACCGACACGAGGACGAGGCAGGCTTGGCGGGCGGCCGTTGCGGCAGCCAACGGCGCCGGAAGGCCGGAGGGCCGGGAACCACGCACCGGTCGCCGCCCGCCAAGCCGCTCACGTCCGCCATCGTCGTTCGATCTCGGCCCGGGCGCCGGTGACCAGGGCAGGTCCAGTGTCGAACGATGTCAGTACCCTGCGGGCATGGGTTGGTTAGCCCGCAGCGGCTTCAGGAGCCAAACGGTGCATGGTCTCCCGGCCGTCGCCTACGGCGGCTTGGTGCTCGTCTTCGGGGCGGTCCTCATGGTCATGGGGGCCGAGCGAAGCTACGCGTACGTCGCCGGGGTGCCAGGGCAGGTCATGGCCAGTGACTGCCACTTCGAGTCGGGCAGCAAGCGGGACGGCTGGGCGTGTTCGGGTCCCTTCACCGCAGACGACGGCAGCGTCCGCATCGACCGGGTACACATCCGCCCCTTGCTCTACGAACGGCCCGACGGCGCGATCGATGCCAAGGTGGCGGGCCCGAACGCCACCTCCGCCTGGGAGCCGGACCCCTGGTTGCTGCTGCCAGCCGGCGGAGGTCTGGTCCTTTTCATACTCAGCGTTCTCGGTCTGTGGCCGACGCTGCGCCCCGACCAGGACGGTCCGGACGTTGCGGAGGACGCCGAACTGGCGGAGGTGCGACGGCAACTCGCCGCACGACGCGCCGAGCTCGCGCGGCTACGCGAGGAAATCTTCTCCGACTCGCCGCCGGAACCGCCCCGGCGATGAATCCGTTAGCGCCAGTTGCACGGCTCGCGGAGATCCGGATGTCATTCGTCGAAACCGGCGGCACAGCAACTGATCAGACGGGATTGTTCTCCGTCGCCCAGGCACAGATGGCGGCGAGTGGTTCCTGCAGGGTCTTGCCGAGAGCGGTCAACGCGTACTCGACGTGCTGCGGCGGTGCTTCCCTGAGCACCCGTCGCTGCACCAGCCCGTCACGCTCCATCTCGCGAAGTGTTTCGGTCAGGACCTTCTGAGTGATCCCCGCGACGCGGCGACGCAGCTCGGCGTGCCGCTGGGGACCGGCGAGCAGCGCGTAGATGATCAGAATCCGCCACTTCGAGGCGAGCCGCTCGATCGCCTGCCGTGTCGTGCAGCCCTCTTCGAGCACGTCCGGAACCACCAGCGACATGAGCACCCCCGAGGATCGGACAGCGCCACTCGCGAAGGTCGAAGGGCACCACAAGGTGCCTTCTGTTCGACGAGCACCGCGCGACCTAGCGTCGAGTCAACAGTAGACGCCGAAGGGAACATCGCCGCCATGTCCGAGTACCGCATCCACACCTACACCGCCGCCGAGGTGACCGGTGGCGCCGGCACGGCGCCGACCGAGGCGGTGGCAGTGTGAACATCGAGCGTGTCAGCTTCACCGCCGACGGTCTCACGCTGGTCGGCAACCTCGCCGTGGCCGCCGACGGCGCGCCTGCTGTCGTGCTGACCGGTCCGTTCACCGGCGTCAAGGAACAAGTCGTCGGCACGTACGCCGCTCGGCTGCACGAGCACGGTCTGACCACACTCGCCTTCGACCACCGCGGCTTCGGCGAGAGCGGCGGACGCCGCGCCCACGAGGACAGCCAGGGCAAGCTCGCCGACCTGCGGGCAGCGGTGAGCCTGCTCGCCGCGCACCCAGCCGTGGACGCCGCCCGGGTGGCCGCCGTCGGGATCTGTCTCGGTGGCGGGTACGCGGTCCGCGCGGCCGCCACCGACCCGAGAATCCGCGCGGTCGTGGGCATCGCCGGTGGTTACAACAGCCCCGTCCGCTTCAGCGCAGGCGATCCCGAGGGATACCGTCGGGCGCTGGGCTCCTTCCTGGAGCGCTACGACGAGGAGTTGCCGGCGGTCGCGGCCGACGGGGCACTCGCGGCGATGGGCGGCGACGAGCCGTTCGCCTACTACGGCACCGCGCGGTCGACGGCGGCGCGCTGGGAGAACCGGGTCACCTACGGCTCGCTACACGCTCTCATGACCTTCGACGCGCTTGGCGCGGCGCCGTTGCTCTCCGCCACCCCGCTGCTTGTCGTACACGGCCGGGCCGACGCCTACTGCGCACCAGAACTCGCCGAGGCGCTGCACACCGACGCGACCGGACCGAAGGAGATCCGCTGGCTCGACGCCAAGCAGCACATCGACCTCTACGACGTGGAGCCGTACGTCCGGCAGGCCGCTGACGCCACCGCGGCCTTCCTGCACCGGCACCTCGGCGGCGCTACCGCGGTGCCTACCGATCCCAGTTCCGCCGCGACGGCCTGATCGCGGTGACAACCGGAACCCGGGCCGGCTCGGCGGACGCTGCGACCCACCCACCGGATGCCCGCCCACGCAGCGGTGCACGGCCCCAGGGCGGTACGCGGCGGTGCCGCCGAACGGCCGGTGGCCGTCGCAGGTCAGAGGTAGCTGACGCCGGTCAGAGCCTCGGCCGCCGCCCACAGCCGCTTACCGACGGCCGGGTCGGTGGCCTCCGGGCTCAGCCGGGCCTCGGTGACCCTGCCCCGCGTCTCCCAGAGTCCGGATGGTCCGAAGAACTGGCCGCCGCGTACACCGGGCTCGGTCGCGGCGCGCAACTGTGGCAGTGCGCCCTGCTCCACCGGCTGGGTCGCCAACAGCCCGGCCCAGGCGATCAGTCGCCCGAACCGGCCGCGGTGCTCCCAGGCACGCGGAGTCAGGTTGGTGCGGGTGAGACCGGGGTGGGCCAGCACGCTGACGATCGGCGCTCCGGCGGCCCGCAGGCGCCGGTCCAGTTCGATACCGAAGATCGTGGTGGCGAGCTTGGACCGGCCGTAGGCGGTGGCTGCCCGGTAGTCGCGCTCGAACATCAGGTCAGCGACGTCCAGGTGCGCGCTCTTGTGAGTGATCGAGCTGAGGCTGACCACGCGGGCTTCCCGCGCCGCGGCCAGGTTCCCGAGCAGCAGGCCGGTGAGCGCGAAGTGGCCCAGCATGTTGGTGGCGAGGTGCAGTTCGAATCCGTCGGCGGAGGTGCGGCGCGGGCCGAGCAGTACCACACCGGCATTGTTGACCAGCAGGTCGATCGCCGGGTGATCGGCGGCCAGCTTCGCCGCGAAGGCCCGCACGGAGGCGAGGGAGGCCAGGTCCATCTCGCGTACCTCGACGTCGCCGCCGATCCGGCGGGCGGCCTCCTCGCCGGCGGGGGTATGGCGGACGGCGAGCACGACGTGGGCGCCGTGTCGGGCCAGTTCGGTGGCGGTGACCAGGCCGAGGCCCGAGTTCGCGCCGGTCACCACGGCGACCCGCCCGCGCTGGTCGGGCATCCGGTCGGCGGTCCATCCGGTCATCTGCTGCTCCTGAGGTGTCGGTGCGCCGGGGCCACCGACGTTAGGAGCGATCCGGACCGGTTCGGTCGTTCCCGGTTGCCTAGGTCTGCGTGACCTACCTTCGGCGGTCCGGGCCGCGGCACACTTGCGGCATGAACGGTCCTCATCCGTACGCTCGGGAGCTCGGCGACTTCCTACGCGCCCGGCGTGGCCGGCTGCGTCCTCGCGACGTCGGCCTGGAGCCGGGCGACCGGCGCAAGGTCACCGGGCTGCGGCGCGAGGAGTTGGCCCTGCTGGCCGGGCTGAGCACCGACTACTACCAGCGGATCGAGCAGGGCCGGGAGGTACGCCCGTCCGACGACGTCCTGGACGCGCTTGCCGGCGCGCTCGGCCTCGACGACAAGGAAAGCCGGCACCTGTTCACCTTGGCCCGCGCCGCCCGCCGACCCACGCCCGCCCGCGTGAACCGCGATCCGGAGCGGGTCCCGGAAAGCACCCGGCGCCTGCTGCGGGTGATGGACACCCCTGCGGTCATCCTCGGCCGGCATCTCGACCTGCTCGACTGGAACCCGATGGCCCAGGCACTGCTCGGCGACCCGGACACCTACCCGAGCGACCGGCTCAACATGCTCCTGCTGCTGTTCGACGACACGCTGACCGGCCAGCGGAGCTGCCCGGACTGGGAGCAGCAGGCTCTGGACTACATCGGCATGATGCGCGCCGCCGTCGCCACCGACCCCACCCACCCACGCGCCACCGCGATCGTCGGTGAACTGAGCATCCGCAGCGCCCACTTCCGGCGGTTGTGGGCCCAGCACGACGTACGCGAGTCGGTGAGCGGCACCAAGACCTTCCGGATTCCCGAGGTGGGCGACATCGTCCTGGACTGGGACACCTATCCCCTACCGGGAAACCCCGGCCCCATCATGCTCGTCTTCACCGCCGAGCCGGGCAGCGCCGACGCGGACCGGCTACAACTCCTGGCGTCATTGCACGCGACCCGAGCAGAACAGGGCGGGCCGGCGGGCCGACCCAGGCGTACGACCATCGGGTAGCGGGTGACCGGACGCGCCGCTAACCGTCGACATCGCCCTCGGCGCAGGCCCCGGACACCTCGCCCGCCAGAAGACTGACGGCCGCCGGTCACGGCGCATCAACCGGATCTGCGCCGTCGCGCCCGTCGCGCTCGGACTACTACGACTGGCCGCCGGCTGACCCCTTCGGCGTGGCCTTACCACTGCTTGCGGTGGTCGAGTCGGACGGCGCGCAGCACGACGTCGTCGACGTGGTGCGTGCTGATCGCCCCCGGGGGACGCGGGCGGGTCTCGTTCACGTCGATGCGCCAGTCGTCCGAAGCCGCGATCTCGGCGGCGATCTCGTCGATGCCGACGTACGCCTCCGGGTCGTACATGCGGGTCTGCTCGCCGGGATCCGACGGCTGCTGCAGCCAGGTCAGGTCGTGACCGACGACGAGCAGCGTCCCACCGACGGCCACGGCGTCGAGCAGGTTGCGCAGTCCGCGACGCTCGGGGGTGCGCTGGAACGAACCGTACTGCAGGGAGACGAGGTCGTAGGTCTCGCCCGCGAAGGCGGCGGAGTCGTTGGCGTCGCGGTGCAGCGTACGCACGTCGAGCCCGCGACGGTCCGCTTCGGCCCGAATGCGGTCGAGTGCCCTGCTGGAGACGTCGGAGGCGGTCACCCGCCAGCCCCGTTCGGCCAGCCAGAGCGCGTCGGCTCCCTCACCCGCGCCGACGTCGAGCGCCCGCCCGGGGGGTAGGTCCGTCGCCTCCGCCACGAGGGTGCCGTTCGGGTTGGCACTCCAGATGCGTTCCTGGTCCCCGTAGCGGCTGTCCCACTCGATCTCGACGCCGGAGGGACGAGCACCCGCCGTGGTGTCCTCGGCGGCGAGGCTGAAGGCGATCTGGGCGCCGATCCAGCTACCGTTGGCGGCGGACTGCAGGACCTGGGCGCTCGGATCGGTCAGGTTCCCGGCGGCGAAGACGCCCGCCACACTGGTACGTCCGGTGGCGTCGACCGCGACGAGGTCACCGAGTCCGCTGGGGTGCGCGGTGGTGTCGATGCCGAGCCCGGCGAGCATCTCGACCCGGGGACGGAACCGGCCCCCGGTGAGGATCGCGTCGGCTGGCAGGCTGCGGCCGTCGGCCAGCTCGACGATGAGTGACCCGGCCGGGTCGCCGTCGGCCACCCGGCGCACCGCACCCTCGGCCACCGGGACCCCGGAGGCGACGAGGGCCTGCACCGCGGCCGGGTCGATCCCCGTCGCGTCGTGCAGCACCACGGTCAACCGGTCGGTCAGGTGCCGCATCAGCTGGGTCGGGTGCAGTCCCATCGGCGTCGTGACGATCTGCACGACCCGCAGGTCACGAACCTCCCAACCATGACAGAACGGACAGTTGAACACCTGACGGCCCCAACGCTCGCCGAGTCCCTCGATGTCGGGAAGCTCATCGACGATGCCGGTCGCGACCAGCACCCGGCGGGCGACGAGACCGTGGCCGCCCGAGAGCGCGAGGTGGAACCCGTCGTCCTCCTTCCGCACCGTCAGGACACGGCCGGTGAGGACGTTGCCACCATAGCTACGGACCTCTGCCCGCCCGATGGCCCGCATCGCCTCGGGCGGGGTGCCCTCGCGTCCGAGGTAGCCGTGCATGTGCGCGGCCGGCGCGTTCCGCGGCGTGCCGTCGTCGACGACGATGACCGAGCGTCGCTGACGAGCGAGTTGCAGCGCGGCCGCGAGACCGGCCGCCGATCCGCCGATGACGGCGACATCGCACCTGCGGACGATGCTCTGGTGCGGTGCGTGGTCGGAGGCCCCGTGGGCATGATCTGTCATGAGACCAGCGTAGGAACACCTGGCGGCAGGTGAAAGGCAGGTTGCGAAATTCGCAAGACACCCGCATGCTGGAAAGATGAACGACCGCAGCGACGTAGAGCGTCTGGCGCGCACCCGGCTGCGAAGCATCCGCACCACGCTCGGCTATTCCCTCGACGAACTCGCCGAACGCACCAACCTCAGCCCGTCGACGATCAGCCGGGTCGAAACGGGCAAACGCACACTCAGCCTCGACGTGCTCGTCCCCTTGGCCAACGCGCTACAGGTAAGCCTCGACGTCCTCTTCGAGGCAACCAGCGACGAGGACGTGGTGATCCGCCCCGTGCAGCACCGTTCGGGTTCGCGCACCACGTGGCCCCTGAGCCGCCTCGACGGGCGCACCATGGCCATGAAGGTCCGCTTGGAGCCTGAGGCGACGATGCCGACCCAGCGGGTCCATCCGGGGTACGACTGGCTTCTGGTGCTCGAAGGCAGAGTGCTGCTGTGGCTCGGCGAGCGGCACATCGAGGTCGAAAAGGGCGAAGCAGCCGAATTCTCGACCATGACACCACACTCGATGACAGCACTTGACGGACCGGCCGAACTGATCATGATTTTCGACCGCGAGGGGCAGCGCGCACATCTGCACCAGTGAGCGTGAATCGTGGCGCTGGCCGTGACAGCCGTTGGGCGGCGGCCGACGGACCCTGAAGTCCGAACCGCACCCGACATCCGGTGTCCGCTGCCTGCGGCGAAGGGTATGCCTGAACGGTTCAGTTACGGCTGGCATAGAGGTATACGGTGACCGCACCGGGTGCGTCGAGGTCGACCAGGAGCGCTCGATGTGTGCCGTCTGCTAGTGGCTGCTCCTCGTCGAGGCCGGCGATGGTCGTGGCGGTTTCGGGATCCCACGTGTTCCCGCCACCGACGTTGTGCGTGGCGTCGACTGCCCGAAGCCCTGGTACGAGAGCCGTCGTGAAATTCGCCGTGGCGACGAAGGCGTCGAGTTCGGAGCGGGGCATGCGGAACTTGGCCGAGAGTTGGGTTTCCAGGCCGTTGCGGTACACCGCGACGAGCAGCACGCTGCCGGGTGGCAGGGTCACCTGAGCGATGGCTTCCACCTGGGCCGCGCTGGCGATCTCCGGCCCGGACTGCACGGGGAGCAGGTCTACGCCGTCGCTGCCGACGGACAGCCCCACCACACCGCAGGCGATCAACGACAGGAGCAGACTCACGCACGCGAACACGAGGGCGATCGTGCCTCTCCGATCATGCGTCCGCGGCGCAGTGGTCTCGATCACGGCCAACACGATACGGCGCACGCTACGTCGGTACGCCGGTAGCCAGACTGGAGTCGGCGTCCGGCGGACCGCATGGCGCCGCCGCTTCTGGCAGGATCCGTCGGATGCGCAGACTGATGGTGCTCCTTCTCGTGATGGCTGTTGCCGGCTGCGGCGACGGTGACTCGACCGAGACGGGAGCCACCGAACAGTTCACCCAGGGCGGCGTCAGTATGGAGCCGACGGTCAAGGCCGGCCAGGTTGTCACCGCACGGACAGTCACCGGCACGTACGAGGCACGGCGCGGCGATGTCGTGCTGTTCCGCTCCCCCGGCGATCTCTGGGGTGACCGTCAGGCGCCGCTGCTCAAACGCGTCGTCGCGGCCGGCGGCGAAACCATCGCCTGCTGCGACACCTCGGGCAAGGTGACGGTCGACGGTAAGCCGTTGGCCGAGCCATACGTGACTGAGGACGCATCGCTCGACGAGCCGCCGAACCCGAACTACTGCGGGCCGCGCCGGTTCGCCGCGGTTACCGTGCCGGCCGACTCCGTCTTTCTCATGGGCGATAGTCGCGCCCGGTCGAACGACTCCCGGTGTGCCGGTCCGGTGCCGGTGTCGTCGGTCTTCGCCGTAATGGTCGACTGACAGCGCACCCGACACCAGCCACGAACGTACCGAGGTGGCCGACGGTAAGCGCTCGGACGGCGGCAGAAGAGAGCGCGGACCCCTCGGCACAGTCAGATCCTGAGGCGTTCGATCAACGTCTCGATGTTGGGCGCAACCTCGATCCAGTCCGCCGTTGTGCTGAGGTAGATCACCGACGGGTCGGCCAAGGAAGGTCTGTAGTCCAACGCGAACGGCTGGTCGGGGCCGAGGTCACCGATCAGGAGAGACTGGTCAGGATCCACGTCGCCAGGCGGGCGCTGCCGGTCCGGCTGACCGAGATAGAACCCGCGATAGTCCTCCGGCATGTCGTCGAGCCAGCGCCTGTTGGCCGTCATCCGACTCAAGGGAAGGAATTGTGGGACTACCGCGTCATCGCCGAAGACTTCGCGGTACATCGAGGACGAGCGGTCTGGAGCTACCCACCGACCCTGCTGCACCGCACGGAGGAGCACAGACGGGACCGGCAAGCCGTCGATGATCATGTCGCCATCGTCGGCGCGCCGTACGGTCCCCACAAGTCTTCGACGCACACCATCAGCGGCAGACCCGGATGGGTCAGCCTGTGGCGGTCACTGCGGCTTGTAAGTGCTTTCGGGTGTCTTCGTTGAAGGCGACGAGTCGTACCCGTTGGACGTTTGTCGGCGTGGATCTGATCGTGGCTATGGCGATTCGGGCGGCCTGGTCGGCGGGGAAGCCGTACACGCCGGTGGCGATTGCCGGGAAGGCGACGCTGCGGGCGCCGAGTTCGTCGGCGACCTGCAGGCTCCGGCGGTAGCAGGAGGCCAGCACGTCGGCCTCGCCGTGGTCGCCGCCTTCCCAGACCGGTCCGACAGCATGGATGATGTGCCGCACCGGTGGGTCGAGGTCGAACGCCGGGGTGGCCATCGCGTCGCCCGGCTCGCAGGGGCCGATCGCACCCCCGGCCTGCGCCAGCCGAGGCCCGGCAGCGCGGTGGACCGCGCCGTCGACACCGCCGCCGCCGAGCAGTGACTCGTTCGCGGCCGTGACGATGGCGTCCACGTCCTCCCGGGTGATGTCACCCAGCACAGTCTCGATCACGGCCACAGCAGGATCCTGGCACACCCGACGAGGGGCCGGCCCAACGGTCCCCAAGCGGCTACCCGATTCTGACAAGGCGGACGCACTCGCCGGGGCCAGTCTCCTCGCTGCTCCAACGGCCTCGAGCTGAGCCGAAGTGCCGCAAGGACACGGTCGCGATCGCTGGCAGCCGTCACACAGGGAGTCTGACCGACGGTCGATGGCCCCGCCTCCTCCGTTCGGCGGTGCACAGGCTTGCGGCCACCCCCCTCTCTGGGCCGGAGGGCGCTTCGGTGACGACAATGTCCGCGTGTCCAGGAGCAAGGAGATCAACCGGTCGATCACGGCGGCGGCCGGGTCTGCTTTACGTCCGCTCGGCCTTCTGCAGAAGGGGCGGTCGCGGACGTGGTACGACGATCGCGCCTGGTGGTTGATCATCGCGGAGTTCCAGCCGAGTCACAACCCGGGCACCTACCTCAACGTGAGTGCCATGTGGCTCTGGGTGGAGCGCGACCATTGGGCATTCGATGAAGGCTCACGGTTGTACTGGCGCGACGATGGATCCTTCGTCACCCGGCCGCCCGTCGGTGAACCTGGCTGGAGCGAACACGTCGGCTTTGTGAAACCTGACCAGTTCTTCCGGGACATCACCGTGACCGCCGGAGTTGCTGCCGCTCGGATCGCCGAACTCCGCGCGCAGTTTCCCCACGTCGGCGCCGTTGCCGAAAGCTTGACGTCCCGTACCACCAGGCCGGACGAGTCGCCCTTGTGGCACGCCTACCACGCCGGCGTGGCAGCCGCCATCTGTGGTGATGTGACGCAGGCCAGGCGCCAGCTCACGCGCGTGGTGCCAGCCGACCCGGCAGCAGGTTGGCAACGATCTCTGGCTGCACAGGCGTCGGAGCTACTGGGCCTCCTGGACGATCGCGTCGCACTACGCGAACGCCTGATCCAGACGGTCAGCCAGACCAGGCAACGGCTGAAGCTGCCAGTAGCAGCATCCGGTTGGGACGAGACTGGATTCTGAGCCGGCACGCGGCTCTCGGCGGTCCGAGACGCTCGTGCACCGCCAGCAAGCGCGACCGTCTCCCGGTCAGCCGGCGCCCACGAACGGCGGCACGTGCGTACACCCGGTCGCTGTTGCCCGTCGCGGTGGGCCAGGTGGCTCGGACAGCGCGGGCTTGGTTGATCATTGAGCGGTGCTGAACCCTGCCGTGCCACCGGCCGACCCGGGTGCGTTCTCGTTGGCCGTTCCGCCGCTGTTTGCCGCCCTGGCTCCGGCGCGGAGCATCCTCATCGCCGGTGCGGGCGGTGGGTTCGACGTGTACGCCGGCCTGCCCTTGGCGTTCGCCCTGTGGCACCGCGGCGCGCAGGTGCACCTGGCCAACCTGTCCTTCTCCCAGCTGGAGTTGATCGACCGTGCCGCGTGGGTAGCGGAGCACGTCGCGGCAGTGCAGCCGGACACCACCAGCCCGGACTGGTACTTCCCCGAACGGACGCTCGCCCGGTGGCTGGCGGCTCAGCAGCTGCCGTCGACCGTGTACGCCTTTGCGCCGCTCGGTGTCCAGCCGGTGCGGGCGGCGTACCGGTACCTGGTCGAACAGCTCGACATCGACGCGGTGGTGCTGGTCGATGGCGGCACCGATGTCCTGCTGCGCGGCGACGAGGGCGATCTCGGCACCCCGGTGGAGGACATCACCAGTCTGGCCGCCGTGGCCGCGCTGGACGTGCCAGTCAAGCTGGTGACCAGTCTCGGCTTCGGTATCGACGCCTACGACGGCGTCAACCACGTTCAGGTGCTGGAGAACCTCGCCGCACTCGACCGTGACGGCGGCTACCTCGGTGCCCTGTCCATCCCCGGATCGAGCCGGGAGGCGGCGCTGTACCGCGATGCCGTCGCCGACGCCCAAGCCGCCACCCCGGACCGGCCCAGCATCGTCCAAGGACAGATCGCCGCCGCCACCAGCGGCAAGTTCGGAGACGTCCGCTTCACCCGGCGCACCGGCGGCGGCGACCTGTTCGTCAACCCGCTGATGGCGATCTACTTCACCGTCAGCCTCGACAAACTCGCCGCCCGATGCCTCTACCTCGACCGCATCGAGAACACCGTCGGCAGACGACAGGTCATCACGCGCATCCAAACGTTCCGCGACGAACTCCTCAACGCCCGCGTCCCCCGCGCATTCCCCCACTGAACACCCGAAGGGTCGGCCGCCGGTACGACAGGTGGCACCGGAAGACCGGAGTTGCTGTGGACGACCAGCACGGGCCTCCCGCGTCCATCATCCACGGACCCGTCGGGCCGGAATCCAGTACGCGCTTTCACCGCCGGTGCTGACGGGGGCGTCCGGGTCGCAGGGCCGCGTCAAGGCCGTTCAGTCGCAGTACGCTCCCGCCGCGCAGGTGCGCCAGGTCCGCACTGCCGTCCCCCGTGCATTTGACAAAGGTCACCTGCTCGGTCCAGTCCAGGCGGGTTCCGTCCGCCTCGGCGTCGAGTCGGACGGTGACCAGCGAGGTCCATCGCAGTTCGTCGTCGACGACGGCCTCGTAGCCGTAGACGATCCGGTGGGTACCCGCGATGTCGATGTACCGCGACCGGTACGCCAACCGCTCGGGCGCCGTGTCCAGCCCGGTGAAGGTGCTGCGCGCCGTCTCGCCGCCGCCCACCCGGAAGTCGTGCTCGTACGAGGCTCCGCTGCCGGGGAGCCGGAACCACCGTTGTCTGATCGTGGTGTCGGCGAACGCCCTGAAGACCTCGCCCGGCGGCACGTCGAGGTGCCGCGAGATCGTGAACGTGTCGTGCCGGACCATGCCGTTCCTCCCGCTGTCACGGCCACACAGGAGATGGCCGCACGCCAGTTACGATCAGTAAGAAACGTACGTCCACCGGACTTAATCCGGCTTTCCAATACGCACTTTGAAGTCAGCTACTGACAGAAGAGGAACCAAAGAGCCATGACAAGCTCCCTTGGTGCCGGACTCGCACGGCGCGGAGTCGCGCCGGACTGCGTACAGACGATCGAACTCGTCCGTGACGTACTGGCGCGGGTCGGCGACAAGTGGACGTTACTGACCATCACGGCCCTGACCCCCGGTCCGCTGCGCTTCACCGCACTACACGAGCACGTAGCCGGCATCTCCCAACGGATGCTCAGCCAGACGCTGCGCGCCCTCACCCGCGACGGGTTGGTTACCCGATCCGCATACCCGCAAGTACCTCCACGGGTGGAATATGCCCTGACGCCACTCGGCCGCTCAATGAGCGAGGCCGTGGACGAACTCGTGCGCTGGGTCCGCGACCACCAGCGCGACATCACCCGGAACCGCGACGAATTCGACCAGGCATCCACCGCAAAAACGACCAACCCGCCGTACGCGTAGCCGGGCACGGTCCGCGACTACGGGTGGTGCGCTGTCGGCGGTGCCAGATGCGGATGACGTTGGGTGCCGTCTAGACGGCGGCTGGTGTGCGAGATCGAACCTTGCGTGACAGACTGCGATCGTGGAAGAGACGCCGAGCTTCCTTCGCCCTTTCGTACTGGCCCCATCCGACCGCCACGCGGAGCGGGAGCTGAACCTCGACTGGTACCTGCCGGATGGCGACGTGCCATGCCCCGCGGTGATCCTCGTTCATGGTGGCCCGTTGCCGCCCGGCATGAGCCCGACCCCGCGTGACTGGCCGGTCTACCGCGGCTACGGCTCGCTCCTCGCCTCCCTCGGCCCGGTCGCGGTGACCGCCGAGCATCGTCTCAGGATGGTTGTCGGCCCGGACGGACCCTGCGCGGACTACCCCTTGGCCGCACAGGACGTCGCCGGGGCGGTAGAGCGGGTACGTGCCGACCCGCGCGTCGACCCGGAGCGGATCGCACTCTGGTTCTTCTCCGGCGGAGGGCTGCTGAGCACCGACTGGCTCCGCGAGCGGCCGGAGTGGCTGCGGGCAGTCGCCCTGACGTACCCGCTGCTGGCGCCGTTAACGGAGTGGGGCATCGATCCTCGGTTCGCACCGGCTGCGGCGATCGGCGAGGCCGGACGGCCCGTACCGCCGATCCTGCTCACCCGGGTGGGCCTGGAGCGCCACCTGTTGGCCGAGCCGGTCGCGATGTTTCTGCAGACGGCGGGTGACAACGGGGTACCGGTCGACGTGCTCGACGTACCGAACGGGCAGCACGGGTTCGACATGCTCGACCACACCGACGAGTCCCGGCAGGCGGTCGAGAAAGCGGCAGCCTGGATCACCGAGCGGCTCAGCGGGCAGCGGTAACCGATCCCGGCGTGACGTTCGACCACGCAGCGTCAGCTCAGCCCCAGATCGTGCTGTTCGAGGGCAGCCTCAATGATGTCCAGTGCTTTCGGCCCCATGCCGTGCAACCTGGCAAGCTCTGCGCGCGGCACACCCGCGAGCTGGCGTAGGGCCGTGTAGCCGGCGGCGTTCAGCGCCCGCGTCGCGGGTGCGCTGATCTTCGGCAAAGTATCAAGGGACGAATCCACCGCTCGATGGTAGACCGCCGATCCCCCACCCGATGGTCTCGTCGCGGCTTAGAAGAACACCGGGATGTCGCCTACCACCAGCCGAGGCGGCTCTCGGCACCACGCCATGGCAGCTCTGGGGGTACGCAGGAGGTTGGCGGCCCGACCACGTAGCGACGGACCACGACGCGCGACGGCGGCAGCACAAGGCCCGCTCACGACTGATGCTCCGTCTCGTACCGTAGATCCGATGTGTGAAATGCGGATCGAGGACGCCTTCGTGGATCCGGACGGCACCATCGTGGTGACCGGCCGGATCCAGGGCGGCCCAGTAGTCCGCGGGAGTCGCCTGTGGCTCGTTGACGGCAGCGTGCGATATCCCGTCGTGGCGGCCCGATTCCTCCGCATCTGCGCCCGGCACGATTCGGAGACGGCGCGAGCGGGAGAGAACACCGCAATGATCCTCGACGGCGTACCACCCCACCTCCAGCTTCGGGGCCTGCTGCTCATCACCGCGGAATGACACGTGCAACTCCACGCACTGACATCCGCGACGGCCGACCCCCTCCGGTTATCGGCCGGTGATCTCGGTTGTTGTCCTGCCGTACGTCCGGGCGGTCGGTGTCAGCCGTATCGCTCGACGAGCGCGTTGCCGATCGAGGCCAGGTGGTCTCGTACACCCGGAGGGCCGGTCACCTCGATCCACTCGACCAGCCCGGCAAGCTCGCCGGCGAGTGTGTGTTCGTCGTTGCCGCGGATCACGACCTCGATGCGGCCGTCGGTCGTGGCGCCTCCCACCTCGAGCCGGCCCCCGAATCCGATCCGGAGCACGCCTATCCCCGGGGGCGCGCACACCGCCCGGGCTTCGAGGGGCGTTCGTTTGCGGTCGACTTCGTCGGCGATCGCGCGCCAACTCTCGGCGAGGTCGAAATCCTCGGGCCGGTGTGCGGGATCGCAGGTCGGGTCGGCGGACGAGACGCGGTCGATCCGGAAGGTCCGCCGTCCGGCCTCGGTGTTGGCGACGAGGTACCACGAGGGGCCCTTGGCCACGATTCCCAGCGGGTGCACGGTTCGCTCGGTTTCGGTGCCTTCGCGATCGACGTAGCCGAGCCGGACCTGGACCCCGCGGATCACCGCGTCCTGGAGCGCGTCGAGGAAGCGAGGCGGTCGCGGCTCTTCCCGGCTCGCCCCCCATCGCTGCGGGTCCATGACGAGCGATGACGCTGCCGCCTCGGCCTGCGCCCGGAAAGGTTCCGGCAGGGCTTGGACGAGCTTGCGCAGCGCCGCTTTCACGGCCGGCGTCGCAGCCGACGCCGGGCCGGCGACCAGGAAAAGAGCGCGGGCCTCACTCGCGGTCAATCCGGACAGGTCGGTGCGGGCACCACCCACGAGGCGCCAGCCGCCGCCTCGGCCCTGGATGGAGTACACCGGGACCCCGGCCATACCCAGGGCGTCGAGGTCGCGGCGGGCGGTGCGCTCGGAGATCTCCAACTCCCGGGCAACCTCCGCTGCGGTCACCTGCTCGCGCTGTTGCAGCAGTAGGAGGATGGCCATCAACCGGTCGGCTCGCACCTCGACAACACTTCCACGAAAACCGGTCAGGAGCTGACCGGTATCGGTCGGCATGATGCCGACATGACAACCGACTTTCCCGAGCCGACCCGCATCCCGGTCAACGGTGTAGAGCTCGAAGTCTTCGAAGCTGGCCGGCAGAACGCGGGGAAACCCATCGTGCTCTGTCACGGCTGGCCGGAGCACGCCTTCTCCTGGCGCCACCAGATGCCTGCCCTCGCCGCAGCGGGCTACCACGTCATCGTTCCGAACCAGCGCGGTTACGGCAACTCGTCCCGCCCGACCGAAGTCACCGACTACGACATCGCACACCTGTCGGGTGACCTCGTCGCACTGCTCGATCACTACGGGTACGACGATGCCACCTTCGTCGGTCATGACTGGGGTGCGGCCGTCGTCTGGGGCCTGACCCTGTTGCACCGGAGCCGGGTCAACAAGGTGATCAACCTGAGCCTGCCGTACCTCGAGCGCGGGGACCGGCCCTGGATCGAGTTCATGGCGGATGTGCTCGGTAGCGACTTCTACTTCGTCCACTTCAACCGACAGCCGGGCGTCGCGGACGCCGTGTTCGAGGAGCACACGTTCCAGTTCCTTCGGAACCTGTACCGGAAGGACGTGCCCGTCACAGAGCCGCAGCCGGGCAACGTGTGGATCAACCTCGCCCGAATGGAAACCCCACTCGGTGAGCCCATCATGAGTGACGACGAACTGGCCGTCTTCGTGTCCGCCTTCGAATCGACAGGTTTCACGGGCGGAATCAACTGGTACCGGAACCTGGACCGCAACTGGCGTCTGCTCGCCGACGTGGACCCGATCATCCAACAGCCCACCCTCATGATCTACGGAGACCGCGACCCGGTCGCGAGGTCTGCAAGACTGACAGACTTCGTGCCCAATGTGGAGATAGTCAGTCTCGACTGCGGTCACTGGATCCAGCAGGAAAAGCCGGAAGAAACGAACCAGGCGATTCTCAAGTGGCTGGACCAGCGCGATGCCGTCCCTTGCCTGAGCGATCCATCTCACGAAACCACCACGGACCATCAACCTTCTCGGCGACATCGGTCGGCTCACCGGCACAGCTTTCCGGCCGGCCCACGGTAGGCCTCACGGGCGGACGCGCGCAGCCCAGCCCGCCACCCGCCGAAGGCCGCCATCGCCGCGCAGTACGCGGAGAACGCGCCGCCCTCGGGACGACCAGGGGCATGGCATCCTGCACCAATGAGGAACCTGTACGTCGTCACGCACCCGGAGGCGACGCACCACGTCGATGGACTGGTCGGCGGATGGTTCGACTCCGACCTGACTGCCCGCGGCCGTGCGCACGCTGAGCTGGTCGCGCAGGCGTTCGCCGACCGGTTGTCGTCTGCTGCTGGCGTCGAGGTGTTCTCGTCCGACTTGCTACGTGCCCGGCGGACAGCAGAGGTGATCGGCAAGCGGCTCGCGGTGCGCGTGGTGCTGGACGCCGGCCTACGCGAGAAGTCGTACGGCGAGGCAGGCGGACGCCCGCAGGCGTGGCTGGACGAACGGTTCATACCGCCGCCGGCCACCGGTGAGCGGATGCGTCATGACGAGGGCGTATCCGGCGCTGAGACGAAATGGGAGCTGGCCGTACGCGCCTACGCCGCGCTGGAGCGAATCTTACGGTCCACGGTCGAGCATCAGGTCGTGGTGGCCCACGGGGGAACGGCCACGTTTCTGATCGCGGCCTGGATTGGCATGCCGATCGACGCGGCCGGTCTGGTAGGCATCCGCTTCTCCCCCGGAGGCATCACCCACCTGCGCGAGGACGACTTTTTTCACAACCGCTGGATCGTCCAGCTCAATGACACCCACCACCTGGCCTGACGGATCTCCCGGAACTCGCTCGGGTTACCCGGCTCATGGCGGGGCGACTTGCCAGCAGTGCGAATGCGTTCGGGAGGCGACCGTGGAAAGCGGGCGCGTCGATGTCACCCATGTCACCGCGAAGCGCGGCATACCCTGAGCACGCTCTCCCGGAATGCCGCGCCGGCCTCGGCCCGGGTCATCCGGCCTGCGGTGACCTCCCGACCTGCGGCGTGGCCGAGGCCGATGATCGCGGCGACGTACCAGGTCGTCGGCATCGCCCGGTCGAACTCGCGGCAACGGTGCCCCCGCTCGATCAGCCGCAGCAGTCCGTCGACGACCGGCTCGTGGCGCTCCCGTTCGTCGTCGTCCCCCGATGCGGCAATCGCCGGAGTGAGCAGCACCGGGTAACGCTCCAACAGTGCCCAACTGGCGTCGACCCAGCGTCCCAGGGCGTCAAGGGCGCTGCCTCGGTCGAGGTCGACGCCGCCGAGTTCCCGCGCGACCTCAGCTGTGATGTGCTGCGTCACAGCCTCCAGCAGCGCGCTGCGCGACGGGTAGTGCGCATAGATCGTCTGGCGCGAGACCCCGGCGGCCCTTGCGATCTCCTCCATCGACGCGTCTGGTTGCTGCCCCAACAACGCGACCGAGGCGTCCAAGACCGCGGCGATGCTGCGCCGCGCGTCGGCCCGCTGCCGTCGTTGCCTCGACTCCCGTAGCTCAGACACGGTTGTCAAGTCTACCAAGTGTCGCTAACTTGGACGGTGCTGTCAGAGCTAAGTTGATCGCCAAGGAGGCGAACACATGGATGCCAAGATCACCGCCTATCTCATGCACTATCCGCAGGAGGTCACCTTCGGGGAGGAGGACGCGGGAACGGTGTTCGACCGATACCACACGCCAGACTTCGTCATGTGTAACGACGGCATCCATCTCGATCGGGAGAAGCTCCTCGCGCACGTCCGACCGGCCCGCAAGCGTGCCAAAAGCGTCCGCGTCGAGGTGCATGAGACGGTGAGCTCGGCTGAACGGGTGGCCGCGCGATACACCCTGACCGCAGACATGGCCACCGGGAAGACGATCGCGACGGAGATCTACATGTTCGGGCAGCTCTCGACGGACGGGCGGCTTCGGCGGGTCGACCAGGTCACCCGCGATGTGTCACCCGGACGATGACCCGGGCCCGGCCCTGCCTACTCTGGCGGGAAGCGCTCACACTCGGACCCGGTGGTGATTTCGGCCGACCGCACACAGCCGCGAACCTATCGACACCCCGGATGAGGGCGCTGCTGGTGGGCATCAGCGCCGAAGCGCGTCGCCGCCTGTCAGGCGGGCCGCGGTGCTCGGAAGAGTTGGACGACTCCGGTGATGTTGTCCTGGCCATGTCCGCGGTCGATCGCCTGCTGGTAGGTGTCGGCGGCCGTGTTGGTCAGCGCGACGGTGGCGTGACGGGAGGCGGCGTCTGCGGCGGCGTATCGCAGATCCTTGGCGACCAGATCGATGGGGAAGGACGCCGGGAAGGTGTGGCCGAGCATGGCGGTGGCGGCGGTGGCGGCGGCCGGGCTTGCCACCGGAGTGGCCGCGAGGACTTCGACGGCACGGGCGGTGTCCAGTTCGGTGCCGTGCAGCGCGCCGAGCTGCTCGGCGACGGCGGCGACCTGGACGGCGAAGAGAGAGTTGAGGAGCAGCTTCATCCGTACGCCGGTCCCGGTCGGTCCCATCTGGTGCGCGGCGCCGCCGATCTGTCGCAGCACCGGCTCCACCCGGTGCGCAACCGCCGGTCGGCCGCCGACGAGGAAGATGAGTGTGCCGGCGTCCGCTTGGGGGCGCGAGCCGAGCACCGGGGCGTCGAGGAAGTCCACCCCGCGCTGGGTGCACCGGGCCGCGAGTTCGGCGGAGAACGCCGGGGTCACGGTGGAACAATCGACGGCGACCGTCCCAGGTGCCATCGCTGTCAGCGCGCCGGTCTCCGGCGCCAGCCACACCTCGCGGCCGGCGTCGTCGTCACGCAGCATGCTGAGCACGAGGTCACACTGCTCGGCGGCGGCCGCCGGCGTCGTCGCCGCAGCGGCACCCGCCTCGGTCAGGGGCCGCGTCGCCTCGGCCGTGCGGTTCCATACGGTGAGGTCGTGTTCGCCCGTGGCGAGCAGTCGGCCGGCCATCCGCGAGCCCATCGCACCGAGTCCCAGCACAGTGATCTTCATCATTCTCCTTCGTCGGTGGGTGGCGGTGCGGTGGTCAGGAACCCATGGCGGCGAACTCGGCGGTGAAGGCCCGCGGGTCGCGGGCACCGAAGTAAACACGCTCGGCGCCGCACTCCAGCAGTGCGTCGATGAGGGCGCGGCCCAGACCCCGGTTGACTCCGGTGACGAGGGCCGTGCTTCCGGTGATCTCCATGCCGACCACCCTGCCGCTCGCCGGTGAGGACATGAATGCCTGCGCTACTCGATTGTTTGCCCGTCCGTCTCATCCGGTCCGCTGCTGTCCCTGCTACGGACCTACGCTGTGCGGGTGGATGTTCTGGGTGACGTACTGGCGCTGGCCCGGGTCGACGCGAGCCTCATGGCGACCTTCGACGCGCGAGCACCCTGGGCGATCGAGCTGCCGGCCCGCCACGGTGCCGCATTTCACGCCGTAGTTGCCGGCACCTGCTGGTTCACCACCGACACCGCGCCGCCTCGCCAGCTGTCCCCGGGCGACCTCGTGCTGCTGCCCGCCGGGATCCGCCACCGACTGGCCACCGATCCGGGCCTACCGACACGCCGCTTCGACGAGGACCTCAAGCGCAGCCTCATCCGTCCCGACGGTGAACTGGTCCTCGACGGGCCAGGCGCACGGACCCGGATCCTGTGCGCCGGCTACCAGTACGCCACCGACATCACCCATCCCGTGCTGGGGCTGCTGCCGCCGGTGCTGCACGTGGCCACCGCCCAGCCGGACAGCGGACCCTGGCTGCGCTCGGTGCTGGACCTGTTGGCCCACGAGACCCGCAGCCACACCGCCACCGGCTCCGGTACCGCCGCGATCCGCCTGCTCGACCTGCTGCTGATCCACGTCGTCCGGGCCTGGCTCGATACCGAAGGTGACACCATGGACCCCTCGTGGCTACGCGGCCTGCGCGACCCGGTCACCGCACGTGCCCTCGCCGTGCTACACGAGCGCCCCGGCCACCACTGGACTCTGGACACCCTCGCCACAGTGGTCAACGTCTCCCGCGCCACCCTCGCCCGACGGTTCGCCCACCACGTCGGCGAACCCCCGCTGACCTACCTCACCCGTTGGCGCCTCGACGTAGCCGCCCGCAGGCTCCGCGAGACCGCCCTGCCTGTCGCCGCCATCGCCCACGAGGTCGGCTACGCCTCCGAATTCGCCTTCAACCGCGCCTTCACCCGCACCCACGGCCAGCCACCCGGCCGTTACCGCCGACACACCACCACCGGGTAACACACGCGACGACCACGGCCGACGCCGCCGGGCCACAGCCGTATCCCTCGCTGCATCTCTTCGGCGTCCGGTGTCGCGTCAGCCCTCTTGCAGGGCGACGCGCAGCCGGGTGGCGAACCGCTCAGGGTCCTCGACGAAGCCGATGTGGTCGCCGGGAAACATGGTCGGGTCCACACCGAGCGCTGCGGCGAGGGCCGTTGAGGTGCGGTCGCAGAGCTGGCCGCTTGACTCCTCGCCGATGCCGACGACGATCCGGGTCGGGGCGGAGCGCAGGACCGCTACGTCCGGCTGCCAGCCGGTGGTCGCACGGAGCATGTGGGCGAATTGGAAGTGTTCGTCCGCGGCCGTCTGCGCGTCCCGCTCGCCGAACATCGCCTCGAACACCTCGTCCGGCAGCTGGATGTTCGCCGTAGCCAGGAACTTCGTCCAGGCACCTCGCACATCGCCGGAGAGGTACGTGGCGATCATGTCCTCGGTCTGCTCGCGCAGTTCCTGGCGGTCGTCCAGCAACTCGTCCAGCGGTGGCTCGTGGGCGATCACCGTGTGAACCTGCTCGGGGTGGGTCTGGGCAAGGGCGAGTGCGCTGACCGCGCCGCCGCTGGACCCCAGCACGGCGGCCGGGCCGCGGCCAAGATGGGACAGGAGCCGGGAAAGGTCATCGGCGCGCATCTCCGGAGTGGAGTCCCGGTCGCGGTCGTCGACGGGGCTGCGGTTGATGCCGCGAGGGTCGGTGGTGAGCACGGTGTAATCGGCAGCGAGCAGGTCCGCCAGGGGCGCGAACGACCTGGCGTCCATCGGGGCGCCGACGAGCACCACGAGTGGCCCCTGGCCGCGGACCTCGTAGTACAGCCGCGCGCCGGGGACCTCCAGGGTCGCGGCGGTGACGGGAACGGTCGATGTGGTGTTCATCGTGATCCTCCTGGGAACAGGACTGTGTTGCTCCTTCGCAAGTAGGTGACCCTCGTGGTGGGGCAGAATCGTCGCTCGTGAGCGATCTTTTTCTCAGGCGTACGCCGGATGCGGCGACCGCGGACGGTGCCGACGCTGACCTGGCCCGTGCACGTGCCGGCGACAACGCCGCGTTCACGCGCCTGGTCGAGTCGCTGCGTCGGGAACTGCACGCCCATTGTTACCGCATGCTCGGCTCCACCCACGACGCCGACGATGCGCTGCAGGAAGCGCTGCTTCGTGCGTGGCGAGGACTCGCCCGGTTCGAGGGGCGCAGTTCGTTGCGTTCGTGGCTCTACACGGTGGCCACCCGCACCTGCCTGGATCTCATGGAAGCCCGGCAGCGGAGAGCCGTGCCTGTCGATCTTGGCCCGTCCAGCCGACACGCCGTGCTCGACGCGGCCCCCCGCACCGACGTCGCCTGGCTCGAGCCATACCCGGACGCGGGTCTCGGTGATGGCCGGGCAAGCCCGCACGCCCGGTACGAACAGCGCGAAGCCGTCGAACTCGCGATGGTGGCCGCCCTACAGCACCTACCGGGCAACCAGCGGGCTGCGCTGCTCCTCTTCGACGTTCTGGGCTTCACCGCCGCCGAGATCTCCACCATGATGAACACGTCGACAACATCGGTGAACTCCGCGCTGGCGCGCGCCCGCAAGGTCATCGCGCAACGGACTCCCTCCCGCTCGCAACAGCAGACACTGCGCAAGATCGACGACAGCCGCCTGCGAGAGATCGTCGTCGCGTTCTCCGCCGCGCTGGAGAACGGTGATGCCGACGGCCTCGTCACCTTGCTGACCAGAGACGTGACCTGGTCGATGCCGCCACTGCCCCACTGGTACCAGGGCGTCGATGCGGTCATGGACTTCGCGGTGCGCGTCCCACTGACCGGATGCGGCTCCTGGCGGCACCTGCCGACCAGCGCCAACGGCCAGCCCACCGTCGGGTGCTACCTGTGGAACGCCGACGCCGGCAGGTACCTCGCCTGGTCGATCAACGTCCTGACCATGGACGGCGAGAAGATCGCTGCAGTTACCTCCTTCATCGGCTCGGACCACTTCGCGCACCTCCGGCTACCGGACACCCTTGCCTGATCCCAGGCGCTGACACCGTTGCCCACCGGGCTGCAAGCCATCGCCGACGAGAAACTCCGCCTCGCAAGAGCCGCAACCCGGGCTACAACACCGCCACGCCCACACGCGATAGCAACCCGCACAACACCGTTACATGGCAGGTTCCAGCCCCCTTTACAGCCGAGCCGCGATCGTTTTGGCGCACACGATCGACTCGGTGTGGGTGGTGTCGACCTCCACGTCGTACACCACACCCCGGTGCACCAGGTCGGCTTGTGCGGTGGCCATCCCGCGGACCCGGTCGCCGCGGGCGATCTCTCGACCGGCGGCGACCTCCGCATCGCAGCGGACGCCGACCCACAGCACGTCCAGCCCGTCGAGCACATCCCGCCATCGCTGCTGAGATCCAGCGCCGCCGAGGAAGACGTCGTCGATGATGACGTGGGCACCGGCTCGGACAGTGGCAGCGACCCCAGCCATCCACGCGTCCTGCAGCCGGTCGAACTCCGGCCCGACGATGACGGTGCCGTCGGCGGCGACGTCGATGCTCTCCGGCGAGCGCATGGTTACAGGGATCGCCTCGATAAGCCGGTCGACCCCAACGGCGAGCCACGGATCCGACAGGATCGCCTGCAGGCACCGAACGATTCCCGACTTCCCCGCACTCGATCCGCCGTTGAGCACGATCACCTGCTTTGGCATGTGATCACGGTACGACTCCGGACCGCAGGTGTTCTTGGCCCCTGCGCCGAGCGACGGGAACTCCTCCTGTCTGTGGCAACGGCACGCCGCTGCGTACCTGCTCACACCCCCTTCATCACGGTGAATATGGCTTATCGGTGCCATACCGGGCGACCATGGTGCGGACGGCTTCGTCCACGACCGCAGTCGTGCGGTCAGAGGTCACCGTCCAGTCCGGGAGCACAAGGCTCGGCCAGAGCAGGTAGTTGGAGATCATCCCGAGGAACTGCGTAGCGGCCATCTCCGGATCAGCCACGTCTGCGGCTCCCGCTTCGCGCTCGGTCACGAGGTAGATCCGGACGGACTCGAAGTACGGCAGTTTGCCGCGCGAGAAGTGGGCCTTGGCAAGTCCGGGAAAGCGTGGCAGTTCGGCGATGACGATGCGGAACAGGTCGGTCATCGCCGGCTGGCTCAACAGCGTCGCGTAGCGCCGGCCGAGCACCGTCAGGCCGGCCGTCAGGTCACCGGCGGGCGGCACCTCGGCGACGTCGTTCTCGGCCCACGAGTCGATGACGATGGCATCGAACAATGCCGCCTTGGTCGGGAACTGCTTGAACAGCGTCGCTTTCGAAACACCAGCACGGTCGGCAACACGCGCTAGTGATGCCCGGTCGTAGCCCAATTCGAGGAAAAGTTCAGTAGCGGCCTGCACGATGAGCGCACGCTTCTCCTGCGCCACGCGCTGGTGATAGGCCGACGGCGCTGGGGTCATGCGCCCATCATAGCGAGGTGAGTGGGTTGACTCACCACTCGCCCCAGGTGTACGTTCGGCAAGGCGAGTCAATCGACTCACCACGCGGCCCTACGGGTTGTCGTCTCTCGCTCGTACTCGGAGGATCAGATGCCCCGCTTCACCAATCAGACCGTGCTCGTCACCGGCGGCACCGGTGGACAGGGAGCCAGTCACGTTCGCGCCTTGCACGCCGAAGGCGCCAACGTCGTCATCGGCGACATCGATGCCCAACGCGGCGCCGGCCTCGCCGCCGAACTGGGAGGCGGGGCGCGTTTCGTCCACCTCGACGTCTCCCAGGAGGAGTCGTGGGCCGCCGCCATCGCGGAGACGGAGAAGGCCTTCGGTGCGCTCACGATCCTGGTCAACAACGCCGGAGTGCAGAACCCGCCGGCCCTCATCGAGTCAACGGACCGGGCTACCTGGGCCCGCATCCTCGACATCAACCTCACCGGCACCTTCCTCGGCATCAAGACAGCCGCACCGGCGCTGCGGCGCGCGGGAGGAGGAGCAATCGTCAACGTCGCCTCCACTGTGGGCATCGGCGGCACTGCCCTCTACGCGCCCTATGTCGCCAGCAAATGGGCGGTCCGAGGGCTCACTCGGACCGCTGCCCTTGAGTTGGGCCGCGACAACATCCGCGTCAATGCCATCCACCCCGGCGTCGTCGCCACCCCGTTCATCACCGAGCCGGCGGCCGGCAGCGACGCCCCGATCGCCGACTTCTACTCGCCCGAGCCGTTTGCCGTCCCGCGACTCGGGCAGCCCGCCGACATCACTGCGCTGCTGCTGTTCCTCATCTCGCCCCACGCGGCCTTCATCACCGGCGCCGAGTACGTCATCGACGGCGGACTGCTCCTCGGCCCCGCACTGCAAAAGGAAGCCGCATGAACCCCGCAGCGCAGCATGGTCAACGCCGCACGCTTGACCCGCTGGCACACCTGCCGCACGCGATCCGGCGCGCCATCGAGATCACACCCGCAGCCGGAACCCGCGAACGAATCGTGGACATCACCACCACCGGTCGACGTACTGGACGACCCCGTCGCATCGAGATCTTCTTCTATCGCGCCAACGGCGCAACCTACCTGTGCAGCGGAGCGGGTGCCGGTCCGACCGACTGGTACGCGAACCTCCGAGCAAACCCCGCCTTCACCTTCCACCTCAAGAACGGCATCAGAGCGGACCTGCCGGCGTACGCGACCACCGTCACCGACCCCACGGAACGGTCCGCAGTCATCGCAGCCATCGTCGACGACCTCAACCAGCCTCACGACCCTGGCACCGTCAGGCCGACCCATCCAGACGACTGGGCCGCCAGCAGGCTGATGCGAATCGACTTCGACTGAGCCGTCCCGCATCCTGTGACGCGACGCCGCGACGTCGTCAGCCAGCGCCACATAACGACGGACCCGCGCATCAGCGGTCCCGGCCCACCAGCTCGAGCACGGGCACCCGGGAGACCCGGAACGCGGGCCACGCTGCAGCGACGACGCCGGCTACGACCGCAACGACGAGCGTCACCGCGAGGCGGGACCACGGTACGACGACGGATGGGATCTCCGTACCACCGGTGACGTCGATCAGCGCCCAGCCGAAGCCGACTGCGACGGCGATACCGATCGATGCTGCCACGAACGACAGGAGTGCCACCTCGAGCCGCACGATTCGACGCAGCTCTCGACGAGTCGCGCCGACCGCTCGCAGCAGCCCGAGTTCTCCAGATCGTTCATTGATTGCGAGCGCCGTGGTGTTGGCGACTCCGAGAAGCGCGATGAAGCTCGCGAGGAGGAGCATTCCGTCGATGAAGTTCCGGAACGCGGCGATCTCGCTCCCGCTGTTGGCGACGTGTTCTGCCCGGGTTTCGAGGAACGACCCGGGCGTGGCTCGGACCAGCGCCCTGACGTCCTCCTCGGCGTCTGCGACCACTCCGTCGGCAAGGTCGACGAACAACGTGGCGTCGAGCAGGCGACCGACCGAGGCGTCGAGTGTCGCGCGGTCGACGAAGTACAAAGGGGCTTCGAAGCCGCCGGTGCTCCTCGCGACCACGGCAGCGATCGGCGCCTCGAGTGTCGAGCCTTCGAACCCGATCTCGAGGGTGCCGCCGAGCAGCCTCGGGTCGTCGCCGACCACGGCCACGCCCCCCTCTCTCAGATCGGCGAGGTCGCCGGCGATCGGGGCGAGGTCGAACATGGTGGGCAGTGCGGTCGGGTCGATGCCGCCGATCGCCTCGGCCTTACCTGCCACGATCCCTTCGGCGATCGACAGCGCAGCGACCGCGTCGACGTCGGGCAGCGCCCCGATCCGGCCGGCCAGGGTGGGGTCGACCGTCGGGAAGTCGGCGGTCGCCGACGTGACCACCAGGTCGGCCTGCAGTCCTTTACGAACGTCCGTCCCGACCGCGCTCGTCAGTGAGCTCGCGAGGATCGCGAACATCGTCACCATCGCGGTGCCGAGCATGAGCGCGAGCGCCGTCGACGCCGATCGACGGGGGCTGGCGGCCAGGTTGCCCGCTGCGATCGAGCCGGACACACCGGCGGCGCGGCGGGCGACCCGAGCGCTCCCACGCGCTGCGGCGGTCACGATCGCCGGGCCGCACAGCACGAGCGCCGGTACGATGGCAGCGACGAACACGACCCACGTCGCGCTCGAGCGCACCACAGCCACCGCTGCTCCAGCGATCGCCGCCGCGGCGAGCACGAGCCCGCTCGCAGTTCGCGCCGGGCTCACGACCCGGGGTTCCGCCGCGCTCTCGCGCAACGCCTCGATCGGCGGTGTCGCCGCCGCGCGGCGAGCCGGGATCCATGCCGACAGGATCGTTGCGCCGATACCGACGGCCGCGGCGACCGCGATCGAGGTCGTGCTCACGATCGACGGGCCGGTGAGCAACGTGATCCCGGCGAGTCCGACGAGCCAGCGCAGCGCGCCCACTCCCGCGACCCCGCACACGAGGCCGGCGAGCGTGGCGATCGTCCCGACGAGCGCCGCCTCGATCACCACTCCGCCGAGCAGTTGGCGTCGTTCCGCACCGATCGCACGCAACAGCCCCGACTCCCGGCGGCGGCGGGCGACGGTGAGTGCGAACGTGTTGAAGATGATCGTCACACCGATCAACACCGCGACCACGGCGAAGGCCAGGAGGAACACGGTCAGGAACTGCAGCGGTGACGTCGCGGCGTCCTGCATCGTCCGAATGTGGTCGGACCCGTCGATGACCTCGGCATCGGTCAGCGCCGACAGTCGGCCGAGCACCTCGGCGCGGTCAGCGGCCTCGGCGACGTCGACGAGCACCTCCGTCGGCGCCGCGGTGTCGAGCCAGGCGGACACCGCTCCGTCGGGCAACAGCACCGTTCGCTGCAGCGGTGCCGCGTCCGCCGACGCGAACGTCGCGACACCGGTGATCGTCGCGTCGTGCATCCCCGTCGTGGTCAGGACCTGTACGACGTCACCCGGAGCCAAGCCTGCGTCACCGGCGAGCGATCGGTCGATCACGATCTCGCCGACCGCGGTCGGTGGTCGCCCGCTCGTGAGCCGGAACGGATTGAGCGCCGGGTCGGTGACCCAGTTGCGACCGACATCGCTCGCCGTACCGGTTCCGACTGATGATCCGTCGACGACCAGCTTCGCGAAGCCGACCCATTGCGCCGCGGCGCCGTCGACGCCATCGACCGTAGCCACCCGCTCGGTGATGTCGGGATCCAGTGATCGCCGAACCGACCTTTCCGGATCTCCCGGCCCTCCGCCAGGCTCGCCGAGGACGACGCCCTGCACGACGGCATCCGTCCCGGCCAACGCCTCGGCGATGTCACCGGCCGCTCGGCCACGCATCGAGTCGGACAGCACCAGCGTCGCGACGAGAAACGCCACCGACAGCATGATCGCCGTGCCCGTCAGCACGAAACGGCCCCGACTCGCGAGCACGCTGCGAGCCGCACTCCGCATCATCTGGCTCATCGCCCCAGGCCCTTCATCACGTCGATCACCGAATCGACCGAGGGGTGATCCATCACGTCGTGCACTCGGCCGTCGACGACGAACACGACGTGGTCGGCCCAGGCAGCGGCGTTGGGATCGTGCGTGACCATCACGATCGACTGGTGATGCAGATCGACTGCTGATCGCAGGAATCCGAGGATCTCCTGTCCGGACCGGGTGTCGAGGTTGCCGGTGGGCTCGTCGGCGAAAACCACCTGCGGCTGGGCGACCAGCGCCCGGGCGACCGCAACTCGCTGTTGCTGGCCACCCGAGAGCTCCGTCGGCCGATGATGCAGGCGATCACCGAGGCGCAGCAGCGACACGACCTGATCGAGCACTGCGACACTCGGCCGACGACCCGACAACGTCATCGGCAGGCAGATGTTTTCCTCGGCCGTGAGCGTCGCCACGAGATTGAATGCCTGGAACACGAACCCGATCCGTTCTCGGCGCAGTCTGGTCAACTCGCGATCGTTGAGCGTCGACAGATCGGTGTTGCCGACGAATGCGCGGCCCGACGTCAGTTGATCCAGCCCGGCGGCACAATGCATCATCGTCGACTTTCCCGAACCCGACGGGCCCATCACAGCCGTGAACTTCCCCGCCGGGAACGCGATGGTGACGTCGTCGAGCGCGACGACGGCCGACCGATCGGAGCCGAATCGCTTTACGGCGCCGACCAGCATGGCCGCGGCGTCATCAGCGTTTGCTGACAGCGCGCTCCCGGACTGCCGATCGACGACCGTGGAACCTGGACGTGCGGACACGAGACCTCCGATGAGTGGTTGATCAGGGTTCTGCCGGATGCGGCAGCTATCGGCCTACCAACCGGGCGGCACCTCCCCGGACGGCGCTACGTTGGCCGCCATCACTACGTAGCTCCTACATACGGATTACATCGCTTGTCTGATGCCAACTTTCATACCGAGCGAACCTGAGACGACCGTTAGAACGGCGGTCGGTCCGGTTGGCCGAACAGGGCCCAGGCGACACAGAGCACCAAGCCCTGCTGGTGCCGGTGGGAAGATCGTCCCGGTCCACCCAGACATATGGGAGTACGACGTCGGCGGCATGCGCACCGTACGTCACGGGTTTTAACAGTCGTCTCAGGTTCGCTCGGTATGAAGGGCGACGCGGGTCTCGGCCTCGCCGGCATGGCCGAACGCCGCCCTCTACGACGGCACGGTCAGCGCCGGCCCCGCACCGGACGGCGGCTGGACCGCCCACGCGCCCCTGAAAGGCAGCAATTCATGATCACTGTGCTCGTGGCGGACGCCCAGCCGCTGCAGCGCTTCGGGTTTCGCATGCTGCTGGAGAGCACTCCCGACACCGAGATCGTCGGCGAGGCCGAGAACGGCGCCGAGGTCGTTCGTCGGATCACCGAGCTGCATCCCGACGTGGTGCTGATGGACACCCGCATGCCGGGCGTCGACGGGATCGAGGCCACCCGGCGCATCGTCGCCGCCGGTGGGCGTTCGCGGATCCTGATGCTGACGACGTTCGACTCGGACCGGTACGCGCTCGCCGCGCTGCGGGCCGGGGCGAGCGGTTTCCTGCTCAAGGACACCCGCCCGGAGGAACTGCTCGCCGGCATCCGGGCCGTCGCCGCCGGGGACTCGGTGATCGCACCGACGCTGACTCGGCGGCTGCTCGACGCGTTCGCCGACCAGCTCGACGTTGACCTCTGCGGGCCCGCGCGGGAGGATCCCCGGCTGGACTCCCTGACCGGCCGCGAGCGCGAGATCCTCGTCGCCATCGGCCACGGCCTCACCAACGGCGAGATCGCGCAACGGTTCACGCTGTCGGAGTCGACGGTGAAGACCCACGTCGGGCGGGTCCTCGCCAAGATCGGCGCACGGGACCGGATCCAGGCCGTCATCTTCGCCTACGACCTGAGGCTCACCCGGCCGATTTAGCGCTTCGTCTCGCGCGTCCGTCGGGGACTCGATCGTGTTCTCCGCCCGCGTCACCGCCGGTCCGACCGCCACCACGCTCGCACGGGTGTGAGTTCAGTGCGGACGTGTGTGAGTTCAGAGCTGTTTCTCGGCTTCTCAGGTAGCTCACACACGTTCGGCGCTTCGTCAGGACTTGCGGGGAGAGACCGTCATGATGCCAATGCACATCTCGTCGCTGGTGCCGTCGCCCCACACCACGTAGCGCGGCGGCAGCTTGCTCAGTTGCGGCAGACGTTTGCGCAGCCCCGCGTCGTGCCTACACGTCACCCGCAGCGTGTCCCCCGGACCGATCTCCACCGGCGACGGCAGCTTCATCAGCCGCTGGTTGTCGAAATCGAACTGCGGCACGTCCAGCACGACCTTGGCGTTCGGCGTGCCCGGGTTGAGTTCGACCTTCATGGCCCGCCCGAGCATGTGCATGTGGCCGAAACCGGCGAACAACGTCATCGGCGCCGCCACCTTGTGGTCGCAGGTCTGGGTGTCACCGGGCTTCGGCGCGCCGCCCTGGTTGCACTCCTCCACCTGGCGGTCCGCCATCTCGCCGACCTCCGCCCCGAACCGCTTTGTCACGTCCGCGATCGAGGCCGCCCGGTCACAGAGCGGACCCGACTCGTCTGCGGCGCAGGGCAGGTCGGTCGGCGCGTCGAGCGACCACGTCTCGAGTTCCCGGGTCTGCGGCGTGCCGTCCGTCAGCCGCAGCCGCACCGCCGATCGGTCCGACCCCGCCGGCTTGCCGTCGGTCGCGAGCAGGTTGTAGTGAATCTGGAGGACAAGCAGGCTGCCTGGCTCCAGCTTGTGGCCGGCGTCCTGGTCGAGCAGCGTCTCCGTGGCACCCGGCGCCCAGGTGTCCACCCACGCCGCGTCCCCCTCTTCCACCTCGGCGCCGGCCACGCCGGTCCCGCCGAAACACTGCCAGCCGAGACCAGGGGTCTTCGCGTCCTGCTCGCGCACTGCGGCAGCGCCGCCCGGCGGCACCGCGTACACGATGGCGTGGTGCGCGATGGCGACGTTCTCCGGCGTGAACTGGGCCCCGGTCAGGAACGCCGGCTTGGTCAGGCCCGGATCGATCATCTGGCACCGGTACTCGTCGGTGCCGCCCTCCGGCGGCGCGGGCGTGTACGCCTCGGCCATCTTCAGGTCGACGAACCGCTCGCCGACGCGCAGCGGCTGCGGTGGAGCCGACGACCCGCCGACGTGCGCGCCGTGCGATCCGGTCGCGGCGGGCGCCGAACTGTTGTCGGCGTCTGACCCGCAGGCGACGACTGCGCTCGCTGTCGCCAGCGCCACGGCGGCCGTCCCGACCCTCCACAGTGGGCGTTCAGGTTTCCTCATGGCCTGAGGCTAGGCCTGATTCTGTCGCATTTCGTCGTACTGCGGTCTTCATTCTCGGCAGAGAGGCGGTACCACGGTGCCACTTCACCTTCGCTGCCCGCACGTCCATTTAATCCTCGTCCAAGATTCGCTCGGTACGAAGTCGGCATCGGACAAGCGATGCAGCTCGTACCTGGAGGCCATTGGTGGCAGTCAACGCGGCGCCGTCCCGGGAGTCGCCGCCCGGTCGGCTGGTCGGTCGGTGGGTGCCGCTGCTGGTCGTCGCGATCGGGCTCGGGTTCGGGCTGCTGGTGCTCCTCGTCCGGTTGCACCTGGAGCCGGTGACGAACGTCGACCGCGGTGTCGCCCGGGAGCTCAACGAGGTCGTGTCGCCCCGGCCGTACCTGGTGAACGCGCTCAATGGGACAACCCGGCTGGGCGGGCGGACGGTAATGCTCTGGCTGGTCGGCGTCGCCGCGCTGCTGCTGCTGGTACGCCGGCGGGTCCGCCTCGCCGTCTACCTGCTGGCCACCACCGTCGGCGCGCTGCTGCTCGACCCGTCGGTGAAGTCGCTGGTCGGCCGATTGCGCCCGGTGGTCGAGGCACCGGTGGCGATCGCGGCCGGCAACAGCTTCCCGAGCGGGCACGCGCTCGGGTCGATGGTGGTCTACGGCGCGCTGCTGCTCGTGTTCCTGCCTGCGGCGCGCTACCGGAAGCTCTTCACGGCGGCTGTCGCGCTGCTGGTGGCCGCGATCGGGGTCACCCGGATCGCGCTCGGCGTGCACTACCTGACAGACGTGCTGGCCGGCTGGCTGCTCGGCGCGCTGTGGCTGAGCGTCACGGCGTACGCGTTCCGGCTGTGGCGGCGCGAGGCGGGGCACCCGGTGGCGCCGCTCGACGACGGCCCGGAGCCGGAGGCCGCCAAGGCGATCGAACCGGCGCCGGAGTCCAGCCGCCCGATCCCGCACCGGTGGGTCGAGGCCACCGAGATCCTGACCGGCTGGGTGTTCACGTTCGGCATCCTGTACGTGGTCGGCTACCTGTTGACGAACCACACCGAGGGCACCTGGCTGGGACGTTTCGACGACGGCGTGGTCCGGTGGCTGCAGACGCTGCGCACACCCACCCTGGACCACCTGAGCTGGGTGTGGAGCAAGGCCGGCGACACCCGCGCCATCCTGGCCATCTCGCTGGTGTGCTGCCCGATCGCGTTGGCCGTGTGGCGGCAGTGGCGACCGGTGGTGTTCCTGGTGCTCACCATGGTCGGCGAGCACGCCCTGTTCCTGTGTACCGCGGTCAGCGTCCAGCGGGACCGCCCGCCGGTGCCGCAGCTCGACAGCCCGATACCCACGTCGTCGTTCCCGTCGGGGCACAGCGCCACGACGATGTGCATCTGGGTGGCGATCGCGGTCCTGATCATGAACTGGGTGAGCAGCCGGTGGCGCTGGTTGGCCGTGGTGCTCGCGGTGGTCATGCCGGCTGGTGTCGCGCTGTCCCAGATGTACCGCGGCATGCACCACCCGACCGACCTGCTCGGCGCCGCGATCCTGACCGCGCTCTGGGTCAGCCTGCTGTGGTGGGTGCTACGGCCGAACGTGCGGGCGGCGCCGGCCGAGGTGCGTACCTGACGCTGCGCTTCGGCCTTGTCTGCCGGGCAGGATCTCGGCGCCACCACGCTGGCGCGTGCGCTGGGCACCTGGTCGGGCCACCCCGCCTGGGCGCCGCATTAATGGTCACCTCAGGTTCGCTCCGTAGAACTAGGCCTCAGACAAGCGACGTAACCCGCATGTAGGGGGCTAGTGATGGCAGTCAACGCAGCGCCGGCCGGTCGGTTGGCAGGCCGGTGGGTGCCATGGTCGGTGGTCGGACTCCATACCACGGAGCTACATCGGTGCGCCCCGCAGCGGGACGATCGGTGCGGAACCTTCGGCCGAAGCTTCCCGCCATGGATCTGACACAGGCCGTGCTCGAGCACCCCTACCTGGTGCTCGGTCTCTTCGTGCTCGTCGAGGGGCCGGCCGCGACGATCACCGCGGGCACCCTGGTCGGCGCCGGCGCTGCGGCGTTCTGGCCGATCTGGGTGATCGTCGCGCTGGCCGAGATGGTGGGCGACAGCCTGCTCTACCTCGTCGGCCGGTCGGCCCGGCGGCCCTGGGTGGCGACCCTGCTGAGCAGGCTCAAGGCGACGTCGCTGCTCGACCGGCTGGCCGGGATGTCACTGCCTCGGCTGGTGATCACCGCCAAGCTCGTCGACGTCGTCGCCCTCCCGGCGTTCGTGTTGGCGGGGCTCGCCGGGCTCCCGTACCGCAGATTCGCCGCCTGGGTGGGTGCCACCGCCGCCGTACGCGGCCTGGTGCTGATCGGTCTCGGCGCTCTGCTCGGCAGCCAGCTGTCCGGTCTGCTCGCGCTACCCGGCGGCATCTTCCTGCTCACCGCGGCCGTCGCCGTGCCGGTCGCTGTCTTCCACCTCGTCATGAAGCGATACCACCGACGAAAGGTAGTTGTCCCATGCGCATCCTCATCGGTGCCGACACCTACGCCCCGCACGTCAACGGGGCGTCCTACTTCGCCCAGCGCCTGGCCGTGGCACTGACCGCCCGGCACGAGGTGCACGTGGTCGCGCCGTCGAGGGACACCCGCAACCATGCCGGCATGTCCAGCGACGGCGTCATCGAGCACCGGGTGCGGTCCATGCCGGTGCCCGGCCACTCACGTTTCCGGTTCTGCCCGCCACTGGGGCTACGCGCGGCAGCGCGCCGGATCCTCGACGAGGTCCAGCCCGACGTGGTGCACGTGCAGAGCCACTTCCCGCTGTGCCGGGCGCTGGTCGACGCGGCGCACGAGCGCGGCCTGTTCGTCATCGCCACCAACCACTTCATGCCCGAGAACCTGATCCACTACCTGCCCATCGGCAAGGCCGGCCGAACGAGGGCGCACGAGTGGGCATGGCGCGACGCCGCCCGGGTGTTCGCCAAAGCAGACATCGTCACGGCTCCGACCCCGTACGCCGCCACGCTCGCCGTCGTCTCCGGTGTGTCCGGGCCGGTCCTGCCCATCTCGTGCGGCATCGACCTCACCCGCTTCCGCGAGCAGGCGCCCGCGGCCGAATTCCGATCGGCCTACCGCCTCGCGCACAAGCCCACCGTCACGTACGTGGGCCGGCTCGACGTCGAGAAGAACCTCGACGTCGTGATGCGGGCGTTCGCGCTGGCGCGGCGCTCCCTCGACGTCCAGTTGCTCCTGGTCGGCACCGGGACCGAGGACCGGGCGCTGCGGTCGCTCGCCGGGGAACTGGGCGTCGCCGAGCATGTCACGTTCACCGGCTTCATCCCTGACGAGGACCTTCCCTCCGCATACGCAGCGTCGACGGTCTTCGTCAACGCGGGCACCGCCGAGCTGCAGAGCCTGGTCACGCTCGAGGCGATGGCCAGCGGAAGGCCCGTGGTCGGCGCCGATGCCGCAGCCCTGCCCCACCTCGTACGGGACGAGGAGACCGGCTACCTGTTCCCGCCCGGCGACGTTGTCGTGCTCGCCGAGCGACTGCTCACCGTGCTCTGCGACCCGAAGCACGCGGAGGAGCTGGGGCACCGGGCGCGTGCCGTGGCCGAGCAGCACGACCAGACCCGCACGGTGTGCGCGTTCGAGCAGCTCTACCGGATCCGTCCGGCCCGTGAGGCGCCCGCGCCCGCCGAGGTCGCCGCATGACAGCGACGATCGTCCGAGCGGGCACCTCCCGCTGGTACCGCAACGTCCAGCTGAGCCTGGGCCTGGGTACGGCGGCCGGGACGGGCCTGCTGCTGGTCGGCGACGTCGACCCGGTGGACCAGATGGTCAGCGAATCGATCCGGACCGTGCCGGGCGCCGTCCTGCTGGCCCTGGCGGCGTGCGGGCTCGCGGCAGCCGGCGCATGGCTCCTGGCCGGCGCCCGGCGCGTGCTGCCACCGGCCTGGCCCCTCACCGTGCTGCTGTCGGTGTGGTGCGTGTCCCTGGTCGCGGTGGTGGTGTTCCCCACGAACCTGCCGGGGACCGAACCGGGCGTCGCCGCCGGGGTGCATCGCCTCGGCGCGGCGCTGATGGCGGCGCTGCCACCGCTGTTCGCCCTGCTCATCGCCAAGCGTGCCGGGCGCGAAGTCGACCCGCCCCGGGTCCGCTGGCTGCGCGCGGCCGGGTGGTCCGGGTTCGCCGCGTGCGTCGTGTTCGCTGCGGTGAACGGGCCGGCGGTGCTGCTCGGCCAAGGCCTCCCCCCGTTCGCGGGCCTGGCCGAACGGGTTCTACTGGCGCTCATGCTCGTCGTAGTCGGGCTCTGCGCCTGGGTGCTCGAAGGCGAGGAGCGGTCCAGATGGACCTGATGGCCATGATCGAGAACGCGATGACCTCTCCGGTCATCTATGCGGCGATCCTCGCGCTGGCGATCCTCGACGCGTTCCTGCCGTTCCTGCCGTCGGAGTCGGTCGTCATCACGGCGGCGGTCTTCGCCGTGTCGGGCATCCCGTCGCTTCCGCTGATCATCGTGCTCGCCGCGCTGGGCGCCTTCGTCGGTGATCACATCGGCTTCCTCATCGGGCGCTTGTTGCGCGAGCGCCATTCGGGCGGCCGCCTGATCCGCGCCGCCGACAGGATCGCCCCGCACCTGCACCGCCGGGGCGGCGCCCTGATCATCGCGGGCCGGTTCGTCCCCGGCGGCCGCACCGCGGTCGTGACCGCCAGCGGTGCCACCGGCTACCCGCTTGCCCGGTTCACCCCGTTCACCGCCATCGCCGCCGTCACCTGGGCCGGCTACTCCGGCCTGATCGGCTACCTCGGCGGCGCCGCCGTCGAATCCAATCCGACACTGGGCCTGGCGGTCGGCCTCGGTCTCGCCCTGTCCATCACCGCGCTCGGCGAACTGGTCCGCTACGTGTTGCGCCGCCGCCGAGCGGCGACCGCGGCCGGATGACGTCGCCGGGCATCGGCCGCCGTCCCTCGTCCTACGCCGCGCCGCCGGAACGAGGGGCGGGTCAGCGCACCGTGTCCTCCCCGGCGGCGCGGCGCGCGATCGGGGCGGGCGGCGTCGCGGCCGGAAGGTCGACCCGGAGCAGCGCGCCACCGCGCGCGGAGCGGGCGACGGTGGCCCGGCCGCCGTGGGCGTCGACGACCCGCTGCACGATCGACAGCCCGAGACCGGATCCCGGCAACGCCCGGGCGCTGTCGGCACGGTAGAACCGGTCGAACACCCGCGGTACGTCGGCGGCGTCGATTCCCGGCCCGGCGTCGTCGACCTCGAGCACCGCCGACGCGCCCTCGGCACGGAGCCGGACCTGGACCGGCTGGTCCGCGGGAGACCACTTGCCGGCGTTGTCGATGAGGTTGAGCACCGCCCGCTGGAGCGCAGCCGGACGGCCGCTCACCCACACGGAGGTGACATCGAGCGCGATCTCGATGTCGGGCACGCGGGAACGCGCTCGGGTCGTGGCGGCCACCACCACGTCGGCGAGGTCGAGCAGCTCGGTGTTCTCGTCGCTGACGTCACCGCGGGCCAGGTCGGTCAGCTCGGCGGCAAGGGTGCTCAACTCGGCCACCTGGGCGCCGAGATCGTTGAGCAGCCGGGTCAGGCTCTCCGCCGGCAGTGCGCCGTCCAGGGTGCCGCGCCGATCGAGCCGGATCAGCAGCTCGACGTTGAGGCGCAGGCTGGTGAGCGGGGTCTTGAGCTCGTGGGCGGCGTCCTCGGCGAGCAGCCGCTGGGCCTGCCGGGAGTCCCGAAGCGCGGCGAGCATGTCGTTGATCGACTGGATCAGCCGCCGGATCTCCCCACCGCCTTCATCCGGAATGTGGGCGTCGAGGCTCCGGGTGTGCGCGACACGTTCCGCGGCGGCGGTCAGCCGGTCGATCGGTGCCAGCCCGGTCCGCGCCACGGTCCGCCCGACAAGGGCACCGCCGACCACGCAGAGCAGCCCGATCAGCAGCATCCCGAACCCGAACTGGTTGATCGGGCTGTCGTCGACGACGCGGGCCGCCTGGACTGCGCCGTCGCCCACCCGGAGCGTGTAGATGAGGTAGCCGTCCTCGTCGCTGTCCTTCGACTCCATCAGGTCGGCCAAGCCGCCCTGCGCCACGCGCCCGGCGTGCTCGCTGACCGGAGGCAGCGCGGGTTGGCCGGCCGGCGTCCGGGCCGAGCCGTCGGGCAGGATGACCCGCACCAGCGGACCGGATCCCGGATACGGCGGTAGCGGAACCTGCGCCAGACCGGCACGCTCCGCGGTCGCCGCCAGGACGCGGGAGTCGGCGCGCAGCTGATTCTCAGCGGTGTCCCGCAGCTGCCAGTCCAGCAGCTCACTTGACACCTGGAAGGCCATGAACACGCTGACGGCGATGGCCGTTGCCGCGATCACCGTCAGCCTGGTCCGAAGGGACCGCCGGCGCCACCATCGGGTCAGCCGGCGCGGTTCCCGGCCGGCGGGCCTGCTCACGGAGGAGTCTCCCGCAACGTGTATCCCAGGCCGCGCAGCGTGTAGATCAATCGTGGCTCACCCTCGGCCTCCATCTTGCGGCGCAGGTAGCTCACATACACCTGAAGGTTGTTGGCGGTGGCGCTCATGTCGAACCCCCAGATCGCCTCGAACAGCGCGTCGCGGGTCAACACCCGCGTCGCGTTGCGCACGAGGACCTCCAGCAGGGAGAACTCGGTCCGGGTCAGGCGCAGCGGTCGCCCGCCCCGCCACGCCTCGAACCTGTCGGGATCGAGCCGGACATCGGCGAACGACAGGACCTGCGAGTCGCCGTCCCCCGGCGCACGCCGGCGCAGCAGGGCCCGCACCCGGGCCAGCAACTCCTCGGTGGCGAACGGCTTGGGCAGGTAGTCGTCGGCACCCGCGTCCAGCCCCGCGACCCGGTCGGACACCTGGTCACGGGCGGTCAGCATCAGCACCGGCAGATCCCGACCCGCGGCCCGCAACCGCCGACACGTCTCCAACCCGCCGAGGCGGGGCATCATCACGTCGAGGATCAGCAGATCCAGCGTGTCACCGCCGGCCCCACCGACCTCGTCGAGCACGGCGAGGCCGTTGGCGACGGTGCTGGTGTGGTAACCCTCGACCTGGAGCACCCGCTCCAGCGACTCACGGATGGCCGCGTCATCATCCGCGATCATGATCCGCACGCCGGCCCGCCCCCTTCCGGTCGATGCCTTGTTGCTCATTGTTCCCGACCAAGCTGAGACCAGGATTAGGCTTCGTAGCCACCCGCCGTGAAGCAGATCAAAACCGCCGCCAGACTCCGCCCGGCCTCAAGGGTTAAAGATCAAGTTAGGGCCGGCGTCGTCGAGGCTTATGCCACGTTCGGCAGCAAGGAGCAGTTGTTCGAGCGTGCCTTCGCCCGCTACCGCGAGACCCAGCCGACCGCGCCGCAAACGAGCAGGCCGTCGAGCAGCGGCTGTCCCGCGCGGCGCAGGACGGGGACCTTCCCCCCGACGTCGACCACCGGGCACTGGCACGGTTCGCGATGGCGCTGAGCGAGGGACTAGTCGTCCATGCCGCAGCCGGCGCCAGCCGCGAAGACCTTCAAGCCCCCGTCACCGTCGCCCTACGAGTCCTCGCCCGGGACGATTGAGAAGCAGCGCCACGGAACGATTCTTCCGTGGGGTAAATGGATCGGGGCGCTCGTGCGTAAACCTCGCGTGGAACGAGAACGGAAGGACTTCGCGGACTTCTATCAGCGCTTCCGAGACAACTGCCTGCGTGCCGTACTAGCTGGTACGGGCGATCGCACGCTGGCCGAGGATCTGGTTGCTGAGGCGTTCGCGCGAGCCTGGGCCTCCTGGCCACAGCTGAGCCAGCATCCGGCACCGGCGGCGTGGGTGGTGCGTACCGCCCTCAACATCCGGGTCTCCTGGTGGCGGCGACGCCGGCGGGAGGTGGCCCTCGACGGCCACGAGCGGGCGTCCCTCATCGAGGACGACCTCGACATGAACGACGCTCTGCTGGCTGCCGTCCGCCGGCTGCCGCAGCGGCAGCGTGAGGTCGTCGTGTTGCGGATCTGGCTCGACCTGGACACCAGGTCCGTGGCTGCAGTGCTGGGCATCTCCGCCCAGACCGTAGCCGTCCATCTGTTCCGTGCCACCGCAACCCTGCGGGCGCAGCTCGCGCCCGCAGCCCGTTAGGAGACTCGACAATGGACGACGATGAGGTGTGGGACGCGGTGAAGCAGACCCTTTCCGACGTACAGATGGATCGCCCGGTCGAGGCGATCGAGCAGCGCGGCCGAGCTCGGCGGCGCAACCGCAATCTGCTCGGCCTGGCCGCCGGCGGTGGCGTCGCGGCCGTGGCCGCGCTGGCGCTGGCCCTGCCGATGGCCACGGGAGCCGGCACGGCCCCGGCTCCGAGCGGTCCGGACATTCAGGCCGGGGCCGCCTCTCCGGCATTGGCCGGCAATACCAGGCTCGTGTCCCTGGCAGCCAACCTGACCGCCGACAACGCCTCGCTGCCGGGTGATGCGTCACTGGTCATCGAGAAGGTCGATGTCCGTCGGGGCACGGTGCCGTCTCGTACCCGGTACCACCTGTACACCGACAGCGGCGAGTACTACTACACGGAGGCCAGGAACGAACTCCCACGGGTGATCGCTCGTGGCGAGAACCTCGGCAACGGCTTCCACACCCGTGGGGTGACGGCGGCACGCTACGCGGCAGCCGGTGACCTCGCCAAGGCCCGCGAGCAAATGATCAACTCTGTCTACGACGACGGAAAGCCCCCCACCGATGCCGAGCAGGACCTACCGGGGAGCCTTCGGCAGAAGGGGATCGAAAGTCCGTCGCCGCTCACCGATGAGGACCGGGAGAACATCGCCGACAACCACCTCTGGGTCACCAGCGTCGATGTGCTCTCCGCGGGGGGAGGCGACCCGAAGGTACGGGCGGGCGTGCTTCGCCTGATCTCCACCATCGGCGATGTCACCGTGGCGGATTCGACGACCGGTGGGCAGCCCACCCTGACCATCACGGCGACGGTGTTCGGGGATGACACCGAACACGTGCTGACCATAAACGCTCAGAACGGGGTGCCGGTCAGTTCCAAGGTGAACTCCCCGGAGACGGGAGCCTCCTTTGCGGGAACCTTCGAGGTCTCTCGGGTGACGGTGGCCGACGTCGGCGCCGGCAGGTTCTGACCCTCGATCCGCCGCCGTGGGCGCCGCCCACGATAGTGCCGGGTCCGAGCTGCGGAAACGCGGTTCGGACCCGGTACTTGTTCCGGCTGGCCTCCGCACTCCTGCGGCGGACTTGACCTGCCGCTGAGTGGTGACCGCAGGTGCTCAGGCACGTGGTTGGACCAGGCCGTTGTCGTACGCGAAGATGACTGCCTGGACGCGGTCTCGCGCTCCGATCTTGGCTAGGACGCGACCGACGTGCTTCTTCACGGTGGATTCGGTGAGGGCGAAGCGTTCGGCGATCTCCGTGTTGGTGGCGCCGTGGCCGATTGCTTCGAGGACCTCTCGCTCGCGTTCGCTCAGGCTGCTCAGGCGGGGGTCCGCAGGTGCGGTCGGTGCTGGCTCCTGGAGGTAGGCGTCCATCAGCTTGCGGGTGAGGCTGGGGGCTACCACCGAGTCTCCGCTCGCGACGGCGCGGATGCCGGCGATCAGTTCCTCGGGGCGGGCGTCCTTGAGCAGGAAGCCGCTCGCTCCGGCGCGCAGTCCGGCGTAGACGTATTCGTCCAGGTCGAATGTGGTCAGGATCAGGACGTGGGTGCGGGAGCCGGCCGCAGTGATGCGGCGGGTGGCTTCGATGCCGTCCATGCCGGGCATGCGTACGTCCATCAGCACCACGTCGGGCCGGGTCTGGTCGACTTTCCGTACTGCCTCGGCGCCGTTTGCGGCCTCGCCCACCACGGTCATGCCGGGCGTGCCGTCGAGCAGCATCTTGAAGCCCATCCGTTGCAACTGCTGGTCGTCGGCGATCAGAACGGTGGTCATGCGGGCTCCTTGAGGACTACGTCGACGAGCCAGCCGTGCTCCGTCGGGCCGGCGGTCACCACCCCGCTGTACATGGCGGCGCGTTCGCGGATGCCGAGCAGGCCATGGCTTGGGGCGGCCGGTGTGGCGACCCCGTTGTCGCGGACGTGTACTCGTACCTCTCCGTTGTCTGCGGCGAGGGTGACTGTCGCTGCCGCGCCGCGTCCCGCGTGTTTGAGGGTGTTGGTGAGCGCCTCCTGAACGATCCGGTAGACCGCGAGCTGCACGCCCCGGCCGAGGGTGTGCAGCTCGCCCGAGGTGGAGTAGGTCACCGGCAGCCCGGCCGCCCGCACGCTCGGCAGCAGCCGGTCCAGATCGTCGATGCCCGGCTGCGGGCTCAGCTGCGGATCGTTGTCTCCTTCGCGCAGCACCCCCAGCACCCGGCGTAGCTCGGACAGCGCCTGCCGACCGGTGTCACCGATCAACCGGAGCGGTTCGGCGGTCTGCTCTGCCCGGGAGGTCGCGAGCGCGGCGCCGCCGTCGGCCAGGCCCACGATCACCGAGACGTGATGGCCGACGATGTCGTGCATCTCGCGGGCCACCCGGGCCCGCTCCTCGGCGACGGCGAGGCGGGCCCGCTGATCCCGCTCGACCTCCAGGCGGGCGGCGCGATCCTCGAGAGCGATGAGGTAAGCCCGGCGGGTGCGCACCGCGATGCCGGACGCGACCGCGGCAGTTGACGTGCCGATCACCAGGAACAGCGTGATGGTGCGGTTCTCCGTCACCGGAGCGATCACATAGATCTCGGCCACCAGCAGCGCGAGGGCGATCCCCGAGGCCCAGGCGAGCGCACGCCAAGAACCGCGGGAGGCCACGCCGAACAACATCACGAGCAGGATCACGCCGGCGCCGACGCCGACGCCCAATAGTCCCTCGATCAACTCGATGGCCGCGGTGACCAGGAAAGCCGGGAACGGGTACCGCCGTCGCCAGTACAGCGGCGGTAGCAGAACCAGGGTCGCGATCGTCGCCGACCAGGGTTCCTCGATGAGATTGGGGATGCTGAAGAGCACGATCGGGATGGCCACCAGGGTGTCCATCACCCACGGGTGGTGCCGGTCGAAGGCTCGTAACCGTGCCTGCCGGTCCACCAGCCATCCCTGGTTGCTCATCACCAGATTCTCCCGCTACCCGCTCACGCGTCGGTCGTCTTCAGCCGGTACGCCGCCGCGGCGAGCGTCACGACCACGTACCCGGTGAAGACCGCGAGGCCGGCCCACGGGGCCAGGATGCCGTCCGCGTGGGTAAGCGTCATCACGGCGCTGCCGGCATTGCTGGGCAGGTACGGGGTGATGGCCTCGGAGATCGAGTCCGGCAGCAGAGCGGCCAGACCGGGCACGATCAGCAGCAGGCCGGCCAGGATCGTGATGGCGCCGGCGCTGGAGCGGACGAGCATGCCGAGCGCGACCCCGAGCACCGCGACCAGGCCGAGATAGAGGCCGGCGCCGAGCAGGGCGCGCAGCACGCCGTCGTCGCCGAGGCCCAGGCCGCCGATGTCGTCGTTGAGTACGGCCGACCCCGCCACGAAAGCGGCGAAGGCACCGGCGGTCATCGTGACTAGGGCAGCCGACCCCGCCACGAGGCTCTTCGACCAGAGCACCGGCATCCGGCGCGGCACCGTGGCGAGGGTCGCCCGGATCATGCCAGTGGTGTATTCGCCGGCACCCAGCAGCGCACCGAGCACGCCGACGGAGAGCGCGGCCAGGGCGCTGCCGGACAGAGCCAGGTCGATCGAGGTCATGTTGTCGCCCGAGAAGGAAGCCGAGGCGATCATGCCGAAGGCGATCAGGAGGAAGACGGAGATGCCGGTCGTGATCCAGGTGGAGCGCAGCGAGGAGAACTTGGTCCATTCGGCGGCGACGACGCCACCAGGGGTGATCTTCATCGGGATGCCTCGTATTCGACAGCGTCGCGGGTCAGGTCCATGAACGCCGCTTCGAGCGAGGCGTTCTGCGGGGTGAGTTCGAACAGCGGGATGCCGCGGGCAGCCGCGGCCAGCCCGATCACGCGAGCGGAGGCGCCGGCGACGACCAGTTCCTCCGCACCGGTCGAGGTGACCGTGACACCCGGGCCGGCGATCGTCGTGCGCAGCGCGTCAGGGACGGGAGTGACGACCCGGACCCCCTCGGCCGTCACGAGGTCGGCCACGGTGGTGTCGGCCAGCAGCCTGCCCCGGCCCACGATGACCAGATGGTCCGCTATCAGCGAGACCTCGCTCATCAGGTGCGAGGACAACATCACGGTGCGGCCCTCGGCGGCCAGGCCGGTGAGCAGCTTGCGCACCCAGAGGACACCCTCGGGGTCGAGGCCGTTGACCGGCTCGTCGAGCATCACCACGGCCGGGTCGCCGAGCAGGGCGGCGGCGATGCCGAGCCGCTGGCCCATGCCGAGGGAGAACGCGCCGACCCGCTTGTGGGCGACGGCCGTGAGGCCGGCCAGGTCGAGCACCTCGTCGACGCGAGAGCGTGGGATGCCGTGCGTACGGGCCAGAGCCAGTAGGTGGCTGACCGCTGTCCGGCCGGGGTGCGCAGCCTTCGCCTCGAGCAGCACGCCGATCTCGCGCAGCGGCGCCTTCGACGACGCGTACGGCTTGCCGTTGACCAGAACGTCGCCGGAGTTCGGCGCGTCGAGGCCGACGATCATCCGCATGGTCGTCGACTTGCCGGCACCGTTGGGGCCGAGGAAGCCGGTGACCTGTCCGGGCTTCGCGGTGAACGACAGACGGTCGACGACCGTCTTCGCTCCGTACCGCTTGGTTACTTCGCGTACTTGAATCATGCTCACAACGCTAGGTGTGGCCGGCGCCAGGATCGTGGTACCGCAGTCGACGCTTCCCGGCCGCCCCTGGTACCCAGGTACCACCGGCAATCCTTCAGCCGGCGCCTCAGTTGAGGACAGCGGTTGCCTCGATCTCCACGACGAGCTCGGGGGCGAAGAGCGCTTGGACGCCGATGACGGTGAGGGGCGGAGTCGCGGGCAGACCCTCGTCCTGCTGCGCCCGCGTGATGCCGGCGAGCACCTCGTCCCACTTCTCCGGTCCGCCGCCGCCTTCGCCCGCAGGCAGGTCGTCGATCGCGACTGTCGTCGCCATGCTGGCCGGGCCGGCCCGGGGAAACCGTCCTGGCGGATATTCGGCCGCCAGCCTGTCTGGTGAGCGGCACGGCACTGCCTCAGGTGCCGCCAAGCGAACCGCCGATACCACCGACACTGAAGTACTTGTTGAGCGTGGCGAACACGATGACCGGCGGCAGCAGCATGACCACCGCCAGCGCCATGACCGAGCCCCAGTCGGTGCCGTTTTGCTGGAAGAACGACTGAATGCCGATCGGCAAGGTGAACCGCTCCTGCGAGCGCAGGAACACGATGGCGACCAGGTAGTCGTTCCAGGAGACGAGGAACGTGAAGATCGCGGTGGACAGCAGCCCTGGCAGCGAGTTGCGCAGCACTATCCGGGTGAAGCCGGTGAACAGCGACGCCCCGTCGATCCAGGCCGCCTCCTCCAGCGCCACCGGGATCGAGTCGATGTACGCAGCCATCATCCAGATCGCCACTGACATCGACGCGCCGACGTAGACGATGCCCAGGCCGACCAGGTTGTCGACCAGCCCGACCCGGGCGAACAGGATGAACAGCGGGATCACGGCCGTGATCACCGGCAGCGACTGGACGAAGAACAACAGCAACGAGTACGTGGAGACCGCCCGGCTGCGGCCGCGCGAGAGCACGTACCCGGCCGGAGCGGCGACCGCGACCGAGACGGCGACCGTGGCCAGCGTGACGCCCAGGCTGTTGGCTAGCCAGGTCAGGGTCGGGATGTCGCTGAAGATATGGACGAAGTTGGCGAGGCCGAAGGCGGCGGTGCTGCCCGAGGCCACGCCGGGGCGCAGGGACAGGATCAGCACGGCCGCCACCGGCACGAGAACGATGCCGGTGATGAGCAGGACCGCTGTGAAGCGCCACCACTGGCCGCGGGTGCCCTCGGACGTCATACGTGCGCCTTTCTGATCTGCCGGTACAGTGCCACGGACACCACAACCAGGCTGACGGTCATCAGGAAGGCGATAGCCACGCCCGGGCCGACCTGGAAGTTCTGGAACACCGTGCGGTAGGACAGCACGACCAGCGAGGTGGTGGCGTCGACCGGGCCGCCACCGGTGAGCAGGAAGATGGTCGGGAAGTCGTTCACGCAGAAGATCGTCATGAGGATCCACGAGATGTACGTCGACCGGGAGATCATCGGCAGCGTGATGTGCCGGAACTGCTGCCACTTGGTGGCTCCATCGACGCCTGCGGCTTCATAGACGGTGTGGTCGACGCCGGCCAGGGCCGCACCGATCAGCATCATCATGAACGGCACGCTGATCCACACTTTGAACACGCACACCGTGATCTTGGCGAGCGTGGGGTCAGCCAGGAATAGAGGTGTGCCGAACCCGAGCGCCTCGGCAAGACTGGGCAGCGGGCTCTGCGGGGTGGCGACCAGCCAGTTCCAGGCCGTGGAGGAGACCACCACCGGCACCACCCACGGCAGCAGAAGCAGAGTCTTGAAGACCGTACGGCCGGGAATGCGAGTGCGCAGCAGCAGCGCCAGTCCCAGGCCGCCCAGCCAGCTGCCGAACACCCCGACCACGGTGAAGATCAGCGTGAATTCGACCGCTCGCCAGAAGGCGGGGCTGGTCAGCGTCGCCCGGTAGTTCTCGAGGCCGACGTACTCCCCCGCGTTGATCAGTGTGCCGTCGCGGACCGACTGGAGCGCGGCGTAGACCAGCGGGTAGGCGTTGATCAGGAGCAGCAGCACCAACGACGGCGCCACCAGAAGCAACAGGGTCCGCCGGGCCCGGCGAGATTTCCGCGTACGGGAAATCTCGCTCAGTGGCGAAGCGCCCCGCCGGAGCGTGTCCCGCTCGGAGGTGACCGTCACTTGACGATCGCCTCGAGCGCCTGCTGCAGGGTGGTCAACGCTGGCCGTGGGTCCTTACCGGCCAGCACGGTCTGCGCGAACTGGGTGATCGGCTGGCTGGAGTCCACCGAGGCCAGTCCACCGAACAGGCTCTTCGAGTTGGCCGCGAAGGTCCTGGCCACCGGCGCCCACTCGGCGATGATCTTCGCCTTCTGCTGCTGCGCCTGGAACTCGGGCAGGGCGACGATCGACTTCAGCACCGGCAGGCCCGCCACCACGTTCTGCTGCCAGAAGGTCTTCATGTTGCGGATGTAGTACGACAGGAACGCCTCGGATCCCTCCTGGGACGGGGTATTGGCGTACATCATGATGTTGTTCTGGAACACCAGGCCTGCCTTGGCGCCGCCGGGGCCGGTAAGCGGGCCCATCACCCGCAGGTCGCCGTCGGTCTCGCCGGTGTCGGTGTCCAGCCCGGCGGTGTGGATGCCCATCGCGACCTTCTTGTTCTTCCACTGCGTGATCAGGTTGTCGGTGGTGTAGCTGATCGACGCCGGGTCGACCGCCTTCGCCCTGACCAACTCCTGCACGAATCGCATCGCCTCGAGGTTGGCCTCGGTGACGACGTCGACCTTGCCGTCGGGGTCGAACAGGCCGCCACCGTTGTTCAGCATCATCAGGTGCAGGCCCTGGCTGCCGAGGTTGTTGCCAGCGCCCGCACCGGTGCCGAACCCGAACAGGCCCCGCCCGGACAGTGTCCGGCAGGCGGTCAGCAGCTCGTCCCACGTGGCCGGCACCTTGACGCCGGCCGCGTCGAGCAGGGACTTGCGGTACCACCACACCCGGAAGTCGAGCTGCCACGGCACCGCCGCGTAGCCGTTGGCGGTCTTCATCGCGTCCAGCTGACCAGGCAAGAAGTCGTCGGCCGTGCCGTCCTGGCGGAATTGGTTGATCACACCGTCGGCGTACGCGATCGCCCCCTGCTCGGCGAACTGGAAGGCCTGGAAACCACCGCCGGTGCTGACCGCCGGACCGGTCTTGGAGGCGATGGCCGATGAGAAGGTCTGGCTGAAGTTGGCCCACTGGATGCCCTGGTAAGTCGCCCTCGGTAGGTCGCCAGCCGGCCGGTAGCCCTCGGTGAGCTTCTTCGCGGCGGCCGTGTAGTTCGATTGGCCCCACGGCATGTCCCAGAACTTGAGACTGCCCCCGCCCGAGGCGGACCCGCCACCGCACGCCGACAACAACATTCCGCCGCCGACAGCGGCGCCCAGACCGAGGAAGCCACGGCGAGAGAAACGGCCAGGCACGGACGGGTCGATCGTGTTCATGGTTGCTCCTTCGATCCCAGACCAGCTGGGAGATGACCGCTCAGTGGCAACGGCCGGTCGGCAGCGCCGCGCGACGGACCGGAGGGTCGGACGAGGACGACGCTAGGTGGCGGCGCGATGTCCAGGTTCGGGGCCAAGCGCTGAACAACAAAAGCCGAACACCGCCGCCCGACGGCACGAGGGACAACGCGGCTGGAATGCGTCGGATATACAGCAGATTGGTAAACCACGATGGGAGGTACGGTGCCCAGACGGGAACAACCACTGGCATCCGAGGACTCGCCATTGCTGCGATTCGCCGGCGATCTGCGGCGGCTGCGCCGGCGCGCCGGCGAGCCGACGTACCGGGAGCTCGGGCGGCGGACCAACTATTCGCCGGCCGCGCTGTCGGAGGCGGTGTCCGGGCGCCGGCTGCCCAGCCTCGCCGTCACCGTGGCCTTCGTCCGGGCCTGTGACGGTGACGCCGACGAATGGACCGAACGGTGGCGCGGCCTAGCCGTCGGTCAGCCCGGCGCCCCCGGCGCCGCGCCGCCACCGTACATCGGACTGGCGGCCTACCAGGTCGAGGACGCCGACCGCTTCTTCGGCCGCGAGGCCCTGACCGACACGTTACTGACGCTGGTCGACGAGCGGCCGTTCGCCGGGGTCTTCGGCGCCTCCGGCGCCGGCAAGTCGTCGCTGCTGCGCGCCGGGCTGGCCGCCCGCACCCGGCGGACCCCGATGATCGTCACGCCGGGGGCCGACCCGATCGCCGAGCTGGCCGTGGCCGTCGCCGGTCTGGCCGACGAGCCGGCCGACCGGGTCCGCGAGGAGCTGGCCGCCGACCCGCAGGCGTTGCGGGGCTGGCTGACCAGGGCCGCCGACGACCTTCTGCTGGTGGTCGACCAGTTCGAGGAATGCTTCACCCTGTGCGACGACGACGGCCGGCACTGGCTGGTCCGGGCGTTGACCTCGGCCGCCGGCGCGCACAGCCGGGTGGTGGTGGGTGTCCGGGCCGACTTCTATGGTCATTGCGCGCGCCATCCCGAGTTGGTGGCCGCCCTGCACCGCGCGCAGGTGCTGGTCGGGCCGATGTCGGCCGAGGAGTTCCGGGCGGCGGTCACCGAGCCGGCCACGCGGGCCGGGGCGGCACTCGAGACGGCTCTGGTGGCCCGGCTGGTCTCGGACGTCGCCGGCCAGTCGGCCGCGTTGCCGCTCGTGTCGCACATTCTCGCCGAGATGTGGCGCCGGCGGCGTGGCATGCTGCTCACGCTCACCGGTTACGAGGACGCCGGCGGCATCAAGCACGCGCTGGCGCGGACCGCTGAGCAGACGTTCGACGAACTCGGCGAGCCGGAGCGGGCGGCGGCCCGGCAGCTGTTCCTGCGGCTGGTGGCGCCCGGCGACGGCACCGAGGACACCAAACGACGCGTCCGGCGGGCTGACCTGGACGTGTCGGAAGCCCTGCTCGATCGGCTCGCCGCCGCCCGCCTGATCAGCATCGGCCGGGACAGCGTGGAACTGATCCACGAGGCGCTACTGCACGCCTGGCCCCGGTTGGTTGGCTGGATCGACCGCAGCCGCGACGACCTGCGCACCCAGCACCGGATCAGTGAGGCCACCACCGTCTGGGAGGCGCACGGCCACGACCCCGACACCCTCTACCGCGGCGCACGCCTCGAGCAGGCGGTCCGGCTGCGGGACCGGCTCAACCGACGAGAGCGCGCCTTCCTCGACGCCGCGTCGGCCGCCGCGCAGGCTCGGGCGGCGGCCGAGCAACGCACGACCCGCCGTCTGCGCCGGTTCGCCGCGGTGCTCACCGCCCTAACCGTCCTGCTGACCGGCGCGGTGGTCGTCGCGGTCACGGCTCAGCGTGAGGCCACCCGCCAGCGCAACGAGGCGATGTCACTACGGGCCATGGACGCCGCCCGCGGTCTGCTGGCCGCACGGCCGCGTGACGCCCAGGCGCTGGCCATGGCCGCCCACCGGGTCGCGCCGAGCGACGAGACGCGCAGCATGCTGGTGCTCGCGCACGCCGCCGCGACCGCCACCTCACTCGGCGGGGGCTACGTGACCACGCCCGGACGCTTCGCGACCACCAACGAAGCCGGCGGGGCCGGCGGCCAGCAGCTGTGGCGGCCGGACGGTGACTCGTGGCTGCAGGCGGCCGCACTGCCGACCGGTGACAGCTTCCGCTATCTGACCAGCGCTGACGAACGCCGGGCACTCTATCTGGACGGAACGCGCAGCGTCCTGTGGGACCTGGCCGACCTCGACCGGCCCCGCCGCCTCGCGGTTCCCGCCGAGCTGCCGCTGGCGGAGAGCATGGATCAGACCGGATCGCTCGTGTCCGGTGTCGCCGACGACCACACAGCCGTGCTGTGGCGGGTCGGCGACCACGCCGTTCGGCGCTTCCCAGCGTCCGATGTGGAAAGCACCGCCCTGCTCCGCGACGGCTCGGGCATCATTCTCTGCCGCCGTACCAGCGGCGGGTACACCCTGGAACAGTGGACGATCGGCGGCGCCCGGACGGCCACGATGCTGCGCACGTCGTACCGGATGTACCCGTTCGCCGGTCCGGACGGGCTGGTCGCCATCACGTCCGAGGTGGGCCAGGCCATGGTGCTCGACATCCGCGACCCGCTCACGGTCCGCACCCTGGTGCGCGCCGACGGCCTCAACCATCCGTCCGTGCCCTCCTTCGACCCGGCCGGACACACCGTGGCCCTGACCGACCCGGACCGGATCCAGCTGTGGGACCACAGTTCCGGCCGGATACTGATGTCCGTCGACGCTCATGGACTGCACCTGACCGCCCCGCGCGCCAGCGGCAAGCAGGTGGTCGTGCTCAGTCCCAGTGGCGCCGTATGGCGACTGGACAGTGTCCTACCGCGGCTGATCGACAAGATCTGCGCCGGTCCCGTCGCCGTGGACTGGGATCGCTACTTCCCCGGCACCACGTCGAAGCCACTCTGTCCGTGACTTCCTCCATCCGCAACGACTGGCCGCTGGGGAAGTGTTGCGGCTGCACCTCAAGGCTACGGCGCACGCGCGTGCCCGATCGCCCGAGCGCGACCGAGTGGTGAACCCCGCGGCGCACTGCGGTCCGAGATCGGCTAGGACGAGTCGGCGGGCCATACTTCGCGGTCGTAAACTGCAGCAGCCGCGCCATGACGCTCGTCACTCGCCTTATCCCACCGCCCGCCGCTGGATCACCACGCCCACTGCAACGGCCCCCGGTCGAGTGCTTGCCGTTCACGGCAGTGGTGATCTTACGATTCCGGGTATGGCGATGGCGGTCGGTGACGGCTGGCGGTGGTGGCTGAGCGCGGGCAGCGCGGGGTTGGTGGTGATGCCGTACTGGCACGGTGGGCCCTGGTCGGCGGTGGTGGCCGCGCTCTTCGGCGTGATCGTGGTCAGTGCGTGGGCGTGGGGCACCCGTAGCGGTCGTGGCGTGGGTGTGGTTGTCGGCGCCGGGTTCATCGTCGTGCTGGCCACGTTGTTTGCTGTCTCGCAGTGGCCTCGCGGCCTGCCGGTCGCGCCGTGGCTCGACTGGTTCGTGATGTGGTTGCTGGTCGGTGCGGTGTGCCTGGCGGCGTTGGTCACCGACCGCGTCTGGCACACCTCGATGGTGGAGTGGAACTGGCTGACGGTACGGTGGGTCGCCTCGGTGGTGCCGCTGGCCGGCGTGGTGCTGCTGTGCGGTGGCGGGCTCTGCATCGCTCAGATCGACGGCGACGGCAAATTCCGGGTACTTGTCAGCGACGATGAGATCCTTCCGCTGCCGACGTCGCTGCGCCTGCTCTCGGCTGACCCGTGTGCCTCTGGCGGCAGCAGTGGCAACTGTACGGCTGAGTTCGTGGTGACGGCCACCGACGGTGCCAGCCGGGAAACGACCGTGATCCGGCTCGTCGCGCACCTGCGCGAGCGCGGCTGGCCGCTGCAGCCCGAAAACGGCAGCTATTCCGGCAGCCGCGAGATCAGCGGACTCCTGCACTGGAGTCCACACCGAATATGGCTGTACACCGAACCCGAACCCGCAACGGTGCTACAACCGGCGACACCGCACGACGCCGTGAACGTATACATCGATAACCTCTGACACGGCCCCACGCGGATCTGCCGCCGAGTTTGCGTGCCAGCCAGCAGAGGCGGTCCTGCAACGTGAAATGCGGGCTGCCCACTGCGTGCGCTCGTGCTGATGAGTGCGCCCGGCGGTCGGCGTTGGCATGATCGTTGCGTGATCCAATGCCGAACGGAGTCAGCGCGAGTGCTGCCGGGTGCCGAGGTGTTTCTCGTGGGCCTGTTCTCGGCGAAGGACACCGAGATCGACACCAAACTGGACATCTTGGCCGCTGTTGTGCAGGCGTACGGTGCGCAGGCGCTTTTCGTTGGCACCACGCCGGTGGGGTCCTGCTCGCGGCTCTCTTGTGGCTGGCCATAATGCACTCGCCCCTGTACGTCGGTCGGCACGGAATCGTGCGGTTGCCTCATGCCTGTCTCGTCGTCATGGGAGGGACCATGCCTGCGTACATCCTCACCGGCGCACCCGGATCCGGAAAGACGGCCATCCTGCGCCAGCTGGAAATCGACGGCCATACCGTTGTTGAGGAGGCCGCGACCGACGTGATAGCGCTGCAGCAGGCGCTCGGCCGGCCGGAGCCGTGGCGAGAGCCCGGCTTCGCAGACCGAGTGCTGGATCTTCAGCGCAAGAGACAACTCGCGGCCCAGGCAATCACCCGGGACGTCGTCTTCGTCGATCGTTCACCGGTCTGCACCCTGGCCCTGTGCCGCTACCTCGATGTGACCGCACCACCTCACCTGTCCGACGAGATCGAACGCATGACTGCGGAGCGATGGTACGAGCCGACCGCTTTCTTCGTACGGCATCAGGGCTTCATCCAGGCCACCGCCGCACGTCGGATCAGCTTCGAAGACTCCCTCGCCTTCGAGAAGGTCCACGAAACGGCCTACCGCGAGGTCGGGTTCGATCTCATCGACGTTCCGGCAGCTCCGCTTCCGGTCCGGGTGGCCGCGGTCCAGCAGTCCGCCGATCGACTGGACCGCCAGCCGTAAGCGACGTCCGGACCTCCCGCGCACCACTCGTCGCGTCTGTGATCCGCGGTGAGCTGTCGACTTCCGATCACGCTGAGTGTGGCTACCGACGAAGATGTTGCAAGAGATGTCGAGAACGGCTTGACGGCTCCGTCTCAGGAGCGAGCGCGGCCACTGTCGCCATACGACACCTAGGAGACCCGGCATGATCCAGCGGATGGACAACGTCCTTGTCGTTGTCGACGATCTTGATGCTGTTATTTCGTTCTTCGTCGAGCTTGGCATGGAGCTGGAGGGCAAGGGGCCAATCGAGGGACGTTGGGTGGAGCGTGTCATCGGAGTCGACGACGTCCGGCAGGATGTCGCAATGCTGCGTACTCCGGACGGCCACGGCCGAATCGAGCTGGCGAGATTCCACACGCCACAGGCGATCAGCACCGAGCCCAAGGACGCGCCGGCGAACACGCTGGGTATCCGTCGCATCATGTTCGCCGTCGACGACATCGAGAACGTCGTTACCCGCCTGCGCGCCCACGGCGCCGAACTTGTCGGCGAGCTGGCGCAGTACGAGGACAGGTATCGGCTCTGCTACGTCCGAGGGCCCGAGGGCATCCTCGTCGGACTGGCCGAACAGCTCCGCTGAACGAACGCGGTCTTCATTTCTTCAGGATTGACGATCACATGCACTGTCATGCCGCCGTGCGCTCGTGACCAAAGGTGACGTCGACGCCTGTGCTGGCGTCCGGTGTGCCGATGCGGCGCGTCACGCAGTGACTCTCCTATCCAAAGAGTCGACCCGAATCGGCACAGCCGTGCCGGCTATAGAACCGACCAGCCGGACCAGCCTGCGAAACTGGACGGGCTGCAACCCGGATCACTAGGGTCGGCAAAGTCCAGTAGCCGTCTGCCCTCGTCGCAGAAATCTGACTCCTGTTGCCGGAACCCCTGGTACTTCTCCTCCGACTTCAAAGTGTATGCCAGGATGGATATAAGCCCTGTCCATGCTGTGAGAGCCGTCCTGAACAGAACGGCTCCTGGCTCATCTTTCTCAAACCGTTGAACGAGTACAGGCAAGCTGACACTTGATATCAGGTAGTCGGAGGTCATCGTGTTTGCGATGATCTCGGCATGTCGCAGAGGTGGTCGACGCTTCGGGAGATCGAGGATGCGCTGGTGCGATGTGAGCAGGATCTGGACTGGCAGCCGCACCGGCTCCACACGCCCACTCCCACTCATCCGCAGTGGTCGTCCGCAAGCCGATGCGCGCAAGCCCGGCCATCGCCTCGTCGTAGGAGACCTCCCGGGTCGCTCGTGCCCGCACCACCTGCCCGGTCTGGTCGAACTCGACCGTCAGCCCACCACCAGACCGCAAGGTGCTCACCCCGCCAAACCGATCCCCAACCGACGCGACCAACTCGAGTACCCGAGGGTCGTCCGCCGCCAGCGGAACCTCACACGGGTCGAACGCTTCCACAGCAATCAGCATCGCCGGCAGCTCGACGCTACGTATCGGCGAGGTCATCGCGTCGACGTACTCGGCCAACAGCGGGGAGACCGTACTCGCTGGCGCTGTCGGCGTAGCTGGCGATCTGGCCCGGAACGGGCTGGAATCGGTCCGCGTCGTAGCCGAGCGTCGACCGACCGCCGGGCACGAGAACGAACCGCATCCCGTCACGGTCGAAGAGCGCCACCCGGTGCGACCGCCCCCCCGTACACCGTATTCTTCAGCCCCACCACAGTCAGGTCGTGCTGGTCGGCAATGCCCTGCGCCATCCCGCGGGCAGCGCCCTCAGACAGGTCGTTCCACTGCTCGAAGCTGAAATCGGCGTACGGCACCGCGCAAGGATAGAGCCGCAGGCACCGATCGCATAGGAGCCAGCCTCGACACCTGAAAGGTGTACCGCTGGGATTGACCGGTCGCACCGTTCAAACCCGCCCACCCGTCGGCCGGGCGTCGATCCAGGTGCGTAGGAGCAGGCGTCGGCGGTCCGGCTCTTCACTGTCGACGAAGTCGGTGCGGCCGTGGACGAGCCGCCGGTTGTCGATCACCATGAGGTCGCCCCGGTGCAGACGGGCATGACGGTGGAGCGTGGTGTCCGCCAGGACTGCATCGACCGCGTCCAGTGCCCGTAGCTGGTCGCTGGTCAGCGGGGGCACGCCCGGTTCCGCGTGGCCGCTTTGGATGTACTCCCGGATGTAGTTGATCCGCATGCCTCCCTGCACCGGTTCCAGCACCGGCCGGCGCACCGTGCGCGGACCGATGCCGCTGGTGTCGCGGGAATCGAAATGGAACTCCTGCTGCAGCACATCGATGACACCGTCGTACGCGCGTAGCCGATCGACGATGTCGTCGACGTGGACGAACACGGAGTCGCCGCCTCGGACCGCAGCCCGGTAGCAGAAAAGGGTGAAGAAGTCCGGGATGTGTCCGGGCCGGTGCATGCCGTCCGTGTGCAGGTGGCCGCCGAAACGCGTGTCGGAGTATCGCGCGGATCGGCTGATGGTGATGTCGGCCCCCCGGTCCCGCACCTCGCGGATCTGTTCGCCGTGGTAGTCCTGCGGCATGACCGCGCCAAGCACGTGGGAGAGGGAGAGCACCAAGCGTTTGGCACCGTTAAGCGTCAGGTCCTCCGAGCAGCGGATGACGACGAAGCCGCGCCCTGTGGTGAGTTCGCCGGCGACCAGGGCTCGTATCGCGGTCACCACCTCGGCCGCGGGTGCGGAGGACATGGCCTGGCGGACGTGGGCAACGGTAAGTTCCAGGTCGGTAACGTGGCTGATGGTCACGAGCTCTCCTCCTGGGTTTCCCGCTTTCGTTCTCTGATGCCGAAGGCGGCGAAGGCGGCCAGCGCGGCCGGGATCGCCGCCCAGAGGAAGACGGTGCGCAGGGAGTCGCTGACCGCGGAGACGATGGCCGACGCGGTGGCCTCCGGCAGCGCGTCGAGTTCGGATGGCGTCACCGCGGCCGCGTCCGGCAGTCCCGGGATCGTCGCGGCGGTCGTGGTGTAGAGCACCGCGAACACGGTGCCCCAGACCGCCACGCCAAGGACTGCGCCGATCGAGCGGGCCAGCATGACCAGCCCGGTGCCGACTCCGAGGTCCTCCCGTGCCACCGCGTTCTGCGCGGCCACCACGACGAGCTGCATGGTCATGCCGAGGCCCAGGCCGAACACGACGACCGAGGCCACGGCCTGCGCGATGGGCGCGCCGTCCCCGATCAAGGAGAACGACAGCATGCCCAGGGCCGCCAGGACCGTGCCGGCGCGGGGGAAGTATCGGTACCGGTCCCAGCGGCTGGCGAGTGCGCCGGCCACCGACGAGACGGCGACCACGGTCAGCATGAAGGGAACCAGCAGCAGGCCGGCTCGGGTCGCGTCGAGGCGCAGTGCGTACTGGAAGAATGTCGGCAAGTAGGTCACGGCGACGAACAGCGTCATGGCCATGAGGCCGCCGACCGCCATCGGTGCGAGCAACCGCCGGTTCCTGAACAGCCGCAACGGCATCAGCGCGTCAGCGGAGCGGCGCTCCACCATCACGAACGCCACGGCGGCCAGGACGGAAACGGCGACCAGGGCGAGCGTCAGCGGGGACGTCCAGGAGTACCGGGTGCCGCCCCAGTCGAGGGTCAGCAGGATGCCGACCAGCGCGATGGCCATCGCCACGACGCCGGGCACGTCAAGGCGGGAGCTGGGACGGCGGGCCGTACGCGGGACGGCCGCACGGACCCCGACGACGATGAGGATGCAGAGCGGTACGTTGCCGAGGAAGGCCCAGCGCCAGGACGCGTGTTCGGTGAGGAACCCGCCGACCAGTGGGCCGATGATGGACGCGAGGCCGAAGACCGAGCCGAGGAATCCCTGGTACCGGGGTCGGTACCGGTCCGGCACGGATTCGGCCACGATCGCCAGCGCCACCGTCATCATCGCTCCTCCGCCCGCGCCCTGCACGGCACGCGCGCTGACGAGCTGCCACATGCTCTGCGCGAGCCCGCCGGCCAAGGAGCCCACGGCGAAGACCGTGATCGCCGCGATGAAGACGGACCGACGGCCGTACAGATCTCCGCACTTGCCCGCGATCGGGGTGGCGACGGCGCTGGCCACCAGGTAGGACGTGACGATGAGCGAGATGCCGGTGAGCCCACCGAGCTCACCGGCGATCGTCGGCAGGGCGGTCGCCACCACCGTCTGGTCGAGTGCGGCGATCAGGATGGCGGCGGCCAGAGCCACCATGATCGTGCGCACTTTACCCGTTCGCGCCTTCTCAACGGCCGGTGAGGTAGTCACGACGTCACTTTTCCTGGCCGGCCCGGACAAGACAACCGAGAAGGACCTGCCGCGTCAGGCCGAGCCGTTCCTTCCACGCGTCGTTGCGGCGGCCGCCTTCGAGCAACGCGCACCCGTTGTCGATCGCGGCCCGCACGGTGGCGTGGAGCATGACCTGGTACGGGCTGAAGCCGAGTTCGCCGGGTCGCTGCGTCCCGGCGGCCCAGTTGTGGAACCGCTGCCCGTCGACCAGGGAGATCGATGCCGCCACGATCTCGCTGTTGCGACGGATGGTGACGAGGTTGACGTGCCGGCGCAGCTCTGTGCCGAACTTGGTGAGCCGCTCGGGGTCGTACCATCCGGGATTGCCGTGCTTGGCGGACGTGACTTGGCAGAGCCGCGCGGCCGCGGCCATGTCCTCCGGCTCCGGCGGTCCGGCGGTGAGCCGGTAGCCGCCCGCCTCCATCAGCCGGATGTGCCGGCGCATTTCCTGACGCGGGCGTGGGCGGAGGCGGGCCAGGTAGTCGTCAGCCGACCGCAACCCTCGCACATCAAGGAGGTAACGGGCGTCGATCCGGCGGACAGCGGTGCCGCTGTCGGCGAGCAGACCGGCGAGCGCGCCGCCCTCGGGCATGTTCATGAAGCCGTACGCCTGCGCACCGGTCCGCTCCGCCAGTCCCCGCAGCCCCCGGCGGACCGCGTTCAGCACCTCCGCGTCCAAGCGGTAGGCAGGCAGACAGGTGTCGTACCAGTGCCACATGTGGCTGAGCAGCAGCGGCCCGTCGGCAGCACGGAAGCCGGGCAGCATTGCCGGGCAGACGCCGAGCGGATCGTCGGGGGGCAGCAGAAAGGTGGGCAGCACCGCGCGCAGTCGGCCGGTCGCGCGGTCGTACACGCGCATGAAGTGCATCGCGAGGGTGGTGCGCAGCGGGAAGCGCCAGTAGGCGCGCAACACGTCGGATCGGTAGAACAGCGGCGCATCGCTGCGGTCGACCAGCAGGTCCCAGTCGACATCGTCCGGCGGATTCTCGCCGATCTCGACGCTGATGCTCGGCGCGGCCCTCATGCGTGGCCGGCGAGCCGGGATGCCAGTGCGAGGCTGGTGGGATGCACCTCGCCCCATACGGTCGGCACGAATATCTCGTCCCCGGCCCGGAGCACCGTGCCCGGCCCCTGGGTGATCAGGGTCAGGCCCGACTCCCACGGCCTCTCGGCGATCGGGACATCGTCGGCTCGGTCGAGCGCGATGTTCGCTGCGAGTGGCTCCCAGGTGCTCGTCGGCAGCAGCCGGCAACACGTTTGCCTGTTGCGCGCCGGCACCGGCTCTCCGGGCGGCGCAACTCGTGGCCGCAGGTCGGCGGAGTAGTAGCGGCGGGCCTCCTCGGCGACCACGGTCGCGGTGTCGTCATCGGCTCCGCGAGCACGCTCGTCGCGGTAGGCGGAGCGCGCCGCCCGGTCGGCGCGCTCCGCCGGGGTCAGGCTCAGCGCCAACGGGCCGTTCACGTCACCGACCGGTAGGCCCAGCTCCGGGTAGATCTCACCCGTCACCGCCAGCAGCTGAGCAAGGACGTCGACCGCCAGGGCGCCGCGACACAGTTCCTCTACCGTGGCCCAGTCGGTACGGGCCTCGCCCACAAGAAGCTCGTGCAGGTCATTGATGTCCTTCATGGACAGCACGCCGTCGTTGAGCGCGTGGGCGGCGATCAACGCCAGCGTGGTCTCCCGGTCGGGCTCCTGGGCTGGCACGCCGAGCACCTCGGTGTCACGCCAGCCGGCGAGCGGCATGTTTCCCGCGTGGCCCACCGAATACGGGCCGATGTGCAGATCCACCCGGCTGATCGGATCCTCGTTGTCCGGTAGGACGAGGGTCAGCTGCCCGTAGAGGTGTCCCCCGTCGGTGCACTTCAGCCACGAAAACTCGGTCGTGTCACACACCCACCCGCGCTGCCGCAGCCAGCGGCTCGTCGCGAGCGCGGCGTGCCACTCCGGGACGTGCAGGTCGATGTCCCCTTCGTGCCGCAGCTCCGGACGGCGATGGTGCTCCCGCAGCGCCAGGCCCTTCATGACCCGCGCGCCGAGTGCCGGCGCCTCGGTCAGGATCGCGGTCAGCTCCGGCCGGGCCGCCGCACATCGCAACCGTTCGGCGGTGATGAGCTGATCGAGGCGTTTCTGGACGGTCCCCACCTGCTCGGTCGGTGGCAGCTGTCCCAAGGTCTCACGGGCTGGCAGATAGACCCGGGAGGCCACGATCCGCGCGTACACCTCCTCGGGGTCGAGCACCTCGAGCAGTTCGGCGGCACGGGCTCGGTGCTCGGCAGCGGGTTCGAGACGCGCCAACAGCGTGATGCACGTCCAGTAGGCGTCGGCATTGTCAACCATGGGTGGTTCCTCTCTGGTCCGTGCTTGGCGCGTGGGCTGCCACCAGCCCCGTACCGTGCAGGTAGCCGTCGATGCGGCCGGCAGCGATCAGTGTGTCCGCCTCGTCGTCGGTCAGGCCGGGTGCCCACAACAGGACGGTCGCGGCGTACGTGTTGCGGAGGTGCTCGGCCAGGCCGGTGCGTTCCACCCGCGAGCCGGCGTCGGTCGCCCGGACGACAACGAAGTCGGCCACCAGGCGCAGGAGTTCCGCGTCTTCGGCCCGCCAGCCCACGGCGTCGACAACTGCTCCCACCCCATGGCCGATCCGGGCGCGCCGACCGAGAAGGTGCGCGCGGACGACCGGCCACGTGTCCACCAGCAGCACGCAGGACGACGTGGATTCCTCGGGGTCGTCCCGGCACGCCACGGCCAGCCCGGACGGCACGGAGCCGTACCCGGCGTCGTCCGCCCGACCGAAGACGATGCCCACCGGGGTACGGCCGGAAGGCGGCCGGCCGGGCGACATCAGGGCCAACCGGCTGGCGGTGGTGACCGGGCCCAGCCGCAGCGGCAGCAGGCGCGGTGCGGTGACCGTGGACCCCGCCACCGCTCGCCGGTCGGCAGCCACCGTTTGCAGCACATCCCGCACGAACGCGGGGTCGCGGCGTTCGAGCCAGCTGTAGGTGTTCACGTCCCGGCGGGTGCGCAGCGCGAAAGCGAGCTGCCGACCTGGCAGCTGGACATGCCGGTCGATCTGCTCGAACCACTGCTGGCTGCTCCGGCCGTCGCGCTGCACCGCCTCGACTTCGGGACGCCGCCGTTTCTCGTACGCCGCCAGCGATCCGGCGCTCGGGTCGGCGCAGAGCTCGTCGCCCAGCGCGACGGCGTCCTCGATGGCGAGCCGGGTGCCGGAGCCGACGGTGAAGTGGGTGGTGTGCGCAGCGTCGCCGATCAGGACCTGGCTGCCGGCGTGCCACCGCTGGTTGACCACGGTGCGGAACGCGCGCCAGGGAAAGACGCTGCACCGCAGGCGGGCGCCACCCAGTTCGCCGGCGAAGAGACCGGCCAGCCGCTCCTCCAGCCGGCGCTGGTCGACGACGTCCAGACCGGATTCCCGTAGCGTCTGGAGGGTGCACTCGACGATCACCGCGCTCGCTTGCTCCTCGTACGGGTAGACGTGGGCCACCAACGCGCCCCAACGCGAACGCCGGAACCAGAAGCCCGGCGCGAACGCACGGTCCGCACACATCCAGAGGTAGCGGGTGGCGCCGGTGGTGACGGTCGGGCCGTACACATCCGCCCGCGCCCGCCGTACGGCGCTCCCCGCACCGTCCGCCCCGACGAGCAGATCGTTCGGACCGACCGCGCGGGTCGGATCGAAGCGCCGGCGGTGCACCACGGCGCCGAGCTCGCGAGCCCTGTCCCGAAGGATCTCCAGCAGACGTCCGCGCCCGATGCCGAGGATGAGGTGCCCGCCGGTCAGCACCTCGATGTCGTCCGTGCGCAGCCGCACGGTGTCCCATCGTCGTGCCGCCCGCCGGATCTCGGTTCCGCTGAGCGGGTCTCGCTCGGCCAGCGTCTCGACGAACTCGGCGTCCAGAACGATGCCGGTGCCGTCCGGTGCCGGCTGGTCGTAAACCTCGACGTCGAGGCCGGCGCCACGCCGCAACACCTCGACGGCCAGGGCCAGACCAGCCGGCCCGCCGCCCGCGATGACGCACCGCCGGTACCTCACGCGGCACCGACCAGGGCGGGAGCCATCAGGGCCGACCGGGCGACCACGTCACCGAACCGCTCACCCACGGCAGCGTCGGCGCCGGCGAAGCTGGCACGCAGGGTCCCGGCCGCGAAGAAGTCCGATCCGGGGTTGAGCCGGTAGGACCGGTCGGCGAGATACGCGAGGGCAGCCGCCTCGTCCGTGCCGGAACGCACGGTGAGCAACGCGTGCGGCGCCCCGGAATTCGGCACGGACAGCCGGTGGTGGAAGGCCGCTGCCGCGTCGAGCGCCGGCACCACGTTCTGCTCGATCAGCAAGCCGGCACCGCCGTCGCGCAGAAACAGGCCCCAGGCGCGCTGCCAGACCGGTGACGGTGGAGTGCCGATCAGCTCAGCCGTCGCCCGGTCGAAGAAGTCCGCACTCACGACCCACCCGAGACGGGCACCATGTCCGACGATCTTGTGGAGCGAGCCCAGGTGATCCGCGTTGGGCACCCGTGGACTGTCGCCGAACCACCCGTACGCGCCGTTGACGATGACCCGGCGGCCGGTGGCGGTGAGCTGGGCCAGGACGGCGTGTTCGGCTGCGGACAGGCTGCGGCCGTCCGGGTTGCGGAACGGTGAGGTGAGCCAGATGGCCGTGTCCGCAGGTGTGCCGGGGAGCTCGGCCCAGTCGTACAGCGACACGTCCGCGCCTGCGGCGCGCATCGTCCGCACCGCACCGGGGAAGGTCGGCCGTTCGACGGCGAGGCGGGATTCGGTCCGCGCGTAGGTGAGGGCGGCCGCCCTGATACCCGCCGTGATGGTGAGCAGGTCGGCGCTGGCGCCCAGGATGCGCGCGAGTTGCTCGCGCAGGACGTCGTCGCCCCTTGGCGCGGGTGCCTGCCACAGGTGCGGCGATTTCGACGCGGCGGTGAGGCACGCAGCGAACAACTCCCGGGCCAGCGGTGGCCAGGTCGGTGGCGTACCCGTCAGGTCGGTGGTCATCGGTTTCGGGTGGTGTCGGGCGGAAAGACCGCAGAGGTGGTCAGGACCGCCTGTTCCCAGGGGTCGAGGGCTAGACCGTGCCAGGCGAGCACCCGGGTGACCGTGTCCATGTCCGGCCGGGGGACGGTGCCGTCGAACGGCCAGGCGATCACCTCGCCGGCCTCGGCGGGCCGGATGCGCTGGCCCAGCAACACGTCGGCCAGCGCCTTGCCGCTGGTCGGCTCACCCAGTACACCGTCGCGGATCAGGTCCATGGTGCGCTCGCGGGCGGGCTCGGTGACATCACCCCAGATCGCAGCGATCAGCCGGCCACGGACGGCACCCAGGACGTCGGCGAAGCCGCGGGTCTCCGGGGGCCACGATGCCAGCAGATCGAGCAGTTGATCGAGTTCGGCGTCCGAGAACAGGCACGGATCGGTGCCCAGCAAGGTGGCGCACTCAGCCGCCGCCTCGGCCGGGCTGTCGGAGATGTGCACCAGGTTGAGGACCGTGTTGATCGCGCCGAGGTCGTGCCGGATGCTGCCGGGCAGCGCGTGTGCCGGGTCGGCATCGCCTTTGAGCGCCTTCGCCGCCGCGTAGGACACCTCAGCGGGGCGCTCCTGCTCATCCCGCAGCGACACCATCAGCGCGGGACCCAGTGCGAAGAGCGCGTCCAGGGCGCGGTACCGGTGCACCCGGGCCGCGGTGACCTGCTGCAGCTCGCTCATCCGGTCGATGCGGTGGGGTGTGACCCGGGTGAGCCGCCAGCCGTCCGGGCGCAGGCCGATCCCGGCGAGACGGTCGAGCACGGCCCGGGTCAGGCCCCGGACCAGGCAGTCGGGACTGATCATGACGAAGATCCGGTGTTGCCAGGCGGCGGGATCGTCAAGCATTCGGGGCCACACCTTTCGGCACAGGGGACGGACGTGGCGCCACGGCCAACCGTGCACCGGCCGCCCACACGGGTTCACTGCGGCAACCGCGCTGCCTCTTCGCCTCCCAGGAGCCGAATCCGTAGTGGATGCGGCGGATGCCCGCAGCCGGGACGAGTGCCGCCGGGTGGTAGAAGCCGGTCGCGAAGTAGGCGAAGCGCGCGGCGTCGCTGTCGTAGTCGGTGCCGGTCAGAAACGCACTCCACTCGTCGCCCTCGCGGATGAAGAGCATGAAGTTCACCAGCCGGCCCGCCGCCCGCGCGGTCACCAGGCACAGCTCGGACGGATGGAACGTCTCGCGTACCTGATGCACCAGACGTTCCTCCTTCGCCCGGTCGGGGTTGCCGCCGTACCGGGCGACCAGCGCACAGCGCAGGCCGACCAGCTCCGGGCCGACCCCGTCGAGGTCCTCCTCGGCGATCCGCACCCCGCGCTCCGCCAGCCACCGCAGCTCGCGCCGGATCGCGGTGCGGCGCTTGTAGCTGAAGCGGCTCAGATAGCCGTCGACATCGGTCCAGTCCACATCCAGGACACAGGATGTGGAGAGCGGGACGACCGCCGCGCCGGTGATCGCGGCGAACGAGGTCAGCAGCGGGGTCGCGGCCACCGTCTGGTACAGCAGGGACACCGCCCGGCAGCCGTGGTCGCCGGCCCAGCTCAGCAGCGCGTCGACGAAGCCGTCCAGCGTCGCCGGGTCGGACGCGCGGGGACCTATCGGCCGGGTGTCGTAGTGCGGGTGCATGACCATCAGCCCGGGGAAGACGTCCGCGGTGTCGAGCCCCGACCACGGATGCGGACCGTCGACGGCCAGCCCTGCGTCCACCGACCGGCCGCTGAGGACGGCGTACGGGTCGACACGGCGGCTCGACATGGGAGCACTCAGCAGCGTGCCGCCGACGGCGACCAGCGGCCGCGAACCGTCGCACCAGGCGAAGGTGTGGTAGCCGTTGCCGAACCGGTCGATGGTGAGCCGCATCGACCGCTGCGAGGTCCCGACCCTGTCATCGGCCACCCACCGGTCCCAGTCGGACGGGATTCCCTGCCAGACCTTCAGGCGCCTCGGCATGTTGTCCCCCCTGTACGTGCGCCGCGAAACGGCGGGCGAGCTGGTCCACACTGACGGAACCGCTGGCCCGTGAACCGGCGGCCGGGCTCCTGGGCGCGATCCGGAGGTGGGCCAACACGGACCCCGGCGCCTGTAGCACCCGGGCCGCGGCACGCAGTTCCTCCGCCGTACCGACCGAGATCGCCCGCCGGTAGCCGCAGGCGGTGGCGATCTCCGTGAACGCGGTCGAGGCCGCAGTGGTGGCCTGTCCGCCGGTCGACTCGTAGGTGCCGTTGTCGAGCACGGCGTGGACGAGGTTCGGCGAGATCCGCCCGACAGTGGACATCGCGCCCAGGTGCATCAGCGCGCTGCCGTCACCGTCGATCACGACCACCCGATGGTCCGGCCGGGACAACGCGATCCCGGCGGCGACCGCCGAAGCGTGCCCCATCGAGCCCTGAAGGTAGAGGTTCTCCGCAGCGTCACCCTGCTGGAACAGGTCCCGGGAGATGTAGCCGGTCGTGCTGACCCACAGCGAGTCCGGCAGGAGGCGTCGCAGCTCCGCGATCGCCTCGCCGCGGGTGAACTCCGGTTCTGTGGCCGGCGACACGGCAGCGGACAGCCGCTCCCCCGGGATGCGCCCCGGTACCAGCACGAAACTCGGCCAGCCGGCCCGGCGTTCCTCCTGGACGCGCGCCAGCATCTCCCGCGCACCCTCGACCGTCTCGGGCAGCACATGGTGCGGCACCCCGAGTTCGGCCAGCAGGGGCACCGTGGCACGACCCATCACTTCGTGCTGCGGTTCCTCCGGGTCGGCGGCCGGCCACCCGCGCATCGTCATGAACGTGAGCACCGGCAACCGGTACGGCATCGCCAGCGACGTGAGCGGGTTGACCAGGTTCCCCAGCCCGGAGTTCTGCACCAGCAGCGCTGATTCCGTTCCGCCCAGCATCATCCCGGCCACCAGCGCGAACGCCGTTCCCTCGTTGGCCGCCGGCACATAGGTGTAGCGCTCGTCGGCGTCGAGGCGCTCGTACAACCGGCTCAGGAACGAGCAGGGCACGCCGGACAGGTGTCGGCATCCGATCTGTTCGAGCAGATCGAGAAACTCGGACGCCGTGATCACCGGCATCCCCCGGCCGGATTCGTGCAGACGGTCAGGTCGCCCGGCTGCCGTGCGCCCAGTAACGTCATGATGTGCGCGAGCTCCTCCGTGAAGCCGCGCAGCAGCGCAGCGACGTCCTCGGCCCGGCAACCGGACAGCGCGGTCAGCACGGGCCGACCCAGCAACACGGCCCGGGCGCCCAGCGCCAGTGCGGTGGCGACGTGCGCCGGCCGCCGGATCCCGGAGTCGAAATAGACCGGCACCCCGCTGCCGACAGCCGCGACGACGGCCGGCAGGACCTCGACGCTGCTCACCGAGCGGTCGAACTGGCGGCCACCATGATTGGACACGACGACTCCCGCCGCGCCGATGTCGAGCGCCCGCCGCGCGTCCTCGGGATGCATGATCCCCTTCAGCAACACCGGCAGGTGCGTCCGGGCGATCACGTCCGCCACGTCCGCCCAGGTCGTGAACGGATTGGGAAAGATCTCGGCGAGCACCTCCCGGTCCTCAAGGCCGCGTTCGGCCATCAGCCGGCGGAACGGTTCGCTGCGCACCAGCGCGGGCGGGGCCACGGCGAATCGGTCCATGCCGTTCGCCAGGTCGCGGTTGCGCCGGCCGACGACCGGCACGTCCACCGTGACGACGAGCGCCTCGAATCCCAACTGCTCGGCTTCCTCGACCAGATACCGGGTCAGGCGTGGTTCCCGGGTCAGGTACACCTGCCGCCAGCGAAGGCCCGGCGCGGTGGCCGCGACGTCCGCCGCGCAGGCCGACGAGAACGCGGAGAGACAGAACCCGAGGCCGGCTTCGGCGGCGGCCCGGGCGGCCACCGTCTCGGCCCGTGGATCCAGCAGGCCCTGCAATCCCATGGGGGCGACCAGCAACGGCGCCGCGATCACCCCGCCGGTGACCGTAACGGACGCATCCGCCGGCCCGCCCGCCAGGACGCGGGGCACGAGGATCGGACGGTCCAGCATCGCTTCGTTACGGGCCATGGTCGCCTCGTCGCCGGCCGCGCCGAAGCAGTAGTCGAGCGCCGCGGCCGAGGGCCGCTCCGTGACACCGGCCGTGACACCGGCCGGTGCCGCCGCGTCCGCTCCGACGGCGTTCACTGCCGGTTCCACTCCTGGGCGCCGGTGAGGGCGAAGATCTCGTCCAGCCCCGAGATGTCAGCCGTGACGCTGTCCAGGGAGCGAGCCTCCCGCAGCGTGGCCAGCATCCGCGACACGCTGCGTACGGCGGCCCGGGACACCACGTTCGCGTAGATCACCACGTTGGCGCCCATGTCGAAGAACTGGTCCACGGCGACCTCCGGCAGGGCCGTCGGCGCCAGCACGATCGGGATCCGGCCCGCCGTCCGATCCAGCACTTCGCCGAGCTGATCGGCGTGCCGCGTGTTGGCCTGCACGAATAGGCCGTCGACGCCCGTGTCCGCGTACCGATCGAGGCGCCGCACCGCTTCCTCCGGGCCGAGGCCGGCGACCAACGCCTCCGTACGGGCGATGATCCGCACACCGGTCTTCTTGCCGACCAGTCGGGCCAAGCGCCTGCTGAACGCCTCGGGATCCTCCAGCGCCCGCTCCTGTGTGGAGTAGAGCGAGTTGCGCTTCGGGAAGGCGTTGTCCTCAAGGCACATGGCGTCGGCACCGGCGGCGGCGAACTGGTCGAGCGCCCGGGCCGCCGCATCATCCGTGCCGTAACCGTTGTCGGCGTCGACGAACACCGGGAGGTCACAGCCGGTACGGACGGCGCGCACCGAGTCGGCCATCTCCGTGCTGGTGATCACGTTGATGTCCGGCATGCGCCGATAGGTCGACGCCTCGAAGCTGCCGACCCAGGCGACGTCGAACCCGCTGCGTTGCACCAGCGATGCGGTGAGTGCGTCGTGGGCGCCGACTCCGATGAGCCTGGCGTCGGTGGACAGGAATGTCTCCGTTGGCTGCTTCGGCAAAGTTGTCCCTTCGTCGTCGGGCAAACCCGTGACGCCTGAGTCGAGGATCCAAGAGAGTGCGGCCGCATTCCCGAACCACATCGCTACGGCAATAAGTCCCGCCGCGCTCCGATCGAACCTAGCACTGCCCGCCAAGCGACCACCAAGCGTCCACCAAGGACGGTCGCGTAATAGCGACGGCCTTTATGAGTGGACGCTCGTCATCGCCGGTGCTAGATTTTGACGTTGTCATGGTCATTTTCCGCACCGCCGTGCGGCAACAGGAAAACGGCCGCGGATGATCACCCGTCGACGGGAGGTCGAGCTTGTCGCCCCAGTTTGCGCCAGCCGAGGCCGCCCAGCTCTCGATGGCCGCGACGTCGTGGGAACGGATCGACTGGCCGGCGCTGAGCGCCGGCGTACGGCACACGGTCAGTGCCGCCTGGCTCGGTGTGGCCGAGGGCCGCCTCGCCGGCTGCGAGGGCTTCACACTGGTGGACGACGGCGGCGGCGCTCACGTGGCGATGATGGGCCGGGTGGTCCCGTCCGCAACGAACAACCAGTTCACAGACCCGTACCTGCCGGTTCGGGGCCACATCACCGCACCCGACGGCCTCTTCCCCGCATTGTCCTTCATGTACCCGAACTATGACACCTACCCGGTCGGGCCGGGCGCCGGAGACTCCGCGCGGCTGGCCAGGTTCGTCGACGAGATCTGCCGGCACGCCCGCGAGCGCGGCCTGCGCAGCGTGGTGTTCCAGTACCTCGACCCCGTGGCGGACCCGTTCACCGAGACGCTGCGCGCGGCCGGCTTCACCGTCGTGACCGCGGCACACCGAGCGGAACTGGCCATCGACTTCAAACGGCCGGATCAGTATCTCTCGCGGATGTCGAGTCATCGCCGGCGAAGGATTCGAGCCGAGATGCGGGCCCTTTCGGCAGCCCGCATCGAGTACACAAGACGCCCTTTGCGTGACGATGACGAAATACTTGTCTCATTGCGTATCAGGCTGGCAGAGAAATACCGCGGCGCCGGCGATCCGGAAAAGGAGAGACGGTGGTTCGACAATGTCCGCCGGTGTTTCCCGGCGGAAGACGTCTTCGTGATCTGCGCCGACATCGACGGGCGGACGGTGGGTTTCACGCTGTTCGTGCGTACCGGTGACCGGCTCACCGCGCTGCTCACAGGAACGGACTACGGCCATCCGCACGCCCGGTACATCTACTTCGGCACCTGCTTCTACGCCGCGGTGCCGCTCGCGCTCGACCTCGGCATCCGGGTCATCGAGTACGGCATGGGCTCGGAGCAGGCGAAGACCGCGCGCGGCTGCAACCTGCGCCCGCTGCGCTGGGCCGTCCGCGATCTGGCCGCCGACCCGCCCGTGGGACCGGACCACCTGAATGGGAGCGACTGACATGGCGGACCAGCAGGAACCTACCGACCACGACCTCTTCGCAGACGGGACACCCGACCCGTACCAGGCCTATGCCGCATTCCGAGAGCAGGCACCTGTCCGGCGGGTGATCCAGCCCGACGGCTTGCCGGTGTACTACATCAGCGGCTACGCCGAGGCCCGCGCCGCCCTCAACGACGATCGCCTGGCCCACCACCTCAGGCATGCCGCGCCGGCCATGGCGGCAGCGGGCATGCCGCTCGATCCGCAACGCATCAATTTCGGCGGGGCGCACATGCTGCACGCCGACCCGCCCGAACACCCACGCCTGCGGAAGTTGGTCAGCCGCGCGTTCACGGCGGCTCGCGTCGAAGCCCTGCGGCCGGCGGTGCAGCGACTCGTCGACGAGTTGATCGACGCGATGCCGCAGCACGGCGAGGCGGACCTCGTCACCGCGCTCGCCGACCCGCTTCCGGTACTGGTCATTTGCGAATTGCTCGGCGTCCCCACGGCCGACCGGACCGACTTCCGGCGGTGGTCGAACGCAACGCTCGGCTCGGACTTCGCCACAGACCTACCCATGTCGAGGGCCGAAGGCAAACGGCTGCTGCGCGAGTACATGACCGATCTCGTCGTGGCCAAACGCAAGGACCTCGACCCGGCCGATCCCGATGGCGCGCCGGATCTGATCAGTGCCCTGATCCAGCTACGCCTGCGGGACGGCGACGACGCGCTGACCGAGGAGGAACTGGTCGCCACGTCGTTCATCCTGCTGATCGCCGGACAGGAGAGCACCGTCAATTTCCTCAGCCTGGCGATGCTCGGCATCACGACGGATCCGGCGCTCCAGCGTGGACTGCGCGAACGACCGGAGAGCGTGCGCCACCTCTTCGAGGAACTCCTGCGGTACGACGGACCGGTGCAGCGCTCCGTGATCCGTACCGCGCTTTCCGACATCCAGCTCGGCGGGGTGACCATTCCCGCGGGCCACGTCGTGTGCGTCGGCCTCGCCGCAGCGAACCGCGACGAGTGCCGGTTCCCGGAGGCCGCCAAGGTCGACCCCGAGCGCACCGACAACGCCCACCTCGGATTCGGGCACGGACGGCACTTCTGCCTGGGCGCACCGCTCGCGCGGCTGGAGGGCCACGTGGCGCTGACCGCCCTGGCTCAGCGTTTCGACGTGCTGGAACTGGCAGTCGCCGCCGCCGACCTGCGCTGGCGCCGCAGCTTCCAGCGCGGGCTCGAAAGCCTGCCGGTACGGCTCTCGGCCGCCGACGCCTTCGGAGGACGCCGCCCGACCACATAGTTGGCAGAGACAACGGGGGGAACAAGTGGGTACGAACTCGATGGACGACCCCGCGCGTAGTGATCGGGGAGCAAAGCTGGAGTTCCGGCTGCTCGGGCCGGTTGAGCTACTGGTAAACGGACGATCCGCACCGCTGAACGGCGGCATGCAACGCGGACTGCTCGCGGTGCTACTGCTGCACGCGAATCGAACGGTGTCAGCCGACCACCTGCGGGACGTGTTGTGGGGCGGCCACCCGCCCCGGACGGCTAAGGCCAGCCTGCAATGGCAGATCTCGCAGCTGCGCAAGCTACTGGACCGCGCCGATCCGGGAGCGGATCGCCTGCTGTTCCGCCAGCCGGGGTACGTGCTCCGGGTCGAGCCCGGAGAGCTCGACATCGACCGATTCGTCGCCCTCGCCGACGAAGGCCGGGCCAGCCTGGCCGACGGTGACCTCGTCCAGGCGGACAAGCTGCTGAGCGCGGTCGTCGGCCTGTGGCGCGGCGAGGCGTTGGAGGACGCCGAGGTGCCTGGGCTCTGCCGAGAACGGTCGCACTGGAACACCAGTTACATGAGCGTCGTCGAGGACCGCCTGGATGTCGATCTGCGGCTCGGCCGTCACCACAGCCGCCTGCGGGAACTCAACGATCTCGTGGCGGCCAACCCCCTGCGCGAGCGACTGCGGGAGATGCAGATGCTCGCGCTCTATCGAGCCGGCGATCCGTCCGGGGCCGTGCAGTCGTTCCACGACGGCCGGGCCGCGCTCGCCGAGGAACTGGGCCTGGAGCCTGGTGAGCAACTCCAGCGGTTGTTCCGGGCGGTGCTGGCCCGCGATCCGGCGCTGGATGTCCCCGCTCCGGCCGTCGCCGCGCCGCCGGCCGTCCCCGCGGAGTTGCCCGCCGATGTGCCCGATTTCGTCGGTCGCCGGGCAGAACTAGCTGCCCTTACCGCAGCTCGGGACAGCGGCAACGGCCGCGACACACCGATCGTGCTGACCGGGCCCGCCGGCTGCGGCAAGACCGCCCTGCTCGTCCACTGGGCCCGGGCCAACTCGGACCTCTTCCCGCACGGGCAGTTCTTCGCCGACATGAGAGGCCACTCGGACGAACCACCGGCGGAACCGCTGCGGGTTCTCGGCCGGTTCCTCCGCGCGCTGGGCGTGGCCGCCAGCGACCTCCCGGATCGGGTGGACGAGGCCGCCGGGCACTACCGATCCCTGCTCAGCGGTCGCCGGATGCTCATCGTGCTCGACGACGTGCGGTCGCCCGAGCAGGTCCGTCCACTGTTCCCGGGCAGCGACACATGCCTCCTGGTGATGACCAGCCGGAACCGGCTCAGCGGCCTCCGCGCGCGCGACGGCGCCCGGCACCTGGAGCTGGGTGGCATGACCGAGGCGGACGCGCGCGAGTTGCTGACACACACCGTCGGAGCCTCGCGGGTGACGGCTGAGCCGGAGGCCGCCGAAGAGTTGATCCGGCTGTGCAGCCGCCTACCGCTGGCGATACGGATCGCCGCCACCCGGATGGCCGACGACTCACCGCAACCGGTGGCCGACATCCTTGACGGCCTCCGCGGTGACGACGGCCTCTGCTTGCTGGAGGTGGAGGCGGACTCGCTGGCGTCGATGCGGCTGTCGCTCGACCACTCGTACTCCCGGCTAGAACCGTCGGAGCGACAGCTGTTGCGGCGTCTCGGAACCGACTTTTCCGGATTGGTTACCCCGTGGTCGGTCGCCGAGAGGTCGGAGGAGACCGAGGGCGCCAGCGCCCGGGCCCTGACCGCCCTCGCCGAGGCCAACCTGATCAAGCCGGTGGCGCCGGACCGGTACGAGGTCGGCTCCCTGATGCGCCTCTACGCCATGGAACAGAACCGCCGCGAACAGCAGGCGTCCTGCACCGACACCCGCCTTCCAGAAAGGGCCGACAATTGACGGAGACCGACGCGCCATCCGAGATCGAGTTCTTCTCGCTCTACCCCGACGTCCGTGAACCCGAGCTGGGCACGCCCGATCTGAAGGGTTCACTGTCGGCTCGCGCCGCGCGGGTCTGCTCCCCGATCACCACCGCCTCGGGCTTCGGCTGGCACATCTACCCCCCAGCCGACTTCGCCGTGCGCTGGGACGGGATGAGCAGTGAATGGTCCCTGCTCGACGGTAACGAGCCCATCGCCTGGCAGTCGCTAACCGGCGCCCGGGACGGTCTGCTGCCGGAGGCAAGAGGCGTCCGCGGTGCCATCGAGGCGGCCGGGCTCGATGGTGGGGACGTCTTCGACAAGTACGGCGGCGTGCCCCCGTTCATCCAGGCCGACCCCCGCAATCCGCACATGCTCGAGGTCATCACCGGCCTCCTCGCCCGTACCCCGGCGGACTGGTGGTTGCTGGTGCGCAGCGTTCCGAACTGGCCCAGTTCGGGGGAGTTCGAGATCCTCGAGGGCATCATCGAGACGGACTGGTACCGCTCGTACATCCCGACCATGGTGCGTCTCACCCAGCAGAACCGCATCGTCCGCTTCTACCGGCACATCCCGATCATGGCGGTACAGCCGGTGAGCCGAGCGACCGTCCGGATGGCGCGGCGGGCGGCCACCACCTACCGCGGCGTCCCCAGTTTCCCTGACGGAGTCTGGGACGAGTTCGTCACCTGGCGGACCCGGAAGCAGGATCCGAACACCGCCGCGACCTACGTCAAGGAACAGCGCTCCCGCAACAAGCGGACGGCTGAGCCGCGTTCCGGCGAACCGCGACAGCGGGTGTCCGGCGCCAGCGAGGAGGTCTGACGATGGCCCGCAAACATGTCATCAGCCGACACGGCAAGGTCATTCTGCTGGAGGAGGTCACCGAGGAGGGGTCGCTCGAGCTCGCCCGGCGGTTCTACCGCGAGATCGGCGGCGCCGACTTCTTCGATCGGCTCTGTACCGCCTTCTACAATCTGGTGATAGACGATCCGCTGCTAGGGCCCATGTTCACCGCCCGCTCGGCCGAGGAGCACGCGCGCCGCCTCAAGGGCCACTTCGAGCGGATGTATGGCACGCCGGACCTCACCGAGGGCTGGAACCCGGCGTTCATCGCCGCCCACATCCAATACGTGATCTCGAACCAGCACCGACGCCGCTGGCTCGACCTCTTCCGGGCGGCCGGTGAGCAGATCGGCGCGCCGGAACCCCGGTTCTCCGACTTCATGTCGACCATGACCAACGGAAGCGGCGCGGTGACCGCCGCCAGTCGCGGCGCCGCCATCACGCGGGGCCTGCGACTGGACCGTGAGGGCAACGTGATCGGCGAGCGGACGGCCCGCCCGCCAGACGGCGACGGCGGGGACAACGCGGACCCGGAGGGCACCCGATGACCGAGACCAGCACAGCGGGCGCGTACCAGCACTGGGACCAGCAGTGGCGCCGTACCGAGGGAATCACCACGTGGGCACAGCCGGACCCGGACGTGACAGCACTCGGCGAGAAGGTGCTGGCCGCTGGCGGCCGGCGCTGCCTCGACGTGGGGTGCGGCATCGGCCGCCATGCCCTGGCCCTCGCCGACCTGGGATTCGAGGCCCACGCGATCGACCGCAGCGAGGCGGGCCTGGCGCGGGTCGCCGTCGAGGCCGCCCGACGCAAGGTGGACGTCACGACGCGGATGGCCGACATGACATCGCTGCCGTATCCGGACGGCAGCTTCGACGTCGTCGTCGCCTGGAACGTGATCTATCACGGTACGCCAGCGGACGCCGCCACGGCGGCCCTGGAGATCACCCGCGTCCTCCGGCCCGGCGGGCAGTACCTGAGCACGATGCTGTCGAAGCACAACGCCCAGTACGGCCGGGGCGAGCAGATCGCCCCGGACGTGTTCGTGCAGCACGACGGGCCGGAGGACAAGGCGCATCCACACCTGTACACCGACATGGGGGACATCCTGCGTCTCCACCCGCACCTGCGTCTCGTCTCCGCCGCGGACCGGGAGCACGAGCAGCCGGGTTCCTTCCATTGGCACCTGGTCTTCGAGAAGCCTTTCAGTACCTGACGCAGACCGACCGCAACTCGGTGAAGAAGTCCATCGCCTCCGGCGAGCACTCGGGCGGACCGAACTGCGACATCTTGGTGCCCATGTGCGGCAGGTGCGCGTAGGCGCCGACGGTCGGGCGGTTGACGTGCAGCATCCCGGCCTGCAGCCGTTGCACGGCGTCCAGGGCGAGGGCGGTCTCGCGGGTGAAAACGGCCGCTGACATACCGTACGGAACGGAGTTGGCGATGGAGATGGCGTCGTCCAGGCTCTCGGCCACCAGGACCGAGACCACCGGCCCGAAGACCTCACCCGTCACCAGCTCCGAATCAGGCGGCACGTCGGACAGCACGGTGGGCCGCAGGAAGTTGCCGTCGGGCAGTCCGCCGGGCAACGGCTCGTCGCCGCACCAGATCCGGGCACCGCGTGCCCGCGCGTCCCCGATCGCGTCGAGGCACCGCCGGCGTGCCTCGGCAGTGATCACCGGCCCCATGTCCACGTCCGGATCGTCGCCGCGGCCGACCCGCAGGGCCGACACTCGTGCCGCGAGCGCCGGCAGGAACGCGGCGGCGAGACCGGTGTCCACGATCACGCGGCTGGTCGCGCTGCACCGCTGCCCGGCCTGGCCGAACGCGCCGGACAGCACGGCGCTGACGGCCGCGTCCAGGTCGGCGCCGGGCAGGACGAGGACCGCGTTGTTGCCGCCCAGCTCGAGCTGGGTGCGCAACAGCCGCGGCGCAGCCGCCTCGTGGATGGCGACACCGACCGGAACCGAACCGGTGAACGACACCCCCGCGACGTCCCGGTGCGCCACGATCGCCTCCGCGGGCTCTCGGCCACCCTGCACCAGGTTGAGCACCCCGGGCGGTACGCCGGCGTCAAGGAACAACTGCACCATCAGTGCCGCGGTCCAGGGGGCGAGCGGCGACGGCTTGAGGACCGCGGTGCAGCCGGCCACCAGCGCGGCCGCCGACTTCCACATCGGAATCGCGAGCGGAAAGTTCCACGGGGTGATGAGCCCGACCACGCCGATCGGCACCCGGAACGTGTACGCGAGGGTACGCGCGTCGTCGGCGGGTGCGGTGACACCAGTCAGCCGGCGGCCCTCGCCGGCCAGGAAGCGCAGCACCTCGCCGCTGCGGACCACCTCGGCGCGCGCCTCCAGCGGGCGTTTCCCCTGCTCGCGGACAATCGCCCCGGCGAACTCCCCAGCCCGTTCGGCGAGCAGCTCGGCTGCCCGGAAGAGCAGCGCCCCCCGCGCCGCCGGCCCGGTCTCGTGCCAGCAGGCACGCGCGGCAGCGGCGGCGGCTACCGCAGCCCGCGCGTCGTCCGCGGAGGAATCGGCGAACAGTCCGATCACGTCACCCGAGTCGGCAGGGTTGACGTTGGGACTGGCCCGTTCTCCTTCCGCAGCCAGCCATGCACCGCTGATGAGGTTGAGACAATGGCGCGGATCCATCCGCCCATTAGATCCATATCGGCATATTTCTGCAAGTAGGGGTATTCACGATGCAAACGATCGTCCTCCTTCACAGTCCGCTGCTAGGCCCGTACAGCTGGGACGCGGTCGCCCGCGCGCTGCGGGCTGAGGGCCACCGCGCGGTCGTGCCCGATCTCCGCCCGGCCCTGACCGGCCCGCCGCCCTTTCTGGATCGCCTGCGCGAAGCCGCGGTGGCCGCCGTCGAGCACCCGACGACGCTGGTCGCCCACAGCGCCGCCGGCCCCCTCGTACCCGCGATCGCCGAGGCCCTCGGCCCGGCTGCGGCAGCCACGATCTTCGTGGACGCCCGCCTGCCACATCCGGGCCTCAGTTGGCTGGAATCCCTCGACGGGGAACGGGCGACCCGGCTGCGCGAGATGGCCACCGACGGCGAGCTGCCGCCATGGAACACCTGGTTCCCGGCCGAGGCGCTGGCCGCCGAGATACCGGACGACGAGGTCCGCGAGAGGTTCACCGCCGACCTACGCCCGACGCCGTTCGCGCTCTGCGCGGAGAAGACTCCCTCACCGACCCCGATCTTCGACGGATTGCCGCACGCGTACGTCCGGCTCTCGCCGGCTTACGAAGGCGACGCGGACACTGCCGAACGCGCCGGCTGGCATGTCGTTCGACGGAACTCCGTCCATCTCGCGCCGCTCACCCGGGCCGACGAGGTCGTCAACGCGGTTCACGAGATATTCGACAGGCACCGTACATAGCTCCACGGTTGTCGCCCATGAAGGAGCGACCCGGGTCGGACCTACATCCGCACCTGGGAGGGGTGGCTGTATCTGGATAGGGCTGGTACAACACCCGCCGCGCGCGCCACGAGGGGGATGCGCCGTATCACCAGGGTGGAGGTAAAGACATCCAGGTGTGATCGGAGTGTCCGTAGGTTGTCGTGTCCGTTCCTAAATAGAGGGCCCATCCGGTGCATCACGGGGGTCGGGTTGCGGCTTTCCGGAAGGGTCGGTGGCCGGGCGAGCATTTACAGGTGCGGCTGTCCGGACATGATCAGCTGATTGGTACGCCGGACTTCGCCGGGCAACGTGAAGAGGTCGATCAACACACCGAAGCCGAGGCAGCCGAGCGTCAGGAGGTAGACGATTGCGCGTCTGGTCACGCCGAGGTAGAAGTAGTGGGCCCCGAACACGCCGAGGAAGAACAACAGCAGGTACGCGACGGCGAGAGACTTGGGCTGTGCCGGATGGGTCACTGTGTCTCCTGATCGGTGGGCTTTCCGGGCCGGTCAACAGGACGGACTGGGTGGCAAGGTCGAGTGCAGTAGGACAAGGCTACGATGCCCGCCGATTTCATGCGCCATCGATGCTTGGACCAGCGTTCGAGGCGCCGGCCGGAACGCTAGGGCAGGGCGCGGCGTGAATGGGCGGCAGCGTAACCGGGTCCAGTTGCCGCCGGCGAGTTTGGTCCACTTCACCGCGGTGGTGGGGTGGATGCCGAGGATTCCGGCGAGAATTGCTGGCGGGATTTCGGCGGCGAGGAGGTTCGCTGAGCCAGCGGCGGCTGCGGGGCAGCGACCGCGGAACCGAGTCGCACGCGCACGGCCGGCTCAACTGCCACGGCAGACAGCGACCGCGCTCAGCACCCGAAGCTAGCCGCAGTCCGCGTGCGCTGGCCGCCCGAGGAGCACAGGCCGCGCCGTAGTCGGAACTCGCTTGACCAGCCGTCTACGCTCGTTCGGGTGCAACGGGATCTGGTGCTACGCGGGCTGGCGGAGAACCCCGCAGTGCCAGTTGACGAGCTTGTCCGCCTGCTGTGCGGCTGGCCGGAACCGGTTGCCAAGGGACTTCAGGCCCGCGCTGCCCTGCCCGTGTCGTTGCAGGAGTTGATGGCCGACCACGAGCTGCGCCGGGTTCGGAGTGCCGCCGCCAGACGTGAGCGGTTGGACCCGGCGATTCGGGAACGACTGCTCAACGACCCCGATTGGCGGGTGCGCATGGCGGTTCTCACCAGGAGAGGGCAGCGCCCGCCGCTACCCGAAGAGACCGTGATCCGGCTGATGACGGAGCTGCTCGACCCGCCGGATGACATACCGTTCGCGAGCCATGAACTGTTCGACGAACTGTTCTTCGCCGACTGGGCCCGGGTCTTCGTCGCAGCCCGGCACCCTGATCCTCGGGTACGCCGATTTGCCGTGCCCTACGCTTGGCATGACGACCTGCGATTCCTGCTGACCGACCCAGACCCGCAAATCGCGGCGGCGGCAGCAGCATCGATCGCGGAACACGGCCGGCTCATGGAACCGGCCGACCTGCCGGAACACCACTGCCACGCATTCTGGTGGGTACTGCAGCGGCCACTCTCGCAGGCACTCGCCGAACAGGTGGCCGCCTCCGAGGATGTCGAGGCTGTGCAGTCGATCGCCGACAACCCAGCACTCCCGCCCACCATCATCGAGACCCTCGCGCATCACCCGGAAACCGAGATCCGGGCCCGAATCGCCGGCCGCGCGGACCTGACCGCCGAACAAGTGGCTGCCCTCGCCGCAGACCCAGACCCGGCCGTGCGTGCCGTGGTCGCCACCCGCGCCGGGCTCACCGGCGAGCAGATCGCCAACCTGTCCGCCGATCTCGATGATGCTGTCCGCCTGGCGATCACGACCCACGCCTACCTCACCGAAGAGGAACGGGCCATCCTCGACGGCAACGCCGACCTGGAGCCGATCGAGGCCGCCCGGTGGGCGCGTTCGAGAAATCCGCGGCTGCGCCGCCGGGCAGCGCAGCGCCCGGACCTGCCTCCCGAACTGGTCGCCCTTCTCGCCCTCGACACCGACGCGACCGTACGGGCGAACCTGGCCCTTAATCACCCCGGCGCTCCGGGCGAAGTGTTACTGAACAGCTTCCTTGATGGCCGGCACCGGACTGAGCTGCTCGCCCTACCACAGTTTCCGCGCAACAGCCTGTCCCATTACGCTAATCACACTGATCCCGACGTGCGACTTCTGGTCGCCCGCGACCCCGAGGTGGACCCGGCGGTGATCGCCCGCCTCGTCACCGACCCGCATCCCTGCGTTCGCAAGGCGATGGCCCGATGCCCACGCCTACCACGTGATCGGCTCAGCGCCTTGCTCGACGACGCGGAACTAGCCGCAGACGCCGCCGCCAACCCGACGCTCGACTGGGAAAAGATCATCCGCGCGCTGTAAACCTCGACCGAACTACCCGCTCATAGTCGCGTTCGCTGACCGCAACGCCCCATCGAGATCATCCGCAACCTCGCGGACCGGATCAGCGAGGCCAAGGCCAACAGATGGCACGGCGAGGTCGAAGGCCTCACCGTCAGCCTCCATGCAGCGGAGAACAAGCTCACCGGCCTCGACCGGGCGGCCGGCAACCAACCAGGGCCGACGCCCCTGGGCTACCCAGCGTGCGATCCGACCAGAGTCAATGAGCCATCCCGTGCAAGCCCGCCAGCGGGTCACGAGGACGGGCCGACGAGGTCGGCTTGGTTGTCGGCGGCCCACTGGGCAAGCTGCGCGAGCGGTCCATTCGCAAACGATTCGCCCAACGACGACAGCTGATAGACGGCACCTTTCCGACGCGGGATCTGGTCGCCGGTGCTCAGCCTCGTGACAAGCCCTCCTGCCGACAGGCGTTGCAGCGATTGGGTGAGGACCTTGTCACTGATTCCCCCGATGCGGCCGAGCAGCGCGTTGCGGCGTGTCGGCCCCAGGCGCAGAGCCGAAAGGACGACTGGATCCCACGCGTGGTTGATCAGTTCGGCCGCCGCCCGGATGTGGCAGTCGGAGACGAACGTCTGGCAGGTCTTCTCGATCACCGTTCCAGTGTTACATCGCATTCCTACCAATCGGTAGGAACGGCTCCCCTAGCGTTTCGAGGGCACCGCATCCAGACAAAGGAGCACGTTGTGAACATCGGAATCCTGGGAACCGGCAATCTGGCCGTGACGCTCGGCTCTGCCTGGACCACCGCCGGGCACACCCTGCTGCTGTCAGGGCGTAACCCTCAGCACGCGAGTAAGGCTGCTGACCAGATCGGTCAGACCGCGGAGGCTGTTGACCCGGCTGACTTCGCGGCCCGGGCCGACGTTGTCGTGGTCGCAGTCCCGTGGGACGGGTTGGAGGGGGCGCTGTCTCTCGTAGGTGCGCCCGAAGGCTCGTTCGACGGCAAGACCGTGATCGACTGCACAAACCCAGTCAATTACGCGACCGGGGACCTGATTCCCGCGTCCGGCTCGGCAGCCGAACTCGTCGCTCGCACGGCTCGGGGTGCGCACGTGGTCAAGGCGCTCCACCTGTTCGCGGGAGCCTCATGGCCGTTCACCGGCCCACAGGAGTCGGCGCCGGTGGTGGCGATCTGCGGTGACGAGGCGAGCGCGCTCGACCGCGCCGCAGTGCTGATCAGGGGCCTTGGCGGCCAAACCGCGGTGGTCGGTGGGCTCACCAGCGCCCGACAGCTTGAGGAAGCCGCTGGATTCGTCATGAAGATCGTTGCAGCCGGGTTCAACCCGAGGCTCGCCGTCCCCGACGTGGACCCAGCGCTCCTTCGGGCATCGCAGCCTACGGACAACTGAGCTAACCGACCGTTGTGAGAGGGCCGCGACAATGCCGCGCCCCTCTCACAACCCGCCCGGTGCCTCACCCTGAAACGCCACAAGGACCATCTCCTCGCCACCGCCGCACTGCAATGCGGGTTCGTGCGATGCAGGGCGACGGACGCCAACCCACCCGCCGCCTGGCCCTACGCGGCGACGACATCGTCGTGACCCTGGACGACACCACCACCGAAGTGAACCCGGACGCACTCGCCGCCACCCTGCACTCCCCGCGGCGGGAAGCATGGTCGCCGGTCACCATCACCATGCACGAACGCTCTTCCTTCGAGTCGCTGCACCTGTGGCTGGCCAGCCAAGCCCGCCCCTTCGGCACTCTCGCCGCAGACCGCGAGCACGCCGCCGGCTTGGTCGACCCGCAAGACCGGTTCGTCTGCCCGACCCTGCTCACCACCGACAGTCTCGCCTACCTCGCAATGCGCAAGCTCGAAGACACCACCTGGCAGTTCGGCACCCACGGCTTCGGACCCGATGCCGACACCCTCACCACCGACATGCTCAAACCTCATCACGACCTGGGAACACCACCACCGGCACGGACCCGATCCGACAATCACCGTGCACCCCACCGGCACCCACCCGCCCACACCCGACGGACCCCAGCTGCTCGTTACCCGCCGCCACGCCACGATCACCGTCACCTGGCCCACCTCGGGGGAGCCACAATGACCCGCGATGCGTCGCGTACCGAACGGTTCTCCCCGGGCTCTATTGGGAGAGTTGGATATCAGAAGGTGCGCAATGCTGCGGCTATCGACGGACGATGGGACGACCGGGGCACGTCCGACGCATCAACCTTTGCGAGCCGGCCAGCGGACTCAGCTAGACCCCAGGACCGGGTCGACGACCGTCGTATCGATCCGTCACCAGCCCCCTCTCAGGGGTCCAGGCTGGCAGGGATGCGACGGCGTAGCACCCAGGCCCTGGATGAGCAGGAGGTGAGCCTCGGCGCGCCGGGCGCGGGTGCGCCGCGTGAGTGCAGTGTCGACCGCCGCCGGCTCGACCACCGGCGCGGCGAGCTCTGGCTCAGGGGTCGGGGCGAGGGGTTGTAGGGATCCGAGCGCCCGTGCTTTCGGCGGCGCTGGAGTCGCGGACCGGCGGGCGTTCGCTGGCCTCGCGTACGGCCGGTTCGTGCCGGGTGGCCTTCTGCGGCCCCTGACGGGAAGTCTCCGCTAGATCCAGGCCAGGTGACGGCGTCGCAATCGTGGTACAGCCGACGTGGGCGTGGGCCGAGGCACGGTTCGAGCAGGTCACCGCCTCACCGTCGAGGAATCTCGACGCCGGCAGCGCGCAACCGCGCTTCGATGAGCGCGGTCAACCGAGCCAAGGTCGGCGCCTCGTCAGCCCGGTGATCGTTGACCACGTCGTAGCGGGTGGCGGCGTCGGGGCTGGCGAAGAAGGCGTCCGCGTGTATCTGCATCATCGCCCGTTCGGTCAGCAGGTTGTCGGCCATCTCAGCTGCGAGCTCGTCGAGGCGCGGGTCGTCCGGCTCCCAGGACAACGCGTCCCAGGTTCGCTTCCACAGCCTCACATACTCGGGATCGTCGAGCCGGCGCTCGAGCTGGGTCACGAAAACGTCGAAGAACGCCGGGGCCAACGCGCGTGCCAGGACCAGGGCCTCCCGTTGCGAGGCCACGACGTCGGGACCGAAACCCAGCGCGGTCAACCGGTCCAGGACGGCGCAGGCGCGGTCGGGAAGCAGGGCCCGGTCGCCGTCGGCGAGCCGACGCAGCGTGTCGCGGCGGGCGATGAGCTCCGTGATCCGTTCGGTGAGCCGTCGCTCGACGTCAACCACGGCGGCGGCGAAGCGCTCGGAATCAGCGTCGAGCAGTTCACCGATCTCGGCAAGCGGCACGCCCGCCTCGGCCAGGGTACGGACCTGGACCAGCCGGAGCAGGTCTGTGGAGGTGTAACGGCGGTAACCAGAGGTGTCGCGGCGGGGCTCGTCGAGCAGGCCGAGACGGTGGTAATGCCGCACCGTCTTGACCGTGACACCGGCGAATGCGGCCGCCTGCCCGATCGTGAGCCCTCCTGCCACCGGTTCAATCCGTCGTCCGGGCGCGGGTAGGCGCGAGTTCACGCACCGCCCGGGCGACGGCGGGAAAGTCCTTGCGCAGGATCGTGCTGTGGTTGCTCGCAACCTTCGCGCTGATCGCGAGGTTCGGGTTGCGGGCGAGAATCGGATCGAGTGCGGCGCGTCCCTGTTCCATCTCGTCGCCCTGGTTCCCGAGGCTGGCTCCGGTCGCCAGGACGAACCGCAGCGGGCAGGCGATGCGTTCCAGGACCGGCACACTGGCGGCGCCAATCTCGTTGAGTTCGATGTTGACCTCGGCGTGCTGGTCTGCGCTCATCCGGGCGCCCATGCCGAACCGACTGGCGATCGGCAACAGCAACCGCACCCGGCGAAACTCCTTGCGGATGCGTTCCCGTCCGGCGACGCCGGTGAGACCGACCGGGAAAGCGTCCACGGTGACTACGCCGAGAACACTATCCGGGTTCCGGTCGGCCCAGTGCCACGACAGGATCCCGCCGTAGGACCACCCCACCAGCAGCGGCCGATCGACTCCCCGGGCTGCAAGGACGGCGTCCAGATCCCGCAGGCACGCCTCGAAGGAGTAGTCGGCGGAACGCTTCGACCGGCCGCGGGCGCGCTCGTCGTAGGTGATGTGGCGGTAGTCGCCGCCGAGTTCGGCGATGACCCGCCGCCAATGCGACTGGTCGGCGTAGGCGCCGTTCAGGTACACGATGGGCGTGCCCGAGCCGCCGGTGTCGGTGACCGCAAGGGCTGTGTCGTCAACGGGAAGCATGCCCCTCCAGGGCGAACTAGCCATGCGATGAGCCTATGGATTGACCTTAGGTCAAGGTCAACCGTCGTACGAGCGAGTCGATGCCGCATCGACTCGTGGCCGCTGGATCGCCGATGAACGTGAGGCGCCGCGAGTTCCCTCGGTAGTTGCGTTGACAATGGTTCTCACGTCTGCGTCGTCGACCGATCGGGGCGTGTGGATCTAACGGCACCTCTCTGTGTCAAGGCGTTGGCAATAGAGAGGTCTCCGTGTCTTTGATCATGGTGCGATAGACGACGTCGGCGAGGCGGCGCTTGAGGCAGCGCATGGCCTCTTTGTGGGTCTTGCCGGCGGCTCGTTTCCGCTGGTAGTAGTCCTGGCCCGGGGTCGCTCGCTTGATCTGGGCCATGGCCATGACATGCAGGGCGTAGTTGAGCTGCCGGTCGCCGGCGCGCGATAGGCGATGCCGTTGGATGTCACCGGAGGAGACTTCTATCGGCGCGACGCCGCAGTAGGAGGCGAAGGCGAACTCCGACCGGAACTACTGACGGCGCCGGCGCGGGCCAGGATCTTCGCAGCGGTCACGTCTCCGATGCCGTGCAGCTCAGTCAGGGTGGTGCCTGAGGCGGTGACGGCGGCGGACAGGGTTGCTGTTGCCTCGGTGATGCGCCGGTCGAGGCGGGGGACCTCGCTGAGCAGGTCCACGGCGACCTGTCGCAGAGTACGGGCCAGCGCGGCGCGGGGCCGGATGCTGCGCAGCGCCGCGGCTGCCGTCTCGGCGGTCAGCGCCCGCGGGGAAGGCGTCCGATCGTGCCGAGTCGCGGAGGCCGTACGGTTACAGGTGCCCGGTGTCGTTGAAGCTGATTAAGGTCGGCGGCCGATCGGAATTCCACTGCACGATGGTGATCGCGCAGTTGGCCTGGTTGAGGCCGATCCAGCGCCACACCGGGGCCTCAAGCATGTGGCGGACGAACCACCCGATCACGAAGTTGTGCGTGATCAGCAGTTCGTGGCGGTCCTTGTCGCCGGTGACACCGAGGTGTTCGACAGCGGCCTGCAGGGCCGATGCGTCTTCGTCGCGCTCGTCGTCGGGCACGCCGTCGAGCCAGGCATGCCACCGGTCCGGATATCGGCCACGTTGTCCCGCGGAGGGCACCGGTGTGCGGTCCGCCATGAGGTCGCACGCGTGTCTCGGCACCTGTGGGAGATGGCCGGCGACGACGTCGGCGGTCTGGACCGCCCGGGCCAACGGGCTGTAGTGAATCGCCGAGAAGGGCACTGTACGGAGCCGTCGGCCCAGCCGGTCCGCCTGCTCGCGACCGAGTTGTGAAAGACCACCGTCCGGGGCGTGAGCGGACGCAGGATCCTGTTCGCCGTGGCGGACGAGGTACAGCCGTGTACGAGCCATTGACACGTACCCTCCCGTCTTTACTCGGCGACGAGCACGATAGATCACGAAAGCACGGATGAACCGGCCCAGAACAAGGCCAGCTCACTCGGCTGCCGCCGACCGGCTGTCACGTGGCGTGACAGACGCGCGATCTTGCCGATGAGCGCCCACCCGTCTCCCATCACGCCTCTGGTTGTCGGATCAGCGATTCGTGACTCGTCCGACCTGCGCCTGCAGTGCGGTCCGGCAGGCCGGCCATTCCGAATTGATGATCGAGTACATGGCAGAGTCTCGCAGCAGGCCCGCCTCGCCCGGTGCCCAAGACCGCGACCAGCACCGTAGGACACCTTCGAGCCGGGCCCCCGTACGCTCGATCGCTTTGCGGGAGACCGTGTTGCGGGCATCGGTCTTGAGGTCGACACGGGCCACGTTCCACACCTCGAAAGCGTTCGCGAAGAGCAGGAGCTTCGCCTCCGTGTTCACTCCAGTGCGCTGCGCCGACGCTGCCAGCCAGGTGAAGCCCACCTCCACCGCGTAGGGCGCATCGCGGTCGGGCAAGAACCGCGGATCCCAGTAGGCCGTCACGCCGACGGCGCGTCCACTGACCTTTGCCACCTGCGCGTACGGCACCAGCCTCCCCTCAGTCGCCCGGCTCAACTGCGCGTCGATGTAATCGCTGACCTCGGCCGCGGTGGGCACCCACGTGAAGCGGTACGAAGCTCGGTCCTCTTCGGCCGCTGCAGCCAAATCGGCGGCGTGCCGGTGATCCAATGGCTCCAGCCGAACGAGGTCGCCGTCAAGAACGCGGGCGGTACGCGTCATGGGCAATGGCATGGTCTCTCCGTCCGCGGCTTGCCCGATGCGATGTGCAGCGAGCCAGGTCATCACCCGGGGCACCCCACCCACGAGATGGAGGGTTGCCGGCCAGCAAGCCGGGGCTTCGCGCTGGCGCTCATGACCTGGAACGACCCTAACAAGCGGCACAACCGCACCGCGACCCCGCAACAAACGCGCGACGCCACTGCCTTCGCCGTCACCGGGCCGATACGACTTGATCGGCCGACGGATCACCCAGATCGGAGCCGCGCCGCAGTACCTCGCAAGATTCGATGCACGCTCATGCCGCCGAGCGGGCGTCGTTGCCTGCGGTGCTCCGTCAGTAGTGACTGAAGACCTGGCGAACCGTGATGCCAAGCACGGTCGACACTTGCGCTGCCTCGTCGGGCGACAACCAGCCACGGCCTGGATCGCGAACCTGAAGTTCGAATCGCGCAAAGGCGGCTGGCCAGGAGTACTCCAAGTCGTTGAGCGAAACGGTGGCACTGCAGCACGGTGTCACGGCATCCAATGTCGCAAAGCGAGTGGCATAGGCATCGTCCATGCGCTCCTGCCACCAGTCGGAATCCAGCGAAGCCGCGCAGACCGGGCAGCCGACTGCCTCGAAGTTGACGCCCTGGTCGATGAACGTAACGTCGGCGTACCGGCAGGCGACCAGCTCTCCCGCGTCCGGACACATCGCCGAGACGACCTCGGCCGCAGCATCCACGGCGTCCTCGGCCGGCACCCAATCTGGCACGGTCGGCACGACACGAAGGAGACTTTCACTCACGCCCGTATCCTGTACCAGCTGACGCCAAGCCGATATCCGCACATGCCGCGAATCGCTCGTAACTCAAGGCGACGTCGAGCGCCGGCCACTGGTATCCACGTAGCGGTAGCGGTAGCGGTAGCGGTAGCGGTAGCGGTAGCGGACTGGCCGGTCGACTCGCGTTCAGTCCAGGTAAAGCCGATAGCCCTGGGCAACAGGACGTAGGCCGCGCGACTCGTAGAACATGTGGGCGTCGGTACGGTCGACGCGGGAGAGCAGCTGCACCTTATAGCAGCCGGCCGCACGGGCCAGATCGATCAGCGCATCGAACAGGCGACCCGCAACCCCTTGGCGGCGGGCAGAGCGAGCGACGACAACGTTCTCCACGAGCATGTGCGGACGTCCACCACGGGTCAGATTCGGCACGACGATGCAGTCAACAGTGCCGACCGCCGTTCCCTCGCGCAGGGCGATCAGCATGGTGCGCCCCGGCTGGCCGATGATCTCCTGCCAAGTCTGCACCGCCTGCTCGTGGAGCAGCGCCGGATCGTCCGGATGCAGCTCGGCGTACAACGTTCCCAACGCCATCAGATCGTGCTCCGTTGCCTGGCGAACGGTGATCGTCACGGCGACACCCTATCGACAGGTCGGACCGGCTGGCGCCGCTGCGGAGCGAGGAGCCCCGGAAGCTGGTGGCAGATGTCGGCGATCATGTTTGCGCGCTCGCGACGCCGAGCCAGTGCGTCCACCGGGTGGGCTTCAAGCGGCGGCGCGGTGAGGAAACGGATCTCCATGAAGCCCAGATGGAGCAGGTCCGCGGTTGCTCCCTCCATCGGCCTGCGACGGCTCGTCCGACTCCATGATGACCTTCTCCGGGCAACCATCCACCCCGTCGGCCCGCTCTGGGAAGGCGTCGGCCATGGCGAAGCCGACGTCCGAGGGTTGTCGGCAAGCCCGGCCTGAACTGTCCCTGGTAGCTTCGACGACCGCGTGCGTACCGGAACCGGATTATCGTCAGCGGGGCTTGATTGCTCGGGTGGCGAAGTAGCCGGGCAGCCAGCCGGCGGTGGCGTCGGCGTGGTGCGGCACCTCCTCGAACCCGGTGATCACGACGCCGGCGGCGAGCTGACCGCCGATCTGCTCGGCCAGGGTGTGGCTGTACTCCAGTGGCGCGTTGGTACCCCACAGGCGTGCGCGCTCCTCGGCCGGCACGTGCGTGAGGTCGCTGTAGGGCAGCCGGTGGCGGACCACCAGTTCGCCGCGTTTGTCCAGGGCCTCGTGGTCGAACAGGTAGACATCGGGGTTGAGGAAGCCGCACAGCAGCGTCCCACCGGGACGCAGGACCCGGTGGCATTCCCGCCACACCGGAGCGAGTTCGGGTACGAACAGGTTCGACACCGGGTTGAAGACCAGGTCGAAGGAGGCGTCGGCGAAGGCCGACAGGTCACGCATGTCGCCGAGGACGGTCCGCAGCTCCAGGCCGTTTCGGCGGGCGACCAACTCGTCCTGTTCGAGTTGACGCGGCGAATTGTCGAAGACGGTGACCCGCGCGCCGGTCGCGGCGAGCGTCGGACCCTGCTGCCCGCCGCCGGAGGCCAGGCACAGCACGTCCGAGTTGGCGAGGTCCGGGGGAACCAGGACTGGTCGACGGGGCGGTAACCGATGAGCACGACCGACCAGTCACCGGCCCGCGCCTTGGCGACCGTCTCGGCGGTGACCGGGCGTGACCACTCGTTGCCCTCCTCGACCTGCTGGTCCCACGCGCAGCGGTTATGCGCTACTGGATCTGCTATGGGCTCCATCGACTGACGGTCGATCAACCACCGCGCGGGCAGCAACCAGATATACGTCAGGCGCGCTTTCCATAAACGAGGACCGAGGCATCCTCATCTAATAGGTCGTGTCAGCCTGCTGGTGCAGGATGGCTCCGGTAGCGGCTGGTGGGTCAGCACTCCACTCATCTGACCCTTGCAGGTCTTGCGGCAGACCGTGCGCCCGCTGGTCGTGAGGAGACGTGACAGCTGATGGGATGACGTGCCCCGGCTCGTGACGGTGAGCACTTGACTATTAGATCGCTGATGTCTGCCGCGTAGCGCTCGTGATCGAAGGTGGAATTGGCGCGTGCTGGCGGCCGATCGTAGCCGAATAGCGAACGTCGGGCGTCCCGGACGTCGGGGCATGATGTTGGGTGCGGATGATGGTGAAGCCGGAGGCAGTGGAGTGAACGGAGTGCTCACCATCGATGAGCGTCGCGTCGTTGGTTGTGCGCACCAACTGGGGCTCATACTGAGCAGTCAGTGGCCAGATGTAGCCACTCACTTGCTCGCACAAGGGGCGCAGGGGCAAGCGGTCATGGAGCTTGCCGGCCTGTCTCGGATGGCGTCGCCTTGGGTTGTGGACCAGTTGGTGTCCGAGTTGTTGGCTGACCTCGCGATTACTGAGTTGCCCGCGGACGAGGCGAGCGAGTTGGTCGGGCGTTTGGTTGGGCAGGCGGTAGCTGCGCGAAAAGACGCTGACGAGTTCGCGGCGGTCCGGGAACTGGCGCGGCTGAGCCCGTCCCTCGGCTACCCCGTCGGCGTGATCGGCGACGCCTCCTACGCATCGGAATGGCTGGACTGCGAGTGCCATGCCGATTCGCCCGAACGTGACGCGGCGGCTGCTTTGGAAGCCAGCCTACGCACCAGCAACCCGTTGGACGTCGACTCCGGGTTGCTATTGGCTGTGACGGCCGTCGTGTGACGTCAGCCGGACCACGGGTGCATCCGGATCTGCCGCCGATGGTGCGTCACGTTGCGTGATCCCCGGACGGCACTCGACGCGCGGTCTTGCCGATGTGCGTGTGCCCAGTCCGCCTCCGCGACCGGAACCGGAAGCACTCGGTGCGGTGTAGGCGACTGTGGCTACCTACGGGCCGGCGTGGCCACTACGATCTTCTCGCCTCTGGAGGTGAGCGTGCGAAGCCTGTACGACGAGATGCTGGCCGTCCTCGACGCGCCGCTTTCTTCTGTGATCGAGCCGCGGTCCCAGGTTCGAGAGTCGGTGCGGTCATCGGCCAATGGCACCTGCCCGAATCAGATCGCTCGGCGCTGCGGCTGTGGGGCCTGCCCGACGGACCGTTGCTGCGCCCGACGCCGCAAGCTGGCTCACGTCCCACGTTGACCCCCAACGTCGCCGGTGAGCCAGAACGTCGGCTCATCTCGGCAGACCACAGGCTGTATCTGCTGGGCGTCTATGGCGCCGACTTTGATGCCAACCTCTCGATTCGAGTAGGGGCGGTCGCCGGCACCGGACGAGTCATGGGCATACGAGCACGGCCGATGACCACAGACGACCTCGCCGAACAGCTGCGCGCCTACCACCCGAACCTCTACCATCCGGCCGTCTGCTACTTCAACGCCTCTGTAGCGGCGTTCGTCGAGGTCGCCTGGCGCTGGCACGCGGCCGTCGAACTGCTCCGGGCACACCCCGATCCGCACTACACCGCGCCCCTCGAAGAGCACGAACAGCACCACGCCGAAGTCGAACGATCCTGCGCGACTTTCCTGACCCGAATGACGTCGCTTGACCCCACGCTAGACGACCGCGACCTCGGGTCGTTGTGGGTGGAGACCATCACCGACGACCTTTGAACCATCTGGGCGAGTACCCTGGCGCCAGCTCGGAACGCCCGCACATGCCGATGAGAGCGCACTCGATCTTTCGTCTCTTCGCGGCATCGTGACCCTGGAACGTTGCGCGCTGCCGGGGCCAGGAGCGGCGCGGGTGGCACGGCAAGCGACCATGAGAGGGTGACCGACGCCGCATCGCCTTCCTTGACTACTGTGATCGACCTCATCGATGGATACATGCATCGAGTGCTGAGGGGCAGAGAAGACCCGGTGGGGGTCGTCGAGGAGCTGAAGGCTGCGCTGGTCGAGCTGCTCCCCAGGGACGACGTGGGGAATGCCAGCGGGTTGTACAGCATCTACGCGGACTTGTCGGACATCGTCGACGGCTACCCGTTCGACTACGGCGATGGCACCGAGATGATCGCCCAACGGGAGATTCGCGACGCTGCCTGGGACTGGTTGAGCATTCCGCGCAATGCCGACGGGATGAAGAACTACGTCGACCGCTGGGCTGCGAGAGTCGCAGCCTTACCGACGACCGACGGAGGACGACCATTCCGCGGCACCTCTGGTCGGCTGGAAGGCGAATAGCACCTGGCAACTGCGACCCCGGTCCGGTCTCGCCGCGCGGCCGGAATCGCATCCGCTTATGCCGCTCCGGGTGGACTGGTGTTCATCGGCGGTGGTGACGCACGGTGATGTATGACTACCTCTTCTGCTTCCGCTTCCCCTGTCGTGCTGGCCGATCAACTCGTTGTGCGGGCCGCGGTGTCGGCCTTCCTGGGCCGCTACCGTGGCCAGACTCGCGTGCACACCGAGTCCGACCTACGCGTCTTCCTGCGCTGGTGCACCGACCACGGTCTGGACCCGCTGGCTGCGGTGCGGGTGGACATCGAACGGTACGTGCGCTGGCTGCAAGACATCCGCCGGTACCAACCCTCGACAGTGTCCCGCCGCCTGTCAGTCGTGGTCGGGTTCTACCGGGTCTGCGTCATCGACGCCATCCTGGAAGACTCGCCAGCCGACTACGTCCGCCGACCCACAGTCCCCGCCGAATCACCGACCCTCGGACTCGGACACCTCCAGTTCGAAGCCCTGATCACCACCGCCCGAAAGTCCTCGAACCCGAACGACTTCGCCCTGGTCGCCCTCCTGGGCCTACTCGGCCTGCGGATCTTCGAAGCCTGCGGATCGAACATCACCGACCTGGGCGAGGAACACGGCCACCGGGTGCTGCGCGTACGCGGCAAAGGCGGCAAGGTCGTCCTCGTCCCACTACCACCAGCGGTCGCCAGGGCCATCGACCGGGCCGTCGACGACCGCACCGCCGGGCCAATCCTGCGCAACATCCGTGGTGGGCGGATGGACCGGCACGCCGCCACCCGCCGACTCAAACACCTCGCCCACACGGCGGGCATCCGGATGCCGAGAATGCACCCCCACATGCTGCGCCACACCTTCGTCACGACCATGCTCGACGCCGGCGTCAGCCTCCGCGACGTGCAGATCGCCGCCCGCCACGCCGACCCGAGAACCACCATGCGCTACGACCGCGCCCGCAAGAACCTCGACCGCCACCCCAACTACATCCTCGCCGCCTACATGGCCTCCGGAACATGACCAGCCGCTCACGGCTCTGCCGATGAGCGGATGTGTCGGGGGCGCCTGATTTGGCGTCGCCCTTCGTGCTACATCATCCGGGTCGTCGCGGCGCATCCGTCCGGGTGTCAGGGATCCCCTGCAGTCGCGATGAGGCTCTTGTTTCGAACCACCGTTCATGCGGTGCCATGGTCGCTACACGGCGCACCGCCTTCGCCGGCGAGGCGTACACAGCGAGACGCTGTCGTCGTCGACTCCAGAGGTCTGCAGCTGCCTCAGGTCAGGATGGCCAAACTAACTCTTTATATGTAGAGTTTCAGTATGCCGCGGATACCGCACACCTCTCCGCAGACGCTGCTGCTGTTCAGCGCACTGCTGGTCGACCCCTCCCGATGGCGCTACGGCTATGACCTGAGTCGCGAGACCGGGCTGGCCTCCGGCACCCTCTACCCAATCCTGATGCGGCTGTCGCAGCAGAAACTGCTCGACGCCGACTGGCAGCCGTCCGACGAGCCGGGTCGTCCGCCGCGACACACATACCGGCTGACCGCCGACGGCGCAGCTCTCGCCCGCCAGCGCCTCGCCGCCGCAGCGGCCGACGCGCCAGCGCCGGCCACCCGGCTCGCTTTCGGGGCACGCTGATGACCGCGTCACGCGAGGTGGCCTCCGAACATGTGGTACGGAGGCTGGCTCGGTTCGCGCTCACCGTGGCAGTCCGAGGACGCCGCGCAAACGGCGGTCCGTGGGGCGAGGCCATCCTCGCCGAGTTCGCGCAGACCTGCGGACAGTGGGAGGCCATCCGCTGGGCATTCGGCGGCATCCGAGCCGCCCTGCAGGAACGCCGCGCCGCACACCGCGAGCTTCCCCGCCGGGTGCGGATCCGGCGCCGCGCGATCAGGTTCGTGTTGACCGCCGGTCTCGCGGCGTTCGTCCTCCAGCAGTGGGTGCTGACTTTCAGCTACCAGCCGTCCCCGGCGATGGCGCCGACCCTGCAGACCTCGGACTACTTCCTCAGCGACCGCATCGGCTTCCGGCTCATCGGGCTGGACCGCGGTGACATCGTGGTTTACCAACCGAGCGACGACCCGGGTGGTACCGCGATCCGCCGAGTGATCGGCCTACCCGGCGACCGGATCGACTGCCGCGCCGGTCTCGTTGTACGTAACGGCGCCGAGGTCGGCGAGCCGTACCTGCCAGCCGACTGCATCCCGACGATCGTCCCGGACGGCTCGGTCTATCTTCTCGCCGACAACCGCGCGATGGCCAACCAGACGGACCCGGTGGTCGATGCCGATCAGGTGCAGGGTCGGATGGTAGCCCGGCTGTGGAACGGCGGCCCGGAATCGTGGTTGGCCCCACCCGCACGGTCGGACACTCGCTGATCCGATCCGGCCCGCCGTTGAGCGACAACGGCGTGCGCCGACCGCACTCTCATGGCTTCACATCGCTGCCTGCTGCCGTCGACCTTGCGCCTGACACATTCGCAACACCAGCCGGCAACCGATGGCCCTCACCACGAGCGCCAACAACGCTATCCGTATCCTGCCGCCGTCCGCGCGGGTTTGGTGTCCCCGCAGGCCGTGGGTAATTGCTTGACCGGCCGAACGCTGCCGGATGCCGGTGAGGGGTATGGTCACAGGTGGCGCCGCCCGCGCGCCGTACCTCCTGACCGGCGACCACGCACGCCGGCGATGCGGAGGCGAAGGTGGCCTTCATGCCGTCGCGGAGCGTTAGTGGAAGCTGTCCATATCCAGCCGTAGGCAGCCGGACGGGGCGTTATTGCGGCGAGGCAGGCGGTCAGAAGACGTAGGACGTGTAGTTGTAGGGGCGGCCTCGTTCATAGATGGCACGCAACTGTGGTTGCCTGACCTCGGGCAGTCGGGCCAGAACGCTGAGGAAGATGTGGCCGTCGGGCTCGAACCGGTAGCCCGGGAGCAGTGCCGGCAGGGCCTCCGGCGGGACCGGGGCCGACCGGCCGAGCGGCTTCGGGGTTTGGTGGAACGCGAGGTGCCGCCAGCTGTCCCAGGCCAGCGGGACCGGTTTCGTCGGCGGGGCTACCGGCCAGGGTTCGCCGGTCTGTGGATGTTCCGGGATGAGGGCGAAGTCCCCGTCGGGGTCCGGAAGGCCGGGCCCGGCCAGGACGAGGGTGCGCTCCGGTCTCGTGCCGACCGGGCCGACGAGACGGCCGAGAGTGGACCGGAAGACCTCGGCAACCTGGTGTTCCGGGATCAGGATCGGGTCGCCGCCCGAGGCCGCCAGTAAGTGTGCCAGCGCCGAGGCTGCGGTGGCCGCCCACATCGGGTGCCAGCCGCCGCCCGGTTCGGACGGCGGGATACCGGGCCGCTGGTCGATCAGGTCCGCCCAGTCGAGTACCGGGTGTGGGCCGGGACCGTCCTCGATTACGCGGGTGGTGCGCGGGTCCAGCCAGATCGCCTGCCGCAGTCCACAGTCGTCGATCCGGATGGCCACCGGTGTGCCGCAGGTGAGGCAGACCATGTTGGGCTCGCCGCCGTCGAGGCCACAGCACCCGGAGTCGCCGACCCGTGCCAGGTCGATAACGGCGCCGCGGACGTCCCCCGGGGCGAGCAACACCCGGTCGACCGGCCCGGCGGAGATGCTGAACCTGGGCGCGTACCAGCCGAGCGTCTCGGCCTCACCGGCTTCTAGTTCGGCCCACCGGCGCCATGGCGGGCCAGAGGGCAGCGGATTCACCGCGAACGTGCCCGGCTCCAGTGCCGGCGCAAGCGATCCCGGCCCGTTCCCGTACTTTTGGTCCGCGTGGACGGGCAGCGCCACCCTCGACAGCGGAACCGTCAGAGTGGCGTCGCAGCTCCTGCAGCCGAAAACCGTCATGTATCCCCCGCTTGGCCACTGACGCGCCTAGATGATCGGCCCAGCTCGCCGGCCGCGCTGGTAGAAACGAGCCATGGTCGTGAGCATAGATCCACTCGTGCGCGGATCTGGCAGACCGGGCGTCACGGAGCGCAGCCGCTGCCCATGGGCAGGCGCGAGGACACGCCCGAGAAGGGTGCGACCATCGTTCAGTGTTGGTGCGGTCAGTGCGTTCGTTGCGCCACGAACACGTACTCTCGCCCAGGACGGTCTGGGGCCTCGCGGACGTCGATGGTGGTGAAACCGCTGGTCACCAGGGTCTCCTCAACCTCTGCTCGACTGCGGAACCTGAGGGTGGAGTCCGACTCCACTGAGAAGCCGTCAGAGGCGAAGGTGTACGTGTACCGGAAGGAGACATAGGGCAGCGCCACCCTGGTGACTTCCATGCGCCGTTCGACCTCACCGATGCCGGGAAGGTTTCGGGTGTCGGGGTCAGTGTCGACGACCCATTCCTCCCAGGCGCGGCGCTGCGGGCGTCTCGTCTCGAACACGAGGTGGCCGCCGTCGCGTAGCGCGCCATGAATGCCCCGGAGTGTCGCGCTCCAGTCGTCGTCGTGAAGGAAGACTTGAGCCACGTTGCCGGTCATCAGCGCGATGTCAGCTGACAGCGCGGGGAGCGTCGTGGCATCCCCGTGGAGCCAGGTGACCGATGCGGCGCCGGGTTTGGATACCGCCGCCTCGAGGGAGGCAGCGGCGGGATCAACGCCGGTTACATGTCGTCCACTTCTCGCTAGCAGGATGGCCAGGGATCCGGTACCGCATCCGATGTCGAGCACGTATCGGGCGTCGAACTCGTCGACGATGCGAAGATATGCGTCGAGATCTGCGCGGTCGCCATCGAACGCATCGTAGACAGGCGCGAGGCGCGGGTGGGCAAAGATCGCGTCGGGCATGGCACAGAACCGTAGCGATACGGAATGTCCGAGACCAGCAATAATCGACGCGGTTGCGATACCGCTCATGCCGCACCGAACGCGGCGGCCTGATGTACTGCGTTACCGCTTCTGTGCTCGGTACTCCCGGAGCAGCGCCGTGATCTTGGCGTAGTTGCGGGCGCCGTTCAGCTCATTGAGCAACTCGTCTGGGCACAGCTCATAAAGGTCGCCCCACCACCGGCGAGCCCGGTTGTCCCAGATCCGGTAGCCGCCGTCAACGCCCCTCGCCACGTACCTTCGCCTCGCCACCGGTGGCAAGGTAGCAACGTCGTTACCCGACTGCATGCGGTTTGCGGCCGCCCAGTTCGGCACACTGATCGGCTGCTGGTCGCGCTTTGGCTGGTCGAAGCTTGGACGGTAGTGGGTTTAGCGTGGCCGGATGCTTGACCTGAGCAGGTTAGATCTGGAGGAGATCGCTACCGTGATCGAGGACCAGACGGACTACGAGCACCGATGGCTGATCAACCCGCGAACCGGTGAGATCGTATTCTGGACGACGGACGGGGCGTCGACGGGCATACGCCGGTTGACCTTGACGACCTCGACCTGGTGGGCATCGACCCGCTGCCGTCCTCCGTGTGGTACCAGGACATGGCCGACTTCGCGGAGAGGATCAGTGACGCGGCGGTTGGCCACAGACTCGCGCGAGCGATCCAGGGCCGGGGTGCCTTCCGCCGGTTCAAGAACGAGTTACACGAGGAGTACCCGCACCTGCTGCCGGCGTGGCACGCCTTCCGCGACGTGCGCTCACGGCGGCGGGCGGTGAAATGGCTGGTCGACAACTCGCTGATCGACCACGAAACGGGCGAGCGTGTCATGGTTGGACACCCGAATCCCGACCTTCCCTGAGCTGGCGCCTGCGCCGCAACGTCCCCGACGACGACGAACGCATGCGCCTGCCGCTGGTGCTTGCCGTCGCTCGCCCGCTGCATACACGTGGGCGTTACTGCGAGTATTCGGCGTGGTGATCTTCGACAGCCTGTACCTGATCACCGGCCGATCGGGGTTTTCCGTGGCAGCCGGGTACATGATCGCGGCGGGAATCATTGGTGGGCTCGTCGCGGCGCTGTTCGGTTTCCTGGACTTGCGTGTGATCAGCGGGCTGCTGCGCGCCCGCGCCGACAACCGGCATCCCGATGGGCTGACCTTGATGCTCAGCTTCGCCGGCGTCGCTCTGGCCGGCGTCACCGGATGGCTTGCTGACGAGATGGTCGAGCGGCTGGGGGTTGGCGTGGACGACGGTGCCAACGTGAACGCGCCGAGTTCACTGACCCACAAACATGTCTGACTCCCGCAGGGCGGCGGGTCCACCACCATCCAGAACCACGGGCAGGCAGCAGGCCAGGCGCGGCTGAATGCCCACCCGATGACGTGGTATGGCGGCGGAGAGCGCGGGTGGTGGGCAGGTGAAGGACTTGTGGAAGCTGTTCGTTCCTGACACGCCGCTGTGGGAGATCGCCCTGCGGGGCAGTGTGATCTACCTGTCGATCTTCTTCCTCCTGCGCGTCCTGCACAAGCGGGAGAGCGGCAGCACCGGCGTCACGGATCTGCTGGTCATCGTGCTGATCGCCGACGCCGCGCAGAACGCGATGGCCGACGACTACACGTCGATCGCCGACGGGGTACTGCTGGTGTCGGTGATCATCGGCTGGGCGTACCTCCTCGACGCGATCGCCTACCGCTGGCCCGCCGCCGCGCGGATCATCAATCCCAAGTCCCTGGTGCTGGTGCGAGACGGCCGCATGCTGCGCCGGAACATGCGTCGTGAGCTGATCACCGAGGATGAGCTGTACAGCCAGCTCCGCCGGCAGGGCATCGAGCGTCTGGACGACGTCAAGGAGGTACGAATCGAGTCCGAAGCCAACTTCAGCGTCATTTCCCGCAACACCCACAAGCCCTCGCGACCGGACGTCGGCTGACGCCGTTCGCACCCAGCCCGTGGCGAACTGGCGGACGGTTGCGGACACGATGACCGCCAGCGTGATCAAGAGCACGAAGAGACCTCTCCGCGGAGGTAGTGCGGCGGTGAAGGCGTGTACCTGTTAGTGGGTCTTGGGGACCGCGTGCTACGTAGCGTCATGTCGAGCTGGCCCGGATGCCGGCCGGACGCCGGTAAGCGGACGTAACGACCGTCTGTATGGCGAGCCGGACGCCGTCATGGACGCCCGCCCGCGATCTCGGCGTCGCTCCGAAGAATGCAGAACTCGTTGCCTTCCGGATCGGCAAGGACAACCCATCCCGTTCCGTCGGCATTGCGACGGTCGGTTACGACGGCCGCGCCGAGCTCGGTCAGCCGCGCCAGTTCCGCGTCGCGGGTGCCGTCGACGGGACGCAAGTCGAGATGGATCCTGTTCTTGACCTGCTTTATGTCCGCCACCTCGATGAAGAGCAGGCGGTGCCGCCCGTCACGGGAGTAGATCATGCATTCCTCTTGGCCGGGCTCGTTTGGATCGTCCGGGTCCTCGCTGTAGTCGAGAACGACTTGCCACCAACGAGACAAGGCAAAGGCGTCGGCGCAGTCCACGGTGGTGTGGGAAACGTAGGAGGTCACCACTGGATTATCGCAAGGCCAACGCTGTACGCGCCGCGAGCGCACGTTCATACGGCTGTCCCGCTGGCGTGGTTCACGCTACGAGAGACCGGCGAGCGCCGCACCGCACACGCGGGTAGGGTTCCGCGAGCCAGGGTGATGGACCTGATCGTCGCGGGGCCGCACACAAAGGCGACCGGACCTGCCGCCGCTCGGGCGTTACAGTGCGTGACGGACGGACGACGGCGACAGGCGCGTTCGTAGCCGATAACCGTGCGTCGGGCCGAGGTAGGCCGCGAACCGGTACATCGTCGCCGTGGGTGACGGCGATGCTGATCGTCAACTTCCCGGACGTAGCCGAAATCTTCACCCCTAGCCGGACGGCCACACCGACTCGTGACTGTAGAACTTCACAAAGTTTCTGCTAAAGAATTGCCAGCGCGAGGGTTTCTGTTACCAACAGGTAGCCGCGACCATCCTCCTATGGGAAGAGACGAAGATCACGTCAGTCGTTCGGTCGACTGCTTCGACAGAACCGGCCGACGTCTGTTCATTCTCGGAGTACTGCTTCTGGTCATGCTTGGTCTCGTCGCCGTGCCGCTAGCCCTGGCTGTGCATACAGGACTGCCGGCTCTCATCGAGAAAAGTGGTGGCGGACCACTGCTTGCGGGGACCCTCGCAAGTTTGGGTGTTGCTGTAGCAGGGATCTTCTCTGGTGCTGGTCGAATGCTTCGAGCGATACCTGCGATCCTCCAAGCACGCAATGATCACCCAGCCTTGCCCACGAAGGACGGACGCTTACTGAAGAGCAATACGGACAAGCTCGGTATCGGCGCCGGCGTTCGTCGTTGAGCCTGCGGTTCTCGCCCTGACTGCACTCGGCAGTCAATAGCCAGCCTCGCGGGCCGACTCGGCCGCGTAGAGGAGGGCTGCGATGTGCTCCGCACGGCCCATGTATCGATTATTGAGATTCCTTCCCAACAAGCAGGCCGCCATCGCCGCAGGGCCGCCGACGGCCCATCCTGATCTGCCGCGGAGCGCTCGTCGCGGACGGTACTGCGGTGGGGTCGCTGGGGCTGGTTGTGCCGATGAGCGTGTCAAGACGATCATGTCGTTGCGGGGCGCCATGCTGTGCTGATGCGACGAGTTACGGTGCTCGGAAGCTGTGGCGCCTACCCGGAGCCGGGTAGGGCCTGCAGCGGTTTCCTGGTGGAATGGGACGGCTTCCGCCTCGTGCTTGACCTCGGCTACGCCGCCCTGCCGCGGCTGTTGGCTCACTGCCCCGACGTCGATGTGGACGCCGTCGTCATCACTCACGAACACCCCGACCACTGCATCGACCTGCACGGACTGTTCCGGATACGCCTCTACGGTGAAGGGGACGGCTCCAGGCTGCCGCTGTACTGCACGCCAGGTGTGTTGACTCGCCTCAGCGGTCTGGAACCCGAAGCCGACCTGCGTACCGTGTTCGACGTGCACGAGCTGCCCGGGATGTATCGCGTCGGTCCGTTCGAGCTTAGCGGCGTCCCGCTTCCCCACTATGTGCCCAACGTCGGTGTCCGTCTGCAGAACAACCAGGTCGCGCTCGCCTACACCGGCGACACCGGGCCAGACCCGCTTCTGGCGGAACTTGGTCGGAACAGCGACCTGTACATCGTTGACGCCACCGACCGGAAAGGCGAGCCGCAACAGCCCCACCGCAACCTTCTTACTTCCGAGGAAGCAGGACACTGGGCCACCCAGGCCGGCGCGCGCAGACTGCTGCTCACCCACTTCTGGCCAGGCAACGATCGGGCTGCCTCGGCGGCCGCGGCCCGGTCGGCCTTCGGCGGCGAAGTACTCATCGCCGATGAAGACCTCGTTGTCCCACTCGGCCCAACCTGATCCTCGATCGACCCTCTTCTCGCCGCGGAAGCAGATGGTGTCATCGCCCGGTCGCACCGGGCGGCCTTCGGCGGGCCGCCTGCGAGATTGGGACCCGTGCGGTTGGAGGAGGCAGGCGGAGTGGCGTGCTGCGGCTTCCCCCATGCCGGTCAAGTCTCCGTTACTAGCCGGTTTTCCCAGGCCCAGGCGGCGATCTCGGTGCGGTTTCGTAGCTGCAGCTTGTCCTGAATGTTGGCCACATGGGTCTTCACGGTGCTCAGCGAGATGAACAGCTCTTGCGCGATCTCCTGGTTTGTGCGCCCCCGGGCGAGGCACTTGATCAGTTCGATCTCGCGGTCGGTCAGCGATGGGGCAGGCCGGCGCGGTGACCACGGCGCGATCGGCCCGAACTGTTTCAGCAGCCGCATCGTGATCGATGGCGCCACCATCGCGTCTCCGGCGTGCGCGGCCCGCACCGCCTCGGCTAGCAGAGCCGGTCCCGAGTCCTTGAGGATGAACCCGACCGCCCCCGCCCGGAGTGCGCTGTACACGTACTCGTCCAAGTCGAAGGTCGTGATGATCACGACCCGCAGTGGGTCGCGCACGGCCGAACCGGCGAGTGCGCGGGTCACGTCGAGGCCATCCAACCGCGGCATCTGGATGTCCACCAGGCAGACGTCCGGGCGAAGTTCCCGGGCGAGGCTGATCGCCTCCGGGCCGTCGGCGGCCTCTCCGACCACCGTGATGTCCGACTGGCTCTCCAACAGCAGCCGAAGCCCTTGGCGGACGATCGCCTGGTCCTCGGCGACGAGCACCCGGATGGTCATGACACTCCTGGTGCGGGGATGGTGGCCTCAACGGTCCAGCCGGTGGGCGTGCCCGGACCGGCGCTCAGCTCACCGCCGAGGGCGGCCGCCCGCTCGCGCATCCCGACCAGGCCGTGGCCGTCCGGGCGGGCGGAAAGGCCGGGCTGTCCGTCGTCGGCAATGCGCAGTCGGACGGTCCGCTCATCGTGGGCCAGCGTCACGCTGACGGTACGGGCGTCGCGAGCGTGCTGGGCCACGTTGGTCAGGGCCTCCTGCACGATCCGGTAGATGCCGATGGTGGCCTCCGGTGGCCAGTCTGTCGGCACGGGACCGTCGGGCAGGTCGAGCCGCGCGCGGATGCCGGTGCCGCCGAAGCGATCTACCAGATCGGCCAGCGAATCCGGCACCGGTGCGACCGACGGCTCGTCGTCCCGAAGTAGCCGCACCACCTGCCGCAGCGAGGTGAGCGCTTGAGTACCAGCCGTCTCAATCTCGGTCAGGGCCGCCCGGAGCGCGGGCGGGTCGGCATCGGTGACGAGCTGCGCGACCTGGGCCTGGATGATCAGGCCGGTCAGGTGGTGAGCCGCGACATCGTGCAGGTCGCGGGCCAGGGCCAGGCGCTCGGTACGCCGTACCCCGTCGATCATCGCCCGCCGCCGCGCGTCGCCGAGCCGCCGCCACAGGCCCACCATGACCGCGACCGCCCAGCCAACCACCATGATCAGCGTGGCCGTCCGCGCGTTCGGGATGCCCTGGGCCAGGTAGGTCGCGTACCGCTCGATGGTGCCGACGGCGACCACCCCGGAACCGGCGACCACCGCGACGGCACCGGCCGGACTGGGCAGGAAGCGCACCGCGGAGGCGACCACCACCAGCAGCGCCAGGCAGGCGATCGGTGCGGGCTGCCCCTGCCGCTCGGTCTGCCAGTCGATCAACTCGGCGGCCGCGCACAAGACGATCGCGGCAGCCCCCGCCCGAGCGGGGAACCGCCGTCGCAGCAGCGCCGCCGCGCACACCGCCGCGGTGATCAGCACCAGCCCTGCGCCCACCGGCCAGGCCGGGCGGCGGCTCAGCACCACCACCACCTCAAGGGCGAGACCGGCGGCGAGCAGCACCCCGAACGCGGCCTCGACCAGCCTGCCCGGCACGCCCGCCCGACGGAGGCCGGTGCGCCTGCCGGCAGAAATCATGAGGCCTCGCATGCTCGATCCAGGGCGGCGCCTGGTCATCGCCACCGTCGCAGCGGTGGCCTCTGCCACCACGTCACCCAGCGCCACAGCCACTCGACCGGGCCCTGGTGGCACCGGCGGAGCCAGAGTACCGACCACATCCACTGCATTAGGAGGACCGCCGCGGCGACCGCGACCATCCCGCCGACCGGCCAGCGGTCCGAGTCACCAACCACCACGGAGATCGCCAGCACCAGCACCGTCGCAGTCAGATAGTTCGTCAGCGCCATCCGCCCCAAAGGCCGGAACACGGCGGTCATCGGCCCGGCCAATCGCGTCCTGAGCAGCAGCAATATCCCGCACACGTAGGCGCCGGCGGTCAGCAGCCCGGCTGCCGGATAGGCGATCCTGAATGACGTGCTGTCCGGGTTCAACGCCCCGGCGCGCAGCTGGATCACCGTCGTGGGCACGGCGACAAGGGCAAAGATCAACCCCAGCAGCGCAGTGGGACGCGAACTCAGGTTGATTTTCGAGACCACCCCGTACCGAGTCAGTGCCGAACCGAGCAGGAACAGACCGGGAACCACCGAGTACCAGCCGCCGAGCAGAGTCACCGACAGCACGATGAGCACTCCGGCCGCGATCGCCACCACACGGCGCGGCACCCACGTGGTGGGTAGCAGGACCAGCAGGCCGAGCGTCGCGTAGACGGTGAGGATGTCACCCTCCCACAGCACCAGAAAGTGGAACAGGCCCACGGTCAGCAGCGCCAGCAGCCGGCGCAACAGCACCACTCGCGGTTGCCGGGCCCGCGCCTGCGCCGACTCCAGCAACAGCGAAAAGCCGACGCCGAACAGGAACGAGAAAATCGGGAAGAACCGCTGGTCGACCAGCAGATGCAGCACCGTCGCCGCGGTCGTCTCCGGTACGTGCCCAGTGCCGAGTTCACCGCCGCGGTGGGCGATCGGTTTCACGTTCGCCAACAGGATGCCGCACAGGGCGAAGCCCCGAAGCACATCGAGCGCGACGATGCGCTTCTGCGCCTGGTTCGCGGCGGGCCGAGGCCCGTCGACGTCTCCCAAACCATCCCACGACATGCCCAAAGCCTGGCCGAGCGACCGCCCCCACTCCTCGGCCACAAGTTCACGCCGGCACCCGAGCCGTCGTACTTCTGGCTATTCCCACCCGCCGCCCAAGATCGGGATGCCGCAACTCGGCTGCACGGATTTGCCGTGAGCCGCCCGCTACGTAGCGTCCTGCCGAGCTGGCCCGGGATCCGTCCGGACGTGCCGAGATGAGTGCCTCCCTGTTGGAGTCAAACGTTCAGTGGATTCGCGTGTGCGGGCTACCCCAGCAGCGATGTTGTCGTGCGGTCGTGGAGCGGTCAAAGCGTCGCGACGAGCCGGAACCGCTCCAGCACGGCTGGCGTGTCGTCGTTCACAGTGAAGCCCGGATTGCCCAGCCACCCTCGGTAGTCCATTCCGTGCCAGTACTCCTCGTGGCCAGCTCGCCAGGCGGCGACCGAGTCGTGCCCCTCGCCCTCGTCCCGGGCGTGGTCGAGGTCCACGTCGCCGAGGCGGCTGACACGCACCTCGGTCAGTTCGATCACCGCCACCCGGCGACCAACAGAATCGACCACCGCCGCTCGGGCACCCACGGCGGGTAGTGGTTCGCCTTCGATTTCGTAGTCTTGGAGCAGGCCGGTCGTGGTGGTCTTGGTCCCCTCGAGGACTGCAGCGACCAGCTTGTCGCGCAGCGGACCAGGGAAGGCGAACTCGAACGTGGGTAGATCTGCGGTCACTGGAGGAGACTAACGAGAGATGATCGCCGTCTGCGAGCCGATTGTGCGGTCCTTACGAGCAGTGTTGACGTCGCGGATCGACTCCCCGTGGCCAGCCGTCGTGACATGGCTGGCCACGACACACTCGATCTCCGGCGCTACACGCTCATGCCGCGAATCGCTCGCCGCGCAGTCCCTCGCGTCCGGCTCGGGCGACCGGACGCACGGTCGTGGCCGAGAAGAGTGTGTTGCCGCGAGTTCTCATTGCCGGCATCCGCTGTCCCGGCTCAGGGTGTAGTGGGTAAGCCGGCGCGGCACAGTGCTAGAGCGTCTCGAGCACCGCGCAAGGCTGCGATCACGTTGGGCGAGGGGCGCACGTGCACTTCAGGAAGATCTAGACCGGGGAATCCGTTGCTGATCGGGTAGGCCAGTTGTTCACGCCCGAGCCGGAATTGGGCGTCGATGCCGGTGCGGTTGCCGCGCGGGTCTTGGCGATGCCAGCGGCCCGCGAGGTATATGGCAACGAGGCCGTGCAGGAAGGGCTTTTCCCCGTCGGTCAGCTGTTGGCAGCACAACCCGGCCGGAACGCCACCGGCCCGGGCCACGGCCACCAGCAGGTGCGACCTGGCATAGCAGAGGCCGACGCCGGCGCTGAGCACCTCGCCTGCGGTGACGGTGATCCGCGGATCCTGGGCGTCCACGGAGTGCCGGATCCGGTCACGAACCCATGTGAAGGCGGCCCGCATGAAGTCGACATCGTCCGGATGCGCCGCGCGTAGTTCACCCCCTAATGCCCGCACTGCCGGATGGTCCACCTCGACGACCATGTCACCGCCCAGGTACTCCATCGGTTCCCCCGCGACCAGTTGCATAGCGGTCCCTTCCCCGCCGCTTGCCGGATCGAGGCTGCTCCATCGCGCCATGACCCGTCGCGTACGGTAAGTGCGCTATTCCACCGCAGCCACGCTTCGCCTGTCACCCTCATTCCCGGCCACGGCCACGGCCACGGCCACGGCCAGGGCCAGGGCAAGGCGCACTGATTTAGCCGCAATAGGTGCGACCCGGGCTGCGGGATAGAGGCACCTGGTGGTGGTCGCCGTGTGCGATCGGGTGGAACGATCAGGATCATGGCGTCGTTCCGGCTCATGCGGCAGACCAGCCGGTCCGTCCGATTCGCCCACGTCACCGTCGAGGTCGCTGCCGCCGGTCAGGCCGAGGTGAACGTCGCGGCAGTGGTCGGTGACGAGTTCCGGCACGAGGCCGAGCTGGGCGCTTGGTGGGCACTGGGGAGCCAGCCGGCGACGGTGGCGGTGACCGTGACCGAGGTGGTCGTGACCGAGGTCGACACCGGCGTCGGCGATGTGTATGAGGCCACAGCTCGTGCGGTGTGGCAGAGCCTGTCAGCCAAGGATCAGCGGTGGTACGTGGGATTCAGCGATCCGCGGATGGTCACCGCGTGGTTGACGGACATGGTCGGTCGACGGTTGGACCAGGTGACCGAGGCCCGTCACTGGCACGCGGGACAGCGCGGACCGGACGCCGAGAGCCTGCTACACGCATGGCTGTTCTTCGACCACGCACTCCCGATCCGCGTACACGGCCGCGGTGACCAGTTCCTACTGGCCGTAGAAGATCCGTACGGCTCCTACGACATGGGGCCGCACGGGCAAGCCGAGGTAAGCCCCGCCCAACACCCCGACGTGCTGTCCCGGTTCATCGGCGCCCGACTCACCGACGGTGCTGTGATCCTCGACCATCAAGGCTTGGACAGCAGTGGCCTCGTGTTGCGCTTCGACACCGGCGACCTGACCATCGCCACATTCGCCGACGAATGGATCCTGGCCCCCGGGACACCGCCAACCGCCCTCACCCGACACAGCACCGTCGGACCCTTCGTCCGCGGCGACCACCGGTAAGTCCAGGAATATCAGCATCGGTCGCAGCCGCCAAGATCAGCCACACTGTCATGCCGCGACCGGAGTGTCGGGCGGGTAGCGCGGGCGTACGTTGCGTGTCCGGCCTATCGCGCGGCTACCGGCCGGTGTTGGGCTATCCCGGTGGCGATAATTCCTTGGTGGGTCCGCTCTCCGATCT
>NZ_JAGPXT010000030.1:0-24532 GCF_018070465.1 Micromonospora sp. C95
GCAACCGCCTCGTCGGCATCCTCCACGGCTGCCTCAAGAACACCACCCACTACGACCAGACAACCGCCTGGTCACACCGCACCCAACCCGCCGCAGCTTGACATCCAAGAAGCTGGGGTGTCTGACACCGTCCCCGCCCTGCGCCGCGCCGTGCGCCGTGCGCCGTGCCGCGCCGTGCGCCGTGCCGCGCCGTGCGCCGTGCCGCGCCGTGCGCAGTGCCGTGCCGTGCCGCGCCGTGCGCAGTGCCGCGCCGCGCCGTGCAACTTCGGGGAGAGTGCTGCCTACGACCCGCCCGGACCCGACAACTTCGGGGAAACTGCTGCCTACGACCCGCCCGGACCCGACAGCTTCGAGGAGATGTTGCCTGCGTGGCCCGCCCGGAACCGGGGCGGGGATGTCGGGGTTGGTGTCTGGTCGGGATTCGTCAGGGGCGGGTGGTCAGTCGGGTGGCTGCCGGCCCGGCGACTCGGGGAGTCGCCGGGCCGGCAGGGTTGGGTCACAGGGCCAGGCAGTTGGGGTTGATCGCGACGTCCCGCAGGGCCTGCCGGACGACGGTGTAGGTGGTGCCGTCGAGCACCAGGCCGAGATGGCCGACCACGCGCAGCGGGCACCGGGACTGGATCAGTACGTTCGTCGCCCCGTCGGCAAGCACCGCGTTGTCCACCGGTCGGACCAGCTCGTCCTGCCAGGTGCGCACCGTGGTCCAGCGCACCGGTGCCGGGGTGTCGTCGCCCGCGTTGAGCGCGGTGAGGAACGACGACCCGATGGTCATCTGCTGGCAGGCGACCACGCCGGCGCAGCTGCCCAGACCGAGGAACGACACGATGTTTGCCACGTACGTGCCGTACTGCGGGGTGCCCAGGCTGACGTAGCGTTCGACGGCCCCGCCGCCGCCGAGATCCTTGATGTAGTAGCGGCTGACCAGGCCGCCTTCGGAGTGTGCGACCAGGTCGACCTTGGCACCGCCGGCGGCGGCGCGTACCTGTCCGACATACCCACGCAGCCCGGCGGCGGACGCGGTGATGTCGCCGAGCCCGAGGTTGGGCAACTGGTAGATCCAGACCCGGTACCCGTCGGCGCGTAGTCGGGCGGCGAGTGGTTCGTAGACGGCCGCGATCCCGCTGAGCCCACCGACCACGATGACCGGATTGGCACCGGCCAGTGCCCGCAGACTGTCGGCTGCGGCCGTACCGGTCGGCGCGACGCCGCCGGGCTTGGCCTCGCCGGTGGGCGCGGCTTCACGGGCGGAAAGGGCTTCACGTGCGGACACGGCTTCACGGGCGGGCGATGCGGTGGCGGGTGAGCCGATGGCAGGCGCTGCGGTGGCGGGTGAAGCGGTGGTGGCGGATGGAGCGGCGGTGGCGTTGGTGGGAGCCGCGAGGACGGCGGCGACCGTGAGAGCCAGGACGGGGACAGCCTTTCGGAGCAGCATCGCTGCACCTCCCAAGGGGATCCCGGGTTACCGGGTGGAGGCGGTGGGGTGTCCGATCGACCGTGCACTGATGATGCGGGTCACAATCCAGAAACGTCAATGAAAAGTTACGCACGAGTAGCAGAAGTCCGTGTCGGCCATCCGGGGGCACGGCGGCACCTGTCCACGTACGACGAACGCCGCACGCACCGGGTGGGTGCGTGCGGCGTCGAGTTCGGCGCGGGTCAGCTCGCGGGTGTGCTCTCCGGCTGCGAATCGGGCTCGGTGCGGGGCGCACCCTGCTTGACGTACGTCGGGTGCAACTGCACCGGCTGCCTCTCCTGCTGGCGACGCTGCCGCGCCCGGACCCGCAGGTTGAGGAACTCCACGAAGATCGAGAAGGCGATCGGGCCGTACACGTAGCCCTTCGGGATGTGCTGGTCGAAGCTCTCCGCGATCAGGCTCGCCCCGATGATCAGCAGAAACGACAGGGCCAGCATCTTGACCGTCGGGTGCTGGTTGACGAACCTGCTGACCGCACCGGCCGAGACCAGCATGATGATCATCGCGATGACCACGGCGGCGACCATGATGGCGAGTTCGTCGACCATGCCGACCGCGGTGATCACCGAGTCGAGCGAGAAGACCACGTCCAGCACCAGGATCTGCGCGATGACCGCGCCGAACGAGACCACCTTGCGGCCCTCGCGCTCGTGGTCGGAGCCTTCCAGATGCTCGTGGATCTCGTACGTCGCCTTGCCCACCAGGAATATCCCGCCGAGCAACAGGATCAGGTCACGCCCGGATATCTCCTGCCCGAGCACGGTGAACAGCGGCGCGGTCAGCCCGATGATCCAGGACAACGACGCCAGCAACAGCAGGCGGGTGATCAGGGCGAGCGAGATGCCGATCGTCCGCGCCCGGGCCTGCTGATGCTCGGGCAACCGACCGGACAGGATCGAGATGAACACGACGTTGTCGATGCCCAGCACGATCTCCAGCAGGAGCAGGGTCGCGAACGCGATCCACAGCTCGGGACTGGTCAGGAACTCCATGCCATCCTCGACTCTCCCGACCGGCCGCCGGGTCGGCACCCGGACCATCGGCTGATCTGCATCATGATGACCTACCGGGCCGTCCACCGCTTCGCAACCCCGGCCGCCCCGCAGCACCCGGGCCAGCGCCGGACCGGCGGCACGAGTTGCGGCGTGTCGGGCTCTCCCGGCGGCCGGAAACCGCGAGACGCCGCAACCCGCGCCAGCTCGCCCGGCCTGCTGAGGCGAGGGCCGCCGGATGAACACGCCGCCCGTGAGCACGTACCGTCCCGCCCGACGTGGCCCCTGGCAGGCCCGACCCCGCTTGAGCGCTACGCCCAACACCGCGATCCAAGGTGGCGGGGGCCGCACTCGCCCGAAAGGCAGCCTGATCCACCGCATCGACGGGTGCTGTTAGCATCACCGGCGGACGCGTCCAGCACCCATGAGGATCCGGCGAATCGATGTCCCCGAACGAGCAGGATCCGTACGTGCTTCTCGGCGTCAGCCGGGATGCTTCGCTGGCGCAGATTCGGCAGCGCTACCTGATCCTGGTGCAGGTCTGGCATCCGGACAAGCATCAGTCCAGTCCGGAGAACGTGCGCGAAGAAGCGACCCGGCAGATGCAGCAGATCAACAGGGCGTACAAACTTCTCACCGATGTTCGGGAACGCGAAACGCGCGAACGCCAGGCCGAGGAACAGCAACGCGCGAAGCGCCAGACCGATGAACGCGAACGCGCGGGGCGCCAGCGGACGGGCGGCGGGCAACGGGCCCACGACTGGGCAGCCCAGCAACGCGAGGCGCGCGAACAGGAGGCCCGGGAGCGGGCGGCTGACGAACGACGGGCTCGGGAACACGCGGCGCGTGAGGCCCGCGCGCAGGCAGCCCGGGAGCGCGAGGTGCGCGAACGGGCGGAGGCCGAGCGGCTGGCGCGGATCCGCGAGCGGGAGGCACGCGAGCATCAGCATCCCCGCGCCCGGTGGACGCATCCCCGGTACGAGCCGGCGCATCTACCGGAACCGCTGACCATCGAACCGATAACCATCTCGTTGTCGGATGGCGCCGAGGGTCACACGCTGTCGGCTCGATCCGAAGGCCAGGAGTCTGTGGTCTTCTTTCCCGGCGCCGACGGCGAGCTGCTCCTGTTCCGCGCCAAGGAGACGCTGCACCGGTACCTGACCGAGACCAGCTCCCACGAGCTGGCCGGTGTTCCCGGCTGGGACGAGTTCATGAACTCGATCCTCAAAGCCGGAATCAGCGTCGACGATGATCGGTCGTACGACTTCGGGCTCATTCTCTACAGCATCAGGCGGCCGGTGACCGACTGGGTTCCCCGGCTCTTCATCACCAACCGCGATCTCATGGTGGACATCGCGGAGGCGTTCGGGATCGCCGAGGCGTTGGACCTGTTGCGCGCCGGCTCGGCGATCGACACGCTCGACGATCTGATGCGGGTCGCCGACCGACCACTCGCCGGATGGGGCGCACGGCGTCGGCTCGACGCCATGAATTCGGGGCCGGCGACCGCCGCGTGGCGCAGGGTGGTCCGGACCGTCGAGAAACGCATACGGTGGCTGCGCTGAGCAGCCAGCCTCGTCACCGCCCCGCGTCGCTGTCACCGGCCTGGATGGACCGGGCGGTCGGCAGCAGCGACTCGCTGAACTCCGGAATCGTCAGCACGTTTACCGCGACGCCGGGCTCGACGAGCCAGAACGCCTGGCCGCCGTCGTACAGGCCAGGGCCGTCACCGTGCGGGAACTCGCTCAGCTGCCACCCGGCAGGGTCGCGCTCGTGATACTCCCCGAGGAAGTCCCGTAGCGCGGTCAGGTCGACCAGCCGCTCCCCCCGCAGCACGTGGACCCGCAGATCCACGCGATGTCCGTCGGGCGTCTGCCGCTCCCAGACCCGGCTGGCGAAGCGTACGTCGTCCCACTCGGTGGCGAAGTCCGACACCTCGTCGCCGATCCCGGCCGGCAGCTGACCGATGTGGAAACCGTCCAGCACTCCACCGTCGCGTCTCTCGCCGCTGCTCATCCCACCGCCTCGATCGGTTTCCGACTCAGTTGCCCAGCGCGCGTACCTTGGCGATCGTCTCCTGGACGTGCTGCCGGGCGGGCTCGTGCCCCTGGGCCGCCTGGGCGAGCGCCTGCCGGTACGAGTCGATCATGTTGATCAGCGGCCCGGCGGCAACGCCCTGCAGAGCCCCGGCAACGAGGTGGCGGGCCTCGGCCGCGTCCTGCGCCGCCGCCGCTGTCTTCGCCTTCGCCTCGTCCAGCTTCTGCGCCGCCGCCGCCAGCCTGGCGATCATCTCCGCTGCGCTCACACACCCTCCCCACGATCGCACCACACCGGCGCCGCCGCCCGCTCACCAACAGCGACCACACAGGAGCGTACGAGATCCACCCGCCCGCCGCGACCGAGCACCTGTTGCTGCCATGACGACAACAACTGCACCCAAACCCCAGCGCCCGCGCCGGCCGGGCAGCGGACATCAGCGCAAGGGACGGCGGCGACGGTCTTGGGGGCATCGGCGCGATCCATCCCCGCTCTCACCTCGACAGCGCCCGGACCATGGCCACCCGCGCTGCCAGCCGCCGCGCTGCCGTGCGGTGAAACGCGATGCGCCGCCGCTCGGACGGCGGATCGGAAGCCGACCGCCCGGGTCAGCGCAGAGCGCGGAAGAGCAGCAGGTAGCCGCAGTAGGCGAGGGGAACGGCGAGGAAGCAGAGCAGGAAACCGAGCACCGGATAGCGGGGTGGGGTGGCGGCACCGACGGCGGGCCGGCCCCAGCGGCCGAGCACCAGCCAGCCACCGATCAGCGACACCGCGGGCAGGCCGGCGCACATCCAGGCGTAGAGGGTGCTCAGCCCGACCACGCCGACACCGGAGGCGAGCACCATCACCAGCATGAGCAGCACGGCGACACCCGCGAACCCGAGGTAGACCGCGACCGCCCGGGCCATCGGTGACCAGGTCGGCAGCAGCGCCGGTTGTTGGGCGAGCAGTTCCGCCTGCTGTCCGTGCCGGTCGGCCTCGTCGGCCCAGCGCCGGGCCAGCTCCAGCTCCGTCGCCGGGTCGACCTCACCCGCGCGCGGGCTCGGCACCCCCGCCGCCGTCGCGCTCACCGCCACCGGCAGCGCCGGGCCTGTCTCGCCCACACCCACCGGGGAGTACGCCCCGACCTCCGGCCGCCCCGGCGCGGCGGCTGCGCCGCCGGCCGACCCCGTCCCCGGCCCGGAGGCGGTGCCCGGGTACCCCGGCGGACTCAGCGGTCGACCAGGCGGCCCGCCGGGAGGGACGCCGCCCGGTGCTACGCCGATGGTGCGGCCGAGGTGGTCGAGGCGCTGCCCCTGGGCGACCAGCCGCCGGTCGAGGTACTCCACGGCGGCACCGAGATCCCGCTGCCGTTCGGCCTCGGCGGCAGCGCCCTGCTCGCCGGCGCGGTGCTGCACGGCGAGGTGACGGGCCAGCGCCGCGTACTCGTCGAAGGTGGACACGCCTCACTCCTGCCCGTCGGAGGGGTGACCGTCGCGGGCGAACGGCACGATCAACCGGACCCGCTGGTCGTGCCGGTCCACCAGCAGTGCCCGATCAGCGCGGGGAGTGTACGCGAGGTCGTGCACGCCGAGGTGCAGACCGAGATCCGCACCGGGCACGTTCAGTGCGACCAGGCAGGCGACGTCGTCGCGGTTCTGCGTACCGCCGAGGTCGTCGGCGAGCCGACGCAGGCCGCGCCACCAGCCGAGCAGGTGCACCCCGTGGCCGGGCCCCTGCCGCAGCAGCACCCGCAGATCGTCGTGGCCGGAACGGAACGTGGTGGGGTCGCTCTCGCCGAGCAGGCCGGCGGCGGCGTCCATCCCGAACACCACCAGGTAGCTGCGCTCCGGTCGGTCACCGCCTCCGCCAGCAGCGAGGGCGCGGATCCGCTCGCGCAGGGCGGCGGCGTCGAGGCGCTGTACGCGGTGCCCGGCGGCGGTCAGCGTGGCGCCGGTGTCGTCGGCCGCCGCGTCGGCGGCGGCGACCAGCGCAGCGAGCAGGAACACCGCCTCGCCGGGGGCGTGCTGGCGGGCCAGGCTCAGGGTGGCTGCCCGCAGCACCTCGGCCCCGGCGGACGAGGTGCCGACCACGGCCAGGTGCCGACCCGGTGCGGTGTCCATGATGAACAGGGCGGTGGTGCCGTCCACGTCGACCGTCCGACCGACAAGCGCCAGGGGACGCCGACCACCGGGGCGCAACCCGGTGAAGGTGGCGTCGTCCTCGATACGGGCGGTGTCGTAGCCACGGAACACCGACGGCGGACGGGCACCCGCCGGGCGGGCCTGCCACAGTTCGTGGCGCAGCCGGGTCAACTCGCCGGTCGAGGCGTGCGCGTCGGGGAAGCGGAGCACGGTGTTCGCGCCGGGCGCGCCGGCGGCGGTGTTCACCACGGCCGAGCCGACCGGCAGGGTCGCCGCGGCGTCGTTGAGATGGTCGAGCACTCCCCCGCCGCCGGGCAGCGCCACCCGCAGGGCGAACTGCCCGAAGACCGCCTCGGCACGGCCGTAGAGCGCCTCGATCCCGGTCGTGCTCTGGCTGGCGAGCACCAGGTGTACGCCGTACGAGCGGCCCTTGCGGGCCAGTTCCTCCAGCAGGTCCACCGACTCGCGGGCCACCGGGTCGTTGCCGGCGAGCAGCACGTGGAACTCGTCGATCACCGCGACGATCCGGGGCACCGAGGTGTCGGCGGGCAGGTCGGCGAGCTTGGTGACGCCGTGCCGCTTGAGTGCGGTGGCCCGCCGGTTCAGTTCGCGCCGCAGCTCACGCAGCACCGCCACGCCGTACTCCCGGTCGCTCTCGATGCCGACGGCGCGGGCGTGCGGCAGCCACGACGGATCGCGTTCGGTGGGCACGAACTCGGTGAAGCTGACCCCCTCCTTGAAGTCGAGGAGGTAGAGCTGCAACTCGGCCGGCGAGTAACGGGCGGCCAGGCCGTACAGGACGTCGAGGAGGAAGACCGTCTTGCCGGCGCCGGTACGCCCGCCGACCAGCCAGTGCGGGGTGGCGTCGTCGAAGGCCATGGTGACCGGGTCACGGCCGGCGCGGCCCACCACGGTGCGCAGGCCCGCGCGGGCGGAGGCGGTCCAGCGCTGCCCGGGCAGCAGGTCGGCGAAGCCGACCGCCGCGCCGCGCCGGGCGGCCTCGCCCAGGTGGGTGGCGAGCGCGGCGACGGAGGCCGGCGGCGGGTCGCCGTCGAGGGCCACCGGAGCGGCCAGGCCACTGCCGTCGGCACTGAACGGCGTGCCCGGCGGGTCACCGACCCGGGCGTACCCGTCGGTCAGCCGCAGCACGGTGGTGGCGCCCAGCGGTGGGGCGGACTCGCCCGGCCCGGCCGGCGGCCAGCCGGCGAGCAGCACGCAGACGGCGGCGGCCGGGCCGGCGTGGGTGAGCGCGGCCAGCCGGGCGGCCTCGCGGGGCGCGGGGATGGACGCGGCGACCAGCAGCAGCAGGTCCTGGTCCGGCCGGTCGGCCTGCCGGGCGGCCCGGGCATGCCGTTCGGCGGCGTCGAGCAGCGCGGTCACCTCCGCCTCGGTGGTGGCTGGCGGGTCGACGACTCCGGCGTCGAGCAGCGGTCGCAGTGGACCGAAGGTGGCACCGAGGGCGGCGGTGTCCAGCGCGGCGACCCGGACCCCACCGGGTGCGGCGGTGGCCAGCAGTCGCAGCACCAGGGCCCGTAGCAGCCCGGCGACCGCCGGCTGGCGGGCGTCACCGTCGATCGCGAGGTGGTGCCCGGCACCCAGGGGCAGCAGGACCGGGAAGCCGCCGCCGGCGGTGACCGCCTCCCCGACGCGCACCGGAACGGGCTGACGGGCCAGTGGGGTGCCCGGGGTCGGGGTGGCCAGCGCGGCGCCGACCCGGGCCAGCCGGCCCAGCAGGTCGGTGTCGACCAGCGGGGCTGACGGGCTGGTGGCGTTCAGCGCGGTGCGGGCGGATTCGAGGTGGGCGCGGGCCGCCCGGTGGGCGGCGACCGCCTGCTCGTACGTCGACGCGAGCCTGCCCACACCCCTGCCCTTCACCGCCGAGCGCCGCCTGGTCGCAGAAACCCTAACGGACGGCGGCGACACCGGCACGTGTCCGAACCGGACGTGTCGGACCGCCGCGTCGCCCGGCTCCGGACGCACGGCGGCCGACGGTCCGAACCGGACCGTCGGCCGCACCGCGTGGTCAGCCGGTGACCGCGTTGAGCGCCGGCAGGTAGCCGTAGCGGTAGCCGTCGGCGTTCGGGTGGTACGCCTCGATGATCCCGGTGACGTCCCGGATCCACGGCTGGGCACCGCAGACGCCGTGGCCGGCGAAGGTGGGTCGGGTGTCGGCGAAGGTGGCGCCGGCCGCGGCGGCCCGGTCGGCGGTCACGGTGGCGAGGACGTCGGCGGCCTCGTTGAGGATGGTGCGCTTGTAGGTGCTCATCGCCAGCAGTCCGCAGTAGCGGGTCTCGAACAGTCGCGGGTAGCCGAGCACGATCAGTCGGGCGTTGGGGGCCCGTTGCCGGATGGCGGCGTAGGTGCTGTCCAGCCGGGCCGGCAGGGTGCCGGTGGCGAACGCCTTCGCGGCGTTGACGGCGTTGGTGCAGGTGGAGGTGCTGCCGAATCGGCAGTCGGTCATCACGTCGGCGAATCCGGCGTCGTTGCCGCCGATGGTGATGGTGACCATGGTGGTGGTCGCGGACAGCGAGCCCAGTTGGTCGTCGAGCACGTCGGCGGTCTTCGCGCCACCGCAGGCCGGGAAGCGGAAACTGGCCACGTTGTTGGCGGCGGCCCACAGCGGGGCGTACGACTTCTGGCTGCGCAGGCAGGTGGACAGGTCGTACGGTCCGGCGCCGACGCCGGAGGAGTACGAGTCGCCGAGGGCGACGTAGTGGATCGGGGCGGCGGCCTGGGCGACGCCCGGGACGGCGAGCGCGCCGACGGCGGCGGTGAGGAGGGCGACCAGCGCGGTCAGGGCGCGGGCCAACGGACGGTGGGGCATGACGGACCTCCACGGGGGTGGTGGTGGAGCCCGAGAACCGCGCGCGTGGCCAAGGGTTGTTACTGGTCGGTAATGCTATCGAAACATCTGGATAAAGTGAATAGCCGTTAAGGAGAGGCCGCGTCCGCGCGGTCGTCCCGCGTGGACGCGGCCTCGTCGAGACCTCTCCGAGGGCTGGGGGTCAGTGCGCCGCCAGGGGTCGGCTGGCCGGGTGGACCGGGGCCGGCAGGGCGCCGACACCGTCGAGGTACGTGTGGATCGCCGCGGCGGCGGCCCGCCCCTCGGCGATCGCCCAGACGATGAGCGACGCACCACGGTGCATGTCACCGGCGACGAAGACGCCGTCGGCCTCGGTCTGCCAGTCCGCCCGGGAGTCGACCGCGCCCCGCGCGTTACGGGCCACCCCGAGCTGTGCCAGCAGCGGCTGCTCCTCGGTGCCCTCGAAGCCGATCGCCAGCAGCACCAGGTCGGCGGGGAGTTCCCGCTCGGTGCCCGGCACCACCGTGACGATCCGCCGGCCGTCACGCTTCTCCACGCTCACCTCGGCGATCCGCACCGCGCGCACCGCGCCGGTGCCGTCGTCGACGAACTCCTGCACCGCCACCGCGAAGACCCGCTCGCCACCCTCCTCGTGGGCCGGGTACTCGCGCAGGATCCACGGCCACGTCGGCCACGGGTCGCGCCCCTCGTCCCGGGCGCGCGGCGGCTGCGGATACAGGTCGAGCTGGTGCACACCGGCCGCGCCCTGCCGGTGCGCCACGCCCAGGCAGTCCGCCGCGGTGTCGCCACCGCCGATGATGACCACGTGCTTGTCGGCCGCGTCGATCGGCGTACCGTCCGCCAGGGTGGCCGGCACCGGACGGCCCTCGCCGGCCGCCGCGACCACCCGGTTGGCCGCCACCAGGTGCGCCATCGCCTGGTGTACGCCGCGCAGCTGCCGACCCGGGGTGTCGGTGTCGCGGCCCTGCAACGCGCCGCAGGCCAGCAGCACCGCGTCGTGTTCGGCGCGCAGCTGCTCGGCGGTGACGTCGACCCCGACGTCCACCCCGGCGCGGAAGGCGACCCCCTCGGCGCGCAGTTGCGCCACCCGGGCGTCGATGTGTCGCTTCTCCAACTTGAAGTCGGGGATGCCGTACCGCATCAGGCCACCGAGCGCGTCGTCGCGCTCGTACACGGTCACCGCGTGTCCCGCGCGGGCCAGTTGCTGCGCGGCGGCGAGCCCGGCCGGCCCGGAGCCGACCACCGCGACCGACCGGCCGGACGGTGCCGATGCCGGACGCGGCGTCAGCCCCCCGGCCGCGGCCGCGTCGGCGATCTCCACCTCGACCTGCTTGATGGTCACCGGCTCGCCACCGGCGATGCCGAGCACACACGCGGCCTCACAGGGCGCCGGGCAGAGCCGGCCGGTGAACTCGGGGAAGTTGTTCGTGGCGTGCAGCGACTCCACCGCGGCGTCCCAGTTGCCGGTGCGGACCAGGTCGTTCCAGTCCGGGATGCGGTTGCCCAACGGGCAGCCGTCGTGGCAAAACGGGATGCCGCAGTCCATGCAGCGGGTGGCCTGCTCGCGGATCAGTTCCGCACCGGCCGGCGGGTAGACCTCCCGCCAGTCGCTGATCCGCACCGGCACCGGCCGGCGGGCCGGCAACCGCCGGCCGTAGCGCAGGAAACCGTTCGGGTCAGGCACGAGCCACCTCCTGGGCGACCGCCCGCGGGGCGGGCGGGACCGGCGCGGCCGAGCCGGCGGCCGGCACCGCCAGCGCGCTCATCACCGCGTCGTCGACGTCCTGGCCGGCGGCTTCGGCGGCCCGCATGATCTCCATCACCCGGCGGTAGTCCCGGGGTACCACGGCGGTGAACTCCTCCACCGCCTCCGGCCAGCGCTTGAGCAGCTGCTCGGCGATCGCCGAGTCGGTCTCGGCGAAGTGTCGCTGCACCAGCTCGTGCAGGCGGGTGCGTTCCGCCTCGCTCGGCGCGGACAGGTCGACAAGTTCGGTGTTGACCCGGCGCCGGTCGAGGTTCCAGACGAACGCCGTCCCGCCGGACATGCCGGCGGCGAAGTTGCGGCCGGTCGGGCCGAGCACCACCACGGTGCCGCCGGTCATGTACTCGCAGCCGTGGTCGCCGACGCCCTCGACGACCGTCACCGCGCCCGAGTTGCGGACCGCGAACCGCTCCCCCACCCGGCCCCGCAGGAACACCTCACCGGCGGTAGCCCCGTACAGAATGGTGTTGCCGGCGATGATCTGGTCCTCGGCCCGGCCGCCCGCCTCGGCGTCGGCGGACACGAACGGTGCCGCCGCGTCCGGCCGGACGACCAGCCTGCCACCGGAGAGTCCCTTGCCCACGTAGTCGTTGGCGTCGCCGTGCAGGCGCAGGGTCACCCCGCGGGGCAGGAACGCGCCGAAGGACTGCCCGGCGGTGCCGCGCAGGGTGAACTCGATGGTGTCGGCCGGCAGGCCGGCACCGCCGTGGCGGCGGGTGACCGCACCGCCGAGCATCGCGCCGACGCTGCGGTGCTCGTTGCGGATCGCCACCTCGGCGCGCACCAACGGCACCGACTCGTCGGGACCGGCGGCGCGCAGCGCCGGCTCGGCGAGGGCGATCAGCTCGTTGTCCAGAGCCAGCTCAAGGCCGTGGTCCTGGGCGCGTACGCCGCGCCGGGCCGCGCCCTCGGGCAGTTCCGGCAGGTGCAGTACCCGACCGAGGTCGAGCCCACCGGCCTTCCAGTGCTCGACCGCCGGTGCCACGTCGAGCAGCTCGGTACGCCCGATCGCCTCGTCGATGCTGCGCAGGCCCAGCTCGGCCAGGTAACCGCGGATCTCCTCGGCGAGGAACAGGAAGAAGTTCTCCACGAACTCGGGCTTGCCGGTGTAGCGCTCGCGCAGCACCGGGTTCTGGGTGGCGATACCCACCGGGCAGGTGTCGAGGTGACAGACCCGCATCATGATGCAGCCGGAGACGATCAGCGGAGCGGTGGCGAAGCCGAACTCCTCGGCCCCGAGCAGCGCCGCGACGATCACGTCCCGGCCGGTCTTGAGCTGCCCGTCGACCTGCACGGTGACCCGGTCACGCAGCTTGTTGAGCAGCAGCGTCTGCTGCGCCTCGGCCAGGCCCAGCTCCCACGGCGTACCGGCGTGCTTGAGCGAGTTCAGCGGAGACGCGCCGGTGCCGCCGTCATGGCCGGAGATCAGGATGACGTCGGCCTTGAGCTTGGCCACCCCGGCGGCGACGGTGCCGACACCGACCTCGCTGACCAGCTTCACGTGCACCCGGGCGGCCGGGTTGACGCACTTGAGGTCGTGCACCAGTTGGGCGAGGTCCTCGATGGAGTAGATGTCGTGGTGCGGCGGCGGCGAGATCAGGCCGACGCCGGGGGTGGCGTGCCGGGTACGGGCGATCCACGGCCAGACCTTGTTGCCGGGCAGCTGTCCACCCTCGCCGGGCTTTGCCCCCTGCGCCATCTTGATCTGGAGGTCGTCGGCGTTGACCAGGTACTCGCTCGTCACACCGAACCGGCCGCTGGCGATCTGCTTGACGGCGGACCGGCGGGCCGGGTCGTGCAGTCGCTCGACGTCCTCCCCGCCCTCGCCGGTGTTGGACTTGCCGCCGAGCCGGTTCATCGCGACGGCGAGGGTCTCGTGCGACTCGGCCGAGATCGACCCGTACGACATGGCGCCGGTGGCGAACCGCTTGACGATCTCGCTGGCCGGCTCCACCTCCTCGATCGGCACCGGCGGCAGCACACCGTCGCGCAGCCGGAACAGCCCACGCAACGAACCCGCCTGCGCGGCCAGCTCGTCGACCTTCGCGGTGTACTGGCGGAAGACGTCGTACTGCCGGCTGCGGGTGGCGTGCTGGAGCAGGAAGACCGTCTCCGGGTTGAACAGGTGCAGCTCGCCCTCGCGGCGCCACTGGTACTCGCCGCCCACCGGCAGCAGGTCGACCGCCTCGGCGCCGGGCGCCGGCCAGGCCAGCGCGTGCCGGGCGGCCACCTCGGTGTGGATGCCGTCGAGGCCGACGCCGCTGATCGTGCTCGGTGTGCCCCGGAAATACCGCTCGACCAGTCGGGTGTCCAGCCCGACCGCCTCGAAGACCTGCGCGCCGCAGTACGACGACACGGTCGAGATGCCCATCTTGGACATGATCTTCAGGACGCCCTTGCCGAGCGCCTTGACGTAGTTGCGGATCGCGGCCCGTGGCTCGACCCCGGCCAGCACGCCGGTGGAGATCATGTCCTCCACCGACTCGAAGGCCAGGTACGGGTTGACCGCCGCCGCCCCGTAGCCGATCAGCACGGCCGCGTGGTGCACCTCGCGGCAGTCGCCCGACTCGACGATCAGCGCGACCTGGGTCCGGGTCTGCTCCCGGACCAGGTGCTGGTGCACCGCCGCGGTGAGCAGCAGCGACGGGATCGGGGCCAGGTCGGCGTTGGAGTCCCGGTCGGAGAGCACCAGGATCCGTACGCCGTCCTCGATCGCCTCGGAGACGTGCCGGCAGATCTCGGTCAGCCGGGCCCTGATCCCGGCGCCACCGTCGCGGATGCGGTAGAGCCCGGAGACCCGTACCGCCTTGAAGCCGGGCAGGTCACCGTCCTCGTCGATGCAGAGGATCTTCGCCAGCTCGTCGTTGTCGATCACCGGGTAGGGCAGCACGATCTGCCGGCAGCTCGCCGGGCCGGGATCGAGCAGGTTGCCCTCCGGGCCGATGGTGGTGGCCAGGCTGGTCACCAGCTCCTCCCGGATGGCGTCCAGCGGAGGGTTGGTGACCTGGGCGAACAGTTGGTGGAAGTAGTCGTAGAGCAGCCGGGGCCGGGTGGACAGCGGAGAGATCGGGGTGTCGGTGCCCATCGAGCCGATCGGCTCCGCGCCGGTCCGCGCCATCGGCGCGAGCAGGATCTTCAGCTCCTCCTCGGTGTAGCCGAAGGTCTGCTGGCGGCGGCGCACCGAGTCGTGGGTGTAGACGACGTGGTCGCGGGCCGGCAGGTCGTCCATCTCGATCAGCCCGGCGTGCAGCCAGTCGCCGTACGGCTGGGCGGCGGCCAACTCGGTCTTGATCTCGTCGTCGTGCACGATCCGGCCGGCGACGGTGTCGACCAGGAACATCCGGCCCGGCTGGAGCCGGCCCTTGGCCACCACGGTGGCCGGGTCGAGGTCGAGGACGCCCGCCTCGCTGCCCAGCACCACCAGGCCGTCCGACGTCTGCCACCAGCGGCCCGGCCGCAGACCGTTGCGGTCGAGCACCGCGCCGACGATCTCGCCGTCGGTGAAGGCGACCGAGGCCGGCCCGTCCCACGGCTCCATCAGGCTGGCGTGGAACCGGTAGAAGGCGCGCTTGTCGGCGCGCATGTCCGGGTCGTTCTCCCACGCCTCCGGGATCATCATCAGCACCGCGTGCGGCAGGCTGCGCCCGGCCAGGTGCAGCAGTTCGAGGACCTCGTCGAAGTTGGCCGAGTCGGAGGCGGCCGGGGTGCAGATCGGGAAGACCCGCCGGATGTTGCCCGGCAGGTCGGGCGTACGCAGCAACGCCTCGCGGGCCTGCATCCAGTTCCGGTTGCCCCGGATGGTGTTGATCTCACCGTTGTGCGCGATGAAGCGGTACGGGTGCGCCAGCGGCCAGGACGGGAAGGTGTTCGTGGAGAACCGGGAGTGCACCAGGGCGATGGCGCTGGTCACCCGCTCGTCGGTGAGGTCCGGGTAGAACGCGGGCAGCTGGTCCGGGGTGAGCATCCCCTTGTAGACCAGGGTCCGGCCGGACAGCGACGGGAAGTACGCCGGCACCCCCCGCTCGGCCGACTCGCGTTCGGCCTGCTTGCGCACGCAGAAGGCGACCCGCTCCAGCTCGATGCCGCCCAGTTGGGCACCGGCCGGACCGGCGGGGGTGTCGGTGAGCCGCTTCGCCGCGAGGAAGACCTGACGGACGCGGGGCATCGCCGCCAGCGCCGTCTCACCGAGGTCGCTCGGGTCCACCGGGACGTCCCGCCAGCCGAGCACCTCGGCCCCCTCGACCAGGGCGTACTTCTCGACCACCTGCCGGGCCCGGGCCTCGGCGGCGTCGTCGTCGGTCAGGAAGACCAGACCGGTGGCGTACTCGCCCGCCGGGGGCAGCGCGAAGTCGACCACCGCGCGCAGGAACGCGTCCGGCACCTGGATCATGATGCCGGCGCCGTCACCGGTGTTCGGTTCGGCGCCCCGGGCACCACGGTGGTCCAGCCGGCACAGCGCGCCGAGGCCGTTGGCGACCACCGTGTGCGAGCGTCGGCCGTGCAGGTCCGCGACGAAGGCCACGCCGCACGCGTCATGCTCGTACGCGGGGTCGTGCAGGCCGGCAGGGGACGCTACCTGGCCCTCTCGCAGCGCCGGCTGGGGGCGGTGTGGGTACGCAAGGGCCACCGGGCCTCCTGTCGTCGCTCAGGCTGGATCATGGTCGGGACGACGTCGGCCCTGGATCGGACTATTGAGTCTACGTTAGGGCCCGGCACGCAAGGCCAGTGCAGATTGATCACACCGTCCAGAGTCTGGGACCGGTAGTCTCGCGCCGTGGATTCCGAGCGTACCGACCTCCTCGACCGGTTGGAACGGTTCTACGACGCGGTGCCCCGGGACGCGGCCCGTGTGGAAGATCACGGCGATCTGGTGCTGTTCGTCCGGGAAGGCCCGGGATGGCCGTTCTACGCCCGACCGCGGCCGACCGCCGGCCGCTCGCCGTCGCTGGCCGACCTGACGGCAGTCCGCACCCGGCAGCGGGAGTTGGGCCTGCCCGAGACACTGGAGTGGGTGCACGACCTCGACCCGGAACTGCTCCCGGTGGCCCGCTCCGCCGGCCTGGCCGTGCTCGAAGCACCGCTGATGGTGCTGGACCCGGCCGCCCTGCCCGACCCGGCGACCCTGCTCCACCGGGATTGCGCCGAGGACGTGTCGGTACGGCTTCTCGATCCGGCGGACGAGGACCTGGCCGACGCCGTGGCCGCCCGGCGGGCCGTGGCGGCGGTGGGATTCGCCGCTCCCGGCACCGCGCGGGGCGGGGCCGGAGCCGCCGAGCGGGACGCCGCCATGATCGGGTTGGACGCAGCGGCGGTCGACGAGGAGCGGGCCAAGATCGCCGACGGCACTCGCCTCTCGGCACTCGCCGGCACCGCCATGGAAGGCGAGTTGGCCAGCGGGATGGCCATGCGGGTCGGCGACGTCGCCGAGATCGCCGGGGTGGCCACCCTGCCCAGCGCCCGCCGCCGTGGCCTGGCCGCCGCGGTCACCGCCACCCTTGCCCACGCCCTGCTCGCCGACGGAACCGACCTGGTGTTCCTCTCCGCGGGCAACGAGGAGATCGCCCGGGTCTACCTGCGCGTCGGTTTCCACCGCGTCGGCACCGCCTGCGTGGCCGAACCCGCCGCGGTCACCACCTGACGACCCGTCCCGCAACTGCCCGATCCGACAATCGGGGGCGACGCCCGCGGGTCCGTCCGCTCTGGTCGGTGCAAACGATCAACACCTACCATGTGTCGATGATCGATCAGGGTCAACCACGCGTTCCCATCCCGGTCGTCGCGGCCGCGATTATCTTCCTGCTGGCGAGCGCCATCCAGGCCGTCCAGTTCAAGACGAGCACCGCACCGGGGGCGACAGAGCCGAGGTCGACGATTTTCGCCGTGGGGCTGATCCTCCTTTCGCTGGCCTTCGCGTACGGGTTGTGGCGCCAGGTCGGGCGCGCCCGGATCCTGGCGGTCGGCTTCGGCGCCTTCAACATCGCGTACGGCTTGACGGCACTTCCTGACATCGACGTCCTGACGGTCTCGCGGATGGTGGGATACGCGGCCGTCGGCGTGTTGTTGCTGGTACCCGCATCGTCTCGAGAATGGTTCCCGCACGGCACCTGAGTTGGCCGCCGGACGTCGGCACGCCGGTGCGGTGACCAATGTAGACACCCTCATGAATTGGCCACTCACCTTCTCTCGCACATCTCGATTTGTCGACGCCTCGAAACCGCAGCCTGCGGCATTTGTTCGACACTGTCGGGAAGATCATGTGTGCGAGCCGTGATCAATATGCCGACGCGGTCGATCCGGGCAGCGAGGTCGTCGAGGGTGACGTTCCGGCTCGGCAGGCAGCCAGTGGGCCACGCTGGGCAGGGAGGCAGCGGTCAGGCTGGTGGCCGCCATTGGGTGGCGATGTTGGCGGCGGTGCCGAGCAGGCGGGGGGTGATGGTGCCCAGGGCGGCGTCGCGGGCGCGCAGGGCCAGGCGGCCCCGGGTGCGCAGCACGGCGGACATCCGGCGGGTCTGCCGGACCACGGCCGCCGCACGGGGCCGCCGCGCCCGGTCGTAGGCCACCACCGCGTCCGGCAGGGTCGACTCGCGCAGCAGCGCGGCGAGCGTCGCGGCGTCCTCGAAGGCCAGGCAGGCACCCTGCCCGAGGTGCGGCGGCATGGCGTGCGCGGCATCGCCGAGCAGCACCACCCCGCCCGGGCCGGCCGGAAAGCCGAACGCCCGGGGCAGCGGGCGCAGCTCCCGGATCTCCCGCTGCACCAGGTCGGCCGGGTCGGTCGCGGCCAGCAGCTCGTCGACCGGCGCGGGCCAGCCGGCGTACCAGCGACGCAGCAGCGCCAACTGCGTCTCGGGCGGTTCGGGGCGGGCGGCACCCGCCGCGGTGGCCATCCAGTAGATGCCGCCCCGGCTGGAGGCGCCGGAGGAGCCGCGCTCGCCGAGCGAGGCGGACACGAACCGGTAACCGGCGCCGAGGATCTCGCCGCCCACCGAATCGGGCAGGCTCGGCGCGCGGTACCACGGGATCACCGCCCGCCAGGCGGCGCAGCCGGAGCTGACCACCCCCGAGGAGGGGGCGAGCTGACGACGGATCACGCTGTCCGTGCCGTCGGCCGCGACGACGAGGTCCGCTTCGTACGTGTGCCGACCGTCACCGACGGCCGGCCGCTCGCCGGCGGCCGCGCGCACCGTCCGCACCGTCACCCCGGTCCGCAGCTCGACCCGCTCGCCGAGGCCAGCGATCAGCGCGTCGTGCAGGTCCTCCCGGTGCACCACCACCGGCCGGCGTTCGGCCGGCGTCGGCCGTGGTTGCACCAGCCAGTGCCCGTCCGGGCGGCGTACTCCGCCGTCGGGCAGGACGGTGGCGATGGCGTCCAGACCGGCGCCGAGCCCGAGGGTGCGCAGCGCCCGGACCCCGTTGGGCCAGAGCACCACGGCGGCCGGCTCCGGGCGGATCCGGTCGGCCCGCTCCAGGAGGGTGACCTGCCAGCCCGAACGGGCCAGCGCACCGGAGACCGCCAGGCCGCCCAGCCCACCGCCGACCACCACCGCGGTCCGCATGGCGCCCCCTGACCTCAGCTGTCGCGCTCGGTGGCGGACTCCGCAGCCGTACCCTCGGCCGGTGTGCCCGACGCCGACGCGGCGTGCGCGTCGTCGGCTCGGCCACCGGCCGACCCGCCGCCCTCACCAGCCGACTCGGCGAGCCCGCCAGCCGCCCCTTCGGGCCGCTCAGCCGACGGCCGGGGTGCCGTGGTCGCCTCGTCGTCCGACCGGCCCGGATCGGGCTGGGAGCCCGCGTCGGGTGGCGCCTCGCCCGTCCGGCGCCAGTGCGCGAACTGCTCCTCGTCGACCACGCGGTAACCCTCGGGTCTGGCCGGCTCGGTGGTGGCGCCCTTGGCCGACAGGTCCACCTGCGAGACGTCGGAGGTGGCGGACGGCGCGGTGGCAACGGTCGGCAGTCCCGCCGGGATCAGATACTCCCGTGACCCGCGCACCCGCAGGAAGTAGATGAGAGCGCCGAGGAAGACCAGCGCCGCGGTCCAGACGTTGATCCGTACGCCGAGGATCGTGTTGGCGTCGTCGGTACGCATCATCTCGATCCAGAACCGGCCGGCGGTGTAGCCCATCACGTAGAGGGCGAAGGCGCGTCCCCGGCCGAGCCGCAGCTTACGGTCGAGGAAGTACACCATCGCGGCGACGCCGACGTTCCACAGCAACTCGTACGCGAAGGTCGGGTGGTAGAGCCCCTCCTCCAGGATCGGCTGGCCGGCCTCGCCACGCGCCGCCTGCCCGCCCTCCATCCGGTGGATCTCCAGCCCCCAGGGCAGGTCGGTCCGCCCGCCGTACAGCTCGTTGTTGAACCAGTTGCCCAGCCGACCGATCGCCTGGGCCAGCGGCAGACCCGGCGCCAGCGCGTCGGCGACCACCGTCAGCGGCATGCCCAGTTGCCGGGCCCCGATCCAGGCGCCGACCGCGCCACCGGCGACCGCACCCCAGATACCCAGCCCACCCTCGTAAATTAAGAAGATCTTGAACCAGTCCCCGCCGGTGCCGAAGTACGGGGCCGGTGAGGTGATCACGTGGTAGATCCGGGCGCCGATGATGCCTGCCGGCACCGCCCAGACGGCGATGTCGAGCACCGCGCCGGGGGCCGCGCCACGCTGGCGCAGCCGCCGCTCGGTGACCCAGCAGGCCACCGCGATGCCGGCGAGGATGCACAGCGCGTACGCCCGGATGGGGAACGGGCCGAGCTGCCACACGGCGTTGCTCGGACTCGGGATGGCGGCCAGGGAGGTCGGCGAGGCGAGACTCACGGGTGCACACGCTACCGCTGCGCACCCCCGCGCCGTCACCCCGGTCTCCCGCGCCCCCACCCACTCCACCCACCCCACCCCCGCGATCTTGCACTTCCTGTCGCCACAAAGCCGACATTCGGCACAGAACGGCGACAGGGAGTGCGAGATCGACGGCGAGGGGTGGCGCCGAGGGCTTAGCGGGTGGGGTGGTGGACGCCTTCGGACAGTTCGGTGCTGAGGGTGCGCAGGGCGGTCAGGGCGGTCGCCTCGTCGGGGGCGTCGAGCAGGCAGCGGATGAGTGCGCTGCCGACGATGACCGCGTCGGCGTACCCGGCCACGGTGGCGGCCTGTGCCCCGGTGCCCACGCCCAGGCCGACGCCGACCGGCAGGTCGGTGACCTCCCGCACCCGCGACACCAGCACCGGCGCCGCCTGGGAGGTCTGTGACCGGGCACCGGTGACGCCCATGATCGCGGTGGCGTAGACGAAGCCCCGGCAGTGCGCGGCGGTCATCGCCAGCCGCTCGTCGGTCGACGACGGCGCGACCAGGAACGTGCGGTCCAGCCCGTGCGCGTCCGAGGCGGCCAGCCACTCGCCGGCCTCCTCCGGGATCAGGTCGGGGGTGATCAGCCCGGTGCCGCCGGCCGCGGCGAGGTCCCGGGCGAAGGTGTCGACGCCGTACCGCTCGATCGGGTTCCAGTAGGTCATCGTGACCACCGGGGCGCCGGTGGCGGCCACCGCCTCGACGATGCGCAAGGTGTCCCGGGTGCGTACGCCGCCGGCCAGCGCGATGTCGCTGGCCCGCTGGATCACCGGGCCGTCCATCACCGGGTCGGAGTACGGGATCTCCACCTCGATCACGTCGACGCCCGCGGCGACCATCGCCTTCATCGCGGCGATGCTGCCCTCGACGGTGGGAAATCCGGCCGGCATGCAGCCGACCAGCAACGCCCGGCCGTCCGCCCGGGCCTTGTCGAACGCCACCCCGATCCGGCTGGTCCGCTCGCTCATGGCCTCACTCCTTGTCGAGGATGCCGAAGTACTCACCGGCGGTGTGCACGTCCTTGTCACCCCGGCCGGAGAGGTTGACCACGATGGTGGGCTGCCGGCCCAACTCGGCGGCGAGCTTCGGCGCGATGGCCAGGGTGCCGGCCAGGGCGTGCGCGCTCTCGATCGCGGGGATGATCCCCTCGGTCCGGCAGAGCAGCTCGAACGCGGCCATCGCCTCGTCGTCGGTGACCGGCAGGTACGTGGCCCGGCCGGTGTCGTGCAGCCAGGCGTGCTCCGGGCCCACGCCCGGGTAGTCCAGACCGGCGGAGATCGAGTGCGACTCCTGCGTCTGCCCGTCGGCGTCCTGGAGGACGAAGGTCCGGGTGCCGTGCAGGACGCCGGTGGAGCCGCCGGTGATGCTTGCCGCGTGCCGGCCGGTGTCCACCCCGTCGCCGCCGGCCTCGAAGCCGTACAGCCGCACCTGAGGGTCGTCGGTGAAGGCGTGGAAGATGCCCAGCGCGTTGGAGCCACCACCGACACAGGCGGTCACCGCGTCGGGCAGCGCACCGGTCAGCTCCAGGCACTGCGCCCGGGCCTCCGCACCGATGCCCCGCACGAAGTCGCGGACCAGCGCCGGGAAGGGGTGCGGCCCGGCGGCGGTACCGATCAGGTAGTGGGTCTCGTCGACGTTGGCGACCCAGTCCCGCATCGCCTCGTTCATCGCGTCCTTGAGGGTGCGCGAGCCGGTCGTCACCGGTACGACGGTGGCGCCGAGCATCCGCATCCGGGCCACGTTCAGCGCCTGCCGTTCGGTGTCGACCTGCCCCATGTAGACCACGCACTCCAGGTCGAACAGGGCGGCGGCGGTGGCGGTGGCGACGCCGTGCTGGCCGGCACCGGTCTCCGCGATCACCCGCCGCTTGCCCATCCGCCGGGTCAGCAGCGCCTGACCGAGCACGTTGCGCACCTTGTGCGCGCCGGTGTGGTTGAGGTCCTCCCGCTTGAGCAGCACCCGGGCACCGGCCCGGGCGGAGAACCGGCGGGCCTCGTAGAGCAGCGACGGTGTGCCCGCGTAGTCGCGCAACAGGTCGGCGAACTCGGTCCGGAACGTCTCGTCGGCCATCGCCGCCCGGTGCGCCGACGCCAGCTCGTCGAGGGCGGCGACGAGTGCCTCCGGCACGAACCGGCCGCCGAACGTGCCGAAATGGCCGGCGGCGTCGGGAAACTGCGCCGGCACCTCGATGCCCGTGGCGTCAGCACTCATCGCGGGTCCTCTCGCTCGCAAGGGGTCGCCCGACGCGGATCAGCGCGCCGGGCGGGGGGTCGCCGGGTGGTTGCCGGCGTTCACCAGCTCGGCCACCGCCTCCCGGGGACTCTTCTGGGTGACCAGTCCCTCACCGACCAGGACGGCGTCGGCGCCGGCCGAGGCGTACCGGATCAGGTCGTGCGGGCCGCGTACCCCCGACTCCGCGATCTTGACGACGTGGCTCGGCAGGCCGGGCGCGATCCGCTCGAACACCGACCGGTCGACCTGAAGGGTACGCAGGTCACGGGCGTTGACCCCGATGACCTGTGCACCAGCCTCCATGGCCCGGTCGGCCTCCTCCTCGTCGTGCACCTCGACCAGCGCGGTCATGCCCAGCGACTCGATCCGCTCCAGCAGACCGACAAGCACGTTCTGCTCGAGCGCCGCGACGATCAGCAGCACCAGGTCGGCACCGTGCGCGCGGGCCTCGTGCACCTGGTAGCTGGAGACCACGAAGTCCTTGCGCAGCACCGGAATGTTCACCGCAGCCCGCACGGCGGCCAGGTCGTCGAGTGACCCACCGAACCAGCGTCCCTCGGTGAGCACGCTTATCGCCCGGGCCCCACCGGCCGCGTACTCGCCGGCCAGGTCCGCCGGGTCGGCGATCTCGGCCAGCTTGCCCTTGGACGGCGAGGCGCGCTTCACCTCGGCGATGACGGCGACGCCGGGCCGGCGCAGCGCCGCGTACGCGTCGAGCGGCGGCGGCGCGGCGGCGGCCAGTTCACGGATCCGCTCCAGCGGAACCTGCTCCTGCCGCCGGGCCACGTCCTCCCGGACGCCGGCCAGGATCTCGTCGAGCACGCTGACGGGCGCCGCCGGGCCGGCCTCGTTCCCCTCCGCGTGCGCATGTTCAGCAGTCACCAACGGACTCCCCTCTCCGGGTGTCATGGGCCGATGCTAGGGGGCCCCACCTGGACCCGACCGCCGGGGGTATGGCGCTCCTCACGAATCGGGCTGCGGCATAATGGCCGACTTGCGCGCACAGGTCATCACTCTGCGTCACGACACCATCGACGTTCGCCCATGTACGGGCGCTCCGGCCGTCCGACCGCAGGCCAGCGATCCGGCCACGTCGATGCTGTGACCAAGCTCAAGGACCAAGGTCCCTGTGCCGGTCACACCCCCTACCGCAGAGTTGACGGTGCAGTCATCACCACGAAACCCGCGCCGAGCAGCATCGGGCTCGGGCACACTCGATGACGCGCCTGCCCCACCGCCACGACGATCTCTCCCCGGGGTGATCATGAGTACCTCCGCGCCGCAGCAGACCATCGGACTCACCACCATCTCGCGCACCGTCGCGTCGCTCGCCGTCGGTGTCGTCCACACGTTGGAGCGGGCGATGGTCGGGCCGGACCGGATGCGGACCGCCGCCGGCAACGCCTGGGAGGCCATCTGCGCCGACCGGGCCCGAGCCGACCAGCGGGCCGAGCTGGACCGCCTCGTCGCGGAACTCACCGCCGCCCGCGCCCGCGCCCGCCAGCCGGTCGGCTGAACACGCCGCTCCGCCCGGTACGGCGACAGCTGGACCCCACACGCGCCGTCCGGCCGGTCAGCGGATCGTCGGGTCCTCGCCCCGGTCCAGCGCCTCCCACGCCTCGACGGTGCCGGCACCACCGATCGGCCCACTGGTCCCAACCGGTCGGCGCGGCCGGCGTTCGTAGCGGGCACCCATCGCCGGCCAGCGGTGACCACGCAGCAGGGTCAACGAACCGCCACCGGCGGCGACGACCCCGCCGATCAGGGTGAGCGCCGGCCACTGCCAGGTGACCAGATCCCCGAGATCACCGACGAGCCCGTAACCACCACCGGCCGCCACGGCCAGGCCGAGCAGGGTCAACAGCCCGCCGAGCACCCGGCGCGGCCGACCCCGGGTGGCCAGTACCGCGCCGCCGCCGGCCAGCCCGACGAGGGCCAGGGCCGGCAGCCACGGCAGCAACTGCCCACCCGTGCGCCCCTCCTCCACCAGCAGCATCGGCTCCGAGCGGCCGACCACGTCGACCACCCAGGTCCGGGTCGCCGCCCACAGCGCCAACCCCGCGCCGGCCAGGCTGAGCAGCACGGCGTACGCCAGCTCGCGCCGGCCCGGCGCGGACCGTGCACCCCCGTCCCCCGGTTCCACCGCCGCGCTCACCGGGCATACCTTCCGTTCGCGACTGCGGGACTCCGCTGCGCTACATTCCTCGCGCTCACCGCACACGCCTTCCGTTCGCGACTGCGGGACTCCGCTGCGCTAC